>JANPBU010000001.1:0-5935 GCA_031430595.1 Acidimicrobiia bacterium
CGATCTTGCAGGATGGAGCAAGTTGAAACCACCGCAATAGAAGAACCCTACTGGAGAGCGAACGCAGCAAGGTGCCACTAGTGGCACCTACTCCTGCAACTCATTGAATTTCCATGACATGCAATGTCACTTTTTGCATCGGTTTTTTAATTCAAGTTGTTGTTTCTGCTCATGTTGTTCATGCCCTGAAAAGGCTGGTGTCGAAATCCCACCACACTGTGATTTGTGCTGAAAGTTCGCGAAATGGATAGAACGTGTATAATCTATGGAAACAATCGAATCGGGGCAAGGCATTGATTTTCAAAAGAACGGGGAAACCAGTTTGCCAATCAAGCCATTACGAAAACTGCCCTGTTAGCGCTCTTAATCAGCGGGCCCTAGGCTCAATGCACACAAGTAGAGGCGCCGGGCTCCCTAAACAGACCTCCCGCCTGCCGACAAAGCCTCACCCTCACTCTTTTCCAGTTTGACAGGTGTTAGATAGGTGTTAGCCTGACCAGCAAATGAAGGCAGAATCCGAGTAAGTGAAACAAAGAGCGGCAAACTGGTTTCAAGCTATACTCCGCAGTGGGAGAGGGGATTGCCCGCGTCATCAAAGACTTGAGCAACCCCCTCTGATACAATCCCGCCTTCGGCACCAAACACACTCTTCCCTCTCGCATTTTCAATGACTTCTCCATATGGCAGGGTCCACCCGAACCGCGCGTTCGCCTTCACGTCGTGCACATCTTCAGGACGTCTTGATGGATCAGACGGAACCACCCGTTTGTGATTGTATGGTTACGGCAGTCTCATAGGAGACCCGCTCACATACGCCCGGTGCTTCAGGGGCTCCAGCTAGGGATTCATCTAGCATCGTTCCACGCTTGGTAATGATAAATTGGGGCCATGGAACTCGACCCAGATATGGACGAACTCATCCGCGTGTGTGATGGCTTGATGCAATATCTCAACGATGACGAGGGTGAAGGATTGGTCTGTTTTATATACATAGTCCGACAAAAGACTGTTCGTCTCTATGATGACCTAGACGACTTCGCCGCCTCTATTGCGATCTCCAAACTTTCAGTCTGATTGAATACTCGAGGCGTAACGCGTCGTTTTGATGATGGTGAAGGACTGTACGCTCAATCATTGCTGCCTTACTGGTCTTCGGTGGTACCTTCGCTGTCGGAATCCTTGTAACCGCCTGGCTTTCATAGCTGGTCGTCTTGATGATGGAAGCACCAGGCGAGTCTGATGAATCGGGATGCCTATAACGCACCGTTCCAGGTACAAAGCCACGAAAGGAGTAATCTATGATGATAGAAGGTGGGAGGCTCTATTCGGATCCCGCTTCTTTACCTGAGAGAGATTGCCCTCACGAGGAAGACATCAATCATGAAATTCGTTCATTTATCCTGCAGAAAAATTATCCCTGCGTCGCGGCTATTCAGTCGGTGGTTCGACATGACTATGTGATCGGGACGTATGGCCAATTTGGCACCGGTACTCATTGGCACAAATTGCGCACCGACTTGTTAAACTTTTTAGAATTACAGCGTTCAACCCAATCTCGCTATATGAGTTTTTGGGCTATTTTTACCGCCTCGATTCACACGCCTGATAACGAACTCGATTTTGAGAACAAACTCTGGCGAGAACTTTCGTTGCTGTCTTCTGAAGAAGAACGCGCGGCTGATTGGGGTAACATCAATGCATCCGATCCGAATGACCCTTCCTTTTGCTTCAGCCTCAATGGCGTACAACTCTTCGTTGTCGGGCTGCATCCAGAAAGCTCTCGTTTCGCCCGACGGTTTTCACGCCCAGCCATGGCGTTCAACGCGTTTTCCCAATTTGAAGTATTTGAGGAAGAGGGAACCTACGCTGCCATGGTCAAAATCATTCGGCAAAACGATTTGAAATTTCAAGGATCGATCAATCCCATGGTCCTGGCGCATGGAGACGCCTGGGAATCGATTCAATATTCAGGACATGAAAATCCAGAGTCCTGGAAATGTCCTTTTAATTTTATGAAACAAAAAGACAAACTTCTTTGACACCAACTTGCATTAACGCTCAATCTGGAACCAGCTTTCGGCTACACAGTGGGGAAGACCTTACTGTTCTTTCACCCACCGGAGCGCAAGTCGCCGATCTGTTTTGCTTTTCATGTGATCGACCGAGTGATGCGCTTTCTTCGGGTCGAAGCATTGATTATAACGAGACAGTATGTTTCACCAAAGGTCATACCTTATTTTCAAATGCAGGGGTACCCTTACTTGAGATCATCGAGGATTTGTGTGGTCGACACGATTTTTTAGTGACTCCTTGCAGCCTTCAGATGTTTCACATGCTCTCAAAAACTACAGATTATCATCCCAGCTGCCATGAGAACTTGCGCGAGGCCTTTGCCAAGTTCGAGCGCCCCCCCGAATTGATCTCGACCACGTTCAATATCTTTATGAATTATGAAATTGACCACAACGGGACAATTCATCTACGTCCTCCGCTCAATAAGCCCGGGGATTTTGTTGTGTTTCGCGCCCGCGAAGATTTGATCGTAGGACTCACCGCCTGCGCTGACCAGGCCACCAATGGTGGCTTTTGCAAACCAATTGAATATCTGATCTCAAATTCAGAAGGGCACGAAACCGCTCGTTTCACCAACTCCTACCAGCAACGGAGCACGGACATCGTAGACATCAAAGCACAATGAGACGGTGTCCTGCGTCTCGCCTTTTAAACGCACAGCCTCTCGTTATGGAACCTCAACTCTCCTCATCGAGGTAGCTTCGCCGTTCGTCACACGCGTTCGTCTTGAATACATTTCCATTGCTTGAGGTCGCTCCAGGATCACCATACTCACTCTTGAGAGGCCAGGACTGGTTTCCCAGTGACACGGTCAAGAAGATCACCCGGTTTTGGCAGCGCACTCGATGTACCTGGCTTCAGACTGGCAAGAACTCCAGTAAAGACCACCTCATATATGACTCTGGCAGCCTCTCCTATTGCTTTGGCTTTCGGAGTATCGGAAAGACGACCATCGCTGCCATTGGCTCCGGCTGTGATAATCGCCTCCACAATAGGCCCGGTTATCTCAGCAGCGATCTCCTCAATCCTTTTCTGACGATGATCTCCCATGTTTTCTCCTTGGTCAAACGGTTACCACTCGAGATCCATTCCGTCTCCCTTTTACATGCTGTGGTCTGATTGTCGTCCGGTTCTCCAGTCTCGTTCGAATCATTGGTTACGTCCCCGAGCGTATGGTGGGTTATAAGTGAATTCCCCCGTACCCTGCCGACAGCCGGTGAGGAGCACTATCGGCATCCCTCGTACCAAGTGCATCCCACCTTCAGTGTCAGCAGGTTGGGCAGACTCTTCATCAGCGGCTCGTTCGATGACGCAAATATACCGAAGTCGAGGTATTCAGGGCTGATCACTATTGCTCACATAAGGGAAGACGGGACATGTGGAGCACAAAACGTGCTTCAACTCATGCCCATTCAGAATTGGGCCGACAGGACAATCTTGCTTGCATTCCGCCAGATCGTTATGGGGACCACGCTTGCCGGAGTCGTTGCTTCCACTGCGGCTTTAAGTTGATTAGGATCAGTCCTGAGTATCTTGCCGCCATAGTTGAGGATAACGTCGCCTTTTGTGATTCCAGCTCGTGATGCAACGCTGTCTGCATATACGGCCGCAACAAACACTCCTCCCACTTCGTCCATCTTCAGCAAGTTTGCAACGGTGGGGGTCACTTCTGCTCCTGGTACAATCCCGAATTTCTGTTTAAATGTAGACGCCTCAGCCGTGGGGTGCTCTCTCAGTTGGCTCTGTTCTGTGCCAGCGTCAGATTTCTTCGCTTGTACCTCTCCGTCGGTCCGTCTCCACCCCTTCCGCTCCAAACAGGATTGCGTCTTCAACCGGCCCAAGAGGAGGTAGTCAGCCATGTGGTCCGTGGGCTGCGTTTCCCCCATATCCCCGCGGTAGCCGAGCAGTACTTCGCAGTCGTGCTTATCCTGTTCGAGCGTGTTCGTACCCTCCGCGTTCTCAAACTGCATCGGGGACACGCAGCCGCCTATTGCGGCGGTTAAACCAAATAGTACGATGTAAATTCCTGGATCGATCGGTGCTCGGAGCCATTTCATGATTGCTACTCTAGATTGAAACCACACGATACGCCGAACGTGACTGAGTGACAATAGCGTATTTGCCTGGTTGACGTTGAGTCCCGTGGCACAGATATCTTCAGAAAGTGCCCCACGGCGTGATGTGATTGCGGCAGGCGGGAAGCGACACCACGACGCTGAGACTTGGCTTATATCAGACACGCATTCTGTAACTTGCTGGAAATCCTTGTCACTCTTTCTAGAAGAAAAGTACAACCGCGTCACAATCAACAACATCGTCGCCCGCCTGGCCTATTCCTCTCTCAATTGATCATTTAATACTTGGATGGTCAACGGTGCATTCCCCTCCGAACGATTGTTGACTAAAACATCCGCTCGCCGGCTCTCGCCTATCGCCTATCTGACGAGCTCCGCTGTCTCCCGCCGCGTATCCCGCAACTCTCCAACAATTTTATTATACGGTTCACCGCGAACGGTGCGGTGAAAGTGGCGGAAGAGAAGATAGCGGAACTTGCGAGGAGTCGATCTTTCTGATTCCGCGAAATCTCCCAGCACTCCACGAGCAGCTTCCTCATCACGATTCACTCAGGTGCCACCAGTGGCACCTGATCCTGTAACTCATTGAATTTCCATGACATAAAATGTCACTTTTTGCATCGCCTTTTTACTTCAAGTTGTTGTTTCTGCTCCTTTTGCTCATGCCCTGAAAAGGCTGGTGACGACAGTCGTGAGGCTGTTTTTTCCTATATAATTTCTATGAGGATGGTTCAACCGATGCTATAACCACTGGGGTAGGTTCCACGGGTAACAGGGCAAAGCTGCGAAGCGTAGGGGATACAGCGAATGCGAACCAGAGTCTGGCAACCTACTTGGCGTATCAGTCAGCGGAGTCGAGTCGCATTTCTTCGCTTTCTTGGGTTAGTGGCTTTGTTCCTCGCAGTCTCGCCCGGATGGGGCGCTTCGTTCTGCTGGGCGGAATCTGATGCACCCTCACCGGACGCACGAGAAATTCTCAAGCGCGGGACCATTGAAGTAGGCGGGACCGTAGGATTCTGGCAGGCGCTGAGCTTCCCGTTTCAGGAACCATCGGCCAATCGTAGCGCGGTGTTCATCATGCCGAGGATCGGGATGGTCGTGTCGGATGAAGTGCAGGCGGGCGCACTGACCGGGAACCTCGAGGTACTCGTGGAGCCGTTCTTTGCTCGATTCACGCAGCCGTTTTCGGCGGAGGCGGCAGGTGGTTCCTTGGTTTTCAAGTATAATCTCTTGTTGTTCGGACGGTGGATGCCCTTCTGGGATGCTGGAGTTGGAATGCTCTGGACCAACCTAGCTCCCCGCATTCCTGAGCAAAGTACCCCCGTCAACTTTGTCCTCGAGACCGGGCCAGGAGTTCAGTACTTTATGACGTCACGTATGGCTCTGACCTTCGGGGTGCGATACAGCCACATCTCGAACGGCGACACAGGCCAGCGGAACGACTCGCTCAACGCCGTACTCCCCTATGTGGGACTGTCTTGGTTCCTGCCGAGGTAACAGAAGCCATCCGCACCCGCTTCCTTCGTTGCTTCCTTCCCAACATCCCCTGTACTGCCCCACTTAATTTCTGAGATTGCACCGCGTTCATTCATGACAGCTCAGCACATCAAAGATGAATGATGCTCGAAAAAATGTTGGAAGGGGTGCACTAAGGCAGTGTCCTGTACGACTTCACAGAGCGAAGAGAAGGAAGTAGAGATTCGGTAAGATTTTGACGGGGATGTGGTGCCGATGGAAGCATACAACTATCCTATCCTTAACTCGCGCGCTAGAGCTGTTCGAATCAT
>JANPBU010000002.1:0-140534 GCA_031430595.1 Acidimicrobiia bacterium
GATTAATACGAATAGGGTCGGTCTCCATCGAGGCCTCCGGGTACTTGAGAGCGGGCTAGACACCAGCACTCTCACCCGGAGACCTCGACCACACGCGGATACCCCCAAACCCACCCACCCCCGCCCAATCGCGAACAACCACTAAAGTTCCAATTTCTCGTCGGTTCGAAACGGACCCAGTCGGCTTTTGGAAATCGATCAAAACGCTCTTCATGCTCTCAAAAACGAAGTGACCTGGTTGATCGGGGGCTATTTCTCGTAGACGACGACACCATTCATCACCGTGAGTTCTGACACGGTGTTCCCAATCTCATACGGGTCGACAGTGAGTACGTTTTGGCACCAACCGTGAGCACACCAAAGGTTGCGGAACGGAAGAGCGGCAGCGGAACCCGTGGTGTACATCGCCAACGCCTGTAGAAGTGACTTGATCGGTACACCCGTGAGTATCGGTCTTTGCCGGCTAGTGCTCGAGCGCCTCAACCGTGTACACCTCTCGAATTGCCCATTCGGCCTGAACATCAGCAACGACCTTGTTCTTGGCGAAACGGGGGTAGTCGGCCGGGTCAACAAGTTGTAAGTGCACAATCTGATCGGGCGACGACGTGTTAAATGCACCTTTCGACTGGGCAAACTCGAACGCATCAAGGGCAGTCCTCGTGGCTCGGTCGCCAATGGCATGTACGTGTACAGACAATCCTGCTGGATGTAACGCCGCCACCTGCTGCTTGAACAGTTCGGGCTCGTAATACAGTTCACCAAGATTTGTCGTCGGTGTGCCATCTTTGTTCAGCTAGGGTTCAATCATCGCTGCGGTCCAGGTGGGCGCTTCGATGTCACCGTCGGCGAACACCTTTACCTGGTCAACTTGCAACAGACCCGTAACGAGAACCGGGCCCGATGGACTATCCATACCGAAGTGTCACACGTCGCTCTGTACACAAACTTGGTCAGATTCGAGTGACTGCAATATCTCGAATGGTTCGACCGGCGTCGAGGCCCTTTTGCTCGTACGAGGTGATTGGCCGACCCTCGTATCGGGGGGCCCAACCGGGCGCCTCACTGGGGTTACTCAAGGCAGCGACCTCACTCAACGCCGACATCATTTGCTGCGCATACGGTGCCCAATCGGTCGCCATTCGAAGCACCCCACCCACCACTAGCCGGGCAGCTACGAGTGTCAAAAAGTCGGGTGCGACCAAACGTCGCCCACCATGTTTGAGTTTCGGCCACGGATCAGGAAACCACAGGTGAAGTTCGGTCAATGAGTCGGGCGGAATCATCCACTGCAACGCCTCATGCCCATCGCAGGCCACCACCCGAACGTTGCTGAAACCGCCAGCGTCGAGCCCCATCGCCAACATTGCTTGGCCCCCAACGTGCACGTCGATCGCAATAATGTTCACGTCGGTTCGAGCCGCAGCCAAGGCAAGGGTGCTGTCGGCCATCCCAAAACCCAAATCAAGAATCACCGGTGCGCTACGACCGAACGCTGCGTCAATGTCAAGGTTGGCGCAAGGCTCAATCAGGTATCGGGGAAGCAACTCAAGAAGGGCTTGGCGCTTCGTTGGCCCGAGGCGCCCGATTCGGGGCTGGAAACTTCGACCGGCCCGACCCGTCGATGGGGCAGTTGAGCTCGTAAACAAAGCGTCAGGTGTTTTAACCGGGGAATTCATGCGACCGAAATCGTAGAGGCTGCCCGGCAGTTGGAATCCGTTTGAATACCAAGGTTTGGTAGTCTGAGGACGTGGCTAATAAGAACACCTCCGTGTCGCTTTCCGATCACTTTGTCGAATTCGCTGAGCGTAAAGTGAATGAAGGGTTGTACGGCTCGACAAGCGAAGTCGTACGAGCTGGTTTGCGCTTACTTGAGGCACAAGACGAGGCCCTAAACATGTTGCGTGTCGCCATCGATCTCGGCGACCAGAGTGACACTGCGGCTGACTTCAATCCTTCCGAGTACCTCGCCGAAATCCGCAACGGACGTTGACGACCTTTGGTACCTGGTCGATTTCGAAGAACGCTGTTGGTGATCTCGACCAACTTCGTGATTCGTCAGTCGAAACATGGGGATCAGACCAGGCCTACGACTATTTGTCTCAATTGATTTCAGATATCGATCGGGTTGCTCTCAAGCCCGCAAGTCGCAGAGCATGCGATGACATTCGGCCTGGTCTGTTTCGAGTCAAAAGTGGTTTTCACGTTATTTTCTACCGGCAGGTGGAATCTGGTTCGATTCGTGTAGTGCGAGTACTTCATGAGCGGATGGATTTTGGAAGCCGCCTGTACTGAACTGACCGGCAGTCTGAAAGTTGGTCACAGACCATCAGGCAGAGCGACCATCAGGCAGAGCGACTGATTCTCTGACTATCGTAGAGATGGGCGGATGGTGAGCAGCCCAGAATCGGGTTTCTTCGCAAGTGAAAGTGCATCTTCTCGACGGCACATATGAACTGTTTCGGCATTACTTCGCAATGCCGCCGCGAGCAACCAAAGACGGACGCGAAGTTGCGGCGATTCGGGGCGTTCTCGACTCGGTGCTCAACCTGTTTGCCGAGGGGGTTACTCACCTGGCGGTTGCAACCGATCACGTAGTCGAGAGCTTCCGCAACGAACTGTACGCCGGGTACAAAACGGGCGAGGGTATCCCTCATGAACTGTTTGACCAGTTCCATCCCCTCGAAACTGCACTCACCGCAATGGGTGTAGTCGTGTGGCCAATGGTCGAATACGAGGCCGACGATGCACTGGCCGCCGGTGCGTATCTTGCGGCCAATGATCCAGCCGTCACCCAGGTTGTGATTCTGACCCCTGACAAAGACCTTGGGCAGTGCGTGATCGAAAACCGCATCGTCCAATTCGAC
The DNA here is from genome assembly GCA_031430595.1 of Acidimicrobiia bacterium. Classification (GTDB taxonomy): domain Bacteria; phylum Actinomycetota; class Acidimicrobiia; order Acidimicrobiales; family JANYDT01; genus JANNBN01. The sequence goes on from JANPBU010000002.1 coordinate 2,865, forward strand.
CGCCGAAAACGTCTACTCATCGACGAGAAAGGAGTCTTCGAAAAGTTTGGTGTTCCGCCTGTTTCGATCCCTGACTTCTTAGCGCTCGTTGGCGATGCCGCTGACGGATACCCGGGGCTTCCAGGATTCGGTGCGAAAAGTGCTGCATTGCTGTTGGCAAAGTATGGACATCTAGAAAACATTCCTAAGCTCGCTTCCCATTGGGATGTACCCGGCCTGCGAGGCGCAGCGAAACTCGCCGTTACGTTGCAAGAGCAATTCGAAGACGCTCGACTTTTCCGCTTGATTGCAACGGTTCGCGTCGATGCAATCACGCTTCCAGGCGGTGTCGAAAGCCTGCGATGGCTGGGCCCAACCGCTGAGTTCGCTGCGGTCGCCGCTGATCTGGAAATGCCGAACCTGTTCAGCCGAGCCACTGCGATCGGGGCATCACGAACAGCTACAACCTGAACACGAGTTGTAAGGGAGTTGTGAGCATTGCCCTAGGTTGGGAACTCATATTTGCCGGGCCATCGTCTGACAGATATGAACATCTCAAAATTCCCTCTCCGCTTCCGTTCAATCGTTGTGACCGTCGCAGTTGCCGCTGCTGTCGGTACTCTCGGTCTCACCATTCCGGCCCAATCCAAACCAACCCAGCCCACACAGGAGCGCACCGTGACTGCTGCGACACCCATCCGCACCATCGTTGTTCACGGTGTCGGCTTCGCGTCGGGTACCCCCGATCAAGCGTCGATCACCCTTGGCGTCGAAACCGTTGGTGCCACCGCCCAAAGTGCTCTTCGCGATAACACGGCAAAAGCAAGCGAACTTATTAAACTGCTCAAAGCCGCTGGCGTCGAAGACAAGTTCATTCAAACCAGCCAACTCTCGATTTATCCACGGTACGACAACGAGGGTAAAAAGATCAACGGGTACCAAGTATCGAACATCGTTACCGCAACGCTGAAAGATATGAAGAAGGCCGGCGAAGTGATTGATCAAGCTGCCGGAATCGCTGGCGACGCCATCCGTATTCAAGGTGTGTCGTTTTCGCTTTCGCAAGATTCTCCGCTGATCGCAACGATGCAAAAGAACGCACGCACCCGGGCCGTCGCCGATGCCAAACTGCAAGCCGAACAACTGGCCGAAGTTGCGGGCGTGAAACTTGGCCAACTGCGCACCATCTCGACCTCGTCGAATATGTCGGCCCCCGTTCTGTACCAGCAGAATTTCGCGAAGACCTCAGCCGATGCGAGCGGAACCGTTCCGTTGGAAGGTGGTTCGCAGCAAATAACTGCCGAAGTCGACCTCGTGTTCGATATCGCCTAATCGCAGCCCCCCAAAACAAACAAACAAACAAACAAACAAACAAACAAACAAACAAACCGCCCGTGTGGTGCACCCCCACCTACGCCAGATAGCCTCGCTGCCTTATGGAACATCCGATGGCTGAACGCCTGACCGACCTGGCCGAGCGCAAACAACTGGCTTTCAATGCTGGATCACCCCGGGCGGTCGAACGCCAACACGCCAAGGGCAAGATGACCGCCCGTGAGCGTATCGAGTACCTGCTCGACCCCGACAGCTTCACCGAACTCGATTTGTTGGCCCGCCACCGGGCCCAGGGCATGGGTTTAGAGAACGATCGGCCGTATACGGACGGCGTAATTACCGGCTGGGGAACGATCGATGGCCGCCAGGTCATGCTGTTTGCCCAAGATTTTACGGTGTTCGGTGGGGCGCTTGGCGAGGTGCACTCCGAGAAAATCGTGAAGGTCATGGACCTCGCAACCAGCGTCGGTGTGCCGCTGATTGGCCTAAACGATTCTGGCGGTGCCCGCATTCAGGAAGGTGTCGTCTCGCTGGCCTCGTACGGCAACATTTTTTATCGGAACGTCAAGGCGTCTGGGGTGATCCCGCAGATCAGCGTGATTATGGGCCCATGCGCCGGTGGTGCTGTGTATTCGCCTGCGATGACCGATTTCGTGTTCATGGTCGACAAAACCTCGTACATGTTCATTACAGGTCCCGATGTGGTGAAAACCGTAACAGGGGAAGAAGTGACACCCGAAGAACTTGGTGGTGCGATGACCCATGCCACCAAGTCGGGCGTAGCAACCTTCGTTGCTCCGGACGACCGCGCCTGCCTTGACGAGGTTCGCTTCCTTCTCGGTTTTCTTCCGTCAAACAACCTTGAAAATACGCCACGTCATGAAACCGATGATGATCCGGATCGTCGGTGCGAACAGCTTACGAAGATCGTCCCGGAAAATGCTAACCGCGCGTATGATATGAAAAAAGTGGTTAGAGAGGTTGTCGATGACGGCGAGTTTTTTGAATACTTTCCGCACTTTGCACCTAACATCATTTGCGGGTTCTCTCGCCTTGACGGATACGCCGTTGGAATTGTAGGTAACCAGCCAATGGTCAAGGCTGGGGTACTTGATATTGATTCATCGGAGAAAGCGGCGCGTTTTGTGCGCACCTGCGATGCTTTCAATATTCCGATCGTCACGTTTGTCGATGTTCCCGGTTTTATGCCCGGTACCGACCAGGAATACGGTGGAATCATTCGTCACGGTGCAAAACTTCTGTACGCATACTGTGAGGCAACTGTTCCGCGTATCAGTGTGATTACCCGCAAGGCTTACGGCGGCGCATATGTGGTAATGGATTCAAAATCGATTGGTGGCGACCTCGCGTTTGCCTGGCCGAATGCTGAGCTCGCGGTTATGGGTGCTCAGGGTGCCGTCAACATTGTGTACCGACGTGAACTAGATGCATCGCCCGACCCAGAAAAACGGCGTGCCGAACTGGTCGAGGACTACTCAGAACGTTTCGCAAACCCCTATGTGGCCGCCGAACGCGGCTATGTCGACGATGTGATCGATCCAGCCGATACCCGAAAAATGTTGTGCCGGGGAATGGCTATGTTGCGCACAAAGAAGGAAGAGCTTCCGAAACGCAAACACGGAAACGTGCCGCTCTAATGTCAGTTGTGTTGGGGTCAATTTCTCCGGAACCTACCGACGAAGAGGCTGCGGCCATCGTTGCTGCCATTGAACTGGCCTGGCCCCGTCAGGTGATTCTCGCTGTTTCATCGATCGCACACGAGCCGGCTGGCGCTTGGCGATGGTCGGGCCGATGGTGGGCAAAACGCACAAGATCTACGTAAAACCGATCCCTTCCATAGTCAATTTGTAGTGAATTTGGCCTACAGGTGACGGGGTCGGTGGCCGAATGAATAGGTAGCGCCTTTGACAACGCCACCTTCCCATGATCTCAGCCCGCACATGATCCTCGACCGAACAGACACCCCTAGAGCCACGCTCCTCGCTAGAGGCGAGATTCTTCCTGTCATCGATCAGTATCTCGTACAGGTTGCGAGCCAGGCCTACGCACCAATTCCGGTGATTGTGGGGCCACGTGGATCTGGGCGAACGGCGTTGCTTCAAGAAATTGGGTCACGCCAAGGTGTGATTGGTCGCTCGGTTGGGTTTGGCGCCGTGAAAACGGGTCTTGGCCAGGCACTGATCGATGCGGTCGCCGGTTTGGCCGACTCGGTGGCTCGCCGACGGCCGGGGTCTGCTTCGCTCGATCGCCTCATTGCTGCTGGCGAAGAATTCATGGAAAAAGCGCCTGATGAATGCACAGTTGCTGTGTTTAGTCAGGCTGTCGACTTCCTTCTGTATGCACTGTCGAACGAACTCCTTGAAATCCAGGGCGGATTTCTGATCCTGATCGACGATATTGACCGGTCGAACGACAGCCGTTTGCGAGTTCTCATCGAGGGTCTCGTTGCGTTGGCCGAGACTGGTGCGCCGCTACCCATTGTGTTTGCTCGAATGCAGGAACGAAGCGGCGGACGGGTTGCGACGGGTCTTGAAGAGATTCCTCTTCGACGACTCACGAATGCCGATTTGGCCGACCTGACCGAACGCGCTGGCATGGCAGCCGACTCTGAAGGCATCAAGGTTATGGCCGAGTTCACGCAGGGCCTTCCTGGTCAGGTGATAGCCGTGTTGGAGGCTTGCGAAGGCAATCACCGTCTCAGCGCGGCGGTAGTCACGAGCGCCATTACGAAGATCGAAATGACCCGTGCTGCCTTGAGGGCCACTGAGTCAGCTAAACATACGCAAGACGAAGAGTCGTTCAGAAAGGCTCCTTCTGGCCCGACTGGTGTTGCGACGATCGCCCCAGCCTTGAGCCAAGCCGAACTGCATGCGCAAACCGTTGCTGCACAACCCCAAGCTCGGTTGGCCCCAACAGCTTCCACAGCCCCGAACCCGCGTTTGGCGGCGATGGCTCCGGCAACACCGCGACTTGCTGAAACGAACGCCCTACCAACCCGTAGCCCACGGCCAAACGAGCCCGAGCGAGGGCTGACGAGAACCTTGCTTCCAACCGGCCCGAAAGCAGCCCAGTCGGTTGTTCCTGAGCCGGTTATTCCTGAGCCGGTTGTTCCCGAGCCGATAGTTGAAGTGGTTCTTTTCCCGATCTCGCTGAACCCCACCCAAAAGCGTTGCCTTGAGTCAATGGTTGAACTTTCAGCCGACAACGATTCGGTGACATTGGCGTTGCTTCGCCGCCGCCTGGGTGATGTGTCACGCTTTGGTGGTGCAGCGACCCCGGTCGTGGTTGCCGTGAAGGAACTTGTTGCTGCTGGGGCATTGCTTCACAGTGCAGATGACGTGCTGGCGTTCACTCCGCTCGGAAACGTCACGGTCGCAGCCATCACCTCTTGACGGGTGCAATAACCTTCGGGGTGCATGACTACCAGCACTGCGCCTCAAGGCCCCACCCCAAACACTGACCACAACCTGGTTCTCGACGAACTTTCCGAGCGGCTCAGTGCGTTCAAACAACTCGCTAAGGATGATGTCGAAGGTGCATCGGCGATACTCGAACACTTTGGGGCGAAAGGCAAAGTTGAGGCCGACATCATCCACGAGCTTTCGGTTCGTCGACCTATTTACCTCAGTGGCCGATTCGAGGAAGCGCATCGCATCGCCATGCGATCACTTGAAGTACTCGATCGAAACGGTGCACGCGCCGCCAAACTTCCGCCGATGGGGCCGTTACAACCGATCGCCGCATTCCTGGTTCAACTTGTTGCGCGTTTCATCGTTCGCAACTATCAGGCCGAGGTCATCAAATCTATTAAGTACCTCTACATTCGGCGAGAGTCGCAATGTGCGCCGACATCACCAGAACGCTTCATCGTACGGCGTGCTCGTATCGATGCTGAGCGTGTGCAGCCAACCTTAAAATCAAATCCGATTGGTGTTCCGGCCTTCCTGTTAGGTGGTGCATTTCTGAGTTCGATTTTGTCGAGTATCGGTCGCGGTATGAGTCGAGCGAGTGCATCGAAGAGCGGCGTGTTTATAGCGGCATTTTTACTGTGTGTACTTATTGCTGCGGCTTCGTGGGTTGTTGTTCGTGGGGCGGCAGTCGCAAGGCATCGCATCAAGTTGACGCTCGACGCACCGTTGAAGGGCCTCTGGGAAACGATTGGTGCCGCTGGAAAACCACCGAAGGATCAATCTCGAGTGTTTGCGCTTGTAGCAACGCTTCTTCCGGTTCTCGGCACCTTGGTACTGCTCGCCGGGATCGTCATCGGCTTACTTAAGTAGGGTCCTCCGCCCAAAGGGCAGTCCAAACTACGGGTTTTAACGGGTTCGGTCGGCTTCGACGAGGTCGACAATGTCATGCATGATGCGAGTCATATCGAAATCTTTCGGGGTGTATACCTTCGCTACGCCAGCATTGAGCAGCATTGCTCGATCGTTCTCAGGAATGATGCCACCCACAATTACGGGTGAGTCGATACCGTAAGCGCGCATTCTAGCTACGACCTCAGGAACAAGCTGTAAATGCGAACCGGAGAGTATCGACAGGCCAACAACATCGGGGTCTTCGTCTCGGGCCGAGGCGGCAATTTGTTCAGGCGTCAAGCGGATGCCTTGGTAAATAACTTCCATCCCGGCATCTCTGGCAGCAACCGCGATTTGTTCGGCCCCGTTTGAGTGACCGTCGAGGCCCGGCTTTGCCACCAGAAACCGCGGTGGCCCACCAGCAAGTGCCTTCGAACGATCGGCTACTTCGCTGAGGCCAGCACTGCTTGCCCGCCCCGTTGCCCCGACACCGGTTGGAGCGCGATACTCGCCAAACACCGATCGCAGGGTGCCGGCCCACTCGCCGGTAGTTCCGCCTGCACGAGCCAAGTCGATCGACGGACCCATAATGTTGGATCCGTCAATTGCTGCGGCGGCCAACGCACTCAACGCCGCATCGACAGCTGCTTGATCACGGTTTGTCTTCCACTCGTCAACGGCAGCAACCGTATTTGCTTCGATCGCTGGGTCTACCGTAAGTATTGAGTCGGCTACGTCGAGGGGTGACTCGGCTGTCTCGATGTAGCAGTTGACCCCAACTACCTTGAGGTCTCCACTTTCAATGCGTCGTAGCCGATCGGTATGTGAACGTACGAGTCGTGACTTAAGTTCGCCTATTGCTTCAAACGCTCCGCCTAACGCCAGCACTTCTTCAAGTTCGGCCCATGCCGCATCGACCATGGCAGTTGTTTTGGCCTCGACAACAACAGATCCGGTGAAGAGATCGTCGTATTCCAAGAGGTCGGTCTCGAAGGCAAGAACCTGTTGCATTCGAAGTGACCACTGTTGATCCCAAGGCCTTGGAAGCCCGAGGGCCTCGTTCCAGGCTGGCAGTTGAACTGCTCGGGCACGCGCGTCTTTCGACAACGTGACCCCCAACATTTCAAGCACTATTCGCTGCACATTGTTTTCGGGTTGCGCCTCGGTTAGGCCAAGCGAGTTAACCTGCAAGCCGTATCTAAACCGACTCAACTTTGTGTCGGTTACCCCATATCGCTCGGTGCAGATCCGTTCCCAGAGTTGGGTGAAGGCACGCATTTTGCACATCTCTTCAACAAAGCGAATTCCTGCATTCACGAAAAACGAAATACGGCCAACTACTTCAGGAAACTCGGCATCGGTGAGTTGGCCACTTGCCTTCACGGCGTCGAGTACGTCGATTGCGGTGGCCAACGCGTATGCCATCTCTTGAACCGGGGTAGCCCCCGCCTCTTGTAAATGGTAACTACACACATTAATGGGATTCCATTTCGGAACATGTCGAACGGTGTACGCAACCATGTCAACAATGAGTCGACGCGAATGAGTCGGCGGAAAAATGTAGGTGCCGCGCGAGAGGTATTCCTTCACGATGTCGTTCTGGGTCGTGCCTTGAAGGACCGCGACATCGACACCCGACTCGTCGGCATGAGCGAGGTATAACGCAAGCAGCCACGCCGCAGTTGCGTTGATCGTCATCGACGTGTTCATACGGTCAAGCGGAATATCGGCCAGTAATTCGCGCATGTGTCCGAGGTGAACTACCGGAACACCGACTTTGCCAACTTCACCCCTGGCCTGAATATCGTCGGGGTCGTAACCGGTTTGGGTGGGCAAATCGAACGCGATCGACAGGCCCGTCTGGCCCTTTGCCAAGTTTGACCGATACAGCTCGTTAGATTTTGTGGCCGAAGAATGCCCGGCGTAGGTACGCATTACCCACGGAGCGTCTTTGGTACGTGCCTCTCGTGGTTTGGGTGCGGTTCCTGTACCCGGCGAAACAGTCATATCCCATTCTGCCTGGTTAAGGGGTGTCTCCACCAGACGGGTTGTGATGAATCAGGTCTTCAACTGCTGGCCGGTTTGCAATTGCGCTGCCTTCACGGGCCTGGTACCACTTCATAAAGATGATCACCGGCGGGATGAAGGCAACGCCAGACACGATCGTGCCGACGAATTTTCCGAAATTTTCACCGCCACCGCTTTGTGCGATGAATACGCCAAGGGCAAAAACCCCAAACATCCAAAAGAATCCGAGGGCACCCGCGATCGCAAATCTTCCTGGTTTCACAGGTTCAGTCTCTCGCAAGCAGGTGTCATAGCGTTCCCGCGACGTTTGATTGGGCGTTGCGCGCCGCGATTCGGCGAAGGGGAGGTTCGATTAACGGGGGCGACTTGCGTGGCGGAAGCGCTGCCAACACTTCATTTGATGCTGTTGCGATAGCGGCCACCGCTGCTTGAAACGCTGGTTGCGCTTCGCCAGAAGGCGTGGTGACACCGGTGATCTTTCGCACAAATTGGCGTGCAGCAGCCCAAACTTCGGCCGACGTTGCCGGTGGTTCGAGCCCTCTGAGAGGTGTGATGTTTCGACACATGCCCCCAGCCCATCACATCATGGCGTTCGGCGCACCGTGCGCCGGTAAGGATGCCGACCCAACGCTTCACCGTACAGCCCTATGGTCTGCGAATCCGTTAGGGTGACCTGCACCACTACACCCCTGGGGGTCCCCATGTACCGTCGGTCATCTCGTCTGCTGTGCGCTGTGTTTGCCGGTGCAGCGCTTATCGCGAGTGCATGTTCCTCTGGGTCATCTTCGCCTGCATCCGATGGCAGTACCGCCCCGGGCACCGAGTCAGCAGTGGCCCCTGGCGGCGAAAAGGTTCTTCGAGACGGGTACGTGCTGGGGGCAGGGAATCCACCCCATTTTGACCCTGCTCAACTGTTTACGGTCGACGCGGCGCAAATCATGACCATGGTGTTCGATGGTCTAACTGAATTCGACTTTACCGACCCGTCCAAGCCCGAATTGAAACCCCACGTGGCCGAGTCGTTCAGCACGAATGCTGACGCCTCAGAGTTCGTGTTCACCATTCGCAAAGGCATGGTGTTCTCAAATGGCAACCCTGTGTTGCCGTCGAGTTTTGCCTACGCTTGGAATAGGGCTGGTGATCCCAAACTTGCTGCTACGTATGCGTACCTATTCTTCTTCATCAAGGGTGGCCAAGAAAGAGTTGAAGGCAAAGCCGATACGATCTCTGGTGTTGTTGCAGACGACGCAGCGCTTACCCTTACCGTCTCGTTGGTAAAGCCCTACGCCGATTTTGCTTCGGTGGTGTCGCATAACCTTTTCTGGCCTCTCGACGAATTGACGGTAAGTAAGCTTACGGATCAGTCTGCGTATGATCAGGCGACAATTATCGGTAACGGGCCGTTCAAGATGGTAGGACCATTCGAAAAAGATAAGGGCGTTACGCTTGTTCAAAACGAAAAGTATGCCGGCGGCGTCGTTGGCTCACCATCAGGCACCCTCGACGTCACCAAGCCAAACCTTACGAAAATCGAATTTGTGGTGTCAAAAGATCTTGACGCCTCTTATCAAACGTACGAGTCGGGTCAACTTGATACGGCTGGCTTTCCATCCGGAAAGTTCAAAGAGGCAACAGCTAAGTATCCCTTCTTTAAGAGCGGGGCGTTCTCGCTTGACTACTACGTGTTCCGAGCCGATGACCCGGTGGTTGGCGGGCCAAAGAATGAGAAGTTGCGTCAGGCGATGTCGATGGCAATAGATCGGGTGGCAATCGCTGACGCTGTTTGTCAGGGGTCGTGCCTCCCGGCTGATTCAGTTGTGCCGCCCGGAATACCTGGTTACCTTCCTGGCCTCTGCACTATTTGTGCCCACGACCTTGCCGGCGCCAAAAAGTTGCTGGCAGATTGGAAGGCTGCGGGCGGACAACTCAGTGCACCGATTGTTTTCGCTTTCAACTCGGGTGCGGGCCTTGAAGACACCATCAACATCATTCAGGCCAACCTGGCGGAACTCGGTGTGGAGGTAGTTCAAAAGCCCATTTCGTCTGATACGTACTTCGGTGACATGGCCAAAGACCCGGCCCAGTTTTTCCGGCTGGGTTGGGCTGCCGATTATCCGCTGTATGACAATTTCACCGGTGACCTGTTCGCCTCGACTTCGGCAAACAACTACCAAAAGTTGAACCTTCCAGATTTTGATGCTGCGCTTGAGAAGGCCAGGGCAACTACTGATGTTGCCGCTCGGGCAGCCGCATATCAGGCCGCCGAACGCCTCGTGGTGAACACCGGTTATGCCCTTCCCCTCAGTTGGGGTGACGGGGGCCTGGTGTTTTCGAAAAAGGTGAAGGGCCTGGTTCGATATCCATCGTTGATGGTGAACTACGACCGGCTCGATATCGGTTGATGTAGGCGATCCGGCATAAGTTTTCGCAGTGGCTCGGTTCGCGTTTCGACGCTTGTTGGCAGTGATTCCCGTGCTTCTTGGGGCTGTCACCATGCTGTTCTTTCTTATCTACCGGGTTCCCGGAGACATGGTGCAACGCATTTCGGGGGTAAACGGAAAGCGTCTTGACCCAATAGTCCGAGCGAATCTTGAACGTCGATACGGGCTTGATAAACCATTGATTGTTCAATACGGGCGGTATATCGGGCGTCTGTCACGGGGTGATCTTGGGTACTCGTATGCCGATAATCGGCCGGTTACCGAGATCATCACTAAGAACTTTGCGGCGAGTGCTCGGTTGGCTGTTTGGGCCGTGATTATTGAGGTTCTGTTTGGTATCTCACTCGGGGTGTTGTCGGCCCGCAAAAAGGGTGGGCTGCTCGATCGAGCGGTGCTTTCAATCACGGTATTGATTTCATCCATCCCAGTGTTCGTGATGGGGTTCCTACTGTTTCAGCTGTTCGGGGTCAAGACGTTTCAGTGGGGCTGGCCAACGTGGGCACGCCTCTATAACGGCATCGGGCCCAATTCGTGGTTTGGTTTCATTCCGCTGGGTTCACAATGGCGTCACCTCATCCTTCCGGCGTTCACACTCGCTGGCATCACCACCTCAGCGAACATTCGCCTCATGCGCGCGTCGCTGTTAGAGGTGGCTGGCGCCGAATACATTCGTACTGCCCAGTCGAAAGGGTTATCTCGAAACCGGGTGGTGTACCGGCACGCATTACGCAATGCGATCATTCCGGTTATCACGGTGTTGGGTCTTGATTTTGGAACACTGCTTGGCGGTGGGATCTTGACCGAGACCGTATACAACTGGCCGGGGGTTGGGTCGCAAGCCGCGAATGCCTTGGGGCGGCTCGATATTCCGCAGGTACTTGGTATCACCGTCGTGATTTTGGTGGCCTACCAAATAATAAGCCTGCTTATTGACCTGAGCTACGGCTTGATTGATCCGCGCATTCGAATGGACCGAACGAGTGACTAAGTCAGGTCGGTCTCGGCCATGGAACGACCAGCGAACTGCGATCGGAAGGTTTGCGAAAAACCGAGCGGCGGTCATGGGGGTCATCATTCTGCTGATCTTCATTCTGGCTGCTATTTTCGCTCCGTTACTTGCTCAATACGACCCCTACAAAGTCGATACATCGCTGCTTCGCAAACCCCCGTCAGCGAAACACTGGTTCGGTACCGACACCATTGGCCGTGATCAGTTTGCTCGGGTGCTGTTTGGTGCTCGAACCTCTTTGATTGTTGGGTTCTTTGCCATGCTGAGTACCACGGTCTTAGGAATCTTGGCCGGTTCGATAGCTGGTTGGCTCGGCGGGTTCTGGGACTTTGCGCTTATGCGAACAGTCGACATCATTTTGGCGTTTCCATATATCGTGCTTGCACTTACGATTATCGCAATTATCGGGACCGGGTTGGTTCCGATACTGGTGGTGTTTACTGTGGTGGGGTTTGGGTCAACAGCCAAACTGCTGCGCTCTGAACTGCTTCGATTGCGCAGCAACGACTATATTGAAGCTGCGAGGGCTTCGGCTGTAAAGCCCACCAGAATTGTGTGGCGGCATCTGCTCCCAAATGCGCTTCCTACGGTGATTACGTTGGCTGTAGGTGCGATTGGTGACGCGGTCGTTGGTGAAGCAGCCCTGTCGTTTTTAGGGCGTGGAATTCAGGAACCGACAGCTGCCTGGGGGCTCATGATTGCTCGCAGTCGCGGCCAATTCTCTGAGTCACCGCATCTACTGCTCGGCCCCGGTTTGGCGTTGGTGTTCTTGAGTCTTGCCGTGGTGTTCATCGGCGATGGCGTGCGAGATGCACTCGATCCGAAGGTTGACAGCCGGTTCCTGTAGCGACGGGTTAGCTTGTACCGGCTTTAGCTAACGATATGCCGGTCGTTTCGCAGACCTTCGAACGTCTCTTGTGTGACAACCGGCCATCCAAAATCGGATCGTAGTGATTTGGTGGCTTTCTCGTATGCCTGCAGGTTTACGTAGGCAGCGTGGCGGTCAGTGTGTTGATGTTTGACCCCACCAGAAACGTCAGGGTCTGATCCGGCGAAACGTTTCTGTAGGCGCGCGTACTGAGCTGGATCTGTTTGTTTGGCAAGTGCGGCGCGGGCGATGAGATCGCTCATGTCGTCAAACAGTTCGTAGGCGCCGCCGTCACCTTCGGTGAAACCGATCGCCGCAAGCCCGGGCTGATCTTGACTGAACAAACGAAGATGCAGGTTCGGGCGATTGCCCTTCCAGCGGAACATTTTCTCGTTGAGGTACGGAACCTTCGTGGCGTAACCAGTTGCGAAGATGACGAGGTCGAATATTTCTCGTTTGCCATCTGCAAAAACCACGTCTGGACCATCGAACCGCGCAATGTCTTTGCGCACCGTGAGGTCGCCGTGGCGAAGATGATGCAAGATCTGGTCGTTAAGAATTGGGTGGGTCTCAAACAGTTTGTGATCTGGTTTCGGCCAACCATGGTTTGACGGATCCCCCATAATGAGTTTGAGCAGCGGGGGAAATACTCGCTGAGCTACTTTCATGGGAAGATGTGGGCCGTTCGCGGCGAACGCATCGGCAGGCATCCCGAAGATGTGTTTTGGGATCAGGTGGTATCCCCGTCTTACGCTTATCGCCGCGAATGTTGCAAACCTTGCCGCATCGCAGGCGATATCGACGCCAGAGTTACCAGCACCAACAACCAACACCCGTTTACCTAACAGTTGCTCGCCCGTGGCGTAGGCATTGGAATGCATGATGGTTCCTAAGAACGTGTCGCTTCCTGGAAGCGTCGGCATCGTAGGGTGCCACTGGGTTCCGTTGGCACAGGTCAGTGTGAGGTAACTGCGAACCTGTCCATCGGTACTTTCGACCCGCCAGTGCGACCCATCCCAACCAGCGCTGACGACACCGGTCGAGAGGTGGATGTCGTCCATCAACCCGTAGGTTTCAGCAAAACCCTGGAGGTAATCGAGGATTTGGCGATTGGTCGGATAATCAGGATAATCAGATGGCATTTTGTAACCATGATAAGCAGACATATCACGTGAGGAAATGAAATGCGCCGAGTCGTACATTGGGGTGCCGGGGTTTGTGCGATCCCAAATACCACCAACAGCCGAGTGGCGCTCAAATACGTCGACACTCAGACCCAAATTCTTGAAAGCTCGAGCTGCGGCCAGCCCGCCCGGGCCCGCTCCAACTATGCAATGCCTTGCCGATACGTGTTCGGTGCTTGGTAGGTCGGTCACGATGCGTCTTTTGTAATGTTTGTATTACTGTCGGTTTTGGCAAGATCGTCTCCATGCCATTGACCAGAAGCAGGTCGAACAAATGTTTTTAGTGGAGGTTCGGCGATGCCTTTCCACGGATACGGGTCTGCACCGGAAACGTGAACAACAGCGCGCATATCAAGTGTGGCTGTGGGTTCGCGATCGAATGTCCAAGGTAGTAACGATGCCGAACTCATGTAGTGATTCACTAACGAGCGGCGGTTGTTTGTCGAGCGATTTCGGGTCGAACGGTGCAACAGATAACCGTTGAAAAACACCACATCACCCGGGCCAACCTCAACCGGAATAGCCGAGCTGTCATCGAACCCGAACGACTCATCGGTTGGGTCGTACTCTTCAGGGTTTGCGTGAGGGCGACTCTGAAACAGCACGCCGTCGCGATGCGACCCGGGAATCACCCATAGGCAACCATTTTCGATAGTTGCGTCATCAAGGGCAATCCATGCACCCATAAGTGATCGGTCACGGGTTGGGATGAAACGTTCGTCTTGGTGCCACGCCTGACCGGGCAGCCCGGGTGGTTTGAGGAAGAGCATCGATTGCATGCACTTAACAGCACCGTTCCAGTGCGCCAGATGAGCTCCGGCTACTTTCGAAACAACATCAACGACGCCAGCGTGCTTCACCAGGTCAAGAGCAACTGAACTAATCCAGTGAGGAAAGTGCACCGCAAGAATTTCGCCATGCTCGGGGATGCCAGCGACGTCGTATTGGCCGGTAGCAAAACCATGTGCATCGTCGCGTGCCCGTTCAACATCTGCTGCAGAAACGAGGTGTTTGACGACCAGATACCCATCGTTCACAAACTGTTCGATGTCGGCTGAGGTGATCGTCATGTGTCCATATTGGCCCGAAACGAAATATTGGTGCAACCCATCAGCGCGGTGTGAACCGGTAGATCGCCATACCCTCGCCAGTGTCATCAAAAACGACCTTGACAGCCATACCGATGGCTACGTCGTCAACCGAACATCCAACGATATTGGTAAGTACTCGGGGGCCCTCATCGAGTTCTACGTATGCAACAACATAGGGTGCGATATCAACCCAAGCCCCAATGCCTTTGCGGGTAATCGAGAAGGAATAGATCACGCCGTTGCCAGTTGACTCAATCCATGAGATGTGTTGCGAAGTGCAAGCCGGGCAGAATTCTTTGGGATACCAAATGATCGCAGAGCAGTCGTTGCATTGCGGGAGTAAGAGTTTTCCGGTAGCCGTCGCATCCCAAAACGCTTGCGTCTCAAGCGTTGGCTCGACCTTACGCACGGGCAGTCCGCTTACTCCAGTTCGAACGAGACCAGCCATCATGACCTCCCAAGAATGAGGGTTGCTGAACCACTACGTGTGCCTAGGTTTCCGCCGGTTCCGTGGGCGAGGGCTAACTCGCAGTTCGCAACCTGCACCTCGGGGTGTGCTTCCCCCCTCAGTTGACGAACCGCCTCGATTACTTTCGTCATTCCCCCCCGATTCCCCGGATGGTTGTTACTCAAACCGCCACCGTCGGTATTGAAGGGTAAAGAACCGCCTCGGGCCATGAGCGCACCTGACTCGACGAACCGACCGCCGCTTCCCTTTTCGCAGAAACCAAGGTCTTCGAGTGTTTCCAAAACGGTGATGGTGAAACTGTCGTAGATCGATGCGTATTGGATGTCTTTCGGGGTAACCCGAGCTTCTGCGAATGCTGCCGGCCCCGACCACACAGCACCGGTATGGGTCAAATCGATTCGGCCATTGTTACTGTGCTTAAGGGCTTCGCCGTGACCAAGTACGTTGACGGCACGTTCGGGTTGGGTGAGCGATCGAGCAACCTCTGGGCTCACAACGATGAGGGCGCCGCCTCCGTCAGTGACGACGCAACAGTCAAGCCGATGTAGCGGGTCGGCGACCATCGGCGAATCGAGTACTTCTTGTACGGTGACTTCGTTGCGAAGGAAGGCATTCGGATTGTGTGAGGCGTGCTGCGATGCTACGACCTTGATCATGGCCAACTGAGCCGAAGTGGTGCCGTATTCGTACATATGACGTGCCGCCGCTTGCGCGTACATGTTCGGTACGTTCGAACCCCATTGCGATTCGAACGCAGCCTCCGGGGCATCTGATGAAGCTCCACTTCTACCGGCTTGCTGGCCGCCTGTTCGAGGCTTTCCAGCGAGAGTGATCAGCGCTACATGGCATTTTCTGGCGGCGATTGCAGCTGCGGCGTGGCCTACATGGGCGAGGTATGACGAACCTCCCGTTTCGGTGGTATCGGTGTATCGAACGTTGAGCCCCCAGTAATCAGCCATCGAAATTCCACCGAAGCCGGGTGCATCACCAGCACAAAAATATGAATCGACATCGTTCATCGTCAGACCCGCGTCACGCAGGGCGCCAAGTGCTACGTCCGTATGGATTTGTACCAGCGTTCGATCGGGAAGGTGTCGACCGGGGTGCTCGTAGGCACCAACGATCTGACAAAGATGCTTGCTTCCAGAACTCATGATCGAAACATACGTCAATGCTCTCGGCTTTTTCGATTCGGGTCTACGTGGCTTAGGTCAGGCGTTAGGTCAGGCGGTGGGATGGGCGGTGCCGTATGCGATAAACATCGGTATGAAATTTGCAACGATCGGGTCTGCGCTCTACCTCGTGTCCGAAACAGCTGAAAAGTTGTGCACGGGCGTCAAGGTTCATGATGATGCGGCGGCCGCGTTCCAGCAATGGGATGCCACGATGGCGACAGCCGCAGGGGTCGATGCAGCGACTGGCGTAGTGCTCGACGTAACAAGTTTTGGTCCGCCGTCGGCTCGACCTCGCCAGGTGTTTGGCGTCGGCCTGAACTACCGGGCCCATGCCGACGAGACTGGCTCACCGTACCCCGCTGCGCCAAACGTATTTACTAAGTGGGCATCGTGTCTTACAGGTGCGTTTGGTGATATCGAACTACCGAGCGACACGGTCGATTGGGAATGTGAATTGGTCGTCGTGATGGGCCGTCACGCCAAATTTGTTTCCGAGGCTGATGCCTGGGGCCATATCGCCGGCCTCTGCGTTGGCCAAGACATAAGCGAACGTACCGTTCAGCGAACGGCCCCGGCCAATCAGTTCTCGCCCGGAAAATCGTTTGCGACATTCGGCCCCATGGGCCCCGTATTAGTCACCATCGACGAACTTCATAACCAAGGGCTCGACCCCGACGACCTCGAACTATCAACAACAATCAACGACGAGGTTGTGCAACACAGCCGAACCAGCGACATGATTTTTTCAGTTCCGCAAATCGTTGCCTACCTTTCGCGAATCGTGACGCTGTTGCCTGGCGATGTGATCTTTACCGGCACTCCGTCTGGTGTGGGGGTGGCGCGGTCACCACAACGATGGTTGCAGCCTGGCGAAGAACTCATCACTGAAATTGAAGGGCTTGGGCAAATGCGTAACCGTTGCGTTGTCGCGAGCCACCAGTTCCGCTAGAAAGGTCGTTATGTCGAACCTTGGGTCGTTAGTTCTTGCTGGAGGGACACCCTGGAATGCTCAGAGTCTCGCTTCGCTCACCCCATCGAGGGGGGCGCTGGTGGTGCCTACCGGTGCTGCCTTCGAACACTGGGAAGAAGCCGTTGCTGCACTGGGCCGATCTTGGTTTGACGCCGGGATCGGGGTAGAGGCGTTACCTATACTGATGCGCCACGACGCTGAGTCGCTCGAAATGGCCGATCGACTGCGGGCGGCTGACCTCATTGTTCTGTTGGGTGAATCATCGCTGCATGCGCGAGCTGTCGTGGCTGAAACCCCGGTTTGGGAGGCGATACTGAGCGCCTGGCATAACGGGTCAACGTTGGTCGGCGTTGGCGGGGGAGCTGCGTTGCTGGGTGACCCCATGGTCGACCCTCGCGGTGGTGCGTTTACCCTTGGTCTTGGCGTCGTGCCCGGCGTCGCGGTACTTCCTCACGCCGACAAATGGGGCGTAGATCGCACCAAACGCACGCTCAGGATGGCCGCCGGTCGCCACTTGGTGCTCGCCCTCAACGACAATTCGTCTGCGACCTGGAGCCACAACGGGGGTTGGTCGCTTGATGGGGGAGCCGCCGTTCATGGTGAGGGCTCTCTTGCTGCGCTCACGCCGGTAGGGTAGACGAATGCCTACGCCCAATCCAACCGCAACCTGTGAGACCACGCTCGGAACCTTTGAGGTCGAGCTGTTCATGAACCAAATGCCGCTTACCGCTGGAAACTTCGTCGAACTCGCCAAGAGCGGTTTCTACAACGGTTTGCATTTCCACCGGGTCATTAACAGCTTCATGATTCAGTTCGGATGCCCACATAGCTCAGACCCAAACAGCTCGCAGGCTGGCACCGGTCAAAGCCCGAAGGGTCGAATTCGTGACGAATTTCCTGACGCATACAAGCTGTCGAACGAGCCGGGAACCCTGTCGATGGCCAACACCGGCCAGCCAAACTCTGGTGGAAGCCAGTTCTTTGTGAACACCGTTCACAACAAGAACCTCGACTGGTTCTCACCTGGGGCTTCACGACATCCAGTCTTCGGCCGAGTGATCTCGGGGATGGAAACCGTGACCGCCATCGAAAACACACCGACCAGTCGTGGTGATCGCCCAACGACACCAGTTCAGATGATCAAAGTTACCGTCAACGAAGCTGCGGCAACCGAGTAACCCGGTCTGGCGCCTGCCCTGCTCACAGACTGCCTGTCGGGCGACGGAACTACGCTCAGACTCACTGGTCTAGTTGGTGGTTGGCGCCGAACCCTGATCGGCCACGATCTCGAGGCTTCGAACGGTTACTAGTTCGCTCGACGTTCCGCTTGCAGTCGCGAGCGAATCGATTTTCTTCACCACGTCGAGGCCTTGGGTAACGGTTCCTAAAGGCGCAAAATCTGCCGGATTCAGGGCGGCCGCATCGGTACCGCTGACGATGAAGAACTGGCTTCCGTTACCTCGATCAGCCATCACAACCGTTCCCGGTTTGAAGGCTTGTGTTGAACTTTCAGCCGATGGAAGCGCATAGCCGGGGCCACCTTCGCCGTCGGGGGTTGGGCTTCCCGTTTGAATGATGAAGTTGCCAACTACCCTGTGGAACGGCAACCCGTTGTAGAAGTTGTACCGGGCCAGGTACACAAAGTTGTTGACCGTTTGTGGTGCGTTGGCCGTGTCGAGCAGCACCCAAATGGTTCCCATGTCAGTGCGAATTTTTGCCCGATATCGTTTGTCGGCCTCAAGACAACTCACGGCTGGCGCAGCTTGAAACACACGAACCTGGGGGCCATTACCATCAGCCGCCGGACACGGAAGTGCTACTGGAACTGCGGTTGTTGTTGCAACCGTGGGTTCCGGGATCGCAGTGGTTACTGCGGTGGCAGCCGTTACGGCAATCGTTGTTGGCAGGGGTGCTGCTGCTTCTTCTTGTGACCTATTACCCAGCAAAACGGCAATCGCCGCAAGTGCCAATACCCCGCAGGCAGCAATAATCGCCCGGCTTTTTAGACGCCCTGTGCCTGATTCGTCATCATACGTAGCCATACCAAAGAAGTTAGCCGACCTAGTTACATGACCCGGGGACCGTGCCAATTGCTCATCCTGATGCCCGGCCGCCAGTCGGAGAGTCCGTCAAATGGGAGCCAACGTCGTAGACTGTATACGGTGAGCAATTTTCACGGCAAACGCCTCACCAGTTGCCGATGACTCGATCTTACGTCCATTACCGCTTGCAGTCTCTCCGTCGCCCTTCAGGGCGTAGCGGTACTTTGGCAATGATTTTCGGGTGCGCAATGGTTGTGGCCGCAGCGCTCGCGCCAGCAGACGCAGTGATCAATCCGAGCCCGTCGACCATTTTCGATCCTTCGTCGACCACCTCCTCAACGACGAGCACGACAACGACCACGACCATTGCGGTACCTATCCCGGTTTCGATTCTCAATCCGCCAACCACCATCGTGTTGGTTGACCCCGCCGCTCCAATTGCTCCTCCGGTTTCACTTATTGAACCGGTCCCGGTGGTCACCACTGTTGCGCCTACGACAATTTTGGGCGACATACCGGGGGTCATCGACCCGTTGGTTCCGACCACGATCGTTGAACTCGACGGTAATGGCGTACCCATTAATCGGGGGGTCTCTGACGAAGACTTCCTTGAACCGGTACCGGGGGTTGACCCGTCACTCGATCCGGCGTTGGGTGACGCGTCCTTCGACGATGCCGAACCCGAGGTGGTTCCTGAGCTGAAGGTCTACGTGCCATATGGCCCGCCTATTGCAAACGTGTCACTGAAGGCGCAACTAGCGAAACTCTCGGCGGCCCAACAAACAATTGTTGCCGAGGCGCAAGCTCGACTCGATATCAGCAATGTCAAAATTGAACTTGCCAAAGCTTCGCTGGACGACCTCACCACACAAGGCTTCGCTAGTCGCGATCAATTGGTGCGCTTACGGTCGTTGAAAACTCAGATTACCGGCGACATGCGGAAGCGCGCGATTCGTCAGTATACAGGTGAATCTGCCGTTTACCTGCGTCTTATTCTCGATTCAAAAGACGCTAACACTTTGCGCCGCCGCGCAGACTTTGTGTCGCAGGCTCAACGTCGTGACGCAGCAATTGTTGAGTCGTACCGTCAAGCTGTTAGTGCGCTCGAAGGTGAAGAAGTTGCGTTCGATCGAATTAGAGACCAGCGACGTTCCGAGATAGCGGTGCTTGCTGAAGAACAAAAGAAACTTGAAATTGATCTCGAAGCCGTTGCGGGTGTGCTGAAGGCCATTAAATCTCCGGCATTGAATGGCTTTGTGTTTCCTGTGCAGCTTCCGGCCAACTTCATCGATACGTACGGTGCCGATCGTATGGTTGGAACACCTTTTTTCCACCCACATCAGGGTGTCGACATTTTTGCGCTGAATGGAACCCCGTTACGGGCCGTCAAACGGGGGATCGTCACCAAGATCGGACAGGCCCGCCTCGGTGGAAACAGACTGTGGCTAATCGACGGTGATGGTAATTACTACTACTATGCACACCTATCTAATTTCGCAGCCGGATTGTTTAACGGCAAAGTTGTAGAAGCTGGTGAGATCATCGGTTTTGTTGGCACAACAGGTAACGCGGTTGGCACCCCTGCACACTTACATTTCGAAATTCATCCCGGCGGCAAGGGTCCCATCAACCCAACCCCGATTCTCAAAGCGGTTAAAGACGCCAACGTTGAAGATTTCCTTCTCGCAATGCAACCGGTGTTTCCTGGTGGGTCACCGACGACAGTGCCGGGTACACCCCCGGCAACGTTGCCTGGAGGTGCTCTCGCCCCAACAGTTCCGAGCCAATCAATTGCGCCAAACCTCGATGCCAAGGGCTCGATCGTCGTCGTGCCAACTTCCGCGGTGATTCGTAAAAGCACCCCAGTTTCGAGGGTTGCCCCGAACGTGACTTCCCCGGTACTTCCCCAACCTTCGGTGACGGCACCCCCAGACGTCCCGACAACTCTGCCGCCACCTGTTGCGCAAGCTGTTAAAAAGAAACCCTGAATTGCGGTTCGGGTTGCTTGCGTCCGGTTGGTAGCGTCTACGGCTCGTGGCTCTCTTTATCCAAAAGTTTGGCGGTTCGTCCGTCTCAGATCCTGAGCGTATTCGTGCAGTAGCTGATCATGTTGCCCGTACGGTCAAGCATGGGCACCAGGTTGTGGTCGTGGTTTCGGCAATGGGCAAAACCACCGACGACCTCATTCGTTTGGCCAACGCGGTGTTGACCAGTGAGGCTGGTCCGGTTGAAAAAGCCGTCAAAAAAGGCGATGTTCCGATTAAGGGCGACTCGCGTGAAATGGATATGTTGCTCTCAACCGGTGAGCGAGTGTCGGCAGCCCTCGTAGCGATGGCGATCGACGACCTCGGGGTTCCGGCGGCAAGCTTTACGGGTAGCCAGGTTGGTATTGTCACCGACACCTCGCATGGTCGAGCCAAGATCCTTGAGGTGCGAGGTGATCGCCTCCGCGAGGCATTGGCCGCCGGGATTGTTCCTGTTGTGGCTGGTTTTCAGGGTGTTTCGACCGATCGTGACGTAACGACCCTTGGCCGAGGTGGGTCGGATACGACTGCGGTTGCTGTCGGTGTCGCATTGGGTGCCGATTCTTGTGAGATCTATACCGACGTAACCGGTGTGTTTACGGCCGACCCCCGCGTGGCCCCGAAAGCTCATCGGCTCAAGCAGGTCAGTTTCGAAGAAATGTTGGAAATGGCCGGCTCTGGCTCGGGTGTCGTCGCCCTTCGAGCCGTGGAATACGCCAGTCGGCACAATATGGCGCTTCACGTGAGGTCAAGCTTCACGTGGGAGCCAGGCACGATCATCATCGAGGAGGATTCGTCAATGGAACAAGCCGTCGTCTCAGGTATCACCCACGACACATCAGAAGCGAAAGTGACCGTGAAGGCCACCCCCGACCGCCCCGGTGTTGCCGCTCAACTCTTTCGATCGCTCGCCGAACGCCGGGTGAATGTCGACATGATCGTTCAAAACACTGGCTCGGCCGAAAGTACTGACATCAGCTTCACCGTGCCAAAGTCTGACCTTCCGGCTGCGCTTGAGGTGTGTAATGCCACGGCCGAATCACTCGGTGCCGGCCCGGTTGAGGCCGATACCAACGTGGCACGGGTGTCGATTGTCGGTGCCGGTATGCGAACGAATCCGGGGGTTTCAGCGACCATGTTCGAAACTCTGGCTGCCGCTGGTGTCAATATTTTGATGATCTCGACGTCAACAATCCGTCTGTCTTGTGTCATCAAGGCAGACCAGGTCGAAACGGCTGTGGTTGCGCTGCATACTGCGTTTGAGCTCGACGTCGACTAACTCGGTCTGAGCGCTCGCAGCGATACTGCGCGGAGTTAGTCCCTTGTTAAGGGACTAACTGCACACAGTAAATAAGGTCCGGGTGACGGGGTGTGCGTGAAAGACTGTGTGTTCTTGATTTGACCGTCCGGTCGGAATCGTTTTTGAGCAGGAGTCGCAAGTGCGTATCGCAATCGTCGGGGCAACGGGCATGGTCGGTGAGGCCATGCGTGACATCCTCATTGACCGCAAGTTCGAGTTCGACGACGTCCGGTTTTTCGCCTCGTCACGTTCGGCCGGGCGTATCGTGCGCTTCGGCGACCGAGACGTAACCATTGAAGATGCTGAAACTGCCGACCCGTCCGGAATCGACATTGCGCTTTTCTCGGCTGGTGCGTCAACATCGAAGGTACTCGCTCCCAAGTTTGCTGCCGCAGGTGCAGTGATTGTTGACAATTCGAGTGCGTTTCGTATGGACCCGCTTGTTCCTCTGGTGGTGAGCGAGGTAAACCCTCACGCAATTGCGAACCGTCCGAAGGGCATTATTGCGAATCCGAATTGCACCACGATGGCAGCTATGCCGGTGCTCAAGCCCCTTCATGTTGAGGCTGGTTTGACGAAGCTCATCGCAGCGACGTATCAGGCGGTGTCTGGCGGCGGCGTATCGGGTGTTTCGGAACTTGAAACTCAGGTTCGTAAAGTTGCTGACGAATCGGCCAAGCTCGCGTTTGGTGGCACGGCTGTTGAGATTCCGGCGCCGCAAAAGTTTGTGCAGCCAATTGCGTTCAACGTGCTTCCCTATGCCGGTGCTTATGCCGAAGACACTTCTGATGGCGATGAGGGTTACACCGACGAAGAGCTGAAGCTGAAGAACGAAAGCCGTAAGATTCTTGAGATCCCTGATCTTAAGGTTGCTGGAACGTGTGTGCGTGTCCCGGTGTACACCGGCCATTCGCTAAGTATGCATATCGAATTTGACCGCCCGCTTTCTGTTGAACGGGCCAAGGAACTTTTGGCTTCGGCACCCGGGGTTCAGCTTGACGACATTCCTACACCGTTGAAGGCTGCCGGAAATGACGCATGTTACGTGGGTCGTATTCGTAAAGACCCGACTTCGGAAAACGGGTTGGTGCTTTTTGTGTCGAACGACAACCTTCGTAAGGGCGCTGCGCTCAACGCAGTTCAGATCGCTGAGTTGGTCGCTGCGGAACTGCGCGCTCGATAATCGTTATTGGCATCGGCAAGGGATGCTCGAACATCGTGGGCATCCGTTGGCGTAGCGCTCGATTGCTTCGTCCATCGTGATGCCAAGTTGGCTGGCCAGCGAGGCTACCCAAGCAATCACGTCACCGAGTTCGTGAACCTGTTCAGCCCGGGTTCCTTTTCGGGCTGCCTTCGCCAACTCGCCAACTTCCTCAGCCAACCACGCAACTGTTGCCGGTAAGCCCCTGGCCCGATCACGAGCCCCGAAGGTGTCGTTGATGAGTTGTTGAAAGGCAGCGAATTCCACCGGCTCAGATTACGTGGCGCGACTTGGCGGACCTCACAGAACGCAATTGTGCTTTTGCGTCAGCCAAACCTGACGTCAGGTAACAATTTAGGTTTTCGCATTGCCGCCTCCGGCTCGGGTCGCAATAGTTGGTCGCGCAACGTAGAGTCAGAAAATGATCAGAGTCTCCGTTACCTATCCGTCTGCTGAAGGTTCAACTTTCGACCACGACTATTACCAAGCCACCCACGTGCCGTTGTGTTTGTCGTCTTGGCCGACAGCAAAGTCAGCCTCGATCGAGAAGGGAATCAACGGGCCGAGTACTGCGGCGGTTCATTTCACGTTCGATTCAATGGAAGATTTCCAGGCATCCATGGGTAGCCCTGAAACCGCAGCGGTCATGGCCGACGTGGCCAACTACACGAATATCACCCCGGTCATGCAGATCTCAGAGATCATCAGCTAAACGACACTTACTGTCACCGACACTTACTGTCACCCTAACTCGGGCCCCCTGAATATTGCCGGCCGGTTAAGGGGATTGGGGCCGAACTGATGCGCTACACCTTTGTTCGATGGATCCATTCGACTCCTACCGAACCAGTGTTACTCCTATCCGAGATTGACGACGACGGTTTCGAGTTCAGGAAGGTCGACATCTATTCTGATGGGCGGATCGCTCTCGCAACGCGAACCTCATCGGACGGCGCCACTTTTCTGAGCTACGAAAAGTATCCAGAGCTCACCGAAATCAATTCGTCCGCCGAGTTCGATGCCATATCTGGGTCGGCTGACGTCTTCGAGTGGTTCTGGCGCCTAGCTGTTGCTGGCACCACTCTGTGAGCTATTGGCGTTTGGCTTCAACGTCGCATTCCAAATGGTCAGACAGCTCCTCGAATCGGGGGACCTAAACCAAACTGAAGAAGCGCAATCCGTTAATTGGATTTGTTTCTTGAGGGGTTGACTAATTGGGATGTATCGCATCTCGACGATCCCGAGTGGCAACGAGTTCGACAGTCGGCTCGAACGTTGATGGAACTCACAATCAAATAATCCGGAGACGGGACTACTTGGCAATCCTCCAACTAAACCTAGGCACCTCTCCGTGTAAGCGTGTTGCGTCTTGTTCCCAAGACGCAACAACGGTTAGCGGCGTGAGAATGATTCGAAGCGGGTTTGTTCGCCGATGAAATGAAGTTTGAGATGCGCAAGGGCTCCTGAACGGTGTTTTGGCAATGTTTAGTTCCGCAATATTTTTGTCGGTTGTTTCGGGGTTGTACACCTCGTCACGATACAAAAACGCGACGACGTCAGCTGCTTGCTCAATTTCGCCGGCCTCCCGAAGATCCGAAAGTAATAGGCGCTTATCAACCCGCTATTCCAAGTTCCGTGACAGCTGCGACAACGCCACAACCGGAACGTCCAACTCTCTCGCCAACGTTTTCAGTCCTCGCACCGCTTCGGCAACCTCAACCTGACGTGATTCCGCCTTACTTCTCCCATCCGTAAGTTGCAGGTAATCAACGACAATGACACCCAGATCCCCGAGACGGTGCTTCACCCGACGCGCTTCAGACCTGATCCCACTAATCGACTGCACGCCGGCATCATTGATGAGTAACGGTTTCCCCGACAGCTGAGACATCGCAGCCGTCGCACGACCCCAATCATTTTCAGACAATTGGCCGGTCCGCAAATTCCTCAACGGAACAACTCAATCCCATCTAGTAGTTCCGACTTCGACGACAGCATCGCACTAATCAGCTACTCCTCCGCCTCAAGGTTTTGCGGTAGTAAAGCATTTGTTTGTCGTGTCATTAGGCAAATGCTTTCATTGCGAGCCCGACAAGATCACGGCGCTCACCAACATCGCCTGTAAAAAGGATCGACCCCGGCGGAAAGAGAAGCGGCCCGCCGGTTAAGGCGGGCCGAGCTAACGACCAATACAGTCGGGATGGCGGGATTTGAACCCGCGGCCTCCACGTCCCGAACGTGGCGCGCTGCCAAGCTGCGCTACATCCCGGTAGCGAGGAAATGTTAGCGCCAAAACGGCGGAACCCGGGAGGGTTTATCGGGCCGTCGAATCGGCGGTCGGGCGGTAATTGGTTGACGCATCGCCAACTTGCGGACGATCGATGTATCCATCCCCAGCCATCACCGCTCGCATTGCCTTCCGGAGGCGGATTGGGTCGAGTGGCTTAATCAACCACCCGTCGGCTTTGCATTGCTGGGCCATAAACGTGTCGGCGTTTCGATCAAGAAGCAACAACACCGGAACCGCTGGCAGCCGCCCGCCCGACTCTTCAAGGTGAAGGTCATAGGTAACCGCAATCGCCCCCATGTCAGAGATCTGCATATCCAGGATGACAAGGTCAGGGGTTTCGGTCTCTACCGCTGCCCGAACCGAACGGCCATTGTTGAGGCTTCGCACGACCGTATCGCCGCCCGGAAGGCAAGCTCGAACATCTTCATGGACCCAGGCTGCGTCACTACAAATCAAAACGGTAGGCATCGTGTTGAGAGGTTAGCTTGCACCGACACGTAGGAGCTGCCGGCCAAGTGCCTTCAGCGCTTCGAGGTCGTGCACATCATCGGCCCGTTGCTCAAGCACCACATGGGGAACATTCTCAACAGATAGGAAAAACTCGGAAATGGTCTCTCGTTCCGAGGCAACTGCGCTGCGGTGATCGTTCACCAATTTCATCAGGGCGGCTTGCTTCGCACCAACGGGCTTTACTGTGGGAAGGGGCCTAGCTGTGGGAAGGGGCTCAAACTCGGGTTCAGCTCGGTTGATAATTAACCCTCGCACGGCGATTCCGGCGTTGGCTATTTGTTCGGCGAAACCAACGGCGGCCCGAATTGGTTCCGGTTGCGGTGAACTCACGAGCAGCCACGCTGTGTCGCTAGCCGTAAGTACCTCAAGTGTTTCGGTGGCCCGGGTTCTGAACCCCTCTTCCATTCCATCAAAGGCCCGAAAGAACTCAATGGCGTCGGTAACCACCTCACCGCCGATGACTTTCGTCAGGGGTCGAAGCACGGTTTGAGCCGCACCGGAGACGACCCGCAACGCCCCCCGACCCGGCGCAACGAGCAACTTGAACACGGTGTTGTCGAGCAGCCTCACCAAGCGGCGCGGGGCGGTCACGAAATCGAGTGCGTGTTGGGTAGGTGGGGTATCGACCACGACTAAATCGAATCGACCGGAAGTGACGAGATCATGCACCTTTTCCATCGCCATATATTCCTGTGTGCCAGACAGTGACGACGAGATGTTCCGGTAAAAGGTGTTCGCCAAAATGTCGTCGGCCTGCTGCGCGTTCTTTGCTTCACGTCGCACTACGGCATCAAAGGTGGCTTTGGTGTCGAGCATGCACGCCCAAAGTTCGCCTGTCGTTGGCGCTGCTGGACCCCCAAGGTCGATTGGGCTGAGCTCAATTGGGGCAGGCTCATTTGTTAGCTCGGTGATGCCGAGAGCGTCGGCAAGTCGTTTGGCCGGATCGATGGTGACAACAACACATCGGCGACCTTTGAGCGCAGCGGCAATCCCGATCGAGGCGGCGACGGTAGTTTTTCCGACACCGCCAGCCCCACAGGTCACAATGACCCGGCTGTTAACGATTAGGTCGGGAATGAGATCGTTCATGATGCGTTTCAAGCTGTTAGCTGCTCAACCATGACATCGACAAGGCGGCCCATTGACGCGCTTCGGTTGTCATCGTCGAGTTGAACCCGCGGGAAGACAAACCGGGGAAGGGGCAACTCGGCAGCTAGGCGGTCTAGTTCGACTTGCTGAGATTGCTCACGGCGCGCTCGATACTCAATGAGTGCACGGGTAGGACCGGTCAGGCTGGACTCACCAGAGCCACCGGTTAGTCCGGTCAGGCCGGTGGCTAGGGGATCGAGTACGGCATTCACGATGACCCCGACGAGGGCAATCCCCACCCGATCTTCGAGCGCAAACGCAGTTTCAATCAGTTCATTTACCGGGGTTACCTCGGGCAGCGTTACCAGCAGGCATTGGCTCATGGTCGAATCGCTCAGCATGTTGGCTACCTCTGCGGCCTGTTGATGAATGGCACCAACACTGACCGAATCGATAAGCCCGCGAGCACTGTGCAAAAACGTCACGGCATGCCCTGAAGCGGGCCCGTCAAGAACAATAAGGTCGTAGTGGCCTTCGTTAACTAACGCCTTGATGCGTCCAAGTACCAAAATGTCTCGTATGCCCGGAGCCGCAGTTGCGATGACGTCAAGCGCCCCAGTTTTAACGAGACGATCGGCCAACCGGCCAAGTTTTTTGTCACGTAACCACTCGACGAGGGCTTGGTCAGGGGTGATTTGTCGAGCGTCAACCGTCGCAGCGACTGTGATGGTCTCGTATCCCAGTGTTGACGGGGTGTTTGCGTCAGGAAAGTGCGCCCCGAGTAGTTCGAGGGCTTGCTGGCCACCATCGATCGTTACGAGTAATACCCTCATTCCGAGGCGCGATGCAGCGGCTGTCGTGACAGCCGACACCGTAGTTTTGCCAACTCCGCCTTTGCCAGCGACGATGATGAGCTTTGATTTTTGTAACCACATCTCTTCTGAACCACCCCAATGAAGGCTCCTATCATGGCCCTGCGCCGAAGACTACTCATGCTTATCGTCGTCGCCCTTGGGGCGCTTGCTGGCTTTGTGCCGGCCGGATTAAGCGCAACCGCGACGACGACAGCGACGGCACCGGTCACACCTGTGACGACGCCAAGCACACCAGCTACTCGGCCTGGCACCTCACAGCCTTCGGTCGTCAAGTCAAACGACCGTCCTGACGGCCCATTTGTTGACATCATTGAGGTAACCGGGTGGGTTGATCCCGTCAATGCGCGGTTCATTCGAAACTCACTCGCTAAGGCCAAGCGTGACGGGGCCCAGGCCTTAGTTGTTCAGCTCGATTCACCTGGATCGTTGCTCAACGGCGATCAACAGCAACGACTTGAATCAGCGATTGCGTCCCCTGGCCGTGTTCCTCTGTTGGTGTGGGTGGGGCCAAATGGGGCTCGGGCTCGGCGTGGCGCGTTAAGCCTCGTAACTTCCGCCGACGTTGTCGCTGTCGCTGGTGAGACGAATCTGGGGCCTTCGTTGCTCGCGAAAGATCCTCAGTTCAGTGACGGGGAAATCAGTGGGAAAGAGGCGCTCAAACGTGGGATAGCCCAGTTTGATGCCCCGATTCTTGGTGAGTTCATCGGCCAACTCGATGGGCGTACTATTCGCGGAACGCTGCTTGAAACAGCGGCGCAGGAATCTGCGACGAATAAAAAAGGACGATCAGAAATTCCGCTTGGAACCGTTCGTTTTCAGCAGCTTGGCTTGCTTGATCAGTTGTTGCATACCGCAACGAATCCGGGCCTTGTATTTCTCTTCTTTGCTCTCGGCCTTGCCCTAATGGTGTTCGAGTTTTACACCGGTGGCGTTGGTTTGGCTGCCGGAATTGGATTGGCGTGTTTTGTGCTCGGTGTTTACGGGCTTGGCATTTTGCCGACGTCGCCTGTTGGTGTTGGTCTTATCTTGTTGGCGTTCCTTGGGTTTGCGATTGACGTGCAGTCTGGTCAGCCGCGTTTCTGGACCGGGCTTGGCTCGATCAGTTTGGTCGTAGGTTCACTTCTTTTGTTCAACGACGGTGTTCGGGTGCCGCTGTGGTGGGTTGGGATTGTGGCTGCGATGGTCATTACGTTCATGGTTGGCGGCATGCCGACGATGATACGTACCCGTTTTGCTACGCCCACGATTGGCCGTGAATCGATGATTGGTGAAGTTGGTACCGCAAAAACGGCCATCTCGCCCGATGGTGTGGTTGAAGTTCGTGGGGCACCGTGGAAAGCCCGCACGAATCGTGCCACCCCGCTTGCGCTGGGAGAGGCGATTCGGGTGGCTTCGATTGATGGGTTGGTACTGGAAGTGGAACCGCTGGAAGGTGCCGCCAAGCAGCACCGCGGCTAACCAGCACTGCGCCCAAATCGGAGCCCACCGGGGTTTAGCGCAGGGTGTCAGTAACCAGCGACAAAACTTTGTTGTGAACGGTACCTGGGTCGAGACCATCAACTTCGATCCGCTGTACTTCTGGAAAGAGATCAGCAGCTCGACGGTATAATCGTCTGCTGTCATACAATAAGCGTGCAGAAGATTCGTACACGTCGGGTTGTGCCCCAGCACCGGTAGCCCGGTCGCGTGCACGGCTCATCGAGGTCTCAACCGATACGTCTAACACGATGTTGATAGTGGGCCGTGGTAGATGAAATCGTCCGTATTCCAGATCAAGTACCCAATCAAACAGATCGTTCTGTGCCGTCTCGGACCCGGAGCGAGCCCCTTGATACACCGCGTTCGAGAGCGTCCAGCGATTGAGCAAAATAACGTCAGCCTGACGAGCGCCTTCCGACATTGTGTTGACAGCATCCCATCGATCGGCGGCAAACCAGAGCGCCATCGAAGACGGATCAAGCGTGACGGCCGAGACGTCGTCGTGACCGGCGAGCAGTTCCTTGATGCGCTGTCCAAAAAAGAGGCTGTACCGAGGAAACGACCACGTATCAACCCGAAGCCCCTGGATGGCCAGTGCTGCGGCAAGTAGCGAAGCTTGCGTACTTTTTCCGGAGGCGTCAAGGCCCTCGATAGCCACGAAGCGACACGCTCGTGTCACTGCGCAACAGCCAGACCCTGTGCGGCTAGTTGAAGGTCAAGACCTTCACGACGAACCCGCAGGTCGAGGTACTGCACCACCAGAATGGCGGTTACGAGTGGGGTAACGACGGCTGAGGCAGTTGTTGATCCGATGAAACTGCCAAACGTGCCGAAGTTCTTTCCGAGTAAACCAAGAAGCCCGGCAAAGGCCGCGGAAACAGCCTGCGAAAGCATTACGGGGATAAAGAGATTGAACATGACGATGCCAAAGATTGGCCAAAAGCGTCCGGTGGTGAGTTGCCATGATCGCGAGATGGCCTTTATCGGCCCGGCCCGTTCGACGACGCAGGCGGGTGCGGCTACAGCCAGCCTTGTCATGAAGAAGAAAATTCCGACGCAGAGAGCGAAGCATCCGAGAATCCCCGCAAACGCGGAGATGATTGCAACACCGATCAGAGGAAACACTCGTTTCAAGCCGACAATCAAACACTGACGAATAGGTGTATCTCGTGACAACAGGCGATCAGTGAAGTACGCAGTCAAGGTGCCCTGTAGAAGCGTGGGAAGAAGCAGGCCGAGGATGAGCGTGACGACCCCGCCACCAAGCAACGCATTTCGGTCGTTGGGGTCTTGCAGAAAAGTGTCAGGCGATTCTGATGACCTCGCGACGGTCACAGCCAAAAACGTGAGCACAGCCTGAACCGGAAGGGCAAGTAGCAACGAATACGGAATGACCTGTTTGAGGGTTCGCCACCACAGCCGAAATCCGCTGTCGAGAATTTCCCCAATGTCGAGTGGCCTCAAACCCCCGGGTGGTGGAATGCCCGGTCCGGCTTGATACCCACCTTGATACCCGTATCCCGGCTGTTGATACGGTGGCTGTTGGTACGGAGGCTGCTGATAGGGCGGCTGGGGGGCTCCTAAGGGGGCCTGCGGGTACCCCTCTTTCGGATACCCGGGCTGGGCCCAAACCGGTGCCTCGGGCGTAACGGGAGGCGGAGGAGGTGGCGGGAGCGTCGGCTCGCCGGCATTCGGCTCGGAAGTGGATGGCTGGGACCACTGCGGCTGAGACCAACCGCTATTTGGTTCAGGCGTCGGATCTTGATCGGGCGGTGGCGGCATCTGGTCGCTCATAGACGAACGGTACCGGAATATGCGAGTTGCATCTGGCACCTGGCAACTTGTCAGGAATAACGTGTGACGAATATCACTTTGCCCCTTGTCTTTATCGTCATCTTTGATTACCTTCTTCATCAAGGTTCCACCCGGGGGGGTAAACATGAAATCAGTACTTGATGAAACATGGCAGCTTCGAGCAGCTTGCAAGGGTCCGCAATCGGCAATGTTCTTTCCGCCGACTCATTTCGAACGAAAAGAAGAGCGCGAACGACGGGAACTGACCGCCAAGTCGATTTGCGGCGGATGTTCGGTCAAAGACTCGTGCCTCGAGTTCGCGATCGGTATTCGTGAGCCACACGGCATTTGGGGTGGGCTGAACGAGCACGAACGCCGAGTGGTGATTTCGCGAGTCGCTTCATAGTTCAACGTCGAAGTTCAACGTCGAAGCTTGGTTTCACTGGTTGCGCCTTGATAAGCAGTAGCGATGCGTGCTGCCATTCTTCGCCAGGGCCAAATTGTCGTCGATGAAATCGACGAGCCGAAACCGAAACCGCTTCACTCGATTGTTCGCACGATCGCGTGCGGCATCTGTGGGTCTGACCTCCACTTCGTACACCATGGCGGTCGACTCATTGAGCTAGCAGCCCAGGGTTCGGCACCGCGTCTTGCAACCACGCCGGCTGAAACGGTTCCGCGGCTCGATGTCAACAAAGACATCGTGATGGGGCACGAGTTTGTGGGTGAGGTGGTCGAGCACGGTGCAGGGTCGACTGGCCCGGCGGTTGGCAGCCTCGTTGTTTCTATGCCGGTGGTATTCTCGTCGATGCCTCCGGGAGCAGATACTGCGGTCGGGGTTGGGTACTCAAACGTCGTCAACGGTGGTTACGCCGAGTACCTGCAGTTGTTCGCGCCTCTTCTGTTGCAGGTACCAAATGGCTTACCTGCCCATCAGGCTGCCCTCACTGAACCAATGGCCGTTGGGGTACACGCGGTTGTAAAGTCGAACATTGTGCCAGGTGAGTCAGCAGTAGTTCACGGATGCGGACCAGTCGGTTTGGCCGTTATTGCGGCACTCAAACTTGCCGGCATTGAAACGATTGTCGCGGCTGACTTTTCGCCAGCACGACGAGCACTGGCCACGCTCATGGGTGCCCATGTTGTGACCGACCCTTCGGTGCAAGACGTGATCGACGTGTGGCATTCGACCGCCGGAACCACGACGCTGGTGCAATTTGAGGCTATTGGCGTACCTGGCATTTTGAACCGCGCCATGATGCGGGCCCCGAAAGGCAGCAGAATTTTGGTTGTTGGTGTGTGCATGGAATCTGACACGATCACCCCGATTTGGGGCATCAATAAGGAACTGAACCTGCAATTCGTGCTGGGGTATACGCCGCAAGAGTTTGCGGAGACGCTGAACCATCTCGCAGAAGGGCGGATCGACGGAACACAGCTGATCACCGGAACTGTGGGTCTCGATGGGGTGGCGCAGGCGTTTCGAGACCTCGCAAACCCCGGTTCGCATGTGAAAATCTTGGTTGAACCAGGCCGATAAGCCGTGCTGACGGGCTGAGCCGCTTTACAATCTTCATCTCATGAGCGGCCAGATTCTCAACGAACGACCTACCGGCTTCTCGATCGACGTTGTTGTCGTTGGCGGATGCGGCCATGTTGGACTGCCACTTGCGATTGCCTTCGCTGATCGCGGGCTGAGCGTGGTGGCCTACGACATCAACCCTGACTCAGTGGCTCAAGTCAACTCTGCTGTTCTACCGTTCGACGAGCCTGGTGCAGCTCCGGTGTTGGAAGGCGTCATCGCTTCGGGGCGCCTGGTGGCCTCGACTGATCCACTTGTCATCGAGTCAGCTGAACACATTGTTGTGGTGATAGGTACGCCGGTCGATGAGCATTTGAACCCCGATGCGCGAGCCGTACCCGATGCAGTCGCAGCGTTACACCCTCATTTGCGTGTCGGGCAGATCGTGGTGCTTCGCTCTACGGTTTTTCCTGGGGTAACTGCGCTCGTTGAAGAGGGTCTGGCGGCCGCCGGGCTCGGCGATGTTGGTGTGGCATTCTGCCCCGAACGCATTGCTGAGGGTCATGCGATGACCGAACTCTTCAGCCTTCCGCAAATTATAAGTGCACGTAGTACCGAAGTTGCCGACCGGGCTGATCACTTGTTTCGTCGATTGACAGAGCAAACCGTTCACGTGACACCGGAAGAAGCCGAGTTGGCGAAGTTGTTCACCAATACATGGCGGTACATAAAGTTTGCTGCGTCAAATCAGCTGTTCATGATGGCGAACGATTTTGGGGTTGACTTCGAGCGGGTGCGCCATGCGATCACCTTCCAGTATCCCCGGGCGATCGATATGCCGGGTGCCGGCTTCGCTGCTGGCCCTTGTTTGTTCAAAGACACCATGCAGTTGGCTGCGTTTAACGACAATAAGTTTGCATTGGGTCATTCAGCGATGCTCATTAACGAAGGGCTTCCGTTGTACGTTGTGTCACGCGCAGCGCAGCGCTTTGAATTGAAGAAAATGACCGTCGGCATTTTGGGGATGGCGTTTAAGGCTGAATCCGATGACAGTCGATCTAGCCTCAGCTACAAATTGAAACGAATTCTACGATTCCGAGCTGCGAATGTGTTGACCGCCGATCCTTATGTACGAACCGATCCCTCGTTGGTAAGCGAAGAGGAACTGCTTGAACGTAGCGATCTTGTCATCATTGGCGCTCCGCATCGCCGCTATCGAGACCTTGTGACCGATGTGCCGCTTATCGATATTTGGAATATGACCGGCAACGGGGTTGTCATCTGATGGTTCGGTCGTATCAACGTGCCACCGACCCGCTGCGCCATGAGGCGGTACATCCTCGGGTTTCAATCATCGTGACGGTTTTTAACGAGGGTGACGCGATCGAAGAGTGTCTTGATCGCATTTTTGAATCGGTTCGCCTTCCGTGCGAAGTGCTTGTGGTGTTCGATAGCGCGGATGACACCACGGCCGGGCCGACCCGTAAGTATGCAGAACATGATTCGCGGGTAAAACCGACCCTGAATGCGTATGGGCGGGGCCCAGCGAAGGCTATACGGTTCGGATTCGATTCTGCGATTGCTGACGTTGTCGTCGTGACGATGGCCGATGGGTGTGATGACCCGGCTCAAATCGATCCGCTGGTAAAGCTGATCGAGCGTGGCGTGGTGGTTGCTGCTGCTTCGCGCTACATGCGCAGCGGTCAGCAGGTTGGAGGCCCGTGGTTTAAGACTGCGCTTTCACGTGGTGCGGGCCGATCGCTACACATCTTTGCCAGGGTGGGTACGAACGATGCCACGAACTCGTTCAAGGCGTATTCGGCGGATTTCGTACGTCGTGTAGGTATCGAATCTGACGCTGGGTTCGAGGTTGGTCTTGAACTCGTGGCAAAAGCGCGGCGGTACCGTCAACCGGTCGCAGAGATCCCTACGATTTGGCTCGATCGGGCTTTCGGCGTTTCGAACTTCAAGTTGGCCAAGTGGTTACCGAAGTACCTGCAGTGGTACCGCTACGCCTATGGTCGAGCGCTGCCACTTCCACCCTTGCCTGCCCGCCGCGTTCCGCAGCAACCTGTCTCGTAATTTTGCCCCGTACTAAAGGAAATCGTTATGTCTAAAGTTTTGGTCACCGGTTCAGCCGGATTTATTGGTGGGTATGTCGTCGAAACCCTCTTGAGTCGTGGTCATCACGTGGTTGGTGTCGACAACTACTCGAAGTACGGCAAGGTGACAAAGAGCTACGACGACCACCCCGAGTACACGTTTATTGAGGGCGAATGTACCGATGTGCCATTGATGACCGAACTGGCCTCTGACTGCGATCAGTTCATTGCTGGCGCAGCGCTCATCGGCGGCATTTCGTACTTTCATGCGTACGCGTATGATCTGCTGGCCACGAATGAGCGGATTATGGCTGCTTCGTGTGATGCGGCGTTGAAGGCATACGCGAGCGGAAAGGGTCGATTGAAGAAGGTGACTTACCTATCGTCATCGATGGTGTTTGAGTCGACCACCCATTGGCCTTCGGTTGAGGGCGATGAGCGTCGGGTTCCGCCACCCCTCAGCTCGTACGGTTTTCAGAAGTTGGCCGTTGAATATTTTGCGAAGGCAGCGTTTGATCAGTACGGGTTGCCGTACACGATTGTGCGCCCGTTCAACTGCGTGGGTATCGGCGAAAGCCGGGCCCGCGGCGAGCACGAAATCATGAGCGGTAACGTCAAGTTGGCCATGAGTCATGTAGTACCCGACCTTGTGCAGAAGATCGTGAAGGGCCAAGACCCGGTTCATATTTTGGGTGACGGTTCGCAGGTTCGTCACTACACATATGGTGGCGACTTGGCCGAGGGAATTGCGGTTTGTATGGAGCATCCGGCTGCACTCAACGAAGACTTCAATATCTCAACTGCGGCCGGTACGTCGGTGCTCGAATTGGCTGAAGTCATTTGGCACAAAATCAAGGGTGCCGATGTGCCGTTCAACTATGTGAGCGATGAAGCTTACGAATACGACGTGCAGAAGCGTGTTCCGAATGTTGATAAGGCGAAGAATCTGCTCGGGTTCGAGGCCACCACGTCGCTTGACACCATGCTCGATGAGGTCATTCCGTGGATCGCGGCTGCCGTCAAAGAGGGCTCGATCTAAGTTCGTGTGCCTGACGGGGGTCAGGTCCCTCGACCAGGGGATATCAAGGGACGATCGTGCGCGCGTTCGACCGCTGTTTGCTGCTCGCTGGTTGTGGGGCGGAACACGTTCGACCTTGCATTCGAGCTAGATACCGCAAAGGTGCTCGTCTCGCCGCTACTCGAAGGCTTTAGGCTCATTGTTAGGCCCATAAGCGCGCAGCATTTCGGAAGCGGTAATTGAAACTGTGAGAATAAACTTCAGCCAAAGTGAAAGAGATCCACCCCTTCGTCGCTCAGTCATGATGATGAGCAACACGAGGAAATGCTAACGATGGAGGTCGTGCCTTTCGACCGGTCAAGTCCATTGAGCCGACCACGTGTGCAAACAGACAACAGTGCTGTCGATTTCGCGTCGTTGATGTCGCGTATAGAACGCCCGTTGCGTCAGGCCCTCGTGGCGAAGTACGGCATCGATTTGGGCCTCGATGCAACGGCTAACGCCCTCGGTTGGGCTTGGGAACACCGAGATGAACTCCACCTGTTCAATAACCCCATCGGCTACCTCTATCGGGTGGGGCAGAGTTCGCTTCGTCCCCAACTCGCGTGGCGGCAACGGAGGCAACTGAACTTTCCACTGGAGCGGAGTTCAGGCTCTGATGCGTTCGCGGCGGTTGACTTAGGGCAAGTTGTCGCCCGCCTAAACGAAAAGCAACGGATTTGTGTACTTCTCGTTCATGCCCACGGATGGACGTATCGCGAGGTTGCGGAATTACTTGGCATCAAAAGCGAAGCAGTTACCAATCATGTGCATCGAGGCACGGCCCGTCTCCGCAAACTACTCAAAGAAGGCTGAACGATGAAAACATCTGATCCAGTTCTAGATCGTCTGCAAGCATACGGAAATACCATTGACGGTATTCCGATGCGAGCTCCAACTTTTGGTGCCGTGACACGGCCAACGAGCAACGGGCGGAATCGGATGGTCGGCTCTGCGATGGCCCTGGCTGCGGTATTCAGTCTTCTTGCATTTGGTCTGACTCGCAGTAGGGTGCCGATTGGCCTGTCTAAAAGGGAATCGGTTGCGGCACTCCAACAAGTCGATCTGCCTCCAGTTTTGCAGGGTGTCGACACCGTATTCCCGATTGTCGGAGGCGGAAGTTTTGTGGATTCGTTCGGTGCCAAACGCACGGTTGGTACTAAGTATGCACACATACAGCAAGGTGTCGATGTATTTGTCGCTCAAGGCCAAGCGATACGTGCGATGCGAGCAGGCGTAGTCTCCCGCGTAGGTCGCGCACCCCTTGCAGGAAATCGACTCTGGATAACGGGTGAGGATGGTACGTCGTACTACTACGCGGGCCTAGAAATATTTGCAAACGGTTTGCGGAACGGGCAGAAGGTCGAGATTGGCCAACTACTCGGAACCGTCGGTCCGATTCCGGCAGGTTCGACTGAAGCGGTTGATCCGCCACATTTACATCTTGAGATCCATCTACATGGGCGCGGGCCGGTAAACCCGACGCCGCTGTTGACGGCGCTGCAAGAGTCGAACCCTCCACCCGACCTCCTGCTGGGTGACAGCGTAAACGGGATCGTGGTCACGGTTGAGGCAACTAAGCCGCTTCGTGACCTCATCAGAGCAGCTGAGGTCGCCGAGATCAGATTGTCCGGGCAGGGTTTCCGGTCGCCGGCCGAACAGCTTGCTCGACGCCGAGCGAACTGCGGACCATCACCGTTCGATGTGTATGTGAAGCAGGCATCTCAGTGCCGTCCCCCAACGGCAAAGCCTGGTGGGACTCACCTTCGAGGTATAGCAGTTGACTTCACGGCTGGCGGTAGAGGGGTAAGTGAAGGATCAGCTGCTCATCGTTGGCTCGTCAAAAACGCTTCGGAATTCGACTTTGTCGGCATCAACGCAGAACCATGGCACTGGGAGTACCGCCCAAGTGTTGCCCCCTGACTGGAACGGCTGATGAGTTGATCATCAATGATCCGCACTGTTTGACGAATTCTTTACTCAACGGGCTGGGGGTCGTTGTCGTAAACAGTCATCCCCGTCGCTTCGAGCATGTCGGCGAATTCAACCGATTTCACCCACTGCAATAACATCTCGCGACCCTCTTCGGAGAAGGGCTCCATGCGTAGTCGACTGCGTAACGGGTTGGGTGACGCGCTCGTAATCAAAGCTTCGCGAAACGCATTCGCTTGTTTTGTTGATTTACTCATGATGCCCAATCTGTACCGTCCGGACCGGTTTGTAGAGCCCAACTGCAAGAGCTTCCTCCCTACCCAAGTGCAGGCCGCATATCTAGCCCCAAAGGGCACAAATCGGCACGGCCCAGATTCTTTCGCTGAGCTGCAGCACATGGGCGCCTGTATAGAAAACAATTCCGACTCGGAACTGATCTGCGGAAAGTTGGTCGCGGAGCCAAATGAGGTGGCGAGCATCGGTGGGATCAACTGAGGTCGCAGCCTTCACTTCGATTGCTAAAAGAGCTCCGTCGCGGCGCTCAAGAATGAGGTCGATTTCGCGGCGGCCGTCTTGTCGAAGATGGAACATTTCGACCGGCTGGATCCCCAAGCCAAGCTCGGGACGTAGTTGAGACGCTACAAACGTGTCAACGATCCGACCAAGGAGGTCGGCGTCTCGGAGGATAGTTCGTCGATCGACTCCCACGAGGTTTGCCGCGATTGCAGCATCGCAAATGTATCGTTTCGGGCGGCCTGAAACTCGGGTGAGCCGATTCGAAGACCAAGCGGGTATCTGTTCGGCCGCAAACAGCCGCTCGAGGAACGTGTCATACCGGGTGGCCGTTTCTCGATTCAGGCCAACCGACTCGATCAGCTTCGTGGCATTAGGAGATCCGGCCGTGTTTGCCGCGATTCCTCTCAGGTACCGTCGAAAAAGGAGAGGCTCTCGAACCTCACCGATAAGTTCGACATCACGGCCAACTAGATGGTCAACGTACGAGTTCAACCATGCCGTTCGAGACCGTTCGTTTGTACGCTTACAACATTGCGGAAACCCCGACATCGTGGCCAAGTCGATGTAACCGTTTGAATCTGGCCGAACCCGCGGCAGCGAGAAGCGACCATCAAAATCGGGGTCTGCCACGGTGTCAAAGAAAGTTTCGGCTCGATCTGACCCTTGCAATTCTCGTTGGGTCAAACCCCACATTGGGACCCTAATGAAGCACCCTGTCGCAGGCCAACTCATCCCGAGGAGGTCATCGGCGGCGGATCCCGCGAAGATGAATTGACCTGGTTCGTCATTCACGTCGATAAGACGTTTCGCCGCACCGAGAGAACTCGGCTCCAGCTGCCACTCATCCACCAGTATCGGCGGATCGCCATCACTCAACACAGCATCGGGATCATTAGCGACGGCGTTACGAACCCCCGTTTGGTCTAATCGTAAAATTGTCTTGGAATGGCGGACGGCGGTGGTTGTTTTGCCGCTCGATCGAGGACCCACCAGCAACAGAGCTGGAGATCTATCAAAAGTTCTGAGATCTATGCGTCTACCAGCCGGTTTACGTAGGTGGCTTGTCTCATATTGCAGTTCTACCATCACTTCTACGCACTGTCTAGCAACAGTTTCACGCAGGGTCTAGCAGCAGTTTCACGCAGCCGCTTTGCCTCAAATGCAACCTGCATGCATTTGCCCAATCCCACCGAAAACTATATGTCGGGCACCGGGGCACCGGGCACTGTCAGACTGCCGGAAGGCGCGGCCCGGCTATTCGGAGGTCACCGCGTCGCCTGGTGATTCCGTTGTTGTCGAACCAGCCAACCAGGGGCAATATGTACTTGCGGGTGGTTCCGAGCGCATCTCGTAGTTCAGCCACGGTGATGCCCTCAGGTTGTGTGGCCAGTAAACCAGCAGCGACGACTGCAGCCTCGTGAACTACCGATGGGGCAAACCAAACACCGTCGTGTTCAAGTACGAGCTTGCGTCTAATAAGTTCACGTAGCTCAGTCCGGTCGATTCCGGTCGCATCAGGCGGCGAGTAACGCCCAGCTTCCAATGCAGCCACAAACGGATGATCGGCAAGTGGGTCTCGAACTTCGCCCCGACGGACTCGCCCTTCGATCATCGCAATTCCCTCCGGGCCCAGTAAGGAGAGGCACGCCCGATCGTGATCGTCGAGTGCAGCCGGGTCTAGGCCCAATGGCCCAGCAGAATCAACCTTTGTTCGAATAGCTTCGAGGGTCGCGTCAAGAGTGTGTTGAGTAACCGCCCACTTTGCCCCGATCACCGGCCCCGACCAAGCAATTGCCGGGTTGAGGCCCGTTAAGCGTTCGAAGGCATCGAGCGTGACCCATCCGCGTTCCGCGACCATCGCTTCCGGGTCTTTGTTCGGTTTGGCTTTCGAGGCTGGTCGTCGGGGGTCAACGTGCAACACCTCGATACCGCCAATGGTCTGTTCTCGCCCGTAGTCACGAAGTATGGCCCGGTCGCCTGGCATCAGGGGAAGCGCCACGGGAAGATGAATCCGCACATAGCCGTACTCACCCGGAATGATCGTATGATCACTAAGTATGCGTACCTTCACCGGGTACTCGCCGCTTCCAATTGCGAGCGCATAGGCGCCACGGCGCGAGACCTCGTGATCGATAGCCTCAAGCACATCGAGACGAGCATCGAAACGGTCGCATCGATGCCACTGAGCGTTGCGGACAACCGCGTCGCCCCGAGCTACCTGCTCATGTGACACACCGTTGAGGTTGAGCGCTACACGGTGCCCCGGCGCAACCTTTGACACCTTCGCACCGTGGGTTTGTATGCTACGCACACGTACATCATGTGAACCGTTCGGGCCGACGATGGAAAGTTCATCATCCACACTTATGCTTCCACCCGCCAACGTTCCGGTAACGACCGTTCCTGCACCTTTGGCCGCGAACACTCGGTCAACCCACAGTCGAACCCGGTGACGGTCAACCGCCCGTGGCGTTTGTGTAACGAGGGTTTCAAGCGCGGCCTTAAGTTCAACGAT
This sequence comes from Acidimicrobiia bacterium, assembly GCA_031430595.1. Taxonomy (GTDB): domain Bacteria; phylum Actinomycetota; class Acidimicrobiia; order Acidimicrobiales; family JANYDT01; genus JANNBN01. The sequence continues at coordinate 43,984 of JANPBU010000002.1, forward strand.
ACCCACACCTGTGGGGGCATCGACCCCGATGATTGGTGCACCCTCAAGGAACGTGCCGGCTGTTCGTTCCTCGATATCCATTTGGGCGAGCTGTAACCACTCGTCGTCAACTAGGCCAACCTTCGTCAATGCGATGATTCCGTGTCGAAGACCAAGCAAGTCGAGAATTCGAAGGTGCTCTTCGGTTTGAGGTTTCCACCCTTCGGTGGCGGCAACGATGAATATGCAGGCGTCAACTGCGCCGACGCCAGCCAACATGTTCTTCAGAAATCGCACATGGCCAGGAACATCAACGAAGCTGATCTCGGCCCCCGAATCAAGGGTCGTATGCGCGAAGCCTAAGTCGATGGTGAGGCCACGATCCTTTTCTTCCTGCCATCGATCAGGGTCGGTTCCCGTTAGGGTCATGACGAGAGTTGATTTCCCATGGTCTACGTGACCGGCTGTCGCAATCACATGCATACGTATTAGCTGCCTGGCTTGGCGGTTGCATCGAGCGCAGTCGCAATCGTTTCAGCGACGAGAAAATCATCAGCCGGGTCGATGGTGCGCAGGTCAAGGATCGTTCCGGCGTCGGTCATTCTTGCAACGATTGGAGGTGCCATCATTCGAAGCGTCCGAACATGATCGCCTCTCATGCAGAGACCAACCGAAGGTATTTTGCGATCGGGCAGGGTGCCGCCACCGGGAACCGCGTCTGTGTCGATCACGCTCACCAGCGCAGTACCAAAGTGCTCACCAACTGAGGTCACGATAGAAGTGGCACGAGCCCTCAATTCGTCGACGCCGAGGCATGCCATCTTCCAAAACGGAAGCTCTCTCGCTCGCTGGTCGAGGTACATCAGCGCAACATGTTGCAATTCATCGAGCACCATTCCGCCTGGCCGAACTGCCCGAGCCAACGGGTGTTTCGCGCAGGCTTCGACGAGTTCGGCTGACCCAACGATGATGCCAGCCTGGGGGCCGCCGAGCAGCTTGTCACCCGAGAACACTGCAAGGCCGGTGCCAGCCTCTAAAGTTTGGCGGGCACCCGGTTCGTTAGCCAACCAACCTAGGTTTGGAACCTTACCGGAAGCATCGGCTAACCACGGCATTCGGGTATCTAATAGCCCCGAACCAATATCAGCCACGAACGCAACATCTGCTCGCTTACTGAGTTCGGCTAGTTCTGTGATCGGCGTTTCCTCAGTGAAACCGGTGATCTTGTAGTTCGACTGGTGCACTTTTAGCAGCATCGCAATGTCGTATTTGGGTGAGGCAAGTACTCGCTCGTAGTCACCGAGTCGTGTTCGATTTGTGGTTCCGACCTCTACGAGACGCGCACCACCCTGTTCCATAACGTCGGGAATACGGAATCCCCCACCTATCTCGACCATTTCGCCCCGGCTCACGGCGACCCCCCGACCGCTAGCCAGTGCACTTACTACGAGCAGCATTGCAGCAGCGCAATTATTCACAATGAGCCCAGCTTCGGCCCCGCTGAGTAGGGCAAAAAGGGTCGAGGCGTGCGCTCGACGTGAGCCCCGCTGACCGGTCACAAGATCGAACTCAAGCGAGGTGTACCTCGTAGGCTCGGTTATCTCTGTGGATTGCGTTCTTGGCACTCGTGGCGCACGACCAAGATTCGTATGCAGCAGTGTTCCGGTTGCGTTGATTACGGGTTGCAGCAATTGACGGCTTCGTTGTGTCGCCAGTGCCTCTGCAAGGGCGTGAGCCGACCCCGGGTCACCGGCCGAAACTGCCGCAGCAATGGCTTGGCGGGCAATGTCAACCCTCAGTGCTCTGGGCAACTCAATAGGTAAATCAGCCAGGCTTGCCAGAGAGCGGGCCAAGGTATCGACCGACGGCGGATGCATGTCTGCGAAACTAGTGCCGTGTTTAGGTCGGTGTGGGCCGTCGTCAGGTCTATCTACAGGGTGCTTCGGGCCTTCGTTAAAACAGTTGTGGTGCTGTTTGTCGCAACAACGATCCTCCCCGGAAGTATGGCAGCGGCCGGCTTAGGGCTCGTGATGTTTGCCCCCGTGCCCGTAACAATCCCTGAAAAGCGCATACTTCCGGTCATTTTGCCGTCGTTTGTATACGACTCGTTGAATAACCCAATTGCCACGTTTAAAGAGTTTGATTCGAGCATCCCGGTGTCTCGTGAAGACATTCCGCAGGTACTCAAAGACGCCCTGATTGCCTCGGAAGACCGGCGATTCTACAAACATAAGGGCGTCGATGCCCGTGGAATAGGGCGGGCGCTGCAAACCGATCTGCAAGGCGGCGAAGGTCAGCAGGGTGCCTCGACGATCACGATGCAGTTGGTGAAGCAGGTCTACTCCGGTGATGAGCAGGCCGATCTGCGAGACGAATCGCTGTCGGGATTTGAGCGGGCGAAGGCCAAATTGCGTCAGGCCGTTATTGCAAATCGGCTTGATCGAATCAACGACAAAGACGCGATCCTGTATGAATATCTCACGGCTGTGTACCTTGGGCAGGGTGCCTACGGGGTAGGTGCCGCTGCGCAAACATATTTTCGAAAATCAGTATCGCAACTCACGCTTTCCGAGGCGGCAACGTTGGTTGGTGTGATTCCGGCGCCCACTCGCTATGAGCCGAGAGATCATCGAGATGCCAGCGAAGTGAAACGCAAACTGACGTTGCTACGCATGCTTAACGAGGGCTACATCACCCAGCTGGAGTACGACGAAACTATTCCGAAAGAACTATGGGTTGACAGCGAAGATGGAACCGTCCCAGCAATCGGTGTTGCTGTAACGGTGGTGCACATTCGGCCAACTACGACCACGGTGCATCCGTACTTTGTTGACTATGTGCGTCGCTATCTCATTGCCCGCTACGGCGAGGAACGGGTGTTTCGTGGGGGTTTACAAATCGAAACCACGATCGATCCGAATATGCAGGCCCAGGCTGAAGAGGCTGCCGCTTGGCTACTCAAGGGTACGAATGAGAAACTCGAAACTGCAATCGTGTCGATTGATCCGACGACCGGTTTTGTTCGTGCGTTAGTAGGTGGACGTGACTTTTATGCCCCCGGAGGTCAGGTCAATTTGGCACTCGGAAACTGTCCCGATATTGCCAAGCTGAAAAAGCGCCTAGGTCGTGACCCGGAACTTGCACCAACGTGTACCCAGGCCAACGACATTTCTGGCGGTGGCTCGGGTCGTTCGCCTGGCTCGTCGATGAAACCGTTGGTTCTCGCAGCCGCCTTTTCCCAAGGTATTTCGCCAACTGCGGTGTATCAAGGTTCTGCCTACACGCCCCCTGGTGGTGGTCGCCCAATTCGTAACTTCGAAGGAGCGGCCTATGGGCCGGTGACTCTGCGACAGGCAACTATAAAGTCGGTCAACACAGCGTATGCGCGCTTGGGAATTGATGTTGGGCTGCGGAACGTCGCCAAGATGGCTCAGGAACTCGGCGTCACGTCGGCCTGGTACGACAAGAAGGTTCACGGTGCCAGCTATTCGCTTGGTGGTATCGATGTGTCTCCGTTGGAAATGGCATCGGCCTACGCCGTGTTTGCAAACCGGGGGCTTCGACTTCCGACAACACCGATCGTTCGAGTGACCGATTCAAACGGAAACGTACTGGAAGACAACACGGCTCGACTTGGAAATCGAGTACTCACCGAAAACGTTGCCGACAACGTCAACTCGGTGTTGCAGGGTGTTGTTGAAGAAGGCACCGGTACCAGGGCCCAACTCGCAGATCGACCCGTCGCCGGGAAAACCGGGACGTCGCAAGGTAACGGAAACGCTTGGTTTGTTGGGTACACCCCGACGTTGGCCACAGCGGTCTGGATGGGGTACAAAGACGCACCCCGCCCGTTGCGAAACATCAAGGGTGTTGGTGGCGGAATAACTGGTGGCTCGCTTCCTGCGATGACATGGAAGCGATACATGGAAAATGTGCTCGTGAATGAGCCGATTCTGGAATTCACTGAGGCGCAGCCCATCAAACGAGAGGTGGCGGTCAGTCGAAAGGAAATTCTTCGGCGAAAGGCTCGCGGCGGCATCGATCCAGGTGTTCGCCGAAAGGTTGGTTCGATAAGCGGGAAGTCATTCGTTGAAGAAACTGGGCTTCCACCTATTCCACGCGATGGCGGAACCTTCGGCCAAGACGTGTTGCCTCCTCCGCCTTCGACGATTGATCCGTTGACGGTTCCTTCGGCGACTACGGTGCCGCCGGTGTTGCCACCGGTTCCGGTCGAAACGGTTCCGGGCGCTTCATTGCCACCAACACCGCCTGCCATCGAGGAGCCTTTGCCGGTCGGCTAGACCTACCTCGATTCGCCATGGTGCCCTCCTGTGGCACTAGGGAGCGGGTGCGATGGTGGTTCGGAGGTCGATAGCAAGCACGCCGTCCTCTTCGATGGTTTGGTACGCAACGAGGCCGGCTCCATTGGGTGGCCACACCCGGTTCGTGCAATCGGTGAACTGTTTCGTCGCCAGTGACCATTGAACCGGACACGTTCGACCCTTATCGGCGGGCCAAGCAGTGAAAGCGACCCACTTCCCATCGACGAAGTTGACCCAAAGGTCGCTGTCCCCCGCAAGGGCCTGGTAGAGGCGTGGTCCGTTTTTCATCACGCTTTCCGAAAACTTCTTCGAGTCGCGGCTGACTTCGAATCGATCGGCACCCAGCCCGAATGTTTCAGGCGACTCGGTTGCCGACCGTGCGGTGTTGTACAAGATCCATCCGCCGATGCCGATAACCGCAGCAATGATGATGATGAAGCCCCGTCGATGGGCACCTGCGTCCGAGGCAAGGGGTTGGCCTTGGGGGCCCACGGGTGCTGATCGGGGTTTTGACGATGCTTGCCCTCGATGCCCGATGAACCGGTCGCTACGTTCTCCGACTGGCGTTTTGGCTATTTCTTTTGGATCTACCGGGTCTGATTGATCGTTCTCGTGGTCCACTTCATTAGTATGGCGGCTTCAACACCGAAATGATGCCGCACGACCGTCGTGGCGAGCTGGAACACCAACACAAGGATCAACGTGGATCTCTTTGAGTATCAAGGCCGGGCCGAGTTTGCCCGATTCGGTCTTCCTGTACCGCCCGGTGGTATCGCCGACGACATTGATACGGCGGTGACCGTCGCAAATTCCGCGGGGTATCCCGTTGTTATCAAAGCCCAAGTTCAAGTTGGTGGCCGTGGAAAAGCTGGCGGTGTCAAGTTGGCCGAGAACGAAGCAGAAGTTCGTCTGCATGCAGGCAATATTCTCGGAATGGATATTAAGGGTCACGTCGTCCATCGGTTATTCGTTGCTAACGCCGCCGATATCGCCGAGGAGTATTACGCGTCGTTCACACTTGATCGGGCAGCCAAAAAGCATCTGCTGATGTTGTCAGCCGAAGGTGGAGTCGAAATTGAACAGGTTGCAGTCGAAAACCCCGATGCTCTTATCAAGCTACACATCGACCCAGTTGACGGTATCTCTCGTGAGACCGCCCGCCAGGCTTGCGTTGATGCAAAGTTGAATCCGTTAGCCATTGATCAAGCGGCCGACATTCTTGTGCTGCTGTACAAGTGCTTCACTGAGGGCGACTGTGACCTGGCCGAAATCAATCCGCTCGTGTTGACCCCGCAGGGAAAAGTGTTGTGTCTCGATGCCAAGGTGTCGCTCGATGAAAATGCTATGTACCGACACGATTGGGCCGAGTACGAAGCCACGGTATTGCGCGACTCGCGCGAAACACTGGCCCACGAAAAAGGGCTGCAATACATTGGCCTCGAAGGAACCGTTGGGATCATTGCGAACGGTGCAGGCTTGGCTATGAGCACTCTCGATGTGGTGAACCAGGTCGGCGGAAGCGCCGCGAACTTCCTCGACATCGGCGGTGGCGCGAACGCCGACGTGATGGCCGGTGCACTTGAAGTCATTAACACCGACCCGAACGTCAAGTCGATCTTCGTCAACATTTTCGGTGGCATTACTCGCGGTGAAGAAGTAGCTAAGGGCATCGTTGAAGCGATGAGTCGTGTTGCTTTGAAATCACCAATTGTGATTCGTCTCGATGGCACAAATGCTGAGGAAGGTCGCGAGATTCTCGCCAACGCTGGCATTCCAGCCGACAAGTTGATTTCCATGCCCACGATGCTCGAAGCGGCCCGTGCCGCTGTCGAACTGGCAAACAAGTAGAGAGCACGCATACATTATGGCTATTTTCGTAGATGAGACAACCAAGGTCATCGTGCAGGGCTTGACTGGGGGGCAGGGCAAGTACCACGGCCTTCGTAACCAGGCATACGGTACCCAGGTCGTCGGCGGTGTCACCCCCGGTAAGGGCGGTACTGACGTTGAGGGCATTCCGGTATTCAATACTGTTGCTGAAGCTGTCGCCGCCACCGGGGCTACCGCCTCGCTGGTTTCGGTGCCACCGAAGGCCGCAGCTGCAGCAATACTTGAAGCTGCCGCAGCCGGTATTGCGTTTATCGTGTGCATCACCGAAGGCATTCCGGCCCAGGACGAAGCGAAGACGTACAACGTGTTGAAGCGTTCGTACCCGAATACTCGGCTGCTTGGACCTAACTGTCCGGGCATCATCAGCCCGGGGCGTTGCAACATCGGTATCACTGCCGGTGAAATTGCATTGCCGCCGCAGGAAGGTAAACCGTCAGTTGGCATTGTGTCGCGTTCAGGCACCCTGACCTACCAGGCGCTGTACGAACTGAAACAACTCGGGATTGGTGTGTCGACGTGCGTTGGTATTGGTGGCGATCCGGTTCCGGGAACCGCGTTTGTCGACGTGCTCGAAGCGTTCCAAAACGACCCAGAAACGGCGGCGATCATCTTGATCGGTGAAATCGGTGGAACCGGCGAGGAAGAGGCTGCAGAGTACATCAAGGCCCACGTCACCAAACCTATGTCTGCTTACATTGCTGGTGTAACCGCACCGGCCGGTAAAAAGATGGGCCACGCTGGTGCGATCGTTTCGGGCGGCAAGGGTACGGCCCAGGGCAAGATGGATGCCCTAGCTGCCGCCGGTGTTCAGATTGGTTTGAACCCCACCGAAGCCGGGTCGCTGATGGCCGAGATCGTCAAGGGGCTGTAACCGCCCGCGCACCGCACGGCCCGTGCACTAATTGCAGGAAAACCGACCTAATAGGCCGGAAATCCTTCAATTAGTGGGGGTTTGAGGGCACTAGCGTGGTCTGATGACCACCGTTGAGCCGGCGCAACTGGTATCGCAGCCGAAAAAGCCACGTATGGCCGAATTCGACGTGGTTCGAGCGCTGGTGCTTATCGGTGTGTTCAGCATGAACTACGTCGTCGAATGGAACCTCGACAACATCCGTGGTGTCGGATGGGACGGGCTCGACGAACCCCGGTGGATGCTTGAAGTATTCGACCCGTGGAAAGGCCCGCTAAGTACCCGTTTCGCGGCGACACTCACCATGCTGGTTGGTATGGGTGTGGCGTTTGGTGCGGCGGGGGTTGTTCGTCGAGGCGACCCGAAAGAAATCACCGAGCAGCGGTGGAGGCTTCGTCGTCGAGGTGTGCTCTTCATTCTGATTGGCGTGATGTTCGATCCGGTATGGCCCGGCGAGATCCTTCACTACGCCGGTACCTTCATGATTTTTGCTGCTTGGATGATTACCTGGCCGAAACGGCGACTACTGATTGCGGCGGCTGGTGTTATGTCGCTGACAGCGATACAACGTGTGCTGGTATTCCGGTCGATCGGCCCTGAAAGTGCTTCGTGGTGGGGTGGTGCACCGGCTGATGGGTTCGGCCGAGTACCGGTGGGTACTCCGCGCGGCTACCTGTCGAGCGTGCTCTCATGGGGTGGTCACCCGGTGTTGCCGTGGCTCACCTTTGTGATCATCGGAATGCTGCTGGCGAAGGTACTTGTTCTCGATCAGCCGAACGGTCAAGCGTCTGCACGCTTACGTGTAACGCTCATGGGTGGCGCTGCTGCCATGGTGGTGTTTGGTTATGGGCTCGGCTTTGTTGGCCGTGGTTTGTTACCCCAACGGTGGGATTGGATTGCCTCACCTCAGCCGGGTGGGTTCATGAGGGTTACACCATTCGGTTTAGGTATGCCTGCATATGTTCTCTCGACGACCGGTATCGCGGTGTTTGCCATCGTGGGTCTGTCATGGTTGGCTCGCTTATTCGCCGATTGGTCTCCGGTGCGATTGCTTTCCCACGCGGGTCAAATGACCTTCACGATTTACTTGCTGCATGGCCTCATACCTTGGGCACTTATTGCCTACGTCGGTGTTGACCAGCGGCACGGTTTAATGCAGTCGTTCCTTATAGCGATCGGGTCGTGGCTGTTTGCCGTGGTTATCGCTGGCCCGTACCACCGGTGGCGAAACATCGGCCCGATGGAATGGTTATTGCGCCGTATCGGGGGATAGCGGTTTGTACTTCGGGTATTTCTCTATGAAGTCAGCGACAAATGGGCAGGTGGGAATCACTTGTTGATCGGCAGCTGCCACGATATCGAGGGCGCCTCGCACAAGAACGGATGCAATTCCTTGGCCACGAAATTGCGGTTCGGTCACGGTGTGAGGAAGGTCAAGCACCGTGAAATCGCCCCGTTGGTAATGTTGGTAGTCGGCATAGCCGGCCACTAAGCCATCAAGGTGCAGTTCGAATCGATTCAGCGGGGCATTGTCAATCACCGTTGCTCCACGAGATCGAAGTACCAGCGATTGAACGGTTGCATTCAACGTACCGGTCACGGGTTTGTGGAAGGAAGCTGACTCTACGGAAGCACTGGTGACCTTGGCGATGTTGGCTTGCGGTTCGGTGATAACGGCACCCAAACGCAACAAAATTTTCCCGATGTACAACGAACCGTCGATTCCTGCACCACCCCCGGTAGACGCGCTGATGATCGCAACGGGCTTTGCTGCAAAGGCCGATTGCCCGATAGGGCGGCTGCACCAGTCGATGAGATCTTTCAGCCCACCCGGAATCGAATAGTTGTACGTTGGCGAAGCAATGACAACCGCATCGGCTGTGCTGATGGCCCTTCGAACGTCGACGACGCCTGTTGGTGGATCACTTTCAAGGTCTTCGTTGAAATGGGGCAACCCGGCGAGGCCGGTATAGCGGGCGAATGTGGCACCGAGCCGATCCATTTCCGCCTCGGCGGCCGCCAGTAACGCAGCGTGATGCGAACCCGATCGAAGACTGGCGCAAATGGTCACGATATGAGGGAACCCAGACTGCCGGTCGGGCAATGGAAATTCGTTCTCACTCATGCAGAATGCAGTCTTGTCGAAATTCGCTTACCGATCGTCGCTGGCACGGTAAGGTACACAGGCTTGTTTTGGAAGGGTGGCAGAGCGGCCGAATGCACCGGTCTTGAAAACCGGCGATCGAAAGATCCGTGGGTTCAAATCCCACCCCTTCCGCCAAACCAGCCCCCGACACGCAATTGCTTGGTGCAGCAGCGAGCACGTGGTCGAGAATGACTTCAGTATTCGCCCGGTTGGAGCCAGACGACTATACCGTTGCGGGCTACAACAATTGGGTATCCGAGTCGGCGGTGCTCATCGATTGCTTGGGTGACCGCTTCACGGATCATGACGGTCTCGTCGAGCAGGCGCTGTGACCTCGCATCGACCGTTTGGGTTCCTGTTGCCGGAACTTTGCTGGTGGTCGTTCGAGTCACGGTTCATTTTCCCATACTGCTCAGTGTTTGCCTAGCGGCTGAGGCGTTTGAGCTGGTCCCAGCGTTGTTCGTCAAAGATGGTTTCCAGGTGATCTTCGGAGTTGGCAACGATGGTTGGTTCTTCGTTGGCGTTCTCCCAAAGTGACCATGAGTCGACTCGTGCGAGGGCCATTTCGCCATCGGGGAGCGCTTCGAGAATCGGAGTTCGGCACCAATGAGGTCAGCGTTCACGAACTCGACCTCTGATCCAAGAAACCGTGGCGATACCGTCGTTTTCCCAGCGCCGTTCGGGCCAACCAGACTCGTTCTGTGGTTGGTCGAGTGTGGGCACATGTCGTTCGTCGTCTTTTTTCGGAGCAGGGCGTGGCTGACCGGTACACCCTATTCGCCAAGTCTGCTGTGTCTTTGTTGTTTCGCGATGGACTTTGACGGAGCAACTCCGCTCACAGTGACGATAGTTAGTATGCGAACGTAGCCCGCTCTACGAACTGGGTGGACTCGGTCCCCGTTGTTTCTGCTAGTGAAATTTGGATGACGGAGGCCCGCTCGTGTGTCAGACTCTCATTGCCGGGTTCGCTTGGCAACGGAGAAGTGCGAGAGCGGCCGAATCGACCTCACTGCTAATGAGGGGACTTGGGAAACTGGGTCCGAGGGTTCAAATCCCTCCTTCTCCGCCAGTAATACCCGTCTGGGTGCCAGAGATGATCCGGTACACTGGCGTCACAAGCGTTCGTAGCTCAACGGATAGAGCATCTCACTACGGATGAGAAGGTTGCATGTTCGAATCATGCCGAGCGCACTAAATACCCAAGCCGTGAAGCCCTCGCCTGTGCGGGGGCTTCTTGTTGTCTAGGCGGGATTTCGGCCTATGTGTGCGATCAACTGATCGATGAGTGGCGCGTCGCCGGCGATTGCTATGGCCGGGGCATACGCGTTGGGCCCGCCCCTCATTTCTTTTGGCATGGTGGCCCGAATGGCGTCGAACATTTCTTGGCGGCCAGCGGCAGGCAAAATTTCGCGCATCACGTCGAGCGACATGGCAAGCACTTCGTCATCCCAGGCGGGGTTTTGGTCGGTTGCCTGTGCCAGATCCCATGTATGGGCGGTGAACTCAGCGACGTAGCTGCGTAGCGCCAGAGCCCCCGACTCGGCGGCCCACGGCAACATGGTCGGGCGGGTAAGCGTAGCCGGGTCGGCCCAGGCGGCCTCTTCCTCACGAGCAAATTCGTGCCAGGCTCCAGCCCAATCGCCGTCAGACGGTTCAAAATGCTCGGGTCGGCCAAACGGATTCTCGACATTACGGCCAACGACGGTAATTCGATCAAGCGCCCCGAGGAGGTGCCCCAACAGTTGATGCACCGTGAACGTTCCGCAGGGCGTCGGGTTACCCATTTGACTGGGGTGCACTTCGCCAATGATGTCACCGGCAAGAGCGATTGACTTGGCGACGAGCGGACGTGGATCGACGGTTGAAGGTGAGGATGAGGATGAGGTGTGGGCGTTCATAGGTGCAAGGTAACGGGTTAAACCGGTCACCTATTGTCCGGTTTTATGTGGCAACATCAAAAACATGCGAGCCGACCGATTGGTAGCCCTTCTGCTCATTCTGCAACGCAAGGGTCACGTGACGGCCAGCGAAGTAGCCGACGAATTAGAGATCTCCGAGCGCACCGCTCGACGTGACCTTGAGGCCCTCGGCGCCGCCGGTCTTCCGGTGTATTCGACCCAGGGTCGCAATGGTGGCTGGCAGCTTCTCGGTGACTCCCGAACTGACCTAAGCGGCCTCAACGCAGCTGAAGTGCGAGCGCTGTTCCTTGTCGCAGGCCCGGCGTCATCTGCAACCCCAGCAGTAAAGGCCGGGTTACGCAAACTACTCAGTGCGCTTCCTAAAACGATGCAAGATGAAGCCGAGCGGGCATCGTCAGCGTTGATTGTTGACCCTGTTCGGTGGGGTCAGCAAGTACGAGAACGTCCCCTTCCGCAGTGGCTTGACGCGCTGCAAACAGCGGTGATTTCTGATGAGCAGGTTGTGCTTGGTTATCAAACGCCCAGCGGCGAAGCGAGCGTTCGTGTAGTAAGCCCACTTGGTATTGCCGCAAAAGGTGTTGCTTGGTACTTGGTAGCAGATACCGAAAAAGGTATGCGAACGTTTCGTATCGACCGAGTGATATCGGTCGAGGGAACCGGCGTTCGGGTTGTTCGGCCTGAGGGCTTCGATCTTGCAGCAGCATGGAAGTTGATCGCTGAGCGAGTAGGCGATTTGTGGGCTGTCTCCGTCCGGGCTCTGGCCCAACCCGTTGCACTGCAGCCACTGCGTTGGGTGTTTGGGCCAAAGTTACGCGTTGGGCCTGCCGGTGTTGACGGGCGAGTGGAGGTTGAGATTGCTGCCCCGGACCAGCGTGCCCTCATTCATAAGCTTGCTGGCTTTGGCACGTTGGTTGAGGTAGTGGAACCGAGCGAGATCCGGATCGAATTGAAACGTATCGGCGAAGACCTCGTTGCGCTCTACCTCGATAACGATTGATGGTTGTCACGCGCTGCGCAGCGAACTTCGCAGACCCCACTGGCCAGCGTTCCAGACAGTATGGGCAGACCAATCGCACTTAGGGTTCCAACGAGCACAAACCTGGTCTCGTATCCGAACGTATCAATCGAAAACCCTGACACACCTGCTGCGGCCCCACCGAGCCAGAACTCGAGACATTGGTCGAAACCCAGCGAGGAAGAGTTGGTATTGACATGCCGATTGCCGTGTAGAGAAGGGCAGTGGCAATCCCAAGGAAGCCGTTAGTGTTCCAACTCGAACGGTTTGAGGATTGCACTGTTTACAGATTAGTGCTCGTCCAAACAATCCTGGAACTTTCTCGGGCTGGCAGACTGTTGCCGGTAAGGTGACCCGAACGCAAAAAATCACGAAACCTGTGCGAAGGCCGGTTGCTTACCGGCATGTGAAGTAACCGTCGACCGGCAAGGAAATGCAACGTGAACAGATCATCCGCAGTACCAACATCTCGTCCACTTCTCGATCGTTTGGCCTCGTGGTGTTTCATGCATCGTCGAGTCGTACTGTTGCTCTGGGTTCTTGCGCTTCCAGCAATGTTTACGATTTCCGGTGCTCTCGGTGGCAAGTACAACGATGCGCAGGGTGAAGGCAGTGGCACCGAATCATCGAAGGCTGTTGAGGTGTTCGCCCGAGAGTTTCCTCAAGGTAAGGCGCAGTCAAACGGCGAGGCTGGCGAGATCGTCTTCAAGGTTGAGGGTGGTATCGAATCGAAGCGGGCTGAAATTACGGCGTGGCTCGACACATTCGCAAAGAACAAAATCGTTGCAACGGTTTCTAGCCCCTTCACAGCGACTCAGCCTGGTCAGGTTTCTCCGAATGGCACAGTCGGCCTTGCGCAGGTGACGTTCAAACCCGGCGTAAATCTTGCGACCGAACCGGCGCTACTCGTGAAGACCGCGAAATCGTTGCGTGACAATGGTGTCACGACCGAATTCGGTGGTCAGCCGTTTGCCGGATTTTCCCTGCCTCCAAGCGAAGCGTTCGGTCTGCTCGCTGCAGTGCTCATTCTTTTGCTTGCGTTCGGGTCAATTATCGCTATGGGTTTACCGATTCTCACAGCGGCACTTGGTGTAAGCATTGCTGTAGCCGGTGTCGGCATCTGGTCATTCTTCACCGACATGCCATCATTCGTCACGAGCATTACGGGCATGATTGGCCTTGGTGTCGGAATTGACTATGTGCTGTTCATAGTCACTCGCTATAAAGATGAGTTGCATGATGGCATGACCCCTCACGACGCAACGGTACGTGCGATTACTACTGCCGGGCGTGCTGTCGTGTTCGCCGGAATTACCGTCATCATTTCGATGCTCGGCATGTTCCTCATGGGCCTTTCGTTCATCAACGGCATCGCCCTAGCTGGCGCAACTCCGGTGTTTGTCATCGTGTTTGCTGCTGTCACACTGATCCCGGCGATGCTCGGATTTATCGGTCACAACATCGACAAATGGTCGATCCACCGGGGCCCGCCAAAGCCGAAAGATCAGGAAACCGGTTGGCATCGTTGGAGCCGAGGTGTGCAACGACGGGCATGGCCGTTCGCGCTCGGTGGTCTCGCCGTTCTCGTGATCGCGTCGATTCCGTTGCTATCACTTCGTCTCGGGTTTTCTGACCAGGGAAACAATGCGAAAGATAATACGACTCGTAAGGCATATGACATCAAGGCCGCCGTGTTTGGTCCGGGTTCGAACGCTCCCGGCCTTATCGCCATCGAGACGCCGACACCCGACGCCGCAGCGATCGTACCGAAACTAGAAGCTGCCGTGAGAGCCACGCCGGGGGTGGCGTTCGCCGCCGCGCAGCCCCTTCCGTCGGGTAAAGCTTTCCTCATCACGTTCACGCCAACTACTGGGCCGCAAGACGTCGCCACAGACAAGCTCGTTCACGATCTTCGCAAAAACGTAATCGCACCTATCGTCGCAGGAAGCGGTGCCACTGCGTATCTTGGTGGCTTCACTGCTGGTGGAATCGACTTTGCTTCGCTTATTGGGTCGCGTTTGCCACTGTTCATCGGTGTGGTTTTGGTCTTGTCCTTCTTGCTTTTGATGGCAGTGTTTCGTAGCGTTCTCGTGCCGCTGAAGGCCGTGATCATGAACTTGCTCTCGATCGGTGCCGCGTACGGGGTTGTTGTTGCTGTCTTTCAATGGGGTTGGGGAGGGTCGCTTCTTGGGGTCGGCAAACCTGGCCCTATCGAGCCATGGATCCCGATGATGATGTTCGCCATCGTGTTCGGCCTGTCGATGGACTACGAAGTGTTCCTCCTCTCACGTATTCGTGAGTACTACGACCACGGCCACGACAACGGCTCAGCAGTTGTCGAAGGGCTCGCATCGACTGCACGGGTCATCACCGCTGCCGCAGCAATCATGGTGTGCGTGTTCCTCGGTTTCGCACTTGGTGATCGTGCCATCAAAGTCATGGGAATCGGTCTTGCTACGGCAGTCTTCATCGATGCCACCATCGTTCGAATCATTATGGTGCCAGCAACCATGGAACTTCTTGGCGACCGCAACTGGTGGTTTCCCCGGTGGCTCGACAAAGTCATTCCGAAACTCAACGTCGAAGGCACTGCTGATCGAACTGATTCCAACGTTGTTGGGGCGGCGTTGCCGAGTTCATAGCCGGGGGGTTGATTCGCTGGTTTGTTGCCTCACCAGAGGTCGCTAGCCTCATCCAGTTAACGGTCTATAGGTGTAGCGATAACAGCTGAGGCTTAGAAGCCTACGAGGAAGGAATCGCTTTCCCATTTCCACCAATTGTCGTTTAGCTCGTGCATGAACGGATGGAGGTCGTCTATCGGAGGGACACTTTGCGACCAGGCGTACCCTGCAGAATCGATAAAACCAGCACCAGCGACCTGAAAGAACAATGTGTCGCCAGAACGAACGATGGCCTTGACAGGAAGCGGGCCAAGCCAACCCTGTGAGGGCGGTGTTTGATCACTCATGATGCTTCGAACGTCGCGTTCAATCCAAGGACGAGCAATTCGAAGAACCAGGTCTTTGTCTGCTGTCGCGACGGTCAGTAGGAAAGCAGTTCCGAAGATCGCCGGCACGATCAACCAGCCTCGATGTCTGGGAAATTGGCGGTTCGAAATGACACTTACAGTGAGACCTATTCCCCAAGCAGCAACGATGAGGGCTGCCAGAAGGATGAGGCCGATAAGTGGGAAAAACAAATATCCGGCGATATTTACCGATAGGAAGATGCCGAAACATGTAAGCACGCTGATCCCAGTTACCACCCGACCCGGTGGTCGGGATTTTGACCGGACTGTCGCATTGGTTGGAGGTGGAATGGACACGCAGAGATCCTGACAGTTCATTATGTGGATCTCGTTCAGGGCTGGTGGGGATTATGTAGAGATCATCTGATCGAACGAGGAGATACTGCGACGGTTTGACCGGGAAACTCAGCGTTTAACGCTTCTCCGAGCATCAGCGATGCAACAGCAGTCCGCGAGACCGATGGTGGAATTTGGCGTATTGAACATTGCCCCAGTGGGAGCAGTGTGTACTTATCTAGTCGGCCCTGCTTATTGGTAAGTCGTCCGGCGTGGACCACCGTAAAACCGTGTGATTCGATGAGGGCATCGGCCGCAGTCTTTGCAGAGAGTTCGCTTTTCAAAATCGTCGCAAGGAAGGATCCGAATGTTGAACCGATGATGCTGCGGCTAGCACCCGTTCCCAGCGTACCCAGCCAAATGATTCGAGGTACACGCGATGCAACGGCCGCTTTGGCGACGCTTGAGCGGACCTTTACGTTGGTATGCCATGATGCGGTCACAACAGCGATTGGCCCCGCACTTGTTCGAAACGCTCAGCAATTGGCGCCCGGTGTGGTGTTTCGCTTCCTCGCTGAAGCAGCGGCCGATACCAATGACCTTCGATACGGCTCGACCGACCTTGAGGTTGGTTCAGCGCAACCGATATCGGCAGAAATTCGGTTCGAAGCGGTTGGCCATGACCATCTTGTACTCGCTGTTCGAAAGGGTCACGTACTTACAAGAGGCAAACTGACCCCGGCCCGCTACGCCAAAGCTCGCCACATTACGATTTCTCGTCGAGGTCGGCTTCACGACCCGATTGACGACGCACTATCAAGCCTTGGGCTGCGACGGCTGGTTGTTGCCGCTGCACCAACAACGACTGCAGCGTTGCAATTCATTCGGAACAGTGACCTCTGTGTTGCTGTCGCAAGCGGCCTTACCGGCGACTCGCTGTCAGAATTAGGGCTAACTGCGATCCGGATCCCCTTTGATTTGCCGCGAACTCAAATTAATTCGCTTTGGCATCGTCGAAACGATAACGACCCCGCACACATTTGGCTACGTGATCAAACCCGCAAAGCAATCGTACGTTCGCTTAAGTAGTGAACACACGATGACGCCTTCAGTGATGACCGCCACAACACTGATGAGGATGTTCGGTCTCAAAGGGTGCGAATCGGTTGTCATCTAATGGGGTGACTACTAGCGTGGTTCGACCACCTCGGAAGGTCGGGCGCACAAACCCGTTCGTCACAACAACTGCCGCATCGGTCAAGTCTGCGCCCAGTGGGACGACCTCATCGATGCTCGTGGTTGCCAACAACTGCGAAACGGTCATCTCATTTAGGCCAGTCATGTCACACCCCGAGAACCGAATCAAACGACCCCCTTCCCGCTTATGGTGGGCCATCGCAGCTTGTCGTGCCCGGGTGGTAGGAGTTACCTCCGTCGGCTCTGGCGTCATTGCGATGGGGTCGACTGTTTCGACTTCACCAATTCCCGACACGATGAATCCAAACGCAGAGGCCGCTTTCAGCGCCTGAAGCTCTTTTTTTGCAGCCACGGAAATCGACGCAACATAGTGACCGTCAATGATGTGGGTAGCGATTTCATCGTGCTCAGAAATTGATTCAGCAATCCAATCCAACACAAGTTGTTCCAACAGGACGAGGTCGGTAGTACCCCGATCAAGGCCAATCACTGCTTTTGTTGATGGTTCTGCGCAGATCATTGGTCAGCCCAGTTCAATGAATATTGGGTTTGTGTAAAACCACAGGTCGGTCCATGGGTCGACCGGCACGGGGTCAAGCCGCGGTTCAATTGACCCTGTAGCTGCGGCGCGCCCATCGGTGCCCCGTAGGCGTACATAGAATGGACGCCTCACGTCTTTGAATGTGTGCATCAATGTAACTTCGCCGGTTATTGCTGTTACATCGAAGGATTTCGTAACCACTGTCTCTGGTGCGAGGAAGACATCCATGTCTTTCGGCGCTCCGGTTATGGGTCCAGTGATGACATCTACTCGTTTAAGCGCATTCACGTTGCCGTTGTTGTTCATTGCACCATTTACAGTGATCTTCATCGTGAGCACGACGTCATCGCCTGATCGGGCCAAATACGTACCACCCAGAGTTACCCCTCCGTTTGCCGCACTTGTTCCGGTCACGCGGACGTCAAGTGCCTTAATGAGGTCACCGTGCATTACCCACATTCGACCTTTGCCCATCGCTTGCATGACTGACAGGTAGTCGCGCCGAGCAGCACCGACCACTGTTCGTCCGTACCATCCCGGCCAGAAGTCACCGTTGCCAGAGACGGGCGCACCGGTGTCGATCGGATCACCGTAGGCACCAAAGTATGGGCTTGTGGGGTCTGCATACTTACCATCTCCGGCTCCACGCTTGAAGGTGTCACGGTAGATCGAATGGCTGTCTGAGTTGACGGTGATCCACCAGCGACGGCCTTCTGCGAGCAGCGAGTCCCACAGTCCGCCAACCTTCGCAGTCATCCAATCGAAGCCACCGAAGGTACGGTATGACTCAAGGGGGTACCCCGGGAACGAGTCAATAGAAGGCGTGTTGTCGTAGAAACCCCGTCCAGCTTCGGCCCCACCAAGGGACTTCGGAAACGCTGCAGCTTGATGCCCCGGGGCACCTTCGAAACCAATGGCAACATTCGGACCAGCGTTGTTCCACGCTCTAATTTCGTGCGGGGAATCAACGCCGCGACGGGCGGGGTGGTTGGCGAGAAACAGTGCAGCCGGAACGCGTTTGAGTCGTACCTGTTCAGCCAACCAGTGAACACCTTCGACCGCTTTTCGTTCAAGGGAAACTGAGTCGGCCTTGGGGTTGTCGGGACGAAGAACGGCGCCGTCGTAGTTCGCTTCAAACAAATCGAGCATCAAAACTTCAACGTCAGATGGTGGGAAAAAGACGGTTCCGTGTTCAGCCCCTGGGATATTCCATTCGAGCCCTTGAAACACCATCATGTCGGGAAAGGCTGCTCGTGACTTCAGCACGTCGGCATTGGTACGAGCAACAGAAACCTTTTGGTGAGCAACCGAGCCGTGATCAGTGATGACCATCCAATCGATGGAATTGCGTTTGGCTTGGGTCACATGTTGATCCACCGTGTACTGGCCATCAGGGCTGTATTGAGTGTGGATGTGATGATCGCCCGAAAGCCAGACATAGTTTCCATCAGCGGTCGTGGTTGCGGGTGACGCAGCGCTGGTTTGAGCCGCTGCTTGTCCTCCAATCAGCATCGCGCCTGACCCAGCAACACCGAGGGCACCTGCGGCCTGTAAGAAGCGTCGGCGACTCAGCGCAGTTGGAGGAAGTTCCTTGTCGGGTATCGACAAATCAACTTCGGGACTGACGTCGTTACCGTCAGAATGGTCAGTGTGCGAATGATTTTCGTGACCGTGGTTGTCACCGTGGGTGTGTAGAGCGGCTGTCTGGGGGGCTTCGTGATCGCACATTCTTCAAAGATAACGACGGCCTCTCAACACAGGGCAGCGACCAACAGAACACGGGGTAGCAACTAGGTAACATTTGAGTATGCAAACTATGAAGGCTGCCGTTGTGTACGAACCGGGTGGGCCCGAGGTGTTGACCGTCGAGCAACGTGCGATACCGACACCAACGAAAGGTGAAGTACTCGTCAGGGTTAAGGCGTTCGGTCTGAATCGATCTGAGTTGTTTACGCGCCAGGGCCATTCCCCAGGGGTGTTGTTTCCACGGATCCTTGGCATCGAGGTGGTCGGGATTGTTGAGGTCGCACCAGGTGGCGAATTTGATATGGGTGAGAAGGTCGCAACGGTCATGGGCGATATGGGTCGCGCCTTCGACGGAGGGTATGGCGAATTCACATGTGTGCCTGCTAACCAGGTGCAGCGAATAGATTCGGATGCCGCTCAATGGCCTCCTTCAACAGCCTGAATCAGGTGAGTTGCGTGTGCAACTCGCCCGAACGTTCAGACTTGACGAAATTGCTGACGCCCACAGGTACATGGAAGCGTATGCCGCAGGCGGCAAAATTGTCGTACTTACCTAAGTAGCTAAGCAGATCCGCCAGAAATCTCTACGTTTACGCCGGTTACATACGATGCGGCTGGCGATAGAAGGAATGCCACCACGTTTGCCACTTCTTCAAGGGATCCGAACCGGCGCATTGGCACCATCGAGATCATTTGCTTCGCTACCTCGGCGGGGTCAGTTGAGTAGTACTGACTGTTCGCTGCTGCCTGCAGTTCAACCTGGCGCTCCCACATGGCACCGGGCCCGATAAAAGCTGGTGAAATTGCGTTCACCCGAATGCCAAACGGGGCAAGATCCTTGGCACTGCTTTTAGTAAGCCCGATTACGGCTGCTTTCGAGGCGGAGTACCCAGCCATATTCGGTGCCCCGCCAACTCCCGCCATCGATGCGCTGTTCACGATTGCACCGTTAGCCTTCGCTGCGATCATTCGTGAAGTTGTTTCAGCGATCACATTGAATGCACCGATAACATTTATGGCGAAGACTCGCTCGACATCGGCGGTAGCCATTTGGTCAACCCGAGCGAATACGCCCTGATACCCAGCATTGTTGAAGACCAGGTTCGGGGCGCCCACGGAGGTTTCAATCGTATCGAGCGCCCGTCGCATATCGGCCCGGTCACACACGTCGAACGGTGCCTCGATAACGCTCAAACCGGAAGCGCGCAGATCATACGCGCGTGACGCAAGTTTCTCGGCGGCCGATGGATGATCGGCAAGCACCAGGCAAGTAACGGTTCGAGCGAGTTTGATGGCGGCTGCGTATCCGATATCGCCTGCGGCTCCGGTGATTAGGGCAATGTTTGTCGACGTAACGGTGTCGCCCATCTGATTATTTGATCGCGCCCATAGTAAGCCCGCGTACCAGTCGTTTTTGAGCGGCCCAACCTGCGATAACTACGGGTAGGCAGGCGAGTGTCGATGCTGCGGAGAGCTTGGCGAGAAACTGGCCACGGGTACTGATCATCGTCGTGACCCAAATCGGAATGGTCTGAGCACGGAATGTGGTGAGGTTGACCGCTAAGAAAAACTCGTTCCAGGCGAAAATGAAACAGAGCAGGGCGGTGGCCGAAACGCCTGGCATCACGATTGGGAGCAAAATAGTTCGTAGTCGTTGAAAGAACGTTGCTCCGTCGATCTCGGCCGCCTCGATCAGCTCACGGGGAACCTCAGCAAAAAACGAACGCAACATCCAGACGGCGAGCGGAAGGTTCATCGACGTGTAAGCAATCACCAACACCAGACGGGTATCGAGAATCCCAATCTTTTTGAAGATCGTATACAGCGGCAAGATCGCCGCAGCAATCGGCAGAAATTTGGTTGAAATGAAAAACATCAACACGTTTCGCCACTTCGGAATGGGTCGGATGGCCAACGTGTACGCAGCCGGAATAGCGAGTAGCAACACAATGATTGTTGACACGATCACCACGAAACCGCTGGTAGCCAATGCCTTGAGAAAGGTGACGGTTCCCGGAAGGTTTTTGGAGACATCTTGAAACCGCTCCAATCCACCGTCGAATTTGAGGTTCGGTTTTTCCGTCTGTGCACTTATTTCGGTCTTGAACGATGAAGCCACCATCCAAAGAACCGGGAAAAAAAACAGGAAGGCCATGAACCAGGCCAAGACTCCTGAAGCGGTTGATACCCAACGGCGTTCACCGACGATTCGTTGTTGCTTCGCCATCAGACGTCGCCTTCCAAAAGGGTAGAGATAAGTCGAAGAGCAAGGTTGGCCAACACAATCGTGGCGATTACAACAACGACACCGAATGCCGAAGCCTGCCCAAACCGCCAGCCTCCCCCGATCGAACGCTGGTAGATGAAGTACGGGATATTTCGAGCACCGGGCGCGCCGCCTACCAGTTGATCGACCGTATCGAAAGTTTGCAGTAGGTAGATAGATCCGAGCAGTGCGCCGAGCTCGAGGTACGGCCGAAGGTGCGGCAGCGTGAGTGAACGAAACGTTTGAAAACTGTTCGCGCCGTCTACCCGTGCAGCCTCGAGCACTTCTTGGGTTTGGCTTTGCAGCCCCGAGAGCGTGATGAGCATCATGAACGGGGTCCACTGCCACACCAGCACGAACACCACAGCCAGAAGCGGGTATTTCGAGGTGAAGGCAATGCGGTCGAAACCAAGCCCCTGAACGATCCAGTTAAAGAAACCGTAGGTTGCATCGAGAAAGCCGTGGCGCCAGATCAGGGAGGCTGCGACCGGCATGATGAGGAAAGGTGTAATAAGAAGCGTACGTACAAACCCCTGGCCGAAGAAAGGTTTGTCGAGCAATACCGCCAGGAAGGTTCCGAATACTGAAGCGATGACCACGGTGCCAACGGTGATGATCACGGTGTTGATGGCTGCCGATCGAAAGAATTGGTCGGCGAAGGGTTTGGTGTAGTTAGAAAGCCCGTTGAACTTGAAGCTCCCTGGCTTCAAAAAATCCCACTTGTGAATCGAGTACCAAACGGTCACGAGGAACGGAAGCTGCGTAACAACGATCGTGAAAATGAGCGCCGGTAAAAGTGGGAGGCGTCGCGACCACTGCCTTCTTCGAAGGGGATTCGAACGATGTTGGGCAGTGGTCGCGGCGGTCATTTTCAGCAACCTCGATCAGTAGAAAGTGAACGGTTCGACACCACGGCGAAGTTCACCGTGATCGAGGTCGCTGACATCAGCCGGTTGTCGCTTCTGAAGCGATGGCCTGGCACTTCTTTAGAGCCTCATCGACGCTCTGTGTTCCCGCGATGGCTGCGGAAATTTCTGCGGTACAACGTGTACCGACATCAGCAAACTCTGGAACACCGACATATTGCACGCCTGGAAGACCAGGTCGCTTGGTGGTGCCAGGATTGTCGATCGGTGCAGCCTGCATGGCCCGAAGGGTCATTGGGGCAAACGTTGGTGCGGCAGCAAGATACTCAGGAATTGCATACGTCGAGGTTCGGCTTCCCGGAGGAATACCCGCCCATCCACCAGGTAGCTTTGTTCCAGCCAACTTGATGTATTCCTTCGATGTGGCCCAGCTCATGAACTTCCAGGCTGCTTCCTTGTCTTTTACGCCCTCTGGCATGGCCAGAGCCCATGACCACAGCCAACCTGATGCTTTGGTCAACTTGGTTGGGGCGAGTGCGTAACCAAGCTTGCCCTTGATGGGGCTGTCAGCTGATTCGAGGATGCCGGCGGCGACAGTTGCGTCGTACCACATTGACGTTTTTGAATCCTGCATGAGCTTGAGGCATTCGTTGAAGCTGGCATTTGCAGCATCAGGTTCACCGGCGGTCTTTAGTAGGTCTACATAGAAGTTTGTCGCCTCTTTGAAGCCTCCGTTGTCGACCTGTGCTTTTCCGATTGACCCGTCAGCATTAGCGTCCCACCATGTTCCACCGAAGGTATTGACGGTAGTGGTGAGTGCGGCTCCGAGGTCTCCCCAGCCTGGCTTGCCACGTAGACAGATGCCTGAGCGGTCGGGTGTGTTGAGTTTCTTTGCGGCGGCAGCAACTTCGTCCCATGTTGGTGCTTCAGGAATCTTCACTCCGGCTGCATCGGCAAGGTCTTTGCGGTACATCAGGAACGATGATTCGGCGTAGAACGGAACTGCATACATTTTTCCGTTGTTCGAAAGTGCACCCTTGACTGAAGGGATGAGGTCGGCAACGTCGTAGGCGGTATCTTTTGCGGCCATGTCGGTGAGATCTTGCAGCCAACCATTGGCGCCGAATTGCGGTGCTTCGTATGGGCCAATCATGACGACGTCATACTGTGCAGCGCCCGACCCGACTGACTTCGTGACCTGTTCGCGCAGTGTTTGCTCGTTGAGGCTCACGTAGTTGACCTTGATACCGGTTTGGGTCGTGAAGTTATCTGGCGTCAGCGTTTGGATGTCTTTCATCGTTGGGTTGTCAACGATGGCGACGGTAATTTCGCCTTTGCTTGCAGCTGCGGCAGGGGTGGTCTCCGCTGGTGCTGCAACGGTCTCGGCTGGTGCGACAGTTTCAGCCGGTGTAGCTGTGGTTTCCGCAGGTGCAGCGGCAGTTTCTGGTGCAGCTGGTGCTGAACTAGAGCCTCCGCATCCGGCGGCTACGAGACCAAAAACAACTATCGCGCCCGCCATTTTGACGGTGCGGGAGGTGCGTGGTGGCTTCATCCTTATCCTTTCGAAACGAGGACAGCCTGGACAGACCCTCTGGTCAGCCACCATCCCCAAATGTGGTGGTGTTGTTTTATCTTTGATTTCGAAGAAAAGCAAGCACAATGTCAACATTTGTCCTAGTAAAGGCAGGTCAATATGTGGGAATGTGTTGGAATGAGCGAAGAGGTTGGCACACCACCACTAACAACTGGGTTGTTGGCGCATCTTCCTATTCCGTCGGGGGCCAGCCTGCGCGGCGCTTCCTATGACCGTTCCAAGTTGACCGGCGGTATTACCCACTTTGGCGTTGGTGGGTTTCACCGAGCTCATTTGGCTCTGTACATCGATGACCTGGCAGAAGCCGGCCAAAGTACGTGGTCGATTACGGGAACCGGCGTGATGGCGCACGACACCCATATGGCTGAAGTTCTCGCAACTCAAGACAACCTGTACCTGGTAGCCGAACGGTATGGCAACCGGATTGACGGCCGGATTGTCGGCTCGATCACTGAGTGCCTTCCTGCCCAATTCGATACTTCTGCGCTCCTGAGGAATCTGGTCGATGTTGATACGCAGATCGTTTCAATGACCATTACCGAGAGCGGGTACCCCGTTGAGCACGGAAAGTTTGTGCCCGATCAATCCTTTATTGATGACCTTCACAGTGCCGCCCCAAAGACGACGTTTGGGCTGATTGTTTCGGCGCTTGAACATCGCCACGCTGCGGGGCTCGCCCCGTTCACCGTCATGAGTTGTGACAACCTTCCTGGAAACGGTGACGTGGTTCGAACGGCTGTGCTTGGAGCTGCTGGGCTGCGCTCGCCCGCCCTTCAGTCATGGCTTGAAGCGAATGGCGCCTTTCCGAATTCGATGGTTGACCGAATTACCCCGGCAACTACTGCCGCCGATCAGGAATGGGCGACGAAAACGTTTGGCCTCGTTGATCGCTGGCCGGTTATCTGCGAGCCGTTCCGCCAGTGGGCGTTGGAAGACTGTTTTGTTGGCGGCCGCCCGCCGTTTGAACTCGCCGGTGCGATAATGACGTCTGACGTAATCCCATATGAACATATGAAATTGCGACTGCTCAACGGCAGCCATACCGGGCTGTCGTACCTTGCTGCTCTTGCCGGAATCACGTTTGTTCATGACGCAGTGCTCGATTCGCGAATTGCTGGTTTCCTACGTAAGCTTATGAAAGAAGAGTCTGCGCCCAACTTGGTGGCACCGCACGGGATACAGCTTGATGAATATCAAGAATCCTTGATCGAACGGTTTTCAAACCCTGCGACTGCCGACACCGTCACCCGCCTCTGTATGGATGGGACAGCAAAATTTCCGACATTCATCGTTCCGTCGGTCGAGGCGCAACTCGCAAACGGCGGGCCAATTCATATGCTCGCGTTGATTCTTGCTGGTTGGTGTCGTTACCTTCAAGGCAGCGCCGACGATGGTTCAAGCTTGGCACTTTCGCACGACCCGTTCATTTCTGACGCGATTGAAGCTGCCCGCAAATCCGTGGCCGATCCGAAGGCATTCCTTCAGTACGAACGAGCACTCGGGCCTAATCTTCAACACTCCGAGCGGCTGTTGGCCACCTTTAGCGAAGCTCTAGACAGTCTTGAATCGTGTGGTTCGCTCAAGACGTTGGAACTGTGGGTTACACGCTAAAAGCAAATGTAAGGTGAGGCCTGTATGTCGACAACCGAACATGATGGGCTCACCCGGCTGCAAAGCGAACGTCATCGACTGATTTACCGCCTTGCTCTCAAGGTAGGCGCGGTGGACGTTTCTGATTTAGCGCAGCGTTTCGATGTCACTACCGAAACCATTCGGCGTGACCTATCTGAACTTCAAGAGCTTGACCTGGTTCGGCGTGTGCATGGTGGGGCGGTGGTGACCGAGCGCCACAATCACGAACCAATGGTTGTGGCCCGTGACATGCAAAACGCTGAAGAGAAGTTGGCGATTGGGCGCCTAGCGAGCCGTGAAGTGCCTGTCGGCGGAACGATGATTCTCGACTCTGGGTCAACCGGGCAACGTTTGGCGGAAGTTATGCCTATCGATACCGGTGTCCACATCACGACGAACTCGCTGATGTCCGCGCTTACATTGGCCCGGCGAGGGGTTACGAATTTGTCGGTCATTGGTGGAGCCGTACGAACCAATACGTTTGCGATGGTCGACGCGCAATCGGTTGATTGGGTTCGCTCGATGCGAGTGGACGTGTTGTTTCTGAGTTGCGATGGGTTATCACTCAACCGCGGGTTGACTACACCATACGAGCAGGAATATCTATTGAAGCGGGCCATGATTGCGAGCGCTCGACGCGTTGTGGCCTTGGTTGATCACACGAAATTTGGTAACGATCAAACGTTTTGTTTTGCTGCACTCGACGACATTGATGTGCTCGTGACCGATGGTCGTGTTTCTGATGACGAAGTCGAGATTTTGACCGAGGCAGGCATCGAGCTCAGACGTGCTGAATGAGACCGATGTTTCTCAGCCGTCACCTGCGTCGTTAGAACACACTGCGCTGACGGTGGCGCGACTCGCTGCCGATCAAATCAGGTCTGCGTACGGGTCGGCGTCTACCGTAGGATTAAAAAGCTCGGCCACCGATGTGGTTACTCAAACCGATCTTGATACCGAGCAATTCATTTGCGAGCAGCTGCGTTTGGCAACGCCGGGGTGCGGAATAATCGGCGAAGAAGGCGGCTCGAGCGGTGTCAGTAATCGCTTGCAATGGGTGGTTGACCCGCTCGATGGAACCGTCAATTTCTTGTACGGGGTTCCTATTTTCTCGGTGAGCATTGCAGCGGCTCTCGACGGCTCGTACGTTGCCGGAGCAGTTGTTGATGTGATGCGAGGTGACGAATTTTCATCGTTCCTCGGTGGTGGTGCTCGATGCAACGGGTCGCCGATTCGGGTGTCGTCGTGTGAAGCTTTGTGTAACGCTTTGGTGGCTACGGGGTTTTCTTATACGCCTCGGCTTCGGGCGGCGCAAGGTGAAATAGTGCGTCAACTATTGCCGGTCGCGCGTGACATCCGGTGTTTCGGATCCGCTGCTCTAAACCTCTGCTGGACAGCGTGTGGTCGTGTAGACGCTTACTTTGAGCGAGACATAAAGATTTGGGATTGGGCTGCTGGTGCGCTCATTGCGACTGAAGCCGGTGCTGAGATCGAGTACCCGTGCCCCGAAAATGATGGTTTGGTTTTTGCCAGTACACCGATCATTTCGACGGCTTTACGAGGTCACACCGCTATTGCCCAGGTTCCGTTCGCGTTCGAGGGTAGCAACGAGGGTGTCGCCATCAACACCCTCGGCTAGGCGGGCTGCAATTTGAATCATGCGCCAATTGTGCAGGTCCGCGTCGCTCAGCGACAGGGCCGAACACATCGTGGTGAGGTAGCTATCGTGCAATTGCGCCAGCACCGTCGGTGATGCACCTGGTAGATGATCAGCGGCCAGAGTTGTTTCACTCGTTCCGCCCGAAAGCAGAATTGAAGACCGAGCGACATCGCCACACGGATCACCCCGAGATACGTCGAACCAGTCAACGACGACCGGACCTGACGCACTGAGGATGATGTTTTTCGGATGAAAGTCACCGTGGCAAAGTGCGTTCTTTGAGTGGGGCGCAATCAGGTTGGTAACCCACCCGGTCGAGGGTGCAATATGACGAACTGCGTACGAGACCTTGCAAGTAACCCGCGTGAACTGCGTTGGTATCGCAAGGGGCCCGGGCAGGGCCAATACCTGAAGGTGCAACTCACTGAGCTGGTGTCCTAGGTTTACTGCTTCGCCGGGTTGTTCGAGAAGGGCGTCCCACATCGATTTACCCTCGATTCGCTCAAAGATGCT
Source organism: Acidimicrobiia bacterium (assembly GCA_031430595.1). Classification (GTDB taxonomy): domain Bacteria; phylum Actinomycetota; class Acidimicrobiia; order Acidimicrobiales; family JANYDT01; genus JANNBN01. Next base: position 71,484 of record JANPBU010000002.1, read on the forward strand.
GACTTCTCGTCCGTCAATGACTTCAAGGCCAAGCATGCGCGGAACGGGCGCACCCAATGCGTGGATTACCTCGGAATAGATTGCTTCGTAGCGGATCCATCCTTCCGGGGTTGAGGGTAGTGGAACCTTTGCGATCGCGCCACGCCCCCATTCGTACACAACCGACCGGCTGCCAGTCGCAATCTTGGTACCAAGTCTTGTGTCGAGTTTCTCGTTGATGATGCCCACCGTCACATCCTTGCGTCAACTTGACGGTAGCAACAACACCGAGCAAGTCTTGCGCGAATTCGCGACTTTGATTCCGTTTGTCGTAACCAGTGTGAAACCCATGTGCGAGTTGTCGTTCAGCAGCGATCCGATGTTTGGGAGCCGTTAACCGCGCACGACGCGGTTAACGGTTCACAGAACTTCTCGTGGCAGTTTCGGCCGGGAACTCCTGGTTTCCTCATCTTTGCTTCAGGTTGAAAATGTTAGGGATGTGGCACCCCGGAGGAATCACATCATGGTGAGAAGTCGATTTTTAGCCACCGTTGCGCTTTCCGTTGCAAAAATTTTAGTCCTGATGGCTCCGGAAGCTGCCCCTGCAAAGGTGGCTAGTCAACAACAACGGTGGGTTCGTCTAGAAGGAAACCTGACAGTCGATTCGGTAAGTACGCTTGTTGATCAAGCCCGTAAGGCAAGAGCTGCTGCTGCAATGCTCAAGTCATACTCTGGTTAGACATGAGTGAAGCGGTTGCGAGTCGAGCTTGCAAGTGACGCAGTTCTGCGGGATTGGTCGTGAGTTTGATGGCCTGTTGAAACGCATCAGCGGCTTCGGTGTTGCGTTGGGCCCGAACGAGTAGCTCTCCGAGGGTCGAGTGGAACAGGTGGTAGTTCTGCAACTCGGTACGGTCTTTCAACTGATCTAGCAACGCTAAGCCCGCATAGGGTCCGTCAGTCATTGCAACAGCAACTGCGCGGTTGAGTTCCACGACCGAGGAAGGCGCGACCATCCCTAAGTGGCTATAGGCATTCGCAATAGCCGGCCAATCGGTGTCAGCCGCTGTTCGAGCGTTGGCGTGATGCCCGGCGATCACTGCTTGAATTTGAAACGCGCCGGGCTGCATTTGGCGCATTGCTTCATGTAGAAGCCGATTTGCCTCAGCGATTTTCGTAAGGTCCCAGAGTGAGCGGTTTTGATCGTCAAGCAGCACAAGGTCGCCATCAACGGTTGTGCGAGTCGAAAGTCTTGCTTGGTGGAAGAGTTCGAGCGCAAGCAGACCCTGCACTTCGGGCCCTGGAGACAATCGGGCGACCACTCGGGTTAAACGGATCGCCTCGTCAAAAAGGTCGACTCGAACAAGGGCATCGCTGTCACCTCGGCTGAGGTAGCCCTCATTAAAAACGAGGTACAGCACGACAAGTACAGCGCCGATTCGCTGGTCGATGTTCTGGGGCATCGACATGGCCATCCCAGCATCGCGAATCTTGCGCTTTGCTCGTACAATACGTTGAGCCATGGTCGGTTCGGGAATCAAGAAGGCCGCTGCGATTTCGGTAGTGGTAAGCCCACCTACTAATCGAAGGGTAAGGGCGACTTGCGCATCGCGATCAAGCGCTGGATGGCAACAAAGCAGTAAAAGTCGAAGATGTTCGTCATCGCCATCTGCTGGGGAATCTCCGTTGTTGTGATCATCAATCATGGCGTGCGCCTGTATGGGGGAGGAAGCTTCGGAATCGTTGGCATGTGAAAGTTCGGGAGCTGCGGCTCGTATTCGACGCTGGGCACTCGCTCGCTTACGAAGCCGGTCGAGTGCTTTTCTGCGCGCGACGGTTAACAACCAGCCAGCGGTATTCGCAGGAATGCCGCGGGTCGGCCAGTTTGAAGCAGCTTCAATCAGCGCTTCCTGTACCGCTTCGTCGGCAAGATCGATATCGCCAAAACGGCGAGCAAGGAGAGCGAGCACACGCCCACTCTCCTCACGGGCCATCCGAGTAATCGCCTCGGATATTTCAGTTGCTATCCCGTTTGCTTGGGTCACGCAGCGTCGGGCCGAAAGGCGACTGGGCGAACTTCGAACGAACCAACAGGGATCGGAATTGCTGTCGCCAATGCGATTGCTTCGTCGAGATCTTTGGCGCTGATCATGTAGAAGCCACCAAGCTGTTCCTTTGTTTCCGCGTACGGGCCGTCGACGAGTGTTGGTTGACCATCGAAGCTTTTGCGAATGGTGGTTGCCGTTGCGGTCGGCTGAAGGCTTGCACCGGAAATCCAGTGGCCGCCGTCGATCAGCTTCTGGTTATAGGCAAACCATTCGCTCATCATTTCGTCGAATCCGGGTTGGCCGGGGCCAGGGATCTTGAAGGTTTCGTCGGAGTGGAGAAGAATCATGTAGTCCATTGGAGTGTTCTTTCTAGTTGGTGTTGTTGGAATTTGGAATTTGGAATTTGGTTGGAGTGGGTGGGTTGGCGTTACGCCGAAGCACTTTGGGTTGCGGCTGCGGCGAGGCGATCAAGCGTCACCGACATTGCGTCCGACAAATTGGCGGACCGGTCGAGTACCCCGTTGCGGCGTTGGATGTAGCGGATGATGGCTGGGGATGCTTTGACTTGGTGCATCGACTCAGTCACTCGGGTCCCGTTTTCGAGGGCCTCGAACTGGTAACTCCAAACGGTTCCGGCGGCGCCAGGAACTTTGAAAGCGAAATGCTTGCCGCGCTCGGCTGCGGTAACGGTGGGCTTGGTCGACCAGTTCGCTTTGCCAAGCCGATTCGTGCCCTTAAATTGAGCTCCGACTGCCGGGCCGGTTGCACCCTTGAGCCAAACACCTGCGGTGTTTTCTGGGCTGAACCTATGCATACCGGTGATGTCCGAGATGAGATCGTACAGAGCTTCGGCGCCCGTAGGTATGGTTTTGCTGACGGTAACGCTGAGTGGTGCTGACTTCGACATGTCGGGTCCTCCGGTTTTTTGCGAGGCGGGCGTTTCCCGCTTCTGCACCTATGACGTAACGCCCCAACCAGATCGACAGCTTTCGACAACATTTCTTCAAATTTGTTTTTTGACCGTGATGTCAGCGACCCGAGTTGACCTCGCCTTAGCTGTTAGCAACACGCAATGATGGTCGAATGCATCTTGATGTGGCTGGCCAAATTGATGAGGTTGAAATCGCCTGGATCCCCCTTGCTGACGGCAGACGGTTGGCATCGAGATTGTTCCTTCCCAAAACCGCTGGCGACATACCGGTTCCGGTGGTGGTGGAGTACATCCCGTATCGACGTCGCGATCTCACTCGGCTCGGCGACGAAGGAATGCACCGCTGGTTTGCAGCGCACGGTTACGCATCGGCACGGGTCGACATTGCGGGCATGGGTGACTCTGACGGTTTGATGGACGACGAGTATGTGCTGCGCGAACAAGACGATGCCCTTGAGGTGATTGCATGGTTGGCCGAACAACCTTGGTCGAACGGTGCCGTAGGGATCATCGGAATCTGAAAGCAGTTGTCCGCCTGTACGGCTCGGAAGGTGTCAATCTGGCGCTTACAAAGATGATCAACGCATTCTTTGAATTCTTTGGCTATGTTGCATTTACTCACATTTGATGAAGGGGCCCTTGATGACCAGGCGGAAGCTTTCCGAAATCACACACACACACACACACACACACGTTTGCGGGCGTTTGGGGTGTTGTCGCTCGCGCTTTGTTTGTTGGGTTTGACGCCGACTGAACTGAGAGCGCAAACGTTCGTTCAGTACAAAGGCGCCTATTGTTGGAATCAGACGTCGCCCACCTCCTCGTGGAGATCTTCGGTTCCTGTGCCGGGGGCGCTGTCTGGCGATTTGCGGGAAGTAGAGCAAGAATCACACGCGTATTACCTCTCGATGAGTGGTGCCATCTTTGGACAAGGCGCGCTCCCAACCTACGGCAGTCGGCGTCCTGTCGAAGAGTTGGTCAGTGGGCTGTCGGGCATCGTCGATATTGAAGCCGGAACAGGCTTGCTTCTTGCGCTTACAACTGCCGGTGAGGTGTGGAGTCTCGGCGAGCCCTTTAGAACCCAGGTCACAACTGCTTTGGTGCCTTCCAAGTTGACCCTTCCACCCATAAAGCAGCTCGAGTTCGATGAATCAGTTTTGTTTGCCTTAAGCACATCGGGTGCTTTGTATACATATCAGGCGGGGACTCTGGCAGTGGTTCAGACCGGTGTTCGGTCGGTTGCACTTGGCAATGACGAATCCGGTACTGCAATTTTGAAGAACGACGGGTCCGTTTTTGAGCTGGACCCCTATTTTCGTGCGGTTCCCCAAACTATTTTTGGTCTTACACCGGAACCCGTGCGAGGACTGCCGTCGACGATTGTTTCGCTAGCCGCTGCACCCGGGCTGTTCGCTGCAGTAGATGTTTCCGGCGATTTGTACGTTTGGCCCCGGGCTTCATTCTCTGCGCAAGCCCAGGTTCCGCAGGCAGTAAAGCTGCTTGGAGTAACGGATGTTGCCGAAGTGCAATTGATTCGGTCTTCGGGGGGCTACACCCTGCCGAGTGGGAACGTCGCTAAGAGCATCTCTTTTACCGTCCGAACAAAAAATCGAAAGTTGCTCACTGGAAAGCTGTTTGGCATTGTTCCGTCGGGATCCCGACCAGCCGAGTTAGTGATCCCAGAACAACTCGACTTGGTCGAGCATCTCGGGGAGTGGGACGGTTTTGACCGCGACCTCGGTGCGCTCTGCGCCTTTTCGCGGACTGGTGCTGACCCTTCTGGCAACCTCAGCGCTGAGGTCACCCGGCAGTCGAACGACACAACTGGTAATCGCAAGTACAGGGTTTCGTTGAAGATGACTGGGGCACCGGACAATGCAGCTGTCGGTTTCAAGGTGCTTTCTGATCATCGCCCCGCCGGGGTGAGTACAGGTGATGTTTCGTATGTGCAATTGGTAAATGGGCAAGCTGTTCTTGAGTACGGTTTGACGAATCCGCGAGGTGTGTTCAGGGCGAGTGCGTTTGTTGATCGGAATGGGAACAGACAGAACGATTCTGGCGAGACTGTTTCGACAGTGGAGGTGAAGTGATGCTGAGGAATCGTTCTGTTGGGATCATTGTTGCTTCGATTGCTGCTCTCATTGCGGTTGATCTTGTGTCGCCGTCAGTATCGACTGGTCAGGCTACGACGACGATTGTGCCGATCAATCAAGTGCGGCCGGTGGTTGAGTGTCGCGAGGTGCGAACTGATGGCCAGTACGTCTGGTTTGGGTATCAGAACGATTGGAATGCACCCATAACAATTCCAGTCAGCCCTGACGGGAACAAGATCACCCCGGCACCTCAGGATCGTGGGCAGTCAACGGTGTTTGCGGTTGGTCGTCAGCGCAAGGTGTTTGCTGTTGAACTAAGAAATAGTGCTAACCATGTGTGGACGCTGAAATCACCGAACGGAACTAGGCGCACAGCTACAGGATCTACGGGTACATCGCTTTGCCCAACAACCACGACGACGACGATTCCTCCGGTAGTAGTTACAGAGGACCCGGTTGTAGTTGAGCGGGCCGCTCTGAGGTGCGCTGAGTCCGGGGCTATTCGTGGAACGGCTGGTGCCGACGTGCTCGTTGGCACGCCTGGCGATGACGTCATTTGTGGTTTTGGTGGTGCCGATGCGATTCAGGGCTTTGATGGTCGTGACACTGTGTATGGGGGCGCTGGTGATGATGTAATCGATGGGGGCGATGGTCGCGACTACATCTTTGCGATGGAAGGAAATGATCGCCTGATTGGGGGTGGAACCTCTGATGCTTTGTTCGGCGGGTTAGGTAATGATGAGCTGATTGGGGGTGACGGGCCTGACACTTTGTCTGGTGATGAGGGCGATGATGTTCTTCGGGGTGGTATGCGTGCAGATATTCTCGTTGGCGGTGGGGGAAATGACACTTTGTACGGTGATGAGGCGTTCGACACGATCGATGGGGGCGCTGGTGTGGATGTGGCCGATGGAGGTGCCAACCTTGCCGAGTGTGTCGAGGTGGAAACGAAGTTGAATTGTAAAGCTGCGTACGTTGAAGCGGCGGCTCAGTCGATACAGAAAGCGGTGGGTAGCGCTGGTTTGGTTGTCGAGTCGCCTGGTGGCATTGAGCCTGGCGATATCCAGATTGATGTTGTCGCAGCTGATCCCACGATTGCCGAGTGGGTTGTTGGCGATGTCCTTGAGTTGTCGAATAACTCCGGGGCGAATCCGACCTCGTCAACTTTGACTTTCCAAATACCGGCCGATGGGCTGCTGAGTGAGTATTCGATTTTTACGAAAGACCCGTCGACAGGGTTCTGGGTACCGGCCGCTGATGTTCAGGTTCGTGACGAAACAACTCGGCGTATTACGGTCAGCCTGACGCATTTCAGCCCATACGTGTTGGTTCGTGAAAAACTTCTTGAGCCTGCCGAACCGCGTTCGCTTCGCTGTATTTCGTCGCAGTTCGGTTCGTCGGTCAGGGTCGATTTGTTGATTGATGCGTCAGGTTCAACCGATTTGTATGACCCGGTTGATTTCCGCCTGAAGGCTGCAGCTGCGATTCTGGAAGAGTTGCCGGAAAACGCGGAAGTGAATGTTGTTGAATTCGATTCGACACCCAACACGCTGTTTTCTGGATTGAATAACGATGCGGGTTTCGCTGCCGCTCTTGATGCCATCGCCGACGTTGGTTCGTTCGGCGGGGCGAAGGATGCAACGTCAAAAACGCTTGACAGTGCCCTCTCCCAATTGGCAGCTTCGTCGGCAACCTATCGAACTACGGTGCTGATTTCTGATGGTGAACTCACCGATGACACTACGTTTGCCACAACGCTGAGCAGGGCCAGGTCGTCGCGTTTGGCATTTCATGTGATTGATCTTCAACAGGGCCCGATTGATCGAGAGATTTATCAGCTCGCGACCGAGACAGGTGGCATTTACAGTTTGCTTGCGAGCGGTGAACCGTTGAGTGAACATGTGGCGGTCGGGGCGGCACGCAAGATCACTGACAGGGTGTTTGATAATGGGCTTGATCGTGATTCTGACGGTTTGTCTGATTGCACTGAGTCGTTCGGTGCGTTGGTGTTGGACAACAGTGTGCCGTATTCGAATTCGACACCCTGGCTCACGAGGGTTCTCGACGTTACGAACCCCGACCAGGATGATGATGGTTTGCCTGATGGCCTTGAACTTGCCTCTATTTCTCCGAATTCGATTACGAAAAGCATTGCGAAAAAGTATCTTCGTCAGCCTCGATCGTTAGATTCTTCTCCGCTTGACGCCCAGTCCGATGGTGATGGTGTTGACGATTACACCGAGTGGGTAAACGAAACGCCGCGCACGGCGCTCAATACCGTTTTGGAGGCTTTCGCGTCGCATACCGACAAAGAAATTATTACTGCGTTTAATCGGAATAACGGGTGTGACGATGCCGTCACCGGGCCCGGTGATTGTGCCCGTGCAGTTTTGAAGGATCATCTCGATACCCACGATGTGTGGAAGTCGCAGTACGCGTCTGCGTCACTGTCGCAATTGTTTGGGTTGGATCTAAAGGTTGCGGTTGAGGCGGTGACGACTCAATCTGGTGATGTTGGCAAGTTGAATCGTTTTCATACGACAAGGCGAACCGATAAACGGGTTGATTACCCGGCTGGGTTCGTGGTGAAGGACGTTACGAACCCGGTTAATTCGAAGTCGGAATGGCTCAACTTTTTGAAAGTTGTCACTGTTGTTGCGACGGTTGTTGCGGTACTGGCCTTTTCGTATGCAGCCATAGCGAGTGGCACAGTGACCGTTGTTGGTCGTGCACTGTGGCTAGGAGCTAACGAAGAAGTGGTGTTGCTTGCCGGGGGAAGCGCTGCAGTGATCGAGCGTATTACTGGTGTGCCTGCTGCTGCCCAAATCAACGTGCTGACGGGTTTGAATGTTGTCTGTCAGTTTGTCTGTGACGATGACATACAGTCAGCGAAAGACACGATTGTTGACAACATTGCGCTGACAACCTCGAAGAGCGTTATTGATTCGTTCGAGGCAGTCATTAACCGGGGCGTCTCTGATGAACTCGTCGATATCGCAACGGTGGCTGGTGCCAGGGTTGGGTATCTGAAAACGGCTGGCCCGCTCGATCTCACATTGGTGTGGGAAGGCGTATCGAACGCTGAACGGGTTCGGGCAGGGATCGCGCCAGTGAACAGCAAGGGTGTCCCGTTCATTATTCAACGGTTCGGGAATGGTAGCTATTTGGTGACCGATCTTGAAGGTGCGCCGATCGGTGTGGCTGCCGGTCGTGTTGCGTCAGTGCGAGTACCCCGTAACCTTACGTTGGCTGCGGGTTTGAGGCAGGACTATGTTCGTGCCTATGCCGGTTTACCTGCCAGAGCGAGCCTGTTCAGTCTCGACGCCAAAATCGTTGGGTTCATCTTCGAAGCAAACATCTGTGGATCGAATGCCCGGGTATTCAACTCAAAAACGTTCGACTGCTTTAATGTTGCGACGGGCCTAGCGACATCGTCGAAGACTTTGAACTTCCACCGGAAAACATATTTGAGAGCAAGCGCCGTGCGTTACCGCCTGAGAAAGTACGTTGACGAAGGAGCCAATTACGAACAGTTTTACACTCCACGAGCTGATGGCCGAGACATAATTCCCCGCGATATCAACTTCAAGGAGCTAGTAATTGGTGTCCCTGCTGGGAACGTCCCGGTTGCTATGCAGCGAGCGTTTGATGATGTCACCGCATATGGCACGGCTAGAGGCGTCACGGTGCGGTTTGTGACGTTCGACTGATGGAACCGGTGCGACTTTTTGGAAGACGTCTTGGGATCGATTTGTTTGAATTGGATGGAAAGTGGATGGTTCGCGCCGTTCGCGGTGATCGACGGTGGTTGAAGACGCATTGGGTTCTTCCTGTTGGTGGTGATCTGGAGACGGTTGTTCGTGAGGTCGTTGCGATTTCAGAAACTGCGGACGTGTGGGACGACATTGCGTTAGCGAAGGGTCTGCCGCATGGTGAGTTGTTGGGAACCACAAACAGAAAAATGGATCGGTTTGCCCGTTGGTCTTCCGTTCATTTTGTTTGGTACGAGGACGGTGATTATTGGCGTCGATGGGTGAGTCCAAGTTCAAACCGAAAGGCACAGCACGGGTCGGACGATTTTGTTCTCGATGTGTCTGAAGCTGTGTTGATTGCGGAGTTGTTGGTTAAGCATTTGGAGTTTTCGCCGAATTCGGGTGTTTCGAAGGTGCAGAAGATCCCGGTTGATGGGCGTGATCAGGCCCAGGATTTGGGTGCTGGTCGGTCGTGGTTGGTGGCTCGGGTGGATGATCCGAAACAGTTGGCGAAAACATTGGGTTTAAGGGATCTTGAGCGGGTGACGTGGTCGGATGGTTTGGTGAATGCTGAGCGGTCTGGTTGGTTCATTTCACCGGTTATCGACGGTTGGGTGCTTTGCATTTCTCAGGATTTGGATGAGGAGATTGGTTCTGATGATGAGGAATCTCTTCACCACTACATCAAGCCGTTGTCACGGAAGCTGAAGACTGATGTTCAGGTGTTTCATTGGGATGTTGACACCGAGGGTTGTGTGGGTGCGTGGGCGAATGCCGGGAAACTGGTTCGTATTGCGGGGTTTGGTTGGGAAGGTGAAGGAACGCTGACACCGATCGAACATGAACTCTTCGCTGAAGATGGCGCCAATCGAGACCAGTACGAATCCCCTGATGGTTGGCTTCCACGCGTGGCGAAAGCTTGGGGTGTTGACGTGACAACATTGTCCCAACGTGACGGCATCACGACAGGGTGGGAAGCCGTCCGAAAAGATCGATGATCATCTTTGTTTGAGTGCTGGGATTGCGCCAGTGAACAAAAAGGCAGCAGTGGCGGAATGAACACTTGTCTGGATCCTTATAAGCTCTCAAGTCAACGCGCTGAGTTGACTCAAAAGACGTGCCAGCACAAATTGCCGGATCTTCGTGAGCGTCTCTTTCGGATCGATTCCCAAATCGATAGTGATGCCGATGGTTTAACCGGCTGTGAAGAAGACGCATTGTTTTTTCCTCGACCAAACTTTCCGGTTGTTGCAGGACCAACACCAACCGGTGTCGCTGATCTTCCAGTCTTCTTTTCCAAGACTCTTCCGAATAACGCACAAAGTGATGGTGACGGAACCAAGGATGGGTCAGAGGTGACCAGGCAGATCTATGACGCGCGGTCGGCTCCGCTGAAGACTGCACGGTTTATCGCTGCGGCGGCTGCGAAGGTGAGAACGCCAGCGAAAATGACCATTGCGCCGATGGCATGAATCGAAGGCGTGACTCGTCGTTGTACCGCTGAGAAAATGTAGATAGGCACGGTCGTGTCGTTCGGGCCGCGTAACGCAAGCGACAGGGCCACATCATCGAACGAGAAGGCCAGCACCAACAATAAAGACGACACGATTGCCGGCATGAGATCGGGGATAACTATGTCGCGAAGTACCTGCCATCGACCTGCACCAAGATCGAGTGCAGCCTCTTCATGCGACTGAACAGACTGTGGACCCGTCGCTTCCACATGCAGCGAGCACTGCCACCGGAGCGACAACAGCCACGGTGAGAAACGAACGGCGAGAAACGAACGGCGAGACAAATTCTTTTCCATGAATACTCCTAGTGCTTGCAACCTTTGCTTCGATCAGCGTGGACATCTTCCGAAACTATGAAACCAATACGGTAAATTGAGAAGTGTGAGAAAACAGCTATGAAAATTGCCGATTTCGGGATGGACTACTTCAGCCTCGCTGGTAAAACTGCCATCGTGACCGGAGGGAACAGTGGCCTCGGTCAGGCGTTCTCACTGGCGCTCGCAAAAGGAGGTGCCAACGTGTTTGTACCGAGCATCCTCGATGATGACGGTTCCGGAGTGGGAAGTACCAGAGTGTTGGTTGAGGCTGAAGGCGTGGGGTATCAGTTCTTGCAGGCCGACATCACCGAGACGGGCGTGCCGAAACAGATCGTTGGCCAATGTGTCCAGAGGTTCGGATCCGTCGACATTTTGATAAATAGTGCCGGTGTTTGCCCGATGGCCGAGGTGCTCGACTTTGGCCGTGAGAAGTGGGATGCGACGGTACAGGTCAACCTGACCGCAGCGTTTGAGATGAGTTACGAAGTAGCCCAACATATGGTTCCTCAACAAAGCGGAAAGATCATCAACATTTGTTCGATGTTTAGTTTTCTTGGCGGCCGAATGTCACCGGCGTATTCGGCGACTAAGCACGGTATTGCGGGGCTCACGAAGGCATATTGCGACGAGCTCGCCGAACACAATATTCAGGTCAACGGGATCGCACCCGGCTACTACGCAACCGCGATCACCGAGAACACCCGTAGCAACCCGGTAACGAATCAACGTGTGCTCGATCACATCCCTGCTGGACGGTGGGGCGAAACGCTCGACCTTATGGGTACAGTCGTTTTTCTGGCCAGTCGGGCTTCCAACTATGTGAATGGGCATGTGTTGGCGGTCGACGGCGGATACCTAGTTCGCTAGGGCTCAGTCTTATGAGTGATGGTCCCCTCGTTGTAGGCGTTGATTGCGGCACCCAAAGCGCGAAGGTTGTCGTGTTTGACGCGCTCGGTAACGTTATGGCTCAGGGCACGCAGCCGCTTCGGCCGATGGAACGACCACATCACGGTGTTGTTGTTCATCCCGACGACGACCTGTGGGATGCCATTGCCGGGGCAAGTCGCACGGCTATGGCGAACCTCGTTTCTAATCACGACCAGGCTGCGCTTGACCGCATCGTCGGTGTGGGCATCTGTCCGATCCGTTGCAACAAGGCATTTCTCAGGGCCGATGGATCGCTCGCCGAACCAGTTATTAGCTGGATGGACGATCGGGCTTACCAACCATACCTACCGACCGATCCGTCGGTGGTGTGTGCAACGACATCATCTGGGTACATAGCGCATCGGTTCACCGGACATTTCAAAGACACTGCGGCGAACAACATCGACCTTCAGTGGCCGATTGATGCAGACACCTGGCAATGGAGCGAAAACCCGGCCACCTATGAACGTTTCGGGCTACCACCCGAAATGTTGTTGACGCTGCAGATGCCCGGTGACGTCATTGGCCCACTCACGATGAAAGCTTCGGAGTTAACGGGTATACCTGTTGGCGTACCGGTGGTGGCAACAGCGAACGACAAAGCCGTAGAGCTACTCGGGGCTGGCCCGCTTGCGCCGAACAGCGCACTGATTTCGCTGGGTACCTACATTGCAGCCATGGTTCCCGGTTTAGAGAATCGTTCGTCATCTGCGAACTTTTGGACCAACTTCGCCTGTATCCCGAACCGTTACCTATACGAGAGCAACGGGGTTCGTCGTGGCATGTGGACCCTCACCTGGTTTCTTGATTTACTTGGGCCGGAAGTTGGCGATCGCGCAGCATCGCTTGGAATGTCGCGCGAGCAATACCTTGAACGAGAGGCTGCTGAGGTGCCAGCCGGTTCAGACGGGTTGATGACGGTGCTCGATTGGTTAGCCCCCACTGACAAGCCATTCCGAAAAGGAATGATGTTGGGTTTCGACGCTCGCCACACTCGGGGTCATATCTATCGTTCGATACTTGAGGCGATTGCGTTAACGATGAAGTTCAATGTCGATGCTATGTGCGCAGAGCTCGATATTATCCTGGAAGAAATTGTGGTTTCGGGCGGTGGGTCCAAAAGCACTCTCTTCATGCAGATCTTTGCCGACGTGTTTGGTATCCCGGCGCTTCGCACTCGCGACGACAATGGTTCTCGTGGAAGTGGAGCCAGCCTGGGTGCTGCCATGTGTGCAGCGGCCGCCGCAGGGTTTTACGCCGATATTGAGTCGGCTGCCGTGGCAATGACTTGTGAGCGGGAATCGTTGTTCCCTGATGCAGCGAATACCATCGCATATCGGCGAATAAACGAAGACGTGTATCAGCGAATACGCTCTACCACCGACGCTCTTCTTGAACGTGCTTACCCGATCTTTCTCTAGAACCCCGTTTCCAAGGACCACTCACCCATGCCACTCTCGCGCGAAGCCATCGTCGAACACCTTCAACAAATCCTGGGGGTCGACCAGGTCATCATTGACGAGCACGTTCTTCGCCAACGAAGTATCGACAATTTTCGCAAGCTGCAATACATTTTCGACCGATTTACGATGCCGGTGCCGGCGGCAGTCGCAATGGTACGAAACACCGAACAGGCTTCGGCTGTGTTGGCCTTCGCTGACACGCACGGCGTGAACGTGGTGGCCCGAACTGGTGGAACGGCAACCGAAGGCGGGCTCGAAACGCCGGTTGAAAACTCGATTGTGCTCGACGGCTCGTTAATGAACTCGATTATTAGTATCGACGCCTACAATATGCAGGCTACGGTGCAGTGCGGGGTTCCGTTGCAGGTACTTGAAGATCAGGCTCGGGCCATTGGTCTGACCACTGGCCATTCACCACAATCGAAACCCGTTGCTCACCTCGGTGGCCTCGTTGCGACCCGCAGCATTGGCCAGTTCTCGACCCTGTACGGAGGTATCGAAGACATGGTTGTTGGCGTTGAAGTGGTGTTTCCTGGCGGACAGATCTCGCGCATTAAGAACGTTCCGCGTCGAGCTGCCGGGCCCGATATTCGCCATATCGTGATCGGTAACGAAGGGGCGCTGTGTTTCATCGCCGAAGTGACCGTCAAGTTGTTTCCGTATATGCCCCAAAACAACACCTTTCTTGGCTGGACACTCAAAGACATGGAGACCGGCTTCGCTGCACTTCGCGAGGTGATGGTGTCTGGGTTCAAGCCTTCAGTGGCCCGCCTCTATGACCCCGAAGACGGTCAGTTGCATTTCTCGAACTTTGCCGCTGCTGATGACTGCATTTTGTTGTTCATGGTTGAAGGGCCCGCTGGCGTCGTTAAGGCAACGGCCGACGGCATTGCCCAGATCATGAGTGAAATCATGGCCGAAGACCCTGGCTGCCAACCGGTGGAAAGCTCGCTCATCTCGGCATGGTTCGACGACCTCGTGTGGGGCCCAGAAAAGATCACCAGAGAAGATGACCGAATCCGCACCACGCACAACGTGAACCGCACCACCGAAATCTCGGCTGATTGGGGCTCGATTCATGAGATTTATGTAAGCGCGCTTGCCCGAATACGAAGCGAAATTCGTGGCCTGACGCTGCTTGGTGGGCACTCGTCGCACAGCTACATCAACGGTACAAATATGTACTTCAACTACTTCTACGACCTCATCGATTGTGAGCCCGAAGAAGAGAACGATAAGTACTACCTTCCCATTATCAAAATCATTTGCGAAGAAACGCTGCGCTGCGGCGGCTCAATTGTTCATCACCATGGTGTCGGTAAGGCCAGAACCCCTTGGATCAAAGAAGAGTACGGTTCGTCCTATCCGATGTTAGAGGCCCTTAAGCGCGCATTCGATCCCAACGGAATCATGAATATGGGCACCATCATCCCACTGAAGCCCTAAGACGGTTGGACTGCCCGACGCTGCATGTCAACGTGCATGATTCCATCGTCCATATACGGGTCGCTGACTGACGCGAAGCCGAATTCGCTGTAAAACGCTTCGAGGTGATGTTGCGCTCCGATGGTGATCGCGGTTGCGGGGTAAAGACGTTCGACTTCCCGCAACGCCTCGGTCATCAGGGTTCGCCCTAGCCCGGTACCCCGGGCAACGGGCGCAACGATCACTCGCCCAATCGAGGGTGATTCGAAAGCTAGACCGGCAGGAAGTATGCGTGCATATGCTGCGATAATTGCTGCGCCGTCCTCATCCGGCATTGAACCAATTCCGTGGCGGCAGTGAGGGTCTTTTCCGTCAACGTCGAGGTACACACAGTCTTGTTCGACTACGAAGACCGCCTGGCGCAATGCCAGTACATCGTAGAGTTCTCGAACCTGGAATTCGTCAAAATTGATCCACCGCCACGTGATTTCGCCATGGGTCATCTAATAACTTTACGACAAGATTTTGGCATCGTTAGGGCACGATTCGCGTAGTGTGCGTTTATGAACAACGAACTGTGCCGTCATGAGTGGTGACATTTCGTCGACTCGACCTGATGGTACGCCGTACCCGGTTCAACTCGACGACGCTGAACTTCGCAAAACCCTCAGCCCCGTGGCGTATTCAGTGCTGCGAGAAGCAGGCACCGAGAGGCCCGGCGTTGGCGAATACACCGATACCGAAACCGTAGGGGTGTATCGGTGTCGAGCGTGTCGGGCTGAATTGTTTCGCAGTGACACAAAGTTTCATTCGGGTTGCGGTTGGCCATCGTTCTACGAGCCAACCTCAGACGATGCGGTGGTAGTGCTCGAAGATCATCTGCTTGGCTACCCACGGGTTGAAGCCAGATGCGCATCATGTGGTTCACACCTTGGTCACGTATTTCGTGGGGAGAACTTTCCGGTGCCAACCGACGAACGCTGGTGCATTAACTCGGTATGCCTCACGCTCGAGCCGGACGCGAGTTAGGCCGGGCTGGGTAGTTAGTGCTGGTTCCAAGTCAAAACGGCGTCGGATTCGAAGGGCTGCGTGAGGTTCGAAAGAGCTGGTCTGCGCTGAGCGCGGCGGACTGGGTATGTTCCTGAATTCGCCCGATTCTGGTGAGCTGCGACGCTGATGACCCGCCAAACACAAGGCTGCCAAATTCGTTCACTGACATCGTCAGATCAACTTTGGATCGGGTTCGTTTACACGAAGACCCAGAAGGTGATGCGTCGATGGTGAACCGACCGTTCGCCAGCCCGGAATCATCAACTACTTCAATCGTCAGCTTCTTCACGATGTCGTATGTACGCGTCGTACATACTTTTGCCACGTCGAGCAATCTGGCCCAGGTTTGATCACCGGGGCCGTGACGTTTGATTGCGCGTTGGTCTACGAGTTGGAATGCGATGTCGTCATCGATTGGGCACTCTTCAAATACAACCTTGGTTACCCAAGCCATTGAACAGAGGTAGTTCCAAAGCCGAAGGTGTGATGCCGGTGACGAGTCGATCAACTCGTCAACATGAACCGTTGACTCGGGGCGATCGTTGGGCCACGCAGAGGTTGTGTGATAGCGCGCGTAGCCATCGACTCGACCTCGACCGTCTCGTGAAAGGACAATGCTTCCTTTCCACATCCCTTCCGGGTAGTCGTCCAGCAAGCCGAATGTACGCTGCCAAAATACCGGATTCCGATCGATTGCGCCCGACCGTTGCTCTCGATGCAATGCAAATGGTTTTGCACAGAGATTCGTGGCCGCGCCGGGCTCAATAAGTTCGACCGACCCATCCTTCGAAGAAGAAAGAAACGTGACACCGCGAGTATCGACTTCAAGACTGGATGCTTCGGTGGCGACACCAAACCCGAACCGCCCATAGATCGAAAACTCGGAAGCGCGCAACACGGCCACTGCATCGCCACGTTCTTTCGCCTCGTTCAGATCAGTTGAAATCGCTCGACGCAAGATTCCCAGTTTGCGGTGGGTTGGCAACACCGTGACCCCGCTGATCGCATTGGCTGAAACAACTGTTCCTCCGGGAAGGGAAATGTCAGTCACAAAACTGATATATGTACCTACTATCTTCTTGCCGTCAAAGGCCCCGACGTCTCGGTTGCTGTCGAAATGAACTTCGGCTGCGCTGTACCGTCCGGAATGGGGCTGAGCCATAAACCCGACAGCCATAGCATCGCACCAAGCAGGTATTTCGGCTCGTGTTATCCGTCGAAGTTCGATGCCCATCCGGCAAATGCTAGCTCGCAGGCATCCCGGGGCGAGGATGACAACGTTCTGATCAGTCAGGATTTGAGTTGTGTCGAAGCAGAATCACCCGCACAACACTTTTGACCCTTAGAGCGGGATCTGACTTGCGTGTTGTAAGGATCTCCGGTCTTGGTCTAATCATGTGTTGCATCGCCAAGGTCGTGGCGGGCGAGTCGTCGCGCCTTACCGATTTGTCGAAGATCGGCCATGCTGAAATTTTGTCTTGGTGAGACACCGTTTGCTTTGTGAGGCTTGCAGAGAAGACATCCTGCTCGCCGGTTCTTTGGGCGTTTCCGTTTGTGCTTACTCATACAATTCCTCTCAGGCGAGATCGGGTCACAACAGAAGTCTGAACGACCGACACAGATAAAGGCAACCGGTAACCCGACCTCAACTTCAGCGAGCAGGTCTTCCGTGATTTCCGTGATTTTGACCGCTATCACGGAAACTTCGGATTGGTGCCTTACTCGTCGGTGGCGGTGGGCACCGAATCTCGTCAGTAGCTGGTCAAGCGGTGGGGCGGCTTCTGACCAGGAGAAGCGTGGACGGAAGCAAAACGAATAGCGTTAGCCCTCCGATTACCGCGGCAAAATCGTCTGTACCCATGTTGCTGCGGTTTAGGAGGTGGTAGGTGACGTGTGGAATGCCATAAAGCAAAGAAGCCGAGCATGCCGTCATTACCAGTCTGCGTTCCAACGACATCGCAGCAAAAAGCACGACCAGAGCGAGTGCAAGATTGAGCCCTCCTATGTCACGGATTAAATGCTCGTTAAATGGGCCGTCAACTCCCACCCAGATGTGTCCTAACCCCGGAAAGCTGTCGTAAAACGAGCGAGGTGCAACCTGTGCCCACGAGCCGACGATAACCGAGGTTACGGTAAGGTAACCCAAGATTATCCGTTGCACGATTGATTTCACTGTTCCGGCCCCGCTCCTAGCTGTTCCCATGTTTCTACGCAGTTGATCCTTGGTGCCCACGATGATAGGGACTGCAGCGCTACCGAAGATATTCGGTGGGAACGGGCGATGCTCTCGACGGCTGCTCCTCCAAGTTTTACCGCCATTAATGGGACGGTCCGAAGGTTTGTTTTTTTGACTGCTCCAGCCAGCGCTTTTCGATGCTCAGCTCGGGTCGCTGGATCGGCCTCGGCCACGTTGTACGTGCCACTAGGAATACTAAGCGCGGCTACTACTGCGGCTGCTGCATCGTCAGCATGAAGAAAGGAAATGTAGTCATCGAGCTGTCCCACCAATCCGAACAGACCCTTTTGGGCGATCGTCTTCAACATTTGCATGTGGGCACTTTCCGGTGCCATAAACATCGCGAACCGCAACACCACGGCTTCTAGTCCTTGCTCAGTCGCCGATTCAGCAGCTGCCTCTGCGGCGCGCACCGTTTCGTTTTGTGGGAAGTAGGTTCGCTTCTCATCTTCGGTGATCCATCCCGCAGCACTGGCGACGTAGGGAAATGTGATCGATTCTTGGATCAACCTTCCGACCCCAGCTACTTCCGCGGCACGAGCAATCGCCACTGAAGCATCTCGACGCAAACGATCATTCTGTCTCCACGCCCGAGGATTTAGCGAAGCAAAGCCAGTTGGAATGTTTGTCGCTAGATTGGCAACCGTGTCATGATCACCGAAGGCTCTAGTTAATGCCACCTGATTAAACAGGTCGACCGTACAAGGAACTGCACCCGCACGTTTGACCTCTTCAGCCTTCGTCTCACTCCGGACCAATGCTGTAACCCTGTATCCCGCATCAACCAACTGCCGCACGACACGACGGCCGATTACACCAGTCGCCCCCGTGACAAACACCCGATTTTTCATTGCAAGGCCTCCTTACGTGGAGTGCGCGACGACAAAAGTGTCGCGAAGCCGAGGGCTAGGCAGAGTGGCGAGTAAAGCAGCAGGTTTGTCCGGCGAAACTCGGCGGTTTCGGTGAGAATGCCTAACGATGAGACAACCAGACCACCGGCCCCTCGAAGGACGAGGACTAGCCCTACGGTCTTGGCGCCAAGATGTGCAAGCAAAAAGGCCTTTGGTGCGGTGACCCGACTTCGCATCGCAACTAGCCCCGATGCTGTTCCGAGCAGCGCCGCAACGATGTAACACGCGCCTGTCGACGGAAAGGTCGATCCACCAACTACCTTCTCTGCCAGCGACCGAAGATCCGTTCCCGGCCAGGTAGTAAGCCCAGCACCCCAGGCCGCATGAATGGCGCCGATCCCAGCCAGAGACAATGCGGCAACATCTCCGGCACCACGCTCAAATGGAGGGGTCGGAGATGGCCGTTGCCTGAGAAGCGATAGGCCTCGCCGCAGAAGCGTCACACGTGGGGATAGACGACTCTTCTTCGCTGGCGAACCGTCGAGCTCACACGCAGCATTGTCGAGAGCGTCCTCGACGAGGGCATCATGAAGTGGCTTTATAACGACAGGCCACACGATCCGCATTAGGCCGAGGCTGGTGCCCTCCAGTACATGTCGAAGGTTGCATCCACCCTCAGGAGTCTGCTCAAGTTCGAAGCCGTGAGTTCCTCGGATGCCGATGGTTTCATCGAAACTGAAGACAACACGGTGCCGATCAACGTTGGTAACGCAGTATCGAACGAATCCGTGACCGCCGCTCGATCCTTCGACGAGACCGTTCGAAAGTTTCATTGCGGGCCACCGATCTTTCGGCCAAAGTCGATCGTTCTCCGAGGCCAAGCGGTGCACGAGTTCAGCTACATCGTTGATGTTCGCGTGGAGGTTGCGTTGATGGACGTTTCGGATCACCGAGTCTCACAGTCTAACCATACGGTAGCGTATGGTGGTGTACGTACGATACCGTATGGTGTGCCGAAGCCGCAAGTGGGAAAGTCTGTGACTTCGGCCGCCCGGCTGACCAAAGACGATTGGATCAACGCAGCAATCGTCGTGGTCGAACATGGAGGCATCGCAGCGATCGCCGTCGAACCAATTGCCATTGCGCTCGGAACAACAAAGGGGAGTTTCTACTGGCACTTCACCAACCGCGACGAGCTCATCGCCGCTGTGATGGAACAGTGGGAAGAACTTGCTACGCGCAGTGTCATTGCCAGCGTGGCGGAAGTTGCTGATCCCATGGACCGCCTTGGACAGCTACTCAAAGTTGTGTTCGGTCAGGAGCGTGAAGATCGGATCGAAGCTCGAATAGTGCTCGCACCACTCGACGAGCGCGTGAGTCCAACCGTCGAACGAGTAACCAACTTGCGTATCGAGTTTCTTGTCACGCTCTTTCGAGGGCTTGGTTTCAGTCACTCGACTGCGGCCATGCGAGCCCGAATTGCTTACGCCGCGTACCTTGGTCATCTCCGGCTGGTACTCGACGACAAACCCACAACATCGGCTGCAGCTGGACCATCACTCACGGCGACCCGGGCCTATGCCGAAGAGCTCCTAAGCGTGCTTACCTCGTCAACCTCAACGCCGTAGCATCATTGCCTTCACGTAAGTACCAATGGGATTCGGCTGGTGATGATGCAACAACTCATACGGTGACCAGTTGTACTCCGAAGAAGTGGATTCGTTGGGATGCCTGAACAGAACGAGAAGCGCCGAGGCGGAACATGTGGATTGGACGTTTGTGAGTTGCGTGTGGTTTTTAGTTTAAGCCTGTGGTCCCGGTTAACGTGGAAGAACGTGAAACCGCGTTGTTCGAGGGCGTCGCCGAGTACGCCTGGTAATTTCACGAATTTGGCGGTGCGTTTGAAACATCTCGAGAAGGAACCTGTAACATATGTGTTACGCTTTTCGGATGGCCAAGCGACTTACTGGAGCAGAAAAGTACTTCGCTGACCGAATGCTTGACCCTGCCCATCGGGTCGAACACGCCGCCGCCACGAAACGAATCCGAAACACCGATGCAATAGTGCGGGCTCTCGATCAGAAACGCGAAGCGAACGGGCTCAGTAAAGCAGAGTTAGCACGCCGGGCCGATTTGCCGCCCGAGGCAGTTCGTCGCTTGTTCTCTGCCAATTGTGTCAACCCGACTCTTGGAACGATTACAGCCCTCGCTGGCGCGCTGAACGTTGAGTTAGTGCTTCAGCCACTTGCCGAGGTGAAATGCTGAAACGAGTTCGCTCACTCGAACACGGTGCGGTGCTGGTTGAACTCATCCCGCGAAGCATCGATACGGGCGTAGTCCCTCGGGCTGGCGGCCCTGCGTTTTGGTTTGCTCAATCCGCCCAGAACCACAATCGAAGACCCGCCGAGATCGTCAGCGTTGCGTTCGAGCAAACAGAACATTCGATGATTCATTCGGCCGCCTCACACTCGGATTTCGTAGATTCCCGCCATCTCACCGTGCATGGTCTCCCATTTGCCGCCACCAGAAAATGCCGATGGCGGAGCGTCGGCGACCGCTTCAAGTACTGCTTGCATTTCAGTAGCAACTTTGGCCGACACGCTAGTGAGAAAGTCAAGCGCAGGAACGTGTTGTTCTGGGTCACTTTGGATGGGTCGTTGAATTCTTGGAAGCGCACTTGAATCTCCGACGGTCGGTCTCGACCTAAGGGTCATGACGGGCAACGTTGCGCCTGGTTTGTATTCGAGACTTGTGACCCCATGGCGCGCGCTTGGGAGCAGTGGACCCCCGACTACACCCGACGAGAAGCAGACGTTTCCGGTATCGGCATCGTCGAGACTTGGACTGAGTTGGTCGAGGTAGCTCTACCGCTCGTCACCTTCCGACACACGTTCCGTTTCGAGGTCGGTTCCGAATCGCTGACCTCGCTTTCGACGTTGCGGTTCCGATCCCGCCTTGAGATCGAAGCCGACCTGTTCGACGCCGGGTTTCGAGTCGAGGAGTTTAGGGACGCCCCAGACCGACCGGGGAAGGAGCACGTGTTTATCGCCCGGCGACGCACCGACGACGAGTCCGGCATCTCGCGAAGCAGTCTGAGAGGTGCACTTCGGGGCGGACTGAAACTTTCGATAAAGCAACCTGGCAGGCGCCTTCGCATCCTGAACAAACGCCATAGGTGGCCGTCTGCGAAAGTAGTGCTCGGCAATCGCTTGGTTGACTTGCATTTCACCTACTTGCGCGTCAGTGTTCTGTAGCCAGACCGACGTGCAGTGCATGTCGCATCGAGAGGGTCCCAAATGTCAGCCGCAGTCATTGAATCTGAGTCAGCACTTCATCTTGCTTCGCCGGGCCCTGTCGATGTTGAGGTAGTCGTCGTCGGTGCGGGCTTCGCAGGGCTTTACCTCTTGCACCGACTTCGTGGGCTCGGTTTCTCGGTGCGCGTGCTTGAGGCTGCTGAGGGTTTGGGTGGCACCTGGTTTTGGAATCGGTACCCCGGCGCACGTTGCGATATTCAAAGTATCGATTATTCGTACTCGTTCGATCCCGAACTTGATGATCAATGGGAATGGTCTGAAAAGTATGCGGCTCAGCCCGAGATTTTGCGGTACCTCGAATTTGTTGCAACAAAGCACGACCTACAAAAAGACATTGAATTCTCGACCCGGGTCGACGCTGCGGTCTGGAACGAAGCACAGTCCCATTGGGAACTTCGTGCCTCGACCGGTGAGACGCTCACTTGCCGCCACTATGTGATGGCAACGGGGTGTTTGTCTGTGCCCAAAGAACTCGATATTGAAGGTGTCGAGCGATTTGTCGGCGACGTTTATTTCACCAGTCGGTGGCCCCATGGTGGTGTTGATTTCACCGGTAAGCGAGTTGCTGTCATCGGTACCGGTTCGTCGGCGATTCAGTCGATCCCGATCATCGCAAAACAAGCCGACCAACTGACCGTGTTTCAGCGCACCCCAAACTTCTCGGTACCCGCACATAACGGGATGGTTGCTGCCGATAAAGTTGAACGTAGAAATAAGGATCGGTCCCAGTATCGCGAAGATGCGCGATGGTCGTCGGCGGGTGTGCCGGTCACTGTTGCCGAGCTAAGCGCGCTGATGGTTTCAGACGAAGAACGCCATGCAACCTATGAAGCCGCGTGGCAACGTAGCGGCATCATGGAAGTACTCGGTACGTACACTGACCATATTGCCAATCCGATTGCCAACGAATACCTGGCAGAGTTTGTGCGAAACAAAATTCGTGGGGTAGTTAATGATCCGGTAATCGCAGAGATTCTTTGCCCCAAGAGTTTCCCTATCGGAACCAAACGGCTTTGTGTCGACACGGGCTATTACGAAACATATAACCGAGCCAATGTTCGCCTGATAGACCTGCAGGCTCAGCCCATCACCACGATTACGGAGACCGGGATAGAGGTAAACGGTGAAACGATTGACGTAGACGCAGTCGTGTTTGCAACAGGCTTTGATGCAATGACCGGTGCGATGGTAAGCGTAGATATTACTGGGCGCAACGGTCGGTCACTGAAAGAAGCTTGGGCAAGCGGCCCGATGACATATCTCGGCCTCATGGCTGCGGGGTTCCCAAATTTGTTCATGGTGACAGGGCCCGGAAGCCCATCGGTATTGTCGAATATGGTCGTTTCGATTGAACAGCATGTCGAGTGGATAACTGATTGTCTCGCAAGCCTTCGCGATGATGAACACTGTTCGATCGAACCAACAGTCGCAGCCGTGGACGGATGGGTGCAACACGTCAACGATTTCGCTGACATCACGTTGATGCCCAAAGCAAACTCTTGGTACATGGGCGCAAACGTGTCAGGAAAGGCCAGGGTCTTTCTGCCATACGTGGGTGGTGTGGGGCGGTATCGAACGGTGTGCGACGAAGTGGTCGAAAGGAACTACCTCGGTTTCACGCGGTCGGGTGCTAACGGAACGACAGTGAACGATGGTGTCATCCGTCAACTTCAGCCCGACGCGATGGTCATGTTGGAAGTCATGGCCGAAATGAACCTTCCACCAATCGAATCCATGTCACCTGCTGACGCCCGAGCGTTCATGTCGGTCGTTGCTGAAACGCGACCTCCTGGGCCGGATGTGTCTACCGTTGACGGGGTTTTCCCTGGGGCCGACGGGGCTGATCTGAACTACCGCCTTTACCGACCAGCGGGTGACCGGCCGTTGCCAATTGTTGTGTACTTCCATGGTGGCGGTTGGGTACTTGGCAGCCACGACGCTGACGACCCATTCTGTCGAGACTTGTGCGATCGATCGGGGGCCATTGTCGTGTCAGTCGACTACCGCCACGCACCTGAATCTCGCTTTCCGGCTGCCGCCGACGATGCATTCGCCGCGGTACAATGGGTAGCTCATAACGCCAAGTCACTCGGTGGTAGTGATGGCCAACTCTGCGTGGCCGGTTGGAGTGCTGGGGGCAATCTGGCAGCGGTCGTGTGTCAATTGGCTCGAGATGCAGGCGGACCGGCCATTTCCGGACAGTTGCTACTGACCCCCGTGACCGATAGCGACATGAGTGGCGGTTCGTACACACAGAACGGTGAAGGCTTTGGGCTCACTGCTTCATTGATGAAGTGGTTCTGGGATCAGTACGCAGATGTAAGTGAACGTAGTAATCCCAAGGCTTCACCACTGCGGGCCGAGTCGTTGTCAGGGTTGCCGCCTGCGTTCATTGTGACCGGTGAATTCGATCCGCTTCGAGACGAAGGAATTGCGTATGCCCAGGCTCTGTCTGCGGCCGGTGTGGCAGTTCATCACTACCCGGCGCGCGGACATATCCATACGTCGATTCCTGCTGTCGATATGCTGCCAACCGGTGCCGCCGTGAGGGCGGAAATGGCTGCCGCCGTTCGGCAATTCTTCACGGAGTAACGCGGTCTTCGGCCCGTATATTTCGATTGGTTCGTGTGCCGGGTTGTCCTGTCCTGTGCCAGGTTTTACGGCCGATAAACCTGGCACACAACAGTTGAACCTGGCACAGGATTTGCGGTCTTGGTCAGTGATGGCAGAGTGGGGTGTGTGAATGTGGAATTACATCTGCGGAATGTGCGCGTTGATCGGTGGATGTGGGCGGCACGTCTTTTCCCGACCCGAACCGCGTCAAGCGCGGCGTGCGAAGGGGGCCACGTGAAGGTGAACGGTTCGTCGGCGAAACCATCAACTAAAATCAAGGTTGGCGACATGCTCGATGTTCCTGGGCCTGATCAAAAGCGTCGAATCGAAGTGGTTGGTTTGATCGAGAAACGCGTTGGTGCGGTCGTAGCCGCCACACTGCTGGTCGATCACACACCGAGAATTTCAAAGGATGAAAACGAAGGTGTCATCTTCCATCGCGACCGGGATCAGGTCGACCGACCAAGAAAAATCGCCGTGACCTTGACCGTCTGCAATCTGGTCGTTGAGTCATGTAACCATCATGGGACTGTGGGTCTAAAATCCGTCATGCTCCAACTCCATGAAGAGCAGCTTCTGAAACTTGACGCTGAAGTTGCCGCAAAGTACGCAAAAGCGTATGCCGACACCGCACCTGACCTCGATGAATGGGGTTCACTCGACGAATGGCATAAGGCTGCAACGTCTTCTCGGGCTGAATCAATTCGAGACCCTTGGTGATTCGGGTCCCTGGTTGGGCTGAACTTTGGTGGACTGATTTTGAGAATGCAGAAGTCATCTTTGGATCAGGTAGAGACCGGCCCCAACTACAGCGCAAATGCCGAGTACCTTAAGCACGCCCAGTTTAAAACGGAAGACCAGAACGAATGCAAGGGCCGTGACGAATAGCGCCCTGAGGTTGAGGGTTGACCACCGTGGCAACGTGAAATGAAGTACCCGCGAGTTGTAGGTATGCGTACGGGCGAAAAGCGTGTGAATCGAGAAGTAAATCGAGAGGTTAGCAATGACGCCAACGACCGCTGCGGTAATACCGGTAAGTGCCGCTGAAAGCCTGACGTTATGTCGAAGACGTTCAATGTGCGGGGCACCAAGAAATACGAAAAGGAAACACGGAACAAACGTGACCCACACAGCAAGCGTTGACCCAACTACCGCAGCAACCCACGGATTGATCGAACCTGGGTTTCGAAAAGCACCAAGGAACGCCACAAACTGGATCACCATTATGAGCGGCCCTGGTGTCGTTTCGGCCAACGCAAGACCGTTGATCATTTCGCCTGGAAGCAGCCAGTGGTAAACGTTCACCGCCCGTTGCGCAACAAACGACAACACAGCGTACGCACCGCCAAATGTAACCACAGCTGTGCCAGAAAAGAACAACCCCTCATCGACAATGGCGTGTGAGCGTCCGAACACCACTGCAGCGAGGCCAATCGGTCCAGCCCACAACACCGCCCCAATTACAACAATCCGCAATGCTCGTCGAAACGATGGTCGTTCACCGTGCAGTGCGTCATCGGCGATGAGTGGTGGCGGCCCGGCGGCCGCTGTCGCTGATGGCTTCGCTACAAATATGTCGGGGCGAACCCTGCTCGTAATCCACCCAACGAAACCGGCACTCGCAACGACAATCGGAAACGGAAGGTTGAAAAAGAACAACGCCAAAAATGCGACCACCGCGATACTCACCAGCACGCTATTTCGCAAAGTGCGCTTCGCAATTCGGTGCACCGCTTGACTCACGATGGCAAGTACCGCTGGGGCGAGCCCAGCAAAGATTGCCGTCACCGCAGTGGTGGCCCCCCACTGCGCATAAATTGCCGAGAGCACCATTAACGAGATGTAACCCGGCAATACAAACAGGATGCCAGCGCAAAGACCGCCCAGTGTTCCGTTGAGTAACCAGCCGAGATAGATCGCAAGCTGTTGTGCTTCCGGTCCGGGTAGCAACGTGCAGTAGGAAAGCGCGTGAAGAAAACGCTCTTCACCAACCCATCGCCGTTCGTCAACAAGCTCGCGATGCATGACGGCAATTTGTCCGGCGGGGCCTCCGAAGGTGCGAAGCGAAATGCTGAACCATGCTCGAAACGCGGTACGAAAAGGAATCATTCATCAGTTCCAGATCGTCACGTAAACGGGTGGTTTGAACTTTGATGCAGGCACCCGACCATCCTCGCGAAACATCGCCTGGGTAGCATCGGGCAGGGTCATAAAGCGCATGAGTTGCGTCGCGGCTTCTGATCGGCGATCAGCTGAAAGTGCGTTCACATACCAAAACTGTTCGAGCGGAAATCCATCGACCGGAAGCACGCTTACTGTTAACGGACCCTCCCGTGTGAAGAGGTGTTCAACAGCCGGAGCAATTCCGTCACCCGCTACAGCGGCGGCCCACGCAGCACGTTGGTTCGGAAAAATGCTGATTCGATGTTCGGGAACCCCCACACTGCGCAACAAGCGGCCAACATCACTCGTTGGGTCTTGGCCACTCGGATCAACGAGCCATTCGCGTTGCCCAAGCTGGCGAAGCGTCAATCGGTTACTTCCTAACGCAGTGACATGGGACGAGTTTGCCACCAGCACCATCCGGTAACGCATCAGAGGTTCCGTCATGACCCCCGGTAAACCTGGGCCGGCCAATCGGGGACCAATCGCAATGTCTGCCAAGCGCTCAATGAGTAGGGCTCCCATTTCGTCGCTCGAGGCAATGCCAAGGGTGGCTTCGACATTGCCGCCTCGCTGCATGAAAGCTTGCAAAAGCGCAGGGATAACGCCTTCACCGGGTGTTGCGGTCGCAACCGCTCGAAGCAAGGCCGGCCCTCCTTGCGCTTGGCGCACTGCAGCTTCAGCCTCAACCGAGAGGTTCACCATTTGAGAAGCAAGCCCGATGATTCGTTGTCCGGCCGGCGTCAATTCGACACCGTTTGCACCCCGGGTCAACAACTGATCACCCAAGCTTTGCCGCAGCGCAGTAATGGCCTGGGACACCGCCGGCTCGCTTACTCCGAGGGCACTCGCGGCGGCTCGAAATGACCCAAGTCGCACCACTAGCAAGAACACCTTGAGCTGATTGAGCGTCACATTGAGCAGTTTCGGGTCACAGGGATGCAACTTATCGTGGTCGGTGAGCGGCGCGATAAGGAATGGGTTACTTCCCACTTGACGTTGCCTCGCCTACGGGTGATTCTGTGACGAGAGACACTCGCGTCCTTGTGTTCACATCTTCTTTGGGAGGATTTCATGCAAACCCCTGCGCCGTTCGGGTACGAACGTGCCACAAGTGTCAACCACGCCATTTCCCTGTTGGAAAAGCTTGGACCCGAAGCTCGTCTTGTTGCTGGTGGCCACTCGCTGCTTCCCATGATGAAGCTTCGATTGGCCCGGCCCGAGTATCTGATTGACATCAACGACCTAGTCGACGATCTCTCGTACATCAAGGTCGAAGATGGCGAGCTTCGGATCGGTGCGATGACACGCCACGCACAGCTGCTCGGTTCGACCCTGGCCGGTGGGCACTACGCGATTTTGCACGACGCTGAACGAGTCATTGCTGACCCAGTCGTACGCAATCGGGGCACTGTTGGCGGCTCGATCGGACAGGCTGACCCAAGCGAAGATCTGTCTGCAGTCTTTTCGGCTGCCAAAGCAACGATCATGATCACCTCATCGACCGGTGTTCGTGGTGTTGCTGCTCGCGACATTCACAATGGGCCGTACGAGACCGTCGTTGGCGAAGCTGAAATGATTACCGAAGTTCGCATACCAATTCGCCCCGGTGGCGGGAGTGCGTACACGAAAGTCGAGCGACGTGCCGGTGACTGGGCTGTTGCCGCATCGGGCGTTTGTGTGTGGCTCGACGGCGACGTCATCACCGACGTCGGAATTGGCCTCACCGCAGTTGGCGCAGCCCACTTCTGTGCTCCGGATGCCGAAGCCCTACTGATTGGAAAGCCGATCTCTGAGGAATTGATTGAAGCAGCCGGAGCAGCAGCAAGCGCGCATAGTTCTCCTTCAACCGACCAACGAGGACCAAAGGAATACAAACGCCACCTCGCCGGAGAACTCACGAAACGTTCATTGCGGGCTGCGATTGCCCGCGCCCAAGGCCGAACCCCCGGCTCGAACACAGCACAATCGAAGACAGCACAATCGAACGTAGAAGGAAAGGTGGCTTGATATGGAAGTAAATCTCACCGTCAACGGCGAACCAATGAAAACCGATATCGAGCCGAGAGTCTTACTTGTTCACGCGATTCGTGATCATTTGGGATTGACCGGGACGCACTGGGGTTGCGACACGTCGAACTGCGGCGCATGTGTTGTTCACCTTGACGGGGTGCCGGTAAAGAGTTGCACCGTGCTTGGCGTCATGGCTGAAGGCCGAAACGTTGACACCGTTGAAGGGCTCGAAGGGCCGAACGGCCTCGACCCAATTCAAACCGGTTTTATGGAATGTCACGGGTTGCAATGCGGCTTTTGTACCCCCGGCATGATGATGGTCACTAAGGCGCTACTTCAACACACCCCAAACCCCACCGAGCACGAAATACGCGAAGCAATAAGCGGGCAACTGTGTCGTTGTACTGGCTACGACGGCATCGTGAAATCAATCCAATGGGCAGCTAGCCATCAGAATCAAGAGGTATCAGCATGACCATGATCGAAGATCAGACTGCCGGTCACGCAACGCAGGTGCCGGTTTCAAAAGCAGGAAATCCGATTGGGTTCGGCCGCATGCTTCGTAAAGAAGACGCCCGATTCCTACGAGGTCAAGGCAATTTTCTCGACGACGTCACTATGCCCGGAATGCTGTTCGGTGCCATTTTGGCCAGCCCCCATGCCCACGCCAGAATCATAAGTATAGATACGTCTGCTGCCGAAGCCCATCCTCGGGTGAAGGCAGTTATCACCGGCAAAATGCTCGAAGGTCTCAAGCTTGCGTGGATGCCAACCCTTTCGGCTGATGTTCAAGCCGTACTAGCCACCGACAAGGTTCGATATCAGGGGCAAGAGGTTGCGTTCGTTATTGCTGAAGACAAGTACTCGGCACGAGACGCACTGGAACTGATCGACGTTGACTACGAGATGTTGCCACCAATGATTGACGCTCGACGTGCACTCGACGCCGATGCCCCAATCGTTCGCGATGAAATTGACGGCAAAACCGATAACCATATTTTCGACTGGGAAGCTGGCGACGAAGCAAAAGCTGATGCAGCCTTCGCTTCCGCCGAGGTGTCGGTCAGCCTAGACATGCTGTACCCGCGGTCGCATCCGGCGCCTATGGAAACGTGCGGTTCGGTTGCCTACATGAACCCCGTAAGCGGCAAACTGACAGCATATATTACGAGCCAAGCACCGCATGCTCACCGCACGATCTATGCATTGGTTGCCGGCATTCCCGAACACAAGATTCAGGTCATTTCGCCTGATATTGGTGGAGGTTTTGGAAACAAGGTTCCCATCTATCCGGGCTACGTGTTGGCTGTCGTTGGGTCGATCGTGACGAAGCGACCGGTGAAATGGGTGGAAGACCGATCGTCGAACCTCATGACTACCGGCTTCGCTCGTGACTATCATATGCACGGCGAAATTTGTGCCACCAAAGATGGGCAGATACTAGGTGTGCGTACTAATGTGCTTGCCGATCATGGCGCGTTCAATGCAACGGCCCAACCAACGAAATTCCCCGCTGGCCTGTTCCATATCTTCACTGGTTCGTACAACTACCAGGCTGCGCATTGCAAGGTAACGGGGGTCTATACAAATAAGGCCCCTGGTGGTGTTGCGTATGCCTGTTCGTTCCGTATTACCGAGGCTGTGTATCTGATCGAGCGCCTCGTTGATCGACTGGCCCTCGAACTCGATATGGACCCAGCCGAGTTACGGATGAAGAACCTGCTTTTACCCGAGCAGTTTCCGTACACAACACCTACGGGCTACGAGTACGACTCAGGAAACTATCCGGCTGCACTTACCGAAGCAATGCGAATCGCCGGATACGACGAGCTTCGAAAAGAGCAGGCCGAAAAGCGAACTCGTGGTGAATACATGGGCATCGGTATCTCGTTTTTTACTGAAGGAGTTGGTGCCGGCCCAAGCAAGCATTACGACATTCTTGGCCTCGGTATGAACGACGGGTGCGAGCTTCGTATTCATCCAACGGGAACCGCTCAGATTCGGCTGTCGTGTCAGTCTCAGGGCCAGGGTCACGAAACAACGTTCGCTCAAATTGTGGCCCACGAGCTTGGCATTCCACCTGAAGACGTTGAAGTGATTCATGGCGACACCGACAACACCCCGTTCGGTCTCGGAACATACGCCTCTCGCTCGACCCCAGTATCTGGTGCGGCTGCTGCTGTTGTTTCGCAGCGGGTTCGGGCAAAGGCCCGCTTGATCGCTGCGGCAGCCCTCGAATGTTCGCCCGATGACCTCGAATGGAATCACGGTCGTTGGCAGGTAAAGGGTGACGCTGAAAAGGGCAAAACCATTCAAGAGATTGCGATGCTGTCGCACTCAGCGATGCAAATGCCAGAAGGTGTCGAAGGGCATCTTGATGCAACGGCTGTGTACAACCCACCGAACCTTACGTATCCGTTCGGTGCCTACATTTGTGTTGTTGATCTTGATCCGGGAACCGGCGTGGTGAAGGTTCGACGCTTCATAGCTGTCGACGATTGCGGGCCGCGAATCAACCCGATGATCGTTGAAGGTCAGGTACATGGTGGCCTGGCCGACGGTATCGGGATGGCACTCATGCAAGCAATCGCCTTCGACGAAGACGGTAACTGTTTGGGTGGTTCCTTTATGGACTACCTCTTACCCACAGCAATGGAAGTGCCGACGTTCGAAACGGGGATGACGGTTACCCCATCGCCGCACCATCCACTTGGTACTAAGGGCGTTGGCGAATCGGCAACGGTTGGTTCACCGCCAGCGGTTGTTAATGCTGTGATGGATGCTCTGAAGCCGTTCGGTGTTAAGCACGCCGATATGCCACTGACGCCTGCTCAGGTATGGCTGGCTATTCAAGGTCGCCCAGCCCGTACCGATCTTGCGTTCGAGTAGCCGGAAACAAAACAAGCCGCGGAGTATTCGATGTCGACACCAGAATTGGCCGATCGCGTGGGTGAACTTCGCCTGCACCGAGTTCCGTATGTGCATGCACGAGTTGTGCTTGCCGAGAAACCCACGTCAGCCAAACCTGGTGCCGAAGCCATCATTTTGGCTGACGGCACGATCGAAGGTTTCGTGGGTGGTGATTGTGCCGAGTCAACCGTTCGGGCCCAGGCCTTGACGTTGCTTGATTCGGGCCAGTCGCTGTTGCTTCGAATAAGCCCGGTACCCGAGGCGGCCCAACCCGGAAAGCTTTCGGTTCATAACCCCTGTCTTTCAGGGGGCACCCTCGAAATATTTTTGGAGCCCATACAACCCCCGCCCTATGTTGCAGTCGTGGGTGATACCCCGGTAGCTCGAGCAATCTTCACTATCGGTCGATCCCTCGGTTACGAGGTTGCGCTCTTTGCAGATCCGCTCTCCCTTGATACAGCCGCAGTTGTGGTCGCCTCGCATGGCCGCGACGAAGTCGAAGCGTTGTCAATAGCCCTTCGAGCAAACGTGAGCTATGTGGGCTTAGTAGCTAGTCGAAAACGAGGTGAAGCTGTTGTTGCATCACTCGACGTTTGTGGGTCGATGAAAGCAAGGGTCACTTCACCGGCGGGTCTCGATATTGGGGCCAGTACCCCGCAAGAGATCGCGCTTTCGATTTTGGCCGATATCGTCGCAAGCCGCCCACGTCCGAGTGGACGAACACCCCTCGGTGATCACCAAACACCGGCGAACACTGCAGTCGACCCTGTTTGTCAAATGACCGTGGCAATGGTTGAGTCTTCGCTACACCTTGACCACGATGGAACACGGGTGTGGTTCTGCGGAAGCGGATGTCTTCGAGCCTTTGCTGACAACCCAACCTCGTAT
Source organism: Acidimicrobiia bacterium (assembly GCA_031430595.1). Taxonomy (GTDB): domain Bacteria; phylum Actinomycetota; class Acidimicrobiia; order Acidimicrobiales; family JANYDT01; genus JANNBN01. Next base: position 103,968 of record JANPBU010000002.1, read on the forward strand.
GTGTACAGCTGATCTATATTTGTCCATTGATGTCACCCCTCGCTGAACGCCTACCAACCAAAGAAGCACTCATTGCTGAACTCAATACGGTTGGTTATCTCACTGACCTTGGTTTGGCAACGGCTCTGTTTTGCGCGGTTCGTTTGCCCCAACCCCTTCTACTTGAAGGTGAGGCTGGGGTAGGAAAAACTGAAGCGGCAAAGTCGTTAGCTGCCCTCCTCGACACGCCATTGATCCGGCTTCAATGTTTCGAGGGGATTACGGCCGGCGAGGCGCTGTACGAGTGGAACTACCAACGTCAACTGTTGGCTATTCGCTTGGCTGATGGCGAAGCCGGTCGACGAACCGAAGAAAGTCTGTTCACAGATGAGTATTTGATCGAGAGACCGTTGCTGAAGGCCCTACGACATCCGGGACCAATGCCAGCGGTGTTGCTTATCGATGAGGTTGACCGAGCCGACGATGAGTTTGAGGCATTCCTGCTTGAACTGTTGGCTGAATCGTCGGTGACAATCCCTGAACTCGGAACCGTGACAGCGACCGTTGCACCAATCGTGATTCTCACGTCGAACCGAACCCGTGATTTGCATGACGCGCTGAAACGCCGGTGTATCTATCATTGGATCGAATACCCGGCTCTCGATCGTGCCACCGAAATCATTCGCCGCAGGGTGCCCGGTGCAAGTGTTTCACTTACTGCCCAGGTGGCAACTGCGGTGGGTCGACTTCGTTCGCTTGACATACAAAAGGCACCCGGTATTGCTGAAGCAATTGGTTGGGTCTCGGCGCTCAACACACTCGGCTTTTCGACAATGAACGCAGCATCGGTTGAACTTACACTCGGGTCGGTTTTGAAATACCGCGATGATTTTGAGGTGGCAACCGGTCGCGGTCTTGAATGGGTTGCTTCGGGTCAAGTGTGAGTGGGAGTCGGCTGGCTGAACCCCCTGATTTAGCCGATTTCGTTGGAAGCTTCGGTGACCGTTTACGACAGGCCGGGGTTCCTACGACTCCAGCTTCATGTGGCCGATTCGCAGTTGCGCTGCAACTCGGTCAGCCGCAACGAGTGACCGAGCTGTATTGGTTGGCCAGGGTCACATTGGTGTTCGATCGACTTCATGTCGAGGCCTTCGATCGAACCTTCAACCACGTGTTCGGTGGCATGTTTGATGCCTTCGATACCGATCGAAACCCAAATGTTCCTTCGTCGTTAAGACCCTCATCGCAACCGCCGCCTGGGTTGCCCAAGCGTCGATCGAACGACATTGCTGAGCAACTAAAATCACCCGGTGGGTCACTTTCCGGTGCGACGACCTCAAACGACGCTGCAATATTGGAAGCTGAAGATGGGGTACTCAACGCAACCAGCGCACAAGAGCGGCTACGCGATCAGCCATTTGATACGTGCACAGAACAAGAACTAGCCCACCTACAAATGTTGCTCGCCCATTTTCGCATTTCACCGCCTCAGCGGCGAAGCTATCGAACTAACATTCGCAGATCAGGCAATGAACTGGACCTACGGGCAACGCTTCAATCGGCACGCCGTACCGGCGGTGACCCAGTCCATCGTATTCACCGCAAGCCTAGAAAGCGGATGCGACGAATTGTTTTACTGGCTGACGTTTCTGGGTCGATGGAACCCTACGCAAGAGCGTATCTGTACTTACTTCACGGTGCGGTTCGCACGGTGGGGGCCGAAGCATTCGTTTTCGCAACGGGTCTTCATCGACTTACCAAACCTCTCGCCCTCGCCCACCCAGAGCACGCTTTACGTAAAGCAATGGCCGCGACCCCTGATTGGTCGGGTGGAACGCGAATTGGTGAAGCGTTGCGCACCTTTAACGATCAACACGCACGGCGAGGGTTGGGTCGTGGCTCGATAGTCGTCATCGTGTCGGACGGCTGGGAAAGTGGCGACGCGAGCCTGTTGGCTCGCGAGGTTGAGCGGCTCTCACGATTGGCTTACAAGATCATTTGGGTAAATCCCCGAAAACAGCACGATTCATATCGGCCACTCGTGGGAGGCATGGTTGCAGTGATGCCCTGGATTGACGTGTTGGTCAGCGGGCATTCAGTCAACGCCCTCGACGAGGTGATTGATGCCATTCGAGGGCAAGTGTGACCAATGGCTGAGTGTGACCAATGGCTGTCGAGTGCGGGGCGGGTAGGGGTGCCAAAAGGGGTAGACCTTCAGTAAGGAGTTAGTCATGTCAGTTACTGATGTTGAACCACACGTAGTCGTACCGGTTGAGGTTGGTCCAATCACCCTCGGCGTCGTCGCCACACCGCCGTTCGGTACCATGGGCACACTGTCGAGCACAGAGTTACGAGAGCAACAGCTCACAACCCTGGCGGCTAAGCGACGTTCCTACAGTCTCGGTGCGAAGCTGTTGTTTAGGTCGCTTGACCTTGTATACGGCAAGGGTCGCAACTTGGAGAAGTTTCGGGTTCTCGAATTGGTGGCCCGGGTTCCGTACCAAGCCTGGGAACATGTCGCCTATGTTGCGGTCACTCACAAGGCCAGCGAACCCGATTTTGCCGGCCGGGTTTTTACGCAGGTTCGAGCGGCGCGACGCGAACAAGACAACGAGCAGTGGCACCTGTTGATCTTGGAAGAACTCACCGCACAACGGCCCCGTCGTTACGGATGGTTACGTACGATTCTGTTTCCGCAGATATTGGCGTTGGTCTACTACCAAGTGTCGTTTCTCCTTTACGCGCTCAGACCAGACTGGAGTTACCGGTTGAATGCTGACTTCGAAGACCACGCTGAACACGAATACGCGACGTTGGTTCAAGAAAATCCCGATTTTGAATCAGTTCCTTTCGTCAGCCAGTTCACCGAAACCTACGGAGCGTTCGCGTCACTCGCAGATCTGTTCCGCCAAATCGGCTTCGACGAACGGGTACACAAGCTCGAAAGTATCGCCCGTATGAAGACACCGAGGTTCGCCTAAATTCCGCACTTTTCTTTACTTTTGGGAACTTGCTGCCGATGAAACGACGTCATACCGTGTAGTTCCCCCAAACCTCATTGAAAGATTCGTGCCATGTCTGAAGGTTTTTCTGCTCTTGAACGCACCATCCTGAAGGGAAAGGGGTTGTCTGACGAGCAAATCGCCGAATTCGTTGCGGTTGGTATTGGCTCACGAACCGACTTCACCACTGTCGGAGACACTCAGACCCTGCAAGAAGTGATGCCAGCGCTGAGTTTCGAAGTGGCCGACAAGGTGATGGCCTGGGCGTTGGGCCGGGCAGAATTCAATGCTGCGGCAGCTACGGTTGGCGCAGCAGCCGGTGCCGCTGTACTGCCAGCGGGAATGGTTGGCCATGGCGGCAAGATCGTGCTCGACACTTCAGATGCGGTGTACTGCGTATCGTGTCAAGCGAAGCAACCCAAAGACTATTCAAGTGGTGACCTGTGCGTGAGTTGCGGCCGTCAAGCCGAACCAACAGAGGCTTGCTACTGGTGTGCTTCGAGTGGCCCTGGGAAATTCTGTCGAAGCTGTGGTGCGACGTTTGTTCCAACCGCCGAACTCGAACTCGCGATCATGCTTCGCCGTGACGGTATTGCAAAAGACGATATTCCGAAGAAGTTGATTGATATGTCTGCAGACGATAAAAACGCTTTGTGGGGTCGAGTTCGTCACGCTCGCGGCTAAGTCAAGGTAACGGTCCGACGTGAGAGCGGTATGCGAGTCATGTAGCGCTGTCCAGCCTGCCGATTGGAAAGCTGGTGACTTCTGTTCGACCTGTGGTTCCGTTGCTCGACGCGAGCGACGTTGTCACTGGTGCGTGATCTACACCCCCGATGGTCGATTCTGTCGATCATGTGGTGGCGAAACGGTTATCGATGAATGGTTCGGGGCAGCTCGAATGCTCAAGGCCGCTGGTGTCGATCAACTCAGTATCGGTGAACGACTGAAGTCGTTTGACGCGGACCATATTGAACACCTCAGTCGGCTGTATCAAAAACAGGCGGCTGTCGTTGCTCGACATGTTGATGAATTGAGGTTTGTTGAAAACCATCTTCTCGGAACCGGTTGGAGTGATGAACTTGACGACAGATTAACGGCCGAGCTTCCACTTGACGATGCAGGCCTGGCCCGGATGCAGTCACCAGTCGACCATTCGATTGTTGCTGCAGATGTAATCCGTGCACGTACCAAGTCGCCCTTCGCGATCACCTCGATGCTTGCTGCGTTGGTGCTCATTCGAAACGGATGGATGTCGAACTTCGATGAGGTTGAGATCGGATTGCAGGCGCTTGGTCATGGCGATGTGAAAACAGCTGACGAGGGGGCCCTTGCCTTTGGGTCGTGGCGTGCGTTACATCTGCCGATGGCCCTGCTGCCTACCCAGCAACTCATTGGTGCGCTTATTGATTGCACAAGGAAGGACGATGCTGCGATCGCATTGCGGCTGATTGGCGAAGACGATGAAGTAGACCCGGCACTTGGCGCATCGACCGACCCCGACCGAGCCTTTTCGGCTGCCCTCGCCTTGCAACAACCCGAACCACTTCGGGCTGCGCTTGGTTACCCCGACCGGCGGTACGCCGCGGCCAAGGCGTTGGCAAAGGGAGGCTTTGGCAGCCTGCTTCGCGAAGTGTTGCTTGACCTCGACGATGACGATCAACTCGAAGCCGTGCTCGGTGCGCTGCGGCGTCATAAGCAGGCGTTCCCGGAACTGAATGCGACGCTTTGGAAACTCACAACGGGTCACACCCGATCGGTGCGAGACAGCGCCACCTTTCTCTTAGGTCTTGAAAACCGTGAGGGTGATTCGACAGCCCTCATAACGCTTGACTCCGATGATGAGCGCGCCATCTCAGCTGCGCTCGATCGCGCATCGGGTGAACCGCTTGAACTAGAGCGTTTGGCTCGCTGGCTCATTTCGCGTCAAAAATTTACACTTGATCAAACTGGGGTTCGTGATGCGGTCCTGACCGGCGGCCTGCCGCTCGATCTCATTCCTTCTTCGATCGAATCGTCGGTTGGTAGTGAACACCATGTCCAACTGCTCAAAGTGGCCGGTGAACAACTCGTTGCAACAAACGCTGAATCGCTTCATCGGTTTTTGCTTCACACAACCTGGCAGCACCTGCCATTGGTGGTGCGGTCTGAAGCGTGGTCTTGCCTAGTCGGTTGGTATGGCCAAACCGACTATCCAACAGGCGGACCACTCGTCCTCGACGATTCGATCATTCGCGAGTTTTTTGGTGACGTTGACCAGTTCGTTGACCGATTTGTAGAAACAACCAGGGTTGTTGGCTTGGAGGAAGTTCACTCGCTTTGTGACATGATTGATTTACTGCTTCGGTACTCGCCACCTGAAGGTATACGTACGCTTATTAATCAAAAAGCATTGTTCAAACGATTTCTCGATGGCGTTAATCAATTACTCGGAGACGAGTTGCTTCCCTTGCAGTTGAGGGTGTCGGCGATTCGCTTCTTGGAAACGGTGGCAAATGTCGAGCCAGATTTGGCATCGAACATGCTGGGTTTCCTCGATCATATGGAAGCAACGTTTGCAGGGTCGCCGATGGAGTTCGAATGTGCCGCTGCCGCGAGCCGAATCAGAGACGAATGAGCATTGCGCCACCGATGACAAGAAGTACGCCGAGCATTTGACCGAGCGAAAGTCGATCACCCATGAGGAAGGTGCCGATGGTGATGGTGATGACCGCCTCAATTCCCAACCCAACCACAACGGTCGTCGACACGTTGGTTCCCGTTACTGCCTTCGCCAGGAAGGCCGACCCGAGAACAAACGACAACGCCACGATCATTGTAGGAATGAGACGGGTGAAACCTTGCGAAGCCTTCATGAAGGCTGTTCCGATGCTGAATGCGAGCGATCCGCCAATGATGAGTCCCATACCGTCCGTCCCTAAGTGTTTGTTTCCTGCCAGCGACCGTACGACACTCATGAGGCGCGAAGCACTCGTGGTAATACCAGTTCTTTACATTTTCTGTTTGGTTAAGCCAGCTGCGAGAGCGTCGATCATCACGGTGAAGGTTCGGTCTGAGAGTAACTTGCGTTCAGGTTCGGGTTGGTCAGTATGGCCACCTACAAGGTCAAGCGAAACCAGGCCATGTACACACGACCACATTGTCAGTGCGACGGCATCATGGTCGGACGAATTCAATTCCCCTTTGGCCGCAGAGTCACGAACGGCACCCAGTAATGCTTCGTACGACCTTGCCGCAGCAACGATCGACTCATCACTCGGCGAAAACCCCGGGATTACCTTCATGAACATCAACTGGTACTGCATGGGGTGCGCCATAGACCAGGCTCGGTACGCCATCGCCTGCCCCTTCGCCTTGGCCAATGGTGCGGTTGCTAGTTTTGCTGTTTCAAGTGCTTCGGTAAACGACTCAAACGCGTTGCGCCAAATGGTGTCGACCAACCCGTCTTTGCCGCCGAACCATGTGTATACCCCGATGGTTGAACAGCCGGCAACGGCAGCAATTCGCCGCACCGTCATGGCTTGGTGGCCTTCGGTCGTCAATATCTTCAACCCAGCTTCGAGGATTGCAGCTTGAGTTGCTGAAGAATCGCTTGACATATGGCTGCGAATATTACACTGTTATACTGCATAACGACGTTATAACCACCGGAGGTTCGCATGAACGTGTATTTATCTGAAAACTTTGCACCGATCGCTGAAGAAACAACAGCCTTCGACCTTGAGGTAGTTGGCGAGTTACCCGTTGAGTTGAGCGGCCGCTACCTTCGCAACGGGCCAAACCCCATGTCTGAAGAAAACCCAGATACGTACCACTGGTTCCTGGGCGACGGTATGGTGCATGGTCTTCGATTGCAGACCGGGAAAGCCGAGTGGTATCGAAGTCGTTATGTTGGCTCAGCAGCAACCGACAAGGCGCTCGGGCGTTCAACCACCGGGCCGAACTGGTCGGGCAATCCAACCGGACCAAACACCAACGTAGGTGGCTTCGCCGGACGCACCTGGGCGATGGTTGAAGCAGGCGGAACCCCCGTTGAACTGTCGTACGAACTCGATACCGTTGGGCGAAACGACTTTTTCGGAACGCTCCCGGGCGCGTTCACCGCTCACCCGAAGGTTGACCCATTCACTGGCGAAATGCACGCAATGGTGTATGCCCCCAGCCAGTGGTTTGATCACACCCAATATGTGGTTGTTGGTACCGATGGTCGAGTTCGAAAAACTGTTGACGTGCCTATGGGCATGTCGATGCTGCACGATATGTCACTGACGGAACGCTTTGCGATTGTGTTTGATTTCCCTGTCACCGCAAATCTTGATTTGGCCTTCGCCGGTGACCGGTTTCCGTTGAGGTGGAACCCTGATTACGGTTCCCGGGTGGGCCTACTTCCTCGTGAGGGTTGTGCTGAAGACATCATTTGGGTTGAAGGGCCGATTTGCTATGCGTTCCATCCTTTGAATGCTTACGACACTACCGATGGAAATATCGTGATTGATCTGTGTGTATACGACTCCATTTTTAAAAATGATGTGAAGGGCCCATTCGGTGACTCACTTCCAAAGCTCGAACGTTGGGTGATCAACCCGGTCGCACGCACAACATCGGTGACGGTCATCGATGAATCACCGCAAGAGTTTCCCCGCCACGCGCATTCGGTCGGAACCCGTGAGCACCGATACGGCTATGTTGCCAGTGTCGGAGCCAACAGCCTCGGCGCAACGATTAAGCACGATCTCAAAACCGGTGAACGAACCAGTTACGACTGGGGCGTTGGACGCGGCGCTGGCGAAGCCGTCTTTGTCGCCCGAAAAAACGATGGCGCCGGGCCAAGCGCTGAAGATGACGGCTGGCTGATGGCTTTCACCCATGCCCAAGACGGATCATCGACGAGTTTTGTCGTGCTTGATGCCCAAGATGTGTTGCGCGGACCGGTCGCCGAAGTCAAGATTCCGGTACGGGTTCCTTACGGATTTCACGGAAACTGGGTTAGCGACAACTCCGTTCCGCCCGAATGACCCTTCCGAGTCAGAAGTATGGGGCAGAATAACTAGATGAGCGACGTAACCCAGGGTCCTGGTTGGTGGATGGCAAGCGACGGCAAGTGGTATCCGCCTGAAACTGCACCGGGTTGGACTGCTGCTGCACCCACGTTCCCTGCTTCGGCCCCGGCTGGTTTTCCCATGCCGGGAACACCCGACGCGGGGGTTCAAGCAGACGTTGCACCATCGCAGTTCCCGACTCCAAGCGCGCCGTCGATGCCAACGCCGGAGATGCCTACCCCGGCGACCCCATCTATGCCATCCATGCCTGCGCCGTCGTATGCGCCGCCTGCATTCGGATCACCTCCAGTGATGCCGGCCCCGTCCTACGCACCACCCGCTGCCCCTGGCTTTCCGCCTCCCGGGTTTCCGGCGGCTGGCCCAGGGTTTCCGCAAGCCAGCCCGGGGTTTCCGCAAACCCCCGGTTTCCCGGTGACCGGTCCGGGTTATGCGCCTGGTTTCCCCGGTGGGCCCGTTAAGCAGTCGAACGGCCCGGCGATTGGTGCACTCATTCTGGGTATCCTCGCCATATTGACCGGTTGGATTTTCATCGGGGCAGCGTTCGGTGTTGTTGGTCTTATTCTCGGGTTCCTCGGGCTCAAGAAATCCAAGTCGATTGGCGCTGGCAAGGGAATGTCGATCGCTGGAATCGTGCTGTCGATTCTTGGCATCCTGAGCGCTGTCGCAGTGGGCGTGTTGATCAAGAAGGTGGTTGACAAGGTCGACGTTGCAGACCCGAACACCTACTCAATTTCAACGACTTCATGTTCTGTGATTGGAGATCAATTGACGGCTGCAGGAGAAATCACCAACAAGACAACCGAAGGAAAAACGTTCATCGTGCTTATTCAGGCTGGTTCGACAAGCGCTCAATCGTTTGTCACAACAGACCCAAATCAGACGGTTCCCTGGTCAATAGACCAACCCGTCACCGGTGCAACAGCGTGCGGCGAAACGTCAGTCCGTAACTTTTTCAACATCGACTTAAACAGCTAGCTGCGACGGAGTTGATGTTCTTGCAGCATCGTCGAACCGGTTGACTCGGCGGAGTGTCGGGAAGAATTTCCAGAAAATGGCCACTACGACCATCGTCAATAAGCCACCCGACACAATGCCGCCTCTGGTTCCAAGGAACTGACCAGCAACCCCCGACTCGGCCGCGCCCAATTCGTTCGACGCACCGATGAACACGTTTTCAACTGCCGATACACGACCCTGCTGATCGGTCGGGGTAACAAGCGGAACCAGTGTTGACCGTATAAACACCGACACCGAATCAGCACCCATCAAGCCAGCATGCGCGAGGCACGCCACCCATAACGTTTGGGCCAGCCCAAGCATGACCGTGAATACCCCAAACAGACCCACCACGAACATAAGTATTGGCCCAATGTTTTGGGTCAGTGGTTTTCGAGTGAGTGCCAGGGCGACAAGTACTGCACCGACGCCACCAGCCGAGCGAAGTAAACCCTGGTTCCAGGCATCGAGACCTAACTCGTTTTTTGAGAGCCGGGGCAGCAGCGCAATTGCGCCACCAAACAAAACGGCGGCCAAATCGAGGGCGATCGCCCCAAGCAGGATTGGGTTCGTACGAATGATCGTCAGTCCCTCGATGGCTTCGGCAAAGGTTGGTTTCTCGGTCGGTACGTGCGCCAGGTGAGCCCGACCTACTTCGCGTGGAATGAACGATGTTGCTAACAGGGCCGTTGCGACGAGCCCTGCCCCGCAAAGAAATGACCACTTCGGGGCAATTCCGTAGGTAAAAAACAGCAACGGTCCGAGGGCAAAGGCAACCTGCCACGAAGCGGAGTAGAACGACATCGCACGAGGAAGTTGGGCTGGGGTAACTGCGGCGGGGATCATCGGACGATTCGAAGGTGACATAAATGCCCGAATAGTTCCTGCACCGATGGCTCCTAAGTAATAGGGCCAGAGGCGGGTGTCACTGCCCGACGAGTTGATGAAGAACAACAACATGAAGACCACTGCCGCAAACTGTGACAACATTACTGTGCGCTTACGATCGCGACGATCGGACACCGAGCCGGTAACGAGTACCAAACTGGCAACGGGAATGAACTCGGCTAGGCCAAAGAGGCCGAGAAGAATCGCTTTGTCGCCGATGTCGTTGATTCGGTTAGCCATTGACACAATGGTGAGGCCCCAGCCCGCAGAGTACAACGCCAACCCACTGCATACAGCAGTAACTGTGCGTTTCGCAGCGGGGGTCCACGATGCAAGTGCCGTGGGGTCGACGACGTGTTCAGAAGGTACTTCGGGTGGCATGGTGTCGATTCGAGGTGAGAGAAAATCTCGGGTTGTTTTAGAGAAAGTCTTGGGTGTTTAGAGAAAGTACAGACGGCTGAGAGAAACGGTGTCTGCAGGGTCTGTGTACACAGACTGTCCGTCGAGGGTAACGCGTCCGGTGCGCGCATCGACATCGACATTTCCCAGGCGAGTGTTGTGAACGAAACTAGACGGCCCAATACCACGTGTACCTACGACCCCTACTCGACGTCGTCTTGTCGTCATATTGTCGTTCTCGGTGCTGGCTGCCGCCTGGCTGACGAAGGCAACTGACAGGTCAGCCGCCGTTGCACCAAATGAACCGAATTGTGGCCCGAGCACGAGCGGTTCGCAAGAATCGGTTGAGGCGTTCGGGTCGCCCGTTACCCCATAGGCCGGGAAGCCAGCCTTGAGTACAAGTTGAGGCTTTGCCCCGAAGAACGCCGGTTTCCACAGCACAATGTCGGCAAGCTTCCCGATTTCGATCGACCCAATTTCATGGCTCAGACCATGGGCAATAGCCGGATTGATTGTTAGCTTGGCAATGTATCGGCGCACCCGATCGTTGTCGTGAAACGTGGGGCCTTCATCAAGATCGGCCTTCATATTGGAAGCGAGTTGAAACGTACGGCGGAATGTTTCACCGGCCCTACCCATACCCTGAGCATCGGAAGAAGTGATGCCAATAACCCCCAGGTCATGCAGCACCCCTTCGGCACCCATGGTTCCACCCCGAATTCTATCGGTGACCATATGGTGATCACTGTGCGAATGATGGTTGAGGCCATGCGCCGCGAAAATCATTTCGTAGTGCTCGTCGAGTGCATCGCGACCAAAGGGGAGCGTTGGGTTGGTGGAAGAACCCAGCACGTTCGCCACGCCAGCGAGCTTCAGAACGTTAGGTACATGGCCGCCGCCGCAGCCTTCGATATGAAACGCGTGGATAGTTCGACCGTCAAGCACCGACAGCGTATCTTCCACCGAAAGGCATTCATTCAAACCGTCTGTATGCAGGGCAACTTGTACGTCGTAATCTTCAGCGACGCGCAGTGCTGTGTCGAGCGCCGTTGCATGAGCACCCATATCTTCGTGCACCTTAAATCCGCACGCCCCGCCTTCAACGAGGGCTTCGACAAGCGGGGCGTCGTTCGAAGAAGAGCCGCGAGCCAAAAACCCTATGTTCACAGGCCATCGATCAAAACTATTAAAGGCGTGACGTAGTGCCCAGGGTGAATTAACACCCACCCCCCAAACTGGACCAAACTCTTGGCCAATAATCGTGGTTACTCCAGAGGCCAGCGATGCCTCCATGATTCGCGGCGAAAGTAGGTGCACGTGAGTATCGATTGCTCCGGCTGTTGCGATCAAACCCTCACCAGACACAATGGTGGTCCCTGTGCCCACCACTACGTCGACGTCATCCAAGGTGTTTGGGTTACCTGCTCGGCCGATCGAGTGAATCCGACCGCCGCGAAGCCCAATCGAAACCTTCCCCACCCGGTGCATTGCATCGATGAGTAAGACGTTCGAAATCACCACATCGCACGTGTCTCGAACCGCTGACGCTTTGAGGGCCATTCCGTCGCGGGCAGTTTTGGCGAACCCTGCAATGAACTCGTTACCCCGAAGCTGCGAGTCGTATTCGACAAGAACCACTAATCCGGTGTCACCGAGGCGAACCCGGTCACCAACCGTCGGCCCATGAATGGCGGCGTACTCATCGGGCAGGATGTCGTGGGGGTTCGTATGTGTATGGGGTACATCGCCCGAGTCGTGTGCATGGGTGAGCCCGTCATGGTGGTGGTGGCTCATGACGTTGCTCCTAGGTAGCCGTTTGCCGCGGCGCGAACGAGAGCGGCCTCTTTTGCCCCTGGTGCATCGAGGGGTCCGTCGACGAGGCCAGCGAATCCAATCGCTACCCGTTCTCCACCGATTGGAACGAGCGAGGCGGCAATCACCGCCCCCGGATCAAACCGTTGGACTGAACCAGCTGGAATCGCAAGCCTCATTCCGTAAGCAGTTGAGCGATCGAATTGCATTCGAGGGTTGATTTCGAAAAAGTGGAAGTGGCTCGAAATACTCACCGGGACAGCAGAGGTGTTAGTAACCAAAACAACGACGACAGGCTCGTTCGAGGTTGGGCTTTCGGCAGGCTGGGCGGCATCGATTGCACCCGGCCCCTCGAAACCAAGACCGACAGCCGCCTCACCGAACGGATGTCTCACAACGACCATTCGAGTGCCGTCATCAAATATGGCTTCGACCTTCACTTCGGTCACAATGTCGACGACGCCAGGTAGAACATCGATGGCCCCAAGCACGGTTGCCCCTGCCCTAGCCGCATCGATCAAACGTGCGCCGTCTCGAGCGGCTTCGCACACCGTGTCGGCGATTAAGGCGGTGGCTTCGGGAACGTTGAGCTTCAGGCCACGGGTACGCCGGGCGCGTGCCAGTTCTGCTGCAGTGAAGATCAGTAACCGATCACGTTCGGTGGGGGTCAACCTCATACAAGCAACCTACGCGAAGACCGAGCCGAATGGATGCTGTCGCCCTTTTATCTCACCTGCTCCACGCCGTCCGGACGCGTTTTGTTGAACCTCGCTGACTGACGCCCAAAACACCCAACAACGGGTGAAATTATGCCTGAAAATCGCCTCGCTTGGGTGTTTTGGGTGTTTTGGGTGTTTTGGGCGTGAGGCGGGTGAGTTGTTTTCGGTGTCGTTGACAGCACCCGGTCGGCCCAAACACTTGCGCCCAGCTTTTCCTTGGGACCGATCAGGTCGGTGCCTTGATGAAAGTCAACTCGTGTTTGTTGTTATGTAAGTGAACGACGCGACCGCCCGGAAGGTCTGCGAACTTACGAACACCGTCGTGGTCAGTTTCACCTTGCAGCTTGATCGTGCACACAATTATGTCTGCGTAGTCGTACCAGTTCTTGACCATTCGAAGAATCTTTTCGGGGTACCCAATGATGTCGGAACAAAGCCAGTCGACCCGACCGTAAGTACGCGGATCAAGCCCAAACGCACTCTCTCCTCTGAAGGTCACGTTTGGCATACGGTCAACCTTCGCATCGAGCGGGGCCCTGTCAACGGCCAGCACCTCTGCCCCAAATTGAGCGAGGGTCCATGTCCAACCACCGGGGCTCGCCCCAAGATCTAGACAACGCTGTCCGGGTTGCGGGGTTTTGCGAATCAGCGCAATCGACTCCCATAGTTTCAGGTATGCGCGGTTTGGTGGACCGGTTCGATCTTCAACAAATGTCGGCTTTCCGTTCGCAAACGGGCTGGAACATCGAGAAGCAATAAGCATCGAAGTGGATGACAGCAGCGTCCATGACCCGAGTGCAGAAGTGGGGGCCGGTTGCCCGAGTTCAAGGGCTTTGAATGAAAGGTACGGCAATTTTTCGGTGATTAAACCGGCCCGACCTCGATGGTCGACTTCGTAACAGGCCCAGTTTCGTTGCCGAGAACGCAGCGCTTTGGCACCGTCACCAATCGACGCAATCGAAACAACCTCAGTATCGAACCACGTGTTGATCGACCAGGCAGCTTCAATAGCTGGCGCTTCAGTGATGAACAGTTCGCCGGTTGCGTCAACAATGGTGATGCCTGCCAGTTTCAACTCGTCAATGAGTTGCTGCTCATACCCAACGGCGGCTAGGTAAGCAGTACTCATGCGACGTCGAACGTAACCCGTAGACCAACGTGGTCGGAAGGGGGTCCGTTGAGCCCGGCCACTTCGTCAATACCTATACCTTCAAGAGCGCGAGCGACCAGCCCCTCACCAAACCAAACTCGATCGAATCGTGCCCCGTGGGTGCCAGACCTCCAGGTTCGTCGAAGTCTCGCTGGTTCGCCAACGGTTTCCCATGCGTCAGTCACCATCGTGGTTGACCGAAGGGCATCCCATTCAGCTGTACGCATATTAGTGTCACCAGCGAAAACTGCTCGTGGCCCCATTGAGGCCATCACCTGTCGAGCTTGGGCCAAGCGATTTTCGCGCTGTTCAGCTCCGCTATCGAAGTGGGCGGTAAGTACACTTAGTTCCCCGATCGCCTCATCGTTAGTCGCTATATCGACACTCTGCAGTTCACGGCCAAATACCGACCGGCTGAGTGGGCTGGTGTGAGCCCGCAAGATCGAATGATGCCCGAGCACAGCTACAACCTCAAAGATCTGCCGGTCTGGCGGGGTTTTCGGATACAACTTGTACCCGGCCCGTTGAAGGTGTGGGGCCAGGTGAGCCAGAAAGGTTCGTTCAACAACCTCTTGGAATACCAGCACGTCGGGGGGTAACGACGCCGGAACCCCGGCGGTCAACTGCGCCAGGGTGATTCCGGCGACCGAAAGAAACACAGCGGCTTCGGTTCGATCATCGAGTTGGTCGTTGTCGAGCCCATTCAAATTCCAAGTCAGTAAGCGCACGAAAATAACAACTAGTCAGCTATTCGGTGTTTCGTGTAGGTGTTCGTTCATCATGCGCATCAGGTCGTAAATCTCTTTGCATTGCTGACAAACCGGCAGTTGCTTCGGGTCTCGTTGCGGCACAAACACATAGCCACATAACGCCGTGAGGGGCGTTCCTTCTATCCGGGCCTGAAGCACGACTGCAGTGGCAGTTTGACCCGGCTCGGTTTTCACAATGTGAGCACATTTGCCGTTGTCAAGTTTGCTTCGCTCGTCGGTGACGGTCCCGGTTCGGCGATCGGTATCTACAGCTGCCATACCTTGAAACTAGCAACCAGAATCGGTTGAGTTGGCCTAGAAGACAACTCGCAGTTGCCAACGAGGACGACTACAACGAGCGCCGTAAAGAAATCACTGAACATGGATACGGTGACCACATCTGAATCCTTAGATTTGGTGCGTGAGTTGGCTAGTCAGCCACTCGGCGACGTCGCGTCGGGTCCGCTTGGCGATCGTTGAATAGGGCGCGAACACATCGAAAGCATGCGGGCATCCCGGGTAGACGTGTAACTCGGTGGGAACACCGCAGCGGTTTAGGCGGGCGGCATAGTCAACGTCTTCGTCGACAAACCCGTCCAAACCGCCAACAACAATGAGTGCTGGTGGCAACCCCGAAAGGTCGGTGGCGCGGGCGGCAGCCGCGTAACCCGGAACGTCTGGCCCACCAACCGTGACGGGCAGATACGACGTCCACCCAAAGGTGTTCGACTCGGGCGCCCATATCGGAACCTCCCACGATGCCGAGGTATTCGTTCGCCGGTCGTCAATCATGGGGTAAAACAGCAACTGAAACGACACTTCGATCTCACCACGATCGCGGGCGAGAAGAGCCAGCCCGGCCGCCAGCCCACCCCCAGCGCTCGAACCACCTACGCCTATGCGTTGCGCATCAATACCCAACGACCAGGCATGCTCGTGAACATACCGTAGGCCCACATAGCAATCCTCTAACGGTCCTGGATATGGCGTTTCTGGCGCAAGGCGGTACTCAACTGACACCGCCACCATTTGGTGTGTTTGGCACCACGACTCAAACCGGGCGTCATCTCCATTGGCCGTGCCCATGACTAGGCCACCTCCGTGCATCCAAACCAAGCAGGGCAGCGAACCATCGACACCAACGGGTCGATGAACTCGCAACATCACTTCGGGCTGGTCGCCAACTGCCGGAACGAAACGTTGTTCGATAGATACCTTTCCCGAAATCTCATACGGAAACTCGGTCGTCATCAACTCACGAGACGCCGAGAGGGTCTTTGCATTTACGATTCCGAATGGCGAAGGAAACTTCTCGAAAAAGGCAGCGATCTCGGGGTCAAGCAATGCCGATACTTGTTGTGCATCTAGATGCAAAGCCATAGCTGCCCCTTACCCGTCCAGCCCGAGCGAGCCAAGGTCAGACGGAACGTCAACGGCATACAGTTTCAAGACGTCAAGCGGCACAACTTCCAGGGTTCGCATGTGTGTCGACGCCAGAACAACGTGGGCGGCGTACCCATCATTGTGGGCTCGCAACCAATTGAGCGCAGTCACGCACCAGCGGTCGCCCGGCACTAAGCCTGGAAAGCGGTATTGAGGCATCGGGTTCGACAGGTCGTTTCCGATACTTCGTTGATGATCAAGAAAGCCGGGCGTGACAACCGCACAGATGGTGTGCCGACCACCATCATCGGGACCTGTGCTGCAACAGCCATCCCGATAGAAACCGGTCATTGGCTCGGTGCCACACGACTCAAGCTCACCACCCAGTACGTTGCGTTCAGCTACTCGTTCACTCATACGGCCAGTATTGCCTCGACAACGGTCGGAACGAAACTCATTGCTCAGTTGCATCAATGACGCGCCGCCTCCACGAGGCTCACGTTTAGTAACCCTGCGACCGCTTTAAGTGAGCCTCGCCGAGGCGGCGCGGTAGCTATGCACGGCGAGCCCGAAGTCTTTGCTCGCCTTGAATGGCCATCGAAGCACTCAATGGGCTCGAAGATCTACATTTGTCGGGTGTCAACTTCTGTAGGGCTGTTTATCGACGGAGTGCGCTGCGACGCGACGTCAGGCGAAACATTTTCGAACATCAATCCCGCCACCAATGAGGTGATTGGGGAAGTGCATCAGGCCTCGACGGCAGACGTCGAACGAGCGGTGACTTCATCGAACGCCGGCTTCAACGAATGGAAGGCGATGAGCGGTGCGCAACGGGGCCGCATTATGAACACTGCGGTTCGAATACTGCGTGCTCGAAACGAAGAACTCGCCGCCTTAGAAGTCGCCGATACCGGCAAGCCCATTTCGGAAGCTGCGAGCGTTGACGTTCTCTCAGGTGCCGACTGTATCGAGTACTTCGCCGGGATGGCCGCGACCCTGCACGGCGAACACGTCGACCTTGGCGGGTCCTGGGGCTACACCCGACGCGAACCACTCGGAGTTTGCGCTGGTATCGGGGCTTGGAATTACCCGATTCAAATTGCGTGCTGGAAATCCGCCCCTGCCCTCGCAACTGGCAACGCAATGATCTTTAAGCCAGCAGAACTCACCCCAACAACGGCTTGCTACCTTGCCGAAATTTACACTGAGGCCGGTGTGCCAAACGGGGTGTTCAATGTATTGCAGGGCGATGGTCGAATCGGCAAGGCCCTCAGTGAACACGCTGGAATAGCAAAGGTTTCGTTGACCGGTGAGGTTGGAACCGGCCGACTGGTAATGGCGCAAGCTGCGGCAACGCTGAAACACGTGACCCTCGAACTCGGCGGAAAGAGCCCCCTGATCATCTTCGAAGATGCTCACCTCGACAACGCCGTGTCGGCCGCGCTGATGGCAAACTTCTATACCCAAGGTGAAGTGTGCTCGAACGGAACCAGGGTGTTTGTTCACGAGTCGATCATCGACGAGTTTACGAAACGGCTGGTTGCGCGAACCGAGAGAATGGTCATAGGTGACCCTATGAACCCAGCTACTCACGTAGGTGCGCTTATCTCCCGCGACCACCAACGCAAGGTGTTGAACTACATCGACAAGGGTCGAGCGAGTGGCGCGCGGGTTCGCTGCGGCGGCGGCGTGCCAGAAGACCAATCCTTACAACGGGGAAACTTCGTACTCCCTACCGTATTCGATCAGTGCACAGATGATATGGCGATCGTGCAAGAGGAAATCTTCGGCCCGGTGATGGCAGTGCTGAGCTTCACATCGGAAGCTGAAGTAGTAGGGCGCGCCAACGACACTCCGTTCGGGCTTTCGGCTGGTGTGTTCACTCGCGATATCCAACGAGCGCATCGAGTCGTGGCAAACCTCGAAGCTGGCACGATTTGGATCAACAATTACAACATCACTCCGATCGAACTTCCCTTCGGCGGTTCCAAGCAATCGGGTATCGGCCGGGAAAACAGCCACGCTGCAATTGAGCACTACACCCAACGAAAGAGCGTGTTCGTCGAGATGGGAGACGTCGATGCCCCCTACTAAGTCGACCTACGACTACGTGATTGTTGGGGGTGGGTCGGCTGGTTGCGTACTCGCCAACCGACTCAGTGAAGATCCATCGACCACCGTGTTGGTGCTTGAAGCTGGCCGTCCCGACTACAAGTTCGATGTATTCATCCATATGCCAGCGGCACTTACCTTCCCCATCGGAAGTCGCTTTTATGACTGGAAGTACGAGTCGGAACCCGAACCGTTTATGAACGGTCGAAAGGTGTACCACGCACGTGGAAAGGTGCTCGGTGGGTCGAGTTCAATCAACGGCATGATTTTCCAGCGTGGAAACCCACTCGACTTCGAACGGTGGGCCGCCGACCCCGGAATGGAATCGTGGGGCTACGCCCAGTGCCTTCCGTATTTCAAGAAGATGGAGAATTGCCTTGCCGACCCCACCGACGAATGGCACGGTGACAGCGGGCCGCTTGCGCTCGAACGTGGTCCGGCGACTAACCCGCTTTTTGATGCCTTCTTTGAGGCAACGGTTCAAGCCGGTTATCCGCGTACTGACGATGTCAACGGATATCGTCAGGAAGGGTTTGCCCCGTTTGACCGAAACGTTCGTCGAGGTCGACGACTGAGTGCTTCAGTTGCTTACCTTCATCCAGTGATGCACCGACCAAACCTTACTGTCGAAACCAGGGCGTTCTCAACGAAGATTCGCTTCAACGGAACCCGCGCCGTCGGCGTCGATTACGTTGGAGGTATCGGACCTCGCCGCAGTCAGCGATCTGTTGATGCCGGTGAAGTGATCTTGTGCGGTGGCGCGATTAACTCTCCGCAGCTTCTGCAACTTTCTGGCATAGGAAACGCTGATGAATTGAAGGCACTCGGCATTTCGCCAGTTGTCGATCTGCCCGGCGTAGGTGAAAACATGCAAGATCACCTTGAGGTGTATGTGCAACACAACTGCAAGCTTCCTGTGTCGATGTCACCGAACCTTAAGTTCTGGAAACGCCCATTTATCGGCGCTAATTGGCTGTTCTTTCGAAAAGGCCCTGGCGCCACTAACCACTTTGAAGGCGGCGGTTTTGCCCGAAGTAACAGTGACGTTGCCTACCCAAACTTGATGTTTCACTTCCTTCCGATAGCGGTTCGCTACGACGGCTCAGCCCCAGAAGGCGGTCACGGATACCAAGTACACATAGGGCCCATGTATTCCGATTCACGCGGATCGGTAAAGATCACATCGACTGACCCCAACCAGAAGCCTGCCCTCAGGTTTAACTACCTGTCGACCGAACAAGATCGACGCGAGTGGGTCGAAGCCATTCGAATTACTCGAAACATCCTAAAGCAGTCGGCGATGAGCCCCTACAATGATGGTGAAATTTCACCTGGGCCAAGTGTTGAAACCGACGAAGAGATTTTGGCTTGGGTAGCAAAAGACGGGGAAACCGCTTTGCATCCTTCCTGCACCGCCCGTATGGGAACAGACGATATGTCAGTACTCGACCCGATGTCGATGCGAGTTCACGGCACCGAAGGTTTGCGCGTGGTCGATGCTTCATCAATGCGATACGTGACAAACGGAAACATCTACGCCCCGGTCATGATGTTGGCTGAAAAAGCCGCAGACCTCATCAAGGGAACTACACCATTAACCGCCGAACCCCTTGAGTATTTTATTCATAAGTAGGGTTAGCACCTACGATGGAATTGGTGTGAGTCGATCGGCGATACCTTGCAGCGTTCGATCGAAAATGACAGCCATCACAACGATGCTTAAACCAACTTCGGCCCCAAGGCCGGTGTTACCACGAGTGAGTGCCTCAACAGCCTTAAAGCCCAAGCCGCCACCCCCGACCATTCCAGCAATGATCACCATGGCGAGCACCATCATGATGACCTGATTGATCGCCAACACGATCGTGGGCAATGCAAGCGGAACACTCACACCCCATAACGTTTGGCGACGGGTTGCACCGAAACTGGTCGAAGCCTCAATGGGGGCGTGGTCAACCTGGCGAACCCCAAGCGCGGCGATTCTGATTCCGGCCGGTATTGCGTAGAGCACCGATGCGATAATGCCAGGCACCGGCGACACGGTGAACAGCATCACAAACGGAATCGTGTAGATCAGCGACGGAACCGTTTGCAGTGCGTCAAGTACCGGCGACAGCATCTTTTCGATTCGTGGATTTCGGCCCGCAAAAATGCCAACGGGGATAGCGACTGCGGCCGAGATGGTGACGGCCACAACCGACTGAACGAGTGTTTCGATACTGGTACCCCACATACCAACCAGCCCAATCGCCGATAGACCTACCACCGAGAAGACGGCAAGTTTCCAACCTCTTGCGAAATACGCGGCTGCTGCCGTGATAGCGACCAGAACCGGCCAAACAATAACCGTGCTTAAGAGTTTGATCCCTTTGACCAGTACATATCGCACCGTGGTGTCGTTGATCCAACGGGTCACGTCAGAGATGTGATTTCGCAACCAAATGAATCCGTCATCAATGGGGTTCACAATCGAGGCATCGAACCTGAATGGAACATCAATCCAGCCGAAGAGACGCCCGATCGCAACGACTGTGAACAACCCTGCGACCATGGCGAGTCGACGGTTACGGTGCGACTGAAAACGCGACTTCAACTCATTAGGTGTGGTGGTTGTTCCAGATGCCGTTTCTATAAAGGTTCGAGTAATCCGATCGAATGCGATCGCGATAGCCACGATGGCGAACCCGGCGACCATACCTCGACCCGGTGAGCGTTGATTAAGCGTGAGCAATACCGCTTGCCCTAAACCTCCGGCACCGACTAGCGACGCAATCACAACGATGCCAAGCGCCATATTGATGGTTTGATTGATGCCCGTCATGATCGACGGGAGCGCGGTTGGTAGCTGCACCTTTGTGAGTAATTGGCGACGCGACGAGCCAAACATGGTTCCTGCTTCGACCATCGCAGGGGGAACCTCTAATATGCCGAGTGCCGTGAGGCGAACTACCGGCGGCAGCGCATAGATCACCGTTGCCAATGCAGCCGGCACCGCCCCAATACCGAACAGCAAAACAATTGGAATGAGGTAGACGGTCGACGGAATGGTTTGCATTGCATCGAGTGTTGGGCGCACGATTCGATTGACCCGGGGTGAAAGGGCCGAGCCAACGCCAAGAGGTACACCAATAAGTATGCTTACTACAACCGATACCAGCATTAGGGCAATCGTTTCAATGCTTTGATCCCACAGGCCAACCATTGCGGGATATAGCAACGCTATCCCGGTAACAATCGTGCGTTTAGCTTGCCCTTTGCGCGCCACGATCGCCATACCTGTAAGTGGAAGACAAAACCAAGGAACCCATTGCAAGATCGACTCGATCCCGTTCAGCGCACCTTCCATCACGTCGCTCACGGGGTTAAAAAACCACCTGAACAACACGCTCGTGGTTCGATGGGTCTGAAACCACCGCTGAAGATCGTTCACTGGGTTCGAAAGGCTTGTATCGAGCCGTGCTGGGAACGACGACGCAACACCCACCGCTCGTAAAATGACCTGCAGCAGAACTGCAAGTACACATATGGAACCGAAAATGGCCAAGGGTCGCGAAACCGTTGATCGTTTTCGAAGCACCCTCTCGGTGATGTTAACGACAGTCATCGTCGATCGCCTTCAACCAGGGCGATCACCAGTTCACGATTAACCGTCCCGAGAATGGTTGAACCCTCAGCTGACTTGACCCCGATTGGCTCGGGTGAACTCAGTAACATGGGCACCACCTCTGACACCGTTTGGTACGAATGAACCCAGCGGTCACACGAAGCGGGTGGCATCGTTTCTGACAACACCGCCGGTATGCAAATCACCTTGGTCTTCGGCACGGAGTTCGTGAATTCTTTTACATATTCGGTCGCCGGCGACGCCACGATTTCCTCGGGGGTGCCAACCTGTTCGAACACGCCGTCTTTCATGATTGCGATTCGGTCGCCGAGCCGAAGGGCCTCATCAAAATCGTGAGTGATGAACACAAGCGTGCGCTGCAATGTGGCCTGAAGTCGAAGCAATTCACCTTGCATGTCACGGCGAATCAGGGGGTCGAGGGCCGAGAATGGTTCATCAAAAAACAACACGCTTGGTTCGACCGCTAGTGCCCTGGCGAGGCCAACACGCTGTTGCATTCCACCAGATAGCTGCTGCGGAAAATGGTTCGCCCAGTCACTGAGCCCTACCGTTTCAAGCACCCCCTGCGCGCGTTGGCGGCGCTCATCTTTTCCGACTCCCTGCACTTCGAGGCCGTACGCAACGTTGTCGATTACTCGCCGGTGCGGAAACAATCCGAAGTGTTGAAACACCATTGACATCGTGGTTCGACGCAGGTCACGTAATCCGTTGGCATCGAGCGCAGTGACGTCGGTACCGTTCACGGTGACGCGTCCGGCGCTTGGTTCGACAAGGCGCGACATGCACCGAATCAAGGTCGACTTTCCGCTGCCGGAAAGGCCCATCACCACAAACGTTTCGCCGGAAGCAACTTCAAACGACACGTCACGCACACCAACCGTCGCGCCGGTTTGGGTAGAAATCTGGGTGCGCGTCAAACCCGTTCGAGCAAGTTCAACGACCTGATCGTCGGTAACTGACTTGCGTGAACTAAAGACTTTGTAGAGGTTTTCGACACAAATCGCTGTCGCAGTCATGACGACATTGAATGTATCGGCATCTCACACTCCTTGTGTCGATTGTCACCACGTGGAACACTTTGCATCTGACCTGCGTTGCGGCCACCGCGACGTTTACTAGGGGGAACTCATGATTCGTCGTCGAAGTGCGTCGCTGTACATAGCGGCCTTTGCAGGAAGTGCACTCATTCTGAGTGCGTGTGGTGGTTCAAGTAGCCCGGCCGCCAGCGCCGACAAGAAGGTCAGCTCAGCTAACAAAGCAACGATCAAGATCGTTCAAAACTCGTGGACGGCCTCGGCCCTTGAAGCCGAGATGGCCAAGCAGATCATCGAAACGAACCTCGGAAACAAGGTCGAGATTGTCACGATTGACGAAAACGCTATGTTCGCTGGCCTTTCTGCGGGCGACGTTGATGCCGTGCTCGAAATCTGGCCGTCGGGTGTAAACGCTGACGAGCAAAAGTTCATCGACGACGGGTCGGTGAAGAACATGGGCTTACTTGGCGCTGTAGGAAAAATTGGTTGGTGGGTGCCCGACTACGTGATCGAACAGAACCCTTCATTGGCTACCTCCGAAGGTCTCGCTGACCCGGCCATTGCAAAACTGTTTGCCACCGCTGAAACCGGTAACCGCGGACGATTCCTTGGTACCGACCCGTCATATTCACAGTACGACGAAGCAATCGTCAAGAACCTGAACCTTCCCTTCGACGTGAAGTACTCAGGGTCTGAAGCAGCCACGGTGGCCGAGATTGACGCCCGTGTTGCGAAAAAGGAGCCGGTGCTTTTGTACTGGTGGACACCGACCGCGGCCGTGTCGAAGTACAACTTGAAAAACGTCAAGCTTCCAGCCCATACCGATGCTTGCTACGCCGATGCTGCAAAAGCCGACTGCGATTATCCGGAAGACCCATTGTTCAAAGCAGCATCAGCGAAACTTGAATCCAAAGATGCCGCTGTGTTCAAGTTCATTCAGAAGTTCTCACTGTCAACCGAAGATCAGTTGGCGATGCTTCCTTCCGCTGAAATCGACAAGAAGCCCGCCGCTGAGGTCGTGAAACTTTGGCTTGCATCGAACCAAGACAAAGTCAAGGCCTGGCTCGAATAAGTCAGCGATGATGCGACGCTGGCCAAGCTAAATAAGGCGATGGTCACTCGCCCATCTGGTCAGTTCTTTGCGGTTGGAAAGTTGCAATTTGCGAAGAACTGACGACACATGGGTTTCAATAGTTTTTACCGAAAGCGTGAGTTGGCGAGCAACCTCTTTGTATGCATACCCACGAGCTATTAGGCGAAGTACTTCACGTTCGCGCGGGGTCAGTGAGTTGAGGTCTTCGTCGACACTCATAGGGGTGCCTCCCGTAAACGCATCGAGTACAAAACCAGCGAGCCGTGGCGAAAAGACAGCATCTCCGACGGCTACTCGTTCAATAGCATCGATCAGTTCGAGGGTTTCGATGGTCTTGGTGACGTACCCCCGTGCCCCCGCTCGAATTACCGAGATCACATCCTCAGGTGAATCCGAAACCGATATTGCGAGAAACTGAACTTCGGGGGCCTGCAGTGCAACGGCAGCCGCAACCGAAGCACCTGATTCGTTTCCAAGGTGGACATCAAGTAGCACCACATTTGGGCGTCGGTCGAGCGTCAATTCAATCGCAGATTCGGCATCAGAAGCTTCCCCAATGATCTCGATTCGGTCAGCGCCTTGACGTGTGAGTTCCGCCCGAACCCCGGCACGAAATAGGTGATGGTCATCGACGAGAAGCACAGAAACAGTCATGCGTGTTGGTCTTCTTTCAGGGGTTCAAGCGGAACGACAAGTTCGACTTCCGTACCGTCGCCAATAGTCGAATGTACCTTCCCGGTTCCGCCGATTCGTTCCATGCGGGCACAAATCGATTGCGCAATTCCGCGGCGGTCAGCTGAAACCAAGAGCTGATCGAATCCGACACCCCGATCGCGCACGAACACCTCGATAGCTTTTGGAGTGCACTCGGCGAAGACATCGATGTGTTTCTGGCCCGAGTGTTTGGCAGCATTGACCATGGCCTCGCGGGCTGCAGCTACCAGGGCCGAAATCCGATCATCGATCATGATGTCGCCGACCATAACTACATCGATGGTCACACCGTGATCACCTTCAACTTCTTGAGCGGTCAACTCGAGTGCTGTACCGAGATAGTCGACGTCGCCGAGTGTCGAGGTTCCGTCGTACAACCATGCTCTGAGTTCGCGTTCCTGTCGGCGAGCGATCGCAACCACCTGACGAGGATCATCTGAGCGACGCTGAATGATGGCCAAGGTTTGCAGCACCGAATCATGCAGATGCGCAGCAAACTCTTCGCGAGCTTGTGCCTTCGCCCGGTTAACTCGTTCTACTGAAAGTTCGTTAGTGAGCCGTACAAGCCACGGACCCAAGATGCACGCACTACCAAGTGCCATGATAATAAGTGCGATTATGGTTGAACGCACCGCGTCAGATGAGGGGTCGCCAACGGCAAACGCGCTCACCCCGGTCAGAACCAGCACACCCCCAACGATGACCCGCGGGATCGTTGTCTGAGGCGAACTAACAAAGTCCGCCGCCGTTCGACTCAGTGCACGCGGACCTTCCTCTAACAGCCTGGCGCGATCGGGTGCTCCGAGTTGATCTGAAACCCGTGGCCACACCATGGCGATACCAACGGCACCTATGAGTAGCGGCCAAAGAATACGAGCGGGTAGGGCCAAACCGATTCGCCGAGACGCAAGCGCAAGGCCAAGGCTGATTGCGGCAGTAGAAAGCGCGGAGACAATATCCATACTTGGTTTTTGCTGGTCGACGCCTGATCCGCGTTCGGTACCTGACTCAAGTGGAAGTCGTAACCACAGTGCCACATACGCAATTACACCGATACCGGCCGACGAAGCTGCAATAACGAGGGCTACTCGAACCAAAACGACGTCGATCGCAAGCCACGAGGCAAGACCTTGGGCCACGCCACCGAGAATGGCACCCGAACGCTCACGAGTTAGGCGTTCGGTGGGATGGAGCTTGATAGCAATTGGTGTTGGTGCAACCAGCCGGTAACCAACAGGGGGAGGGGGCAGATGACTGAGGTGGTTGAGGTGCTCAACCTTTCTCCCCTGTTTACGCTTTGCGCCCTGTTTGCGCTCTGCGCCCTGTTTGCGAAAGTTCACCCCTATATCTTCGCAGCACCATTCGGGCGATGTCTTCCTGGTCGACCCCTGAGTCGGTCTGGGGTTGTTAAGGGTATTTCCGGGGTGCTTCCCCGATACGGTGAGGGCCACAATCTTTCAGACTGATTTCATGAACGAAACCCCAGATACCTCAAACATTCCTGCCACCCCAGAAACGCCGACCGTTGTTACCTCAGAAGCGCCAACTGTCGTTTTGCCGACCGTAGTTATGCCAGCACCCGCTGGCGCTACCGGCCTTCCACCGCAGTGCGAGTTTCCAGCACCACCACCGAACGACGCCCAATTCGGCCAGTCCGGACCCTTCGTTCCCCCATATGTGCCCCCATATGTTGCACCCGGCGGTCAGTCAACCGGTCAGTCAACCGGTCAGTCAACCGGCCAGTTCCGATTCATGCGAAGCCGAAACGACAAGCGGGCTGCGGGTATCTGCGGTGGAATCGCCCGTGACCTGAACGTCGAGGCATGGATTGTTCGCCTCGTCGCCGTGATCATCATGTTCACCACCGGGATCGGCTTTATCGCCTACATCATTGCTGCAGTCCTTATTCCGCAGGAACCGGAGGGAACCATTGCTATAGCGGCGAATCCGCAGTCACGGTTTGGTTCATGGGATTCCAAGCAACTCGTCGGGGCTGGCCTACTTGGCCTTGGTGGGCTGATGTTTATGGATCGCCTCAACATTGGTCTGAATACCGACCTGAGCATCCCGTTGCTACTTATTGGTGGCGGAGCATTTGCCCTGTGGTCTCGCCGAGAGAAGCTTCGCAAGGATCAGTAACCGACCTCAAGCTACGTAGTAGCTGAGTCGATGACCAGTATGTGTTTGATCCGATCTCCGCAGCACCTCGGCTCGCGCGGAGATTGTTTCCAACGAGTAACCCTGCACGGGTTGCGCTCGGACTTGCCCTAGTTCAGTGGCTGGTGTTGTCGGTGCTTGTGCACCGTCAAATCAGCGGGATTGGGTCAAATAGCTGGGACCTTGGCATTTTCAACCAAGCCCTGTACGACATGGCCCGTGGCCGATCATTCATGACGTACCGGGGAATGGACGTCTTCGGTCACCACTTCCACCCGGCGTTTTACGTGTTGGCACCGGTTTCGTGGTTCGGGGGCGGTGCCAGGGCGCTCAGTCTCATCCAGGTTGCCATGTTGTGTGTTGGCACGTGGCCTGCGTTCCTACTGGGTCGAGATCGTGTCTCCGTCAATGGAGGGCCGAATCCAACAGCTGGTCTACTGATTGCGACGATCTACCTGTTGCATCCTTTAGTCACTGGGCTGAGTTGGTGGATGTTTCACCCCGAGTCGCTGGCCATTGCGGCTGTTCTCACTGCATGGTGGGCTGCGACGACACAACGATGGAAGTTGTTCGCATTCACCGCCCTGTGGGCGGTGTTGAGCCGCGAAGATATTGCCCTAGCCGTAGCGGGGCTCGGGGTTTCGCTTGCGTTCGTGTTTCGCCAGGATCGACGCGCTCGCAAGATAGGGGTATTGACGGCTGTTGCTGCGCTGGGCTACTGGTCGTTGGTAACTCAAGTTGTCATGCCTGCACGACTTGGAACTCGTGAGCCGTATTACGTTCAAGATTTTTGGGGCCATCTCGGTTCAACCATGCCGGAGGTACTTGTTACGGCCGTTACCCATCCAAATCGGGCCCTGGCCGGCGTGAAAGGCCAGGACGGTGCAGCCTTCGCCGCGACGCTCATCGGGCCAACCGGTGGGCTTGCATTCATGAATCCGGTGACATTGGTGGGTGCGGGCCCCCAATTCGTTGCCGTGACGCTGTCAAACGACCCAGACTCTCGACAGCCTTGGCATCACCATTCTGCGATAGTGATGCCGTTCACTATCATTTCGGCCGCCGAAGCGTTGCGCCGGATAGTGAAAAAGCGACCGAGGCTGTTTCGCCTTCTGGCCACGTGGATGATCGTTTCTGCCGGATTTAGCTACCTGGCCATGGCCCCCACCCCTCTTGGACCACTCGGGAACCGGTGGGCGGGCACAACCAAACAAAGTATTGAGATGCAGCGGGCGGTCCGGACCATTCCTCGTAATGCAGCCGTCGCCGCGACGGTCAGGCCGGGAAACCTTCTGACAAATCGTCCAGTGATCTATACGTGGCCGAACCCATTTAAAAAGTGGAAACGTGGGTACGAGTTCTCGCCCCTCCCACCGGTTGAGTCGGTTGACTACTTGGTGGTCCTTCGCAATGAATTGGGAATGAACGCACCATTGTTTGCGGACCTCACTTCCAAAACCGGGATGTTCAGGGTTTTGTCCGATGTCAACGGCGTTGTCGTTGCTGAGCGCAGGTAGAGCCCTTCGGACGAACTGTTTACCGGGAGCACCTTTTAGCATGAATTAGCAGGAATTAATTGTAATTTTCGGCAGGCCGTTGTATTCTCAAACCGATCGCTACCGCAGCACCTGCGCTCCGCCAGGTTTGCGCGGTACACGTCCCCCCCAAACAGCGGTGGCGTCTTAGCCTTAGGGCTTTGGCGCCACCCGTTGGGGTGCCTACCAGGCGAGTTTCTTGCTTGCTGCAGCGACGAACTGAACGAAACGCTCTGCTGGCACTGCTTTGGAAAATAACCAACCTTGACCTGACTCGCAGCCCATCTCCGTCAAAAGAGCGAGCTGTCCTTCGGTTTCGATGCCTTCGGCAACCACTTCTAAACCAAGTTCGTGCGCAAGGGCTACGAGAGCGCGAACCATCGCTAGGTCGCGCGATTCCGTTTCAATGTGAACCAAAAATGATCGGTCAATCTTTAGCGTGTCAATCGGAAGATCGCGAAGGTACGACAGCGATGAAAAACCTGTTCCGAAGTCGTCAATCGAAGTCGGGATTCCACAAGATTTGAGGGCGTTGAGGGTGGGCACGACCTTGTCCCGGTTAATGAGCGTTGACTCGGTGAGCTCTACACAGAGCTGCGAACCGGAAATACCTTCACGACGGCACGCTTCAACGATGAGGTCAACAATTCTCGAGTCAGTCATTTGTAGCGGAGATGCGTTGATTGCCACCCAAAAGTCATTGTCAACAAGACCCGATTGCACCCAAGCCCCGAGATCCTCAGCCGCTTTCTGAATCACCCAGGCTCCGAGGTCGCCAATCAACCCTGACGATTCGCAAAGTTCAATGAATTCGTCTGGTTGAATAACGCCTTGAGTAGGGTGGAACCAGCGAACCAACGCTTCGCAACCCTCAATCAATCCATCAGACAAGCGAAGAATCGGTTGATACGCCAGTTTGAATTGTTGCTGGACAATCGCTAGTCGAAGCTCAGCTTGCAACTCGAAACGTCGCCGAGTCGTGGATTCCATATGGTCAGTAAACAGTTCGAAACGGTTGCCACCGTCAGCCTTCGCCCGATACATCGCGATATCGGCCTTGCGGAGCAGTTCGCTCGGAGTGAAATCGAGTACGGCCCGTGCCTCGTTCACCATCGCTCCGATGCTCGTCCTAACGGAAATTGAGTGATTGCCCAGTTCGAATGCGATGTCTAACGCTGACTTCAGACGAGCCCCCCACCCGGTTGCCGCCTCGACGGCATCACTACTTTCGACAACGATCACGAACTCGTCCCCGCCGAGGCGTGAAACAACGTCGCCTTCTTTTGCCAGGCCTCTCAAGATTTCGGCAACTTTTATAAGGAGTTGGTCGCCAACCTCGTGCCCAAGTGTGTCGTTGACCGCCTTGAAATCGTCAAGGTCAAGGAACAACACGGCCAGTCCGCTCGACTGTCGCTGCGCCCGTTGCATCAGTGTTTCGCACTGAACCAGCAGTTGGCGACGGTTCACAAGACCGGTCAAGGCGTCATGGGTTGCGTGGTATTCGAGAGATCTTGCCGCGGCCTCTCTGGAAATATGATGGGAAAGTAATTCCGAAACGACACGCACTGCGCTTCTGGTCTCAGGCGATACAAGTTCATCGAGAAGGTGAATGCTTCCGTTCTCGCCGATTATTGAGCTCATCATCAGCAGACCGATAAGTTTTCCCTCGTTGAACATCGCAGACACCAGAGCGGCACCCAGTTGAATCGGACCCGGAGCTTCGATCTGGTGGACAAACAAGTCGTGTGAACCGCCGCGAACGGCAACCTGAACTTCGCCGGTCAGAAGTTCAGGCAGCAGTCCATTTAATCGGTGCAGCGGCAGCGGTTCAATGAGGTGTCCAAGGTTTCTGGCACCATGCCGAGACTTCTCGTGAGTCACAACAAACACGTCGTGGTCGTCTGGCTGCCACAGCAAGACGCGATCGGTCCCGGCATAACTTCCAAGGTCTTCAAGGGCCAGGTGAAGGTTGACGTCGAAAGTTTTGCTTGAGCCATCCACGAATCGGCGCGAGATGTTCGCCACGGCAGTGGAAAGTTGGTCTTTGCGTAGGCGTTGTTCTTGCTCGATGACTCGGGCCGTCACATCGCGACCGGTCGTCAAATAACCTTCGACCAGCGGATCATCGAGCAAGTTCACGGTGACAATTTCCGCGACTCGACGGGTACGATCGAGATGGAGCATCTCTACTTGGCGAACACCGGAAGATTCCGCCGGCTTCAGCGAAAGAATCTCGTGAAGAATCTCCTCAGGTATCTTGGGGAAGGTTGAACTGATCGAGCCGAACTCTTCGGGAGTGATCCCACTCAACGAAAAGATTGAAGGGCTGGCGTACGAAATTCGCCCATCCGGGGTCCAAATCACCAATACATCGCTGAGTTGGCTGACCATGGTTTCAAAGCGGCGACCCTGAGCTTGGTTGGCCCATTCGGTAGTCAATCGAATAAGTGGCGAGGCAATAAGTCGAATGTATTTTGGCAGTTCAAGGATGCTTCTATTGATTTCGCGCTCGAAAGCTTGCGGCCATCCGAGGGTGATTCGAACCGAGATGCCTTCCCCGAACTGAGCTGTTGAGCAGGCAAGCACCAATGCGTCTCCTAACCAGTTTTGTTCGCTATCTGGTACCGATCCAACGACCGAGCGGACCACGCTGACGTTTGGACGGGATAATGATCCCTGTGCCTGCGTTTGTGCTGGACCCGCGATGCGCCGGTCTTGGGTGAGGGCGCCATCCTGGTTCCAATGCCAAAGGTGCTCCGTTCCCCGGAACGTCAATGAGAGTTGGGCGACTGTTGCCGCATTCCAGCCGGCCATTTCAGCTAAGACCGGAGAGATGTTTGCCTCCAATGCGGGAACTTCGATCGAATCAAGGCGCCTAGCGAGACCATCTCGAAACACATGGCCATCAGCCGCGCCGGAACGAATCGCTTGATGCTCGGCATCTTGGGTGACATCCTTGGCCCGAAGCACCAACCCGTGGATTCCGGGGTACGAGCGAGCGTCATCGATCGTAATGTCAAAGACTTGGAAAGGTGAATGTGAATCTAGTTCCGTTGCCTGACCGGCAGTCGATGTCTCTTTTTGCAACGCCCGAACACGATCGGTCAGACGACTTATTTTTCCGGCCCGCAGGTCGAGCAGCCGAGCATTAAGGCGAGCCCGGTCTTCGGGAATCAGCCGTTGAATAAGGTCTTGCTGCGACGCAAGTTGGGTCCTCGAAAAGGTGGGATCGTTTTGGGCCCCCAACTGTTTCTGTGACCGAGCTTCATATAGGGCGATTCCTTCAGCCCCGAGAACGCTCACAAAGTGTTCATCGCTCAACACAAACGCAAGTAGGGCGCTGGTATCGACTTCACGTTCAAACATCGTCTACTTCTTCGTCGCGTTGCCCACCTACCTTGAGATGAGACAGAAATTCGGTGAATTCGCTCAACCTGACAGAAGAAAGCGCCGATCACACATATGACTCTTAACTCACCAGGGAACCAAGCCTCAGTAATGCGAGGATCTTGACCCTCCTCTCGAACCACTTCTGTGGAGGGATTGTGCTTAGCAACCTAACTAGTACCCCAGAACTCACGGATGCACCGCTTCGCCGTGGTGACCGTCGCAAGCAACATACGCGGCGACGTCTCCTTGATGCGGCGGCTCAGACCTACACCGCTTCGGGGGTTGAAGGGGCAACGATCAGCGCGATAACCGAACGCGCCGATGTTGGTCTCGGTACGTTTTACCTGCACTTCGAAGACAAAGATGCAATCGCGATCTCTGTATGTGGGGTTGTTGTCGGTCGGCTTCTCGATGAAGACAATCAAGCTACTGAGGCAATTCGCTCGGTCGGTGGCGATCCTGACCCGCTCGCCGTCTTCTCGCGAGTTATCGGAAACCGTGCCGCTGCCGACCCGGGTCTTATGCGAAGTTTGCTTCGATGGGAAGGCCCTCGAATCGCTCCGACTCCGGGCCTCCCGTCTGTCGACAGCAACGAATTGCGCCGCCTACTGCTTCCGCAGTTAGCTGATCGATTCAAGATTGGCTGCGAGGCCGGTCGTTACCGGGTCGAGGATCCCACCCTGTCAGCTCATGTGGTGCTCGGCGTTTACGCGTCAATCATTCCTGCTTGGGTGGCAAGTGGTCGCACCGATTGGTCAACACTCGGGTCGTTCATCGAGCGATCAGTAACCTCAATGTTTCGGGTCTAAGGAACGTTCCGGTTGTAAGGCAAAAAAGTAAACGGGCGACTCGGCACGGCAGCCAGGTGATCTACGGCACCAGTTTCTCTCGCTGAGAGCTGCTGCCTTCCGGCCCTGACCCGGTTCACGGGAACCGATTGCACAGGGCCCGACCGTCACACCCGAGAACGGGCGTGCCGACACGATACCCTTTGGCACCGGCACCTCCACGAGGGGCCACGGAGAGCTGGCCGAGCGGACAAAGGCGCACGATTGGAAGTCGTGTGTGGGGCAACTCACCGTGGGTTCGAATCCCACGCTCTCCGCCAGATGCGCCACCCGCGAGCTCGCGTCGTAGCCTGCCCCCATGCCCGTGGCCGAGTCGACCGTCCTCGATCACCACGAGCTCATGGGCTTGGCCCTCGTCGAAGCGGCGCGAGCTGTCCTCCACGGTGACGTACCGATCGGCGCCGTCGTTGTCGACCGGCGCGGCACCTTGCTCGCGTCGCGCCACAACGAGCGCGAGCTCACCGGCGACCCCACCGCGCACGCCGAGGTGCTCGCATTGCGCGACGCAGCAGCGAAGCTCGGCACCTGGCGGCTCGACGGGTGCACCCTCGTCGTCACGCTCGAACCGTGCGTCATGTGCGCGGGCGCGTGCCAGCTCGCCCGCGTGTCCACCGTCGCGTTCGGCACAGTCGACCTGAAGGGCGGCGCCCTCGGGTCGCTCTACAACGTGGGAAGCGACGCCCGGCTCAACCACGAGTTCCGCGTGTACCCGGGCGTGCGCGCCGCCGAAGGCGCGGAGCTGCTCACGACCTTTTTCGAGGCGCTCCGCTGAGCACCTCGACCGAACGACGGGTCGACCGCGGGTTGGGGGCCCGCGTCCGGTTCGCTACAGTCCCGACCGGAAGGTTGCCAGAGCGGACGAATGGGGCGGCCTCGAAAGCCGCTGTGGTCTACGGGTCACCAAGGGTTCGAATCCCTTACCTTCCGCCATCACCGCGTGGCGTCGCTCGTGCGATCGGCGACACGCGCCGTGCCGCAGTCGACCACCTGTCCTGCGGGGCGGGTGTCGCTCGACTGTGCGTTGTTCATCGCGCCCAGGAGGCCGAGTGAGGACATCCCCGATGATGGTCATGCACAGCATGGGGCGCGACCCCGATGCCGCGAATGCCACTGTCAAGAAGGGCACCGGGCGTCGGGTGCTCGCGTACACCCATCCGTACCGGTTCATGGTCGTCGGCTTCGTTCTCGTCATCATCGTGCAGTCGCTGCTTCAACTCGTGCCGCCGCTGCTACTCAGGCCGATCATCGACGGGGCGATCGCCAATCGCGACCGGGGCCAGCTCGACCGGCTCGCGTTGATCATCGTCGTGGCCGCGTTCGCGGAGGCCGGGTTCTCCTTGCTCGAACGGTTCTGGTCGTCACGTATCGGCGAGGGGCTCATCTTCGACCTGCGTGTCGCGCTGTTCGATCACGTGCAGCGCATGCCGATCTCGTTCTTCACTCGCACGCAGACGGGAGCGTTGGTGAGTCGCATGAACAACGATGTGATCGGTGCGCAGCGCGCGGTCACGGGCACGCTCGGCACGGTGGTGTCGAACGTGATCACGCTTGTCACCGTGCTCGTGGCGATGATCGCGCTCGAGTGGCGACTCACGGTGATCGCGGTTCTGCTACTGCCGCTTTTCGTGCTGCCGGCACGCCGGGTCGGCAAGAACTTGTCGACGATCACGCGCCAGGGCATGGACCTCAACGCAGCGATGAACACGCAGATGACCGAGCGGTTCAACGTGGCGGGCGCATTGGTTGTGAAGCTCTTCGGCCGGCACCGCGGAGAGCGTGACGAGTTCGCGTCGCGCGCCGACAAAGTGCGCGCCATCGGCGTGAAGAGCGCGATGTACAGCCGGACGTTCCTCACTGCGCTGTCGCTCGTGGGCGCCGTCGGCACGGCGGCGGTCTACTGGATCGGTGGTCGCCTCGCGATCGACGGCTCGATCACCGTCGGCACACTCACCGCGTTGTCGCTCCTGGTAGTGCGCATCTACCTGCCGCTGACCAGTCTCACGATCGCACGCGTCGTCGTCATGAGCGCGCTCGTCAGCTTCGACCGGGTGTTCGAGGTGCTCGACGCGCCGAACGCAGTCGAGGATCGCCCGGGAGCGACTGCGCTCGCCCGGGCCGTGGGTCGCCTCGAAATCGATCATGTGGGATTCCGCTATCCCGGCGCCGGCGAAGGATCCGTGGCGTCGCTCGAGATGGGCCTGCCGCGCGGTAGCGACGCGGAGAACGACGAGGTGCTGCACGACATCACCGTCGACATCGCACCAGGGCAGCTCATCGCGCTGGTCGGCCCGTCGGGGTCGGGTAAGACGACTCTCTCCTCGCTCATACCGCGGCTGTACGACGTCACTTCGGGCGCGATCCGTATCGACGGAAAGGATGTACGCGACGTCACGCAGGAGTCGCTCCGCGCGTCGATCGGCGTGGTCACCCAGGACCCGCATCTGTTCCACGACACAGTCCACGCCAACCTGCGATACGCACGACCCGACGCCACCGACGCCGAGCTCGACGCGGCGTGCCGCGCCGCGCAGATCTACGACGTCATCAAGAGCCTGCCCGACGGCTACGAGACCGTCGTCGGCGAACGGGGCTACCGCTTGTCGGGTGGCGAGAAGCAGCGCCTCGCAATCGCGCGCATGCTCGTGAAGGACCCGGCGATCGTGGTGCTCGACGAGGCGACGAGCCACCTCGACACCGAGAACGAGATGCTCGTGCAACGCGCACTCGCCGCGGCGCTCGCGGGGCGCACCGCCATTGTGATCGCACACCGGCTTTCGACAATCGTCGATGCCGATCAGATTCTCGTGCTCGAACACGGCCGCATCATCGAACGTGGTCGTCACGAGGAGCTGCGCCAGGCCGGGGGCCTCTATTCCGACCTGTACGAGACGCTCGTGCGAGCGCCGGTGGCCACATTTCCCGACGCGGTCTGACCCGGTGACCGCGACCACCTACACCGTCGCCGAGTTGACCCGTCACATCAGCAACGCGCTCGACGACGCGTTCGCCGATGATGTGTGGGTCACCGGCCAGATCAGCGGCCTCTCCCGGTCGCGCGGGCACGTGTACTTCGATCTGGTGGAACCGACCGACGAACCCGGGCAGCCGACGACCGCGCTCATCTCGGTCGCGCTGTTCAAGACGAACAAGGAGGTCGTCAACCGCACGCTGAAGCGCCTGGGCGTGGGACGCATCGAGCCTGGAGTGCGGGTGCGCATCCGCGGCGCGGTGTCGTTCACCGAGCGCAATGGCCGCTTGCAGCTGCGCATGACCGGCATCGACCCGGCGTACACGCTCGGCCAACAGGCACTCGATCGCGCACGGCTGTTGCGCCTACTGGGCGCCGAAGGGCTGCTCGAACGCAACGCTGCGCTCCAGATGCCGCCGGTACCCCTGCGGGTCGGGCTCGTCACGAGTGCCGGGAGCGCGGCGTACCACGACTTCGTCCACGAGCTGCACACCAGTGGTTTCTCGTTCCATGTGCATTTCGTCGACGCGAAGGTGCAGGGGACAGGCGCCGGCGAACAGGTGATGCGGGCTCTGCGCCACCTCGGGCGCCTCGATCTCGATGTGGTTGCGATCGTGCGTGGCGGTGGGTCACGAGCCGACCTTGCGACATTCGACAGCGAGCAGCTGGCACGCACCATCGCGTTCCTCGACGTGCCGGTGATCACCGGCGTCGGGCACGAAATCGATCGCAGCATCGCCGACGAGGTCGCCCACACGGCATACAAGACACCAACGTCGTGCGCCGCCGCGCTGGTGGTCGCAGTACGCGCCTACCAGAATCGGATCGAGGGTCTGTGGCAGGAGATCGACCGCGTCGCGCGGGGCGCGCTGGGCCACGGCGACGATCAGGTCCGCGCACACGCGAGGTCGTGCGCTCGATCGGTCGGCGCGCGGCTGCGGGGCGCGTCGATCGACG
>JANPBU010000003.1:0-1648 GCA_031430595.1 Acidimicrobiia bacterium
AACGGTTCCATTTACGGTGATTGGAGTGGCCCAAGCAAAAGGCGGCTTGGCCAACGACACAATTGACGATGCCATGTGGGTTCCGCTTTCCGTAGCGCAGGAAAAACTATATGTTGCGCAGCGCTCTAGCCTGACCGCACTGACGAGTATCTATGTAGAAGTCAAAGATGTCAAAACGATTGATTTGTTGATGGCCAAGATGACCGACGTTTTACGTCGAGAGCATGCGCTGCTGGCTGGTGAACCAAGCGATTTTCGGATATTAAATCAGACCGCCCTGGTCAGCACATTGGATACAGTCGTCAATGCCTTAACAGCTTTTCTGGGAACGATCGGCGCGATTTCGCTCATTGTGGGTGGCATTGGGATCATGAACATTATGCTGGTGAGCGTGACCGAGCGCACGCGCGAGATTGGTGTACGCAAGGCACTGGGCGCCCGACGAGGCAACATCCTCACGCAATTTTTAGTCGAGGCGTTGATGGTGAGTGGTTTAGCAGGAGTAATCGGCATCGGTGTAGGGGTTGCCTCGTCGCAGCTTCTGGCGCGCGTACAGACATACCTCACGCCGCAAATACAGCCCACCGCGATCGCCGTTGCCTTTGGGGTGTCTATGCTGACTGGCGTCGTCTTTGGGATGTATCCCGCTTGGCGTGCCAGTCGCCTAGTGCCTGTGGCAGCACTTAGATACGAATAAAAATCAGGTCACAGTTTATATGAGGAGATATACAAGATGTGGAAGATTCTGAAGCGAAACAACACACGGCGCACTTTCTTGAAAGCAAGTGGAATGATTGCCGGGATCATTCTATTGGCCGCATGTGACGGGAATCCTGCAAGCAAAACTCAGAGTGCCGCGCCCACTCCAACACCCGATCCAGATGAGACTGTGGCGCCAACGATTGATCCCAAGGTGTCCACTCCGACCGAAGCCAGCCAAACGGTCTTGCTCGAAATCGGCACTGCGACGGGGGCCAAAGAGTTCAAATACGACAAGCAAACGTTGGAAGCGCAAGCTGGCTCCAAAATCAAGCTCAAGTTCACCAACAATACTGATCCAAAAGATGAAGTCGGGCACAATTGGGTGCTGGTGAAACCCGGTCAGGAAGCCAGTGTCATTGCCAATAGCATCGCCGCAGGCGATAACAGTGACTATCTGAAAGACGGCGATACTGGTGTCATCGCGCATACCGGTCTGATTGAGGGTAATCAGAACTTGACGATAACGTTCGACGCCCCACCGCCAGGAACTTACACCTATTTGAGCACCTTTCCCGACCAATATGCCGGCGGCATGAAGGGTACACTCACAATCAAATAACAACCCATTGAAAAAGGCTGTGAATTGCGCTTGAATTACCTAAAACATAGCCTGATAATACATGACGCATGAAGGAAGCGGTTCGTCTCATCCGATTCAGCCTGGCCGTACAACTAGCACTGGCAATCTTCGCTGTTGTAAGTGATGTGATCGCATCGGGGTTCCGCCTCCCAGCTAACAGTGCCAACCTGCCAAGCTCCCTATTGCTTGGTGGCATGTCACAGCTCACGCAGACGGTGATCGGATTGAACCTGCTGGGCACAATACCAGTCATCGTATTGCTTGCCGTTGCTTCTACACCGCGCATCATGGCGACCCGGCGCGGCG
>JANPBU010000004.1:0-1560 GCA_031430595.1 Acidimicrobiia bacterium
GCAATAGGCCGCGATGCCGCGTCCCAATGCCGGTCGATCACCTCAGTGAACTTCTCGTAGGGCTTCAGGCGCTGCAAGGCAGGCTCCTTCAAACTATCGCACGGGCATCATCGTGGTAATGACTGTGGCGATCAAGATGTACCATGGAATGCCGAGCGTGACGTTATAGGTAAAGGTCAGGCCAAGGGAAGAAGCCAATCCAAGGGTTGGACTTGCTTCAGGGATGGCCATGCGTTGAATGGCGGGGACCGCGATATACGAGGCCGACCCGCAGAGGACGCCAAACAGGGTGTAGGTGCCAATATCGAACGGTTGGCCCAGGAACATGCTGTACAGGTGCGCCATCAGCATGCCGAATGTGGCAAAGATATTCGGAGCCCAAAATCCAAATAGGATGAACTTCCATCCCGCGGTCCGAAGGTCTTGGAGGCGCTTGCATGCCGTCATGCCCATCTCGATGAGAAACAGACATAAGATCGCCGGGAACAATTGAACGAAGAAGACATCGTTGGCAGCCGTCACCTTCGCCCCTTGCAGCCCGGAAATGAATCCGATCAGAATCCCGCCAAACAGCAAGTACAGACCGGAATTCAGGAAGACTTCATGGAGCACGCTTTTGCTCAGGATACCGGGGGCATTGGCGCGTTCTTTTACCTGCACCGGCTCCTGCGTCTGCCGGTGATCAGGTGCATTGTCTGAGTGGCCTTTCTCCTCATCAAGTGCATCGATTTGCCCGCTCCTGTCAGGGACACGGCTGGCATGAGGATCGTATCCGGGCTCACCTGGCATATTGCCCAACGCATCCATCAGGCGGGTTGCGCGCATGCGGGCAACGAGCGCAAGGGCTACCAGGCAGCCTGGGATCTCCATGACCGCGAGCAGGACCGGCATATAGGCGGCAAAGGCGATATTGGAGGCCGTCAAGACGCCCAGACAAGTGACAAAGGTTCCCGCTGAATCAGAACCATAGTACCCGGCCACTGCCGCCGCATCGATCTGACGAATATTCGTGAAGCGGAGCACAACATATGCGGCGATCCCGATGAGCAAGTTCGTGACGAACCCCAGCACCATGAATCCACTCGCACGCCCAAGATCCGCCGCGGAAAGTGATGCCAGTTCCTCTCCGCCATGCCATCCGATCGAAATCAAGAGATAGATGATGAGGCCCTTATAAATTGCATAGGGGAATTCAAAGGGCACTCTGAGCAGTGGTACCAGGAAACCAAGATAAAAGAAGAGCAGCAACGGCTTGAAGAGATTGTGTAAGAAGTTGTCGAGGAATTGTTCAAGCATGGGATCTCCTACATCTTACGAATGCGGCATGTCTGCTGAATGAAGTGTGAGTACCGCCACAACGATGTCATCGACATCGTTGCGGTACACAGCAAGTCGCGTTCCTCATTTACCAGTATAAGCATCGCAGCAGAAACATTGGATCGATGTGCCTGTCCTGATTCATACGAACAGTAACGATTGTGCATGGACCTGCTTCTTGCACAAACGCATGTGCATAGGTGCACGAGGGTACGGCTATCACGGTCATTGGTAACCTTGTAG
>JANPBU010000005.1:0-14588 GCA_031430595.1 Acidimicrobiia bacterium
GGTTGTTCGCGATTGGGCGGGGGTGGGTGGGTTTGGGGGTATCCGCGTGTGGTCGAGGTCTCCGGGTGAGAGTGCTGGTGTCTAGCCCGCTCTCAAGTACCCGGAGGCCTCGATGGAGACCGACCCTATTCGTATTAATCAGCGTTTGTTGAATCTTGCGTTGATTGGCATTATCGGACTTGAAGAACCGCCCGATGGCACGATCGTGTTGCATGTCGAAACCCAGGGCGCGATGTCGTTTTGTAATCGGTGCGGGGTACAAGGAACGGTGAAAGAGCGTCCTGTGTTGAAGGTCGGTGATCTGCCGATTTGTGGGCGGCCGGTCGTGTTGGCGTGGCGTAAGTACCGGTGGGAATGCCCTGCGCGGTGTAGGGGTTCGTGGACCGAACAACGCCCAGACATTATTGAACCACGCTGTACAGCAATGACTGTCCGTGCCGGGCATTGGGCCACCCGCCAGGTTGGCCGTCACGTCAGGCCTGTCAGCGATGTTGCCGGTGAGCTTGGTGTGTCATGGCACACCGTGATGGACACCGTCACGTTCTTTGGTGCCGTGCTGATCGACGACCCGGCACGGATCGGTGCAACGAAGAGCGTCGGTGTCGACGAGACC
Organism: Acidimicrobiia bacterium; assembly: GCA_031430595.1. Lineage (GTDB taxonomy): Bacteria > Actinomycetota > Acidimicrobiia > Acidimicrobiales > JANYDT01 > JANNBN01. The sequence goes on from JANPBU010000005.1 coordinate 614, forward strand.
TGTTTCATGTCAGCCACTGCCACGTCACCAACAACATGGGTTGGTGCTGTTGCTGATGTTGATCGCAGGTTCGTGATCGACGTCTTTCAGGGCCGTCAGGCACCGGATCTGACCGGCTGGCTTGCCAAACGCGACAAGCAATGGCGCGACGGTGTGACGACCGCAGTGACCGATCTGCATGAACCATTCCGGGCCGCGATCACTAACACGGAGACCGGGTTCGTGAACGCCGCACTCGTCGCTGATCCGTTCCATGTCGTTGGTGTCGCGAACCGTGTCGTTGACAAGGTTCGGCGTCGCGTCCAAACTGACACGCTCGGTCACCGAGGACGAGCCTCGGACCCGTTGTACAAGTCCCGGAAACTGTTGCTCCTCGCCGCCGAGAAACTCGTTCCGGGTTCGAAATCTGAGCAGCGACTCGAAGCATTCCTCAAGATTGGCGACCCGAACGGTGAGGTCCGCGAAGCCCGTGACATCAAAGAACTCGTCCGAGATATTTACACCATGTGGAACAAACCTGGCGACGCCCGACGATGGATCACCGCCCTCATCCAAGACTGCAAAGACTCCAAAACAGCAGAGATCCGCGGTCTTGGACGGACCCTGAAACAGTGGATCGAACCGATCCTCGGATGGCACACCACCGGCGCCTCGAACGGCCCATCAGAGGGCCTCAACAACATCATCAAGAAAGTCAAACGCGTCGCCGCTGGCTTCAAAAACTTCGACAACTACCGCACCCGAATCCTCCTCGCCTGCGGCGCCTGCAACTGGAACCTACTCACCCAATAACCCCGCCCAATCGCGAAGAGCCTGATTAGTGAGAACTCGCCAATCGCAAGAGTGCGAATTGAAACTAGACGCAAGCGAACGGTTGGCGCAAAATCAACAGTGAGAACCCGCCAATCGCAAGAGTGCGAATTGAAACAGCTAGAGCGGTGAGCTGAACTTTACGCTTAGTCCAGTGAGAACTCGCCAATTGCAAGAGTGCGAATTGAAACTCACAACACTACCGCGTTCACGTACTGAGTCAAGTGAGAACTCGCCAATCGCAAAAGTGCGAATTGAAACAAGAAAGTAACAACCGTATTCATCACTACACACGTGAGAACTCGTCAATCGCAAAAGTGCGAATTGAAACTTTAATACCTTGTGAGGTGCATAACGCATAGCCAGCTCGTGAGAACTCGCCAATCGCAAGAGTGCGAATTGAACGACACTTTTGGTGCACTTTCTCGATGATCTACTTATTCGAACTCGCCAATCGCAAGAGTGCGAATTGAAACTTCGAGTGTGAGCTTGTCAGCTTCTGCAGGGGGTACGAACTCGACAATCGCAAAAGTGCGAATTGAAACTTGTGTGTTTGCTTTATCTGCAAAAGATTGCGCGTGCGAACTCGCCAATCGCAAGAGTGCGAATTGAAACTTCACCATATTTGTGGCTCTTCGCGATTTCGCGGGGTTGTAGGGCGATTGACCCGCCAGAGACGGTCGATCGGGCACACGTAGATGCGGTCATCAATCCGGTACGCCTCAGTGCCGGTATTGAGGATGAAACCTGCTCGGAACTGTTCGCCAAGGGTCTCGCGAAGAGTGATGAGCCCCCGAAGCGCCTTATGATCCACCTCCCGACCTGCTTTGATCTCGAAGCCCACGACGCTGCCGTCATGGGTCTCAGCAACGAGGTCAACTTCTTGATCATTGTGAGTCCGCCAATGGCCGAGATCACGAATGTCATCGCGCCATGATGCCTGTTTCATGATCTCGCCGACTACGAACGTTTCCAAAAGATGCCCAAACTCGCTCAACGCTGCTGGGTCGCGCCGAGCAAGTTTCTCCGGGGTAATTCCAAGCAGGTAAGCGGCGAGGCCAGAATCGACGACATGTAGTTTCGGCGAGTGCACCGTTCGAGACCGAAGTGTGCGTCCCCATGCGGGAAGTCGACGAATCAAGAACAGCGCTTCGAGGAGTCGGACGTAATTGTCACCGGATCGAGGTTCGATGCCAGCGCCGTGAGAAGCCTTCACGATGTTCAGCACTTGGCCGGTCTGCGCAGCGAGGCGTTCCATGAGCCGCGGGAGCACGTTGATCTGACGGACCCGGGACATGTCGAGAACGTCGCGTGCGAGCGACACCCCAAGGTACGAGCGGTAGAAATTCGTACGCTTTCGTGCTTCTACGTGAACAGCCAGCGGCATGCCACCCCGACATATACGTTGCTCGTATTCTTCACGTTCGGTTTGGGTTGGCATTGGGATTGCGAGTGCAGCGGGGTCTTCGAATATCACGTCGAGGAAGTCTTCGTGAGTCCCGTCCAGTTCACCTTGTGAGAACGGCATCACTTCGATTATCTGAATACGACCAGTGAGTGCCTGCGTGCCGCGGGGCATCGCCCAGAACGATGCCGAACCGGTGAGCAGCCAGCGGCCATTGTCGTGGCGCTTGTTCAGCTCGGCCTTGATCGCTTGCAGCAGTTCGGGGACGCGCTGGTACTCGTCGAGGCAAACCGGGGAAGGGCCGAGCACGGCATCCGAAGGGGATGCCTCGACACGAGAGCGGACTGCTGGATCGTCAAGGTCAGTTATCTCAACATCGTGCAGCCGCGCAAGTTCGGCTAACACGGTCGACTTGCCGACGGAGCGGGCACCCTGGAGCACAACAACGGGTGCTTCGGTCATTCGATCGGCGACGACTGACAGCATCCGACGGTCGATCAGCGAAGTTGGCATTCACCTATCATATGTCAAACTTTCCAGATTGAACGGTGTTTACTTTCCAGATCTGATGAGATGTTCTTTCTAGATCTGAAGAGCTTTATGTTCCAGATCAGAACTGGTTTGATCTCGACCCGCTCACCGTTTCGAACTGTTCGAGCCTTGCCACTGTCGCTAAGAGCGAGCGGAGTTCGGGTTCGTTGGGTCGAAGGGCGGGGGTCGAAGTTGTTGTGACCGACCGTGGTCGTCGGGTTGCACGGTTGACCAGCATCGATGTCGTCGCCGTGAACGACAAGCTCGCACTGTTGGTTGAAGCGGGCCTCGTTCATCCGCCGACCTCAAAGGTCCGTCAGCGACCCTCACCCCGTGGGCGGCTTCTGGACCCGCACCAACAGCACGGAGATTGACATCATTGGTGCTGATCGGTCGCCGATCGCTACCCGGGTTGCTTATCCCGGAACCATCAAATGGCACCAGACAACACCCATCGACCAAATCGACATTAATCGCCTTGTTGCCGATGTGGTCAACGTTACGGGTGCTTGTCGAAAGCGTGCGACGGTGAGCGGATCCGGAATGAACCTGTCGTGGTTTGTTACTTCGCGTCAGCAAAACCTTACGTAAGGTAACAAACCAGGCGGTGACGGCACCGTTTGCGGCGGACCCGGTGATCTGTGCCGAGAGGGTCTATGAGAATCAAGGCCAAGGGTCCCAACTTCGTTTGACGATGATGACCCGGTTGGGCCTGCCGTTGGCTGAGAACGCTCGGCTAGAGGGCGAGGTGGTAGCGGATGGCCGCCTCGATTGCCTCTAAGTCGCCATGTCCGAGTCGCCCAAGGGGCTCAAGCAGTCGTTCGATGTCAATCGAGCGAAGGTGTTCGGTTTGAGCCTTCGAAACGACCCGCAAGCCATTCAGCTTGGTGGGGCGAATGACGACGTGCATGGCGCCTCGAACCTGTGTGTTCGACGAAAACGGCACGACTGTCAACACGCCACGGCCCAAGCGGTCTGCCGCACCTATGGAACCGTTGTTGCCAACCAGGATGACCGGTCGGGTTTTGTTCGCCTCGGAACCCCTCGCCGGCTCAAGGTCAGCCAGATACACGTCACCTCGTTTCATCGCCGTCACCAGACAAGCCTTCTCCGGCCAGGTGGTCCCACGGCGATTCGTCCCACTCCGAGAACGCCTCGATGTATTCAACCACCTGTCTTTCGAGAGTCTCTTCCGCGAGCCGGGCTGCGAGAGCAGTACGAGCTACCTCTGACACGTTAATCCCAAGGCGGCGAGCTTCCGCAAGATCAACCCGTGAGATCGTGACGCTGGTCTTTACCAAAAGAGGCATACCGCCCAATATACCGCCTGCAATACTACGGCCAGGCGTGGTTTCCCTGCGCTCCAGGCAAAGGGTGGCGGCGTGGGTCTGTGAGAATCAGGGCCATGGGTGCAAACGTGGATTTGAACTCGGATTCGATACCGGATTCGATTGCGGATGAGATCTCTCGGTACGGGCCGATTGCCTTTTCCCGATTTATGGAACTTGCCCTGTATGGTCCCGATGGCTTCTACACATTGGGACGGGGTGCTGGCCGTCGAAGAGACTTCCTGACCAGCGTTGAATTGGGAACCCTCTTCGGCGCCGTGTTCGCTCGGCGTCTTGACGAGGTGTGGCAGTCGCTAGGTGAACCAGCAGATTTCGTCGTGTTCGATGTCGGAGCCGGCCCAGGCACCCTCGCTCGCACCGTTCGACAGGCTCGCCCCGCATGTTCCGCGGCGCTGCGCTACGTGTCGATCGATCGCGCTAAACATATGTGTGCTGAGCATCTGGTGAGCGGGTCTAATCCGGAACGCCCCTGGTTTGAATCAGCGGTGTCGGCTACCGAGGTTGGTGCCCGCCCGCATGTCGTGATGGCGCACGAGTTGCTTGACAACCTTCAGTTCGATCTGGCCTCATTCTCTGGCGGAACTTGGGCGGAGGTAGCGGTTGGTGCCGAATCGGGCGAGCCCACTCGTCTGGCTGAATTGACCCGCCCCCTTCCTCAGCATCGAAGAGAACTCTGTGCCGAGTTGGTGCCAAACCCCGCTGACGGAGCGCGCATTCCTCTGATCGAGGCAGCCGCTGAATGGCTTCGGCGCGCCCTCGATATGGTGTCGGAAGGCGTAGTAGTCGTCGTTGACTACGGGGTAGAAACGACAGGTGAACTTGCTACCGCTGACTCGACCACCTACGAACGATCTTGGCTTCGTACCTACGCAGAACATCAGCGTGCACATGACCCGCTCGTGGCTCCCGGCTTCACCGACATTACGCTCGACATCGCTTTTGACCAGTTGGCTCGCGTGGCGGTGCCGACGAGTATTCGACGCCAGGCTGAGGCACTCGAAGACTGGGGTCTCACCGAAGTGCTCGACGTGGCACGCGAAACCTACGAGCAGCATCGCGAATCTGGGTCGCTTGCCGGATTGATCGCACGTGGGCAACTGAACGAAGCCGCATCTCTCACCGACCCAAACGGACTTGGCGCATTCTGGATCGCTGAGTGGGTCATCCCGGCCAAATCTCGGGGAGAATAGACCCATGAGCAGCGAGCCCCCCGAACCTGTCGAGCCTTCGGAACTCGAGTCGATTCTGCAAATGGTGAGCGTCGATACCCTCGATGGTCGACCGATCCCGGCGGACCTTGCCCTCCTCTGGAAAGCCCAGCTCGACGGCGAAACCGACCTACTCGATGCATTCGAACTCGTGCTGCTCGACTCGATGACTTCTGATGACGCGCTCGAAGGCTTTGGCATCAACGATGGGGTAGAACCCGCTGCAGCAAAGGCACTTGCGTCGGTGGTGTCGACTATCGGGTTCGTTGCCGAAGCCCTCGATGGTGCCCTGCTCGGCTACTGGTTCGGGTCAACCGCAACATTGCCTCCCGTGGTGCTGTTCGACGGAAACGGTCAGCTCGAATTACTGGGGGCAACGATGGCTGAGGCGCTTATCGCCCTCAGCGACCCCGAAGATGACGAGGAAGTCGCCGAGGTAGTTGCCGGCCTCGAAGCCCTCGGAATCGTCCCCCAGGCGACCAACCATGACGGCGTGCTCGATCGCCTTGCCGGAATCGCGGGCCCGAACGAACTGGTGCTCACTGCCTTGATTGAAGCCCGTATGCAAAAGTAGGCCTGCCCCAGTAGTCCCGCATCGCTTCCGAAGTATGCGACTATTAGTTGCATGTCGAGTAACACAGCAAAATCTTGCCTTCTCTTGGCTGGCCTTGGCGGCTTCTTTGTCATGGTCGGTCGTCTCGTTGGTGGCCCCAGTGGGATGATCCTCGGTCTCGGCTTTGGGCTCATGACGGTGAGATGGTCGTACTGGTTCTCGGCCAAACTCGCCATCAAGTCGGCTCATGCAATCGAAGTCACCGCCGAGCAATTCCCGGAGTATCACCAGATCATGGCTGACCTCTCACAACGTGCCGGCATCCCTATGCCCCGTCTGTATGTGGCCCCAAACCCACAACCGAACGCCTTCGCAACTGGTCGCAATCCTAAGCATGCAGCCGTTTGTATAAACGAGGGAATCATCAGTGCACTTACCTGGGAAGAACTCAGCGGCGTGCTTGCTCACGAACTCGCCCACGTGAAGAATCGCGACATTCTCACCGGGTCAATCGCCGCCGCAATTGGTACCGCGATTTCGTTCGTCGCGAACATGGCCATGTTCTTCGGCGGTGGGGAGACGACGAAGACCGTCCAAACCCAATGGCGGCCGGCGTCATCCAAATGGCTGTGAGTCGAAGCCGCGAGTACGAGGCCGACCGCGCCGCCGCTCGCCTGATGGGTGACGGCGAACCGCTGGCCCGGGCCTTGGAAAAAATCTCGATGGGCGTCGCTCGTCGCCCGGTCATGGTGAACCCGAATCAGGCAAGTGCCTACATAGCGAACCCTCTCGGCGGCCTACGAAAGATGGGCGGCGCCAGCAAACTCTTCACAACCCACCCTCCAATGGAAGAACGAGTTGCGCGCTTACGAAACGGCGACTGACGCAACTGACGCAACTGAACGCTCCGCCAGCCGTAACAATTAAGCGACCCTCTACTCGGTTGAGGTTCGGCAGGGCTTTCCAGCAGATGAGTCTGCGAGGGTTCGAGCTGTCGTGGCCTGTTTCGAACCCGGTTGCACAACGGCAATCACACACGGTGTTGGTGAAAGCCGGCTGACGACCAGAACCGATACGTTCTTCGCCGGGGTTTCGCTGTTGTCTTGGTAGACAACAGGGACGATGGAACCAATGGCTTTGCCTTTGCGCACCCGGAACTCGAACTTGTCGCCTACCGAAGCGAAGGAGGTCGTCACAGTTTCGGAGAAACGTAGTTGGGTATCTCTTTTTGCTTTGCGCAGTGTGATCGAATCACGAGCGTCGTCGTAGTCGATGATGACCGACCAACCGTCAACGCTGCCCTTACACAACTCGCTCCCAAAGTCCTCGCCGCCGCTATCAACAATCGACATGCAATTACTTTGCGCCAACGACACGAATTTGCTTGTCGCCGCAGCAGAGGTAGCGGAGGCGGTGGTTGTGCCGACGAGCCCGACGATCACAGCCGTCGCCCCCACAAGGCGACCAATACGAAGACACAGTTCGCGACCCACGTTCATCAGTCCCGGAAGTTCTTGAACTGAAGCGGAAGTTCGAAGTCGTGGTCTTTCAGTGCGGCAATGGCGGTCTGTAACTCGTCACGCTTTTTTCCGGTAACCCGAATAACTTCACCGAGGGTCGAGCTCTGAATGCCCTTAATGCCAGCCTCTTTCAGGAAACGATTGATTTCCTTCGCCTTATCGCTCGCAATACCTTCCTTCAAGGTGAGAACTTGGCGAGCGGTACCCCGAGTTGCCTCTTCCACCTTGCCGTATTCAAGCGTTTTCAACGAGAGATTGCGTTTCACAAATTTCTCTTCAATCACCTGGAGCAGAGCTTTGAGGCGATCTTCCGAAGCGGAAGCAATCGTGATTTTCTCGCCAACATGATCGATCGACGAGCCGGTGTCTTTAAAGTCGAACCGGGTCACGATCTCTCGAGTGGCCTGATCGATGGCGTTCTTGACTTCCTGTTGGTCGATTTCGGAAACGACGTCAAAAGTGGGCATGGAACGAGGCTAATCTCTTCCCCGTCTCGGGTCGGTACCCAAGCGGCCAACGGGGGCAGACTGTAAATCTGCTGCGAGAGCTTCGAAGGTTCAAATCCTTCCCGGCCCACCGAGATCTGATGCCTGGCTTCGGCCAGGCATCAGCCATTTCCGGCCATTTCCGCCATCTGGCTGGCTTCCGGCTGCCTATTGATTCGTTCCGTAATGAAACTCATCCGCTCGACCACTCGCTCGACCACTCGATCATTACGGAATGAATCGCTATGGGGCGAAAAGTCGTTGCATCAAGGTGATGTCGATCCACCGACCAAACTTTCGCCCAACCTCACGTTCAACACCCACCACCTCAAACCCGCGGCTGGCATGCAAACGAATGGAAGCCTCGTGGCCAGCGAGAATTCGGGCCATACAAGAATGGAACCCCGACTCCTCGGCCAGATGCAGAACATTGTCGAGCATCAACCGACCGAGCCCACGACTTTGATGTTCGCGGCTCACGTACACCGAATTCTCGACCGTGGTCGAATATCCGGGGCGGCTGCGATAAGGCGAAATCGACGCGTAACCGAGGACAGACTCAAGGCCCGTGGCCGGATCATCTTCAACGGCAACGATCGCGCCATGGGCACCTTGATGTGCCTCGATCCACTGATGTTGGGCTGCGAGAGTGCGGGAAACGAGATCCATGGTGACGGTCGAATCAAGCACTTCGATGTTGTAAATCTGGCGGATGGCCTCAGCGTCGCTCATCGTCACAGGTCGAGTTCGCACGGTCATGCTGGCCACAATATCTGGCAGGGCTGGCAGTTCCGATGATCCGTGTTTTGGCACAACAATTCGAAAGTCTTCACCACCAATTCGGCACGGGTGGAAGCCAGGCATAGAATTATCGTGTGACTACTTACGTATTCAACATCGACCCTCAGACTTCATGGTCTGTCAAACTCGTTCCAAGGTGACGAACATGTTGGAAAGGCTTGCTGGTCGTGAAGTTAAACCGATCCGGCAGGTTCTCGTCGAGGAGGAAGCCCCTCATGCCACATGTTGAAAAGTGAAGTGGTTCCCCATAAGTCTTGATTTGTACGACACCCTAGGACCGCGAAACACGGTGTGCGCGCATACGTTCTTCCAACCTCGAGCGGTTCGGGTGACCGGGGCCTTATGGCCGTACCGGCAATAGTTCAGTGATACGTATCCGATGCAAAGGGATAGGTCACAATACGGTTCCTTTGGGAACGACCCAGGTTGTCTGCTGCCTCGTTATCGATGCGATCCGGTCAAAATCGCTGTTGTAGTGCAACAAGATCAATCCGTAGGTTTCAGCACAAGCTGCGACAATGAGGTCAGGGAGGGTGACACTTCGATGCTGCGACATTGCAGCAAGTTTTCCTTGTACCTCAAGGGCCCGTTCCATGATTGCTTCAGTCAACGCAACTCGTGGCATGCCATTCAATGCGAAAGCCAGCGACTCGTACCCTGAAGGGTTGCGGGCTGAAAACAACAATTCAAGGTCAATGATCGAACATGTCGCAATGCGGCCGGAAAGTAGCAGCGGCTCCACCACCGCTCGAACTTCAGGACGTGTGTCGCGTCGTGTCAGAGCACTTTTATCAGCCAAAAACTCGGCCACTATTTACTCCAAGCGTTTGCCATTGTCTCGGCGTCGCCCAGGTCGAGTGTGTCACCCATAAAGAGAATCTCGACAAGACGTCGACGCTTATCAGCGCTGATCACTTCATCAAGTGCCGCCTCAACGGTGTCAGTCAGCGAAGTCGTTCCTAGAAGACCCTTCGCAAGTGCAACCTTCTCGAAGTCAATCTCAAATGATGTCTTTTTGCGCGTCAGCCCCATTGGGCAAGAATAGCAACGAGAAATACTATCGGATAGCAGAATCTTCGCAATTGGCTATCTTGAACTACCTGGTGGTGCTATTCGAGGGTGAGTTCGGCGGCTTCAACGCAGTTTGCAAGAAGGGTCGCAACGGTCATCGGGCCAACACCGCCAGGCACGGGCGTGATCCACGAAGCGATTTCTTTGGCTGAATCGAATTCGACGTCGCCGACATCACCCTTGCGACCCTCGACCTTGTTGAAACCGCAATCGACCACAATGGCCCCTGGCTTGATCCAATCGCCCTTGACGATTTCCGCTTTGCCAACCGCTGCAACGACGATGTCGGCCTGGCGACAAATTGACGCCAATTCAACCGTACGAGAGTGAGCGATCGTTACTGTGCAGTGCTTTTGCAACAACAAGAGTGCCATTGGCTTACCAACGATGACTGACCGTCCGATCACGACTGCGTTTTTACCGGTCAGGTTGATTCCGGCATGGTCGAGCAACTTGATAACCCCCCATGGTGTCGCACAACGAAACCCAGGAAGGTCAGCAACAAGGCGGCCCAGCGACGCCGGGGTAATACCGTCAACATCTTTCTCAGCCCCGAGCGTCAGCAGCGCCTCGTGTTCATCGAGGTGGGGGGGAAGCGGGTGCTGAATCAATACCCCGTGTACAGATGGATCAGCATTGAGTGCGCGAATGTGTTCGATGAGTGCGGCCTGGGTCGTGTGCTCGTTGGCCTCCCACACTCCACTCAGCATGCCGGCTTCCTCGGCCCAGCGACGCTTCATGCGCACATATGACAAGCTCGCGGGGTCTTGCGCCGCCACAATTGCTTCAAGCTTCGGCACCAGGCCGTGCTCAGCCAAAGCAGCCACTCGAACCTTGAGTTCGTCACGAAGGGTTCGAGAAAGAGCAAGGCCATCGAGCAACGAAGCGGTCATGTTTCTAACGTACTTGGATTTGCGCCTGGGTCACTCGCCCCGGACCCGGCTCGTCAGAGACCAAACAGGCAACGATCAAAATTTGCCGGTGTTGAGTAAATGCATACGACGGGCTGCATTTCGCTCAAAAGTCAGAATTGACTACCTCCCGACGTTGCAGTCGCCATCCGTGCGCAAAAACTGCCAAATGGGCGCTGGTCGGTGAACTAAGGTCTGATCTGTCGCCCTCTTAGCTCAGTCGGTAGAGCATTTCCATGGTAAGGAAAAGGTCGTCGGTTCGATTCCGACAGAGGGCTCTCAAACCTCGGTGTTCGCTCAACCCGTAATGTGTAGGCGATGCAAGTTCAACGTTCTGGCCAAGAGGCGAGCAGGCGGGGCGCGAGAGCAACGCTGGTTTCGTTCGCCGCCGTATTGCTCTCCCTCAGCGGCTGCACATCTGGTTCGCTGCCCACGACTTCGATTGTGGCTCTACCCCCACTCAGCAAAACGACGTTGTTTGGCTGGCTCGCCGACAAGCCAGCGGTCGAAGCGCTTCGCGTCCGGAAGTCGACGGTTGCGCCCGACAGCAGATTCGGCCAAATGATCGCTGAACCCGGCACGCCCGCCACACTGTTCGAGAACACAATCACGAACACAGACCCCCGCTACCTTCGCATCGCTGGCATTCGGTCAGCCGAACTCGTTCATGCCGCACTGACCTCTAGCCAACTCGACCGACTCAGCCAGGCCTGTCTGAGTCGAGACATCGACAGAAGCTTTGGGTGCCCAGCAAGTCATCTGAGTTTCGACACCAGCTTTGTTGTCGACAACTTCGACCTCGGCCGCGCAACTGAAAATTTCTCGTCCTCGTTTGCGACGTCGCTCGCAGCGCTCATCGACGGTGGTGGACTCGAGCGAACCATTCCCGCAACGGCTATTTCTTCCCTCACCGACTTTGCGACATGGCGCGCCGGGAAATTTCGGCCGATAGCGATTTTCCCTAACGAAACCGATGGGCAAAGCACTTACAAGATCGCATGGTCTGGCGACGGTTCGCTTTTAGCGACGACAACCTACAAGACGATCGAACTTCGTCAACTGCAGACTGGGAAGAGCAAGACATTCCGAACCGACAACGAGTACTACCCGAGCGTGGGCCTTTCGCCAGATGGAAGCCGGTTGGTTGGTGTGTCTGAACGTTCAGTTACCGTGTGGGACACCAAGACGAACAAGGTGGTCTTTTCCCAAAGCTTCACACCTCGTAGCAATGCGACGTCACGCTTGAGCACCGGTGAAATGTCGGCCCCCTGGTCTCCCGACGGCAAATGGCTGATAACTGAAGCCGGTCTCGATACCATCGTATGGAACACCGCAACGTGGAAACCGCACCACACCCGGCCAGCGGCAAGTGAAGCGGCGTGGTCGGCTGATTCTCAACGCTACGTACTCATTGGGGTCGATAATCGACCGATCAGTGCCGAAATTTACGAGAAGGAAACAGCGGCGGCGGCAGGTGTCGACGAGACCTCCGAACTCAACACCACGGTGTTCGGGATTTCGTCAGGCGAGGTCGAAGCCGCGTTATCAGGCCCGTATCGCAGCGGTCGGTGGGTAACCGGCGGAGTGAAGATCTTGCTGTCGACAACATCACTTGACTTGGGTGACTCGCAATCTGCGGCTTGGTCGCTGGATGAATTAGGCGATCCTTCGGTGGTTGAACTTCAAGTCGGCAGTCGAGTTGACCGTTTTTCCGCTGATGGCACGTTGGGCGTAGTCGAGGGTCGGGTCATCGATCTTGCTACCGGAGGTGCGCTTGAGCCAACCATGTTCCTGGAGTGCTGTTCCAATGTCGCAGACTGGTCACCAGACGGTCACCTGTTTGCAATCGTTAACGACGCGGCCCTCTTCATCTTCGCTGACGAGCCCTAGCGGGCCGGAATTCGTTCAGCAGCCCCGTTGGCGTCATGTACGCTTCTTCGGCTCATAGGCTTGCCTGTGGGCATGAGTTGTCTCGTCTCGGCGGTGTAGCTCAGCTGGTTAGAGCGCACGACTCATAATCGTGAGGTCGTCGGATCGAGTCCGACCACCGCTACCAAATAAGTCAATTTAAAGCTACACACTCACTCTTTTAACTAAACACTTCACTTCGAGGATCGATTCACATGGCTAAGGCAAAATTCGAGCGGAACAAGCCGCATTTGAATATCGGTACTATGGGTCATATTGATCATGGTAAGACGACGTTGACTGCTGCGATTACGAAGACGTTGCATGATCATAATCCTGCGACTGCGTTTACGCCGTTTGATCAGATTGATAAGGCTCCGGAGGAGAAGGCTCGGGGTATTACGATTTCGATTGCGCATGTTGAGTATGAGACGGATAATCGTCATTATGCGCATGTTGATATGCCTGGGCATGCTGATTATGTGAAGAATATGATTACGGGTGCTGCGCAGGTTGATGGGGCGATTTTGGTGGTGGCGGCTACTGATGGTCCGATGCCTCAGACGCGGGAGCATGTGCTTCTTGCTCGGCAGGTGGGTGTGCCGGGGATTGTGGTGGCTTTGAATAAGGCTGACATGGTTGATGATGAGGAGCTGTTGGAGTTGGTGGAGTTGGAGGTTCGTGAGTTGTTGTCGATGTATGAGTTTCCTGGTGATGATACGCCGGTGGTTCGTGTGTCGGCGTTGAAGGCGTTGGAGGGTGATCCTGTGTGGGCGGCGAGGGTGATGGAGTTGATGGCGGCGTGTGATGAGTTTATTAAGTTGCCTGAGCGGGCGTTGGATAAGCCGTTTTTGATGCCGGTTGAGGATGTGTTTACGATTACGGGGCGTGGGACGGTTGTGACGGGGAAGGTGGAGCAGGGGATTGTGCGGATTGGTGATGAGATTGAGATTGTTGGTTTGCGTAATACGCAGAAGACGACGTGTACTGGTGTTGAGATGTTTCGTAAGTTGTTGGATCAGGGTCAGGCGGGGGATAATATTGGTGCGCTTCTTCGTGGTACGAAGAAGGAGGATGTGGAGCGGGGTCAGGTGTTGTGTAAGCCTGGTTCGATTACGCCGCATACTCAGTTTGAGGCGAATGTGTATGTGTTGACGAAGGATGAGGGTGGTCGTCATTCGCCGTTTTTTAATAATTATCGTCCGCAGTTTTATTTTCGTACGACGGATGTGACGGGGACGATTGTGTTGCCGGAGGGTACGGAGATGGTGATGCCTGGGGATAATATTGCGGTGGTGGTTGAGTTGGGGAAGTCGATTGCGATGGAGGATGGTTTGAAGTTTGCGATTCGTGAGGGTGGTCGTACTGTTGGTGCTGGTCGTGTGACGAAGATTTTGAAGTGAACGGACTGAACTGACATGGC
>JANPBU010000006.1:0-2012 GCA_031430595.1 Acidimicrobiia bacterium
GTGATGAAGGTGTTTAGGGTCAATTAGCACTTGTATATTTTAACCCTAAGGGTTATACTGATTAAAATTGGATATCCGATTTAATTCCCCCCAAATTTGCAAAGGAGTGTAACGATGGCAAGTTGTTACAACGCAAGCACGGTGAGCAGAGGGCAAAACTGCTGCGCCGGCGACTCGATGAGTTGCATGCTGCTACCAATCTTGAGCAATTACGGCCTCTGCCTGGCCCTCGTTGTCATGAACTACGTGGCAATCGGAAAGGACAGTTGTCTGTAGATTTGGATCATCCATATCGATTGATATTTGTGCCAGACCATTCGCCACCTCCAGAGCGCGATGATGGTGGGTTAAATTGGGTGCAAATTACAAAGGTGTTGATAATTGGTGTAGTCGATACACACGACTAAGGGTATATCACCTAGATATGCTGCGAAACATGAGTAAGAATTCCTACAATCCCGATTTTGTTTCGGCACCAGGCGAGACTCTGGTAGAGACGATAGAACAACTTGGGATAAGCCAATCTGAATTGGCCCGTCGTATTGGGAGACCTGTAAAGACAATCAATGAAATTGCACAGGGCAAGGCAGCCATCACGCCAGAAACTGCATTGCAATTAGAACGTGCGTTAGGCATTTCAGCAGAATTCTGGAATGCTCGCGAAGCGCATTATCGTGCATCGCTTGCAACTCAAGCAGAGACACATCGTCTTTCAACCCAGCTAGCATGGCTTAAACAAGTTCCCGTACGTGCCATGATCAAGCTAGGTTGGATAAATGACGAAGAGAACAAAATTGATGTTCTTCGCAACGTGCTAAATTTTTTTGGTATTGCTGCAATTGAACAATTTGACAACGTATTTCTCCAGCCGCAAATGAGATTTCGAAAAGCCAATTCGTTTGAGAGCGATCAAGTTGCGCTGGCAGCTTGGCTACGCAAAGGCGAGATTGAAGCACAGTCCATTGTGTGCGCTTCATACACTGAAGACCATTTCCGTTTGGTGCTTCAATCAGTTCGCGAATTAACTCGGCTTAATGATTTTAATGAAGCAATAGAAACGCTGCAGGAATGTTGTGCAGAAGCAGGGGTAGCAGTTGTAATTGTTCCAGAATTGCCGGGTGCACGTGTGAGTGGAGCAACCCGTTGGCTAAGCCCCCATAGGGCCATTATTCAACTTAGCTTTCGTTACAAGCGGGATGATCAATTCTGGTTTAGCTTTTTTCACGAAGCTGGTCATATTTTGCTGCACGGTAAACGTGATGTTTTTATCGAAGGCACGGAACATAAAGGCCCAGAGGAGGAGGAAGCGAATCAATTTGCTGAGGATCAATTACTGCCACGCAATGTATATACGTCGTGGATTGAAACCACCGATTATGCATACCCTTATCACGGTATTGAAAAGTTCGCTAAATCGCAGGGGATAAGTGCCAGTATTGTAGCTGGGCGTTTGCAGCACGATGGCAAACTACAACAATCGGCAGCGAACCAATTTAGACGTGTTATTGAAATCACATAGAACTGAATGCCTTAACTTTGCAATCCATCAGACCCTTGTTCTCTAACGATAGTTGTTGTCGTTCAAGCAGCAATCGAGTGTGCAGAAAAACATAAACGGCGACATGTCGCTGACATGCCGCCGCATTAGTGGTTTTGTTTCTTGTCTGCTGCTGAGAACGCCTTCAGCAAAATTCGAGGAATTCTGCCGATGCAAATAAATTGCGCCGCTTTAGCGGCTCCGGGGACTCATTCCGCCAAATCTCTGCCAGATATGGGTATTTCTTTTCATAGCCGCCCATAAGATAGCGCGGCGAATCGAGTCCACCTACTTGTGCTGTCCAGTCAGGTGGTGACTCACCACGCCTTAATGCAAAAAGCTCCAACAGCGCTGCGCTCACGATGAGTTCATCATAGGTCGCCTCAGGCTGATTTGCTTAAACGAACGTTGCGCATGGCGAATGAAGCGTGCAACCACATCAGCAATATCGCGTGGGACAAGCAAACCTTTGGGC
>JANPBU010000007.1:0-235572 GCA_031430595.1 Acidimicrobiia bacterium
TCTTTGTTCTCGGGCTTGAGAAGGGCATCGAGTGCGCCGGCCGGGAGGGCCTTGAACGCATCGTCGGTCGGGGCAAAGACCGTGAAGGGTCCCTCGCCGTTCAGCGTTTCGGTGAGCCCGGCGGCGTCGACCGCTGCGGCAAGGGTCGTGAAGCTTCCTGCGCTCTTTGCGGTGTCCAAAATGTTCGCCGCTGCTGCTGGGGCATCCGTGGCGACCGGTTCGGTCGCGGGAGCGACGGATTCCTCGGCCGCTGCGGCGGTGGTCTCGGCGGTCGCAACTTCGGTCTTGTCATCTTTGCCGAGACGGCTCAAACCGAACCCGAGCCCAAGGGCGGCGATCAGCGCCAGCGGGAGGAGCCACACGGCGCCCTTCTTGCGGCGGTCGTCGTTGATGACCACTTTGCCGGCCTTGGCCGCAGCCGCTCCCGCCCCTACGGCACCTGCGCCCGTCGCGGCGATCTTCGCCCCGCCCCCGAACAGCGCTCCGAAGCCGGGGAGGTCGAGCCCGCTGAACAACGTGCGTACGTAACCGAGGTCGCCCGCTTCGATGCGATCGCCGAGCTTCGTGTAACCGCCCTCGGGTAGGTGATCCTTGAGCCATGAAAGATCGCCGGCCTTGAATCGATCCTTGAACCATGCGATGTCGTTTGCTTTCAGGCGATCGCCGATGTGTTTGAGAACGTCTGGTGTGGGCAGGGTCATGCGGAACAGAATACGGGAGGCGGTGTGACGGACGGACCGCCCGCTTGCTGCCCAGTCACAACCTGGGAAGAGTTCCCGACTCGTTGTGCTGCGTGATGCGCTCGGGTGCCCGACGCGCATGTCCGATTTCCGCTCACAATGATCCGCCGCATCGGTCACACTCAAGTGCATGTCGGACGACGAACGCTTCTACGAAGCAATGCGGGCACGTGACCCTCGCTTCGATGGAACGTTCTTCATCGCCGTCAAGACAACCGGCATCTACTGCCGACCGAGCTGCCCGACACCGATTCAGCCGAAACGAACGAACGTGAACTTTCATCGGACCGCCGCATCGGCTCAACGCGCAGGATACCGGGCGTGCAAACGATGTCGGCCGGACGCCTCGCCTGGATCGCCCGAATGGAACGTCCGCAGCGATCTTGTCGGTCGGGCAATGCGACACATCGTCGACGGACTTGTCGATCGAGAAGGTGTCGGTGGCGTCGCCCGCGCGCTCGCTGTGTCTGAGCGTCACTTGCATCGCGTGCTTGTAGACGAGGTTGGCGCGGGACCGCTCGAACTTGCCCGGAGTCAACGTGCCCAGACGGCACGTCTACTCATTGAAACAACCGATCTCACTTCGTCCGACATTGCGTTCGCTGCGGGGTTTGCCAGCATTCGCCAATTCCATGACACCGTCCGGACCGTGTTCGCCGCGTCACCGACGGAGTTGCGCGCGAAGCGTGCGCGTGCGGTGCGCGTGGGCAGCGGGCGCTCCGTTCTCTCGCCACCGATCACGATTCGGCTGCGGGCTCGGAGCCCGTTCGACCATCGCAGCCTGCTTCGGTTTCTCGAAGCACGCGCGGTTCGGGGAGTGGAGATTGCTGATGGTGATGGCGGCGTCTATTCGAGGACGTTGCGCCTTCCCCATGGCCCGGGTGCGGTCTCGTGTGTGTTCGGCGACGACGCAGTGACGGCCACGTTCGTGCTCACCAACCTCGCTGACCTTGCCACGGCGACGTCGCGTGTGCGTCGGCTGCTTGATCTCGACGCCGACGCTGTCGGCATCGACGAACACCTGAGCTGCGATCCACTGCTCCGTCACGTGATTGCTGCGTCGCCCGGACGGCGGGTGCCGGGAACCGTCGACGCTTCAGAAATCGCGGTGCGAGCCGTGCTCGGCCAACAGGTTTCCGTGGCGGGAGCGCGCGGCACAGCAGCCCGTCTGACCGAGACCTTCGGTGACCCGGTCGACTTCGGCATTGATGGCCTGACCCATCTGTTCCCATCACCCGCCGCGCTCGCCGCCGAGGACCCTGACCGAATTCCCATTCCGAAATCGCGAGCTCGTGCGCTGGTCGGCCTTTGCTCGTCGCTGGCAACCGGTGAGCTCGATCTCTCGATTGGCGCCGATCGCGAGAAAGCACGCGCACAGATGATTGGCCACCACGGAATCGGACCGTGGACGGCGGACTATGTGCTGATCCGAGCGTTGCGTGATCCCGACGTGTTTCTTCCCACCGACCTCGGTGTGAAACATGCCGCACTGCGGATCGGACTGCCTGCCGAGCCGCGTGCCCTTGCCGAGCATGCCCAGCGTTGGGCTCCGTGGCGATCTTCTGCCCTCTTTCACCTCTGGAGTGTGTTGTCATGACCGAAGTCCTGCTGACGTCAAGGGCGCCTTCGCCCGTTGGCGAACTTACCGTCGTCGTGTCTGATCGAGGGGTGCGAGCGTTGTTGTGGGAAGTCGAGCGGGTCGGTCGCGTCAACGTTGGCCAGACAATGGCTGCGAGCAGCGATCTCATCGACGAAACACGACGACAGCTCGCGGAGTATTTCGCCGGGACGCGTAGGACGTTCGACCTCCCCCTCGACCCGATCGGCACGGAGTTCCAGCAGCGGGCATGGGGCGCGCTCCGCGAGATTCCGTATGGCGAAACCGTCTCGTACGGGACACAAGCTCGACGCCTCGGTGATGTCGGCCTCGCTCGAGCGGTGGGGGCGGCGAACGGTCGCAACCCGATCAGCATCATCGTGCCGTGCCATCGCGTGATCGGGGCGTCGGGGTCGCTCACGGGCTTCGCCGCCGGTCTCGACGCGAAGCGCTTCCTCCTCGACCTCGAACGTCGTGTCGCCGACCCTGATCCGCATGTCGCGCTGTTCTGAGGTCAGGGCGACGCCCACCCCACCGGACTCTGTGCTGACTGACTAGTGCACTAGGGCGACCCCACGATCTCGTCGTCCTTGTCGTCGGGAACAACCAGCACCGGCACGGTGGATCGATGCACGATTTCGTAGGTGACGTTCCCGAGCAGCGCAGCGCGCAACGGCCCTTGACCGCCGTGGCCCACGGCGATGACGGAGTTCGGGTGTTCCGCAGCAACGGAGATCAGCGCATCCGCGGGCCGCTGGGCCACGAACGAAACTTCGACGACGAGGTTCGGGTGTGTCGAGGCAAGTTCCTCGCAGATGATACTGATCGCCTCCTCGCCCACTTCGGTGATTCGCTCTTCGAGGGGCCCGCCGCGCGGACCGAGAGCAGATGTCTCGTATCCGAACACCATGATGAGCGATGCGCCGATCGCCGCGGCGAGGTCGGCAGCCTTGCGCGCTGCCTCAAAGCCGCTTCCACTTCCGCCGATGCCGACGATGAAGTTTCCTTTCATGTCGCGTCTCCTGTCGTAGACCGGGATATTTCGCGCTCTTTTCGATAGGTGCCGAGCGGTGCCGCCAGCGTGTTGTCGCTGTTTGGATCCTTGACCAGCTCGGGCGGATCCGGTCGGAACGAGAAGAACCTGGGGTATCGGCGCGCACACCACAGCATCAACGGAATACCGAGAACAAGCAGGAGCGTGCCGATCACGAGCACGGTGCCAACGCCGAACAACGTCCCGTACCCGTACGCCGCCGAGCGTGCGTCCCAGACGGTCTTCCCGAACACGAACAGCAACACCACACCACCGAACCCGGGTAGTACGCCGATCAGGAAGAAGTTCTTCACGGACTTGAGGAGGAAGCGTCGGTAGTAGACGATGCACGAGATGCCAGTGAGGCCGTAGTACACCGCAATGGCCATGCCGACCGCAGCGATCGATGCACTGTAGGCATCGGTGCTGGTGTTGCGGCTGACCACAACGAGTAGCACGTACCAGGCGATCGAGACGCCGCCGAAGAGGAAGGTACTGAAGTCCGGCGTCAGCCGAGCACGATCGATCCGAGCCAACTTTTCCGGAGCGGCTCCGTGCGCGCCCATCGAGAGCATTGTCCGTGTCGCCGGAAGGATCGTCGTTTGGCACGACGCGGCTGCCGAGGTCAGCACGGCGATCACGAGGAGCTTGACCATGATCGTCGGTAGGGCGACCTTGCCGAGCGCATAGATCGCGTCGCCGGAGTTGTCGGTGACGAACTCCGGTCCGAGGAGCGACACCGAACCGAACGCGCACACGAGGTAGATGGCGAGCAGGATGACTGTGGACAAGACCGCGGCACGTCCCGGCGTTCGCGACGAATCCTTCGCCTCCTCATTGACGGACACGCACGTGTCCCAGCCCCAGTAGATGAACACGGCAAGCACAAGCCCACCGATCATCTGCGACGCCGTGAGCCCGGACGGCGAGAGCCACGAAAGGCTTGGCTTCATTGATTGATAGGTCTTGGTGACACCCTCGACCGAAACGGTCTTCGTCGTGCCCGCAAATGCCTTCGAGATGGCGATGACCGCGAATGCCACGAGCACGATCATCTCGGTGCCGAGCAGAAGCACCTGAGAACGGGCGGAGAGCTCGATGCCCCGCCAACAGATCCAGGTCATCGCAATGATGAAGACGATGCCGATGAGCGTCGTGAGCCAAATGTTCGAGGCCCATTGCTCGTGGAACAGAAGCACGAGGTACTGACCGGAAATCCCGGCGAGGTTTGGCATGATCACCAGATCGGCCACGATGCATCCCCAGCCGGCGATCCATCCCGCCTTCGGACCGAACGAGCGGACTCCCCACGTGAAGTTCGTACCGCAGTCCGGATCGGCCTTGTTCAGGTAGAAGAACGCAGCGGCGATGCAGCCCATCGGCACGAACGCGAAGAGCATGATGAAGGGGGCTTTCACGCCCGCCTCCTCGCTCACTAGGCCGATACTTGCGGCCAGGCTGTAGCCGGGAGCAGTGGACGCCACGCCTATCACGATGACCGCAAGGAGTCCGAGCGAACCTCCCTTCAGTCCCTTGGTGCCTGCGTCGTGGTCAAGCACCGTGCTCTGCGACATATGCCCCCTTGCGATGATCGTGGGTCGAACTCTTCCACGTTCGGGCCGTCGCCGCTACTGGCAGCTCGTCGGGTCGATGAGGTGAGTGGGCGCCGACCTCAGAGTGTGAGTCGATGAGGGCGAGTCAATCGGTAGAGGACGTGGCGTCGCAGCGGATTGTCCGACGGCTTCTTTTGAGGTCAACTGCCCAGAGTCCGAATCCGTGCTTGTCGAAGTGGTCCTCGATGCGGTCCACTGACGGAGTATTCCACCGTGGCATCCGAAAGAGCGATGCCCTTTGGCGCAACTGCCGTGTCGAGGCAGCCGGGAGAAAGATCTGCGCGCAGAGGAATTACAGCGATGCTGGCCGGCGGCGGCTGCGCACGTTCCCGGCGCTACGGGACAGGTGTGGATACGTCGCTTCGAAGTGACAGCCTTCGAGGAGGAAGCCTACTGTGTCTCCCTCGATTGCCCCGGGGGAGCAATGGACGGCCCCGTTCGATGGCGGTGACCTCCGCGACGTTGTCCCGAAACTCGAGCACGTCGCCGACGTGCACTTCCCCGCGACGACCGTTCCGACCACCACGGTTCCACGTCCCGGGATATCGAAAAGATTCTCGATGGCGAGGTCAATTCCCGGTCCCCACGCAACCACTCTTCCAGAATTGGATCTTCGGTGCTCAACCAGACTCTCGGCGGTCAGAGTCGGGAAAGCGAGCAGCCGCGCCGTGTCGCAGGGCCGCCCATCGTGTCGCCGATCAGCGCTGCACTACGCCGGATCTCGAGTGGGTTCCGGCGTCCAGTCGCCAGGCGTTACCGGGTGCCCTCAAACCGACGTTAGGGGCACCGCTCCGATGGGCCGTTCGGATCGGATCAGAGGTCAGTCAGGCCGGGTCGATCTGGTCGAACGTTCTGCAGCGGTGCACTGCTCCGCGAACACGTCGCCGGTTTTGCCGTCAGTCGTTCGGGTCGGACATCCCGGATGGAGTAATGATTTGGCGACGGCCGGTCGGCCTGGTCAGGATGAACCGATGAACCCGGCAATCACTTCGTTCGTTGAAGAACTGGCGGCTGATCCCACGACGCGAGGAGTTCTGCTCTTCGGTTCCCAAGCTCGGGGAACGGCGCGGCCGGACAGCGACGCGGATCTCGTCATCATCGTCGACCGGCCCGGATTCGTGATGGGTGTCGCGGAGCGCGACGGGCAAGAGTTCGAGTTGGTGCACATAAGTGAAGCAACCGCGATCGCCTACTTTTCGGGAAACGGCGACAATGCCGCCGACGCGTGGCCGTCGGCCAAGATCTTGTACGACCCCGACGGCTCGCTGGCCCGAATTCATGATCACGTAGCTACCATTTTGGCTCGAGGCAAGCCTCCGCTCGACGCCACCCGAGTCCACTATTTGAGAGCAGCCGCCCAGGACCGATTTCGGGCAGCGGCTGGCTTGGCAACCAACAACGACGCCGCGGCGCGCATGTTGCTCTTCGAACGCATGTTGGAGCTAGTCGGAACGTTCTTTGATGTTCGACAACTTTGGGCACCGCCCACAAAGCGACGCCTCGATGCCATCGCCCCCATCAGCCCCGATTTGCACGCCTTGCTCATTCGGATCTTCTGTGCCGACGACTCCACCACCGAAAAACTACGCCTGGCACACCTCGCCCTCCCGTTCGTGTTCGGCCCGACAGCGTAGACAACCAGCAATTGTCTCATTCGTGGTGAGTCCTGAGTGAGGGAGCCGTCTTCGATGAGGGTTTCGAGTTGGGGTTGACAAGCATGATGGCGTGCATGTCGTCGACCTACGAACGCAACGGCAACCGACGCAGCCGGGTGGTGCATGCGAGTCCGGAGCAAAAGATCCACGATCTGAAACTGTTGATCGATTGATTCGGGCGAGTGGGTTTGAGTTGGTTATCGAACCGGCCCGGACTTGGTGCACAAAGGATCTGGCCGAAAGACCATATCGGTGCCATCCTCCCTACCGAACCTCGAGCCGGTGAGGGCTTTTGCTCGGGTGAAACTTCCGCATCATGTGGCATGGAGCGGCCAAGGAGATTTTGACCTTGGCGTGAGGTCGGAACGGGGAAAAGCCTATGAGATCCTGCTCACTGAAGGGCTGCCCGAAGACATCACAATGTTTGTTGATGGAGCACTGCTCGTCGACCTTTGGAGCGATTTGTTCCTTCCAGGTCACGTCAAGGCCGCGTGGCAGCCGCTAATCGATACTGCTCGAAATGGCTGAACTTACCTGCGCTCAGCTCGATGTTGCGGCGGCGTTCTTTGCACTTCACGAGTCGGAAGGTTTCGTCGTAGTTGGTGGAGCAGCGCTCATCACGCTGGAACTCGTGGACAGGCTTACCGAAGACCTCGACTTCTTTGTTTCAATTCCAGGACGGGTCGCAATCGCATCCAAGGCACTCATGGAAGGTGCTGAACTTCGAAGTTGGTCGGTAGCCGTGTTGCGTGACACGGATTCGTTTCAACGCATCGAAATTACTTGTGATGATGAGTTGGTTCGAGTGGATCTTGCGCTCGATTCAGCTGCGCGCTTACCAATAATCGAATCACCAATCGGGCCAACCCTCGCTCCACTCGAACTAGCTGAACGAAAACTTCTCGCTCTGTTCGACCGAGCCCAGCCACGCGACTTTATTGATGTCTACGAACTCGTTCGTCGTTTCGGAGCGGACCGGGTGCTCGCATCGGCTGAAGACATCGATCCCGGGTTCCAGACCGAGCACCTTGTGGTTGCCCTGCGACGGATCAGTGTTTTCGGGGCTGACGATTTACGATGCGACGATCAACGGTACGAACAAATACGACGATTCTCCAACGACTGGGCCTCCGAACTCGACACCAACACAACTAGCTGATCGATCTTCCGCTCACTTGATTCAAAGAACAATCCGGGAATTTCGTCGCTTTCAGGGCAGAACTGGGCCGCAATCTGACTCCAATGTTCTCAATTTTGTTCTCAAACCGTGCGACACCCATGCACACTTACGGTCTGAAACCCTCTCTGACCTCCACTTACTCTGCGCGCTCGGAGAGACTCGAACTCCCAACCGTCTGATCCGAAGGCTGGTTTTTGGGGTACTCGAGGGGTGCTAGTGGTGTCCGTGCAGTGCCTCTGAGCTGCGGGTATGCTCTCGAGCGGTCTCGACGGGGTTTGGCCGGAATCGGGCGTGCATCAAACGTTTAGATACATTTTTAATACATCGATACCTGTGCGTGCAACCGACTGACCACTCGGACAATCGTTCGACTATCCCCCGACGAACACCGCTGTTCGGCTCTAGGATCGCAATCATGGTCGTGACCCTTGATCTCAAAGCGGAAGTAAAGGCTCGGCTCTCCGCTGAGGCGGCACGTCGTCAAATGACCCTTGAACAACTCATCACCGAGTTTGCGGAAGAGTTGCCCGTGGATCCTCCGGCCGACAAACCCAAACGATTGAGCTTCATTGGTATCGGTGATTCAGGCCGTGGCGACCTAGGTCGTCGGCACCGTGAGATCCGCAAAGAGCAAACGGCAGGACTCGCAGCGCGAGAACTGTAGCAATGGCGATTCTCGTCGACACGGGCGTCTTGATTGCTGCGATTGACGTAAGCGATGCAGACCATGCTGACGCGGCAGCGGTGTTGGAACCTTATGCCGGCGAACTCTTTGTTCCCTCGACCGTCGTAGCTGAGGCCTCGTGGCAACTCGAGAACAACATCAGCGTTGCTGCTGAAGCTGGATTTCTTGATGCAATTATCGTAGGTGAACTTAAGGTTGTTGATCTGCTCGCCGCGGATTATGTTCGGGCCGTTGCGCTCATTCGCTAGTACGCCGATCTCGGTCTGGGCTTGGTCGACGCGTCCGTCGTTGCGATCGCAGAGCGCCTTGGCATCACTACCATTGCCACCTTGGATTGTCGAGATTTTGCAGTCGTTCGGCCATCGCACGTGACGGCATTCGAACTAGTTCCGTAAAATCCGTAGGTAGTCGTTCTCGGTTCGGGTTGGTAGAGGGAGGCATCCGCCGATATTCTTGGCGCATGAACGCGAGGGCCAATCAAGAGGAGCCTTCCTCGAAGAAGCGATTTGCGCTTTCACTGAAGAGCTCAAAAGAGCCAGTCGATGCGCTTGTTGCATTCCAGACTTACGCCGTTGACCGTCTCGCCGAGACCAACGAACCCTCCTACAACCTACTCTCTCGACTATCCGAGCGAGGTCGAAAGCTCCGGAGGGCGTCGGTGGATCGAGTGAAGACACGAAGAGCGGCACGGCGCACCTGAAAGTAGACGACTGAAACAGTCGTCAAACGCTCCTCGGGTTACCTTCTTTAATCGAGGCAGACAACCTGGCACCCCGCAGTAAGCATGGTGCTGGCCACGATTCGATCCTGTACTTCGGGCATGGCGATTGAAAAGGAATACGTTGTAAGTGCTCGACAAGTCCACGCGGACATGGTGGCTAAACCCACTCCGGTCGACTCTCCGAGGATCGGATCCGGCCGACGGCCGGGCATCGACTCAACGTCGGCGTTGTTGCGCGTCATGTTTTCGAGGTCTGTCGATGTCGTCAAGGGGCACCTGTCGCGCAAGGCCAAAGCATGGACCGCGGTGAGCGAGAAACCGTGGACAAGGCAGTCGGCATTGCATTAGAACGAGCAGCGCTCCACGCCGTCATCTCTTCTCCGCTCCAGTATGTGGACGATTATGGGCCAGCCCCAGAACGAACCGACCCGAACCGCAAAATCTGGGGGCAAGCAGTTTCGACCCGAGCGCAATACGAAGCGATGCACGGAACCTGGGACCCACGACACACACCACATCCAACTAGTGGCGGATACCTCAGCATCCATCACCGAATCGCTCGGGAAGCCTGGATCGACAGTCGCACGTTCCTTGAACTCGAAGCAATGCTGTCTAGTGAAAGTCGACCCGAACAACTAGGTGAGCTTACGACTGCACTCACTCGCCGAGTCGACCGAGCAATCGATAGCAAGGCCAGCTACATCATCGAGCTGCTTGGTGAGCGGCAAACCGGCACCATCCTTGGCCCGCTGTGGGACCAACGAGCCCGAGCCATCGAACCACCAGCCGATAAACAATCCCGATCCCGATCACTCCGCCGATGAAAGAAACCACCATGAACCAACTCACCCTCTGGGACACCGACCCACTCCTCGACAAACACCAAGTAGCCGAACGCCTCAACGTAGGCATCCGCTTCGTCGAACGCCTCATCGCCCGAAAAACGAATCGCCTACGTTAAAGTTTGGGAGGCATGTTCGCGTCCGGGCTTCGGTCGTTGCAGAGTTTTTGAACATCAACACGATTCAAACGAGGTAGGCGGCAAATGGAAGAGCGAATCTGCGGGGTTTCATACAAGGGGTCGGACACCATTTTGGCGGTCATCGATTCGAGCGGAAGGCACGAGGTGAACTCAGTTCGCAAAATACCCCTTCCGGGCGAGTCTCCTGAGCAGCTCAAACAGTTCAAATCGGTGTTTGAGTCCTTCGCCAGAGATGCGAAAATCGATGTCTTCGTTGTTCGGCAACCGGCGGTGAAAGGTCAGCAGAAAGCAGGTGCTTCCGCGATCCGAATGGACACCCTTGTTAGGTTGGCGGAAGGTAGCTTCAAGATCGAAGTGTTGGCGCCGCAGACTGTGGCGGCCAAATTGAAAAAGAACCCACAGGTTCGGCCAGCTTCTGTTTTGACCTATCAGGAAGATGCGTTCCTTGTGGCAAAGGCCCGAGCGTTTTGATTTGCCACCCAATCGCGTCTGGCTGTCCGCAGGCAATTCAGGAGAAGTTGAGTAACCTCAGCGATCGATTCACCTTTGACTCTCAGACCGATAGAGGAGGCTCGGGGTTTGTGTTTTTTGGTGTACAAGATGCAACGGCGCGGCCTGTGGCCGTGAAGTTCTACTCGCTTCAAGAGTCTTCGAATGAGGTGCTCGATCTCGCAACGATTTCGTCCCCAAACGTGATCCAGGTGCTTGATGCTGGCCCGGTGGACGAATCGTAGGCCTACTTCGTTACACCGAAGTGCCAACACGGAGACTTTGATCACGTCCGATTGGGAGCCGAATTCACCCAGAAGGACGGCGTCAAATCTGTGCTGAGTGTTTTGGAAGGCTTGTCACACCTCCATGCGGCTGGTTTCGTTCATCGCGACCTCAAGCCGTCGAACGTTTTCCAAGATGCGGGCGGCCAGGCACTCATCGGAGATCTCGGCTCCATTCGACGAGTTCCAGCGAGCGGGGTCGTTCCCGGCTCGGCTAAAACCCTCTTTTACATTCTTCCGGAAGTGGTTCAAATGGGGTCGTACACTTTCAAAAGCGACCTCTATCAAGTTGGGTTGATGCTATTTCGGTTATGTGGCGGACACCTGCCTCATGAAGTTGGACCATGGCTCGATCCGAAAACGGTTCAAGCTTTGAACCAGTGCACTGACGGTGTTCAGCGCACAAAACTTGAAAACCAGGCGGTGTTCACCCGAATCGAAATTGGACGCGCTGCCGACTTGGCCACGCTTCCTCCTTTTACACCGCCAGTACTTCGGAACATCATCCGAAAGTCAGTGAAGACGGAGCCTTCCAAACGACATGCGACGGCGACGGCTTTCATGACCGAACTCCATCGCGCTGGTACAAATGTTTTCCCGTGGACACAAAAGGGTTCGTACTTCCTTCTGAATTCTTGGCGCCCCAAGCGGGTTGAACCAGACGGTAATGGACAGTTCACCGTGCTGGGGAAGAGCGGTGCCAGTTGGCGACGACTTAAGAGCGCGTCGTTTGCGACGATCGACGAGGCTTTTCGGTTCGCTAAGAACGCCAACTAGGAAAATGTTCAGTTCGCTGATCGAAAGTAGATCGAGCGCCCTCGTTTGTGGTTGCGTTTGTGTCGTTTGGAGCCTAGGATCGACCTATGTCTGACAGCCTTACCTATGAGCTTGGAGCCAAGGAACGCCGACAGCTGGCATCGAAACTGAGCGATCACCGAGACCCGACCACCTCAGTCCGCATTGGCGACGATGACATTGCGCTTCCTCCGGCTGCACAGCTTGCCGTGACACAGTTTCTTAGCCAGCTTGCCGTTGGGTCGGTCCATGTTCTTAGCGATGGCGACAAACTGACGACACAGGAAGCGGCGGACCTGCTCGGCTTGTCACGAACGTTCGTCGTCCGACTCATCGATTCAGGAAAGCTCCCTGCCCACTTTGCCGGAACCCACAGAAGGGTTCGAGCTATCGACGCGTTGAACTATCTGCGCCAACGAGAAGAGCGCCTTGATGCCGTTGCCGCAATTAATGACGCAGATGCTCGACTTGGCATCGAATACCGGTAGCTAAAGTCGTGCGCGCCGTGCTGGACGCGTGTGTTCTCTATCCTCCGTCGCTGCGGGACTTCCTCCTCACGCTCGCTTCGTTGGACGCGTTTGAAGTTCGATGGTCTGAAGAGATTTTGAGCGAGGTCGAGCGAAACGTAATTGCCGACTATCCCGATGTCGACCAACAGCAATTTCGCCGTCACACCATTGGATCAATGAACACGGCGTTTGGCGACGCTCTCACGGAACTACCAAGTACACCTACCTTCTTTGAAGGTGTCGACGACAAAGACCAACACGTTGCGAACTGTGCCGTGGCATCCGAGAGCGACACCATCATCACGGTGAACCTGCGAGACTTTCCATCCACAGCGCTTACTCCGCACGGCATCAAGGTACTCACCAGCGGTCATTTGATCGCCAAAATCAACGACGAAGACCCCGAGTTGATTGATCTGGCTCTAGAAAGCATGTCGAAGCGGTGGCGAAACCCGCGGAGAACGGCAAAGGAGATTCTCCGAATACTCTCGGTTCATCCGACGATGCAAGCCGCTGCGGCAGCAGTTGCGAACCGATTTATTAGCGTAGAGGACTGACCTCTTGTGTTCTGTTTAGATGCCCTGTAGTCCTTGAACATAACTCCCTCGGGTTGCCGCTTACCAAAGCCGCCCGAGGGTTTTGCTTTTCACTTCGAAGAATCAAGCATTCGGCCGAGTCGCCGCCGGCGGCTTCGAACTCGACTTTGACAAAGTTCGATGCTGCTTCGTATTCTGCCCGATAGTCCGGATCGAGCACTCGATCAGCGAAGTACTTCTCGGCTCCCGTTTGCGGCATTGACATGCAATCGCGGTAAAGGCAGCCTCAGGCAGTCATACTTTTCCAAGTCAGCAGACCCCTTGATCGATGGATTTGGTATCGTTAGACCAGCTCCTCGGAACCGCCAGCGCCACCACTGTGGCGTGCGACCGGGGCTTTGCTTTTGAAGTCTTACTCGGGCGCTCCCATTGCTCGGCTGGCGATTCGGTCGGCGACGGCGCGGATTGAATCGGGTAATGCGTGCGCATAGGTTTTCATCAACATGTCCGGCGAGTGACCAAGCACATCAGCAACAGCGCGCAATTCGCCAACATCGGCGGCTTGGCGAACCATGTGCGTTGCCGCGGTATGGCGTAGACCGTGCGACGTGAGCCGAGGCACACCGGCCGCATCAACCAATCGGCGGAGTGTTTGATCAAAGTTGCTGGGCGACACCCGATTGCCCGTATTCGTCGAGATGATTAAGTCATCGTCGATCCAATCAGCACCAGCGGCCAACCGTTCGTGCAATTGCACCGCACGATGAGTCTTAAGTGCGCGTAGCGTATCGACGTCAAGCAAGATCGTCCGGCGTGAGCGCTCGTTCTTGCCTTCCGTCCAAATTGGTTTTCCGCTGGCTTCGACAAGACCACCTGAGATTCGCATCGTTCCCTTGTTGAGATCAAGCCCACCCCAACGCAACGCCAACAACTCACTCCGCCGAAGACCGTAGAGCACCGTCATGCGCAACGGCCCCGCCCAACGATGATCGGCAATCGTCTTCAAAAACACACGAATCTCTGCCTCGTCCCAGGAACGCACACCCTTATCGGGAACGGGACGAGCGACGAACTTCGGCAACACCACACGCGCCGCAGGGGAACGACGAATCAAACCTTCCTCCACCGCATCAGCAAGCACAGCACGCAAAACCATGCGACAAATCTGCAAACTACGTTTCGACAACTTGCCTTCCGCCGCAGTCGCTTCAAGCCAGCGCGAGATGTCGTCACGATCCAACTTGTCGAGCGTCAACGACCCAAGCCCGGCCTTGATATGCACACCGGCCCACTCGTACTGCATGCGTGACTTCACACCAATGTCGGTTCGTGACGCACACCATCGATCAATCAGCCACGACAGCGTTCCCTTGTTCGTCGTGATCTCACCGCTTGCCGCAGCAGAAGACGCCGCAGCAATCGCCGCACGCTTCGACGGATACGTTCCGATCTGTCTAGGACGTCGAGCGCCCGTTTCGGTGTCGATGCCATCGACGCGCACGACCCATTTGTCACGCTGTTGACGCACCGTCGGTTGCCCTGTGGCTTTCCTACCCATCGCCGTCGCCTGCTTTCTCGAAGTGACAACGAAAACAACTTTCGCCGCTGAACTTCACTGGAAACCGTTCCGGTCAGGGGCGACCCTTCGGGTTCACTCCGTCCCTCCGTTCACCGCTCGATCACCCCGACGACACCGAGAGCCTCCCGAGCAAACGTTTTGATACATCCGTGATACATCGGCTCGGAAATGACTGAAGCCCCCGCATCAACGAGGGCTTCGTCAGTGTAACACCGCAGGTCAGAACCTGTTGTATCTAGCGCGCTCGGAGAGACTCGAACTCCCAACCGTCTGATCCGAAGTCAGATGCTCTATCCATTGAGCTACGAACGCTTGTCTCCACAGTCTAAACCACGAACCACTGGGACGCGCCATCATTTCGAGGAGACCACAATCGCCGTCTTGGAAAAGAGTTTCCCAGATTCCTTTTCGACACCCCATTTCTTGTCATACCCCCTCCGTACACTTGTTCGTATGAGAGGAGCCGACGTTTGGAAATCTGTTCGAGTGCCGGTCGACCGGGGTGAAGGCTGGTCTCGATCTGAATGTGTTGCTGGGCTTCAACAGTTAGAACGTATTTACGGGTTGCAATACTGGTCCACAACGATGTCAGGTTCACCACATTGACGAGTTCGACGCCGACCACGGATGCACCGATATCGAATGCTTATGCCTGCTGTGCGAGCCCCATCATCAACACCTTCATGAGCACAACCTGCGAGTCATTCGAGGGCCAGCCGGTACTTGGGAAGTCGTTTCTAGACTCGTGCTTTGCGACTCGTCATGACCAAAAGATTTTTCCAGCTCAGTTGGAAAGCAGCGCGACCGAATCGCCAGGCAAATATCGGGTCGGGCCGTTGGGGCCGAACACGCTCACGGTTCCGCTCCCCATCACGGTCCAGTGATCGTTGCCACCAACCAGGGCGGTGTGCTCATCGATCCCTACCAACGTCAAACCGGGCTTCAGCATCGACTTGGCTCGTTCAACGAAACCCGAATCCCACCGGCCCATTTGATCAAAGTGAGGCATCACCGAAAGATGAGGAACAAGTGCCAACCCAGCATGAGGTGTCATCGAACCGCTTCGAACCGTCGGTGCCGTCGCCGACAACGCCATCGCCCCAGCGCTGCAACCGGCCAAGGCCGCACCGTTTTGCCAAGCTGCAACAATTGCGTTCCATACCAACGTGCCTCGCAACGTATTTGCTAGGTATCCAGGGTTTCCACCCGAGAGGTACACCAGCCCAACGTCTGCAATCAACCCGGCAAGGTCAGCATCGTTCGCAGTTTCGCGATCGATTACCGCAACTTCAACCGGTTCAATTCCGAGGCTCTCGTAATGTTTACGGCCAAGCGAGAGCCAACGATTCACCGACTTCGACCCCTCTTCACCGGCCGCGGTCGCTAGCACCGCCACACGCTGAGTTCGGCCTTCAATCAACCACCTATCGACCGCAGCCATCCCCGGAAGAAATTCGCCGCTACCAACCAACGCAACGGGGGCAGCAACAGGTTGAAGGTTGTCCGGCTGAGAATTCATCGTCATGGAACTTAGTTGCGAGAGCCGAACTACGCCGACCTCTTCGCCGTCCCGTACTTCGACCTCTAATGTGTGGCAATGCAACATGCTCCGCTACTGGCCTGGCACCAAATCGTCACGAACAAAACCACGGAATCACTCGATTCGCTATTGGCCGACGACGTGGTGTTCGAATCACCAGTTGTGCACACGCCACAGCTCGGTAAAACAATCACAACGATGTACCTTCAAGCTGCGTTGAACGTGCTGAATAACGAAACGTTCACATACAGAAATGAGTGGGTTGGTAGCAACTCGGCAGTGCTCGAATTCACAACAACCGTAGAAGGGATCCGTATCAACGGGGTCGACCTGATCACATGGAATGAATCCGGTCAGATCAGCCACTTCAAGGTCATGGTCCGCCCGCTAAAAGCCATGAACATGCTCCACGCCATGATGGGTGCCCAACTGGATAGAACGTAAGGGCGCTCAGCGACGGGTTGGCCGAGCGACGGAACACGACCAACCCGTCAACACTGATAACGACTCTGTCGCTGATCAAAAGTCGCGAAACTCGCCAAGAAAGTCTGATCCCGTACGAACACGATGAGAAATGACGCACCCCACCGGTACGCTTTACCTATGGACGCAGATCTCAAGGCCACAGATCTCAACACCACAGATCTGGCAAGCACTGATCTAACAACCACACCGGTCGACGTTCTGGCATGGGCCAAAGCCGGGCCCCTGGCAGGTGACTGGAAGGCCATCATCTGGTGTGCCACCAACGCCAAGCAGATTCAGGTCGAACTCACGATCATCTCGGCTCGAATTGACCTGCTCAACATACAAGTAGTCACCCCGTTGACACTGGCCGTAAGTCAATCGAACGTTCGAGTGCTCACGAAAGAGGAACGCCGACCCCTGTTCGCCGAATTTCTTCGATCAAAAAAATCTCTACTCGGACCAACCCTCACCGACCTAACCAACCAACCCTCAGGCCCAGAAGAAATTGCTCACGCACTCGACACCGCCCGCCTTATGTCCGCCGGTGCCGAAGAGGTGTTGGTACATAGTCACGCCCACGAACACCAAGGCTGGGCCGAACTGGCCAGGCTGATTGACCCGTACACCGAAACCCTGAGACACCAACAACTTACTGATCAGGTTGGATGCCTCACGAACTTCGCATCGGAACTGCGTCAGAGCAACAACGTTGAACAATTCTGGAACCAAACGCCACACTTCCTCGCCCTCGAGATCGACCGTTTCAGCCAACCAGCGCTCAGAATGCTGACTTCGCTTTTGGGGCCATCTCGACCCACCGGCTACAACACCGCGGCAACGCTTCATGGCCTGCCAGACGCCCCAACGAACGGGGGCCAGTGGCTACGCAGGTTTGCTTCGTTTGCAACAACCAACACCCCGACTGTTTACGACGACACGAAATCACTCCCCCAGCTCATTCAGGTCAAGCATCCAGCAATGGAAGCCGAGGCGGTTATCGGCGAACTCGACCGGGCACACGACAAAGGCCTTCCTTGGACGTCCATGTTCGTCGTGTCTCCATCGACTCGCGGACGCCTTCGAGGTGTCTCGCGAGCAGCTGCGCGGGCCGGAATTCCCATTCAAGGAAACCCACCGCCACGCCTTGATGGCCCGATCGTCGACCTCATTACTGATCTTGCAGCGGGCCCCGAATGGCTCGACGAAAAGGTGACTATCGCGCCATCAGAATTCGTACGCACACAGATTGCTCGCTTCCTACCAGATCTCGGACAACGCGATGATGACGTAATCGACACAGCCCTGGGGTTGGTTCGACACGCCGAGTTGAACGACGCACTCTCGCTGGAGGATTGGGTACTCACCCTCGATCAATCGCCTGCTGCCCCGATTCCCTCCTCCTTAGGATCTGCGAACGCTGTCACATTAACAACCATCGATGAACTGCATGACCTACTCGCAACCCGAACCACGGAAGCCGTAGCAGTACCCCCACTCGTCATCGTCGTTGGTTGTGTTGAAGGGGAATTTCCCGCCCGACCTGTCCGAACCGCGTTTCCGCCCTACGTTCTTGATGGGCCGAGCGACGAGCCCGATCGTATTGCTGCACACATGGCGTCTGAGCGGTGGAAGCTCGACGCAATCAAACACCATCACTCAACACTCACCCTGATCTCGGCCCCCGACCCCGGTGTACTGGTTAGCCGATTCGCTGAAGGCATTGAAAAACGTCCACCAACTTGGAAGCCCCGTTTCATTGACCAAACCCGGTGGAACCCTTCGCTGGCAGTCACGGTAAACAACGCACCGTTGGTTCCAGAACAGAAACTCAGCCTCTCAGCAACCCAACTCACCATGTTTGAGAATTGCCCGTGGCAATACACGGTGCAGTACCGCTTGGGGCTTCGAACCGAAGGAGGCGTTTCTGCCAGATTCGGAAGCTATGTGCACGAAGTGTTAGAGACATTTCTGACCCCGGTCGCCACACAGCATGCCCACGAACTACGAGAACTACCAGAACCACCAGAACCACCAGAACCCATCGAGCATTCCTTGGAAGGCCTACTCACCCTCGCGAAGCGTATGTGGACTGACGATATTGTCGACCACGCTTCCCAGTCTGACGACTTTCATCGACGAGCGGTCGACCAATTCACCAGCTGGTGGGAACGCGAAGGTTCGCGTCTCGTGACCTCAGGCGAGGTGGCATTCGTCGAGTACCCGTTCAATATTGCGATTGGCGATCATCGACTCAAGGGTTTTATTGACCGCATCGACCAAACCCCGTCTGGCAACGTCGCTATCGTCGACTACAAAACCGGTGCAGCCAAAACCGCTGCCCAGGTCGGTGACGACTTACAACTTGCCACGTATCACCTTGCAGCGGTGCTTGACCCAACCATCGCAACCCTCGGAAAGGTTGAATCGCTCTCGCTCAACTACTTAAAGGATGCACGAGAAATTCGACAACCAATCGTGGAAGGGCACGAACTGGTAACACAAGCACGCATACAGTCTTTGGTCGATGAAATTCTCGATGAGTCTCACGAACCATCAACCCACGCAAACTGCGACTACTGCGACCTCTACCGTCTGTGCGATTTACAACTCGCCGGTCGACCCGTCCCGATTCAACTTCGTCCCGATTCAACTTCAGCAGGCCCGACAAAGTGACTGATCCCAAAGCCCGTAGCTTCACGGTTCAGCAGCTCGAAGCGATCAACTATCCAGGGGCGACTCAACTCATTATCGCTGGTGCGGGGTCTGGCAAAACTACCGTGATGTCCGAGCGAATTACCTATCTCGCACAAACCATTGAACCTCGCCAAATTCTTGGCCTCACCTTTTCGAACAAGGCAGCCGCACACCTGCGCACCTCGATTTCGCAGCGACTCGGCCCCGATAGCGACGTCACGATTTCGACTTACCACGGGTTTGGCGCATCGCTGGTTACGCGAAACGCCAAAGCCCTTGGGTTCTTTGACGCGAATCAACGAGTCAACCGTGCACCCCGGCTCATCGACTTTGCCCAGTCACTCCAGCTACTTTTCGACATTTTTGAATCGGCAGAATTTCACCAACGCAAAACCGGGAACCCTCTTTTCATTCTTCGTGAAGCGCTTCAGCTTTCAAGTCGCCTCAGCGATCACCTAGTTGATCCTCTCTCGGTGACCACCGATTCCTTCAACCTCAACGAAAACTCAAACACGTTAGAAGAGCTACGCAAAGCCGCTCGTAGTCGAGCTGAACTCATCCCCCTCATCGAGAGTTACCGAACTCGCAAACGCGAACTCGGCCTCATTGACTACGACGATCAAATCAGGCTGGCTGTTGAAGCGGTTACTCATATAGAAGGGGTTGGCGACGAGCTTCGTCGCACATACTCGGCGGTGTTGCTTGACGAATATCAAGACACCAACTTCGCTCAGCGTCGGCTTCTTCAATTGATATTCGCGCAGAGTAACCAAGCCATCACAGCCGTTGGCGACGATATGCAAAGTATCTACGCGTTTCGTGGTGCACATCTCAGCAACCTTCATAACTTCGCCAATCATTTCGGCCAACCGACAACCATTGATGTTCCCTCGATAGAGACTCAAACCCTGTCGCAAAGTTTCCGCAACGACCGCCGGATTCTTGAGTTGGCAAATCGGATGCAGCGCGAAGTTCCCGGGGCGCAACCCAAAGTACTGACGGCCAGAGAAGACGCTGACGACGGCGAACTCAGCCTGTTCCTAGCCAGCGATTCGTGGGAAGAAGCCCGAACCGTCGCTACGCATATCAAGCAGCTTCGCGACGCCGGTACGCCCCTCACCGAAATTGCGATCCTGTGCCGCAAACGGCGACTCATCCCCCCACTTGTCGACGCACTCGACGCGCAAAACATTGCTGTTGAAGTACTCGGTATTGGCGGCCTGCTTGCTCGCCCCGAAATCGTGGAACTGTGCTGCTGGCTAGACACCATTGCTTATCCACAGGAACGCACCACCGCAGTATCTGTTGTGCGACTGCTGCGAGGTGAACGCTACCGAATCGGCGTTCACGACCTAGCCGTACTCGGCCGGTCGGGTGGCATCGAGATTGGGTTAAGTACGCTCAATAGCCTCCCCAACCTTTCGGTCGAGGCTTTCAAACGAATGCAACAATTCGTTTCGGAACGTTCTGATCTGCGAACTGCCGCCAGCCAACTCGGCCTGGTTGAGCTGATCGAACATGTGCTGGCCAAAACTGGCTTGTGGGACGCCGTTGACGGAGATCGCCCAATGGAAAATCTCGCCCGCTTTCTGCACGTGGCCGATCACTTTCGACCGTTACAGGGCCGACGTTCGCTGGTCGAATTCCTGATGTGGCTCCAAGTGATGGACGATGCAGAGGAAGATCTGTCAGAAGCAGTCGGCGACACCCAAGACGCCGTGCAAATCATGACCATTCACCAAGCCAAAGGGCTTGAGTTTGACCACGTGATTATTCCCGGGCTGAGCGGATCAAAAACATCCCGAATTTTCCCTGACACGAGTCGAGCCGAGTTCCCTCCGACGTTCGGAGCCAGCCTTCCGTGGTGGCTTCGCGAAGATAACGAAGGCGTTGATGTTGCGCCGACCACACAGCCAGCGTTGAAACAACTTCGGGTGGCAAACACTGCCCGCCAAGAAGCTGAAGAGTGGCGGTTGTTCTACGTAGCCACAACGCGAGCACGGCACTCAGTGTTGTTCACCGCGGCTCACTGGTACTTTGAAACCCAAACCCCGCAGGGGCCATCCCAGTTTTACCACTGGCTCGTTCAGCAAAGTGACCTCGTCGTGTCCCTCGGAACCTCACAACCAGCTCCGTCATCCCCAGGTATTGGTGACAAAGAACGGCGGGCCGAAAAGGCGAAAGAACGCCGAAACGAGGCCGATCGTATGCCCGCACCAACCGCCCGCCGTAAGGGCCGAAAAGCTATTCATACTGATCAAATTGGAATGCTGCTTCCTGCGGCTGCCCCCGAACCGATTCGTGCTGCAACACCGGTGAGCCTTCCGGTTTCTGCGATTGTTTCGTTAACCCGCTGCGCCCGCCAGTTTCATTGGACCCACATTCGCCCGATGCCGCGCCGTTCGTCGAGTTCTGCGATTCTCGGAACACAAATCCATAGCTGGATAGAGCAAATAGGTAAAGGGCAGGGCTCGCTTTTCGCCAGTTCCACGAAGGCAGCCGAGCGACCGGGCCAATCACCGAACCAACCACTCAGCCAATCGTTCAGCCAATCGCCGAACCTGCTGCCCACGCAGGACGAAGCACTTCCCGATCTGCTGCGGCAAAGCTTCTTAAATTCGATGTATGCCGAACAGCTTCCATCTCGCATCGAGCATCCAATTGCGCTCTTCGAAGACGGCATGGTCATCCGTGGGCGAGTCGATGCCGCCTATACCGAGCCCGACAACACGGTTCATGTAGTCGACTTCAAAACCGGTCGCCCAATCGACGCAGATGATCCGGCCCGTTCCACCCAACTCGACCTCTACGGTTTGGCCGCACTTCGAACCTGGGGTGCCGGTGAACACCAATTGCGAACATCGGCTGCGTACTTACGTCATGATGGCACCGGTGTCGACAGCCATTCGCAAAACTGGTCACCTGCTCGAACCACCCAAGTTGAGGCGCTACTCATGTCATCGGTGCAGCGTATCGAAGGCGGAGACCGCCAGCCAAACGTCGGGTCGTGGTGTCAACGATGTCCGTTCCTTGACAACTGCCCAGAAGGCAGGAAGCGTTCGTGACTGAGCAGCGAGATATTGGCCCATGGTGGTTGACACCGTGGATCGAAACGGTAGGTGAACATAACAGTGCGGTCGATCTAACCCGTGCTGCGCTCTTCCTCAGCGCTCATGGCTGCCAACAACTTCGGTCGATCATCGACGTCGGCAACCAACTAGAGCGCATCGATCGACTGACCGAGCTCGCGTCAATCCCCCACCTCGGAAACTCAAACTTCGATGCGTGGCACCGACTCTGCTTTGAAACGCTTCGGTTAAACGGAAATCACGTCGACTTCCATGATCCCCGAAACTCGTACCTTCCCGACATCATGACCCGCCGAGTCGGCCTTCCTATCGGGCTCAGCGTTTTAGCTCTTGAGCTCGGACAACGCCTCGGGGTTGATTGCTGGGGCGTTGGAATGCCCGGCCATTTTCTCATTGGGGCCAGACGAGTACTTGGAGGTGACGAGGTGTTCATTGATGCCTTTGACGGCGGAAACATCCTTGACGCAGACGGATGCCGTGACAAGTATGAACAGCTTTTCGGGGTCGACCGGCCCTGGTCAAATGACCTTCTCAGGCCGACCGACGGCTTCATGATGTTAATTCGCATGGTTGCAAACCTCAAACAGCACGCTGCCCGGCGACGAGACCTCACGACGTTGTGCGACCTCGCCCGCCTCCGCTGGTTTCTTCCCGGAATGGTCATCGACGAGGGACGCGAACTCGTTCGACTCTGCACCGCGCTCGGCGCTCTCGACGAGGCACCGATCTGGCTCGATCGCTTAGTTGCTCGATTCGATCAGTATCCAGGGTTCGATACCGACCGGCGAATCCTCACTGCGGCGCTTAACTAATTTGTTGGTCACTTTCCGGCAGCAAGTGCACCGGCGAGCGCTCGCGTTGCGCAGATTTCATCTGCTGTACCGAAGGCCGAAACAATGAACTCAGTCGCCCCACACCCAGAAATTTCAGCGATACGTGCACGTACGGTTTCTTCATTTCCAATAACAGCAATGTCCGCTGGGCCAGCTGCACCTTCACGGTTAAGCATGGCCCGATAGCTCGGCAACTGTCCGTAGATAGCGTATTCCTTCGACGCCCGGTCGCGTGCGCCATCGACATCACTCGTCAGGCATACCGGCAACCCGAGTACCGTCGCCGGTGTAGGTCGACCCGCAGCTTCGGCCGCAGCATGCATCGTTGGAATAATGTGCGACGCCGTCGTTTTCGGACCGGTCATCCAAAGA
This sequence comes from Acidimicrobiia bacterium, assembly GCA_031430595.1. Classification (GTDB taxonomy): domain Bacteria; phylum Actinomycetota; class Acidimicrobiia; order Acidimicrobiales; family JANYDT01; genus JANNBN01. Next base: position 23,395 of record JANPBU010000007.1, read on the forward strand.
ATCGTTCCGTCGGCAAGCGAGCCAGCAAGTTCAAGCATTTTCGGGGCCATCGCCGCGATCATTACTGGGAAGTCGGACGAGCCCGGAACCGTAATCTCACCACGACCAGTAATCGTCTTTCCAGCATGACTTACCTTTCCATGTCGAACCAGCGGCAACAACACATCAAGGTAATCGCGCATATGAATGGCTGGTTTGTCGAACGAAAACCCGAACATTCCTTCGATCACCACTTTGTGTGACAACCCGATACCAAGAGTAAAACGGTCTCCAAGTACCGATTGGGTCGACTTCGCCTGCTGAGCCATGAGCATTGGATGCCGCGGATATGTCGGGATCACAGATGTTCCAAAATGCAGGGCTGGGACTTCACGCCCCGCAACAGCAATCGCAATCAGCGCGTCAACCCCAAAGATCTGTGGAAGCCAGAGCGAGGTAAACCCCTGCTCGACCGCTACGTGACATTCATCGACAAACGATGGGATCGAGGACGCAAAGTGGAAAAGAGAAATTCGCATTGCGGAAAAGTACCCCAATCGTAACGACTTTTGTTTTCGTTCCTAACTTCGTACACTCAGAGGGGTGAGACGGCAAATCGACGATACCCGAAAACAGTTTTTAGCGGAAGGCCGCAGAATGCTTCTCAAACAGGGCATTCCAGTGACAATTGGTAACATCCGTTTAGTTGACGTCGCAAAAAATATTGGCCGAACAACCGGTGCCAGTTACAACATTTGGCCTGCCCAAGAAGACTTTCACCGTGAACTTGCCATTGAGCTAGCCGAACAGGCTGACTGGCTCGAAACCGGCTACTCAGGAGCCGACACCGACGCGATGATTCTTGCCGGTGCGGGTCTGCCTGACGTTATTCGTGTGTTTGCCAACCAGTACCTTGAAGCGGTGGCTTCCGGTCGCGAGTTTCTGACATTTATTCATTTTTGGTCAGTTGCGCTCGATGACCCGCCGGTTCGAGCAGCCATTCGCAAGGGCTACGACGGTTTTCAAGAGAAGCTCAAGTGCAGTTACGAAACGCTTCTTGCGCACTACGGCCTTGAGATGACCCCACCGTTTACAGTCGACGACCTTACCGTTTCGATGGCAGCGGTCACCGAAGGGTTTCTGCTTCGCTACAGCGTTGACCCCGATCGCGTTCGAACTGACCTCCGACGAGAAGATCGCCCGGATGCCCCCGACGGGTGGTCACTGTACGGGTGTGCGTTAGAACGCACGATCACTGCGATGACCCGGCCCATCACCAGCCTTGCTCACTAATTGGAGGAATTCCGGCTTATTAAGCCGGCGGGGGTGCGAGGGCGGGTGCGGGGTGCGGGTTACGGCACAACCGTGATTCGGTTGAGTGCCGGAGGCGAGATCGCGCCCTTCTTCAGTGCTGCTTCGAGGGCATCAAGATCGACAACTCCACCCAAACGGTCTTTGCCCTTCAAGAACGCTACGAACTTGTCGCCACCATCAGCCAGGAAGTTGTTCATCGTGACCCGGTAGGTTGCTTTCAGGTCAAGGTCTTTACCGTTCAGCTGAACGCTCGACACCTTTTTCCCGATTGCTGCACTCTTCGACCACGTATAGGTGAAGCCTGTGGAGGTCGAAAGAATGCGGTTTTGCCCCGGGGTTGGGTTATCGAACTGCTGTTCAAGTAACTCAACGATGTCGGCACCGGTCAACGTCATCGTCATCAGGTTGTTTCCGAATGGCTGAACCGCAAACGACTCGCCGAACGTAATGTCACCTACGGCTTCGACCCCACTGATCTGCGCCGAAACAAGGTCGGTACGGATACCACCCGGATTCATGAACGCAATCACTGCTTTGCCTTCGGTGTCAGAAGACGTTGCGGCTAATTGCGAATCCGCGATGAAGTTACCGAGCGGAGATTCACCTGCAGGGTTGGCCGTTCGAACGATATCAGCCGTCATTTTGCCGATAACTCGGTTTGTTTTTGGGGCTGCTTTGGCTTTCATTCGAGCGGTGTACGCCAAGACGTCAGGCGCCGGAGGGACATCGCGTGTCACGATCACGTTCTTCGCCGCAACGCTCAAAACGTCGCCAGTCGATCGGTCGATCTTCACGTCAAGCTTTGTGATGAGCCGACCGAAACTCGCAGCACTCGTGACGCTTCGACCATTCAAGGTACAGATGTACGCCTGATGGGTATGCCCGGTCACGAAGGCATCAACGTCTGTTGTTGTCTTGTTCACGATCTCGATGATTGGCCCGGTAATGCCTTTGCACCCTTGAGGGTCAGCATCGGTGGGTACAACTCCTTCGTGAATCAACGCAACGATCGCCTTCACCCCGTACTGCTCTTTCAACAACTTGGCAGTCTTGTTTAACGCATCGGCTTCAGGAAGGAACTTGAGACCAACCACACCTGACGGCGACACAATGGTTGGCGTACTTTCTAATGTTACGCCGATGAACCCAATCTTGACGCCCTCAACAACGCGGATGTCCCACGAGGGAAGCACCGAGTTTCCTGTTTTTGCTTCGACGACGTTCGCGGCCAACGTCGGGAATGTTGCACCGCCGTAGACACCGTCGAAGCACCCTTCAACCGGATGGCAACCGCCACCAGCGATGCGCTTTAGTTCAACAATTCCGTCGTCGAACTCATGGTTGCCAACTCCCAGAACGTCAAGCCCAATCATGCGCATGACTTCGATCGTTGGCTCATCTCGGAAAATGGCTGACAGAATTGGCGAGGCACCTATCAGGTCACCGGCGTGCACCATGAGTGTGTTCGGGTTCTGCGACCGAAGTTGACGAATGTGTGTGGCTAGATACTCTGCCCCACCTGCAGTTACGGTTCCGATACGGCCGCTCGACCCTGCCGGTGGCTCAATGTTTCCGTGGAAGTCATTCAACCCAAGAATTTGTACCTCGAGTACATTCGATGCTGTTTGGGCACGAACCTGGCTGGCTGGACCAACCAGAAATGCAGTGGCAACAGTTGCAGCAATTGCGCCGACGACGAGATGTTTACGAACCATCGAGTACTCCCTCAAAAAGTGGCGGAAGCGTCACTCTACGTTTGTTTTTAGTGACCGGTAAAACGGGGCGGGCGGCGCTCGGCAAATGCCGTGCGGCCTTCTTCAAGGTCTTTCGAGGCCCAGGCCCTATCGGCAGCAATTCGAACCTCACCGAAGTCGGGTCCGCGAGTGACACGGTTGGCAAATGCGGCCTTGTGCGCAGCTTGGGAAAGCGGAGCGAGTTGCGCGATCGATTCCGCCCACACGATCGCGTCATCATATGTACCTTTCCGATTAACCAACCCGCGATCAAGTGCCGTTTGCAACGAAACTAACTCGGCAGCTAGCAGGATCGATCGAGCCAACCCTCCGTCGACCAGGTCAACCAAGCGTTCAACGGTTAGGTCATCGACGGCCAAACCGAGTTTTGCTGCCGGAATGCCAAACACCGCGTCGTCGGTCGCGATACGAAGGTCGCATGCAGTCGCTAATTGCAAACCTGCCCCTAAGCACGAACCTTCAACGTGGGCAATTGTCACGATTGGTAACCGGGCCAAACTCTGAAGAGCGGTCGCCAATACCGAGCGAAATTCCGCTGAATGAACGCCCGAAAGGTCAGCACCGGCACTGAAATGACCTCCAGCGCCTCGCAACACAACTACGCGCGACTCGGGCTGCTCTGCCACATTCCGTAACGCAACGCATAGGTGTTGCAGCGTTTCAAGATCAACCGAATTACGTTTTGATTGACGATCAATCGTTGCAACGGTAACTGACCCATTAACGAGGGTTTCAATGTGAAGTGTCTCGGTTGCCATGCGTTCTACCGTATGTCGGATAACGAGCGCCAAGCACAAGTTCAACTAATCAACGCGTCGGCGATAGCCAACCCACTGAGGGCAGCACCTTCGATTTTCGCTCCACCAAATGCATCGCCGATAAAACCCAGACGACAACCGTCCGGCAGAGTTTCAAGCAGGAAAGGCGATTCGCATCCAACGGTAGGACGCGAGAATTTCCATCCGTGTAGATACGATTCGCGGATCACAGCGTCTCCTAACCATCGACGAGCAGCCTCAATGAGGAACTGCTTCGTGGCGTCACGATCGTTGTCCCAATGTTCGTCTGACACCCGTTCGTGCGTGTGAAGCGTGACGGTATACCGATCGCTGATCTGCTTTTGATGATTGTCGGCGACAAACGAAAACACCGGATCGACCAATTCGCTGAGCTGAACCCCACCCGGCTCAGGAATCGAAGTGGCCCGATCAAGTTCAAGCAGTAACGCGAAACATTTCGCATACTTGACCAGCTCAAGCGATTGGCGGGTCGCATCCGTTAATGCAACCCCGCCCGCGTTGAGCAACGCCAAGCCTTGTGGAACTGGTGCACTCAGCAGCACTGTCTGGCTGCTCCATTGCCGACCATCTGAAGCTTCGACCTTCCAAACGCCGTCATCATGCGAAATTGACGAAACGGTAACTTCGGTCTCGACATCTAGTGACGACGCCAGATATTTTGCGATGGTGTTCATTCCTCCCACCGCGGCATAGCGGGGATGCCCATCAACGACCCCTGGCTTGTCGTTCGCGGTAGCGAACCCTCGACACCACTCGGTAACAATGCCCGCACGCCGCCAGTCATGAACGAGGTTGGCAAAGTCAGGCGACCGAACCGTAAAAAACTGAGCCCCCGAGTCGGCACGGGCGGTGGGGGTCAAACCCAACCGACGGGTAGCTAGGCGCCCTCCGGCGCTTCGGCCCTTATCAAGCAACACCACAGCAGTTCCATGAGCAACAAGTTGACCCGCTGCGACCAAGCCAGAAAGCCCGGCGCCGACGATAACCACCGGAGAATCAGGCTGGGACTGATACGTCGGTTCAAGCGAGGGTTCAAGCGAGGGTGCAAGCATAGAATCATTGTTGTCGATCATGTACCGTTAGGTCGTAAGTGACGGGAGGGCAAATGTGACAAATGAAGTGGCAGTAAATGATTCACTGCTCAACCCGCTCGTACCTCGCGCCGACCTCGGACCGATTTCTGACTGTTGGCCAGGCTCGCGGCGCCTCGTCACCGTGGGGGAAACTTCGGTATTGGTTCATATAGAAGACGACGGCGTGTTCGCCATTGAAAACGTATGCCCTCATTATCAAGTAGCCCTCAACACCGGTTCACGGCGCCACGGTTATGTGGAATGTCCGTGGCACCATTGGCTGATCAATATTCGAACGGGTGAATGTCTTCACAATCCTCGCGAAAAGGTTCGAACGTTTACCGTTGCGACCGTGGATGATCGCTTCGTCGTACTCGGGTCGCCCGTTTCGCTCAGCGATACCCCGTCTACGACCCCTCTCCATTCGTCCCGTAATGATCGGCCGGCACAGCGAGAACTTCCGCCGTCATGATTACCCAGCATGAAACGTCGTTCTCATTAACCGCACTCGTCGGTTGGCGACTGCGGCAAGCTCGCGAATCCGGAATTTCTTCCCTGTTCACCGAGGCGTCAAACGGCCATATCTGTTCAGATGCAACCGGGCTTCGACTGGTCCGCGCTGCGGTCGGGCTTCATCGAAGTGACCTCTTTGATGACAAACCCGACCACGTCATTGGATGGGTTCACAATTCGCTCGCCGAGCCGAACCAACCACACAAACAGCGAACGCAGAACGTTTCACCTGCCCAGATCAGTGCAGTTTCTGAGGCCATTCGGCTGGCGACCGATTTGTTGAGCAACAAATCTGAAAGCGTCATTCACATCGATCTTGACCACGCCGTCACCGTTGGAATCAAAACCATTCGTTCGACTCTCGTCGAACAGCGGGGCCAACTTATTGAATGTGCTGCCGCTCTCGCTCAATCATTGCGATACATCGTGGACCCCGAACTGAGGAGGCTGGCGGTAACGAGTGCATCACTTGTTGTCGACCACGTAGGAGGGCCACGTTTGGCTCGTCTGTTTGAACTGGGCGGCAATGCCGAGCACGTGCTTCGACTTGTTGAAACAATTGCGTACTTAGCACTTGAACCGCGGCGGGGCTACCTTCGAGCCGAGGCAATTCGACAATTCGACAACCTCATCACCACCCGTTTGTACGTTTCGGGCGCGGTCGGTCGTCAGGCAGGCACATCAAACATTGTCAGGCCTTTCGCGCTCTCACACTCGGACGGAGTTTCACGCCCGTGCGACACCCTCGCCCTACTCGATGTTATTGAGGCGATGCGACCGTTACTTATGTTGGCCGACCGCGCTACCCAGGCTGATGAACTCGTTGAGTTGATCACGTACAACGCAGCCATGGTTGCACTCTCGACCGACGCCGTCCATTGGTATGGCCCACTTCCCCACTCCATCGAGAGTGCTACCGATATCGACATATTTTCTGACGAACGAGACGTCGGCAATTCAGTTGGGGGGGCATGGAGGGCACTTTTGCGGGGCGCAGGGATATCACACCAGTGCTGTGCCGCAAGTGCGCTTCTCTCATTCGTCGAAGCAACAAATCAGAGTGTGACCCTCGATCACGACGCCATCACGGTCAGGCAACTCACCCCGGGCGAAACGGCCGGCGAAGGTTGGACCATCGCCATCTCAGGACGATGGCCATACCAAGATCGACTCAATATTACGGTCACGAGTGACACCATACGCTCGGTGAACATACGAATACCAGGATGGGCAACTGAACACCCCGACTGCGGAAAGTATGTTCGCTTTGAACTTGCACCGAATACAACAGAGGTCGAACTTGATGTTTCGGTGCAACCGCGATTACTCAGCGCGCATCCTTCTATAAACGACGCTCGGGGCCGTGTTGCCGTTGCTGTTGGCCCAATGATCTACTGCCTGGAAGGTGCCGATCAAATGCGCCATACCCTTCCAAATCTTGTTGCATTTGACCTCGGTGGTGGCCTTGGGCTTCGCCTCGATACTGATCACCCTGAGGCCTATCCGACCGTCCACGCAACCGGTGAATGGGGCACCCGTTACCCATGGCCCGATTTTGCGACCGGTGCATGGCTCGCGTACCGCGACTGGCAACCGGTGCCGCTCGATCTACCGGTCGAAATCGTGTTCACTCCCCTGTTCGCCGTCGCAAACCGGGGCCTGTGGGACGTTGCCGTGTGGATTCCGATCGCTGCCGGATCATGACCAGAGACACCACCTTTCTTGAGCGTTTCGACACCGTTTCTCGGGGCAGCCAACCGAGCCGGGTCGGTGTCAAAGACCTTTTCGACGTCGCAGGAACCATCACGACCGCTGGAAGCTTGGCCATCGAGTCAATCGCAACTGCAGCGTTACACGATGCACCTTGTTTGTTAGGCCTTCGAGCGGCCGAACAAGAAAGTCGAGCAGTACTCGTCGGCAAACTCAACCTTCACGAACTGGCCTACGGGGGCGATGGCATGAACCCCCACTTCGGAACCCCACCGAATCCTTTAGACCCGTTACGAGTACCAGGAGGTTCATCGAGTGCCAGCGCCTCAGCTGTAGGTCGCGACCTGCTTGACATTGCATTCGGATCAGACACGGGTGGTTCTATCCGTATTCCTGCAGCGTGTTGCGGGGTTGTCGGCCTGAAGACTACGTGGGGTCGTATCGCACTTGATGGGGTGTGGGCGCTTGCCCCGTCGCTCGATACTGCTGGCCCGCTTGGTGCAACCGTGACCCGAACCATCGAAGGAATGGATCTCTTCGAACCGGGTTTTCGTTTGGATGTTAACAATACTCAGCCCGCGATGACCGTCGGTCGCCTTCGAAACACCGGTGTCGACACCCACCCTGCGTGTGACGATGCAGTTGACTCTGCATTAAAAGCGGGTGGTTTCACCATCGTTGACCTCGACGCGCCATGGTGGCAGGCAGCCATTGATCACGGGTTGACCGCACTGGTCGGCGAAGCACACAACCAACTCGGATGGTTACTCGACGACACTTGCGGTTTGGCTCAGCTACTTGAACCGCGAATCGCGAATCGAATCGCGAGCGGCGCAAAATATTCGCAAGCGGCAATTGTCGAAAGCATTGCCTACCGTTCGGTGATCGCCAAACAGATTCACGAAGCCTGTCGACAAACCCAACTCATCGTGACACCAACCCTGGCCATGTTGGCACCCGTACTCGGTGAAAGTGCCGTGTTTGCTCCGTATACCGCATACACCCGCCCAGCAAACCTGGCCGGTACACCAGCGGTTTCGATACCGGTGCCACTTGACCCGTCACTCGTTTCGTCGAAGGAACGTCACCTTGTCGGAGCATTGCAACTCATGGGTCCAGCCGGGTCAGACGCGCTGCTCATGAGTACCGCTCTAGTTATCGAGAGCGCTGTCGTGTGAAGTTGTCGCAACATCATGGTGAAGACGCCGATGTCATTGTTGTCGGTTCGGGGCCGGCGGGCATTGCAGCGGCTGAAGCCGTCGGCCGAGCGAACCGCAGAGTACTCCTCTTTGAAGCGGGCGGACCATACTTTGAGCGGTTGAGTTCACCAAATATGTTCTCTACACATACAATCCCTGAAGTTTGGGGGCCAAGCGCCTACAAACATGCCTGGGTTTTTGGCGGGGGGTCGGCCGTTAACGGAATGGTTTGTGTGCCGGGCGATACGTACGCATACGATTGGCACCCGGCCATTGTTCCGATACTTCAACAGCTTCTGGGGGCTACTTCACGGGCGGTTACAGGGCCGTTCGCCGCCGACCTGATTCACCGAATTGGCAGCACGTTCGGGTTCAGTGATTCGATTGGCGTCGAACGCCTCGACCGAACGGGATGGGCCAGTGCAGCATTGTGGGCGACAGGTACTTCCCTAGAGCGCCGCCGACCCGACGACTACCCGGGTTGGGCCGAGAGTGTGTCGGGCGGTTTCATAGAAGTAGTTACCAATACTGAAATCGACACTATTGACCTTTCGAAACCTCGTCCGAAGGTCAGCTGGGCTGGGGGCGACGCTACTGCTACTCATGTCATTCTTGCCTGTGGCGCGCTTCAGACACCACGTCTCCTACATCGAAGTGGCTATCGACATGTCGCACTTGGCTGCTACGTTGCCGATCACCCTGCACTGTGTTTTCGAGTGGCAAACGATCAACAAGACCCAGCGTCACACCTCACCGAATCGGGGCGTCAAGCGGGTGCTCAGGTTACTGCCGTCGGTAGATTTCGGTCGTCGGCCAGCCACCCTGTTGCCGACCTTCAACTGATGCCGATTGAATGCATGCCCGACGGATCATCGGCGGTATTTCTGGCCCTGACCGACCCACGGTCACGTCGTTCAATCGACCTTGTGTCGAGTACCGCAGGCGTCGATGGTCAGTTACTCGCGCACGAGGATGACGTTAAACGACTCAGAACAGCGACCCGAAAACTACTTCGTGTACTTCCGGATTCACTCGAAGTTGACCTGCTGAATGCAACCGACGATGACACCGACGACTGGATGCGGGCACAGGTAGGGGGTTACTTCCATCTCTCTGGCTCTACGAGGGTCGGCACACCCGAAGCCGGAATCGTAAATACCTACGGCCGAATGCATGAGCACCCGAGCGTTTCGATTTGCGATATGTCAATCGTGCCGACTCCGCCAACCGGAAACCCGATGTTGGTCGCATTTGCACTTGGTCAGTTAGTAGGGCAGGCCGTAGCAAGCTACTAAGCACACCTAGATTATCCGCTGATTTGCGTCACGATCTTGTCGACGACAGCCGCGTCAAGAGAGCAGCCTGAGATGTTTTTACGAAGGTCTGCTGCAAGAGCAGTACGTTGCTTGTCGCTGAGCGCGGAAAGGCTGGCACTCTGGGTCAACTTGGTCAGCACTTCCGGATCGGCCAACACTGCCTGAGACGTTGCCAAAGCAGCACACGACTGCTGTGCGGGAGATAGATCTGCAGGTAGCACCCCGAGCCCGCTCGATAACGTTTCGGCCAACCCCTTGGGGTTACAAGAAAACACTGCGGTAAGTACGGGCTGAATTGAACCACCCTCAAGCCCACCGCCGCCAAGCGCTGACGCCATCATCGACTCAATTTGTTCGGGTGAAATTTTCGATGCGACACAGTCAATGTCTTTTGCATCGGGGTCGACACCACCGTTGAGGCTTCTCAACAAACCAGAAATGATGACTTTCGAAGATTCAGATTTCAACGTTTGTTCTGCAGAGAGCGTCGTTGGACCTGACGGCAATGTTGAGGCAATAACCGCATCTGTCTTTCCACCAGCACCCGGTTCACTCTTCGACGATGAACATCCAGCCAGCACCACAGCACAGATAGCGGCGACAACCCCCGCCCTGCGTACAAGGTGTCCAGACTGCCGGTCGGGCAACGGAACTACGCGCAGACTCTTTCGGGGTTGTTGCATGGATCCACCCTAACCCGGCCCGAAAGTCTGGAAGAGTGCAGGGATGGAACTCAGCCCAATCGAAGTACGCGTTCTCGGATGCCTTATCGAAAAGGAACTCACTGTTCCTGATACGTACCCGATGACGATCAACGCAATTTTGACTGCCGCGAACCAAAGCACGAATCGATTTCCGGTTGTGGAGTTCAGCACGCCCGATATCACCGCTGCGCTGACGCAGTTAAAAATTGAACATCGGCTTGTGAGAGTTCTTCCGAGTGGGGCAGGTAGCCGGGTCGACAAGTACCGTCACGTCTTGGAAGAGCGACTCAACCTATCGAGGCCGGAAAAGTCAGTTCTTAGCATTCTGGCCTTACGGGGTCCGCAGACAGTCTCGGAAATCAAAGCACGCACCCAACGAATGCATGACTTTTCCGACCTAGCTGGCGTTGAGCAAGTTATTAATCGCCTGTGCGACCCGACTGTACTGGCCGACTCAGAAGAACCAACCGATGCTCGCGACATGGGCATGCTTCGATCGGCGTCGACAACCGGTGCCGTCACGACCCTGCCCGATGGGTACGTTCGTCCGTGGCCCGGGCCGCTTGTTGTTCGACTGAACCGTCAACCCGGTCAGAACGAACCGCGCATTATGCACTTGCTTGGCGGTGCAATTGACGAATTGACCCTGGCCCGTGACTTGTCGTCGCAATCGCATTCAACGAGCGCCCCAACCGGAAGTGCTTCACTGCTCACAGATCGAGTTGCCGCTCTTGAGGCCGAAGTTCAGAACCTAAAGATCTCGTTGGAACAATTACGCCAAGATCTCGGGGCCTAAAGGGGACCTGTTTAGATCGGTGAGCCCATTCGGTTGACCCGGCCCCAATCACGAACCTGGGCCAACTTGCCGGTTTGAGGTGAGTCGACAACGAGTTGCCCGATTCCGACGTACATCATGATGTGGCCCGGTCGCCAAACAAGATCGCCGGGAAGCAACGCATCGGCTGCGCGAGGGCTCGCCGCATTTATCTGATCAGTCGAGATTCGAGGAAGGCGAACCCCGGCAGCTGCCCATGCAAACGATGTCAGGCCAGAACAGTCGAACCCGCCCGGTTCGTTTCCAGAGTATCGATATGGGGTACCCACCTGGGCCAAGGCACTAAATACAGCTTTTTGACGGCGCACATCAGACGACGCCCAAGCCGAATCGAGCGTTGCCGCCATTGCTGGTGCCAATTTGCCTCGGGCAACAACCAGTTCAGCGAGTTGTCGGCGGGCCTCGTTAGGCGCCAACTGCACCGCGGGTGTTGCGACAGCGGAAGGATCGGCAACAGCCGCCACCGGAGCGGATTCGCCGTTTGCAGACGGAACGGTGCTGGCCGGCAGAATTCGAACTACCGGTGGCGTGGTTGTTGAGGCGATTGCCTTTGACTTCTTGCCTTTTGCCTTCGGTTCAGCCACAGTCGTAGAGGGTTGTTCAGGCGACAGACTCTGAGTCACGAGGTCGGTATCGACGACGGCTGATTTCCAGCCCTGGCCACTGTCAGTCCAGGCGACAGCGGCCGTTGATGGCGGCACTGACCCGGTCTGCGGGTCGACAATTCCAACGGTCGTCGGGGCCACGGCCACCGTTGAGGGCACCTGTTGAGGAGCATTTGGAACCGCAGTGACCACCGGGGCCGGCTGCGGTAGGCCTTCAAGGGATGCCAAGGCAACGAGAGCCGCCTGGGCTATTGGGTCGCCGCTTCTCGTTGACACGATGGCTGGAGCAACTGCGGTGGCCGCTAAGGCAGCCCCAAAGGGCACACTCATAACCAACAGACTGACCACGCCAACACAACATCGGCTCAAAATTCGGGTGTTGCTCACAGTTCTCGTAGACACGAGACCTCCTTGAAGCATGGAGATTTCACCGAACCTGCGAAGAGCAGTGGACGACGAAACCGGGCAGAGGCCTCTGGATTCGTGTGGGACGCATCGATGTAGACCGAGTCGTTACCCACGCCGCTACCTGCCAGTTGGCTCGATAGCGATCGATGATTGAGTGCACTGGGAGTGTAACGCAGCTGTTCGGATTCGTCACCCCCGACCTGTCTTACCAATGCTCATGTATCGCTTGAAGCGATACATGATGCGTTTCGCCGAATTGCTGTTCATAGTTAGCTCGCGCCTTCAACGTCGATCAGGGTTCAACACAAAAACAAACACCTCGCCGAACCCGGAAGGATTCGGCGAGGTGTCATTCGAACAGCCGCCTAACTACAGAGGGTCAGCTACAGCCGCTCGTTGTTCCGCATGCTGAGCACACATAACAAGATCCGGCACGGTTCATTTCGTTACCGCATGAGTAACAAAACGGCGCATCTGCGGGGCGTTGACGACTCAGGGTCTTTGGCGCTACCACTGGCGAGGCCGCCACAACCGGGGCGGTGAGATCAAGGGTCAAGGGAGCTGGGCTTGTTGATGTTTCCATCGACGGCGCCTGCGCAACGGCTGCTTCTTCGACACCTGGCAACGTGGGCTGCAAACGCTCGACGGTTGACAGCACACCAAGTTCGAGGCGCTCGTCGTACGTCAAGTAGTCAAGGGCCATGCGGCGGAAGATGTAGTCGACAAGCGACGTTGCGATGCGAATCTCGGGGTCGTCTGTCATACCAGCAGGCTCGAAACGAGTGCTGGCAAATTTCGAGACGTATGTGGTGAGCGGAACACCGTGTTGCAAGCCAAGGCTGATCGTCAACGAGAACGCATCCATGATGCCAGCAAGGGTTGAGCCCTGCTTCGAGACCTTGATGAACAACTCACCTGGGCGACCATCGTCGAACTCGCCAACCGTGACGAAACCTTCGCAGTCAGCAACGCGGAACTTGAAGGTGACCGAACGTCGACGCCGAGGAAGCCGTTCGCGAACCGGTTTACGGACAACCGTGGTCGTTGAAGCAAGGGCCTTTTCGAGTTCGGCAACTTTCGCAGCGAGTTCGGCGTCGGTCGATACAGCCACTGAGGTAGTACCCCCTGAAACCGCAGAATTAACAGACCCAGCGCTGAGGTCAAGGTTGTCTTCCTTCTTGGCCGTTGACAGTGGCTGTGCCACTTTGCAGTTGTCACGGTAGATGGCAATGGCCTTCACACCCATACGCCATGCATCGATATGAATTTGTTCGATGTCTTCAACCGTTGCGTCTTCTGGCATGTTCACTGTTTTGGAAATTGCGCCCGACAGGAACGGTTGGACAGCAGCCATCATTCGAACGTGACCGCTGTAGTGGATGACGTTGTCGCCCATCGAACATGCGAACACGTTGAGGTGTTGCGGCCGAAGGTCTGGACACCCAACAAGCGTTTTGTTTTCTTCGATGTACGCCAAGATACGCTCGACCATTGGACCTTCGTAACCAAGCTTACGAAGGGCTCGGGGAATGGTTTGGTTGACGATGGTCATAGTTCCGCCACCTACCAGTTTCTTCAGTTTCACCAAACCAAGGTCGGGCTCAACACCGGTGGTATCGCAGTCCATCAACAAGCCAATGGTTCCGGTTGGTGCCAGCACCGTTGCCTGAGCATTACGGGTGCCGTATGTTTCGCTCATTTCGACAGCCGAATCCCAAGCTTGCTGTGCTGCACCAAGCAGTTCAAACGGAACGAGGGTTTCATCGATGTCACGAACCGCATCGCGATGCATACGCAGCACCCTGTTCATTGGTTCACGATTTTCGGCGTAGCCAGCGTGCGGGCCCATACGCGCAGCAGTACGTGCACTTACAGCATAGGCATGGCCGGTCATCAGTGCGGTTAGCGCACCAGCCCATGAGCGCCCTTCCGGCGAGTCATATCCGAAACCAAGCGCCATCAACAGCGCACCAAGGTTTGCGTAACCCAACCCAAGTTGACGGAACCGAAGGCTGTTGTTACCGATTGCTTCCGTTGGGTAGTCAGCCCGTCCGACCAAAATCTCTTGGGCGGTGAAGAAAACCTCAATGGCAGCCTGGTAGCCCTCGATGTCGAACGAGTCGTCATCGTTCAAAAACTTCATGAGGTTAAGGCTAGAGAGATTGCACGCCGAATTATCTATGTGCATATATTCGCTGCATGGGTTCGAACCATTGATCGGGGCCGTGTTTGACGAGGTGTGCCAACGGTTGATCGTGGTGTTGAACTGCATACCTGGGTCAGCACATTCCCATGCGGCCTGGGCGAACTGACGAAACAGATCTCGGGCCGGAAGTTTTTGGATGGTGTCACGGCTTTGTACTGACTTAAGTTCCCAGTCTTTGCCCTGAACAACGGCTTCCATAAACTCATCGGTCACACGTACCGAGTTGTTCGCATTTTGGTATTGGATACTGTAAGCATCTTTACCATCGAGATCCATGTCGAAGCCAGCATCGCGGAGCACTCGGGCTTTGCGTTCCTCGGCAGCTTTACACCAGATGAAATCTTCGATGTCGGGATGATCGGCATCAAGCATGACCATTTTGGCGGCCCGACGGGTTTTACCCCCAGATTTAATGGTGCCTGCCGAGGCATCTGCGCCTCGCATGAAACTGACCGGCCCTGATGCGGTTCCGCCACCCTGCAATTTTTCTTTTGACGATCGGATGATTGACAAGTTGATACCAGCACCCGAGCCACCCTTGAAGATGATTCCTTCTTCGCGGTACCAGTTGAGGATGGAGTCCATGGTGTCGTCGACGGCCAAGATGAAACATGCGCTCGCTTGTTGCGGCACACCCTTCACACCGATGTTGAACCAAACAGGTGAGTTGAAGGCACCCATTTGATGAACAATGAGGTACTTGAGTTCAAGGTTAAACACTTCGGCTTCGACGTCGTCGGCGAAGTAGCCGCCTTGCTTTCCCCACAACGTGATTGTGTCGGCAACACGGTCGGCAACCTGCTTCAACGACGTTTCGCGTTCGGGCAGGCCCAGCGTTCCACGGAAGTACTTCTGCGCCAAAATATTCGTGGCATTGACACTCCACGTGGACGGCACTTCGACTCCGAGTTGCTCGAAAGCAATCACTCCGGTTTTCCAATTAGAGATTCTTGCTTCGCGGCGTTCCCACACCACGGTGTCGTACGGGTGAACACCTTCAGTTGTGAAATGTCGACGGATGCCTATGCCTGAACGTTCTGGTGCGATTGCCATGGTTTCGCTGATTCCTTAAAAAGTGGGTGGCCCGTAGCGAGCCGTACTGGGGAAGTAAAAAAGTGGAAGAAAGTGGAAAAAGATATGAGAGAAGAACTAGTCGGATGAGGTTGCTGAACGAACCGCTTTACAGAAAAAACTGGGTCGTGTCTCGAGTTTGCTGAGACGAGTGGAAACGACGCCTTTCGGAGCCGAACCACAACATCTCGTGGGTACCTCATGTTACGACCGCAACATGAGGTTGAAATACAAGCGTGAAATTACGTCAATGTCAAGCACTTCACCAAGCCCCACGATCGTACGCAACGATGCCTGTGGACAGCTAGGGAGGTTTTCTTGTGGACCAACCTGGGGATGAAGCATCGCCCCCTGGGGAAAGGTGCCGATTTCCTGTGGACGACGTATCGCCAGAACAAAATCGGTGCCGTTGGTCGAAACGTTACAGCGGAACCGGAGAAATTTTTGGGGCGGTTGTCTTACCGAGAAGTTTGACTTCGCGGGTGAAATCACCGAGATCTGTAAACCCCTTGTACACCGAGGCAAAGCGTATATAGGCCACTGCGTCGACATAGCGAAGGCGTTCTAGAACCCGTAAACCAATCTGTTCAGAGGCCACATCGACACCATCGAGACGTACTTCTTCCTCGACGTCAAGCGCAATCTGCACGATGACCGCATCGTCGATCACCAAGTTCTTCGTAGCTGACCGTAAACCAGACAGAATTTTGAGCCGGTCGAATGGTTCTCTCAGCCCATTGCGTTTGACGATAGCAAGCGGAACTTCTTCGAGGCGTTCGTAGGTAGTGAACCGCCGAGAACAGCCAAGGCACTCGCGTCGCCGACGAATGACCGACCCATCGTCGGTTGCCCGAGAGTCGACAACTTTGTCATCGACACTGGTACATCCTGGGCATCGCACGGCGGCAGAGAATAGTGCCCTTCACATGCATCAGAAAACCTGTTACGGAACAGGTACCGAAAGCACGTCTCCTACAAACACAACGGATGAACCCCGCTCGGCAACGATTTCATCGACTATCGAGCGGACGTCGCCTGTGGGTTTAATCGAACGAGCAATCGACCAAATTGAATCGCCGGACCTGACAACAACAAGTTGACGAGCGCCACTTGGCTGAACCACCGGTACCGGAACGTTTGCCCTGGCCACCTGAGCTTGCACCACCATCGCCAAGGTAAACAAAAGCAGGAGGATTGCGCAGAAAAACGCCGGACGGCTCGGCTGGGACTCTGAACGCAGTTCCTTGGCCTCACCGGGCGTTAGTTTGACCGCTGTCTTGCGTTGGCCGGTGGCACCAGAACGAGCAACCTGTTTGTTGGCTGCAGTACTGCCGCCAAGGAACAAGGTTGGGTCAACCAGCACGCCACCAAAGTTGGCAGACCGCACCTGTTGTTGTGAAATGACTCGGCTCATGGTGACACCCTTTCCGTGAACTCTTTGGCTAGGTTCAACTTGATATGGAGTTTGACGAACGTCTGTTCGAGACACCCAACTCAACCACGAACGCCCGTTCGTGTCAAGTAGAAAATCGAACAGATGTTTGCCTTCGCTGTTTCCATTTGCTACGTTGGTCAACGAACGAGTGTTTGCCCCAAAGCACTCCGAAACGTAAAAGAGTCCTCACATGAGCGCAGAGACGTTGACGGAACGCCAAAGACAAATCCTTGAGTGCATCGAAACCGCCATGCGAGATCGAGGGTATCCACCGTCAGTCCGAGAGATTGGCGAGGTGGTCGGTTTGTCATCCTCGTCGACAGTGCACGCTCACCTCAAAACGCTTCAGCACCTTGGCTATCTGCGTCGCGACCCGTCGAAACCCCGTGCCATCGAAGTGTTTTTCGAATCGACAACCGGAGGCACCGCGGAGCGACGGCCGGTTCGCCACGTGCCACTCATTGGTGATGTTGCCGCCGGAACCGGCGTTATCTCAGAAGAACGTGTGGAAGAGGTGTTTCCGCTACCTGAAGACTTCACTGGCGACGGCACCCTGTTCATGCTCAGAGTTCGAGGCGATTCAATGATCAAGGCTGGCATTCTCTCCGGAGACTTTGTGGTCGTTCGACAACAAGAGGTTCGCGACGGTGACCTGGTGGTTGCTGGAATTCCGGGCGAAGAGGCAACCGTCAAAGAGTTCAGTCGTTCGGGCAATCACATCATTTTGATTCCGCACAATGATCGACTTACACCAATGACGTTTGATGCAGAAGCTGTCACCGTTTTTGGCAAGGTTGTCACCGTCCTACGCCGTCTGTAATCAGCCGTTAAGCAAGGCGGGCACGATTCAGTTGAGCCGGTTACTGGTCACAAGCGACCGCAGTACCGAAGCGGCACGCTCGATCTCGTGTCGGTTCACGTGCTCGCCCTTGGTATGGGCGATAGTTGGGTCGCCCGGCCCAAAATTCGTCGCCGGTATCCCTTGCGCCGAAAAAAACGCAACATCGGTCCAACCAAGCTTCGCAGTGGGCGCCTCGCCAACCAACGAACGAAGTTCAGCTAACAACGGATGGGTCAACGAAGGCGGGGTTGCTGGTCCAAGATCTACTAGTTCGCACTCGGCGTCGTCGCCCAAAATGTCGGATCCAATGACTGACTTGATGTGCTCAAGTGCTTGTTCAGACGTTCGATCAGGCGCAAAACGATGGTTGATCGTCAATTCAACCCGATCAGGAACCACATTTCCCGATACGCCACCAGCAACATTGACAACCTGCAGCGATTCTCGAAACTCGCACCCATCGATCACCGGTCTCCTCCCGAGATCAGCTTCAATTCTCGTAAGCACCACTGCTAGGCGGTGAATTGCGTTTCGTCCCATCCACGGGCGGGCGGTATGTGCACGGGCACCACCCAAGCGAAGCACCACACGCATAGTGCCCTGACAACCGGCCTCGATTTTTGCTTGGGTTGGTTCGCCGAGAATTGCCGCATCACACTGCAAGAGGTCTGGTCGTTCGACAAACAGCTTTTTCAAGCCGTTGTGAATTGAGGCCACCTCTTCACATTCGTAAAACACGCCAGTCAAATCGA
This sequence comes from Acidimicrobiia bacterium, assembly GCA_031430595.1. Lineage (GTDB taxonomy): Bacteria > Actinomycetota > Acidimicrobiia > Acidimicrobiales > JANYDT01 > JANNBN01. The sequence goes on from JANPBU010000007.1 coordinate 41,910, forward strand.
CCGTTGGGTTGGGCACTGTTTCGAGAATATGCAGAAAGACGGCCAGACCACCTTTCATATCTGCTGACCCCAGACCATGCAACACGTCGCCATCGATCAGTGCGGTTGCGTTGTCGTTCACAGGCACCGTGTCGGTATGGCCAGCAAGTACAAGGCGCTGAGACTTTCCGAGCATGGTTCGCGCCACGAGATTCATTCCGAGGCGTTCAACATGCAGCCCTACAACAGCCCGAAGTCGGGCTTCGATGTGATCAACAAGGGGGCCCTCATGGTGGCTCACGCTCGGTATGTTCACGAGGTCAGCGGTTGCTTGTAGCAGGTCGATATCGGCACCGAGCGGTGTCGCCGTTGTTGTCACCGTTGTCATATTCCAAACACTCCTGCGGCGCTCAGACGATCGGCGGCCATATCGATGCGATCGTCAGGTTGAACCATCGCTAGACGAACATACCCGTTGCTTGCCGGTGAGTAGAAGTCGCCGGGTGAACTCAGAATTCCTGCATGGGTCGCCAACCAAGATGCAGCAGCCCAGCCGTCACCGTGAGGCGGTCGCGCCCAAAGATAAAATCCTCCGTCGGGAAGTTCAACATCAAAACCACTGGCCCGAAGGGCTGGTGCGAATCTTTGAAGGCGATTCAAGTAGACAGCGCGCTGAGCGTCGACGTGGGCATCATCTTCGTAAGCAACGGCGCCGGCGAGCTGTGCGGGGCCGGGCACCATAAAGCCAGCATGCTTACGAACTTCCGAAAGGTGGTGAACAAGACGTGTATCACCTGCGTAAAACCCAACCCGAACCCCGGCAAGGTTTGACCGTTTCGACAATGAATGAACCGCAAGCACACCGTCGGTGCCATGTTCGAGTAGCGACCGGGGGTTATCTGCCCAAGTGAATTCCGCGTAGCACTCGTCTGAAATCACAACAACATTGTTCGCTCGACCCCAACTGGCAACGGCACCAAGATCGTCGAGTTGCCCACACGGATTTCCTGGGGAATTCACCCACAGACACAACGCCCGATCGATATCACTTTGGTCAATCGCGTCGAGGCGTATTCGCCATTGATCATCGACGGGTACCGCAACCGCTCGAAGCCCAGACAACAATGCGCCCATTTCATAGGTGGGATAGGCCACCTCGGGGTACAACACTGTGTCACGATCATCAATCAACAGCCGAAGGTAGCCGGGAGTCGTCGCTACGAATTCTTTTGTCCCGATACACGATGCAACCTGCGTTTCAGGATCAACGACTGTATTTACCCGTCGACTCAACCAACTCGCCGCAGCGTTACGAAATCTCGTTGACCCCAACGACGTCGGGTATCCCCGCTCTGATTGCGAGGAACCGAGCGCAGCAATCACAGCCGGCAGTGGCGCGTCGCATGGAGTGCCAATGGATAGATCGACCAAACCGCCTGGTACAGCCGATGCAGCAGCCTTGGCCGGGGCCAAACGGTCATAGGGATACGGCGGGACAACGAAGGCCATGTCCCTAACTTAGGCGTTCTTTGCTCTGCATCTAATTTAGGCGTTCTTTGCTCAAGGTTCGTTATCGTCTGAGGTGTGAAACACCCAGAACTACTCGACGACGGCCCCCCGGTTGGCAAGGATCTTGCCCTCGCTACCTGGGGGTTGTTCGTTGGACTTGCACTACTGCTCTTCGCTGGTGGCCTCTGCGGAACGCTACTTGGCGTTCGGTCGGAACTAGCGAAGCTGCCAACGGTTGTAAGTGGGCTTATCGCCATGACGTACTACCTCGGGTTTCTCATGGGATCGAGATTTGCACTTTCTGTGTTGTCTCGGGTGGGCCATATACGGGCGTTTTCGGCGCTTGCTTCACTACTCGCCGCTGCGGTCTTAGGAATCGGCATGACGGACAGCCCCTGGATGTGGGGGGTGTTGCGGCTCATTACCGGTCTGTGTTTCGCTGGCCAATACGTGGTGGCCGAATCATGGCTTAACGATCTTGCCGACAACAACACACGGGGCCGACTACTCGCCGTGTACAACGTCGTCGCTGTTGCTGCGTTCGGATCGGGCCAGGTTCTGCAGTTCGCGTTCGATGCCCGGCTCTTTACTGGTTTTGCTGTCGCCAGCATCATCGTTTCGATTGCGGTTGCTCCGGTAGCGCTCTCAGAACGAGCGGTCGCCCCACCACGCGGCGAATCCAAACACATTTCGTTGCGCGAGTTAGCACGTGTCGTTCCGACCGGTCTTGGAAGCTGCTTTCTCGTCGGCATTGCGCACGGTGCACTTAGCGGTCTCGCAGCGGTCTTCGCAACCAGGGCCGGGTTACCCAACAGTCGCGTTGGTTTGTTCGTTGCCGCCCCCAGCCTGGGTGCAATCTTGCTGCAATGGCCAATATCGGCCGCATCCGACGATATTGACCGCCGAGCGATCGGAGCCGTCTCAGCTATCGGCGCAATGTTGTTCGCCGGCTTGCTGCTCATTGGCCCCGCAACTTCACCGATGGCGCTTCTCTTGATTGGGCTTGTCGGCGGATGCAGCTACCCGCTGTATTCGATTGCAGGTGCATATACAAACGATTGGATCGAAGCCGAGCACCTCAACTCGGCTGCTTCGCAGTTGGTCATGCTGTACGGAGTAGGTGCGGTAATCGGCCCGCTGTTTTCATCAGTACTCATCAACGGGATCGGGCAAAATGGTTACTACTGGGCACTTATCGCGGTGCACGCAGCGATTGCTATATTCTTCGTTTACCGTATGCGCGCATGGCGTTCGCCCCTAGCGAAGCGCCCGTTGAACGAAAGTTCGTATCCGGCACGAGTCTTCTTTCTGCCAGCCACGATCGTTTCGTTTACCCGTTCGCGACGATCAGCTAAACCCGCTCGGGGTAACGAGCCGAACGTTTAACGCTGACACCAAGACTTTTCGCCTCAACTGCAAGACGACCCGCAACCTCGCCAATATCGTGTAGCCGAACTTGCGAAGGAAGCACACCAAGCAGGCCAGCAATCGCTGCTATCGGGCCGCTGCCATCGATCGGAATCGCCAAACTCCAGCCGTCGACTCTGGCCTCAACCGTTGGAACGAGGCCATCGGGGGTAACGACAACCCGCACGCGATCGTCGCGATCGCTTCCGCCCCGATCGAGCCAGGTCGCATCGATAACGACGCCACGGTCGCGAGCTGCGTCGGTGACGAGGCGGCGTGTTGCACGCGCACGTAGTTCCGGAAATGGATCGACCGTCGACCAATCATCTAGACGGGGTCGGTACCAGGGGTGGCGGTAGTCAACGAGCGCTTCGTTCGTTGACACGGTACGCATACCTTTGGCCAGCAAACCAGCTTCGCTGTTCGTTGCCGACCCCATGTGAAACGCAAACGCGGACGGGGCCAGCACGTGTCGCCATCCTCTTTCTGTGGCCCGGCAGCACCAGTCAACTTCTTCGGCGTACCCACGACCGAAGACGGGGTCCATGAGCCCAACTGCTTCGATGGCCGCGATGGGGATGTACAAACAGAAACCGCAACCCGTTGGTAAGTCGATAGCGGTCAATCCGAATTCGTCAGTCAACGATTCGGCAACCTGGTCGAGGCGAACCTGTTGAGAGAGGTAACGCTCGGCGTCGTCGTTCGGCAACGAAAACATACTGACATCGTTTGCCCAGGAAGTAACCGAAGCAATCGGAACCGTATCGGCACCAGATCCGTTCGACCCGCTTGTAGCGACAGCCACGAGGCGATCAATCAAAGTCGCCGCGACGACAACATCAGAATTCAATAGTACGCACGCGTCATATCCTGCTGCTTCGGCATGCAACAGCCCAAGGTTCATGTTTCGCGGTATTCCTAGGTTGCGTGGCGAGGTGTAACAGCCAATACCGAGCTGCGCGCAGAGACCGGCCAACTCGTCTGACCAACCGGGTGCAGGGCTGGCATCGTCAAGCACCAGCACATCGACGGTGTGGCCGGAGGTGGTCTGCAGCCGAGCGATTGAAGCCAACGCCCGCGGAACGAACGCTTGGCCGTTGTAGACAATGACTGCAACGAGGATGCGCAACCGATCGGCCGGACCAATCACAGAACCGTTCACCGCTTTCTCACGAGCCGCGAAGGGCGTTACGAATATTCCAAACTTTCGACGCCCATTTGAATGCCGATGAAGACCGTTGCGCGTCGAGATATGCCTGCTTCTCGATCATTTCATTTCGAACGGCAATGACCTCAACTTCGGCTTCAACTTTTATTTTTGCTGACTGCGAAGTAGCTGCGTCGACGTCGAGGTTCAGGGTGGCAATACGTTGATTTGCTTCAACTAAGCGTGCAGTCAGATCGAGAACTCGGGCGTTCGCAACTTCAACGTCAAGCAATGCCTGTTCAAGCGAGAGGCGATCCAACTGCTCGCTGAGAGCGTGTTGCTCACCGATTGACTTAGGGGTCACCAGTGAGAGTCGTGAGGCTCCTATCGGCGCTGAGCTGGGGCTACTACCCAACCCGCCATCTACCCCGCTTTCCTCGTCACTACCGTTTTCCAACGACTCGGCAGCACTCGCCACCGCTGAGACTGAGACGGACGCCGACGGTGACGGTGACGGGGCAACCGGGTTCGCACGCCGACTTGTGATTGGGGTTGGCGAAATGATCTGCTCTTCGTTCTCGTCGAGTTCAGGCGTTGTCGGTGGCTCGGATGTGGTCATCGGTTTTCCTCGATTGGCTTCAGCGAACGGACCCAGAATCGACCACACGGGCCATTCATAGGCGAACCCTTGGTTGACCCAGGATTTCTCTGAACAACTGCACCAGCCGGTCGGCGTGTGCCTTCCAACTGTAGTGCTGCCCGGCCTCGCGTACCGCTGCACAGTGCTGAGCGGCCAACGACGGGTCGTTGAGGAATGCTTCTCCTACATCGCACAACGCTGAGGGTTGCCATGATTGAGCCATCAAAGGAACATCAAAACTGCCGGTGCGGTTTCGTAGTGGACGCACACCGGACACCTGGGAAAGCTCTTTGAGCGGACCAAACGCAACACTCACCGACGGAACATCGAACTGGGCCGACTCGAACGGCATGAATCCGAAGCCTTCAGCCGAGGTTGGGTACCAGGCTAATGACGCGTGGCTGAGGAGCCAGTTTTTCTCTTCAACCGTGACCTGTGGCAACACGTGCAACCATCGGTGTGCATCGTCAAGCGACGCTCGCTGGTTGGCCTCATTCAAGCGTGTCGAGCCATACGGAACGGCAGGCCCGGCCATCACCAAATCAAGGTCATGGCCGCGACGGCGAAGTTCTTGGTGGGCGGCCATTGCCAATTCACGGTTTTTGTGGTGGTAATTCACCCCAAGAATGACTGCGAATCGCCGAGCCCCAAACCCCCGCTGTTCAAGGCCGGCAGGGCATACCCGTGGGGCAGACGGGTCGGCGTTAGTGGTGCCAAGCGGAACAACCGAGATTCGGCCACGCTCAACGGGTAGGCCGTGCAAAATCATCTGCTCGCGTACGTCAGCCGATATCACCGTAACAGCATCGACTCGGCTCACCACTTCACAAATTGTGGCACGGTACTGACGCCACAGTTCAGGCGATTCAAAATAGCTTCCGTTGGCGTAGGCAATGACGTCAAGCATCGACACTGCGGTACGGATACAGGTGTTCGACCAGCCAGCAACGTCAAAGCCAGGAGACGGCTGGTACGGGCGAAAACCGATATCGACTATCCCCGACCAAGGGGAATCGCCAGATCGAAGCTCGATTCGTTCGTGCGCTGACAGTTGTCGTGCGTATGAAGGGATCTGACCTGCCATCGATACCACGACACGCCGGACACTCAGATGATCGGCCAGCGCCAGTATTGTTCGGGTCGTCGCCACTTGGGTGCCAGTTTCGTTCGGGCCGAAGCACGAACCGTCAACCGAAATCGTCAGCCCTTCCAGTTTTACCCGTGCGACCTGATGCGCGTGCGCCAACGGCGAATCGCCGCTCAGTCGTTGTTCATCAAGATGGCCAATGAGCCAGCGATGGCGGTGCAACAACCAACCCATATCATCTTCGCGCATACGGTCGTCGATGGGGCGCACAGCAATGTCACTTGATCGCGCGACCATTGTCGAAGTATCGACCAAGTTCACGAATCCTTTTTCGTTCGCTCGTGCCGAAAAATCACTGATTGCCACATCGAAACGAGCAGATGCCGGAGCCACCAATTCTCCCACTGCCCCGAGCGCCCACGAACTGATCAGCACCACCTGACCACTTGCTATCAGTATGGGTGCAGGCGAAGCGGACGGCTGGGTTTCACGAAGCCGATCAGTAATAGTTTGCTCATCAAAACCGTCTGGGACGCGGGGGGTCGGGAGGTTTCGGGTAGGAAAGCTCAGATGGTCGGCGGCATTCGAAAGAAACGACACAGAGGCAATCCGCGGATCATCACGAACCCAAGCCAACGCTGTGTCAAGAAAACGAAGCGGAAGCGTGATCGCGTCGTCGACAACCAGAATGTGTCCGTCAACGGCTCGATACGTTCGATTGATGAGTTCACATATTGAGCCAACGGTCAACCACTCGACCCGTTCGTCTATCGAGTCGAAGAATGGTCCGTCCGTCGGGTACAACACACCAACGATGATGCGGCCGGTCGTGGAGGCCACAAGTTGACGAACTGAATGCCGCCACTGCTCGGGGCTCGACGAAACAAAAAGCACCGCAACACACGGCATCGGGCCACCCGCCCGAGTCGGCCCCTGATCTGTTGTCTGTAGGTCAGGATCGAGCACCAGAAGACGGTACCCTGCCCTGATGAGCATCTCGCGCACCCGACCAATGCCCATCTCGATATGAGTGAACGTTTCACCTCGTCTTGCCTGGTGACGATTGGGGATGGGTGCGCCCGACGGGTCAACGTCACGATGGGTGACGTCATCTCGAGTCACGGCCCCGAAATTGTCTCGCTGCTGCGCCTCTTGCATCAACGCGATAGTTCTGATCGATGGACCGACAGCCTCGCCCCGTGGGTGCTCAGTGCCGCAGCGAATCAACTCACACCGCACGATCGGTCGGTAGCGGTGGTTGGTTGGCTGTCGCCACACCTCGTTGTTGACAACCAATCGAAACTCTTCGATCCGAATGCTCACGTTGGGCTCTTCGCAAGACCGAGCGGTCAACAAGGCGTGCCAGCTTTTGCTGCGTTCGCGAACGGTCGTGTTGCTGCGCTTGCCTGTCGTGTTGATGGCGACCCCGATATTGTGATGCTGCAGCAAGCATTTCTGACCGGTGACGATGTGGGTGCAATTCTCACCCGGCTGGGTTCGATTGGCACCGTTAGTTCAATTGGCACCGTTGGTTCAATTGGTGCCGTTGGTGCGGCGTGTTGGTTGGACAATGCAGGCCACCCGGAAAACACGAGTGACTACGACGGCCCGCTTGACAGCGCACTTGCCCTGCCGACGATTGATCATTTGTGTGCATATGTTATTGCGCAACGGCCAGAATTGCGATCCTGCCCTGCACTTGGGCAGGAACCGGGCATTGGAAATGGTGCCATGCGTAACCTGGCGTTGACTTCTGCAGATGTGCTTGAAGGCTCACCGTCGACGAGGGCTCTCCTCGCAGCTGGCGGTCAACCCGGTTTCCCTAGCCCACCACCCAACCCGTATGGCCATGTGGAACTTTGGCGTTCCTGGCTGAATGCCCCCGTAACCGCGTCACCATTTCCGGTTTCGCGATTGCTGTGCGACGTTCGTCGACGACGAGTTGATCTCCAAGAACACTTCCCAGATCTCGGCCAGGTTCGGTACCGAATCGCTTTTTTAGAATGGGCTGCCAGCCACGCATCGAACCCATCAGAAACTGGGCTTCCGGCGTGGGCTATCGCGTCGGATCGTGCCCTCCCAAAGATCACACCGATCGAACCTGTCATGGCACGAACGGCGGGGGTGACGGTCGTGGGTTTTCTGGACAGTGCCCTCGGGTTAGGTGAGGCTGCTCGGATCATGGTCAGAAATCTGGTCTTTGCCGGCGAAACGGTTTCAACCCTCACTTGGCACCACATTGTTTCTCCGCCGGTTGTGTGGCGAGATCGTCACCCGACTGCCAACCACGATATTCAGGTGCTTTGCGTGAACGGTTCTGAATTGGCGCGTTGGAACCGCAGTGCCCCGGTTGGCGTTTCGACCGGGGCGTTTCGGATTGGTTTATGGTTTTGGGAAACCGATCAGCTGTCGGCTGAAATGATCGCAGGGGCAGCCCTGTTGGATGAAATCTGGGTCACCTCTGAGTACACGGCCACCGTTGTTAGAGCATCGATCGCTGCCAATATTGCGGTCTTGGTTATACCCCTCGGAATGCAGAACTGTGTGTTGGCTCTCCCATCGTCAACACGCCAACTCTCTCGCGAGAAACTACGTAAGCATATTACTGGAATTTCGTCTGAGGCGTGGTGGTGCGGGACAAGCTTCGACATTGCCTCACAGATTGAACGGAAAAACCCTCTCGCAATGATCGACGCGTGGAAACTTGCCTTCCCCGACGAAAACATGCACCGAACGTTCGTCATTAAGGCGATGAACGGTGAACAGCAGCCTGAAAATCTTCAACACATACTGAATGCGTCTGAGAATCGCAACGACATTGTGGTCATCGACGCAACGTGGACCCCTGAAGAGCAACACCATTTCGTACGTTCACTTGATGTGTATATGTCGCTACATCGAAGCGAAGGATACGGTCTGATGCTCCTTGAAGCGTTGGCTGTTGGAACCCCAACAATTGCCACTGCGGCGACCGGAAACCTCGCGTTCATGACCGATGCCAACAGTTGGCTGGTGTCGGCGACGGATCTCATTCTCGACGCCGACGCAGGACCATATCGAAAGGGCGCAAAGGTAAGCGAACCTAGTATAGAGCTGGCAAGCCAATATCTCACTCAACTTTTCGCAAAATTAAACCCAATGCTCACCCATGACAAGATCGAGAAGGGGCGAAGCGATGTTGCCGGGTTAGTCGACGGAACCACCCCAGCCAACTGGATACGACTCCGCCTGGCACACATCCGTCGAAATCGGTCTGGCAGAATGTAATTCCATTGCCCGACCGGCAGTCTGACGTCTTAGCGTTTTCCGAACAAGGCAACTTTCTCGGAAGCAGGTTCACGGTTGACGAGCAACACAGCTTTGCCATCTACCCGGGCCGGCTTCGAATCGACCGTGAACGCCTGAAGCGAACTGGGTTCGAACCCGCGGAACAGGTTGGCCAAGCCAATCAAATCAAGGGTGCTGTAGGTTCCGTCGATACGGATGGCCTTCGTCAAGTCAGTAATGAGTGCGTTGGCCGTCACCGGATTTCGCCCTCCTGCATCGATAGCGCGCTGCATAACTTGACGAATGAATTCTTGTTGGCGCAACACGCGACCTAAGTCACCGCGTGGGTCGGTAACCCACTTTCCGCTTTTGAATTCCTCTAGTTTCCGGCTTCGAACCAAACTCATGGACTGGACCGGATCAAGGATGCGGCAACCAGCCTCTTGAGCCAACCCGGTTTTAGGATCACGAACCGGATTTTCGAAACAGAAGTTCACGCCTCCAAGTGTGCCGACAACCGACTGGAAACCGCTGAAGTCAACTTCGACTACATGATTGATCGGAACCCCAAAATTCTGCTGGATGGTTTTCACTAATCGTTTCGTGCTTCCGGCATAGGCCGAGTTGATTCGATCGTTCTTTCCAGTTTCGGCGATATTGACAAACAAATCGCGTGGGAAGGAGAGGATCGCGGCCTCTTCGCCCTTCTTGTCAATTCGAAGCAGCATGATGGTGTCGGAACGTTTTCCGCCCACTTCGCCGAACGTGTCTGTTTGTTCAGCATCAACATTGGCTCGCGAGTCGGTTCCGATGATCAGTGTATTTTCGGCGGTCACACCACCAATTGGTTCGACATCGAGTTGGGTAACGAGTAACCGATTCGGTTTCGGCTTTTCAGCCTCAGGAAGATTTACCACCGGTGCCGCAGCGCATGCCGGATCTTCTTCACACGAACCCTCGCCGGGAATCGTAACGATGGGTGCAGGGCCCCCAGCAAGCGACGACACCGGAACAAGCGAGGTTGTGAGGCTCAACGTGGTAACCGGTTGGTTCGGGTCAACGACATCACCGGTAAACGGTTGTGTCACGGCCGGCACCCCAGGGCGGTCGAGGTCAAGGCTGTCCAAGTCATCGATACGTTGAATTTGGTTAAGTCGAAAGACAACGAAACCCACGATGAGAACCAGAACCGTCGCCAGCGCCATCAGAGCGCGTGCAGCGTTACGCCTACGTCGTTTCTTTTTCGGCGGCGCACCAACAACCGCAGGCCGTTTGGAATCAGCAGATGCCTTGACCGCTGACGGCTTAGAGTCGACGGAAGGCTTGGAATTGTCCCGCTGCTTGGAATTGACCGGCTGTGTCGAATTGATGGGGACTGCGAGAGGTTGCGGTTTATCAGCGTCATGTCGCCTATCTAGGCGTGCATAGTATTCGGCGTCGTCGAGATCTAGGTCGAGATCAGCATCAAACGACCCAGAGTCATCATCGTCAAGTTCAACGTCAGACAAATCGATAGTGTCAGGAAGCGTTACCTGCCTCGTTGTGCTTTTGGCCGACCAGTCAGACCAGTCATCAAGTCGATTGGTCTCGTTGGGTGTCATTTCCTCAGGACGATTCGGAGACATGATCGCTCAGCTCGCAGACACCACTCGGGCACCAAGTCGGTGAAGTTTGCCAAGAAAACCCTCGTACCCGCGTTCGATCATTGAAGCTCCTCGTATGGTCGTGTTGCCCTCAGCAAGGAGGGCGGCGATGACATGACTGAAACCTGCCCGCAAATCTGGCACTTCAACGTCGGCACCTTTGAGGGGCGTTACCCCATGAAAGGTGGCCAAATGATTGTGTCCCAAACCCCCGAAACGACAAGCTCTACCCTTCGGGCAACCAGCAGTTACCTGAATATCGGCACCCATATCGACGAGCGCTTTCGTATACGTAAACCGATTTTCGTACACCGTTTCGTGAATGATCGATGTGCCGTTCGCCTGCGTCAGGGTAACTCCAACCGGGGCCTGCCAGTCGGTCATGAACCCCGGATGTACTGCGGTATCGAGTTCAACCGGATGGAGTTCGTCGCTGTCTCGGTAAAAGCGAATGCCTTGGGGGCCGGCCGTGAACGAACCGCCAAGCATTCGGTAAACACCGAGGAAACTCACCATGTCATCGACTCGAGCACCCCGCACAAACACTTCGCCATGAGTGGCGATCGCCGCACACGCCCAACTTGACACCTCAAGGCGATCAGGTATCGCTACATGCTGGTATCCGTTGAGTGAACGTTGACCGTGAATGACCATGGTTCGATCGTCTCTGAACATGATCGCTGCACCCATCTTTTGCAGCACAGCTATCAGGTCAAGAATTTCCGGCTCGATCGCCGCGCCGTGAAGCACTGTCGTGCCCTCGGCCAACACGGCGCTCAGCAACACCTGCTCGGTCGCTCCCACCGATGGAAAAGGAAGGCGAAGTTCGCAACCAACGAGACGATCGGCCGTGAGGTGCCAACCGTCGGCTTGCTCATCGATCTCGGCACCAAGCTGCTCAAGTGCCATCAAATGCCAATTGACTTGACGTTTTCCAATGTCGTCACCGCCGAGTGACGGGATGATTGCCTGCCCGGTACGGTGCAGCAGCGGGCCACATAGCAAAATGGGAATCCGGCTTTTCCCGGAAAAGTCTCTCGCCGCTTCGATGCTCATCGGGGTAACGGTGTCGGCGTGAACCTGAACGGTGCCTGCCCCGTCTTCGCCGGTTTGTACCCCAACGCCCATCGCCCGAAGCATGTCAGTCACTATGCGGGTATCGGCGATAGCCGGGGTGTTGTGCAGCACCGTTGGCTTATCGGTCAACAACGCAGCAACTAGCTGCTTTGAGATTGAATTTTTTGCTCCTCGAACAGAAACCTCACCCGTGATGGGGTGGCCTCCTTCGATGGTGATGACGTCGACGAGCCCGTCAGGTGTGGCAACCATGGAGGTAGAGGTTACCGGGATACAACCCTCCCTGGGACATGTCGAGGCTCGTTGTTGTTCTTGTGTTGGTGCTGAAGTACCGTCGCATGGGTGATTTTGGTTATTGCCGGAGGGGTTGGGGCGGCACGTTTTCTCAACGGTCTACTCAAGGTTGTTTCGTCAAGCGAAGTAACCGTTGTCGTAAACGTGGCCGATGACACGGTGTTTCATGGACTGCACATCAGCCCTGACATTGACACTGTCGTCTATACAACTGCTGGTGCCATTGATCCGGAGCGTGGCTGGGGTTTGGCTAACGAATCATGGCGAGCTATGGATGCCCTGAAACGATATGGCCCGTTTGGCGCAGTTGACTGGTTCAATCTTGGTGACCAGGATCTGGCAACGCACCTCTGGCGCACCGCCCGATTGCGCGAGGGTGCGACCCTCACCGAAGTTACCGATGAACTGCGAAACGCGTGGGGGCTCGGGTATCGGTTACTTCCGGTAACAAACGACCGGGTATCAACAATGGTGACCACACCACAAGGTGAATTGGCTTTCCAAGAATATTTTGTTCGCCTTCGCCACGACGTTGAAGTGAAGTCGATTCGTTTCGATGGAATCGATCTGGCGCTCCCAGCCGCCGGAGTTCTAGATGCAATTTTGTCGGCCGACCGAATCATCATCGCGCCATCGAATCCGCTCGTCAGTGTTGGCCCGGTGCTTGCTGTGAAGGGGGTTCGTGAGGCACTCACTTCTCGACGAGACGCATGTGTTGCCATCTCGCCGATCATTGGAGGGGCCGCATTGAAAGGGCCAGCAGATCGAATGCTCAAAGATCTTGGCCATACTTCGTCGGTTGAAGGCGTTGCGGCCCTATATAAAGATATAATCAGCACACTTATTATCGACGATGTTGACGCTGATCGTGTTCAACTTGTAGAAGCTACCGGTGTCCGGGCCGTGGTCACCCCTACAATCATGTCGCTGCCGGGTGTGTCAGAGTCACTGGCGAACGCCTGCCTGTTGTTGGCAGAATAGTGTCTTCATGAGTATCGAACTGCTTCCCATCCACGGCATTCCCGAAGTTGTTCCCGGTGACATCCTCGCTCAACTGATCCTTGACGCAGTGTTCCCGCAGCCCGGGCTGCAAGATGGTGACGTTGTCGTGGTGACCCAAAAGGTCGTGTCAAAAGCTGAAGGGCGACTCGTCGCCATCGACACCGAGATCCCCGATGATCACAAGCGACTCGTCCTTGATGAAGCCGTGCGAGTTGTACGTCGGCGGGTATCAGAACGCGGCGAGCTACTCATTACCGAAACTCGGCACGGTTTCGTGTGCGCCAATTCAGGCATCGACCTATCGAACGTTGCGCAGGGATACGCTGCGCTGCTTCCACTAGATTCCGATCGATCAGCGCGTCGAATTCGCGACGGAATACGAGGTCGTGGCGGTTTCACGGTTGGGGTGATTATCAGCGACACATTTGGGCGGGCGTGGCGCAAAGGCCTTACCGATGTTGCACTCGGTACTGCTGGCATTGCTGGGGTGAACGACCTCCGCGGCACCCAAGACTCGCAAGGACGGGTGTTGGAAGTGACTGAAGTTTGTGTGGCCGACGAACTTGCAGGTGCTGCCGACCTGGTGATGGGAAAGGCGTCGGGTATTGCGGCTGCGATCATTCGCGGGGTCGACCCGTTGTGGCTCAGAGAGTCGAGTGTGGCAGCCGAAATTGTTCGCCCGCCACTCGAAGATCTCTTCCGCTAAACCCGTTCCGTCAGCAACCACTTAAATTTCGCCGAAGACACCCGTTGGCACTGGTTGCAGTAGTTCCCGCGCCGCATCCACGAGGCTCACTCTTGGTGATGGTCCGACCGTTCTTAGTGAGCCTCGCCGAGGCGGCGCGTAGTGGCGTTGTGTTGCGCTGTGCAACGATTCGAAGCTGAGTAGTCCTAAGCCGAAACGCGTTCGCCGCAGAGCGACGTTTCAGCAGCGATTTCGACGCTGTCGCCAACCACGGTGATACCGGTCACCGAGGCGCGGTCTCCAACAACCACGTTTTCGCCGATAACGGAATCTTCGATACGGGCACCCGCACCAATTCGTGCCCCAGGAAGCAGCACCGAGCGAATGATTCGGGCACCGGCCGCAATCACGCAGCGGCTGTCGATTACCGAATCGTCAACCTGGGCACTGGGGTCGACAATGGCATCGTCGGCCACATGGCTTGACCCGTTGAGCAGGTCTCGGTTGGCTTGAAGGTAGAGAAGCGGGGTTCCGGCGTCGATCCAGTAGGCAGACGAATGAACGGCGAAGAGCCGACCTTCAGCCACGATTGCCGGGAACGTTTCGCGTTCAATCGAAACTTTTCGGCCATTCGGGATTCGGGCAAACACAGAGGGGTTGAGTACGTAGGTACCGCCGTTTATCCAATTCGTTGGCGCATCTTCACGGGTCGGTTTCTCAACAAACGCGGTCACTCGACCATCAGCATCGGTGGGAACAACACCGAACGCCGATGGGTCTTCCACTTCGGTGAGTGCCAGCGTTGCTTCGGCCCCCGTTGCCAGATGACGTTCGAGTTGCATCGTGATGTCAAGGCCGGTCAACACGTCACCATTGACGACCAGGAAAGGTTCTTCTAGGTCAAGGTATCCGGCATCTTCGGCGGCGAACCGAACAGCACCAGCGGTGTCGAGCGGGCTTGGTTCCACGGCATACTTCAGTCGAACGCCCGACGCCTCACCAGTCGGAAACGCCGCAATGAACGCGTCGGGCCGGTAGCCAAGGCTCAGCACAGCTTCATCGACGCCATGTTCGGCCAGATGCGCGAGTTTGCGTTCAAGAATTGAAATTCCAGCAACGGGAAGCATCGGCTTTGGCCGGGTATAGGTAAGTGGGCGAAGTCGTGTTCCTTCGCCACCGACCAAAATGATCGCCTTCGACATATGGTGACGGATTACTTTTTGACGGTGGTCGGCGTGGCAGCTTTAGCCGTGGTTGGTGCAACAACCGTCGTAGCACCGGAAGTTTTCGCGCCGACAATCGTCGTCGCCGTCACCGTCTCTACTGAGACCGGAAGTTGCCCGGTTGGGTCGGCCGAAACCACATCGGAAGGAGCGACCAAAGCAGAAGCCGAAGGGGGGAGATCGGGGACCTTGCCCTTCTCGATCAGTGCGAACACATAGGCATAATCTTTTTTGATAAGGATCGACGACGGTTTACCCAATGTACGCTTACCTTCAGCGGTCTTTTTTATCAGGCCCTCTTTGTTCAGCACGGTCTCAAACTCGTACACAGCGACTTCAGACACTTTGCCATTGAGACACTTGGTGCCAGCCTTGAGGACCGTAGCTTTGGTAGCGACAACCGAAGGATTATCGGTTGAGGCGGTCTTTGCTGGCAGCACAATTTTGGTATCCGTGACATCAAGCCCGGTTGCAGAAAAGAACTTGCTGAGTTGAGCGCGTCGTCCGGCAACCGCACGGCTGAACGGGTGCGTGTGGATCAGACCGTCGGCATGGGCATGAATACCAAATGGGTCGAGATCTTCTTCACCGTTGACCGGCGCAAGCCACTCTTTGCCTTTGGGCTTGGTGCAATCGAAGATGCCATAGGCAGCGTGAATATGCTGCCCTTCGTTGTATTTATCAAACCGGGCCTGGGCGGCCACCAGTTCCTTGGCCTTTGGCTTGTCCTTGTATTTCTTTTGTGCAGCTCGAAGCAGATCGGTTTCTTTCTGTGTCCGCGTTGGGGTAGCAAAGTAAGGAACGCCCCCATCTTCTCGTGTATTCAGATACGACGAGGCAATGAGCCCTGTACCAACGACTGCAATACCGATCAGGGTGCCGTAGTAACCCCAGGAAGTAGAGGTCTGGCGTCGGGAAAGCCCACCGCCAGCTTTCGCAGCACGAGCAACTTTTTTGTTCGATTCAACCGAAGCCATAAGGGTTACAGGTTAGTGCCGGGAACGATCATTGCGGTGCAGGGTCGCTGATGGACGCCGATTGATGCCGTGAAGGCCAATAAGTAGCAATACTCGGGCACACAAACCGGTAGCAATCACTGGCAGGGCCAACCGATCACGGCCCCGGGTTTTGCGAAGCACAAACCGCCACAGTGATCGATGGTGGGCAACAATCATACGGATCGGAACCTGTTGTGACGACGCCCCAATGGTGTGAACTAAGCGGGCCCCATCGATTCGGGCCACCTTGCGGCCTGTGTTAGCCCAACGCCAACACAGGTCCACATCTTCTACGTACATGAAGTAGCTCTCGTCGAACCCGCCGACAGCTTGAAAATCGGCGCGACGAATCATCATCGCGGTGCCGGAAATCCACTCGGTGTTTTGCGCGGTTCCGATATAGCGACGGGTCCACGGATTATGTGGGGTCAGCGAACCAACAAATGCATGCCCGGCCGCGTCGATCAAGTTCGGAAACGTCCGAGCCGACGGGTACAGCGTTTCGTCTGGGTTAAGCACCGACGGGCCTACTGCAGCGAGGTGACGATCAGCAACAAGCCCGCCACGAAGCGCTTGCAGGCAATTCGCATGCATGTCGATATCCGGGTTGAGTACAGCCAAAAAACTGGCCGAAGTGCACGCAGCCCCACGATTTGCTGCTGATCCGAACCCGGCATTGACACCCAGTTCAATGAACCTAACGGTTCCGAACCTCGTGTCGGTTGCGTTCCAACGGGCAATTTCAGCCTTCGTCGCCTGCGCATCAATGGAATCGAGAGAATGTTGCGTGTCGCTACTTTCAACGACGGTCACTGAAGCAGGACGATCAACACCACACGACGCTGCGATGCTTGCCAAACAGGCCCAAATGATTGGCGACGATTTGTGTGTGACGACAATGACGTCAACGTCGCTGAGTGTGTTGTTCACTTCTTCGACGGAGACCACTCGCCCATACCTTCGAGGGTGTGACGCAAACTGTCGTTCCAATCGGGAAGCAGGCCCAAACCGGCGGCTTCCAATGCCACACAAGCAAGTAAGGAATAGGCCGGACGCGGGGCAGGTCGTTTTGGAAGCAGTTCGTCACTTGACACCGCCAGCACACGACTCGGATCGTGTCCGGTTGCCGAAAAAATGGCCTGAGCAAAATCGAACCATGTGGTCGGGCCGCTATTCGATGCATGGAACGTTCCGCCAAGGTGGCTCGCGCACAGGGAACGAAGGACGGCAGCGAGGTCTTTGGTGAATGTGGGCGAACCGTGTTGGTCGTTGACGACCGTGAGCGCCGAATGATTGTCGGCCCCCGCCTTCGCTAGACGGATCATCGTATTCATGAAATTTTGCCCGTGAGCACTGCATACCCAGGCCGTTCTCACAATTGCAACCCGGTTACCAAGTATGTCGACCAGGTCACGTTCGCCGCCCAGTTTTGAGCGCCCGTAAGCACTGATTGGACGAGGAATGTCCCATTCGTTGTAGGCCTCGCCTCCGTTTGGGCCACCGCCGCGACCATCGAAGACGTAGTCGGTTGACACCGCAACTACCCGGGCACCAACAAGTTCGGCTGCCTCACCGATGTTTCTGCTTCCCCAAGCGTTAATGAGGTGTGCCTTGAGCGGGTCGGTTTCGCAGCCATCGACGTTGGTCCAGGCCGCGCCATGAATGATGCATTCCGGCCGCCACGCGCCAACTACTTGTAGAACCTGTTCTCGGTCGCTGACGTCGAGCGACGCGTGGTTCGCGGCCAACACTTCGTCGCCGTGGGCAGCCAAGAGTTGTTGGAGTTCAACACCGAGTTGGCCATTTGCGCCGGTTACAAGAATTCTCACGTCCGTGACGTTAGTTGTGTAGCCATGCGGTTCGGCGGCGACCGGTCGAGAAAGGGACATTGAAACTCTGAGCGGATCATCAACCTTGAGCAACGAAAATACTGCAGATCGTGGCAGGCTATTGAGGTGCAGAAACTTTTCCTGCTCTCGTACATTTTGCTGTGCCTCTACATACCGGTGAAGCGGTCGCGCCGTGCAACGCCCTACGGGGTTGGTCGAATACTGACTGACATCACGCTGTACGGCGCCTTTTTCGCAGTGTTTCTGCGGTTCTTTTACACACGGCTGCCAGCTTGATAGAAGTTATTGCACCGCCTGGCCCGGTCAAGGTCGAACCTCACGACATTGCGTCCAACGAATTCGAGCCGTTTGGTGGCGAGTTCGACGGTGCTGTCGAATTACTACGACGCCAAGATCGATTCCGCCGGCGGGCAAGTTTCTTGCTTCCGGTTTCTATCGTTGGCCTGGCCTCGCTCGCGGCATTGATCAACCCGCTCTTGTCATGGCTGATTGTTCTTGTTTCGATTGCCGTCACCATATTTATCGTGACGCCGGTCAGGCCGCTGTTGCTGGTGACGTTCTTCTTTGCGTTAGCTGTCGACAATCCACGAAGTATTCCCGCGAGCGGAAATTGGTCGGCGCCATGGATCTTCATTGGCGGTGCGCTGTTCAAAAACTTGGATCCACTTCCGGTGAGCTTGTTGGATATTGTTGCCGGGGCGTGCCTCATCCGAGGGTTGTTTCATTTCCGAACCGAGAGCCGGACTCGTATCGACCGCGAGCGCGTGTTCGGTCGACTCATAGCAATTTCCGTAAGTGCGCTTTTGATAGCGTTTTTCTGGGGAATGGTCCGTAGCGGCGACCTTAAGCAGGCCATCTATCAAATGCGCCCCATGTTGGAAATGCCGAGTTTCGCCATCGCCATTGCCACCGTTGGCGATCTCCACTTTTTGCGCAAGCTCAAGAAGGTTGTGTTGTTGGCTGCGGGGTGCAAGGCACTCACTGGCTTGTACCCGTACGTCTTTTTGAAGTCAAACCCAGCCTACGAATTTGAATACGTCACGATCCACGCCGACTCGGTGCTGTACGTCATGGCTTTCGCGGCTGTAGTTGCTGCCTGGCTTTCTGGGGTCGACAAGCGCCTTAAGCGGTTTCATGGCACCGCCCTCACGCTGACTCTTGTAGGGCTTTATACCAATGAGCGAAGGATTGCTTTCGTTTCGATGGCCCTTGCGCTTTTGGTGATGTATCTCGATGCGCCAATTCCGAGGAAACGACAGATTAATAAGTTTGCTTCTCGTTACATACCGATGTTCGTGTTGTATCTCGTTGTTGCGTTCACGGGTGTTTCACGAAACGCCATTTTTCGTCCGGCGCTTAGTCTGCGAAGTGTGGTTATTCAAGACGATCGAAGTTCGTCAACTCGTGACATCGAGAACTTCAACCTGTTTGCCACGTACCGACCCAACCCGTTACTTGGTGTGGGTTTCGGTCATGAGTACAATGAGGTTGTTGCTGCCGACTACATAGGTGACGTGTTTCCGCAGTACCGGTTTCTTCCGCACAACAGTTTCTTGGGGCTCTGGGCCTTCGGCGGGATGGTTGGTGCGATGGGCTTTCTTTCGCTGTTTCCAACCAGCCTGTATCTGGCGTTAGTTGCAGCGAAACGAACCCACTCACCCGAGGTGTGGTCGTTCGCAATGATCGGTGCCGCAGGAATTGCGGCAACCCTGGTGCAGGCGTTCGGCGATGTTGGCTTCCATGACCCTTCGATTGGGTTGCTAGGTGGAATAGCGATCGGAATCTGCGGTGCGTTGTATTGCGCCAATGATCCGAAGAAGCGACCGGTTGAAGCAACTCACTCCGATGCCAGAGTTGCGGTCAAGCTTTAAATCAAACACCCGTCGCTCAGACCACAATTGCTGATAGCTAACAGCCGAACACCCGATCGAGAGCAACACAGATCTCGTCCAGCTTCGAGGTGGAAAGCAAGCCAATCTGGCGACCAATTACCTCGACTGGAATCAGTTGTAGTTGCTGCGCATTGAACACACATTCGTCATCGAGCCCATTCGCGACCCCGGCTAACACTTCGGTTGCTAGCCCACGAACACGTGTTGTTGCCGGAATCACATGAACATCGTGCATGCCGGTGAAGGTAGACAAAATGACGACCGGACGAATTTTGTCGAGAGCAGCCAGGCGTAACTCGCCGCGTTTCACTTCTCGCCTCGCCACGGACGACGGGCACCCAGCAGCCTGGTCTGTTCATCAGCGCTCATTCCGTATCGGGCCGCCCAATCAATATCGTCGTCAAAATCACTCGGAAATTCTGCGTATGAAGCCGCCATTTTTGCTTGTTCGGCTTCTCGAACGCTGGCAGCCAACGCCTGGTCAAAAAGGGCCGAAAGGTTGAGATGGGGGATCAATTCTCGTGCCGCGCGAAGCGTCGCGGATGTCAGCGTCACTGTTGCACGTTCCTTGGTCTGCATACAATGAGCTTACTCTCAGTACGCAGCCTAGGAACCATTGGCTTTAACCGACTTCTCGAGACGTTCGTTGCGAGTGAGTTGATTCGTGCGCTCGGATGGTCAACCACATCAGCGCAGCTTTTTCATTGGAGCGAAAACAATCGCCACGAAGTCGACCTCGTCATCGAACGCCGCGACGGATCGCTCGTTGCAACCGAGGTCAAGGCAACCCGGTCAGCGACGGGAGCACATACATCTGACGCTGGCTGAAGTCGCTTCGTCGCCGTACACTTCTGCGATGTCAGATCCGCAAGCGACGCTTCGCTCGTATGCGGTAGCGACAAATGCCCACGACCTACCGGCCATAATCGACCTCGTTCGAGACGACGCTGTTTACTGGTTCAGCGACGCGTCAAGCCATGTAGGAATTTCGGCCATTAGGGCAGTCCTTGAATCAAACTTCTCGGCCATCAGCAACGAGACGTACGAGATCTCCTCTCACAAGTGGATAGTCGAAACCGACTCGGTTGCGGTGTGCCTCTACAGGTTCAACTGGTCAGGCACGATCGATGACAAAATCGCAGACGGGTCAGGCCGAGGGACGAGTGTGCTCGTCATGACCACTGATGGATGGCGAATAGCGCACGAACACCTATCTTCTGGCAACACAGGGTTCGACCCCGCCCCGTAACACCGGCTGACGGACAGGTCAAACCTGGAGGTCATTTGGCGTTCAGGCAAGTCTCTGACTAGTCAAGATGCAATGAAGCGGCGAAGATAGGTTCCGTAAGAAGACTTACCATAATCCTCAGCCAACTTGGCAACCTGATCTGAGGTGATCCACCCTTGACGGAACGCAATCTCTTCCAAGCAAGCAATCTGCTCACCTTGGCGATGCTCAAGCACATGCACAAACTGCGAGGCCTCAAGCAGCGACTCGTGTGTGCCCATATCAAGCCACGCCATACCCCTTCCGAACTGCGTGAGATGCGCCGTACCCTGCTCGACGTACCAACGATTGACATCGGTGATCTCGTATTCCCCACGAGCCGAGGGAGTTATCCCGGCCGCAACCTCGGTAACTGAACTGTCATAAAAGTACAGGCCGGTCACGGCAAGATTTGACTTCGGAACAGCGGGCTTTTCTTCGATCGACACAATCCGCCCGGTCGCATCAATCTCGGCAACGCCGTAACGCTCGGGGTCTTGCACAACAAACCCAAACAGGCCACAGCCACCATCGCGTTCAATACGTTGCACTTCGGCTTGCAGCGTCTCAGACAGCCCATGACCGTGCATGATGTTGTCACCCAATACAAGGGCAGCAGGTTGTTCGCCCACAAAGTCGGCACCAATAACAAAGGCTTGGGCCAAACCGTTGGGATCGGGCTGCTCCGCGTAACTGAACACCATTCCGAGATCGGTTCCGTCGCCAAGCAGCCGCTGAAACAACGGAAGATCGTGCGGGGTACTGATGATGAGTACCTCGCGAATGCCAGCCAACATGAGTAGCGAGATGGGGTAGTACACCATTGGTTTGTCGTACACCGGGAGCAATTGTTTCGACACTGCCCTGGTCACCGGATGAAGTCGAGTTCCGCTTCCGCCTGCTAGCACTATGCCCTTCAAGGTTGCTCCTTCATATCGTTCGTCAGATCGTTCTTGATGTCGTTCTTGATGTCGTTGCGGTTCGGTGCGGGTCTCACATGAACCACGTCAGCGGCGGTCACCTTACGCGCCAACCCGGTTGAGTCGGTGACCATCAGGCTGCCGTCACTGGATACATCGGTGGCGATACCGTCCCAGGTAACTTCGATTTGTTCTACTCGAACGTGTTGTCCGATGGTTGAACAACGCTTGCGGTATTCACTGATCGCTTGTTCGGGGCCATTGCCGATCAACCAAAACCTCACGTGATCATTGAGCCGTATGGCGACCGACTCCAACAACAGCCTGTCGTCTGGTTGATCGTCGCTCAACAATTCGTTCACCCAGGCGCCCCGTTCCGCCAGTACGCCATCGACATGTTGAGGGCGGATCAAATTGAGACCGGCCCCAACAACGACGGCGGTCGCACCGGAGGTTGGTGCGCTCACAAATTCAGCCAAAATTCCACACAGCTTCGTATTCGATGTCGTCATGATGTCGTTCGGCCATTTAAGGTGAAAGCAGTGTTCGAGACCAAGCTCAACCAAAACGTCGCCAACTGCAAGGGCGACGCCGATGGACAGAAGCCACGGGTGCTCCACCCAGCCGTTTTCTCGCATCGGAACCAACCAAGAGCCGGTAAATGCTGACCCCGCCGGAGCGTCCCAGGTGCGACCGAGTCGACCCTTTCCTGCCGTTTGGCGTCTGGCTACCAGCAGAACCGGGCTGACGCCTCCCGAGCGAACCCGGTCGATTAATACTCGATTAGTTGAATCGCATTCGTCAACAAACTCAATCGGAAAAGGTTCTGGCTTGGCGGAGGCGGTCATGCTTCCGCCAGGATAGAGCAGCGCCTTGTACGATCGAAAAGTTCTTGCACTGCCCGAACAACTAAATTGCGCCGCCCGCCCGACCGAATACCCGAACGATTGATACGAAGGCTTACCCTGTGAAAAAGATTCTGATTGCCAACCGTGGCGAAATTGCTGTTCGGGTCATGCGAACCGCCCGAGAAATGGGTATTGCCACGGTTGCGGTGTATTCCGAAGCCGACCGAAACGCCATGCACGTTCGTATGGCCGACGAGGCATATGCCCTCGGCGGCAACACCAGCGCCGAGAGCTACCTCAACACCGAGGCCATTCTCGATGCGATTACTCGCTCGGGGGCAGACGGCGTTCACCCTGGTTACGGGTTCTTTTCCGAAAACACCGATTTTGCACGGGCCATTACCGAACTTGGGGTTGCTTTCATTGGGCCGCCTCCCGGTGCCATTGAAATCATGGGCGACAAGGTGTCGTCGCGTAAGGCCGCGCTCGCTGCGAACGTGAAAATGGTTCCCGGAACGATGGACTTTCTGAGCGGCCCCGACGACATCGTCGCCTTCGGAAAGGAATTCGGCTACCCGGTCGTCATCAAGGCAGCGTTCGGCGGTGGTGGGCGCGGCATGAAAGTGGTTCGTAACGAGGCTGACGTGGTTGACCAGTTGGCCGCTGCGCAACGTGAGGCTAAGTCGGCGTTCGGTCGCGACGAGGCCTATATCGAGCGTTACCTCACCTGGCCTCGACACATCGAAATGCAGATCATTGGCGATCAGCACGGAAACGTGGTGTGGGTCGGCGAACGCGATTGTTCCGCCCAGCGCCGCCATCAAAAACTCATCGAAGAAAGCCCAGCGCCACTGTTTTCGAATGAGCTTCGCGTCGCAATGGGTGAAGCATCGGTGAAGCTCGCCAAAGCGGTCGGCTACTTCAACGCCGGAACGGTCGAGTTCATTTATCAAGACGGAGATTTCTTCTTTTTGGAAATGAATACTCGCCTACAGGTTGAACACCCAGTAACTGAAGTGGTGACGGGTATCGACCTGGTTGAGTGGATGATTCGCGTGGCTTCCGGTGAAACACTTCCAATGACCCAGGACGAAGTCAATGCTTCTCGTCGCGGCCACGCCATCGAAGTTCGGCTCAATGCCGAAAACCCTGCGGGCGGAAAGTTCTTGCCGTCTCCGGGTCCGATCAAAACATTCAATCGTCCAGATGGATACGGCGTTCGAGTCGATGCCGGGTACGAAGCTGGTGACACGGTCAGCCAGTACTACGACAACCTAATTGCGAAGTTGGTGGTGTGGGGTAAAGACCGCGAAACCGCTATCGCGCGAACTATACGTGCACTGAAAGAAACCACGATCATCGGTGTGCATACGACCATTCCGGCTGATCTTGCCATTTTGCAACATCCCGATTTTGCTGCGGCGACCCACTCCACCAAATGGGTTGAAGATGGCCTCGATCTCAAGTCGTTGACCTCGACCAAAGGTGAAGATGTCTCGACGATTGCGTCCGACGTTGAAGGTGAACCGCCAAAAGTTCGGCGTGATCTTGACGTTGAAGTCAACGGAAAGCGGTTCAGCGTTTCCGCTTGGGTTCCCGATATTGCACCGGTTGTTGTTGGCTCTACAAACGGGGTTGGCGTCGCAAAGCCGAAACGGGCATCGTCTGCTGCCCCTACCAGCGGTGGCGCTGGGAATGGTCAGGTTGCGGTACCTATGCAGGGCACCATCGTAAAGATTTTGGTAGAGATCGGGCAGAAAGTTGAAGCTGGTACGGCCGTTGTGGTGTTGGAAGCGATGAAGATGGAAAACCACATCAATACCGAGACCAACGGAACCGTTACCCAAATCAAAGTGAAACCCGGCGACACCGTTGGGGCGGGCGATGTTGTGGTGGTGGTCGAACCGTAGCTCGTCTCGCTACTCGTTACCAGTAGCTGGTTCCCGGTCGCTGGTTCCCGGTCGTCGTACGTGCCACAGCGGCTGACATAGAGTCAGGCTATGAACGCCCCGACGATCTCGTCTAAGGATGTTGCCCAACGGTCGCTGGCTGACATCACTGATGGTCTCATTGATTTGTCGCACGATGTTCATGCCCATCCTGAATTGGCCTGGGAAGAGTACCGAAGCGTCGAGCGGGTCGCTTCGATGCTTAGTGCTCATCCAGCGTTTCGTCTGACCGAAAGGCCTGGTGGGCTAGACACTGCCTTCATCGCAGCGGCAGGTTCCGGCCCGCTGCACCTGGCCATTTGCGCTGAATACGATGCACTTCCCGGCATAGGCCATGCGTGCGGACACAACGTGATTGCAGCTAGCGCAATAGGGGCGGCGCTTGCTCTCGCGAATTTGGCAGACGATCTCGGGTTTACGATTTCGGTGTTCGGTACGCCTGCCGAAGAGGGCGGTGGCGGAAAAATTTCGATGCTCAACGCTGGCCTCTTTGATGGAGTTCATGCGGCGATGATGATTCACCCGGCACCCTCCGATGCGGACCGTATGCATTGCTTATCGGTGAGTCATTTCGATGTTCGGTACAAGGGTCGAACCGCTCACGCAAGTGCCTTCCCGCAAGCCGGAATCAACGCAGCCGATGCGATCACGATCGCCCAAGTTGGCATCGGGTTGTTGCGACAGCACATCAAACCAACCGACCGAATTCACGGGATCGTGACCAAGGGTGGCGATGCACCGAACATCGTCCCAGATGACACCGTATATAAAGCTTACGTACGTGCACGTACTATCGCCGAGCTCGACGAAATCAAACCACGGGTAATGCGGATCTTCGAGGCCGGTGCCCTAGCCACAGGCTGCACTCATGAGGTCGTCGAGTTTTCTGATGCGTACTCCGAGTTTCTTGATGACGAAGATACGCTCGCTTTGTATCGAGCGAATGCTGAAGGTTTAGGACGCGTGTTCCCGGCCCCACAAAAACGGCGGCCGCCAATGCAACCCCACGATGGTGAACATGCCGTAAGCGCATCGACCGATATGGCAAACGTCAGCCTTCGGATTCCGTCGATTCACCCAATGATTGGCATCGAGGCTCGTGGCGCCAGTAATCACCAGCCCGAATTCACCGAAGCGTGCGCCAGCAGTTCAGCTGACCGGGCCGTGCTCGATGGTGCTCTCGCTATGGCGTTTACTTGCATCGACCTCGCTTCAGACGGGGCCCATCGCGACCGTCTGATCAATGGCACGTGGCCGCGCTAGTGAATAAGGCACGTTCGTGGTTCGCCGGAGGTCTTTTGGTTGCGGTTCTCGGCGCATGCTCGTCCGCTCAGCAAGAGGCTTCATCTGACTCAGTGAAACAGGTTGACGCAGCTTGTGCGAAGGTACGCGAGCTGAACACTCAGGTCGACGCTTTGAACCTTGATGACAAAACTTCTGCAGCTCTCAATGACCCGAAAACAGTTGAACTTCTGCAGAAGGCGTCTGACGCCACCTCAGAGTTGGCCGACACGATTAACCAGGCTGCAAGCAACGACAAGGGGCGTCTTGGCAAGTTGAAGAAGTCGTTCGACGACAATCGAAAGCTGATCGACGACCTCTCAAAGTTCGCGGCCGACGAATCGAAAGACTCGTTGCAAGACAAGGCCCGCAAGCTACGCAAAATCGCCGACCTCGTCGGTGCAGATTCCTGCGCCAGCTAACCCCGCACCCCGCACCCCGCACTAATTGGAGGAATTCCGGCTTAATAGGTCGGAATTCCTCCAATTAGGGGCTGGTCAACAAGCCCAGAAGCGATTTAACGATCGGTTTGAATGTCCTTCGATTGACTCAGTGAATATCATTTGCTTCGACGATTCGCCACCCACGCATAACCAGCAGCCGACGACGCTCAGCATCTCGCTCCTGTTTCTGTTTTGAGCCGTGGGTGTAAAACAGGCTGACTTCAAGCGACACTCGTTGTTCCGGCCAAGCGAAATCCATCTCAGTGGTCTGGTTGGAACCAACCGCCACAAGAAAATTCGGCGTCCACCCGATGAGGCCCGAATCTAACAACCAAGTACGAACACTCATCTCCTTTTTGCTTCGGAAAGCAACGCTTCCATCGCTTCGTTCGTGGAGCAACGATTGCAGAAGTCGACGTCCGGCGAGACGTTTCGCCGGATGTTTGTTCAGCCATCGACACACCCCATCGACCGAAACCAAGTCTTTCCCAATGGCATAGTCAAACATCGTTCAACCACCGACTCGGGCTCTTTTGCAGCGAGCTGCAGGGGAGTTGGGCCAGGTGAGAGGGTCCGAGATTCGCCAAACCAGTGCTGAGCCACAATCGGGAAAATGGTTCGCCGTATCGAGATTCCCATCAACTTGGCGGTCCTATTTGGTCGCTCGACCATGGCAACATCGCAATGGTCGAGGTCGTCGAAGCGAAGCGGAAAGCCGTGAATCATTGCAGCCGAGCGGTCATCAAGAGAGGCGTTTGGATGCGCCAGGCACGCACCCAGGGCCCGCGACCTCTGAGTTTTGGGCCAAGAAACAACCCGAAAAACTGTGGGGGAAGTCTTCAATGAGCAATCGGCTCCGGGTGCGGTGGCTAACCGCATCATTGTGAATTCCCAGGGCAGTAATTTGCTGAAGCGTCACCGGCCTATTAAGCCGGAATACCTCCAATTAGTGAAGGGGTCGGGTTATTCGGCGGCTTCCGCTAACGCTTCGGACAGGGCCGGGTGAACGAGCATCGAATCTGCGATGTCGTTAACCTTGAGGCCAGCGCTGACGGCCAACGCAATCACGCTAATGAGTTCAGCAGCGTGGCGTCCAACGATTGACCCACCCAACACGACACCGGTCATGGGGTCTGACACGATCTTGATGAACCCTCGGTAGTCGTTATTGATCAGTGCCTTTGGCGTTGAACTAAACGGCACTTTGGTAACTCGAATTTTTCGGCCAACCGCAAACGCCTCGGCTTCTGCCAAACCAACGTCGGCAATCTCGGGTTCGGTAAAGATCGCCGAGGCTGCCTTGTCGTAATCGAGGTGTCGATGTTCACGGGTGTGCAGGCCCATTACGTGCTCAGCAACTTTTCTACCCTGCATTGAAGCTACCGAGGCCAGTGGAAGCTTTCCTGAAACGTCGCCGGCAGCGTAAATATGCTCGATGTTTGTGACGCAGTGCTGGTTGATCGATACGTAACCGTACTTATCAAGTTCGATACCGGCGGTTTCAAGCCCGAGGTCGTCGGCGTTTGCGATTGACCCAATCGCGAGAACGGCGTGCGACCCGCTAACAACCCGACCGTCGTCACACTGAACGATTACACCACCGGTATCGGGGTCACGTTCGATTGACGTGGCCCGCGCACCCTTCAACAGGCTGACACCGCGTTTGAGGAAATCGTCTTCGAGTACAGCCGCAACTTCAGGATCCTTCTGTGGAAGCACCTGCTGACGACTCACCACCAACGTCACTTTTGAGCCAAGCGACGAGAACATATGTACAAATTCGACCCCGGTAACACCCGAGCCGATGACGATCAGGTGCGACGGAATTTCTTTTGGCGGGTAACAGTCGCGGGTCGTCAGAATTCGATCGCCATCAACGGTAACCCACTCGGGAATTCGAGGACGGGTGCCGGTAGAAACCAGAGCAGCATCGAACGTCAACGACTCGGTGCCCGTTTCGGTCTCAACAGAAACGGTATGTGCACTGGTGAATTTGGCCAAACCTTTGATGATTCGAATGCCTTGGCTTTGCAATTGATTCGTGTAATTAGAACCCAGGCGGCCGGTGATCCGGTCGATACGTTCCTTCAAACCCTCGCGATCAATTTCAGGGGTCACATCTTCAAGACCCATACCATCGAGACGGCGAGCAAACGACATGGCGCCGCCGGTTGCGATCATGGTTTTAGAAGGAATGCAATCCCACAGATTCGCTGCCCCACCAATAACGTCGCGCTCAACCACCACAACTTCGGCGCCTAAGCGCGCTGCGTACGTAGCTGCTTGATGGCCAGCGGGGCCACCTCCGATGATTACGAACCTCACTGCCATGCAAACATCTTAAGGGGCAGTGCCGGGAGTCAAATCCGGTGGTTCCGACAAAGAAAGGGAAGGAAGTGGCGACGGGTAGTGACGCTGATCGACGCGCCAAGGTCGCCTCACCGGAGCCATATCGCGAACGACTACTTCCCCGTTCACAACCACATGGTGAACGTCGGTTCCCGAGCCCCCGAATACGGCCGCATCAAGCCAATACTTAGCCTGAATACCCCTGAACCTAGCGGTCGTCGTATCTATGGTTATGAAATCGGCGTGCATGCCGGTCTGAAGTTTGCCGATGTTATCCCAGCCGAGCGACAGGTGACCTGCTTCGATTCCGGCTTCAAGAAGTTCGAGTACGCCGTGGCGACCCCGCTCACCAGACGCCAACCGCTGGTGCATTTCGATGCCCCGCATCTCTTCAAACGGATCAATAATTGCTTGGCTGTCAGAACCAATACAGAGTTGCGATCCGGCAGCAACCAGGTCGCGGGTAGGCGAGATTCCGTCGGCAAGTTCGCGTTCTGTTGTTGGGCAACATGCCACAAACGATCGTTGTCGACCCAACAATTTCATGTCGCCTGCATCAACGTGAGTCGCGTGCACAGCAGTAAACGACCGATCAAGTCGCATCGCGCCGGCGGCCTCGAGTAGCGCTACGGGCGACTTGCCGTAAGCCGCTACTGCCGCTTCATTTTCAGCTCGGATCTCGCTGACGTGTGCGTGAAGTGGCAGCGAACGACCGTTAGCCCATCGAGCTACCGTTTGCATCGACACCGGATCTACCGCGCGAACCGAATGGATAGCGCCAGCAAGTCGGGCGGTACTTCGACCTCGCATCGCTCTCATGAGGCTCTCCACCCGACTCTCCCAACCGTTCGCTGAACCGTCACTGAATCGAAGTTGGACATCGCTGAGCGGTTCCCTCACCCCACCGGCGAGGTAGCAGGCGTCGATCAAGGTAATTCTGATTCCAGCAGAGCGTGCTGCATCGAGAACCGCCAATTCCATCGCGTGTTGGTCATCGTAGGGTCGGCCACCCGGTTCATGATGAACGTAGTGGAACTCACCAACCGTGGTGTAACCAGCGAGGAGCATCTCGGTGTAAACGTCTGCTGCTACGTTCGCATAGTTGTCTGGTGTGAGTGCCGCTGATGCTTGGTACATCGCGTCGCGCCAACCCATGAAGTCAGATCGACCCCGATGAGTTATCCCCCTAACGAGACGATGGAAAGCATGAGAGTGGCTGTTCACCAAGCCCGGCATGGTGAGGCCCGAAAGCTCGATACAATCGATCGTGCGTTGGTCAGTCGGGCCCTGCACATCAAGCAGCTTTCCGTCGCGCACAACAAGAAGAACATTTGGCGTTGGCTGAATTCCGCCAACCCAGGCGTACTCGCACCAAAAACGTTGATCAGTTGAATTGCTCATGCTCGACCAATATCGGCCTATGAACGAACGAGCTGAACAAATTCAGCCATTCGGGTGAAAACGCCTCTAATCATCAGACGGCGGAAGTTTTCGAAGTGGCGAGAGCCCTGCGTCAACCAGCGCCTGCGAAAGGGGTCGAGCAGCCCGACGGAGTTCGGCACAGGTGCTTTCACCGAGGGCTACGTATGGTGCTTCTGAGAGCACGTCGGTGAGTGCTTCGATCCGGTCACGTTGCTGCGATCCTTGCAAAGTCAGTGAGAGTGTTAAATCGTCGGCTCGGCTCACCAGCCCGCGGGTGACAAGGCTCTCGACGGCGCGGTCGAATACCTGATCGGGCCATGAGCGCGTTGTCCGCATTATCGAAACGGGCATTTGGCCGGTTGCGATGTGCGTTACGTGGGCATCAAGTCCAGAGAGGCCTTCAGTGACCAATGCCGCAATATGGCCGTCGCCACGGTATTCGCGCAGCAACGTTTGCGCATGCCACAGCACCAACGCTGGCTCGTCATCTGATGGCCATGGCAATGCAGCGTGGGCTGCGAACAGGGGCCGGCCATCAAGACGTTCGGTCGCAATGAGTGCCGCCTGCTTCGCGATGCGGGCTGCGGTTTGAGTGGCTTCGGAATCGGCGTGGTCGGGGGCAAACTTTGCGATACTCATACGCACAATCTCGTTACGGGCACCAAGGACGAGATCTGGGGACGCAACCGTCCACGCCGATGGAATAGCACCGTTGACGGCATCAGGCGCGAAATTGAAGAAGGTCGAGCGAACCAGTTCGGCACTTGCCAAGCCAAGCGCAGCCGAGCGAGACGCGAAGTAACCTTGACGTCCGACGAGGCCGAGTGTTGAGTACACCGTGTCGGCCAACGGCGAGAAATAGACGATCGCGTGAATGGGCTCAAGTGTCATCCAGGTACGGCGTGAGTAGGTCAGTTCCGGTCGCGGTATTGGGGCTGCAGCGGTCATGTGGAAGACTTTACCCGTGGGACGCCCGTTTATCGCCGTATCTGCTCGAAGTCGTGCAGCCGGACAAGTATCTAATTGGCCACAGACTCGCGCCACGGTTGCCCAGCAAACCTACCTTGAAGGCATCTGGCGTTCGGGTGCCAACGAGGCCATTTTGTCGCCGCGCCTCATGAATACCGATGAGGCACGTGACGTGCTTTCGAGAGTTGATGGCCTTGTGCTCGTTGGTGGTGGCGACGTTGATCCGGCACTGTACGGGCAAGCACAAGACGACCAGGTGTACGGGGTCGAGGAAGCCAACGACTCTCACGAACTAGCCCTCGTACGAGCAGCTCTCGAACTGAAACTTCCGATGCTCGCTATCTGTCGAGGCATGCAGGTACTCAACGTTGCGCTCGGCGGAACCCTTCATCAACACATCACCGGGAAGCCTGGGTTTGGGGCGCACGGTGACCCACGCGAAGGGCACGCTTCACACTCGGTAAATGTTGAGCCTGCAACGTTGCTCGCCAAAGCTATCGGTGGTGCGCAAACCATCGACGACTGCTGGAGCTTCCATCATCAAACGATTGACCGTCTCGGTACCGGCCTGGTGATCACTGCAACAAGCGATGATGGTGCGGTTGAAGCAGTCGAGCTGACTGACCTTGCAAGTGCATGGACTGTTGCCGTGCAATGGCACCCCGAACGAACCGCTGACGTTGACCCGGTGCAGCAAGGCTTGTTCGATGAACTTTCTCGCCAAGCCACACAGCGCATGACTTATAACTAGTTAAGGAATCGCAAATGCCTCGCTTGATACTGAATGACCCAACCCTGTTCATCACCCAGGGTTACATAGGTGGAAGTTGGGTCGATGCCGATGACAAGCGTACCTACGATGTCGATAATCCGGCAACGTGCGAAGTAATAGCTCAAGCTCCGCGAATGGGTGCGGCTGAAACAAGGCGGGCTATCGACGCCGCAGCTGCTGCATTCACCTCATGGAAGGCCACACCGGCTAAAACTCGAGGGCAGATTCTTCGTAAGTGGGCAGATCTTTTGATGGCGAACGTAGATGATCTTGCGCTCATTATGAGTACCGAGCAGGGTAAGCCGCTGGCCGAAGCTAAGGGCGAAGTGGCCTACGCCGCTAGCTTTCTTGAGTGGTTCGGCGAAGAGGCCAGGCGGGTCGATGGATCAATCATTTCTGCACCAACGAACGACCGGCGACTGATCGTGTTGAAACAACCTATTGGTGTGATTGCGGCAATTACACCGTGGAATTTTCCGGCGGCGATGCTGACTCGAAAATTAGGCCCGGCGCTGGCGGCAGGCTGTACGAGCATATGCAAACCAGCCGAACAAACCCCCCTTACGGCCATGGCGGTTGTTGAGCTTGGTGCGCGCGCTGGAGTACCGGCCGGGGTCGTAAACCTAGTGATCGGTGATGCGGTCGATGCACCATTGATTGGTGGCGAGCTGACCGGTAACCCGATTGTACGTAAGCTTTCGTTTACCGGCTCGACTGAAGTTGGCAAGTTGCTCACGCGCCAATGCGCCGACACCATGAAAAAGGTTTCGATGGAACTTGGCGGTAACGCACCTTTCATAGTGTTCGATGATGCCGATCTTGAACTGGCTGTTGCGGGAGCACTAGTTGGCAAGTATCGAAATGCCGGACAGGCCTGTACTGCGGTGAACCGAATGTATGTACAAAGGGGAATCCACGCTGCGTTTGCTGCTCGGCTCGCTGAAGAGGTTGCAAAGTATGTGGTCGGGGTTGGCACGGAAGCTGGCGTTACGACCGGCCCACTGATCGACGATCAGGCCATGGTAAAAGTGGAAGCCCACGTAGCCGATGCGGTTGCCAAAGGGGCAACGCTGCTCGTTGGTGGTGCGAAGCACTCGCTCGGCGGCCGCTTTTACCAACCAACGTTGCTTGACGGGGTTACACCCGACGCGCTTATGAATGCTGAGGAAACGTTTGGACCAGTTGCGGGCATTTCGATCTTTGATACCGAAGAGGAAGTCATCGCCGCGGCTAACAACACGCCGTATGGCCTAACTGCTTACTTTTTTACCAAAGACAACGCCCGGGTGTGGCGGGTAGGTGAAGCAATCGAGTCAGGCATGATTGCAGTGAATACTGGGCTGCTTTCAACCGCCGAGGCTCCGTTTGGCGGTGTCAAAGAATCGGGCTTGGGCCGAGAAGGTTCGCGTTGGGGCATCGACGACTACATTGAACTGAAATATATGGCCATCGCCGGGCTGTAGCTCATTGTCATTCGTTTAGGTCAATGCTCACACTAGCGTGAGGCGCATATGTACCCGGGTGTTCCAGTCGAAGCCCATCTCGGTTTGTTCCTCGACTACCCCACACATGGCTGGGGTCCAATCAACCGGTGCGACGACGGCAAAGCCGAAGCGTTCGTACCAAGGCTGATTCCAAGGAATATCGCTCTGTGTACTGAGCACAACACTTGTCTCACCGTTCGCCCGAGCCCACCGAATCACAGCGTCCAGCAACGCCGACCCGTACCCTCGTTTTGCAACATCCGGGTGAATACTGATCTGGCCGATCGAGCACTCGTCACCGGTTCGATTCATCAGCACCCAGCCAATGAGCACTGACGTTCCGTCAGCAGCGAATTGATCGGCAGCAAACAATCGATTCTCAGCAATCGCCTGCTCAGCAGCTTCGGCAGGTATTGACTCATCGGTTTCAAATTCAGGATGGCCGAGGTCGATGAAGAGTTGGTTCGAAGCCAGGTCGATCGGCCCGAGGTGTTCGATATCTTCAAGTCGAGCCAGGCGAATCATGAGGGTCGAATCGAATGCGTGCAGAGCATCGGCCGACAATTGCACCACAGGTGCATAGTCAGCAATGCTTTGCGGAACAAAGCCAACGATGCCAAGCGGACCGAGGTCAGAAAACCCACTTTCAAGGACGGCACGTAGTGCAGATCTGAGTTCGTCTACCGGTCCGCCAGCGTGGCAAATCAGCGGGGTAACTGCAACTAGTGGCCCGCGAGCAATCACCTTCACACCGGCAACCGCATCAGGCCGATGGATGCTGAGTAGATGAAACGTCCAAGAATCGATCGAAGCCACATCGGCTCGGCCATTCGCAACTGCTTCGAGGCTTGCCACGTGACCGCCAGTGACCAACACTGCCGGAATGTTTAGACGAGTACCGCCCCACGCCGAGCCAAGCGAAATCCATCCTGATAACGAATCGGGCCCGTTTGCCGCGCAAAGAACGTTTCCTGATCGAAAGCCAGCAAACGGATCACCCTCTGCACCAGGCGCTGATCGGGCATCATCAGTTCGACAGACGATGACACTTCGATACCAGCCCGGTTGCCCCGGTTGGTCAACCACCGTGCAAAATGAACCAACGACGTCGACACCCGATCTAAGATCTCTGACGAGCGGATACCCACAGGTTTGACTGAGCAATAGATCGACCTGACGCCAATGGTCAAGGTACGAGCCGCTGGGACGGGTGAGCTCAGATGGCGCGTCGATGTTAACGGCACGAAGTTGTTGAGCGATTGCCGACCAAATACCATCGGTATGTGCACGCACCTCTAAGAGGTCGTACATGGGAAGCGAAGCGATCATCAAAGCGATGCTAAGGCTCTTTACGCCGTCGTGACAGCGATTTTCTCTTCCAATTGCTCTCTTGCAGGGAACCGGTTGTTCTCGTACACCGGCTGGTCAAACGGTCGCACTAGGTAGCGCACCGCAAGGGCAACGTAACTCCGATACCAGCCGGGGCCCGATGCCGACCGTTGAACCGCGTCTGTTTCCCGCGAGTAGCTCGGTAGCTTGTACCAGGCCAGGCGCATGTCTGCATGGTGGGCCGTATGCAGGTTGTTGTTCAAAAATACCAACGCCAAGGGCCCACGATTGCTGACCGTCGCGGTTCGGAGTTCACCATTGGGCATCCAACGATGCTCGGCAAACGATCGCATCTTGATGTACGACTGCGATATCCAGATTGCTAACCCGTATTGCCACCACGAGAACCCGACGTGAACTAACCAGGAAATCGTGGCCGAAGCGTAAACAGCATGAATAGCCCAACGTTTTCGAGGGTCACCTTCGCCAGATGCCCCGTTTCCAGAAATTACTTCGCGCGCTTGGTTCCACAGGTACCCGGGAATGGTAAGCACAGGGCCAATCACGAGTCGGCCGAGCAACGTTCGGTTCGCCCAGAGCACCCGTTTCATTACTGGGCTTGTGGCATCCCACTGTTCGGCCGTGACGTAGTAACTCTCGGGGTCATCGACGGGGTCGGTCAAGAATTCGTCGCGGTGGTGGCGAAGATGTGACCGTTTGTATTGGTCATAGGGCAACCACAACTCAAAGGTGACGCGCCCAATGGCATCGTTCACCGCTCGCCACGGGGTTGGGTGACCATGGAGAAGTTCGTGCTGGAAAGAACTGCTCCACGCCAAAAGTGTACCGAGCAACACAACGACGACGACCGGATGGAGGTTGCGATGAAGGGTCGTTACCATCAGCCAACCCGACACCACACACACACCGACGAACACTGTCGGCCATTCAATTCGATTCGTTGAGTCACGGCTGATGGCCATACCCTTGAGTCAAGCGAAACGGCTTCGCTTGTTCAAGCGGCACCTTCGCCACAGATACCACAATTGTTGTATTTGAACCGCTAGTAGAAGTGAAAGCACATCACTTGTGTGAAACTTACCGCATGACGATCTCGCACGACTTAGTTGCAGCCCGCCTTGCCGAGGTCGTAAAGAGTCTTGCTATCACTCAAACCGAGTTAGCCAGGGTGCTGCAGATCGACCGAACCAGTTTGTCGCAGCTTATGTCGCCAACCTCACGGCGACTGCCGCGAGTCGAAACACTGGTGTCGCTCGCTCGTCATGCAGGAGTCTCCGTTGATTGGTTGCTTGGGCTCACCAACACCAACGATGCCCGCACCGATCTTGTTAACGAGGCGTTGGTGTTCGAACGCGCCGCTATTACGCCTGTCGACGAACGCCTCGTTGGCTGGTGGCAAGAGGCGAAAGGTATGAAGGTGAGATATATCCCGGCAACACTTCCCGACCTGCTCAAAACACCCTCAGTAATTCGATTCGAAACCAATATCGATGACGAAGTTGGCCTCGATGCCCGTATTGAAAACACCACAACAAGGCTTGATTGGCAACGTCGTCCGGAAGCCGATGTCGAATGCGTCAGTTCGCTTCAGTCATTGGAGGGTTTTGCCCGGGGCGAAGATCAGTGGAAGTCGCTTCCACGAAGTAAGCGTGCTTCTCAACTGCAACACATGATCACGCTGGTTGAAGAGCTGTACCCCACGTTTCGCTGGTTTCTCGTAGATCGTCGCCACCGGTACTGCGCTCCTGTCACCATATTCGGCACCCAGCGTGCTGCTCTCTATATTGGTCAGGTGTACATGGTGTTCAATACACCAGACCATGTGTCGGCGCTCAGTCGACACTTCGATCAACATGTTCGAAACTCCATTGTTGAACCCCGCGAAGTCGTAAAAACGCTTGCCAGGCTGCTCAACGAGATAACAGCCACGAGATAGTCACAGGGTGCAGGATTGTCATGAGACGGTTTTCGGCCGTATTCTGTAGAAGTGCTGAACAATTTCCCTCCTGTGTCTCGTGACCAGTGGTCGACCCTAGCGACGAAAGAGTCAAAGTTGACGGGTGATCCATCCGACGCTTTGGCTTGGCACACCCCAGAAGGCATCATCGTTAAGCCCCTCTACACGGCTGACGATCTTGAAGCGCTTGAGTCCGTCAATACGCTACCCGGGTTGGCACCATTCGTTCGAGGGGTTCGAGCCACGATGTACACGAACCGAGCATGGACGATTCGTCAGTACGCAGGTTTCTCGACTGCGGAAAAGTCAAACGCGTTTTACCGCAAAAATCTCGCCGCTGGGCAGCAGGGTGTAAGCGTCGCTTTCGACCTTGCCACCCATCGCGGCTACGACTCAGATCATCCTCGTGTTGTTGGCGATGTTGGCAAAGCTGGGGTGGCGATTGATTCGGTTGAAGACATGAAGATCTTGTTCGATGGTATTCCGCTCGACAAAATGAGTGTGTCTATGACAATGAACGGTGCGGTGCTTCCGGTACTCGCAGGATACATAGTGGCAGCCGAAGAACAGGGTGTTTCGCAGGACCAACTTTCAGGCACGATACAAAACGACATCCTTAAAGAGTTCATGGTTCGAAACACCTACATCTATCCGCCTGAACCATCTATGCGCATAGTTTCCGACATTATCGGTTACACCGCGCGCAACATGCCGAAATTCAACTCGATCTCAATCTCGGGCTATCACATGCAGGAAGCCGGTGCCAACGCTGTACAAGAGTTGGCGTTCACACTTGCCGATGGACGAGAGTATGTAAGGGCAGCCCTCGCTGATGGTATGGATGTTGACGAGTTTGCCGGGCGTTTAAGTTTCTTCTTCTGTATCGGGATGAACTTCTTTATGGAAGTAGCAAAGCTTCGCGCCGCCCGACTGTTGTGGTCGAAGGTGATGAGCGATTTTAACCCGAAAAGCCAAACCTCGCTGATGCTTCGAACCCATTGCCAAACTTCTGGGGTGAGCCTGACCGAGCAAGACCCAATGAACAATGTGGTGCGCACAACTATCGAAGCGCTGGCTGCAGTACTCGGCGGTACGCAAAGCCTGCATACCAACTCGTTTGATGAAGCGATTGGCCTTCCGACGGAATTCTCTGCGCGCATAGCTCGTAATACCCAGCTAATTGTTGCTGAAGAGTCTGGCATCACAAACGTGATCGACCCCTTGGGCGGAAGCTATTACGTAGAAACCTTGACTCACTCGTTGGCGACCGAGGCATGGAAGCTGATGGAAGAAGTTGAAGGCCTCGGCGGTATGACCAAGGCGGTCGCAACCGGCATGCCGAAATTGAAGATTGAAGAGTCTGCTGCGAAGCGTCAGGCGAGGGTTGATCGTGGGGAAGAAACGATCGTTGGCGTCAACAAGTACCGGCTCAACGAAGAAGCTCCGATCGATGTTCTAGAGATTGATAACACACAGGTTCGGGCGAGTCAGATCGACCGACTCACGCATATCAAGGCGACCCGCGACCAGGGGGCAACAAACGCAGCATTGGCCGATCTAGAAGCGGGCGCTCGTGCAAAGGGAAACCTGCTTGACCTCGCCATCAAAGCAACGCGGGCGAGGGCAACGGTTGGGGAAATCTCGGACGCACTGGAGAGCGTCTTTGGTCGACATAAGGCTGAGATTCGCTCGATCTCGGGGGTATACGGCGCTGCTTACGAGGCCGACGAAATGTTTCAGGCGATTGTTGCCGACGTTGCTACGTTCGCCAAGGAGGAGGGGCGTCGACCTCGCATGATGGTGGCCAAAATGGGCCAAGACGGACACGACCGTGGAGCCAAGGTCATTGCCACCGCGTTCGCTGATATCGGTTTCGATGTCGACGTTGCCCCCCTGTTTCAGACCCCCGGAGAAGTTGCTCGCGACGCTATCGACAACGATGTGCACATAGTAGGTGTGAGTTCCCAAGCTGCAGGGCACAAGACGTTGGTGCCCCAATTGATCGCTGAGTTGAAGGCGGCCGGTGCGGGCGATGTGCTCGTCGTGTGCGGTGGCGTGATCCCAGCGCAAGACTACGACTTCCTCCGGGCCGCCGGGGTGAGTGGAATCTACGGGCCAGGAACAAACATTCCTCAGGCCGCCGCCGAAATTCTGGGCCTGCTACGAGCCCGACGAGTCGCTACGTAGCTGCTTTGATTAAAATGGAAAGTGATGAATTCACTCGCCTCTAAGACTTTCCTTAGTCGAGAACAATCATGCGTCACCTGCTCGAAAACTGGGATCATGAGGACGCAGGTTTTTACGCCGACCAGACGGCCGATACTGGTAATGAAGTAATGCGGTCTCCGAACGGGAGTGGGCGCGAGCCAAGGTGAATCACTACGCCATTAATAAACCGATCGCCGAGTCGGTCGCGCATGGCGATGAGATGGCGGAAGTCGCCCTCATCAACGTCTAGTGCGGCTTTGATTTCCACGCAGACCACCGAGCCGTCTCGTGCTTCGATGACAAGATCGATTTCTTGGTTTGACCCATCACGATAATGATAGAAACGAACTGGCGTATCGCACCAGGTTCTTTGTTTTGCAAGCTCATTCACTACGAAGGTCTCAAACAATGCGCCGAAGATCGCGGTGGTCGGAATGCTTAATAAGTTCGCTGACTGGTTCAAGACATGGGCCGCAAGCCCCGTATCGACCGCATGAAGTTTTGGACGTTTCACTACACGCCCCGTGTGACCACCAGTCCACGCTGGTAATTGGTGATGAAGGTAGATCGTTTCGGTGAGCGCCAGATAATCCTTCACGGTATCGCCAGTAACACCCAGGTCACTGGCAATGTTCGAAGCGTTAACTTCTTGAGCGGTTCTACCAAGTACAAGTTGCGCCAACCGCATCACATCAACAGTGCGACTGGGTCGACGATACTCGGTGAGGTCTCTATCAATAAGTGTTCGAAGATACGAGTCGAACCACGCTGTTCGCAGGCGCGATGACGAAAGGTTGTGAACGGCCGGAAAACCTCCTCTCACGATTCGCTCTGCGATGTCAGCACGGGTGAAACTGGCGACATCAAGACGACGAAGTACCTCGGTCGGCCCAAACAACATGTCTAAAAGTCGATCGCTGCCCCCAAACATCTCGCTCTGGCTGAGCGGCCAAACATCAAGAATCGCGGCACGGCCGGCGAGCGATTCGGTGAGATTGGGAACCGTAAGAAATCGTGACGAGCCGGCCAAAATAAAACGTCCGTACTCGAATGGGTGCCGGTCAGTATCGGCCTTAATCGCAAGAACGAGCGGCTCGCCGCCACGCTGTACCTCGTCAATAAACAACGGAAAGTTGTGACCGGTTACGAACCCGCGAGGATCGGTTCTCGCTGAGCGAAGTACTTCTCGGTCGTCCAAGGTCACCAAGGTTCCGCCTGAAGCAGTCTGAATTTGGGCGAGCAACGTTGACTTCCCAGACTGGCGAGCACCGTTGATAACGACAACTCGAAACCCCCCGAGATACTCAGTGAGAAGTGCGCCGACACGCCGTTCGATAAGTTGAACCATCGCCGAAGACTACCAATATTCGTCTTCTGCAAGCTAAGAATTCGGGTTTGACGCAACAAAAATTCGTGTTTTGCAGGAGGAGGTTTGGAGGAGGGACAGTGGTATTCGGGGGCACTGTCGACGACAATCGTTGTTCGATCGCACAAAGACGTTCCTACTGGCATCAGCGTCGTGTTTCTGCTGAATGGCTCACGAATCCAAACATCTTCAGTTGGCCCGATAGGAAGATCGCCATGAGCGTGGCGTTCACTCGGGGGCTCAGGCCGAATCGACTACCGGGCGAGTTGGTGCACTCTCGTAGTGAGTTCGCCAAGGTTTGACAGTTCGGTATTGATCGGCCTGATGACTAGTTCGTCGACCACTTGGCCAACCTGAGTTGCGAGATCGGCACGAGCCCGTATTGCCCGACGCTTCGCACCAATGCCGGCAATCCGGCGTCCGAGTATCGCAAGAAGCAAACCAAACGCACCACCACCAAAGGCCAGCAGTGTTGGTAGCGGCATTGACCCGACCCGTGGAAGTGGCGGATCAGGAAAACGGAACCATCCGAGGAAAAACAAGACTGTCAACCAGGCAAGCCCAGCGACCATTGCTGCACTCGCCACAAGTTGAAGTGACCCAACGGCTGCCCACCAGCGGGGTGGGTCAAGGGCCAAATCAGTTTTTGCCGCAGCCACATCGAGCGCATCAGGGAGTGATGCGGAAGCCAATTCGATACGCGCACTCACTGAAGATCTCGGTGCATCAGGAAGGCTCGTGGTGGCGTCTCGCGCAAGTTGACGCAACGCCTCACCAAGGCGACCTTGGGCAACCGGATCGGCCGTAATCGAAGTACGGCGAACCATAACGGTGTCGAGAGCACCATCAGAGCGGTTCGCAGCAGCGGCCTTTGTACCAAGACCAAGCCGGGCCAACGGATCAACCTTCACCTTGCGAATCCACCGAAGCGGGGGCCACCCGACTGCTAGCGATGCCCGATGTCGGTATGAACCTTCCACCGCATGTTCGATCACACGCGCGCCTGAGGCTTCGGTGGCCGCCGCAACCAGATCATCACGCGACTGAGCCGAAACCTTCGTAGGGGCACCCTCACCACAGGCAACGGCCAAATCGGTCGCCAACCAATCAATATCTGCATCGATACGCTTGATCAGCGCCTGGCGTTCGGCCACCCGAGCAGAAAGCTCGCGACGCAAACCATCGATACCTTCGCCGGTGACGGCCGAAGCACCAACAACTCGAACCCCCTGAAGCCCATCAGCCACCAACAAACGGGTGAGGTCTTCAAGGCACGCTTTTCGCTCATCAGCGCGCAGACGATCGACCTGGTTCAGCACCACAATACTCACGGCGCCATGACCAGAAAATGCTTGCAGATATGTTTCGTGAAGTGCAGCATCAGCATACTTTTGGGGGTCAACCACCCAAATAAAGAGGTCAACTACCTGTACGAGCCGATCAACTTCCAATCGGTTGGCAAGCTCGGTCGAATCATGATCGGGAAGGTCAACGAGTACCAGCCCCTCCAGATCTACCCCGGCTGGCGTTACAGCCGAAACCCGTTGGCGCTGTTTGATAT
This sequence comes from Acidimicrobiia bacterium, assembly GCA_031430595.1. Classification (GTDB taxonomy): domain Bacteria; phylum Actinomycetota; class Acidimicrobiia; order Acidimicrobiales; family JANYDT01; genus JANNBN01. Next base: position 83,756 of record JANPBU010000007.1, read on the forward strand.
CCAACCAGTTCAGTAGGTCTTGTGCCCCATCACCAAAAACAACAGCGAGCGCCTGGGACGTTGTCGGCCGACGTACACCGACCGTCGCGAATTCGGTGTCAGAAATGGCATTGAAGAGACTCGACTTACCGCTTCCGGTTGCCCCTGCTAGCGCCACGACTGAGTTGCTTGTTCCGTGGCCAAGGCGGGCCGAGGCGGTCTTGTGAAGCTGGCGGGCTCGATCGACAATATCGTCACCGAGCAGACCATCTGCTTGCTTAACGATGTGGTCAAGCGAAGCTATACGTTGCTGCAATTGATCGATCTCGTGAGACCGAACCGACACCTTACTCATTTCAGTTACCTGACCGCAGTGCCGTGAGTTTGTTAGCTAATGCCCGCAGACGACCCGCCGAATCAGCATCGACTGGAACCAAAGCAAGCTCGTCATCGAAGCGCTGCTTTTCTTCATCGAGAAGTAACGCTATGCGTGCCTCCAAATCGGTGCGTGCATCGGTCGCGAGTTTTCGGACGGTTTGATCGCCGAGTACTGCTTCGAGAAGAGAATGGCCTACTGCACTCGCCCCGCCAGCGACGGCAACTTCTGCACCGGTAAGCCCACCGGTATGCGCGAAGACTAGAACCATGACCACCATCGCGACACCATTGAGGCCAAACGAAAATATACGTGCTTTCGATTTTCGGCTTCCGCCGACATTTTGGATGATCTCGAGGAGGTGACCCTGCCACGCTCGCACTGCTTGGGCCGAACGCTGCGACAAGGTTGCGCTCGAACGATCAAGTTCAACAGCAGCAGAACCACTTGAAAGCAAAGCCGAACCCGCCGGGTGTGCCCTCCACGCCGTAACGGCAATCGAAGCTGCTTCATCTGAGCGGGTTCGAATCAGTGTTTCGACAACGTGCTCTACTGCCCCGTTCAGTTCGATGTCACGTTTCGGACGGCCGGTAATGGTTCCGGTGATTCGATCACGAAGCTTCGCGACACCGGTGCGAAGTTGTCGCAATAGTTCGCCGGTGCCAAGCAACTCTTCCCACCGGGCGAGTACCTCACCTTTGAGTAGGGCACCTTGGCTGATGTCTACTCGAATACGTTCAAGGGCAAGGTCATACGGGGCGTGGGCGAGCGTACGCAACGAATCAATCGTTGCTGCCTGCTCACCAACGGCGTCAGCAACTTTGCGGGTTCGAGCAATAACATCAGTGATTGAACCCGTAAGTGAGCGTTGAATTGCAGCGACCCGAGCATCACGATTGTTTCCCAAATCTTCGAGCCAACCACGAACCTCAGCAACTGCAATCGCTGGCAAACGGGTTCCATCAAGGTCTTGTTCAAGAATCGAAAACACTTGGGTGCCTTGCAGGCCACGCTCAGCCAACATCTCTTCAAGGTGAGCCTTAAGTGTTTCACCGTGGCCGCTTGGGGTTCGGTTCATCACGATCACAAGCGGGGTTCCCTGTGCCTTGGCCTGTTCAAGAAAGCCCCATGGCACTGCGTCGGCGTATCGTGCTGCGGTTGTTACGAAGATCCACAAATCAGCAGCGGAAAGTAGCTCGGCTGCAAGAGTTCGGTTCTCGGCCGAGACCGAATCAATATCGGGGCTGTCTAAGAGGGCCAATCCTTCAGGCACACTTTCGTTCAGTACTAAGCGCACTTCGTTATGACCTTGCGCTTCGCCACTCAACACGCGAGCCAACCCAGGCAGAACTTTCGTTGATCGAAACCAATCGGCCCCATCAGCATCGTGGATCAACGCTGGTGCAGTGGTAGTCGGGCGCAAAACCCCGGGTTTAGTGACGTCGGCACCTACCAAAGAGTTGACCAACAGCGACTTTCCTGAGCCGGTCGACCCACCAACGACAACGAGTGCCGGCGCATCGAGATGTTCGAGCCGCACCAAAATATGATCGTCGAATTGGCGAACCATCGCCGCTACTTCTGTGGTTGCACCTGCAGCGCTCAGCCCATTCGTAGTGACCGGTGCTTCCACGGGAAAGACTTGTTCGCTGAGTTCATCACGAAGTTCGCGCGCTGTGACACTGAGTTGTCGAAGAAGTTCGGGTTTCACAACACCAAGAAACTAATCGCTTTACCGGCGCTTGAGCACGACCACGCCATCTGTATCAAAAACCGACTCCCAGGCTGGGTCATTCACGACCTTGGCGAGGGCGACAGTTGACACCTTGCCTTTCGAACGATTGACGATGACCCAATCAGGTTGAACCGGATAATCAGGTTGCGGAGCACCCGTTCCGTAAGCCAGTGGTGTGAAGGGGTTCGGAAAGTTGTAGATCACCTTACGATGACTTAAATGCGGAACCAGTTCACCGCTCGCCGTAACCGCAGCGTCGTCAGGAATCAGGGCGATGGCCGAACGCATTGCCACAGCATTGGCGGGTGCTTGTAACCGCCACGAATTGAACCCGACAGCACCAGGAAGCGGACCTCGAAGCCATGCACCGCTCAGCGAAGCAAGAACGAGCCATCCAACAAGAAGTTTCGGAATCAGAGGTCTTGCAACCTGCCAACGGTACCGGGCCCGAGCGACGACATCGATGGAGCTAACGATCAGCCCGGGAATCATGAGTGCCGTGTATTGGTTAGTAATTTCCCTTAAAAAATTCTCTGATCCGAGCAACGTGATGGCCAGTTGCGGCGCAGCTACCAGGGCCATAGGTGGACTTACCAGCGGAAGAAAACCAAGCGGACCAAGCAGTTCTGATTGGAAACGAATAGCATCGCTTGTCGTCGCGACTCGAAACACTTCGCCAGGATGCGTACCCAAATGGACGGCAACCTCGCCAAGAGAGTCGCCATACCCGGCAAAAAACTTGTCGACATAGTAGGCACCCCCTCCGCCTAGGGATCGCGGAATAATCACTTTGGTCGCGATAAAAAACCACGCAACAGATGCCGAGAACGTGACTATGCCAACCATTCGTCCGCTACGTCGTTGAACAGTTGGCTTACGCAGCGCAGACGGAATCCACCGGTTGCGATGTTGCCACACCAACATGAGGCCGTATATGGCCATACCAATAGCTACCTCTTCGCGGGTCGACAACGCGAGAACGACACATGTCCCAAAGCGTTTCCAGTGACGATTGTCGGCAAACCAAATTGCGAAAAGAAACGGGGTTACCGACAGTGATTCAGGATGGAACGAGACCCACGACAACCAAGAGGTCGGCGGAAACAGCAGGTAAATGACCGCGAACAGAACGCCAAGTTTTGACGAATCAAGACGCTTCCGAGCAATCCAGAAAACTGGAAGGGCGCCAGCGCTTAGCGCGCCTGCTTGAACGACGGTCAGAAACCAACTTCCCAATCCGAGACGTGCGAAAGGTGCCAGCAAAACAAACACAAGATTTGGGTGATGACCCCAAATCGGAAACCCTCTGACCGTGTCAAAACCCCCGCCACCCTGACCAACCAGCCACCATGCCTGATCGTAGATTCCAAGATCAAAACCGTAGGTGTCAAAATTGCGGTGCTTCAGCAGGGCCAGCGTCGTGATGAGTACCGCATGAAGCAACGCCAGGCTAAACACAACAAACGTGCTTCTCCTCGTGCCCACGATTGCATTCATCGCTGAACTATCGACAGACTTCGAGCGGCGCTGTAACCCTTTCATTTTAGTGACGGATTTCAGATACCACCCGGTCAGCCGACTCTAGGGCTGCTTCCATTCCGAATTCTTCGCGTCGCGTATGTTCACCGGCAAGATGGAGGCGGCCGTCCGGCCCATGGGGGCGAGCAAGTACTGGGGCAAACCGGGTCACATCACCGGGGCGAAAGCTATGGCGCAGCCCTCGGGCGAATGGTTGCGCCTCCCACGACGAGACGGCATAGGGCGCGATACACCCGGCGCTGGCGGGGCGAGCACGTTGCAGCGATTCAACCAACCATTTTGAGGTTGCATCTTCACCGACCGCATCGGCCCGACGGGCGGTAGTACCCGAAAGTACAAACATCGCGTTGTACTCGCCAGAACCGGGGTCGCGCATCACGATGCAGTTCCCAAACTCGCCATCAGAAAACGTCGATGGGGCAAAGCCGTCACGCTCCCAAAAGGGTTTCGTTACCCGGGCCCACATTCGGGTGAGCGGAATATAGGGCATTGTACGAATCGCCTCTGCCAAAAGTGGTTCGGGGAGGGGTCGAATATCGATGGTTCTCAGCAGACTAAACGGCACCGCAGCGACGACATGGTTTGAATAATACTGCGTTCCGTCAATAGTCTGCACACATACTCCATGGTTCTGACTAGCGCGATGATCAAGGTCGATCATCGCAACCGGCGAGTTTCGAAGCACAGCCGCGCCCAGCGTGTTTGCAAGTGCATCGACCAGTTGACCGGTTCCACCAACAATATTCTGAACCGGTCGACGCACTATGCCGCTTCGTTCAGCGTCAGCAATGGCTCGGGCTGCTTGAAGCGTTTGGCTGACTACCATCCCGGCCGTTTTCGTGGTGACCAATTCCTCCATTGTGCGGTGGTGTTCTTGCAACAATGCCAACGCCGAGTACTGCCACACATCACCAGCCGACATGGTGAGCGCAGTGAGTCGAATTCGTTCTGTCGAGGCACCTTCGGCGACGAGTAGCTCGAGGGGCGATACGTCGAGGTACGAGAATTCTGGCTGCAACCAATCCGTCCGAGAAGTGAAGGGGTCGTGTCGTACGAGAAACCCTGCCCCGAGCGCGGTAGGCGGAAGGTGCCTGAACCCAGCCTCAAGTTGGTTGAAGGTCGAGTGCTCCCAGTCTTGCAAAGCTACGAGACCACCGTTTACAACGTACGCAGATGGTTGAGCCTCAACATCTTCATCGACAGTCTGCAAACCGAACCGTTCGATCAGTTCCCATGTGCGACGGTAACCCATGCCGATTTGCCTGGCCCCAACATCAATCAACCCCGACGGCACCGAGTAGTCGATACGAGTGTGAATTCGTCCGCCGACCCGGCCCGATGCTTCAAGCACAACGACTGTTTGCCCCAAGGCTTGTAGCTGCATTGCTGCGCTCAAACCAGCGAGTCCGGCGCCAACCACTATCACGTCGTAACGCACCTTCAAGACCCCAGACCAGAGCGCTCGATCGCAATCGAGTTACTTCCCAGGTAACTTTCGACCACCTGAGGATGCGCGAGCACGTCAGCTGGTGTGCCAATGGTGATCAAGCGACCAGAATCCATAGCCAAGATTCGATCAGCAATCGATCGAACCATCGGGATGTCGTGCTCAATCAAAATGATTGTTGTTGAGAGATGGCGCTTGATCGATTGCAGCAGTTCGCCAAGGGCTTCAGTTTCGCGCTGAGCTATACCCGATGCTGGCTCATCAAGAAGTAGAAGTTTGGGCTTCATGGCGACAAGACACGCCAGCTCGGTTATGCGCCGGGTACCCGTTGAAAGGTCAGCTATTTGTTTGCGCGCATACGAACTTAGACCCATCAAATCAATGAGGTCATCGGCGCTGGTCGCAACGAGACGTTCCCTTGACCGTGCACCCATCAATGCACCGACCAGCGATGACGGGTGTTGGCGTTCGTGGGCCAGGCGAATGGTGTCGCAGACGGTCAGGGTTCCGAACAGCGGAGCATCTTGGAATGATCGAACGAGGCCGAGTTGGGCTCGCTGCTCTGGGCGAAGGCCGGTCACGTCGATGGAGTCAAACAGGACGGTCCCTTGATCAGCCCCCGTGAAGCCACCAAGTATTTCGAATAGGGTCGTTTTACCAGCCCCGTTCGGGCCAATCAACCCGAGGGTCTCACCGTGGAAAACTTCAAAGCTGATGTCGTCACAGGCAACAACGCCACCGAATCGTTTAGAAATGCCCGACACTTTGAGCAGAACCGAGCTCTGGTTCACCGCCGAGTCGATCTCGCTCGCACTTGATAGCCCCAGTCGGATGGGTCGATTCGTAAGCTGGTCAGCTGGGTCGGGTTCTGGGTCAAGTTCCAAGGCCCCACGCCCTGCGATTCGTTCAATAAGTTGTCGTCGTAACGGGGCGATAAGCCCAGACAGACCGCTTGGTACGTAAAGTAAAAGGATCAACCAACCAAATGAGGTGGCCAAGAAGCCGAGACTGTCAAGTTGTAACCGAGGCAGAAACGTATTCCACGCAGCCCCGAGGAATGGCCCGGCGATGAGGCCAAGCCCACCAAGAACCGTATAGGCGGTTACAGCTATCGAGTCATCAACCTTGAACGTATCTGGGTCAATTCGACTTACCGACGATGCATACAACGCGCCAGCTGTTCCCGCAATGAAACCAGCCAATGCGTATACCGTCATGGTTGCACGAGCCGATCGGATAACCATGGCCCGAGCCTGATCTTCGTTATCGCGCAGCGCTATCAGGCTTCGCCCAAAACCACTCGTTGAAATGTTTCGTACGACTACAAAAAGCACCAACACCACAAAAAGGGCAAACCAGTAAAACCGTTTGTTCGTCGCAAGATCAACACCGAACAACACCGGATCGGAACGACTCAAACCACCCCCCATCACCCATGACTGCCGTGACAGCCACGACCTCGTAGCGATTGCGAAGCCAAGCGTCGTAACGGCAACCATGAGCCCGCGCACCCGTAAAGCTGGCACACCGAGGATGGCCGAAATAGCGGCACCAACCAACCCGGCAATAACAAGTGAGCTTACGAGTTCACCCAGCCCGTTTTGCCACCGCAACGCCACGGCAGCGCCAAGTGCAGCGATTCCTACCTGGCCAAGTGAAAGCTGCCCGGCGATACCCGTCAAAAGGTATACCGAAAGCCCGAGGAGGGCAACGAAGAAGAACTGAATGCCTACAGTTGCTGATTCATTGCTGGCGATAAGCCCATACAAGATGGCACCAGCAAGGCAAACAAACGCCGAAATCGGACCCAACCGACCGATGACCGGATGCTTCGCAAGGCGGCTCGTTAGCGGAGCCCACGGTTGAAGCGCAGACCAGTTGTCGCGGCGAGCTGCCCGGCCCCGCCCAGCCTGCTGCGCGACCAACGCGACAATCGCCACTCCAAACAGCAGCACCTCAATGGGTCCGCCGTTCGTATAATTGAACTGGAAAATTGACTCGACCACGCCGACAGCCACCCCTGCCGCAAGCGTGATTGGAATACTGGTAAAACGAGCAATCGCCGCAACCGTAAGCGCACGAAGCAGCAACCCAGGGGCGTTCGTGGTCCCCTGAAACGCAGTGCCTAAGGCTGGAATCACCATGAGCGCCGTGTACGTGGAAAGGGCTCCGGCGAACGACCAGGTTATCGCTGACATACGGCCCGGAGGAAGGCCTGCCATTCGAGCCGCTTCCGGGTTTGCCGCCGCAGCGCGAATACCAATACCGATACGACTGAACCGCAAAAATGACGCGATAGCAACCATCACTAGCGGCGACAAGATAAGGATCGCCATGAACGGCTGGCTGACAAAAAATGACTTGTACTTGAAGGTCGGAAATCCGCTGGGCTTAGGGAAGCCCAGAACAGTCGACCCGTTTCCCTGAATGACGTTCGCCCAGAAGGCCAAGACTTGCCCGAACCCTAACGTGGCAACGACGCTCATAAGGCGAGGCGCATTGCGAAGGCGCCGTACCAACACCACTTCTGACACCGCTCCGGCGGCAGCACCGCACGTAAGTGCCATAAAGAAACCAATCCAATACGGGATACCCCATACCCCTACGAATTTCACAAACGCCGCAGCCGCAAACAGGCCAATTTCGCCGTGAGCAAAGTTGATGATGTTTGACGATCGAAACACCAACACAATCCCGAGGGCAAGTAAGCCGTAACTCAGGCCGACCAACGCACCACGAAACACATACTCCGATGCAAACGCGAACCCAACAACCATCGACATCACAACGTCACCAACCCACCGGCCGAACCAAGGTTCGCGGCGGTTCCCTCAAGAAATACTGAGCGAAGCAAGTCGCCCCGATCAAGAAGTTCAGATGCCACCCCGTCGAAACGAATCTCACCCTTTTCCATAAAATAGGCGTGTTGCACCAGGCTCAACGCTACGTTCACTGACTGTTCAACCAACACCACCGCGGTTCCGTCATGGTTGATTTGGCGAACCATCTCCAACAATTCGCCCACAATTTTTGGTGCGAGGCCAAGCGAAAGTTCGTCAATCAACAAGAGGCGGGGTTTCAACATGAAGGCCTTCGACAGGGCCAGCATCTGTTGTTCACCGCCCGACAGGGTTGCGGCCAACTGGTTACGTCGCTCACCCAATCTGGGGAAGGCTGCAAACGATACATCGATGCCACGATCGACGGCCGCTTTGTTTCGACCGTGGGTGTAACCCGCAACTCGCAGGTTTTCAACCACAGTCAACGGACCAAACGATGCCTTGCCACCAGGAATTTGCGTCACGCCCATAACCACGCGTCGCTCGGCATCAACGAACGTGACGTCTTGACCACGGAAACGGACACTGCCAGATTGCGGAAGCCCGAGCCCCGAAATGACTTTCAGCAAGGTTGATTTGCCGGCACCGTTTGTGCCAAGCAGCGCGACCATTTCTCCTTCATCAACGGTGAAGTCGACACCGAAGAGCACCTGTACGGTTCCATAAGAGAAATCGATTCGGCGACACGAAAGCATCGGCACCCGTTCGCCGCGAGCTTGTTGACCTTTTAGTTCTTCTGATTCTGCAATGCCATCAACGGTTCGGTCAAGGTCGCTACCGATAAATCGTGTTGCGCTTCGAAGCACAAGCGCCGCAACAACCCCAAGAATCGCCACTGGCGCGAACACCCCAGCAACGCCGAAGCGTCGATCAATTGATCCGAAAAGAAACACGCCCCCAAGGCCACCGACCGCCGACAGAAATATGCCGGCGAGCGCGGATGCATGCGGCCGCATATTGGCCGGGATAATCGAGAACTGTGAGGCTTCCAGTGACGGAAACCCAATGGCCTGTAGACCACTGCCAAGACCGAAGAGCGCAGTCATCGGTACGACCCACCATGACCGCCAGTTATCGCCGGGAACGAGGGGTACCGCAGCAATACAGAGCGCTCCCCCGCCAATCCCGAATGCAGCCCGGCGAAGCAAGTCAGCTGGATCCTTTCGTAGCATCGCCTCACCCCGCTTGGCCGTCACCAACAACACGGTGATTGAGAAAACCGGGAGCACAGATACGAACACTGCTCTGGCCCCAGCATCCATCTTCCAGCGGTCGTAGAGGAAGAACGAAAGATATACCTGCAGGGGAACGAACGACAGCCCCAGAACCGCCCAACCCACGAGAATTCGTTGAACGGTGCGAATGAGAAAGAGCCTCCGAACAATTTCGAAAAAGCCAAGCTCTACATCTTCGGTATGCATATCGTCGACGGCGGAAGTAACGACCTTGGTTCGTGTCGACTCGTCGTCGTAAGCTCCAAACCCCGGGTCTTTGAGTCGAATCGCGTACAAAGCAGCCGGGACAGTAAGCACACAAATCACTACAAACACCCCCCGCCAACTCAAGTCGACCCAAAGGGTGAGTGCAGCAATCAACAGCGGTGCAATGACGAATCCGGTTTGATCAAACATTCGGTAGAGAGTCAACATACGAACTCGACCGGTCGGCGGATAACTATCAATAACGAGGGGTCGGTGAAGCGATTGCGAGGTCCCGTTTCCGATTCCGCTGAGAACCAACCAGATGCCAAGCATGACGGAAGTCCGCGAAATGCCGATCATGAGCGCAGTAACCACCCAGGCAAATCCGGCCATGACAGACAAAATGCCCCGTCTTGGTTTTCGCTGTGTCAGTGCTGCAGCGGGAAGGGTTGCCCCAAAGATGGCCAGTAGCCGTAGAGCCGAAAGACCGGCAATGGTTCCACGAGAGAGGCCGAGGGTATCGGCAATGTCGGGCCCGAGAATTGAGTAGGCAGTACCCTGAAACGCGTCGACGATAGTAAGCGCGCCGAGTGCCGTGATTGGGTACCAACCGCTTCCCGAGCGAACAACGTCTCGTAGCCGCACCGACGGACCATCTTCACCGGTGATACCGAGGGCCCGACGCCCGGCACGCCGAACATCGGCACCATCTGAACTGTCAGTCGACCGCACGTTCACAGTTCCTCTTCGAACACGTCAAAGTCAACGTACGCTGCAGTTTCACCAATGCGACGCCCAGCAACATCGATAGCGATAATCGTCAGATGATGCTGGTCTCGAACCTTCTTCGCAACGGCTTCGCGCCGCTCGATCGCCGGGATCTCAAACGGGCTCGTCTCAGCTAGGTAGATGTTCGAGCGATTGTCTTGCTTAAAGTACTCAATTGTTTTCCCTGGTGGTTGAGGACCCCTATCGACAAACAACATGAAACCGGCAACCTGGTCGGTCGTTGGTTCCATGGTCCACTCGACCGAGAGGGGTTCGCTTACCAATTCGCGTTCGCCGGGCACGATTATGACTATCGAATTATCCTGGCGGAACGCAAGACCATCAGCATTCAATAGACCACCAGACGCGCATCCACCCACCAGCAAGGCGACCGTACATACGCATACGGTCACCCTGAATCGCTTGAGCACGCGCCGTTGGGCGAACAAATTCACGTGGGGCGAAAAACGAAACTCGACTACTCAAGTTCCTTGATGCCACTCGAATACTCGAAGCAACCATTGATGGGCTTACGGCAATCGTCTGAGAACTTAAGAACCCGGTAACCGTTACCCCCGTCATAGCGACCCGGACCAAACTTCGTTAGCCAACCAACCGAGGCGTCATAACCCTTCGATCCAAGCTTTTCTACTTCGGCCTGCAGCGCGGCGGCGTTCAGGCCACCTGGCATCCGCTTCACCACGGTCTGCAAGAAGAACAGTCCGTCGCAGTAAGCCTGCGCATAACGTGACAGGTAACGGCGCTCAAAACCGGTGATGAGTTGCTTGTTGGTATAAATGTCGATGCAACGCTTCTCGGGCCCAGGCTGCGGGAAAATCAACTGGGTGTCTTCGGTATCGGTAATTGGATTGAACCCAATGGCAACCGCATCTTTGAACATCGACTTGTCGACGGCACGCAAACGGAACAAGGCCCCGTTCTGCACCACGGCAAGATTGTCTGTACTCGTTAACGACATGCGGGGCTTGTACCCGTTATCGAAGCTTGTCCAAAGGAACTGCATAACGTTTCCGCCCGACACCAACGAGATGACGTGATCGATATTCTTGGCGGCGAAACGAGTTGACGCTGCAGCAGAGTCACGGCTCACGGTATCTTGCGATGTTGTATCGAAAAACACCGTATCGATAGCTTCAACACCGCTGGTCTTTTTGAGCTCAGCCTTGAGGTCATCGACAGCTCGTTGGTATGCGGGGTCGTTCATTGACAAGATGCCAACCTTCGCAGTCTTGGGGTCAGCACCGAAGAACTTCTGATCGGCCAGCATTTTCGCATACGAGGTACCAATGCGGTCGATGGCTGGAAGGTTCACCACATATCCGTATGGCTTCATACGTTCGAGGGTTTTGGTGTCGAGTGGAAAGGCTCCGGCCGCTTCGAGATATACGACCTTCTTCTTGGCGAAGCATTCACGCGCCGTCGATGACACAATGACTGACTGGCTGACAACAGCAAACACCTTGTCGTCGTCAGCGAACGCGTTACAAAGCGTTTCGGCCTGCTTGTCGTTCGACTGAGACAGGTCGAACGGGCGAATGACTGGGGTTACCTTACGGCCGCCGATCCCGCCGCTGGCATTTATGAAGTCAACGATTGCAGCGACCTGATCTTTGGCGTTTCCGGTCGATGAAGGAAGGAAACCAGCTGGCGTGCGGAACGCAGCCTCCATGAAGCCGATCTTGATAGTTGTATCGGTGACACCCGGACCGTTTTCAACGTTCGCGGCTGCGGCGGCAATAGTGCTCGCAACCGTGGTCGCAGTGGTGGCCGGAGGAACCGTTTCGGCGACGGTGGTTGCCGTGACTCGAACCCAAACACCAGCCTTCCCAGACTTTTTGCAGATCAAGGTTGCAGACCCGGCTGTAGTGGTCTTACCAACCTGGGCGGCAGTGCACTTTCCTCCGGCTTTTGCAGTGGCGGCAAACGCAGGAGTGAGCGACCCGGCGACAGCAAGCGCCCCGGCGCTAACGACAAACAACGACTTCCATGACTTCAACATTCGGCTCCCTTGGTCCGCTGCGTGGAACAGCGTTCCGAATTTTCATTCTGGCCAGGGTAGCCCGTGTCAACGGTCACGTCACATCACTCCCCTAAACCCGCTAATTGAAGGTATTCCGGCCTAACAAGCCGGAATACCTCTAATTAAGGTCGAGATTGTCGGTGAGATTAAGGTCGGGACTGTGGAATCACTCGCTGAAGCTGTGAAATCGGGGGAACGGCGGCCGTTGGCTAAGGCCATCACGCTGGTTGAATCCACCCGGCCCGATGACCGTGCCCAGGCGCTATTACTTGTTGATTCCGTTATTGATGCGACGGGCGGTTCCATTCGGGTGGGTATCTCGGGCACACCGGGGGTTGGCAAGTCAACGTTTATTGAAGCGCTCGGCCTCATGCTCGTGGAACGTGGTCTGAAAGTAGCGGTACTTGCTGTTGACCCATCTTCGTCGCGTCACGGTGGTTCCATCCTCGGCGACAAGACCCGCATGCCGGGCCTGGCCGTTCACCCACTGGCGTTTATTCGCCCATCACCTTCCGGCGGAACACTCGGAGGTGTGGCCCGGCGCACCCGCGAGGCGATGTTGCTCTGCGAAGCGGCTGGCTTTGATGTTGTGCTCGTTGAAACGGTTGGCGTAGGGCAGTCTGAGATCGCAGTGGCAAACCTCACCGATTGCTTCGTGTTGCTCATGGCACCAGCTGGCGGAGACGAACTGCAGGGCGTCAAACGCGGCATCATGGAACTTGCCGATGTGCTCGCAGTCAACAAGTCTGATGGCGTTCTCCTTCCCATTGCGACGGCCACCCTGTCTGACTATTCATCTGCCCTCAAGCTATTGCGGCCACGAACCCCCTTTTGGGTTCCCCAAGCGTTGGCGATTTCAGCCATCACCGGTGCTGGCATCGAGGATCTTTGGAACACCGTTGAGCATTACCGACTTGCTATGGTCGCAACCGGCGGATGGGCTGCTCGCCGGGCCGATCAGAACTCGACGTGGCTGTGGGATGAACTTCACGAGCGTGTCATTGCGGCATTCCGGTCTGACCCAAGGGTTGCGGCTGCACTGGCCGAAGCAGAACGTGAAGTTCGCAGTGGTCGCCGCAACCCCGGAACCACAGCCTCCGACATCATGGCTCAATTCGCAAAATGAACTTACGGGCTTGACCTACTTGTATGCAACTTGTATCATGCAAGTATGACTGCTTGGGATGCCGCTCAATATCAACAATTTTCCGACGAACGATCTCGACCATTTTTTGATTTAGTCAACCGAATCGAAGCAGACAAACCTCGAACTGTGGTTGACCTCGGATGCGGCCCGGGCAATCTCACAGCGACTCTCCCCGATCGTTGGCCAGCAGCTGAAATCTTGGGAATTGATAGTGACGACAACATGCTGGCCGCCGCGACAGCACACGCCTCTGCGCTCGTCAGCTTCGTTAAAGGAGACGCCGCCGTTTGGAAACCGAATGAGCCCGTCGACGTGATCATCAGCAACGCAACTTTGCAGTGGTTGCCTGCACACTTACGATTGCTGGATGGCTTTGTCAACTCACTCACACCGGGTGGTTGGTTGGCATTTCAAGTGCCCGGAAACTTTGAAGACCCACACCATCAAGCAATTCGAGAGGTGATGTCAAAACCGAAATGGTTACCGGTTTTTCGAGATGTGCCAGATCGCGTTGCTTCGTCGTACCCGGCACTCACCTATGTCTCGGCCCTCACTCACCTCGATTGCAAGGTTGACGCTTGGGAAACAACATATGTACACGTACTTACTGGTGAAAATCCAGTACTCGAATGGGTCAAGGGTACGGCCCTTCGACCATTTCTCGCGAAACTGACCGATACGCAGCGTCCGGAATTTCTCAATGATTTGGCCCAGTTGCTCACGTCGGCCTACGGGGCAAACGAATTCGGCACCCTGCTTCCCTTTCGCCGGGTCTTCGCAGTCGCCCAACGTAAGTGACGCACCCCAAGTAACGCACCCCGAGTAACGCGCTGCGAGTAGTGCGCTGGAAGATAGACACCTAGATCGCTACGTTAACGAAGAAGACGTGACAGGCTCTTTAACTATGGCCCGTCAAGCACCCTTACATCTCGGCGAAACCGTCGATCCGGCAACCCACTCGCGCAGCGGAACCGTGGTTCGAATTGATCCGGCTTCGCTCACCACCCACGGTGTGATCGTCGGCCAAACAGGATCGGGGAAAACCGGTCTCGGTATGGCTCTCATCGAAGAGGTGCTGTTATCTGGGGTTCCGGTGATTTTGATTGACCCGAAAGGTGATCTCACCAACCTCGCTCTTCAGTTTCCTTCGCTGAGCGCAGCAGAATTCGCCCCGTGGACCGAAGACGGAAATGGGGCGGCCGCAGCCGAAACGTGGACAACGGGTTTGGCCGGATGGGGTCTTGGCCCTACCGATGTTGCTGACTTGAAGAACAGTGCTGAAGTCATTGTGTGGACGCCGGGTTCAACCACGGGGCGACCGCTCAACTTGGTCGGTTCACTTCAGGCCCCTGCGGGCGTGGCCACTGCCGAGCAACGTTCGGACGAGGTCTCTGGAACCGTGTCGGGTTTACTTGCGCTGCTAAGCATCGAATCCGACCCCCTTTCCGGACCGGAACATATTCTGTTATCGAACCTTGTTGAGCGAGCGTGGGCTGCCGGAACCAACCTGGGTCTCGATCAACTGGTCGCTCAAATCATTGACCCACCGTTCCGAAAACTCGGTGTTCTTGAACTCGATACCTTTTATCCGCCGAAGGACCGTACCGCGCTTGCAATGCGCCTCAACGGCTTGCTCGCCTCACCATCTTTTGCCGCTTGGGGTGCAGGCGAACCGCTCGATATCGCAACGATGTTGCATGATCCGGTCAGCAAACGACCACGAGCGAGCGTTGTCACCATTGCCCACCTCAGCGACGAAGAACGCCAATTTGCAGTCACAAAGATTCTCAGCGCACTTATCACCTGGATGCGAAGCCAGTCTGGCTCAACGAACCTTCGGGCCTTGGTGTACATCGACGAAGTATTCGGGTATGTTCCGCCAACGGCCAACCCCCCAACAAAAGCCCCGATCCTTACCTTGTTCAAGCAGGCACGAGCTTTCGGGGTTGGCCTAGTCATCGCCACCCAAAACCCAGTCGACGTTGACTATAAAGTGCTTTCCAATGCCGCAACCTGGATCGTAGGGCGCCTGCAAACCGAACGAGACCGCGACCGACTGCTCGACGGCATGAAGAGTGCGTCGGGCTCAACCGACATTGATGCCCTGAGCGCAACCATAAGCTCGCTCGCAAAACGTGAATTCGTTTTACAAAAGGCAGGCTCAGACAAACCATCGGTGTTCGCCTCGCGATGGGCCATGACATACCTACGGGGGCCGTTAACCGGCGCACAACTCGCCAACCTTCCCGCAGCGCAGGCCCCAACGAAAAGCACAACACAAACAGCTACTCCGACCCCGTTCTCTGGTTCACAAACGTCGTCAGCGACACCAGCGCCCACTGCGGCGCCAGCCCCAGCAGCTGCTACCGGCGCGTCACTCAAAGACGATGAGACCACCGTCGCGCCACCATGTGCAGCCGGTGTCGCGGTACGGTTCGCAACCGCTTCCTCACCGTGGCTCGCTCAGGCCGGAGGAACCCCGAATGCCACTCGCCACATTGCAGTTGCCGCTGCGCGGCTTGCGTTGTTATTCGACGATGAAAAGGCCGGTCTTCGCGAATCACAAGAATGGGAAGCAATCGTGACCCCATTATCTATTGGCTTTAACCCCTCGTCAGTGCTCACCGCTGATTACGACGAACGGGACTTCACTGCGACGGCCCCGGCTAACGCCATCTTCGTGGTTCCTGCGGTTGATATCAAAACAAAGTCGTTCTGGAGTGACCTAGAAAAGCAGTTAGTCGAACAGGCGGTTGCATCACGCACGCTGACCATCTCACGAAATGTTGATCTCAAGATTTGGTCTCGTCCGGGGGAAACAGCCGAAGCATTCGCTAATCGGTGTGAACTTGCTGCCGACGAACTTGCCGACGCCGATACTGCGAAAGTAAGGGCCAGTCTCGACACCAAAATTGACCGGGTCGAATTGGCAATCGCTGATGCTGAGCGTCGCGCTAAGGAAGCAGAGAAGTCTCACAAAGCTAACCGCACAGAGGAAATCGTTGCGGGGGCCGGTGAATTACTTGGTGCCCTGTTTGGTGGCAGACGAAGTGCCCGCTCTATTGGACGAGTCGTGAAAGGGGTAAGTGGTAGGCGAAGCGACTCGTCACGAAGCGATGCCAGGGCCGACGCCGCATCCGACAAGGTAGGACTCAAGTCAACCGAATTGGCTGAACTCGAGCAACAACTGGCCGATCAGTTGTTCGACATAGATGCAAAGTGGGACGCTGCTGCGAAGAACATCACCACCCAAGACATTCCGCTCGAGAAGTCAGACGTACGAGTTGTGGAAATCGGCCTCGTATGGATGCCGCAGGCATAGAGTCATGAACTTCAGTCAGCCTGGGCTCGAAAACAGCTATACACACATAGTAGTAACTCCCCTACGTGCTGCGCTAGGTGCATGCGTCACGGGGCTCGACATCGAAGCAGTCAACGGTGGGCCCGATGAGGCAGCCATCGTGGCCGAACTGCTTAAAGCCTGGACCGATCACCTTGTGCTGTTCTTCCCGGAAATCAATCTCACCCCAAAACAACAAGTTTTGCTAGCCGGGAAGTTTGGCTCGAACCTGGCTGCGACTACCGAAACCGGAGGCGACTATCGCAACGCAGCATCGCTCGCCGATGACGGCTTCAAAGAACTTTTACTCATCACTAACGATGCCAAACGCAGCACAAACGTGTGGCACACCGACGTTACCTTCGTTGAAACACCCCCCATAGGTTCACTCTTCTGTATGGAAACACCGGCGGTTGGAGGTGGCGGAGACACTATGTGGGCCAACCAATACGCATCGTACGATGGCTTTAGTGCCCCGGTTAAGAATATGATCAGTACGCTTACTGCAGTACATGGCCGGCCACCGATAACGGGTACCGCTGAACACCCCGTCGTGAAGGTACATCCTGTTTCAGGCCGATTGCACCTCAACGTAAATCGCGGTTGGACCAACTCGATAAGGCGCCTGCCAGCAATCGAGGCAAAGCATGTGTTGGAAATGCTGATCGAGTCATCTGAACGCCCCGAATACCAAGTTCGCTGGCAGTGGTCAGCCGGTGATGCTGTCTTATGGGACAACCGATGCACCATGCACTATGCCGTCGACGACTACGACCACCAACTCCGCAGGGCCCGTCGAGCCACAATTTACGCGTAGCAACACCAAAGGATTGTTGTGCGTGTTTTGTTGTAAACCGCGAAAGACGTGTTGGGCTGAGCCCACCTAGTGAAGACGGCCCGTACCCACGTCGTATACAAACGTACCAACCTCGACGCGGCCACCTATCAGCGGGTGATTGTCGATCAGAGCAATATCGTGGGCAAACACTTCCGACTGGTTGGCGATTGTCAAAGGCTCCCAGTCGTCGACGGCATCGCTACCAGTTGTTTCGCGAACCGAAGCGCGCAGACCATCGTCGTTTGAACGCGTCATCGCACAATCGGTATGGGCCACAATCGCCACCCGGGTTACATTGAGGAAATGGACAGCGGCCACCAAAGTTCGAAGCACGTCAAGGGTGACCCGGGCCCCGGCATTGCGCAAAATTTTGGCATCACCTGGTTTGATCCCCAACATCGCTAGGGGCTCAATTCGTGAATCGATGCAAGTAATCACCGCGAGGCCGCGAGCCGCCGAAGCAGGAATACCTTGAAGGGTAAAGGTCGCTGCGTACCGTTCGTTCGAGGCCAACAGGTCGTCAAATCTTCCGTCGGTCATATCCTGCAAGTCTAGAAGGTTCCCTGACCTCAGCGGGCGGGAACCGGGGCCTGCACCGGATGTGGCATGCACAACTCGTCATACTCTTCAATAGCGAGAAGCGCCGGATCGATCGAGCAGGCTGGGCAATTTGGGTCGCGGCGCAGCTTGAATGTGCGGAAACTTTGCTCCATAGCATCGTAAGTGAGCAGACGACCCACGAGAGATTCGCCCAAGCCAAGTAGCAGCTTGATTGCTTCCATGGCTTGCAACGAACCAATGATGCCGGGAAGCACACCGAGCACGCCAGCTTCGGCACACGACGGTGCCATTTCGGCCGGAGGTGGTTCAGGCAACATGCACCGGTAACACGGTCCGTTGTGTGGATGGAACACCGAAACCTGGCCCTCGAACCGAAAGATCGCCCCCATGACAACAGGGATACCCTTTTTTAACGAAGCGTCGTTCAGCAAGTAGCGAGTCGGAAAATTGTCGGTACCATCGACAACGAGGTCGTAACCGTCGATGATGTCGAGCACATTGTCTGCACCGAGACGAACGTCATACGTCACCACGTTCACGTCGGGGTTGAGAGCGGTAAGTGTCTTTTTCGCTGAGTCAACTTTGCGTTCACCAACACGATCCATGTTGTGCAAAATCTGGCGCTGAAGGTTTGAGTAGTCGACAACGTCCATGTCGATCACCCCGATAGTTCCGACGCCAGCAGCGGCCAGGTAAAGAGCCGAGGGTGAGCCAAGGCCACCCGCACCAAGCATCAGTACCTTCGATTCAAGCAACTTGAGCTGACCCTTTTCGCCGACCTCTGGAAGTAGTAGGTGCCGTTGATAACGGTTGCGCTGCTCGGGTGTTAGCGCGGCCGGAACCTTCCAGGCCCGACCTTCATTTTTCCATTTGCCGAATCCACCAGCCATCGAAAGCACGTTGGTGTAACCAAGTTCAGCCAACGTCTTCGCGGCGAATGCACTGCGAACACCACCGGCGCAATAAACAACTACCGAAGCATCGTGGTCGGGGATACGGTTTTCGATTTGTGCTTCCAAATGTCCACGTGGAATATGCACGACGTTCGGCAGGGCACCCTGGTCATATTCATCTGGCTCGCGGACATCGAGCACGACGGTTCCTGGTTTCGCAATTTCGACCTCGGCTGCGACGGTATCGATCTCGGTTATCTGCGATTTTGTGTTGGAAAGGAGGTCACGAAACGTTGCCATACGCTAAAGCCTACTCAACTAGTCGGGTTTTGAAAACGAGGTTGTAATGGCCGGAAGAATCTCCGCAATTTGACCTCGCAAGACAATGGTTGCGAAGTCATCCATTTCGGTTGGTGACCCGTTCACGATCACGATTGGCCGACCGTTTTTGTGGGCCATCGACACCATCTTGTTCACCGGACCAACCGCAAGTGTTGAGCCAACTGCAAGCAGCAGATCACAATCAGCGGCAGCTTCCATCGCACGTATCAAGTCGCGTTCGACCAGGCTTTGCCCGAAGCTAATCGTTGACGATTTTACGATTCCCCCGCAGTCGGCGCAGTTCGGATCAATTTCACCGAGACGTACCCGCTCAAGAAAAAGCTGCATCGGCCATTCGCCACCGCACGACCAACACGTTGCCCGACGCATGGTTCCATGCACTTCAACCACGTTATGTTCGCTGTTTCCAGCCAGTTGGTGGAGGCCGTCAATGTTTTGGGTGACGAGGCAATGCAGGCGACCGGCGCGCTCCAAATCAACCAACGCCAAGTGGCCAGCGTTAGGTACGGCATCCCACGCCGGTGAATGCAGCCGGTTTTGCCAGGCGATTGCTCGAACTTCAGGATCGTTGAGGTAGTACTTCAGATTCGAGGTTCGTTCGGCCTTCGGGTTGAGTGTCCAGAGACCCTGTGGGCCCCGAAAATCGGGTATGCCCGAGTCAGTCGAGATGCCAGCGCCAGTGAGTACCGTGATCGCGTTGGCCTGCTGAACGAGCGTCACTGCGTTGGCTAGGGCGTTGGCCAAGGTGACGTTGGTTGCAGCAATCATCGAATCCAAAA
Source organism: Acidimicrobiia bacterium (assembly GCA_031430595.1). Taxonomy (GTDB): domain Bacteria; phylum Actinomycetota; class Acidimicrobiia; order Acidimicrobiales; family JANYDT01; genus JANNBN01. The sequence goes on from JANPBU010000007.1 coordinate 103,802, forward strand.
TACACGGCCAATAGATTTCACTGGACAACATGAAATATAATGAGATACATTTCTTGTGTGGCGGAAACCCAATCACCGCCTGCCCACTTTCCCCGCATTCCAAACTTTGCTTTCAGCCCTGAATTTCTGAACGGAGCAGCCAAATGACTGCTGTGATCACTTCACTCGAACCTCCAAGAACCCTTCCAGTTGCACCGCACACCGCGCTTCAAACGACTCGACACATCCCGGCCGCCCATCGTCCATCGGCATCGGCATCAACAACGACATCAACATCGATGCTCTTCGAACCACTCGTTGTCGGAGACCTCACGGGCACGACGGTTCGCGTCGTGCCCTGGCGTGACGATGTCACCGAACGCAACGGGCATGATCCGAGGTCACCGTACGTTGAAAGATTTTGGCTCAGCATTCTTGGGCCAAGCGCAACGTGGTTGGTTCGATCACTGTCGTGGGGCCTCGATTCGTGTCCCGACGGATTCGGGCTATCACTTACCGATATGGCGAAGGCGCTCGGGCTCGGCGACAAACTTGGTCGTCATAGCCCGTTCGTGAAAGCGCTTCATCGCAGTTGCCAGTTCGATCTAACGGCACTCGACGACAGCCACCCATCGGGCATGCTGTTACTTCGTACACGACGACAAATTCCTTGGCTGTCGAAGCGAATGACCCTGAGCCTGCCTGATGCTCTGCGCGCAGAGCATCAGCTATGGGTACAGAGCGCCACCCAAGATCGAATGGCGAAACGCTCAGAGCTTCGCACGGTACAGCGGATTACGGGCGACTAAACGCCTTAGCGAGTTCCATGAGGGTTCGAACCCCTGCACCGGTTCCGCCTCGTGGGCCTAGATCGCTTTGGCTGTCGGCCCATGCCGTACCCGCAATATCGAGATGCACCCACGGTGTAGAACCCACGAATTCCTTCAAGAACAGTGCAGCCGCGATCGAGCCGGCCTGACCGGGAAGGCCGATATTTTTCATGTCGGCAACCTCGGAGTCAATGTGTTTGCGATACGGCGCATACACCGGCATTTCCCACATCGGTTCACCAGCAAGTTTCGAAGCCGCTTTGACCTGGGCGGTAAAACCTTCATGGTTCGAAAACAACCCGGTGATTTCTTTACCAAGTGCAGTTACGATCGCACCGGTGAGGGTGGCAAGGTTTATGACGGCATCGGGTTTTTCTTCAACGGCCAGGCTCAACCCATCGGCAAGAACAAGTCGACCTTCAGCGTCGGTGTTGAGAATTTCAAAGGTCTTTCCGTTTCGAGCACGATGAACATCGCCAGGCTTCGTCGCACGCTCACCGGGAAGGTTTTCGCTGAGGCACGCAAACCCAATCACCCGACAATTCGGCTTCAATTCAGCGAGGGTCGTAAACAAAGCCAACGTCGCAGCAGCGCCAGCCATGTCTTGTTTCATCGTCATCATGCCCTCACCAGTTTTCAGTGACAGCCCGCCCGAATCGAACGTGATCCCCTTCCCCACAACGGCCAACAAGGGAAGCGCAGCCTTTTCCTTCTTCGTAGCAGTCGCACCGACGGAGGTCGGCGACCATTCAAACCTGAGCAATCGGGGAGGTTCCAACCCACCTTGGGCGACGCCGAGTAATCCACCAAGGCGTTCAGTTCGACATCGGTCTTCATCCCACACCTCAATCGAAAACCCTTTTTCCACCGCGAGGGCGATCGCCCGATCGGCAAACTTCGCAGGGGTGAGGTCAGCGGCAGGAAGGTTCACAAGTTCTCGAGCGAGAACGATTGCTTCACCACTAGCTGTTCCGAGACGAATACCTTCTCGAACTGCGCGAACCCCAACCGGCCCAACGGACACTTCAGTAAGCGCACATCGGTTAGGTTGGGGTTTTCCGGAATACTGATAAGTGGAACACATCACACCTTCGACAATCGCTTGGGCAGCAGCCTGCTTGTCAACTTTTTTGAGTCCGTCAAGTAGGTCTATACTCAGCGCGCTTTCGTTCCATGCGGCGCGACAAGCCGCGCCAGAAGCCCCTCGCAATTGATCGGTAGTGACCGAAGAAGCATCGCCAAGACCAACAAAAATTCGTGTCGTTGGACCGGGCACTACCAGCGTCTGGCCCGGCTTGCCCAAGAAGCCGCGCTTAGCCATCACCGCAGCGCTGAGTCCGGTGGGTGCAATGACTGCACCCGTTTTATCGGTGAACACCGGGGTAACCGTTGCGGCCCCCCGAGAAGCTTCAGAATTAGAGACGGTAACGGTCATGGTGTACGCCTTTCAGTGCGCATGTGCAGGTTTAGTTGGGTCGGCAGGAAGGGTCTCGCCCTCTTGCCAGCGAGCCATCGTCCAAAGAAGATCGGAAAGCCGGTTCAGGTACTGAAGAACAAGCGAGTCATCGACCGACGCTGGCATCGAGGAACGTTCTGCCCGACGCACAACCGTTCGCGACACATCAAGAAGTGCAGAGAGTCGGCTTTGTCCCGGAACAACAAACTCCGTAATCGGTGGGAAGCGGGGTGTGATGTCATCAATCAGTGTTTCAAGATGATCGACCATTTCTTGCGACACCAACGATTTTCCGGCGACGAGCTTCGGGCGATTCGATTCAGCGGTTGCAAGTTCGGCCATCAACACCCAGAGGTCTCGCTGTAGGCCGATGAGCATCGTGTCAAGTTCGCCACCCCTCGGGGTTTCGGCCCGAGCCAAACCCATGAAGGCCTGAGCCTCATCAACATCACCGTAGGCCATTGGCCCGGCCGAATCTTTTCGAACTCGACCACCGTAAAACAACCCGGTGGTTCCGTCATCGCCAGCCTTTGTATATATCTTCACCGGTGGAGATTACGTCGCCGAATGACCATACGCAGTGTTTGTTCGCATCCAACGGTCAACTTTGAGCAGCGCGGTAACCGCGAACCCGTCATGGATGGTTCCGTCATCAACCATGTCAAGGGCGGTTTTCAGACTAACTTTGCGAACCACGAGTTGTTCGGTTCCGTCCGGGTCAGGTTCGCCTTGGGAAAGTCCGGTGGCGACCAGTACATGGCCTATCTCGTCGGTGACCGAGTTCGAAAGATAAAACGAACCGAGATGAATAAGGTTGGTGGCGCTCAGACCGGTCTCTTCCTTAAGTTCGCGTAGTGCCCCGTCTTCCAGATCTTCGTCGAACGGAACCCCGCCTTCGGGTACCTCCCACGAGTACGAATTGGTGGTGTAGCGGTATTGACCGACTAGCCAGGTATCACCATTCTCGTCAATCGGAACGATCGCCACAGCCCGATTTTTGTAATGCACCAACCCGTACACACCAGGGTTTCCGTCGGGTCGAATTACTTCATGGTGATGAACCGTGATCCACGAATTTGAGTAGGCAACATCGGTCGACACGGTCACCCAAGGGTTGCGTTCATCATCGGTTGTCATAGGTTTATTTGTGCTCATGTTGAAGGCTCATGCAAGAATTGCCCGGCCGATGAGGTCGGTACAGAAGGCCATGAGTATGGCCAAATACAAAAACCCAGTGGCTGCCATCACTGCTGAATAGAACCGCTCTTTGAGTGCGAGCCTGGTCACAAACGACAACACCCCGGTGGCCAGCGCGCAAGCAAACCAGAACCAGGTGAGCATGCCGCCCCAACCGTCGTTGACTGTTCCCGTAAGTGCACTCAACATTCCGGTCGGCACCAGCAACAGGGCGATCTCGGCTGGCCAAATACGAAGAAGCCAGTCGTTGAGCTCGTGGATTGGTCGACGAGAGAGCCCCGGTTGAACCAGGTACCAGTGGCCAAGCAACATTGCATCGGAAACTGCGCCGAGGAATGCGGCACCAATAACGAAGCGGGCGATTGCCAGCCACACCGGGGCGTCACGATGGGCATCGACTGCCGCGAGAACGATTCCAACCAAACCTATGGCCGGGGCGATGAGGTCGATTATCGGCGGAAATTCGGGGCCCTCGATGAGCACCTTCGCCCCGCTTTGTTCGAGTCGGCCGAATTGGTCTCGCAGTTGCATCGCCGCTGACTCGATGTCGTCTTCATCCACGATTCCCAGGTCATCCAACGTTCGCAGGTCATCCGCTGATGGCACCCTATCGAACCCACCTGTGCCGATCGCGGCCGATGTCATTGCGGCTACCCGCGATGTTTTGCGTTCAGCCAATGCTCGTTGGCCACTGACACCGGCATCTTTGCGAATCACACTGACGCCCAGGGCTACCAAAGTCGTAACTATGACCCCACCGGCCGCCAGCTCGCGAGGAAGCCAAACGGTGGTCGCCGATGCAAGACCAATACCGAGAGCTGCGATGACGGCGTACACCCCGCGCATCAGCCATCCGTAGCCGAGGCCAACCAATCGACCCCTGGTGGTGACCCACAGGAAAAACAATCCGCCGGTCGCCCACTGCAACATGACAGTGGGGGCGTCAAAGCGAATCACGGCCTCCACGGTACAACGCATGCACTAATTGGAAGAATTCCGGCCTATTAAGCCGGACTTCCTCCATTTAGTAGGCGTCGGCGTTGCTGCCCAGGAAAATAAAAACTATCTACTCATGTTTTGTGATCAGGTGCCGATGATTAAGTTGTCACCCAGAGCCGACTGCCACTTGGCACGGTCTCTCGCTGACCTTTGAAAAGCGACTTTGCTGCCGTTCACGGATCCGGGGGGACTGGTGAGCGCAGCAAAGTTGTTTTTCCCCCAACTTTCAGGTCGATCGAGACCATCTGGGAAGTTTGCGATCTCCGCCCCACAGTTGACGCACGAGCCCATTGGTCATTTCTTCGCCGTAAAACTTGACGGCCATATTGTTCGCAGGGTCGAGCTCGGCAGAATACTTCCGCATCAAAAAGTCGCGTTCGGCCATCGCCGCCTGATCATCTTGCGCTACCACCCGGCCTTCGTCGAGCCAGCCAAACCAACGCGTCAACGCATCGTGCGCCATGGTCCGGTAGAGATCAAAGGTCGCTTCGGTATTCGGGGCCGTGTACAAGAACGGTGTCTCGGACAGCACCTGTCGAACGAAAAGAGCACGGCTCGTGAACGGCATAAGCGTAGGGTGCTCACGCAACTTCAGCCACTCTCCGTTGAGTGGCTCGTAATACTTAAACAACTCATCTGGGTTCACAGCGAGGTCGAACCGGGGGTTGTGTTCGATGAGCATGAACATATTTGGCATGGTTCCGAACGCAAACGACAGATGCGGAACCGGTGTGTGCGGTCCGAGCCACAGCGTGAGGTGCATGTTGCAAAACCCCATGGCTGCGTTTCCGGTGTTTGAGTGAACCATCCAGTCAATGTCGTTTCCGGCCCAGGTGGAACAGAATCCGCTCGGTCCGGGTTCGCCCTGTTTCGCACCATACGCGTCGAACTGAAGCGACGACGGATCTCGAACCAGATCGGGGAACCGCTCGTCGACCCTTATCCGCAACTCTGCAACCATGGCCCAAAGCCGTTCGAACCAGTTGGTGTTGTTGATAGATACCCCGTCGACCATTTCTGAGACGTGTTGAAGCGTTTCGCGTGCCATACACCCCGACGGTACGCGAGCATGGCTGACATGTCTAATAGCGAAGTAGCCGCAGATCTCAACGCCGACTATCAGCGGGCGGGTTTTCAGGGGCGACTTGGGTTTGGAACTGCACCGGCCTTGGTCGTTATTGATATGGCCAAGGCCTACTTCGACAAGCAGAGCCCGCTATACGCCGGTGTTGAAGATACACTCGCGGCAGTGGAGCGAGTCTTAACCTCCGCTCGCGCTACTGGGATTCCCATCATCTTTACTGAAGTGAAATACCAGCCGGGAGGAGTTAACGGCGGAGTCTTCTATCGGAAGGTAAGTGCACTGAAGTGTTTTGACGCAGGTAACCCGCTTCAAGAACTACAACCCCCCCTTGAGGTGTTACCCGGTGAGGTAGTTGTCATAAAACAATACGCTTCGGCCTTTTTTGGAACCTCGTTAGCGGCCACGCTTACGGCTTTGCGGGTTGACACCTTGATTATTACCGGGGTGTCAACGAGCGGATGCGTTCGCGCTACTGCGCTTGATGCTTGCCAACACGGCTTCATACCGGTAGTGATTCGTGAAGCTGTGGGAGACCGAGATCAACGAGTACACGAGTCAAATCTCTTCGACCTTAATGCTAAGTATGCAGATGTTGTTTCTGAGGTCGAGGCACTTGATTACCTCAACCCCAGACGATAACCGTGCTTACTTCTTTTTTAGGGCTGTTACTGGGGCCTTTGCAACCTTCTTCTTTCGGCGGGTGGCAACTCGCTTCTTCGGGTTCGGTTTCTTTGGGGTAACGAGGCCTAATCGGTCAGGCAGGGTGGTTGTGGGTCGAGCAACTGTCGACGATGGTTTCGAAGCAACCGTGGTTGGGGGAATCGTCGATGCTGGAACCGTTGATGCTGGGACCGTTGTTGGCGTCGTGGTCGAAGACACCACAATGGGATCAGCTCCGGTAACAACCGCTTCGGGGGTTGCCGTCGCAATCGGGGTTTGAGCCGTTACGACCGGGGTCGGCGGCACCGGTTCTGGTGCTTTCGCATCGGGCTCTGCTGGCTTTGAACCACCGGGTGATGGTACGACGACAACCGGTGGGGGGAAGTTGGGCACCTTGATGGTGGTACTGGACGTCGCGACCGTGGTCGAAGGCTTTATCGAGGTTGACGATGTTGAGGTCGAACTTGATGACGAAGCCGGAACGCTCGATGGGACGATCACCGTAGTGGTCGAAGAACTCGAGGAGGAAGTTGTCGCTGCGCTGGTCGTTATCGGGGAAGAGGTTGTTACAGGAGCGGACGTCGTTGCAGGCGCTGCCGTTGTGGGGGCGGCTGACGTCGGGGTCGAGGTAGCCGGCTTGGTAGTAGGAGCAACCGATGAAGACGTGGCCCCGGTAGTCGTGGTAGCCCCAGCCGCTGTCGTTGTGACCCCGGTAGTTGCCGGACTCGTAGTTGCCGGACTCGTAGTAGCCGGACTCGTAGTAGCCGGACTTGTAGTTGCCGGACTCGTAGTAGCCGGGGTCGTTGTTCCGACGATTGTAGTTGCCAACGTCGTTACAGCTGCAACCGTTGTTGACGGTTTAGTTGTCGAAGTGGTGGACGTAGTCGGGGTCGTTGATGTGCTCGTCGACGTTGATGTGGTGGACGTCGTCGAGGTCGTCGATGTGGTGGTGGGGTTGCCGACTGCCGCCGCGTCTGCCTTCGAAAGAAGCAACCTTTGATGGGTTGCCCCGATGATGGCTGTGTCATCCCCGCCAAGGAACCGCGAAATGAGGGTCGCGTAAATCGAACGGAAGTCGACCGTCGGGACCAAGTTCCCTTCCCGGTCGAGGCCCGTCAACGATGGTTGGTCACCGAAGAGGCCCCCGTTGACAGGGTCGCCAATCACCATGGCTACGCTGGCCGCACCGTGATCGGTTCCGTTCGATCCGTTTTCTTCCACACGACGGCCGAATTCGGAATACACAAGCACCGTGGTTTTGGCGCGCGTTTCCGGGGTCATCGTGGCGAAGAGGGTTTCGATGCCCTGATCAAGTTCAGCCAAAAGTTTTCCATGCCAGCCGTACGCATTGCCAGCGCTATTTCGAATGGCCTGCTCTTTATGCGTATCGAAGCCTCCCGTCACCGTACCCACAGATCGAACGCCCACATTGGCATTCATCAATCTGGCTGCGATGATCATCTGACGAACGAAGCTCGGTGATCCGTCAGGAATACCCGCAAACGACGGACCGACAATCAAGCCAGCCTTGATCGAACGATCTGTATTCTGACCGATTTCATCAGCAAGGGCCCCGAGACCAGTCTGTGCACTTAGTTCTTGCATCGCAGAAATGATGCGAGCTTCGCGGGGTTCTGAGATGCCGGACCCGGTGATCGACGATGACCACGGACTTAACCGCATCGGGTCTTGTGACGCGCTAGCCATCGACTTGTCGTCACTTCGGAAGGAAACCAAACGGAACGGGTTGTTCGTTTGGGTATCGGCCCATCGACCAAGCCATCCATCCGAAGAGCCACCGATGGCTGAGCCAAGCGAACCGAACCCACGTTCCCAGTGGGCCTGCGATTCGAAGTGAGACAAATCAGGAACCGTGTAACCAACGCCGCGAATGAGGGCAACCGACCCAGCTAAATACCGACGTTGAAGATTGGCGAACGAGGGGTGGAGGCCCTGGGCGACATTGGTTCCGAGTGACAGCACTTCGTTTGGCATGAGCTTGATGCTCGGTCGAAGCTTGTGGTACTCCGGGTCAAGCGAAGGAATCAGGGTGTTGAGGCCGTCGTTGCCACCGCCCAGGTAAACGACCACAAGGTTTCCGCCACCAACTGACCCGCCGGGCACAACTCCGAAGCCAGGGCCATTTTGGTTGGCCGAAATACCAAAGGCTCGACGGATCGGGCCGAGCTGAGAAGACACCAAGGTTCCGGCCCCGATGGCAGCCGCAAGGGTAACGAAGCCTCGTCGAGAAAGCTGACCCTTTCCAGCAAGTTCAACCAGGTTCAACAATTCATTTGGGGCGGAAGGGGAGATCGCAGATGGATTCGTCTTGTTCGTACTCATATGTGTACTCATTTCTGATCAGGCCATTCGGGCTTCGGTAGTAAGTGCGACCAGGCGCATGAGCGATTGCTCTTGTCCCCATTCGTTCTTGGATCGGTGATCGGTCAGCCAACGCTCGAGGGCTTGACGGGTACCGCTAGAGAGCGACTGCAGCCCGAAGGTTTTGGCCATCAAATCGACTGCAGCCGGTACCGTCAATTTCGGAATGGTCAGAAGCGCGGCACGGGACGAAGGGTTCTTCTTGTCGTCGTACATGGCGTAGTAGCCAGCATTCTGCGCAATGTTGTCCAATTCCCAAAAAGTTGATTCGTTCAGCCATACTGCATTGAGTTTCCAGCCAGCAACGTTTGGTGGCTTAAAGAGGTCGTGACCAGCGGTTCCGAGAGAATTGGCTAGGTACATTTCTGAACCCTTCAGGCCCGTCGAAGCCAGCACCATCGCGCCCCACTCAATAGGCGACTTGATTCGCCCTTGCCGTGCCCGATCTGAATAGAACTCGGAACGTTTGAACATTCGTTTGAGAAACTCAAGGGTGTTCAAACCAACAGCCAGGTAGTCGGCCGCTAGTGACGCCACCAATCCACTATCTGGATTTTCGTACGCGAAGAAGGCCCAGAGTTTCGTCGCCAAGTGCTCAGCGGCAATTTGTGATCGGCTTCCTCGACACATTTCCTCGATGACCTGGGGTCCAGTCCAAGCTTTCGTAATCCCGAAAATGGTCTTTTGGCTGCCGTCATGCTTTCCAGCGTTGTACTCCGGAAACACTCGCTGAAGGGCTTGGTCCCAGCGTAAGCCGTAACCGGTCCATGCCTTGGCGGCCTCTCGAACGTCGACCTGGCTGTATCCGCGGTTTACACCCAGAACAAAGAGTTCCATAAGTTCACGTGCAAAATTTTCTTGCGGCGCAGTCTTTGTGTTTGCATCGTTGTCGAGGTAGATGAGCATCGCAGTCTCGTTAGCGATGGCTTGACAGAGTGGCTCAAACGGCCCGGCACCGAGTGATGTGAGTACGTTGTAGTACTCGATCATGTAATCGCTGTTACCTACCTTCGAATTCGACACAGCGAAGTGACCATGCCAAAAAAGTGTGAGCTTTGCTTCCAGCGGATTTGGGAGTGTTGCGAGCCGATCCAACCACTGATTCCGGATGGCTTCGAACCACTTCCATTCTGCGTCGAAAGCAGATTCCTTGGGAATAACGAGGGCCGGGTTTTGCGAGAAGTCGCAGACCTGGTTTACGGCTTCATCGAGTTCAAGCTTCGACAGTTGGGCCATACGGGCAGGGTCGACCCTGACTCCTGTCCGGCTCAGAAGATGGGCAATTTGGGACGTAGTTGCTGGCATGTTCACCTCACGGTTGAAGAAGCTCTGTCGAACTTCTGGCCGGGAACGTGGTTGAGCGATTGCTCTTCCTGCGTTCCGCTGCACTCACGGTGCGGGAACATCGCCAAATTGGGGTCACCAAATCGGGTTAAAACGCGATGCCATCGCGTTCACTACTGAACATCACTTCAGTAGTGGTTGATCTACGGGCGTACCCCGTACCTTCTGGTGTACTCCCCCACCTGGGCTAATTGTTCAGTCAAGTTTGAGTCATCGCTCAGGAAGCGATGAAGGTCGCCGAGATTCGCAATTGAGATCACCGGAACCCCAGTCGTTTTTTCGAATGCTTGCACCGAGGATGGCGCATCGTCATCGTCGGTCAGTCGCTCTTGACGGTCGAGCGCTATCAACACTGCAGCTGGTTCGGCACCGGCCGAGCGAATGATTTCCACCGATTCGCGTTTCGCTGCCCCGTCAGTAATCACGTCATCAACAATGACTACCCGGCCTACGAGAGGGGCGCCGACGAGTAAACCGCCTTCGCCGTGATCTTTTGCTTCCTTACGGTTATATGCGAACGGAACATCGCGACCGCGCTTCGCTAGGCCGATCGCAGTGGCTGAAGCCAACGTGATTCCCTTGTAGGCGGGCCCGAAGAGCATGTCGAACTCGACGCCCGAATCAAGCAGCGCATCGGCATAGGCATCTCCGAGAGCCATCAGTGAGGCGCCGCTATCGAAAAGACCGGCATTGAAAAAGTAGGGCGAGAGGCGACCTGATTTGGTGGTGAATGACCCGAACTGCAACACCCCGGTATCGAGGGCGAATTGCACAAACGACTGGGTTGAGTTCGCAGACATGCTGTTTACGTTAGGTGGACGTTAAGGTGGTTCGGTGAGCATTCTTGGAAATCGAGTACCCCGTTTAGAAGACCCGCAACTTTTGACCAGTGGAGGCCGTTATGTTGATGATCTCTCTACCGAACCGTTGCTGGCCGGGGCAGCGTTTGTTCACTATGTGCGCTCAACGATGGCTCATGCCATGATCACCGTCGATACCAGCAATGCGGTTAACGCAGTTGGTGTGATCGCAATAGTTTCAGCGGCAGACATTGCCCGTATCGACCCTGAATTTCGGCCAATGCCCTTCGATATCCCCGTGTTTCCGAAGGCTTCGATTCGCCCATGGCTCGCGGTTGATCGTGTTCGTTATGTTGGTGAGGCCATTGTGGCCATCGTGGCCGAGTCAAATGCGGCCGCTGCCGATGCCGCCGAACACGTCATTGTTGACTACGAGCCGCTACCCGTAGTGGTTGACCCGGAACAGGCCCAACTAAACGAGGTACTGCTGTTTCCTGAATTGGAAACGAACACCCTGTTCTCATTGGCTCGCGACGGTGACCTCACCGAGGAAGACTTTGCGGAATGCGACGCTGTTGTTCAGTTGCGGATCGTAAATCAGCGCGTCGCACCGTGCCCAATCGAGCCTCGTGCTGCCGCCGCGGTGTGGGCCGACGGTCGGCTCCACTACTTCTGTAGTTCGCAAGGCATCCACCCGATTCGTGACGTACTCACCCGTATTTATTCGATTGACAAGTCGAAGGTTCGTGGCGTTACACCTCATGTTGGTGGCGGGTTCGGAGCTAAGGCCACCCCGTATCCCGAAGAACTTCTTCTGCCTTTCCTGGCGAAGGTGGTTGGTCGGCCAGTTCGGTGGGTGTCAACAAGAAGTGATGACATGGTGAACCTTGGCCACGGCCGGGCACAGGTTCAGTACCTTCGGATCGGTGGATTCAGAGATGGTCGTATACATGCATATGAACTAAGGGTACTCGGAGACTCCGGGGCATATCCTCGCTTTGGGGCGTTCCTCCCTAGCCTTACTAAGCTGATGCAAACCGGTTGTTACCGCATTGCGAAACAAAGTTTCGAGGCGATCTCGGTTGCAACAAACACCACCCCGGTAGTTGCGTACCGAGGGGCGGGTCGACCCGAAGCTGCGGCAGCACTTGAGCGGGCCGTCGATGTGTTCGCTTCCGAAATCGGGATGGACCCCGCCGAAGTTCGACGAATAAATGCCATTGAGCCCGATGCGTTTCCGTTCACCACAAAAACCAAAGCCACTTACGACAGTGGCTCGTATGCCGAGTCGTTGAAGATGGCGCTCGATCAAGCTGGCTACGTTGTGCTTCGTGCCGAGCAAGAAGCAGCCCGGTCAAGTGGTTCACGCATTGCAGTTGGTATCGGAATGTCGATGTATGTCGAAGTGACCGGTTCGGGTGGTTCACCCGAGTACGCCCGTGTCGACGTGCTCCCTAACGGTAAAGTACGTGCACTTACTGGTACGTCGCCGCACGGCCAGGGTCACGAGACGAGTTGGGCGATGCTTATTCACGACCGCCTCGGTGTTCCGATGCAAGATATTGAAATTGTGTTTGGTGACACCGATATTGTGCCCGTTGGCGGAATGACCGGTGGGTCGCGGAGCCTTCAGGCTGGCGGGGTGTCGATGTACAGGGCTGCTTCGGTTGTTGCGGAACGTGCAAAGGAACTTGCGGCTGATCTGCTTGAAGCAGCGCCTGCCGATATCGTGATCGACGCAGAGACTCGACGTCTTCATGTGGCCGGAAGCCGTAACCATTCGGTGGCTTGGGAGCGGGTGGTGCAGGCGGCGTACGCTGCGCCGTTGACGGTGAGTGGACACGGCCGCGATCTGGCCCGTTCCGCTTCTGCGTTGGATACCGCCTCAGGGGCTGCGCCATCGGCGTCTGAATCATCGGTTGATGCATCTGGTGCCGATGGCGCAGGTGCGGCGGCTGGCGCGTTTACTTCCGTTGAACCACTCGGCCCGATGGGCTTCGAACACACGTGGGGCTCGGGTTTTTCGACGTTCCCATCGGGGGCGCATGTTGCCGTTGTTGATGTTGATTTGGATACCGGAATGGTTCGTTTGCGTCGTCTCATTGCCGTCGACGATGCGGGTCGCATTTTGAACCCATTGATTGCGGAGGGTCAGATACACGGTGGTTTGGCGCAAGGTGTGGCGCAGGCGCTGATGGAAGAGTTCCGCTATGACGAAGATGGAAACCCTCTCACCTCGAATTTCTCTGACTATTCGGTGATCAGTTCGGCTGAGCTTCCAAGTTTCGAAATTGGTCACCTTGAATCGCCGACTCCAACCAACGAGTTAGGGGCAAAGGGCATCGGGGAATCGGGCACGATTGGTTCAACACCTGCCGTTCAGAACGCCGTGATCGACGCTCTCTCGCACCTCGGGGTTCGCCACATCGACATGCCTCTCACCCCCGAGAAAGTTTGGATGGCACTACAAGCCGTGTAACCCTCAGGCTCAACATCGGCTCCTGCTCACCAGCAACTTGGGCGCTTCGCTGACCGGCTCACCGCTACTGAACTCTGAGTGTCGACGAAGCACTCGAAACGATTCTCGGGCTTTTCATAACACCACCGCTAGGTTGCCTGTGCCGAGGTTTGGTCGCCTGTGCCGGATCTTGCGACACAAATTGTTGGCACAAACAGCGAAAAGTCGGCACAGGCGGAATCTTCATCAGTCACCCGTTGTAGTGGGTGTGGGTGGCTCGAATACCGCTACTTGCATCGGTGCATCGTGCACGGGGCCGTGTGGGCCACGAGGGTCGTCGGGTTGACGCGCCGTTGGGTCGTGACTGCGTCTTGAGGCGTCTACTCGCAGCACCCTACGCAGCACCGTTCCCCGATACAGCACAGTCGTTCGAACCCGCCGGTCGCCTTCCACAAAAATCCAATCGGGGTCAGAGAACCGTTTCAACTCATCGGTGATCGCAGCTGGTGTGAACACCAACACCCCAGGCCCACCGCTCACTCCCACATGCCCAGGGTCGCCCGAACCAAGTGACCCGAACCGAAGAATGCCGTCCACCATCGTTCCCGTAAACGACCGCACATGATCGGGTCGGCCGACCAACACGACGTTCGTATGACAATACGTGGTTCCATCAAAATCTATGTACACCAACGTTTCATAAGGGCTGGCACCCGGCACACCGGCGAACTCATCGAAGGGCATCGGCGTACCGTCGGGGTTCCAGGCCGAAAGCCGCTCATGCCACACACCGCGCATTCGCCACAGGTTTGCAACCACCGTGCCATCGTCGGGCGAGAAATCGTTCAACGTCGCCCAAACTCGTTCGCCCGCTGCCCCGTCAACACCATTCCTGCTGCTTCAAGGCGCCCTTTTTCCGCAGGGAACGCCTGGATCAACCCCATCGAGAGGTCTCGAAAACCACGAGCGACCACACCTGAATTTACCGAGTTTGAGGTGCCACAAGCCTTGAGTGCATTCACGCCAACCCGAAATGCTGCTTCACACACCTCCCCTTTACCGAGCCTCCAGTTAAGAACCTCTGTTTGCTTATCAGTTGGTCTTGGCTCGGTCGTCTCTAACCAAATTTGACGCCGAAGCCAGAGAAATGCTGAGGTGAGATCGCGAGTCATTTCGCCAACGAGTTCCTGCTGAAAGGGTGCCGTACCAATAGATCGACCTGTGTCGCCAAACGTAGTATTGGTCAAATGACTAATGGCAAAGTCGTACACCGACTGGGCGCAACCAAGGTAAATCGCCCCGACCGCCAACTGGTTTCCAACAAATGACCCACGGCTCATCTGGGTGAGCGTAATGAATGACCCAGGCATCGCAAGCGCATCGTCGTCAGCGACAAACACTCGGTCGAGAGTGATCCCGTGGTTGGCCGTGGCCCGCATTCCAAGGCCATCCCAGTGGGCTCGTTCACCGACACCGACGGCATCTCGAGCCACGATAAACAGACACAGGCCATCGACACCTTCGACACCGTCTAGCGCCGCTGTAACCAGATAGTTGTCGGCCACCCCTGTGGCGCAACCGAACGACTTGACGCCAGTCAATGACCATCCCCCGTCGACCTTCGTGGCTTTTGTATTGATGGTTATATTCGCGCCTTCGGTTTTACCGGACTCGCTCGCAAAGTTTGCCAACCATGTTCCTGAAGCCATCAAGTTCAAGACACGGTCAGCGAAACGTTGAACGGCCGGAACATCTTGCGACGCAAACTTGCCAGCTTCGAGGGCATCGAGAGCCAGCAGACCTCGTGATGCACTTGAGCAATGGAAGAAGTAGGCCAACGCTGTAGATGGACATACGGTACCCATGGCAAACACGGCACCAGCAAGGTCTCGTAACCCGCCACCGAACCCTCCGAAAGCTTTAGGTATCACCAAGCCCAACAGGCCAGCGTCACCAAACGTTTTCACGTGTTCAAGCGGAAACGTTGCGGTGATATCAGCCGATGACGCATTTTCAGCCAATGCCGGAAGGACGGCATCGACACGATGGGCCCTTGATAGTTCGTCTTCGGTCAGATCATCAATCAGTAACGCCGCTGTGGGGTTCATGACGCAATGGGTTTCATGACTCGGCCACGGCCGGGGCTGAACGAAAACTTTCCAGCAAACTCGACCGCAACATGTACGCACGCCTACGGTCGGGGTCTGCCGACATTTCAGCCATTTCGGTTCGGTATGCCGCACGGGTCTCTGGATCGCGAGCCGAGAGGCGAGACTGGTTTCCGTGGGTCACGGCTTTTACGTGCTCGACAGAAATGGTTCTTCGCCAATCAGCAACAACATCAAGATCTTGTGACGAACCATCGCCGCCGAGTATTCGGTTCAAGGTATTCGAGAAAAACCAAGCGTCGTGAACGCCAGAGTTCATACCCATTCCTCCAAGAGGGTTGTTGATATGGGCCGCATCACCAGCAAGCAGCACCCGGTTCAGGCGATACGTTTTGGCTACCCGTTGATGAACCTTGTATAGCGTGGTGTGTCGCACCCCGTAGCCACCATCAATAGGATGCACGCGGCTCAGACGCTGCTGAACTCGTGCCGGGTCTTGAGCTTCGGCGTCGCTTTCGCCTTCATAAATCGGAAACAGCACTCTCCAACCTTGCGGGGTGTTGAGCAACACCAGGTACTCCGTGGGGTCGCTCAGGTAGTTGACATGCGCGATATCGGGGAAGTAATCGTGCAGATCATCTTCGATGCTCACCACCAGGTATCGCTCGGGGTAGGTCATCCCTTCAAAATCGATTCCGAGTGACCTACGTGTTGCCGAGTGAGCGCCGTCAGCCCCAATCATCCAACTCGCGCTTACGATCTCACCACTACCTAAAGATGCCTCGACCTGGTCTCCGACCTGGGTCACCCCGACTACGGGGCTGTTGAATGCCACAGTCACATTGTCGAGTTTCGCCAACGCAGCGACAACCATTGGCGTGTAGCGAGACTGTTGTAGTTGCAACCGGTACGGGTACCGGGTGACATCGGCCAACTCACCCAGATCAAATTGACCAACACAGTCGCCGCCCCGATCACGAAACTGAAACATCGGAGCCTTGAGACCTTCGGCCAGCGCCCCCTCAGCGAGGCCGAGTTCATCAAGTACTTCAATGGTTGGCGGGTGAAACGTTGAGGCGCGACTTTCCCCCGAGAGCGAATCAAGATCGGTCACTAGGTGCACCCGGTGACCAAGTTGGCCGAGGCGAAGCGCAGCAGTCAAACCAACCGGGCCAGCCCCTGCAATGAGAACATCGGTATGATTGGTCGGCACGGTTTAGAACTCTTCCATCAACGTGCCAAACCCGCGAATACGGTCTTCAATACCGTATGTTCGCAGAGCATGCCAAAGGGTCGCGGTATTGATGGCAATCACTGGCTTGCGAAAAAACTTCTCGGCTTCAGCGGCAAGACGAACCATCGACAGGTTGGTTCCACATTGCACGATGGCGTCACAATCGTCGACGTTCATATCTTCGAGGACAGCCACGAGTTCTTTCTCGGTTACGTCGGCGATCGCCGTGGCCGACGGGCACTTCAGCCCACGAGACTTCACCACATCGAAACCCGCCTCGGTGAAATAGTTGGCAACCTCTTTGTCAGCGATGGGTTGGTAAGGCGTGAACACACTGATTTTCTTCGCACCATATGCGCGCAGAGCAGCTGAGGTCGCAGTCGAACCTGTCGAGCAGCCCACCCCGCCTGAGTGATCGAGTACCTGACGCTCAAAGTCTTTACTTCCGGCCATGCCGTTCCAAAACGTGCCAGCCGACATTCCCATCACGTAGTAATCAGGCTTACAGGTCTTCACGTAACGAATCGCCTCGCCCATGTTGCTGAGCACCTGATTGATCAGGTCAAGAAATTCTTCGTCGCTCGACAATGCCGGACGCTCGATCAAAAACCGACCCGTATGAATCGTGATTCCGTGAGGGGCCATCATATTGAAATCGTGTTCGACGACCGTGTTCGTCGACGGGCAAATAGCAGCGAATTTTCCTCGATAGCCAACGACGTCAGGCACAGTGTTTCCTCTTCATTGCATCACCGTATCGTTCACATCTTCTCGCCGCCATGCGGCTCTGGGGTGACGGGCGAAATCAGTACCGTGGGCTGGGTAATCGGGGCCATGAGCGCCCCGCTTTCGAACGACATGAGGGCCATGATTCTCCACGCCCGTCGCACCTCATCCGCCTTTCCAGGTTTCGTTACAACGGAAAGCCGGTAAACAAGTCGATCGTCTTTCACATCAATAATCCCGTCGGCTGCTGGTTTGCCATCAAGGGCCGACTTCACTGCGGGGTCATCGGCCAGAGCTTGACAGAGGCGCGTCGCTTCGACGTCGAGGTCAAGCAAATGGCTGGTCCGGGCAACGTCGAGGTCAAGTACAGCCTTCGGTGACTTCGAAAGGTTCGCAGTTCGGATGATGCCACCATGCGGAACATGCCACACCCGGCCGTCGCCATCTCTTAATCGTACGCTTCGAAGTGTGATGCGCTCGACGACGCCGACGGCATGACCAACGTCGACCGAATCGCCTACCCCGTATTGATCTTCAGCGATCACGAAGAATCCGGCGACGGCATCTCGTACAAGGGTTTGAGCACCGAACGCCAAGGCACCACCAATGACGGTAGCGGTCGCCACGAAGGCACCAATATTGACCCCAAGCTCGCTTACAACCGTGATGAGGGTGGTAGCCCAAATGAGGCCAATAGCGGTCGATCGAAGCACTGTGCCAATGGCGCGCTGGCGAACTTTCAGCCGGTCACGGTTGGCACCGGGTATCGCGATAACTCGAGACGTGAGCCGCCGAACGAACGTCTTCACCACAATCGTTAGGACGACCGCCACCACGACGACGCCAAGAATTCGTAACGGGGTTTTCAGATGAAGTTCGTCGAGTCGATCAGCGAAGGCAACCATTGCCGTGCAGCTTCCCCCATTCCTATGAGCGGACAAACAATCGTTGTCTGGATAGGTACTGTAAGTTAACAGCGTGCATATAAATGCATCTCAGTTGTCGAACATGTGTTCGCATTTGTGATTTGTTGAGTGCTTGGAAGCAGACGGAATCGCAGAACAGGTTGCGTACTTCGACGCAGCTGTTCGGACACCGACACAACGTCGCCACGATGCGTTGCACGACATGCTCGCTGATTCACTGAGTAGCGGCGAGCGGCGCACCGTTGGCGGTGAACGCCCACACGTAATTGTCGTGGTGGACGCCGAAACTGGTCAGGCCAGAACCGGATCCATGATTTTTCTTTCGATGTTGGAACACCCGACACTGCAATCCCTATTCGCCAACGAAGAGCGGTCCTGGCCCGAGACCAGCAGTGCCGGTTTCCTGGCTGCTCGCACCACGCAAGATGGTCAGACATTCACCACATCACGTACCGACGTAACGGCGGGGCCAACCAACTCGGCAATCTGGTGTTGATGTGCCGATATCACCACCGTAAGATTCGCCGAGAGAACCTAAAACTTGAGTGGCAACCCGATCAGATCACGTTGAGCGTCCATTGGCCGAGCGGCACCCAAAGTCACTCACCACCCACCCCAAACATCACCCGTCTCTTCGCTAGTGCGCCCCTTCGATAGCGCGCCCGGTAGTTGGTCGAAGGCTCACCGAAATCATTACGATCATCGATCCACACAAGCCGAAGTACCAGATGACCATGATGAGTCGCTTCCAGCCATGATGGTCTGGGTCGTCAAGCAGCAAACCACCGAGAGGAACTGAAGCAAGTAGTGCAACGAGTACACGTGCCCACCATTTCCAACGGCGTTTGGCAAGGCAAAGTGCGCCGAGCAGCACCGTCGGAAGCATGATGATTCCCCCTCCCATGCCAAGCAGGATTGACGATGCCGCGCCGAAGAAACGCGACGTGGTGGGATGCGTCGAAGCACGAACGAAGCCCATTGCGAGGCCGATAATCGTTGGGGCCAGCAAAATGTAACCGGTGCCGCCCAGCGAAAACTCGGGGTCGGTCGAGATGAACCGCATCCAAAGGCGCGCCGTCACGCCCCAGACCAACCCGAAACCGGCACCTTGAGCAGTTACCACACGGCGCGAGATCAACCTCGTCATCGCATTAGTCCACCAGCCCACAGGCCAATCGCGCCCCACCGTTTCCAGTATTTTTTGTGAGGATTAGCGCTTCATCGGAGTTCGGCGTGTACTGATTTGGCGCAATTCCGACCGGTATATTGCCAAAGTTATCGGCGTTGGCGTGAACAATGAGCACCTTTGCTTTCAGTTGTTCAAAATCAAGTTGGGCAATACGGAAACTTCCGCTTGCAGCTCCATCTGATCCGACATAGATGCTCGGAAGATCGCCATGATGGGACCCATGATCTTGCCCGTCGATCTTCCAGTGGCCGTCTGCCGCTACGAACCACGTAGTTGGTTGCTGCGTTGGGTCGCTGATACATCCAACGCCGTTCGCTGGATCATTGTTTGCGTGCAGATGCATACCGTGAAACATGTCGAAACCAATCGAACCGACTGGAAATTGAAGCTTTACAACCACTTCGGTATGTTTCTGCTTCTTGACAAACGACACTGTTCCGAGCCGAATTCCAGCGGACGAGGTCATTGTCACTTTGAAGGCATTCGGCGAGGCGTCGCTGATGCCTCCAAGGCCAAGAGTCGCGATTCCGAGTCCAAGAACTACAGCGGTTCCAAAACCGCCAAGAGCCAGCGTTTTCATTTTCTCTCCCTTCATATCGATTTCGTGGATACCTCTTACAGACGTGTGAGGTGTGTTGTTCAGGCGACACGTCACCCGATTTTTCTTCGAGTTCGTCTGTAAGTACCAATGGCTCTTTGCTTGACCGTTGTCCTTTCAACTGTTGCTGGCAGTGGTGAAATGTCAACGTGCTTCACGAAAAGTACCGAGGCACTCGTTATCGCGACCTTTCACACCGAAGGTCGTTCACTTGTGCGCTTAGCGCGGCTCTTTGTTGACGACCAGGACGCAGCTGAAGACCTCGTCCAGGAAGCTTTCATTCGTTTAGCTCGGCACGCTTCTGCGGTCGCGGATGAAACGAAAGTACCCGCATACCTTCGGTCAATAGTCTTGAACCTTGCCAGAGACCATAACCGCCGGGGACTCGTTTCACACCGTCACCTCGCCGCATCAGGGCGCGAGATTGACGTTGTTGTGAATCCGGTCGATGATCTGCTCGTTCAAGACGAACGTCATGCAATTGTATTGGCGGCCGTACGTGCACTTTCGTTTCGACAACGTGATTGCATCACGCTCCGCTACTTTGAGGAGCAAGGCATCGAATCCATCGCCACCACACTAAAGATCTCACCCAACTCGGTAAAGACTCACCTGCAACGAGGGCTCGCTGCACTTCACGCTTCGCTAGATCTTTCGCTAGCCCTCTCGTCAGATCTCTCGTTGGAAGACGCACAATGAATCACAAGGCTGAGCCGTCGGAATTGGAGCAACGGCTCGTCGAAGCGTTCCAGGCTGCAAGCAACGAAACGATCGAACACCCAGACCTCTTTGAACGAGTGCGACGAACCATCGTCGAGGACGAAATACGTCGGGTTTGGCGAAAGCGAATGATTGTCAAAGGCCTCGCCTTCGTTTCGGCCGGGTCGAGTCTCACACTTCTACTCACTGATAAACGCAACGGAAGGATCACCATGTCTTGGTGGCTCATCGAACTGTTAACTACGGCCATTCTGATCACAATCGCAATCTTTCTTGGGCCGTTCATCAAACGCTTTGGTCGCGCTTACGCGGCCGATGTCTTCCGAGCAAACCCACGAACGGGGAAGAGCTACCTGATACTTACTGATATTGCCTACTACCTAATTTTCAGCGCTTTCATTTTGTTCACGGTAAATTTCGAACAGTTTGACAGCTGGAAACTATCAACAGGCAACCAGCTAAAACATGAAGTCGCGCGGGTCGCCGGCATTCTGCTCATCATGGGTTTTATGCACGCCGCCAACGTGGTTGCACTACCACTCATCGGACGAATGCTGACGTGGAACGCAAACTCCGAATCTGTTACACAACAAGCTTTTGAAGCACCATCGAACACGGCGAGTTTACTGACCCCCGGGGGAATACCACTCAGCCCGGGAACTTGGACGGTGCGTATCGAACGGATTGGTTCCCCGAACGATAACGATACTTAGCGTTTTTGAACACGTCACAGCTGGGCAAGGGTGAGCCAGAGTTCGTCAGGGATGTGAACGTGAGCAGCGTCGATATCAGTGACGATTTCGGCGGCTGATCGCGCCCCGACCACCACTGACGACACCGCTGCGTGGCGAAGGGGAAACTGAATCGCAGCCGCAGCCAGGCTCACGCCGTGTGAACGACAGGCATCACCCATCAACTTGGCACGATCGATCATCGCAGCCTCAGCTTGGGCGTAGTCGTACATTTGGTTGGCCTCAGGGTCGACGAGTAGCCCGCTATTAAACACCCCACCAACGATTACCTCGACACCTCGCTCTAAACATCGCGGCAGTAAATCATCGGCACCCCTACGATCGAGCAGCGAATACCGCCCTGCAAGCAACACGCAATCAAGATCAACCCGTTCCACAAACCGGTCGAGCATGCCTGCCTGATTCATCCCTCAACCAACAGCACCAATCACACCGGCGTCACGTAGGTCGATCAATGCCGCCGAAGGCGCCATCGAGGGCTTCGTGCTCATGATCATCGGGGTCGTGTACATGAACAATGTCAAGACGATCGGCGCCAAGACGAATTAGGCTTTCCTCGATGGATCGAAGTACGCCATCGCGAGAGAAGTCCGGCACCGGCATCAACCAAGTAGTACCCGCGTACACCGAATCAGGCGCCACGCCTTCCACCGGCCGAAGCAGTTTGCCAACTTTGCTGGCCAGAACATACTCAGCACGCGGATGTTTGGCGAGTGCCTCACCCAACCTCAGTTCAGACAGCCCGTTTCCGTAGAGGGGTGCGGTGTCAAATAACCGTATGCCTGCATCCCATGCCGCGTCAACCGTCTCAAGCGCATCGCCGTCTGAGACCTCAGAGAACAGGTTACCGAGCGGTGCACACCCCAACCCGAACCTGGGCAGGTGAATCACGATTGCCCCAGCCCAAGCGATATTGCGGCCGCAACACCCTTCAACTCGGCTGCCAATATCGCCAGCAGTGGCTCGGTTGCTCTCGGCTTGAGCAACGTAATGCAGATAGCTAAATGCGGGTCTGCATTCGTTCGCCGGGGAATGGCAACGCCTACACACACCACGCCTTCGATTACTTCTTCGTCATCGAGTGCGAAACCATCGCGGTGAACAGCCGCCAACACTCTCGACAGCACCCTCGCAGGCACACTGGCTACACCCCCTCGACGAACTCGTTTCCCCCGACACCATCAACCAACTAGCCCCTCGTGCAGTACAGCTTTGTCGGTACGGCGGCGAGCTGTTTTGCCTTCCACGACTGGTCGATGTTCGACTGATGTGGGTGAGATCAGATCGGATTGCAGATGTTCCAAAGACCTGGAATGAGCTTCTCCAGAGCGCGACCAAATTTGGCTTCCCAGGACGAGAGTCTGGGCTATTCGGCACCTTCTTCGAGCTAGTCGTCGGCGTAGGCGGACGTCTGTTTGACGAATTCGACCAGCCGTGCATCGAAAGCCCCGAAGCCACCCGAAGTATCGAGCTTCTCTGTCGCTTAGCGAGGCGCTTGCCAGATGATATGCACACATGGCACTACGATGACGTGGATGATGCGCTTCTTGGGGGCCAGGTTGATGCCGCCGGGGCTTGGCCGGGTGCCTCGCGGCGAATCGCCCGGTCACCTCTAGCCAAAATACTTACCCCACACCAGTATCCCTCTGGCTCGAAACGACATGTGAGCTACGCGGGCTGTCATGCTTGGGCGATTCCAAAAACATGCGCCGACGTATCGGGGGCACACGAACTTCTTACACGGCTGCTGAGCATCGAGACGCAATCCATCGACGCAGCGGGCGGAACAATTTGCTCCCATCTAGGTGCCCTTGC
The DNA here is from genome assembly GCA_031430595.1 of Acidimicrobiia bacterium. GTDB lineage: Bacteria > Actinomycetota > Acidimicrobiia > Acidimicrobiales > JANYDT01 > JANNBN01. The sequence continues at coordinate 127,059 of JANPBU010000007.1, forward strand.
GAAGGTAGAGCCAGCAAACGACATCGATCGTCGCCGCCTCGAAATTACTGCCTCCACTATCGCCTCAAGCATGATCACTTACCCTCCCCTGCCCTACTTCCCTGAGATTGAAGAGGCCGGATGGAGGGAAATCAACAAGGCGATTTGCGGAGTTCAGTCACCGGCACAAACAGCAAGCAATATCCAGACGCGCGCCAACCGAATCGTCGGCAAACAATCCAGCTGACTGGTACTTTGCAGTGGTGGAACTCGACGGAACAAGTGGTCAACTACTTCGAGTCGGTGCCTCGCAGTTCGGTGTCGGCACCGAGGTCCAGAAAAATCTCGAGCGCTGCCTGTCGGCTATCGACGAAGCGGCAGAGGCCGGAGTTCACGTGCTGGTGTTGCCCGAATTTTGCAACCACGCTGCCTGGTATGACTCGCAGCACCACGCCTGGTCGGTTGCCGTCAGTATCGACGGGCCCTTCCTCTCTGCGGTGGCCGAGCGAACAGCACGGCACCACATGTACGTGCAGTGCAACGTGAGCCGCCGGACTTCAGCTGCTGAAGACGATGACCTTCGTTCTTCCAACGTGTTGTTTGGCCCGGATGGTTTTGTTGCACTGTCTGACAAAACCGTGCTGATGGGAAACGAAAACAACTATTTCAAACGGGGTCTCGAACCAAACCCTGTTATTGACCTTCCGTTCGGTCGAGTTGGATTGTATGCGTGCATGGAAGGTGTCGTCTGTGAACCAGCACGACACCTCGCGGTTCGAGGCGCCACGCTTTTGCTCAATTCATTGAACTCGTTCGCAACCGACGAGGCGAGCCTTCATGTGCCGGTACGAGCAGCTGAAAACGGGGTGTTTATTGTCGCAGCCTGCAAAGTTGGCCCGTTGGTGCCAAAGGAACTGTTGGAAAATGTCGCTGGTGCGTTACAGATACCCAGCTCACGTCTGCGCGGCGCAGGCGAAAGCCAGATCGTCAACCCGCTTGGCGTAGTGCTTGCCATTGCCCCAGCTGACGGTGAAAAGCTTGTGTTTGCTGACCTTGACCTTCGCGAGGCCACCAGGTTCGCTCGCCCAGATGGCACCGACGTGTGGCAGGCGCGACGACCTAACCTCTATCGATCGCTTGCGAGAAATCCGGCGACCGATGCACTTCTTCCACCGGCAGTTGACGAATTAGCTGTCGCTGTTGTGATCCCCTCGACGCCTAACCTAACGGCAACCGTCGAGGAGGTTTCGTCTGCACTTGTCCAGGGCGCCCAGTTGATTGTCTTGCCCGAGCTCTGTGGCCACGATCCAATCTCTGCTGTTTCCGTCGACTGGGCACATGTTGTACACATGCTTACGAATGCGCTGGCCAAGAGTTCCGGGAAGGCCAACTCGGTTCACGTAGTTACCTCAATCATCGAGGGCGGGGCGCATGTGGGCTCGCATGTGGGTATCGTCATTTCAGGCGAAGGCATCATCCACCGCCAACTGCAGCTGCATACGGCGAAACGCCTCCCCTGGATGAACCAGTTGGGTGACGAATGTATGACCATTGACCTGCCGTGGGGTCGCCTTGGCCTGGTGGTCGGCGATGATCTCGCCTATCCTGAAGTTGCCAGGGTCTTTGCCACGCTTGGGGTGCAAGTATTGGCTTGCCCGATCTCGCTGCAGTCCAAGTGGGAAGCTTCATTAGGCCTACCTGAACGTTGTGCCGAAAACCGCATCAATCTTGTGGCTGCGTCACAAACTCAGGGGCTGATTGGTTCGCTTCCAACGGGGATGACACTCTGGGCCGATCGGGCCGAACGCCCCTTTGACGGGTCGATCAATATGCCAAACCTCACCTGGGCCGATACTGGTTCCACCGTAACGATGGGGGTCGTGCGACCGGCGAACGCGGCTAACAAGATGATCAGTCGAGGGACAGATCTTGTCGGAGGTCGACCCTATTCTATATGCGCACCTATTGTTGACGTGCCGCTCGTTTCGACTGATCGTTGATCTGTGAAGGTGACCGCGCTCGATGAACAGTTCCACGTTTTCGCGCAAAACGACGAGCCCGAGACCCGCCTGAACGTATCCGGTTGGCAGCGCCGCCTCGATGTGTTGTCACCCTTCTTTCCCGAAGGGCTCGAAGCCGGGCCTGCCCTGCGTGACCCAGCCATGCGCCTTGACGCCCTGTATTGGATGGCCCAGGCCCTCAACCTTCATGGGTTCCCAGGTAGAGCCCTCACTGCATATTCCCAGCACGACGAACTGTGCCGATCAATGGGTACCGGGCAGGCAAAACGTCTAGCTTCGGCGCTGGCCCATCACGCCAAGAGTCTGCGTCAATGTGGTCGGTTTCACGATGCCGATATTCTCGCCAGAGAGGGCCTCGACCTGCAGCAACGAGTTGGCTCGCAACTCAACATCGCCGTCAACCTGTATTGGTTTGGTATGGGCCTGGCTCATCGAGGCGAACATACTGAATCTCAAGGTGCCCTCAACGAAGCACTCAACCTTCTTGATTCACTTGACCACACCCCCGGCACCGAGGAAGCGCAGCAGCGCGCCGTCATCGCAACATTTTCGGCACAACGCGCGATGTGGGAAGGTGACCTTGAATCGGCACTAGTAAGCGCGCAGACCGCATCAGAGCTTGCATCAGTCCTCGAAGAAAGCATCCACCATCCCGATAAGACAGGCGCACGAAAGGTCGCTTCAGCAAGCGCCCGGATTATTGGTGAAATCAGTGTCACTCGTGGCGCGTTCGCCGATGCAAACACCCAACTCACCAAAGCGTTACGGCTCGCCGATGAGATGACGTTCGTGGAGGAAGTTATTCCGGCATTGCGTGGTCTTGCGGCGGCAAGTCTCGGGGTTGGAAACACCGATGGGGCCAGACGATGGATTGACGCATCGTTTCCGCTTGCTCATGAGGGCCCGTATTTCCTGTACGACGCCGACGCGCACGTGCAACTCGCCAAGCTTGAAGCTGCGTTGGGTAACCCGAAGGTCGCAAAGGGCGCTGCCGAACGGGCCAGAACATTGGCTTGGTGCGACGGACCCCCCTTCTCGTATGCACGTGGGGTAACGGACGCCGATAACCTGCTCGCTCAGTTCGCCTAGCTACTTGTTTCTCTGCGCCACGGGATTCCGACCAGTTTCTCTACCTTCACCAAAATGGCCACTCGACCAACCGCCGGGTTTCCATGCCCCGGGTAACGAAGAGCGTAACGACGCTCTGCTTCAGCGATCACCCCGGCGTCATTGCTCACCATGGCGGTTCCTTCAAGGGAGAGCCAACGACTTCCCTCGACCTGAGCCAGAAGGACCCTGCTTCCAGCCAAAATGTTACGTACCTTTATCGAATCAGACTGCGCAATCAGCCAGCACTGGTGCAGTTCCTCGTCATAGGTAAAACCCACGCCTGAGCCGTGAAATGTTCCGTCTGGGCGCAACGTCGTGAGAACTGCAACATGAAACTCGGCCAGAAAAGCCAAGGTGGCAGCGCCAAGGGCGTCCAAATCATGGGTGAGTTTCATCGATTTCCTTAGGGGAGTAGGTCAAACCAAGCTAACGCTCATCAATATTGATGAATAGGGGTAACGCTCAGACGGTCGAAGCATAAACGTGATCATCGTTTTCATGTTCCTCATGGCCGCGGTCTCAGGTTATGTGTCCTGGGCTTTCAGCTCCGTGCGCAAGGTGCGCAACGACGTTCGCAAGTCATGGCATTTGGTCGAAGGTGCCAACGGGCAGCGGGCTGAGCTCGTGACCCTCTTCGTAACCAAAACGTCAGAGTCCATTTCGACACCCCTCGCTGAGGGAATTCGCCGAGCCCACGACCGGGTGGCCGCAGCAGTTGGACCCCGCGGGGCCGATCATGCCGACCGCCAGCTTCGATCAGCGTTCGAAGCCGTATGGGCGGACCCGAGCAGCGCTTCTACAACGTCGGAATGGCAGACCAAAGTTAATGCTGCGAACGTAACGGTTGACGAAGCAGCACGTGACTACAACGCTCATGTCACTCAGTACGAAGAGCTTCGCACTTCAGGTTCACGCAAAATGGTCACCGAAATGCTGGGCTTCGATAAGGAGAGTTACTTTGCTCACGGGTCAGCCGGTGGCAGTGACATTTCACAGCAAATCGCTGGTCGGGCAAATGTGTCGCCGACCACTTCAGCCATCGAAGCCATGCCTATCCTCGACGACGCGACGACTTCAACACTTGGACTACTTCCTGCAGATCGAGTCGCAGTCACCACGCCGTCCGTATCGGTGGCCGACTTCAATCCCGAACTCTTCGGAATTTCAACTGCTCCGGTAACCGACTGGGTGGCACCCGTGGCCAGTGTCGCCCCGGTTGCTATCGCCGCAGTGAGCGAAACCCCGAAGATGTTGGTGAATGGTGAGGAGTACTCCATTCCAGTCGAACCAGCCGCCATTCCCACTTTAGAAACTGAACCGGCTCTCGCTGCGCAATCGGCCCTCATCGGATTTGCGCCAGCCGCAACCATCTTGGCGCGCAAAGTCGAACCGCTCAAATCAAGCCCCTAACACTAGTCAGCCAGTTCTGTTACCTCAAGTGGGAAGTACGAATCCATACATTCGTCTCACGGCGATCATTGCGGCATACCGGGTTGGGTCGTCACCGACAGTTTCACCGTAACGCAGTCGGTACTTTTCAAGCGCTGCAGATCTGGCCTCATCACTGTTGTCGAGCGTGATGGTTCCTTCAAGCGTTACCCACGAGCCACCTGCGACCTGGCAAAGCACCACCTCGGCATCGTCTCCTGCAACTTGCAGGTTGGCGAATTTCACGCCTCTGCCTCGAAGAATGAGCGTTGCCCTTGCTGTTTTCTGGTCGTAGACAAAACCAACCAACGCAGCGTGAAGGCCACCGTCTGGACGAATCGTGGTGAGCGATGCGAAGTGGCGAGCAGCCAAAAAGCTGAAGACGTTGGAGTCAAGGTTATGCCGATCGAACATGGATCCATCTCAGCAGAAACGTTGTCCCCTTATCAAAGTGTGCGAATGTGCTCGTATGGTTCGGAATGGTTCGTGTCGTTATGGTTCGTATCGCTATGCCAAAGGAGCATCAGTTCTCCCAGTGACTGAACGCTTCTCACTGACATATGGCGCCGACCGTTGGCACATCACGACTGAACGCGCTACCGGTTCCGGGGCCGTACTTACTATTGAGGCTGAGGCTGATGGTGTCCCTGATTTGTCTCTGTCGACTCCGCTGCTTATTCGAAACGCCTCGCTTACTTGGGCACCCGATGGAAAGGGTTCGCCGCCAGTGGTATCAGCCCAGTTCACAGTTTCCGAAACAGAACTTGACGTTGTGCGAAATGGTGAGCACAAGACCACCACCCTGCTAGGACCATCGGTGTTGTCTCCGTTGGCACGAATCACGATGGGGCCAACGTTGCTGAACCTGGCAAATACAGTACGTGCACGAACTATTGTTCCGTGGTTTCATGACCCGAGCAACACCGAACTTTTGTTCACACCTCGAATTGAAGATCGGCGAGTCGAGCGCTCTGGGGCACAGCGCGGTTCACTCGATACCCCTGACGGAGTCGCTACCGGCCAAAGCTTCCAGTACGCCGGAGGAAACTACGACGAACACGACGTGTTCATCGTGTCTGACGATGGCCTGCTCTTGGCCTACAGCTTCGCAGACCTCACGATCTGGCGAGTCGACGACTAGCGACGAGTGATCGACACCGAGACCGGGCCCTGGCTCCCACCCGAGGCCTGCGCTGCCTCTGCACCTTCGCGTGCGTGGTAACTCGACCGTGTGAGTGGTGAAGACTCAATATGACTGAACCCGAGTGCCACCCCAAACAATCGAAGATTCTCGAACTCTTCAGGGGTAACCCAGCGAGCCACGGGAAGGTGACGTTCGGTAGGTCGCAAATACTGACCGATGGTGACGATGTCAACACCAACGGCCCGAAGATCAACCAACGTTTGCTCTAACTCAGCCATGGTTTCGCCCATCCCGGCGATCAGCCCAGACTTCACCACCAGGCCAGCACGTTTAGCCTGAGCCAGTACAGAAAGCGAGCGCGCATACGATGCAGATGGCCGGACTGCACGCTGCAACCTCAGTACCGTCTCGGTGTTGTGGTTGAAAACGTCGGGCTGAGCGGTGAAGAGCACGGCAAGGTCGCGAGGGTTACCCTGATGGTCTGAAACCAAAATTTCTATTTGCGTCTCGGGGTTAAGTAGGCGAATCGCCGCAATAGTTTCGCCAACATGGGCCGCACCACCATCTTCAAGATCATCACGAGCCACCATGGTGACCACTGCATACCTCAGCCCCATTTGCTTTACAGCAGCCGCAACTTTCATTGGTTCATCGGTATCTGGGGCGAGCGGCTTACGGGTATCGACTAAGCAGAATCCGCAAGCGCGCGTACATCGTTCACCAAGAACCATGAAAGTTGCGGTTCCTTGCTTCCAACACTCGTAAATGTTTGGGCAGCCTGCCTCTTCGCAAACGGTCACGAGGTCAAGGTTTCGCAACGTCTTCTTTAGTTCTCGATACTCGGGGCCAAGATTCGCTTTGACCAACATCCAGCTAGGTTTCGGCTCGGCCAGTTGGACCGCCGTCGACGAATCAACCCCAGCCTGTTCAAGACGTCCCAGCAGTCGCGATTCACGACCGCGACTTGGGCCAACCCCAGTCGAGTTCTCAACCTGCCCAGCTTGCCCAGCCTCGCGGGTGAAGACGGCCAAATCTTCCGGACGCACGTTTGAGGCAAGTCGCGCATCAGTTCCGGCGACAAGACCGCTCGGTTGGGTTCCCCAGCGCTTCATGGCCGACCGCACAACCACGTCAACGACATCTGGCATCGTTACTACACGACCAAGTTCTTCCTCGATCGAGGTAACTCGCGCATCTCCAATCCCGCATGGAACGATGCGAGTAAAACCAACATCGACTCGACGATCAACATTGAGCGAGAAGCCATGCATCGACCGTCCACGATCAATACGTACACCTACGGCTGAAATTTTACGTTGGTCAGCCGTACCAACACCGAACCAAACCCCGTTGAAACCCTGCCGGCGCTGCGCCGACTCGATACCCAATTCGATAAGCGAATCGATGATCAATTGTTCGACACCAAATACGTAGGCTGCCGTATCGGCCAAACCACCGCCGCGTTTACCAGGCACACTGAGAATCGGGTACCCCACAAGCTGACCGGGACCGTGGTAGGTGACATCGCCCCCACGGTTAGCCGTCACCAGAGTTGCTCCACTTGCCTCAACGTCTTCAAGAATGTTGGCGGGGTCGGTGCTCACACCCATGGTGTAGGTGGGTGGGTGTTCGAGCAGCAACAGGTGCTGGGATGATCCGGCCTGTAACGCTTGTTGCAGCGCAAGCGCATCTTGGTAAACGACGCGCCCCAACCAACGACTGTGAAGTGCACTAGTCGGGGACACGTTCACGGGGTTATAGCTCGGAACCCCAGTCACGGGTTTCGAGTAGCTCCTTTACCTTGGCCAAAAACGACGCAGCATAGGCACCATCAAAGGCACGGTGATCCCAAGAGAAGCCAATCCACCCGGTGGGATGGATAGCAATGGTGTCGCCACCTTCGGGCAACTCAACCACAACCGGACGCTTCTTGACAGCGGTCGTCGACAAGATAGCAACCTGCGGCTGATTGATGATTGAACTCATCAGGTCGATGCCGTAGGGGCCCGCGTTTGAAATGGTGAACGTGCCGCCGACCAGGTCGTCAGCCACCAACTTCTTGGTTCGAGCACGTCCAGCAACGTCTGCGATATCGCGAGCAATTGCCCGCATCCGCTTTCCGTCAGCATCGCGAACCACGGGAACAAGTAGGCCGTTGAAGTCGAGGTCTACGGCGATGCCGAGGTTCACGTTGCGGTGAATAATCAGCGAGTCGCCGCTGACCGATGCATTTACATGCGGGAACATAGCAATTGACTCAATGCATGCGCGCGTAATAAACGGAAGGTAGGTCAGCGAAAAGCCTTCCTCAGCCTTGAACGACTCTTTGCGCTTAGCTCGCACCCGGTCAACATTCGAAAAGTCGATCTCGGCCGCAATGAACGCATGCGGTGCCGTCGACAGGGACATCACCATATGTTCACCGGTGCGGCGGCGAATATTCGAAAACGGAACAACCTCATCACGACTACCACGCACCACCGCTGGTACCTGGGCGGCCATCGGAGCCGGCACGTACGGAGCAGGAGTCGCAACCGGGGCAGCCACAGGCGCAGCAGTGATGATTGGGGATGGCTGAGCCGCAACTGGTGCTGCGACAGGCACGACGGGAGGCGCAACTGCTGCGACAGGCGCAGCGATCACCGGAGGCGCAACGACAACCGGAGGCGCAACGACGGGCTGGGCAACCGGGGCAGTTGACTGACCGGCACCACCCTCAATAATTGCGAGTACGTCTTCACGAGTGATTCGCCCGCCGGCACCTGTCCCCGTGATCGTTGCCGGGTTCAACCCATTATCGTTGATCAGTTTTCGCACCACAGGCGACAACACCTTCGCAAACGCCTCATCACCCGACTGACTGACAACCGCGACCAGAGGGGCAGCCGCAACCGCAGGGGCGACCGGGGCAACGGCAACAGGGGCAACAGCTACGGGGGCAACTTCAACTACCGGAGCTACCGCCACGACTTCGACAACCGGAGCTACCGCCACGGGCTCGGCCACGGGTGCAGGAGCGGGGGCCGGTGCTGCGCCACCGTCTGAGATAACGGCGAGCACTGAACCAACGTCGACCGTCTCGCCTTCGGCAACTCGAATCTCGGCGAGCACGCCACCCGCCGAAGCAGTGACTTCAGAATCGACTTTGTCGGTCGAAACCTCGAACAACAGTTCATCTCGCTCGACCACATCACCAACCTTCTTAAACCATTTGGTGATAGTGCCTTCGGTGACGGTCTCACCGAGCTGGGGCATTACGACGTCGGACATCAGCCGTTTAGTCCTCTCCCAGTGAGCGCCATAACGGCTTCACCGAAGGTTTCAGAAATTGAAGGGTGGGGTTGAATGAATTGGGCAACTTCATCGACTGAGGCTTCCCAGTTAACAGCCAGGTAAGCCTGACCAAGTTGTTCGGTGACCCAAGGGCCAACCATATGCACGCCAAGTATCTGACCGGGGGATCCGTCAGCATTTTTCTTGGCGATGATCTTTACCATTCCATCGGTTTCACCGACGATCATGGCCCGACCGTTTCCGATCATGCGTTCCTTTTTGACGACCACATCGTGACCGGCGGCAATTGCTTGCTCTTCAGAAAGACCAGCGAATGCAACCTCGGGATGACAGTAGATGCACCACGGCACCCGGTCATAGGCAATCGGGGTTGCCTGCTCATGAAGAATCGTTTTAATGGCCAGAATCGCTTCGGCGTAGCCGATATGAGCAAGTGCCGGTGTGGGCACAAGGTCACCAATCGCGTAGATACCAGGAACGCTTGTGCGCATGAAAGCATCGACGCTTACGAACCCACGATCGGTCGTGGTCACGCCTGTTCCTTCGGCTAGCAGTTCTTCGAGCCGTGGACGACGCCCAACCGAAACGACGACCATGTCAACAGTGATGCTTTCACCGTCACCAAAGTGAACGGTCGTACCGTTTCCGTCGGGTGAAGGAGTATGACCTTTGACCGGCACTCCGAGGCGCACGTCGAGGCCGCGTTTCTTGAACGACTTCGCCACCACATCGACCACATCGGTGTCGCAACCAGGAAGCATCTTGGGCATCGCTTCAAGGATGGTGACCTTTGTACCGAGGTCGTTCATGGTCGAGGCGAACTCGCAGCCAATCGCACCGGCACCAATTACCACTGCACTGCCAGGCATCACCGTGAGATCAAGGAATTCGTCACTCGTGAACACCAACCGACCATCTGGCTCGAAACCGGGGATGGTTCGGGGTACGGACCCTGAGGCCAAGATGACGTTCGTGCCACGCAATTGCGTTCCGTCAGAAACCTGCACCAGGTTGCCGGGAAGCAAGGTTCCGGTGCCATGAATCGTGGTGACCTTCTTCTTTTTCAGAAGCCCTTGAAGGCCCTTCCAGAGTTGGTCAACAATTTGCTGTTTACGTTGTTGCGAAACGTTGAAGTCGATTACCGGCGGCGATGACTGCACGCCAAACTTCGAGGCCTCACCAACGGTGCGAAACACATGGGCGGTTTCAAGAAACTCTTTCGCGGGAATACAGCCGCGATGCAGGCATGTGCCACCGACCTTGTCACGTTCAACAACGGCACAGTTCAAGCCAGCAGCCGAACCGTACAATGCAGCAGCGTAGCCAGCAGGCCCTCCACCAATGATCACCAAATCAAACTGCTCAGCCGTACAGATCACCCTCTCGAACGTTGCCCCACGAGCGGGGTTCGGTACGATGTTACTGGAGGTCTCCCGACCTCGGGTCAAGCAAGCGAAGCCGCAGGTACATCAATCCGTGATGACATACTTTGGGTCCAAACGAACTGTCTGTAGGTTCGCAACGAACTGAGGACTCTGTGACTGGAATGCACGACTGGACCGATCAAACCGAACTGTTTGCACGATCGGTCCTCGAGTATGCGACTGAGCGCCTGCGGGTTCCGAAAGACCCTCATTGGGGCGCTCATCCGGCCAACGAACTTGCAATGGCACTCGACGGTGCCGTGTCTCCAACAGGGATTGGGGCCGAGGCAGCTCTCAATCTGTTTCGCGACGTGTTGATGCCCGCTTGTCGACCGATGGAAAGCCCGCTCAACTTGGCGTACGTTCCTACCGCGCCCACGCCAGCCGCTGCCCTTTTCGACCTAGTGGTGAGTGCATCGTCCATCTTCGGCGGAAACTGGGAAACCGGTGCGGGGGCCATCGCTGCTGAAAATCAGGCGATTCGTTGGTTGGCCGACTTGGCTGGGTTTCCTGGGGCGGCCGGAGGGGTCTTCGTGAGTGGAGGCTCGGCAGCCAACCTCAGCGCACTCGTGACGGCTCGATCGGTTCATCGTGAACGCCGAAATTCCCAGGCCCCTCTCAATAATCAGGGCGCTCCACGACGGTTGGCTTTCGCAGCAAGTCCGGAGGCCCATTCATCGGTGCGAGCCACCGCAAATGTGATGGATGTCGATATCGTTGCTGTTCCGGTTGACGACCTCGGACGCATGACAGGACAAGCGCTCAGCGAGGCACTCGCAAGTACCGAACTCGACGTGTTCGCCGTGGTGACAACCGGTGGAACCACCAACGCCGGTGCCATTGACCGCCTCGCCGAAATTGCAGATGTCTGCTCGCTTCACGACAACCTGTGGCTGCATGTCGATGGTGCGTATGGGTTAGCGGCCCTGTGCGCACCTTCCGCTCGTCCGAGATTTTCCGGAATCGAGCGCGCTGACAGCTTCGGGGTTGACCCGCACAAATGGCTGTTTGCGCCATACGACTGTGCAGCCCTCGTCTACCGAGACCCGTATCCAGCCTCGATCGCCCACGCCCAACACGGCGACTACTTAGCGGCGGTTGATCGAACCCAATGGAATCCTTCTGACTACGCGTACCACCTGTCCCGGCGGGTTCGAGGTTTGCCGCTGTGGTATTCCTTGGCTACGTACGGAACCGAGGCGTACAGCGTTGCCATGGAAACGACACTGGCATCGGCCAAAGCCTTTGCTGAAGAGATCAAGGCTCGTGACGGCTTCACGTTGCTGCTCGAACCCGAATTGTCGATCGTTCTCTTTACGATTGAGGGCTGGAGCCTCGACGACTATTTGCGCTGGAGTCGTCAACGGGCCAAAGAGGGCTTCGCACTCCTAGTGCCGACCTTCTGGCGCGGTGAGCCGTGCATGCGCATCTGCGTGGTGAACCCCCAAACCACCATTGACATGCTTCGACCAGTGATCGACGACCTCGCAGCATTCACCCCAACCCCCTAGCCGCCGCGCCACCTAGCCCGCGCCCACCTCGCATCGTTTCCGCGCCCACCTCGATCTGAATAACCCAAAATCCGCCCATGAATCGGCCGAAGTGGGCGCGAATTTCTGCAGAAGTGGGCGCGGCTCTTGCGCTTCTCACCGAAAAGCGGCAAAGTACAACTACTTCCTCCTCGTTTTACTTCCGCAAACACGAGGGGACTGCCATGCGCGCACTCTCTGGGCCAGCTGCCGCCCAACTTTTAGAACTCGACGGTTTTCGCGAAGGTGTTTGGAAGCAAATGTGGTGCTCGCCGCACGGCGTCCGACCGCAACCGGGCGTCGTTCGAACACGAAGTTGGGAAAGCCCAACCTTCATAAATTCAATTCCGGTCGCTTCACCTGCCTTGGTGTTGCGGCACCTAGCCGACGAACCCTTGAACCATCTCGTTCTTTCAGACCACGAACTAGTCGAGATGGCACTCGAACATGCATTGCGAGACGGGCTCGTTTCCAAGTCAGATCTCGGTACCCAAGGGGCGAAGCGGAGGGGAGAACGGATTCTTCGCGACGTCCTCAGGATGCAACCACAAGGCGAGCCTCCCACCGAAAGTTACGCCGAGACTCGGGCGGTTCAGGTATTCAGACCCCTCGGTTTCGTGCCATGGCGACAGGTTGAGGTCTTCGAAAGAGGGCGCCTCAAGCATCGGGTCGACTTTATGATTCCCGTCCCGCTAGGCCGACGCCGACGACCGCCCCGCCCAAACCTGATCGTTCCGAGCGACGGATTACTCGTTAAAATCGACTCGGCGGAATGGCACGCTGGAACCTTCGAACGAGACCATGAACGTCAGTCTGTGTACGACCGAATGGGCTTCCACTGGATTTCACTCACCCCAAAGCAAATCGAAGCAGAACAAGTGGGGCGCAGTCTCAACGGGGCGCTACGTCGGATGGTCGGGGGCCGAACCTTACAAAAGTCGCATGAGGTAAATCGCCGACGAGGCCAAGATCGCTAAGCCGGTGAGGGCCGAAAGTATGAGCAGCGTTCTCGTCTTCACCCAAACAGTCTGTACGATAATTACCACAACACAAGCCGGGGAGCTCGGGCCGCCTACCAAACAAGGTAGGCATCCGGGCTGAGAGGGCACCGATCGTCATCGCACACATGTGCCTGACGGGTGGTTCCGACCCACGAACCTGCTCTGGGTAATGCCAGCGAAGGGAACGCATGAAACGAACACTGGTCGTGTCTAATGGCACGCACCCGATACCAAACGGGTATATCGACGCCGACACCTTTCTTGTGGTCGCCGACGGGGGGTTACAACGAACACTTACGGCTGCGGTTGATCACATTGAACAACTCGCCAAGCTGGGCCAAGCCGTGCTCGTTGGCGACCTTGACTCGGCCCAGCCTGACGATGTGAAGCGCTGGGTCGAATTGGGTGGTGTCGTCGAAAAGCACCCGACCGACAAGAATTTCACCGACCTCGAACTGGCCTTAGGGCGTGCCGTTGACTACGACGCCACGCTCCCCATAACCGTTATCGGCGGAGATGGGATCAACCGATTCGATCATCTCATCGGCGAACTTTCGTTACTCGCCGCACAGGCTGCGCAAGGTATTCGAATTACCGCCCTGTACGGTTCCGCCCTGGTGGAGGTGCTGGCAAATGGCACGTCGGTCACCCTGACTGGTCACCCTGGCGACGTTGTTTCGCTGGTTCCGTATTTCTCGGCCGCAACAGGTGTTACAACCCAGGGTCTTCGATGGCCGCTTGCACAAGCCCAGCTTGAACTCGGATCAAGTCGAGGTATCTCAAACGAATTTAGCGATGGTTCCGATGGCATGGCCTCGGTATCAACCCTCACCGGACCACTCATGGTTATCCAACCCACCGCATGTAGTACCCCCCGCTTTCTCTAACGCCTCTGCCACGAATCGAACTCACAACTCATGAAACCAAACCTTGCACTTATCTCGCTTTCACTCATCGCGACGCTTGGGCTTGTCAGCTGCTCGTCCGACAAGAAAGAAGTAGCCGCCCCAACAAAGTCACCAGCTGCGAAGACCGTTCGTCTGCTCACTTATGATTCGTTTACCCTGCCCGCGACCATTTGGGATTCGTTTACTGCCGAAACCGGTCTTAAGGTTGAGGTGCTGGCGAAGGGCGATACGGGTCAAATGTTGAATACCGCGATCCTAACCAAGGATGAACCAATCGCCGATGTGGTGTGGGCTATCGACCGAACGTTTCTTTCACGAGCCGTCACTTCGGGTATCTTCGCCCCCCATGAACTGAGCGAGATTCCTGTCGACAAGGCGTTGATATCGCCGACCGGTGCCGATCGCCTGGTTCCGGTCGATTCAGGAGACGTCTGCGTCAACGCAGATTCAACTGCGCTTGCCAAGTCTGGCGTCGCGGTTCCTCAAACACTGGCCGACTTTGCCAAGCCGGATTACACCGGCCAACTAGTTGTCGAGAATCCAGCTACATCAGCTCCTGGTCTGGCCTTTCTTTTGGCCACCGTTGAACAGTTCGGCGAAACTGGATGGCAGGCCTATTGGGAACAGTTGGTAACCAACAAGGTCAAGGTCGTCAACGGTTGGGATGAAGCCTGGAACACCGAATTCTCGGGTGCAGGAAAAGGAACCCGCAGCCTTGTGGTGTCGTACGCAACCAGCCCCGTCGCAGTGGTGGCATTTGGGGCCGACCCATCAGCAACTTCCACCCCGGTCGTGTCACTTCCTGAGACGTGTTTCTCGACTGCGGAATACGCCGGCGTACTCGATGGCACCGGCAACGAAGCAAACGGACGCAAGTTGTTGACGTACTTACTTTCTGAAAACGTACAGTCTGAGGTTGCGATGAACATGTTCGTGTTTCCGGCTCGCACCGGAGTTGCCCTACCCGAGCCTTACAGGCGACTAGGCGTATCGCCCACCACAAAGCAGGTAGTTGGTCGAACGCTCACGCTTACCCCTCAACGAATCCAAGCCCAACGAGATGTCTGGATCGACGAGTGGACGAAACTCGTTCTCGGCTGACCAGATCCAACCAATTCGGGTCAACACGGAAGGCTGCTTGTGCGGCCTTGTCGATTGGTTCAGTCATGTTGTTCGTGGGTTGGCCAACGCTTCGCATTATGCTTCGAGGGCTAAACCTCACTTCGGTGAGCGAGGTGGTCGGCAACTCAAGGTATTGGCGAATCGTCGCCTTTACGATCATCCAGGCGACACTCAGCACCGTTGCAACACTCGCACTCGCGATACCCACAGCCTGGCTGATCGGAACCCGAAACTTTGTTGGTCGGCGCCTCCTCACTGGCCTGTGGAGCGCCACGTTTACGCTGCCAACCGTTGTCGTTGGAAGTGCATTTCTTGCCATCCTGCCAACCAGCGTGAATCGTTCACTATTGGCTATCGTAAGTGCACATGTGTTTTTCAACGTCGGGATGGCCGCTCGACTGATCGGAGACGCCTGGAGTCGGGTCACGGTAAGTTTTGATGATATTGCCGCAACACTCGGGGCCTCCCCACGGGCCGTCACGCGAATGCTTTTGGCTGGCCCTTTGCGAAAACCGCTTGCTTCAACGGCCGGGCTCGTGATGACACTGTCGCTCACCTCCTTTGGCGTGATTTTGATGCTCGGAGGTCCGACCCGTTCGACAACCGAAACGGAAATATTTCGTCAGGCCACCCAGCAACTTGCGTTGGGTCGCGCGGCAGTACTCGCCTTGATTCAACTACTCATTGTGTCTGCGGTGCTGGCTTGGACAACGTCGACTCGGTCAACCAAAACCACCGGAACCGCTGCACACGCCGTTGATCGGCGACGACCGGTTGCACGGGCAGAGCAACCGATTGCCGTTTCGATCTGCACCGCCATATCTGTCGTAGTCGTGCTTCCGCTTGCCATGTTGTTCATGCGATCAATTCGGGATGTGGATGGACATATCTCTCTGCGCACATATCAGTCTCTTACCTCGACCCGACCAGGAAACGGTTTGCTTAATGCACCGATCGATGCGGTCGCAACATCCCTTCGAGCCGCAGCAATGGCCGCTGTAATCGCTGTGGTTTTGACAGTCGCAACGGTCGCCGGAACGAGAGGACGCTTAGCTGCGGTGATCGCCGGGCTTCCCCTCGCCGTATCAGGGGCCATCCTCGGGTTTGGCGCGCTCATTGGTTTCGCTCGGCCTCCGTTTCCCTGGCGTTCTCGATGGTGGTTGGTACCCATTATGCAGGGCGTCGTTGCGCTTCCGTATGCGATTCGGGTACTGCGGCCTGCCGTTGAAGACATCGACCCTCGATTGGCGGAAGCAGCGGCAACACTAGGGGCGAGCCCGCGATCGACTTGGTGGCGCGTGCAGGCCCCGTTACTGCTTCGCCCGTTTCTTTCTGCTGCCGCGCTGGCAACGACAGTCGCTCTCGGAGAATTTGGGGTCACGAGTTTTCTCGTCAGACCGAAGCAAGAAACCCTTCCGGTTGCCATTGCCACCCTGAGTTCGCGTCCCGGTACATTGTTGCTCTCGCAATCTGCTGCGCTCGCTGTTATTCTAGGTATACTTACGATGATACTGGTAGGCCTGACCTCATCTGTACGGAGAGATTCATGAGCCTGAACGAAGTTCCATTGCCCGACCGGCAGTCTGGGAGCCTGAGCGTTTGCGATGTCAGCGTTCAAGTCGCCGACCTCACCATTCTCAATCACGCGAATCTTCTTGTAGCAACCGGTGAAATCGTTGCACTCACCGGTTCGAGCGGAAGCGGAAAGTCGACCCTACTCAGGGCTATCGCAGGCCTCGTCAAGCTTTCGACGGGAACAGTGATGTGGGATGACATTGCCCTGCACCTACTACCTACCTATCAACGACAGGTCGGAATGGTGTTCCAAGATCGAGTGCTCTTCGGTCATCTCGATGTGGCCCAAAACATTGGCTTCGGGCTCAACTATACGAACCTTCCAAAACCGCTACACGCCAAACGAATCGACGAACTGCTGCAGCTCGTCGGTCTCTCAGGTTTTGGAAAGAGGCGTGTCGATACCCTGTCGGGGGGCGAAGCTCAACGCATCTGTTTAGCTCGGGCACTCGCACCATCGCCCCGACTGTTGCTACTCGACGAGCCGCTTTCCGCGCTCGACACCGCAACCCGCGCTCAACTCACCACTGACATTCGCTCGATTCTCAAAGCCGAGCGAATGACAGCCATATATGTCACCCATGACCTCGTCGAAGCGACCGAAGTCGCTGATCGGGTCGTCACGATCGACAGGGTACTCAGGCAGGGCTAGCTACTCGGGCAGGGCTAGCCAAGGTAGGCGGCTTTGACCCGTTCGTCTTGCAGCAGGTCGTTAGCTGGTCCGCTCATCGTGATACGTCCGGTTTCAAGCACATAAGCGCGGTTGCTGTGCCGCAAGGCCAGGTTCGCGTTTTGCTCAATGAGCAAAATCGTCACACCCTGGGCTTTCAGATCGTCGATGATTCGAAAGATCTCTTGCACAATGATTGGAGCAAGGCCAAGAGAGGGTTCATCGAGCAACAGCAGTTTCGGACGACTCATAAGTGCACGTGCGATAGCAAGCATCTGTTGCTCACCACCCGAAAGGGTTCCGCTGAGTTGATCGCGCCGCTCTTTCAACCGGGGAAACAATTCAAATTGAGCATCAATATCGGCTCGGGTACGGGCCTTATCTTTGAAGATGAACGCACCCAACTCAAGGTTGTCTTCAACCGAAAGTTTGGTGAGCACCCGGCGTCCCTCGGGGCTGTGCGCAATACCCATCGACACGATTTGCTCTGGACGTTTGGTGGTGAGCTCTTCACCATTGAACCGGATCGAACCAGCTCCTATTTTCACTATTCGGCTGATTGCCTTCAGGGTTGTTGACTTGCCTGCGCCATTCGCGCCGATTAGCGAAACAACTTCTCCTTCGCCGACTCGAAGGTCGATACCTTGAAGGGCTTTGATCCCGCCATACGAAACCTCAAGGTTGTCGATGGCCAACAATGGTTCGCTCATCATGCTTGTTCACCGCCCAAATAGGCTTCGATAACGGCTGGATTGTTTTGTACATGATGGGGTTCCCCAAGCGCTATCAACTGTCCGAAGTTCAACACTGCAATACGGTCGCACAACGACATCACCAATTTCACATTGTGTTCAATCAGCATCACCGTGAGCGTGAACTCGTCACGAACAAAACGAATGAAGTCGGTTAACTCCACCTTTTCTGACGGGTTCATTCCGGCAGCCGGTTCGTCGAGAAGTAGAACCTTCGGGTTCAATGAAAGCGCACGTGCTATCTCTAGCCGCCGTTGTTCACCATACGGTAACGACCTTGCGTCATCGTTGGCTCGGTGCATGAGACCGGTGAGGCGAAGAAGTTCCCATGACTGTTCGATGGTTTCCTTACGTTCTCGTTGAGCCTTCGGCAGCCCAAGCACGTCAGACCACAAACCCGACGACGTGCTGTGGTGTTTGGCTGTTCGCACATTTTCGAGTGCCGTCATGTTGCCAAACAGACGGATGTTCTGGAAGGTACGCGCCATTCCGCGGTCGGCGATTTCGAACGGTTTGAGGTTTGATATATCGACGCCATCGTTGAAGAGATGCCCGTCCGACATGGGTTGCATGCCGGTGAACAGATTGAATAGTGTCGTTTTGCCAGCCCCGTTGGGGCCGATGAGGCCGAAAATCTCGCCCTTATTGACGCTGAAGTTGACTTGATTCACCGCAACGAGCCCACCGAATCGGCGAGTCGCATCACGGGCTTCGAGCACTGGCATCACAGATGAAGACAAGTCCGCAGCCGAGCTCATGGTGCCACCCGACCGTCACGAGGAAACAGCCACTCAACAAGTCTTGGGGGTATCAAACCCTTTGAAAGAAATACGCAGACCAGCACCATGATGAGCCCCTGGATGAACGGGCTGACGTTCAACAGAACTTCGCGAAGTGACGAGGGCAGACCATCGGTCCCGGCGACAGCTCGAAGAAGTTCGAATAGGCCAGCAATCGACATCCCGCCAACGATTGGCCCAAGGAAGGTTCGAGAACCACCAACGACGGCGCCGGCCAACATTGCTGTGGCGAGAGTAAATGTGGCTTGACGATAGCTCCAGGCATTTTGAGCGTGTGCATATATTGTTCCGGCAAACGAGGCGAACACGGCACTAATGACGAAGGCCAATACTTTGTAATACCGAGGACGAATTCCCATCGCAGACGCAGCCAGCTCATCTTCACGAATCGCTGCAAATGCGCGGCCCGTGCGACCGCGCTCAAGCCGGTACACAAAGTAGGCAGAGAGCACCAAAATCGGAACAACTATGTACAGGTACTGATGGTCGATGTCGACTGGTTGAGGCATTCCACCGTTGCGTAGTTGACCGGGTAGGCCAGTTGCGCCGCCAAACGGGCCAAGGTGTACGCCAGTATTTGCGGTGTCTGCCGGGTCAAGCGGACCCTTGAAGGGCCCAATCTGATCTTGCAACACAATGATACGAAGAATTTCAACCGAGCCAATCGTGACCAGTGCAAGGTAAATGCCCTGAAGTCGCAATGCAAGTGCACCGATCAACAGACCAAACAGGACCGCAACGAATGCACCGACCACCAGTTCGAGCAGCACGAGCTGCCAAGGGTACAGCTCACTTGTGAAGGTGAGCTTTGTGAAACCAAGCGGGAGGGTCCAGTAGCCGGTGTCGAAGTCTTCCTTAACCCACAGCACCGAAATCATACCCGTGGCGTACCCACCGATCAGGTAAAAGGCCGGGCTTGCCAACGAGAGCTGGCCCACCATTAATGGTAAGTATGCAGATAAACTACATAATGCTCCGGTCGTAAGCATAAACACTTTGACCGATCCGCTGAGACCGGGCATCACCGAGAAGCCAACCAGTAAGGCGATCAGGCCGAAACCTGAAGCCAATGGCCGAACTTTGAGTGCTGAGACATGAGTGCTCATGGGCTATACCTTCTGAATCTGGGCTCGGCCAAGCAAACCTTGGGGGCGCAACATCAACACAACGACGAGCGTGAGAAAGGGAATGGCGTCTTTCCATTGAGAACCAACAAAGTTCCAGTCCCAAAAGCCGATCCGAAACCGCACACCGGCAACGAGTGATTGCAAGATCCCGATAAGAAATCCGGCAATAACAGTGCCAGCAATATCGCCAAGACCACCGACTACGATGACCGCTAGGCCAATCAACGCATATTGCGAGCCCATATACGGGCCAGACGTGCCAGAGATGGTTGACACCATCGTGCCCGCGATTGCACCAAGGAACCCGCAGAGAATGAACGTAAACAGGATGAGGCGATTCGTAGAGATGCCTAGCAAACTCGACGTTGTTGAGTCTTCAGATACCGCCTTAAGTGCCTTGCCGGTTCGGGTGCGATTCAGTAGGTACCAGAGAAGCGACATCACTACGACGGCAACACCGAACGTCAATAGTCGGGCAGTCTGAATATTGACCTCACCTAGGTCGAATGATGCCCGGGTATTCGGTAGGGGTTCAGGCGACGACAGCGGGTCAGAGCCCACCAGGTTTTGGATGAGGTTCGACACCATGAGCGACACGCCGAGGCTCGATACCAATGACAGAAGTGTGTCGGCACCGCGATTTCGCAGCGGTCGAAACGCAAAGTATTCGATAAGCACGTTGAGTAACCCGGCAAGAAGTGCTCCAAGGATCATTGCAATCCAAAAGTTCATTCCGATCGGTAGTCGCTTATCGGAGAACGGAAAATCGCCGCCACCAAACTGCTTGCCCATGAGGCCGTACGCCAAATATGCCCCGACGGTAAAGATGGCGCCGTGTGCGAAGTTCACGATTCGCAAGATCGAAAAGATGAGGGTGTAACCAAGGGCGAAGAGTGCGTAAACGCTACCAACGGCTAAGCCGTCGACCAGATTTTGAATAAGGGACACGCGACGCTCCGAGGCGTGAGTGGGCGGAAAAGTGGACATATTCATCGGGGGCAGGCCTAATTTGGCCCACCCCCGATGTTCGGTAATTCACACACCAATCGAAGATGGGGGAATCTTCGACTAGTATGTTTGCTTACAGATCTTTAAGAATCAGAACTTCACGTACTTGAAGACACCCGAATACACGTCACCAGTTGATCCACGCTTCATGCTGATCTGAGCAACGTAGAAGTTTTTCTGGATGATCTCGCCTTCCGGTGTGAAGCTGATGTCGCCGAGAGGCGAGACGTACTTGCCAGCAAGTACCTGCTTGTTGAGGTCTACTCGAAGGCCCTCAAGCGATTGGTCAAGCTTGCCCGCCTTACCCAATTCTTTCAATGCTTCGGTAAACACCAACACGCCGGTGAAAGCCTGAGCGGCAATTTGACCTGGTTCACGCTTCTGTTCTGCAAGGAACAGTTTGCGGAACTCGGCGTTTACCCCGTCGTTAGGAATTTCGGGGGAGTAAGCCTGCGCAACGATGAGACCGTCACACTGTTGCTTACATACCGAGAACGTCTGTACAACGTTCAGGCCGTTGCCACCAACGATTGAGCCCTTGAAGCCGGTGTCACGAAGTTGCTTCACCAGGTTGCCTGACGACGCAAGACCCGAGATGACAACCAGGTCAGGCTTGTTGCTGCGCACAAAGTTAACCTGCGTGGTGAAGTCTGTGTCGTTAACCTTGAACGTTTGTGGAGGAAGCAGTTCGAGGTTGTTCGCCTTCACTGCGTTTTGGAACACGATAGTTTCGTTACGGCTGAACGCATCGTCGTCAGCGAAGAACACGGCGGCCTTCGAGAGCGCATCGATGCTCGCTGCGAACTTGATGGCATTGCCAGCGTACGTAGCAACACCGGCAGAAACCCGACCGATGTAATCACCAATTTGAGGGATTCCCGCAGCAGTGTTTGATGGGGCGAGCACCGGAACCTTCTTGCGTTCAGCAATCGGGTCAGCGGAGAACGCCTGCTGCGAAAGGGTTGGCCCGACAATTGCGACGACCTTGTCGTTGTCAATCAACGCGTTGAACGCTGCGATCGCACCTGCTTCGTCTGACCCGGTGTCTTGGATGACAAGCTGGATCTTGCGGCCATTGACGCCGCCCTTATCGTTGAGGTACTTCTCGGCCAGGTTGACACCAATACGCTGATCTTGAGCAAGGTTCGCGGTCGATGCACCAGACAAGCCAATGGCAACGCCGATCTTGATTGGTTCGCCACCAGAAGAAGCAGCGACAGTTGTAGCCCCCACAGCTGCGACTGTTGTTGGGGCAGCGACTGCGGCAGCAACCCACTTGCGGCGGCTACCTTCCTTCACGCAGGTTAGGTTGCCTGACTTCTTGCCGACCTGAGCCGGGGTGCAGCGATCGCCAGCTTTCGGCGTTGCGGCAAATGCGACCGGTGCGAACACACCGGCCGTGAGAATGGCGATCGCGGAGCCAACCGCAAAACGACGTTTGAGCACGAGCACTCCAGGGGGTTTGGGTCACCGTCGGAAAAACGGCGATCAAGGTGGTGCCCCCAGATGAATGGGGGATGTCGAGAGTGTGAACTGTTATTCACCTTTTCGCCAAGCCCCAGGGCAAGTTTTGCGACGAAACGACATTTCGGCGTGACGAGTGTCACGAAACCCAGTGGAGGAAGCGTTACGGATTGACCAGTGTCACCCGAATACGCTCTATTCCCAAGGCCGAGAGCAGCGCAGGATTGACGCCGGAAGCAGACAGCGCTACCTCGGCCGGCAAAATGACCGAGGCGGCCAGTGCTTCGAGGGACAGAATGTTCAGTCGATGGGACTGGCTGAGTTCTGCCATCGTCATTGCATAGTCCCGCATACTTAACATTCCAATGTCGTCAGGTAGTCGAACCAGCGATTGTGTCACCCGACGCTGAATCACTTCGGGTGCGCGCTTGATCGGCCCGGATAACGCGCCCGTGAATTCAGTCGACTGCATTGCGTGGCATAGGCGGTAATACCAATGACCAGTGGTGTAGATCGGGCGTCTTCGCATCACAGCTTTTAGTTCGGATGAGCGATCATCAAGCAGGATCGACAACAGCAATCGGTCATCGACGAGCAGGACCTTGCCCGGTGGCATACTGAGGTCGCCTAGTTGCGAAGGTCGGGGTCGTCAATTTCAGCGACGGCTTTCTCGTAGCTCCCGTTACGAACGGCCTGTCGGATAGCAGTGCGAATTGCATCAGATTTCCCGGGTACCAAGAGCAGAGCCCCATCAAGATCAAACACTTCAACCGTCCCGCCATCGGTGATTCCCCATCGATGACGAGCTTCAGCCGGCAGACTCATTTGGCCTCGATCGGATACTTTCATCAAGACTCGATTGCTCATACCCGCATTGTAACCGCTAACTAATTACAAGGAAACAAAGTGCTCACGACGGGGGCGCGACCTGCAGAGGGACACTCGGGAATTCTCTGCACGCTTTCGACCGGAGGCTCGCGCCGCGGGAACGAGCCAGATTCCAGTTCAGTCCGTTCGACTTCGTAGCCTGGTCACACCCAAGAAGTTCGCGAGCGCACTCATTGGTTGCTCGATTTTGCTGTACCTCGGACCGAATCCACCCGAGCAAGGCTGGCCTTGCGTCATCGTTTTGCCCGTGCCATTTATCGTCGTAATAGCGACATGACGAAAGCCCGCTGATTCGACTCAGCGATGGCCCGTCCGATGTGTCATCCGATATGCCGTCCGATGCCGCCGGGGCAAACCCGCTTGAGATGTTCCATCGAACCACCAAACGCTCTGTTGGAGCAATGTTCAACACCACGAGCAGAGCGGCCGCAACGATGAGGGCAGCACCAGGTAGCCACGACCGAGATGATCGTCGTTGCTGCCAAACGCCGATGAGTACGAACATCGCTGCTAGCCAAATCACGAACATTTGTGACATGACTCGAAGCATCGTTAACCCCCAAACCTGAGCACCCATATACAAGCGTCGAGATGCAACGGCAACCACGACCAGGCTGAGAACAACAAGAACTTGGGCTGGAACCAGAAACGACCGCGATGATCTGCCATCAGCGGCTAAGAGCGCGTGAGAGATCGCAAACGACGTCAGAATCAGCACCGACGCAACCAGTAGCGGAAAGAATCCACGCTTAGCAATCGCCTCGTAAGAGGGTGGTGCTTTCACGAGTTTGGTAGCCAAGTTGGTAGCCGCAACGATTTGCGAAATCGCGAACATACCCAACACTACGTTTACAGCCCAACATGCCGTCGCAACATCGCGAGTTGAAAATGCCCTCGACTTGTCCGTCCCATCAACAGACAAACCGACCCGCCGAGTCGGGTCGCCAGCAACCGTCATAGCAACCAACACTGCTGCAAGGTATGCACAAACGCCAATAGCAAAGATGGCTTCCGTTGAAGGAGTTGGGAGCGACGCAAACAGCGAAACAGGAAGTGAAAAGACTCGCGAGAAAACGGCGTCGCTCGTCATTAACAACGGAATCAAACACATAAGAAGTGGAGTCGCCAAGAACAGACCTTTGTACGAAACTTTTCGGCCCGGTTTCGCTCCGTCGTTACGCGACGACACCCGCCCTCTCAGCAACCTGGCGGCTAGACGAAAGGCACGGAAATACGACTCGAAGACCACCGAAATCCGGTCACCAATCCATGACCGTGATCCGTTGAACAGTGACCCTTCTGCGGCAAGTAGTGCGGCCATAACGAGGAATACGATAAGTGCACTGATATTTAGGAAAGAGAGCCATGGCGAATCTCGAATTACCAGAAACACCCCGAAAAGCCCTGCCCCGAGTGTGAGGACTAATGGCTGTCGTCGACCCTCCCCGAAGACTCCGCTTGCAAGTAGTGCAACCACCGTAAGCAGTGCATACATTGTTCCGCCAGCCCCTCGCAGGGTGCTGGCCGAGACTACCCACCCGCCCAAGCCGCCGCTCGCAAGTACCCATATGGCCCGACGGGGTGGGGTTCGTATATTGCGAGTGGGCTCCGGGGTGGGGCTTACTGCAGGAAATGACCAATCACGCGATGCGCTGGTTGGAGAGACAGGGCGGTCGGTGAGGTCCGTCGGAGTGGGAGTGGGAGTGGGCATGAGAGTATCCTAGATAACCGTTAGGTTAATAGCTAGCGGTTATCCAAGACAGAAGTGGACGGTAGGTCATGGAAGCAACGTACAAAAGAGATACGGAGATCAGACGGAGACGACACGGACATTCTGCGGACATTCTGCAGACGTTCTACTTTCGTCCGCTGTTTCGCGGTTACTCGGGGGTGTGCATGCGAGCGAGGTGCGAATGCACGCCCACAGGCCGCCGTGTCGACGTGAGTAGCGAGCCGACGATCGCAGCCGAAAATGCAAGCGGAACCGACCACGCGGCCGGTTGGGCCAACAGCGCCCCGACCCATCCATCAAAACGCGGCCCGAACATAGTCGTAAGTACAGCTAGCGATGCTGCTCCCCCGCCGACCAATAGCCCGGCAGAGGCACCGACAGAGGTAAAGTCTCGCCACCACACTCCGAGCAACAAAAGCGGACAAAATGAAGACGCGGCGATGGCGAACGCCCAACCGACGAGCACGTTGATCTCGAAGCGTTCGGCCCCGAGACCGAGCAGGCCGGCTATCAGCGCAGCCCCAAGTGTCGCTTGGCGAAATCGGCGAACGCCGCCATTTTGACTGAGGTCATGACTGATCGCACCCGACACCGACACCAACAAACCGCTTGAGGTCGACAGAAACGCAGCAAAGGCACCCGCGGCCAAAAGCCCAGTGAGAAGCTCCGCGCCCAGTCCGCTCAGAATACGTTTTGGCAACAAAACCACAATCGCATCGGTACCACCAGAGACCAACAAGTCTGGGGCCCAACGACGCCCGAGAACACCAAGCACAATCGGCCAAACGTAATAGGCACCGAGCAACGCGATCACGGCAACGATCGTTCGGCGAGCAGCGCGTCCGTCGGGGTTCGTATAAAAGCGCACAAGAATGTGAGGCAAGCCCATCGTGCCCAGAACGGTTCCGAGAATCAACGAGATACTCAAATACAGTGGGTGATCTCGCTGGGCGCTCGACTGAAACGGGAGGTACCATCGTTTGTTGGTGATGGCTCCGCGGCCTTCCGGCGAGGCTGCCTGCGGAACCGGGGTACCTTTCGAGAGGGTGAGCCGTGTACCTTCCTCTACACCGTGAACCCCTGCCGATAACGCTAGTGAGCCCTTCACCAAGCGGCCGTCCACGACCCCGTCGGCAATAATCGTTGTCGGCAGGGAAAGTCGAAGTACCGAAGGCGACCGTACGCGCACCGATGATTGTGCAGCAACAATCGGGGCACCATCAACAAACGCCGGTGGCGCGCCGATTCGAGATGTGGCGACCCACAACACAATTGCACTCACCGCGAGGGCAAATACTTTGATGAAGTACTGCACCGCCTGAACAAAGGTGACCCCGCGCATTCCGCCTACCGCAACATTTCCTGCCACGACGACGGCAACCAACGCCACACCCACCCAGTAGGGCGCACCAGTAAGCGCACGTAGCGTTATCCCTGCACCCTTCATTTGCGGCAACAGGTATAAGAACCCAATAACCAAGACGAATACTGCCGACAGTCGCCGTAAGCGCGGTGATTCAAGTCGACCCTCAGCAAACTCCGGGATCGTATAGCTACCGAAACGCCGAAGTGGAGCAGCCACGAGCACAAGCAAGGCCACGTAGCCCGCTGTGTAGCCAATGGGGTACCAAAGCATGTCGACGCCGAACACCATCACGAGGCTCGCTAGACCCAAAAACGTGCCGGCCGACAAGTACTCACCACAAATAGCTGCCGCGTTCAAGCGAGGGCTAATCGATCGAGATGCAACAAGAAAGTCTGAAGTTGTCCGCGAATAGCGCATCGACAATGCACCCAACACTGAGGAAAGCACCACCACAAATCCAATCGACAATATGGCGATCACAGTTTGGCCTTTTGGTCTCGCTCTAGTTGGTCTCGCTTTAGTTGGTCTCGATTGAGCGACTGGAACCTGCGTTCGAGTCGTTCAACCTGAGCAACGTAACTCTGCGCGATGAAATAGAGCATCGGAAACATCAACAAACCGAGAAGCCACCACACCGCTGGAACCGAAAACACCTTCGTTTCAAGCGTCGAGGGCCGAAGCCTTGTCAGCAACGCCAAACCCAGAACAACACACGAAAGGGCGCCAACCAACACTCCGAATGACTGCAGGGCAAGCGTGAGTTGGGCTTGCATCAATGAACGAAGCACCAACGCGTCATCTTCATTCTCAACTTCGACAACGCCAACTCGTAGGTCGACAGACGATGTTCGATCCGAGCGCCCCGACTGCACCGCCCTGGTCATGGGATGAGTCACCGTCACGCGTTTGCGACCAACTCGATCCGTCATCGAGGCCGCTCGCCAACCGGTCGCTCACGCGGCGACTGAACCTGTCGATTGGCGGAAACCAACCTCTGTTTCAAATCTCGCGAATAGGTACGACTCACGGGAATTTCAAGGCCTCCGACTGCCAATACCGTGCCAGAGTCATCGGTACGCAGTTCACGTACGTGATCGACAGCAACTAGAAAACTGCGGTGTACGCGCACAAAGCCGACCCCTGACCATGCCGCTTCAAGAACTGAAATTGGGGTTCGAAGTAAGTAAGTTTTGTCGATCGTATGTAAGCGCACATAGTCTCGTGATGCTTCAACAGCAATCACCGAAGAACGATCTATAAAGACGGTCTTACCCCCTACATCAACACCAAACCTTGACCCATAGGTTGACCCAGATGCGGGTTCATCGTCGATAGGACCAGCAGCGGCTTGAATCCGACGAACCGCTTGAGCAAGACGTTCCGGTCGAACCGGCTTCAACACATAGTCAACCGCGTCTACTTCAAACGCCTCGACCGCATGGCGTTCGAAAGCTGTCACGAACACAACGAAAGGTCGGTGGACACTTTCGGGTGCCGATGTAAGCGCACGGGCCAAGTCGAGACCTGTTGTATCTGGCATTTCGATATCGAGGAAAATGCCATCAAACCGATTCGTGCTGAGCAACTCAAGCGCCGCGCGCGCCGAGTGCGCCACCCTGACGGAGCCCACCGCTTCGTCACGTTCCAACAAATATCGAAGTTCATCGACGGCCGGAGCTTCATCGTCGACCACCAAAACCGCAATCTTCGCCGTTGCCGCACTCACGGCATCACCGCATCACCATCGTCACAGCATCACCGCGGTCACCGCATCACGCTGGCAGGAAGCGTTTTCGGGACTCGAACCGTGATTCGTGTGCCTGCACCAACATTCGTTTCGATAACTAGCCCGAACGACGGCCCAAACACTGTCCGCATACGTTCGTCAACGTTGCGTAACCCGATACCACTGGAATCGCGGTTACCAGCGAACGTTTCGGCAAGGTCTAACGGAGACATTCCGACCCCATCGTCGTCGAGCGTAATCACCGCCTCGCTTCCCTGATCTACCGCATCAATACGCAAGGTACCTTGGCCACCCTTTCGATACAGACCGTGTTGAAGGGCGTTTTCGACGAGCGGTTGAAGCACCAGAAACGGGATTTTCACACCAAGAACCTCAGGAGCCACACGAATTTGCACAGTGAGTCGGTCGCCGAACCTGGCCCGCTCAATAGCCACAAACGTGTCAATGGCCCGAAGCTCATCGGCGAGGGTCGTGAATTGACCGGTCGTTGAAAACGAGTACCGAGCAAAGTCGGCGAATTCGATCAGTAGGCTTCTCGCCCGGTCAGGGTCGGTTCGTACGAACGACGCAATCGTATTCAGGGCATTGAACAAGAAATGCGGGCTGATTTGTGCCCGGAGTGCACGCAACTGGGCGCCAGCCGCAGTGGCCCGCGCCCGATCAAGTTCGCCGAGTTGCACCTGCGTGCCGACCCAACGCGCAACCTCTTCAGTGGCGCGAACGAGTGCAAGGTCAGCATCGTTTGGCGCGACGTACACCGCCAGCGCACCCGCAACATGATTATCAATGACCACCGGACAAATGACCACGCTGAAACCTGACCCGTCACCGGGCTGACCTTCGCCAACCAACTGGCCCTCAGAAACCAAACGGCCGTTCCCGGCCAGAACAGGGGCAACGTCGAACATGATCTGCCTATCACCCGTTGTACTTCGCTGAACTTGTCCGCCCGTTATGCCTGGTTGATCACCAACCAATCCAACGGCGCTCAACACCTGTTGTGTATCGGTGAGTGCGATGCGTTGCGCCCCAAGCATCGAGCAAAGTGCCATCAAGGCACCGTCATTTCCACCAGAGGCCAACCCGGAACGCAGGCCCGGCGCCAACTCGTTGGCTACAGCAAGAACATCGTACACAGCATGTCGTGAGGCAGACCCCAGGCCTGAACCTGACCAAGAGCGACGCCATCGAGCCACGACCCGAATGTTTAGCATCTCGGTCTTTGAAGGCGAATTCCAGTGTGAAGCTTCGTCTCGGTTGGCAGGTTGGCGCTCTGTTGTCACGTTGAGATCGGCGTGAACTTGACAACTGACATCAACCTGACATCTGACATGAAGCCTAGAAAAGGTGACTGGCGTAGTGTGCTCATATGCCTGCGGAAGTCATGTCGAATCTACTACCCGGTGAGTCCGTTGTCTGGGAAGGCAAACCTGTTGAGGGCGTTCGCTTTCAAGCCATTGATATTCCAAGAACAGTCTTTGGATTGTTCTTCACCGGTATAAGCCTGATCTTCGTTGTCTCATCGTTCCCGTTGGGTCTCTTGTTGCCACACTTCTGGATCGGTTTGTATTTAGTTGGTGGCCACTATTTCTTTGACGCAAAAGCACGTTCACATACGTCTTATGCCCTCACTCAGTCCCGTGCAATCATCGTGAGACGCTGGCCAAGGTATCGTCTGCGGACCGTCAATCTACTGACGGTTTCGGAAATTGGTCTTACTCGCTCGAAGGATGGCACCGGCACGGTCACCTTTGGTGGACAATCATTTTCTGGAGCACGAATGCAGTTCGGAAACCATGGTCCGCCGGCTTTCGAATGTATTTCAGAGGTGGATGAGGTTATGCGCCTTGCTCATGTCGCCTCATCCCAGCCAAAGTTCGGCTGACGTTTCGCGAAGTTGCTACTCCCGCCTACGCCGGAGTACGAAAGCAACGACCGCAACTGCGATAAGTAAGACGCCAAAGAGCGTCAAGCCGGGTGCCCCGCCAGCGAAGCCGAGCCCGGAAAGGATCAATCCGATCGCGCTGGCCAGGGGCACGATCGCCTCGACCGGCGAAGCGGGTGCCGCCACTTCGGCCGGGTCCCATCCCTCGACTGTGCCCGCCAGTTCAGCCGCCGCAACGTCGTAATCACACCGGCGACCAGGATCACCAACTACCCACCATGCCTCATTGATCTCGGCCATTCGAACCTCGGCATCGGCCGGGGCGTTGGGGGTATCGGGATGAAAATTTCGAGCTAAGCCCCGATAGGCCACGCGAATACTGTCGTGTGACGCATCAGGGGCAACACCGAGTACCTCATAGAAATTGGCGGGTCCGTCCGTCACTTGGGGAGGGTTTTTCTGCCGGAAGTGACGGACGAGACGATGCGCACAACTCTATTTTGGTGGCATCCGGATACCACCGTCGACACGAATGGTTTCGCCGTTCATGTAGCTGTTTGTAATCAGTTCGACCACCATCGAGGCCAACTCGTCGCCCGACCCAAGTCGCTGCGGGAACAAGACATTTTTGCCGAGGTTTGCCTTGAACGCATCACTCGCTTCGCCGGTGCCGTAGATCGGGGTATCAATAAGGCCGGGTGCCACAGTGTTCACCCGAACACCAATTGCGGCGAGGTCACGGGCGATCGGAAGCGTCATTCCAACAACGCCACCCTTCGAGGCCGAATAACTGGCTTGGCCGATCTGACCATCGAATGCTGCGACAGAAGCCATATTCACGATCGCCCCGCGTTCATTCGAAGCCAACGGTTCGGTTTGGCCCATGGCCGTTGCTGCAATTCGGATGAAGTCAAATGTTCCGATGAGGTTGATGTTGACAACCCGTTTAAACCAGTCAAGGTTATGAGCCGAGTCGTAGCTGCCGTCTTTGCCAACCGTTCGCGACGCAAATCCGATTCCGGCCGAGTTGACCAACGCCCGGAGGGGGCCCATTTCTTTGGCGGTTTCAACGGCAGCGATGATGTCTTCGGTTTTCGTGACGTCGCAATGGCAAAAAGCGCCACCCACTTCGGCTGCGAGTGCCTGACCCTTTTCGTCTTGCAGGTCAGCAATGACGACCTTCGCGCCCCGTGCTGCTAGTTGACGAACACATGCTTCACCAATTCCTGATGCGCCACCGGTGACAATAGCTGATGCTCCTGAGATATCCATGGGCTCAGACGATACGCCCTCGAAGGCCAAGAGAGCCAACTGAAGCTGCATGCGCTTCGCTATCGATCCGATCAGAGAGAATGGCTCATGGCAAATGAAAACCGAGTGAAGCGGCTAGCTCAACCTTCCACCATCGTGAACTGCCTTTCGTTGTTGGTGATGATCATCGTCTTTGTGCCGTTTACACCTTCCATGCCGGGTGAAAGTTTGGATCCCTATCGTCTCTTTGGGGCAAATCCGCGAATCGCCCTCGACGCTTCGTGGATGTTCGCCTTCAATCAGGCGATAGATCAGGGGCTGCGATTTGGTCGCGACATCATTTTGACCTTCGGTCCGTATTCATCGGTGTATTCCCGGACGTACCATCCCGCTACAGCGACGATGATGATGGCGGCAAGTTTGTACCTTGCCGTGTCGTATTGGTTTGCGCTTCGAGTTGCTTCAAAAAGGTCGAAGCTGCTCCTCGTTGGTTTGGTTGTATTCGTTGTAGTGGGCCTCACGTTTTATCCGGAAACGCTTTTCACAACCTATGTTCTGCTTGTCGGGTACGCATGTCTCAACATCGTTCACACCCAAACACAAGCCCAAACTGTTGACTCACAGACTGCCTGTCGGGCAACGGAACTACGCACAGACTCTGTAAAAGTAAGCCAGTGGCGAACCCTCGCAACGGTGGTCGCCCTGTTTGCACCCTTCGGCCTGTTACCGTTGATCAAAGTTTCTACCGTCACCCTCTGCGTCGGTGTCTCGTTACTTGTCTCGGTGCTCTTTGTGTTTCATCGCAAGTGGTCGTATGCAGCAATAGTAATCGTTGTCCCGATCGTTTCGCTCCTGATCTTCTGGGTGATGGCCGGGCAAGGGGTCGAGACACTCTCTGACTATTTCTTCGCAGCCTCCCAAATCACATCGGGCTATACCGAAGCAATGGCGATTGACGGCGACGGCTGGGAGATCATCGCGTTCGTCATAGTGTCGCTTACGATAATTGTCACTGCGTTGACCGATCGAACCCTAACAACAGACACTCGCGTGTTTGTTTTCGCTTTGCTCGTCATACCTCTGGCCCTGTTGATGAAGAGCGGATTCGTACGCCACGACGGGCACGCCATCATTGCCGGAACAACCCTTCCACTGATTGCGCTCATCGCTTCGTTGAATCAAATTTCGAGACGTTCGGTTCCTGCAATCGTTCTAGCTTTTGCAGCGTCTACGTACATCAGTAGCCACTACATCAAGCAGCCGATGACAATGATGGCCTCAGCAACTGCCACACGGCTTAGTGATGCTGTAACGGGGCTAGGACACCGCGCCACCATAGGAAACTGGCCAAGGGGAGAATTCAACCGCGCGCTTACGGTGCTCAACAAAGAATCGCCCCTCACAACGCTTGAGGGAACCACCGACATCTATTCGTTTCAACAGGGTCGATTGCTTGCAGCCAACAATACGTGGAATCCACGGCCAATTTTTCAAAGCTATAAGCCCTACACGCCCTTTCTTGCCAACAAAAACCGAGACTTTTTGCTGTCGGATAAGGGTTCCAAACATCTTTTCGTTCAGGTTGAGCCCATCGACGGCCGGTTGCCTTCGCTTGAAGATGGTCCTAGTTGGCCCGTCTTTCTTGACCACTATCGGCCAATTTCTCATCAAAACGGATTCCTTCTTCTTGAACGTCGAGCACCAGCAAAAGCTGCCATCAATAGTGCATCATCACCAAAGCTGTACACGTTCGGACAAGACGTTTCGGTTCCTACAAGCGCTGGCGGACCGGTGTTTGCCAAGGCCTCAATTCATATGACCGGCCTTGGAAAACTCACCGATACCGCATACAAAACATCGAGACTACAAATCACCGTCACCTTGATCGACGGGTCAAGCAAAACCTTCCGGCTGGTTTCGGGTATGGCCAATTCAGGTTTCGTCATCTCACCGCTCATCGAAAGTACCGCTGAACTCGGGTTGCTTTACGCCGACTCGAAATATCTGTCGAACAAGCAGGTGAAGTCGTTCTCCATCAGCGTTGTGGGGTCGCCAAGATATTGGAACAACACGTACACCATGTCTTTCAGTCAACTACCAAAACCAGACCCGGTTGATATTCGTGCGCTCATCGATCTCAACGACACTACCTACGCATACGATTACAAACCTGTCGTAGTTGCCCCATCATGCGAGGGCAGTATCGATACCGTTAACGCTAAACCCCAGGCAGATTATGTGGCCAAGAAAACTGTTCTCTCGTCCGGGCTACTAAAGGTTGATGGGTGGCTCGCCAAGTCGACCGCCAACGGAACGAACCATTCGAAGGTGTTTCTCGTTCTTAGAGCACCGGGTGGTAAACAAACGGTTATCGAAACGACAATGGCTGAGCGACCCGATGTCGCGTCTGCTTTCGGACAGACAAAGCTTCGCAACTCGGGTTTTACTTCAACCGTCGATATTGCTCGGATCAGCGGTTCCTACACTGTCGCAATCGGATTTGAAGAAGGTGGTCAGCTGAATGTATGCCCACAATTCAATATGACCATCGAAATTGATGGAGGCAAGTACTGAGTTTCGAGACGACCCTTTTCGTCAGCAAGAATGGGTGGGTGCAACGGACCCTTTCCCCGACCACCGTTGGCCCCTGCGTGTGGGAGTTTCCTGACCCGGCAACCTGCGAAGACGTTGAGGTAGCACGGGGTGCAGACCTCAGCCCCGAAACGCTCGTCTACTCATATCGCAATGGCATTTTCCCCTGGCCGAGTGGTCCTGCTCGACGATTTAGGCCACTCATCCTGCCTTGGTACTCGCCAAATCCGCGAGGGGTACTGGGCCTCGACCGACTACATCTGTCAAAGTCGCTCAAACAAACCATGACACGTTCGGGTTGGACAACCACCATGAACCAAGCCTTCGCCGATGTGGTTGATGGTTGCGCAGAGCGGCCCGGCGAAGGCACGTGGATCATTCCCGAGATGCGCGAGGCATACGGTGAACTGCATCGCCTCGGATGGGCACACAGCCTCGAAGTTTGGGATGGGGACACCCTCGTTGGCGGCCTGTACGGCATGTTGCTTGGAGGGGTGTTCACGGGCGAGTCGATGTTTCATACGGCAACCGGGGCGTCGAAGGTTGCATTCGCTGACCTGTGCGTTCGAATGCTCGAAGCAAAGGGGGCGTTTATTGACGTGCAGTTGCCTACCGAACATCTTGAATCACTCGGGGTATTGGCGCTCGGCCGGACCCTCTTTCTTGAATTGCTACACGATTGCCGCAACGACACTGTTCATCTGTGTACAGATAGATTGCCAACAATCCGCCTTCCCGAGGAATACCGGGTTCGCTCAACCGACCTTCAACACACTGTGGAGACCCTGTGACATCACACCCGATTCCGGCTCATGTACGGGTGTTCACCGACGGTGCATGCCAAGGCAACCCAGGCCCTGGTGGGTGGGGTTGGGCTGCAGTTGATGGCGGTGCATCGTGCAGCGGGCCTGAAGCCCAGTCGACCAATCAACGCATGGAAGTGTGGGCAGCGCTAGACGCGCTGACAACGTTCTTGGAACAAACCGAGTCGACCATCACCATCGTAAGTGACTCTACGTATGTGGTGAATTGTTTCAAAAACAAGTGGTACGTCGGATGGAAAACGCGCGGATGGAAAAACACCGCCAAACAACCGGTGGCGAACCAAGACCTTTGGAAGCCGTTCATTGAGTTGTACCTCTCACATCCGGGTCGAGTCACGTTTGAATGGGTCAAAGGACACTCTGGCAACCCGATGAACGACTTGGTTGATGCACTCGCCGTCGCCGCTGCCGCTGGCCAATACCCTC
This sequence comes from Acidimicrobiia bacterium, assembly GCA_031430595.1. GTDB lineage: Bacteria > Actinomycetota > Acidimicrobiia > Acidimicrobiales > JANYDT01 > JANNBN01. Next base: position 162,126 of record JANPBU010000007.1, read on the forward strand.
GACGCTTGACCGACCCGTTTCAGTGGTTTGCGAAACCCGAGCTGGCTGTCGCACCGGGGGAAGGCCCCGACCAGCAATCGATGTTCTAACTTCCAAACTTGGAAGTACCAAACTTGGAAGTTAGCTCGCTGCGACCCTTTGCAACGGGAAGGTGGCGCGGACGCGGGCCCCGCCTTGGGCGCGGTTTCGGATCGCCAACGTTCCGCCGGCCGACTCGACAGTTTTTCGCAAGATATCGAGCCCAAGGCCGGTAGACCCGCCACCCGACTCTCCTCGAATCGGATCAAATCCGACCGGAAGCCCCGGACCGTGATCATCAACGACTAACTCAACATCGCTTCCAACAGCACGTACCCGAATTCTAAAGTCGGTACCCTCAGGCGTATGCGAGAACACATTATCGAGCAGACCGTCGACCATCGCCGCAAGATCGGAGGCAACAACCGCAACCCCACAAGGCCCGTCTTGAATATCGATCGTAAACAGCCGCTGTTGATCTTGGGCCAATGCCAGCCAAAAGTCGGCTCGGCTGCGCGCAATGGGCGCAAGGTCGGTCACGATGCCAAGGCCTGCGCGTCGAGGCCTTTGCGCTTCAACAATGATGTCGTCGATAGCCTTCGTCAGGTCCTCGGTTACCCTTACTAATCGCTCGCGAGCTTTCGGTTCACGTATCTGCGACACCTCTGCTCGAAGCGCCGTTATGGGTGTACGCATACGATGCGAAAGGTCAGCACTCATGGCCCGTTCAGCCTGCAACAGGCCGTCAATTCGTTCAGCCAAAAGGTTCATCGCCAACCCAACCTGGCGTAACTCGGGTGGCCCGTCCGGTTGTATGCGCGCATCGAGTTGCCCTGCACCAAGTACCCGGGCTGTGTCGTCAAGACTGCGCACGCTTCGAACCACGTCACGGGCAATGCGATCGGCAACAAAAACAGCGACACCTACAAGAAGTAAACCAAGTGCAGCCAGCAACAGCCAACTTCGCCAAACCCCCTGTTTCAACGCTGAGGTAGGCACCAACACCCGAATAACTGCCGTGGTGCCGTTGTTTCGAACAACAGGTTCATAAAGAACCGAACCTTGCGGAGTCGATTGCTCGAACAGTTCACCTTTCCTCGCTCGAGTTAACGCATTCGTGTTTGCGAGCCGGTCGACTTCGACAGCTTCATTTTCTCCAAGTACCGACCCATCAGGGAATACCACCGTCACTACTCTGGGCTTGGCTCGTCGAGAGACGCTCAGCAGCGCTCCGGTAACACGGGGGTCTCCGGCTAAGGAAAGAATCGGTGCCAACGCCCGCGCATCTGAGCGACCCAACGTTATTGCCCTGTCCCTGGCTTGGCTGCGAAGCAACACAGCCAACGGGACCGAGAATACCAGTACCGTAAGTATGCTAACTATAAGTGATCGAAGGGCGAGCGACTTTCTCACAACTCGGGTTTGGTCGCCGTGATGACACCAGGTGCCATGAGCTTTACGCCAACCCCGCGAACCGAGTGTAAGTAGCGAGGCTGATCTGCTGTTTCGCCAAGCTTTCGACGTAGCCAAGAGATATGCACATCAACTGTTTTGTCGGTTGTAAAAAAGGGTTGCCGCCATACTTCGGCCAACAACTCTCGCTTCGACACCACCACGCCTTCGTGGGCGGCCAAGAAGTGCAACACGTCAAATTCCTTACGAGAAAGTTCGAGAGGACCGCCATCTAGTGAAACGATTCTGGTGCGCGAATTAATGCGAAGTTCACCAACAACGATGTCGACCACACCGCCACTCGACGTTTGAAACCGCCGTAGTGACGCACGAATTCTGGCGTCAAGTTGTTCCGGTGAGAACGGTTTGCATACGTAATCGTCGGCCCCGGCGTCGAGCGTTCGAACGATCTCTTCCTCCGCAACCCGAGCCGTGGCGACAATCACGACTGCAGAGCTCACCGGGCGAAGCATCTTGAGTAAATCAACCCCGTCAACATCGGGAAGACCCAGGTCGAGCACGACAACTTCGGGTTGTTGACTCACGACGAGATGCAGCCCCGCCATTGCGGTCTCGGCCTGCGCTACCGAATGCCCCAAATCGGTAAGGGCGCGCGCCAGCGCCGTGCGAACCCGAGCGTCGTCTTCGATGATCACAATCGATGCCATCACCTCGAAGGGTAACCGCCCCAAACACCGGATGCAGGATGGCCTCTGCGGCTCAGTTGTCACTTTCGAGTTCATTTGTCAGGTTGGGAAGCGTTCCAACCTGACAATCGAGCCCCAACATGACAACTGAGCCTGGGGAGAAGCCTGAATTTGTTAAGCCAGTGATAACCGAGTCACAACCCTTCGGAAAGTACACATACTTCCGCTTGTCATTTCCGCCTGAACCAGTCATGACTTATGTCACCACTCAGGCAGTCGGACGTCTGGATGACCCACCACCAGATAACTACCCAACCAGGAGAACCCACATGCGCGTTCGATCCATCGCTGCACTTGCCCTCGTCGGAATGGTCATTGCGACCACTCCGGTAGGCGCTGCCACCAAGAAGAAGACGACCACCAAAAAGAAGGTTGCTGCAACGGCGGCACCAACTACCGCCAAAGCCGCTGACACCACGCTTCCCCCGGTGAAGGCTTCTGCACTTCCAGCCACCGCTGAAAAGATCAAGGCTAAGGGCAAGATCGTCGTCGGCGTAAAGTTCGACGTTCCGTTCATGGGCCTTAAAAACGCCGTGACCGGAAATGTCGAAGGCTTCGACACCGAAGTGGCAAAAATCATCGCCCGGAAGCTGTTCGGAACCGACAAGGGCAAGATCGAATACGTTGAAGCCATCAGCCGAAACCGTGAGCCGTTCATTCAAGACGGCAAGGTCGACCTCGTTATCTCGACCTACACCATCAACGACGCCCGCAAAAAGCTGGTCGACTTTGCTGGCCCGTACGTTTCTGCCCGTCAAGACATCTTGATTTACAAGGTTGACGCCGGATCAATCAAGTCAGTAGACGATCTGAACGGACGCAAAGTTTGCTCGGTTCAGGGTTCAACGTCACTCACGAACGTGAAGGCAAAGGCACCTAAAGCCGACGTCGTAGCGTTTAACACGTACTCAGAGTGCGTGGAAGCATTGAAAGATGGTCGTGTCGACGCCGTTACCACCGATGATTTGATTTTGATCTCGTTCGCAAAAAAGTTTTCTGCATTCCAGCTTGTTGGCAAGCCATTCTCAGACGAGCCGTACGGGATCGGGTTGAAGAAGTGCGATACCGAAATGCGTAACTGGATTAACGATGCCCTCGACGAAGCCGTAAAGAACGGTGACTACAAAAAGGCATGGGACGCGACAAACAGTCTTGGCGATGCGGGACTTCCGTTAACCAACCCCCCGAAGACTGACCGGTACGCCCCGATCGGTTGCTGACGACGTCAGCCGTATTCGGCTGAGATTTGTTTGACGAAAGGGTGGCACGTTCCAATTCGGAAATGCCACCCTCTTCGCGCTACTACGAAAATACCCTTCTTACCGCTACAGTTCGCCCACCCTCCACCTGATCTGAGACCGAATGCGCTTAGTGCTCGACAACCTCCCGCTACTCATAAAGGGCCTTCTTCTGACAGTGCGGCTCACACTTATCGCCTGCTTCTTCGGTCTTGTCCTCGGGGTTATTCTGGCCACGTTACGAGTGAGCCCGATACGGCCGTTACGACTCTTTGCAACCGCCTATACCAACTTTATGGTGAACATTCCCATCGCAGTTTGGATTGCCCTGTTCTACTTTGGCTTTCCGAAAATCGATATCGCGTTCCGGTCTAATGACCTCGGGTGGGACAACTTCCGATCTGGCCTCGTGGCCATCGCCGTCTGGGTGTCTGCGTACTTCGCCGAAGCAATTCGTTCCGGGATCAACGCTGTGCCGAATGGGCAGGCCGAGGCGGCACGGGCGATAGGCCTTCCGTTCACGAAAGTACTTGGCTCGGTGATCTTGCCTCAAGCGATACGGGGCTCGATTCTTCCACTTGGCGTCATCTTGAATGCCACCTATCGCAATAGTGCAGCGGTGTCATTCATCGGCGTCGCCGACATAGTGAACGTCACCCTTGAACGCGGTGACACCTTGGTGGCTTACGCGCAGTTCACACTCGCTGCATTCGCTGGCTACCTGATTCTTTCAGTGGTGACTAACGCCGGGTTTTTGGCCCTTGACAAAAGGTTCGCGGTGAAACGATGACATCGTCGGTCGAACGGTCATTTTCTGACCGTCTGTTGTCGGTGCCACGTCCCAAAGCCGGTGAATTGGTGCTCACCGAGGAACTCGGCCCAGGTGGCAAACGAATCGTTATGGTTGTGAGCTTGTTGAGCTTGCTCATCGTGGCGTACTCGATTTACTGGATGTATGGTCGTCTCGGCGAACCAACCCGTTTGTACCCGAAGGGACAGTACGAGCCGAGTCTTTGGGCACCGTTCAAGCAAGGAACCACCTGGAAATTCTTGTGGCAAGGTGCCAAACTCACCTTGGCTGCAGCGGGGGTCGGTACCGTATTCGCGATGATCATCGGTGTACTTATGGCTTCGCTGCGCCACGGTGGTCAAACACGGAAACGGTCCTACGCTCTTGCCCTACTGGCAGGGTCGATAGCGCTCGTGATCGCTGCTGGAGTATTGACTTCAGCCCGGATAGCTGCCCTAGTTGCCGTTGCGTGTCTCATCATCGGGCTCGTGTTTTTCAGTCGCCAATCAGCGGCTGCATATACCGAGTTTTTTCGAGCGTGCGCGCTCGTCACCCTTATCGCTTCACCGTTTCGATTCCTGCAAGTATCCCCGTTTTGGTCGGTAGTACTTGGGCTCACGCTCTACTACTCAACCACCATCGCCGAGGTGATTCGTTCGGCGTTGCGATCGCTTCCAAAGGGTCAAACCGAGGCTGGTCTCGCAGTTGGGCTCACCAACAAACAAACCATGACAACAGTGCTATTGCCTCAGGGCCTGAAACGTGCGTTACCGAATATCCTCACCCAAACTGCATCACTTCTTAAAGACACGTCGCTTGGTTTCGTTGTGACGTTTCGTGATCTGCTGACCCAAAGCCAAGGTGCAGCGAAACAGTTCGACAACTATTTCCCGATGTTGCTTGTATGTGCTGCCTTGTACATCACCCTCATTGGCTTCATCAATTTCACTGCCACTCGTCTTCAGCGCCGGTCGCGCTAAACCCCCCGAAAGACATCTCATGACAGATTTCGTTAGCACCAGTGAAGCCCTCGTTCAGATTTGCGGGGTCAATAAATGGTTCGGTCAAAACCACGTACTCACCGACGTTGACCTCGACGTAAACCGAGGCGAGGTCGTTGTTGTTATCGGCCCGTCTGGCTCAGGAAAGTCGACGCTGTGCCGTTGTATCAACCGTCTCGAAACGATTCAGAGTGGTTCGATCACCATTGACGGTGTACCACTTCCGAGCGAAGGAAAAGACCTAGCTCGTCTGCGCGCAGACGTTGGCATGGTGTTTCAATCGTTCAACCTCTTCGCCCATAAAACCATCCTTGAGAACGTGACGCTTGGGCCGATCAAGGTTCGCAAAGTGAGCAAGGCCGATGCCACCGAACAAGCAATGGGTCTGCTCGAACGTGTTGGCATTGCGGCTAAGGCTGCGCAGTACCCAGCCGAACTTTCCGGTGGCCAGCAACAACGAGCGGCGATTGCCCGAGCCCTCGCCATGAAGCCAAAGGTCATGTTGTTTGATGAACCAACATCGGCACTCGATCCCGAAATGGTCAACGAGGTACTCGACGTCATGCTTGAACTGGCTAACGAAGGTATGACCATGGTGGTGGTGACCCACGAAATGGGCTTTGCTCGTAAGGCTGCTAAACGAGTGGCCTTTATGGATGGCGGCCAGCTTGTTGAAGTTGCGTCCCCCGAAAACTTTTTCAGCGCACCAAAAACCGACCGGGCCCGTGCGTTCCTATCCAAAATATTGCCCCACTAACCGCGTGAAAAAACCGACGACCACTTCAACGGTCTGCGCGCTTTCGATCGCCGCCGCTGTGGCTGTCACGATCTCGGCATGCTCGCGCTCCTCGGCCCCCGAATCACCCTCGGCTGCGGTGGCACCAACACCAACGGTGGCCTCCGGGTCGGTGTTGACGCGTATTAAGGCCCGAGGCAAAATGATTGTCGGGGTCAAATTTGATGTCCCCCTCTTCGGGCTCAAGGATGCAACGACCGGCCAGCTTGAAGGCTTCGACATTCGGATCGCCGAACTTGTCGCCACTGCCGTTTTCGCACCCATGACCCCCGCAGAGGCAAAGAGTCGAATCGAATACGTGGAGGCGCTCTCGAAGGATCGCGAGAAGTATCTGCAAAACGGAACCGTTGACATAGTGGTGTCGACCTACACGATCACCGAGTCACGCAAACTGCTCGTCGATTTTGCCGGCCCCTATTACGTAGCCGGGCAAGACATTCTCGCCAAAACCGACGACGTCACGTCTGGTCGTATTTCGGGCATCAACGATTTGAATGGCAAGAAGGTGTGCGCCGTGACCGGATCGACTTCGCTCACGAATCTGATTGCGGCTGCACCAAAAGCCGACGCATCTGTCACGAGAGAACGTTACTCAGAATGCTTCGAGGCGCTCAAAGCCGGGCAGGTAGATGCTATGAGCACAGATGATGTCATCCTGCTCGGATTGCGCCAGGCCTCTCAAGGTGAATTCGCCCTCACCGGAAATCCTTTTCATACCGAGCCGTACGGGGTTGGCGTGCCAAAAGGTGAGACGCTTCTCATGGATCTCATCAATAACGCGCTACAAAAATCGTTCGATAACGGAAGTTGGGCGAAGGCATTTGAAGCAACCGTCGGAACCGTTGGGGCAACAACACCGCTTGCCCCCGCACTAGACACACAAAAATAGGTAGATTCATCAGCGTATGAGTGGTCAGCTTGATCAACCTTCTGATGATGGCTGGCGAGATCAATTTGTGCAGTGCGTGTGTCCTCCGGGTGAGCCGGGTCTTGCCGACGCTACGTTCGCCGAGGTGATGTCGAGATACCGAGAACCACATCGTCGCTATCACGGGTCCGATCATGTGTTCTCGGTACTGCGACGAATCACCGAAATTGCTAGTCACGAGTGGCCACATCTTTCTAGCGAAGGGCTACGAGAAGCTCTCACCGATGTGTATCTCGCGGCGTGGTACCACGATGTTGTGTACGACCCCAAGCGAGCCGATAACGAAGACCGAAGTGCAAATCTTGCCGCGCAGCATCTTTCGCGTCTCGGTTTTACGCCGATACATATTGCCAAAGTTGTTGACTTGGTCATGATGACTCAGGGGCATCGGCCCGTGAACGAAGAGCAAGCCATCTTCGCCGACGCCGATTTGTGGACCCTCGGCGGAAGCGCCGAAGACTACCGCCGCCATGGTCGCCTTATTCGAGAAGAGTTCGCCCACGTTTCCGATATCAACTGGATTCGGGGTCGGTCGGCAGCCATGGCAACGTTCCTTGATCGGCCAACCATTTTCTCGACTGCTTTCGGGTTGGCGAATCGTGAAGCTCAGGCGCAAATCAATGTGACCAACGACGTTCAAACGGCCGCTAGAGCACCAGACCCGGGGTGAGGCGAAGGATCGGACCGACTCGCGACCTTGACACCTTCTCAACCATTCGCTGCTGCTTCAAGGAATGTGCGATGTGAGCGTTGAAACCGGTCTCGTTCGTCGAGCCATATCTTGCGGGTGGTGGCAACCCACCGGACACGCTCGGCTGGTGAGTCGTCGAACAGGACCACCCCTTCGCAAGCTATCCGACCGGCCAATTCGAGCGGGACACGTTCAACATCGACGAGGTCGACACCACTCGGAAGGTCGAGCTCCCACTGCTGGGGCGATTCGAATGGCCACCAGGCTGCGACGTCAAGATCTGAGTTCGGGCTGGCTGTTCCCCGTGCCTGGCTACCGAAGACCAAAGCAAATTTTGCCCCTGATGCACGGAGAGCGTTTACGGTCTCGTATCTTTGAACATCGTCGCTCATAGCCAAAATGATACCGACGTTTGTTTCGACAAAAGCGTTTACTAACAAATGCCGAGGTGCTTCGCACGTCAATCAACCTCCAGTGAAGCAACTCAACTGCGTTTAGACTTCTGGACGTGATCTTCGATGGTTTTGCCCGGCAACTTCCCGATACCGACCCCAGCGAGACGCAAGAGTGGCTTGATTCGCTCGACGCAATCGTTGACGCCCACGGAAAAACCCGTGCCCAAACGTTAATCAACAAGTTATTGGCCCGTGCGCGCGAGTTGCAAATTGGCCTTCCTGCCCTCACCTCGACTCCCTACATCAACTCGATTTCGCCTGACCAAGAACCATGGTTTCCAGGCGACGAAACGATGGAACGTCGCATCCGCGCCGTCATTCGTTGGAACGCCATGTCGATGGTGGTTCGCGCCAACCATAAATCAGAAGGCATCGGCGGACACCTAGCGACGTATGCGTCAAGTGCTTCACTGATCGAAGTTGGCTTTAATCACTTCTTCAAGGGCAAAGACGACGGCGGCTCTGGCGACCAAATCTATTTCCAAGGCCATGCGTCTCCCGGAATTTATGCACGCGCATTTCTCGAAGGTCGCCTCGACGAGCAGCAACTCGACAATTTCCGTATGGAAGTTGGCGGTCACGGTCTGTCGTCGTATCCGCATCCACGACTTATGCCCGACTTTTGGGAATTTCCGACCGTGTCGATGGGCCTTGGCCCCATCAATGCCATCTACCAGGCACGGTTCAATAGGTACCTTCTCAATCGTCGAATTGCCGACACGTCAAAGTCGAAGGTGTGGGCGTTTCTTGGTGACGGAGAAACGGACGAGCCTGAATCACTCGGTGCGCTCTCGCTCGCTGGCCGCGAACAACTCGACAATCTCATCTTCGTTGTTAACTGCAACCTGCAGCGCCTTGATGGGCCAGTACGCGGTAACGGCAAGATCATTCAGGAACTCGAAACCGTGTTTCGTGGTGCCGGATGGAACGTCATCAAGGTGGTGTGGGGTTCAAAGTGGGATGCCCTTATCGCCAAAGATAAGGATGGCGTACTGCTGAACAAGATGGCCAATACCGTCGACGGAGAATTTCAGAAGTACTCGGTTGAGTCAGGCGCTTACATCCGCGAACACTTCTTCGGGCCCGACCCGCGCCTTCGTAAGCTTGTAGAGCATCTCAGCGACGATGACCTTCGTAACCTCCCTCGCGGCGGGCACGACTATCACAAGATGTTTGCCGCCTACAAAGCTGCTTCAGAGCATGTTGGTCAACCAACGGTGATTCTGGCAAAAACTGTGAAGGGCTGGACACTTGGGCCCGATGTTGAGGGTCGTAACTCGACGCATCAAATTAAGAAGCTCGATAAAGAGTCAATGATGCGGGTACGCGGCCGGCTTCACCTTGAAGACCTCATTCCTGAGTCGGCATTTGAAGGCGAAGACCCACCGTATGTGCGCTTTGCACCTGACTCGCCAGAGTACGAGTACCTGATGGGTCGCCGCCGGGCACTCGATGGCTCGGTACCCAAGCGGGTAGTTAAGCCTCGCCCGCTCGTCACACCTTCGTTCGAATCACCAGCATTTGCTGAGTTTGTTGGTGGGTCGAAGGGTGTTGCCGTATCTACCACGATGGTATTTGCACGTATCATTCGGTCCCTACTTCGAGACGCCACCATTGGCCAGTACGTGGTGCCGATTATTCCCGACGAAGCTCGCACCTTCGGTATGGATGGTCTCTTCAAAGAGGTCAAGATCTACGCACCATTCGGGCAGAAGTATGAGCCCGTGGACGCCGACCTTGTGCTGTCGTATCAAGAGTCGCAGAGCGGTCAGATTCTCGAGGAAGGCATTACCGAGTCTGGTGCAATGGCCTCGTTCACCGCAGCAGGCACCGCATATGCCACGCACGGCCATCCAATGATTCCTATGTACATCTTTTATTCGATGTTCGGGTTTCAGCGCACTGGCGACTTGGCGTGGGCATTCGGTGACGCTCGCGGTCGAGGTTTCATGCTCGGCGCAACGGCTGGGCGAACCACGCTCAACGGCGAAGGTTTGCAGCACGAGGATGGCCACTCGCTAGTTTTGGCGTCGACTATTCCGAACGTGGTTACGTACGATCCTGCGTTCGCATACGAGTTAGCTGCGATTTTGGCCGATGGTCTGGTGCGCATGTATGGCACTACCCCAGAAGACATTTTCTATTACGTCACGCTGTATAACGAGAACTATGTGATGCCGGCACTTCCGGAAGGCGTCACGCCGCAAGACATCACGTCGGGTCTCTACCGTTTTGCCGCTGGTCCCGAGTTGCCTGATGGACGCCCCAAGGTCACGTTGATGTTCAGCGGCACCGCGTACCGTGCTGCCCAGGAAGCGACCGAGTTGTTGGCCGCTGACTACGGGGTGTCGGCTGACTTGTGGAGTGCAACGTCGTACAAGACCCTTCGTGAAGATGCGTTGGCGACTGAGCGATGGAACCGTCTACACCCAACCGAGACCCCACGGGTTTCCGTGATTGCGTCAAAGTTGGCTAACGCCGAGGGGCCGATTGTTGCCGTCAGCGACTTTATGAAGATCGTTCCGGACCAAATCAGCCGTTTCGTGCCCGGAGGGTCTGACCGTTTCCATGTGTTGGGTACCGACGGTTACGGCCGAAGCGACACGCGTGCTGCACTGCGCCGACACTTCGAAACCGACGCAGCCAGCATTGTGGTGACGGTGCTGTACGCACTCGATCAGGCAGGTCTCATCGGATCCGAAGTTGTCGCGAAAGCTATCGCTCGCTTCGGCATCGACACCGAAGCCCCCGACCCGCGCACGGCCTAGTCGCCGCTCAGGTTGATGCCAAGGTACAGGTCGCTTACAACGAAATGTGCGCCGGGGCAGGTGAGGTTGAATTCGTCATCCGGCCCGACAATTTCGTGTTGCCACGGTTGGTCTTCGCCGGTCCCTAATCGATGCTCGATCTGCATATCGTCCTGGCGAATAAGTAGGTAGTGGCGTAGAGACCCGATCGACTTGTAGGCAACCCACTTCTCGCGACGATCACGGTCTTGTGTCGACGGTGAAAGCACCTCGGCGATCAGACAAGGGTTCTCCTCGTGGTGGGTTCCGGGAATGCTCGGATCGCACACCACCATCACGTCGGGGTAATAGGAGCCGAATCGGTCACCACCTTCATGTCGCCCATGTACGCACGACAACCATCTTGGTCGGCGAGTGGCAACAGCGTCGCAAACAGTCGGCCCGAAATGCGGTTGTGTTGGCCCGAACCACCAGTCATCATCCACATTTGTCCGCCAACCCACTCATGGCGCATGTTTCCGTCTCGTTCATCATCGAGATACTCAGATCGGCTGATGAAGTGAACCACACCTTCGCTCATTCAACACGTGTAGGCATTGGCCAATTGTCCAGCACTACGAGCGACCAGCCGACGGCTAGATTGAGCGCATGGGCTTGTACGCCACGGCCGCAGCCACGCACGAATCAGCCGGAGAACTGCACACGCCTGTGGAACTCATTGAAGTTCTCAGTTGGGCGCCAGGGGTTGTAGCTGCAATAATGATTTTGCTTTCTCAGCTTCTCGGTCGGGCTGGGATGGCAGGTTTCGCCTTACTCAGCATCGCTACTCTCGTTGTTGCCGGAACTCTGTACGTAGCGAGCTCGTATCTATCGAAAAGCAGGCGCTGGTTACCAGCCACACTGACTCGACGTGATGCCCTTGTTGCTTTGTCATTTCTTGCAGTCGCCATAATTTTGGTTCGGGTCTCTCTACACGGATCAACGTTCGCCCCCGTCACGTTTAGCGTTGACCTTGCTCATCACGGTGCGGTGGTCGAGTGGATGCGGGTTCACCAAGTCATTCCCACCGGTTCGATACCCACGCTCGGCGGACAGGCCAACTATCCGGCCGGCTCCCACACCATTACAGCTGTACTTTCGTGGCTCATCGGCCTGGCACCTTTGCAAACCATGTGGGTTGTAAGTGTCGGGCTTATCCTCAGCATTTGGTTAACCTCCGGATCTATCCTCCATTCCCTAATCGGCCCTAGCGGTAGGCCGTACTGGTTAGTTCCCATTGCAGTCTCACTGGCATGTTGGCGGTTCACACTTGGCATGATTAGCTACGACTTTTTCTTCGCCCAGCTTTTCGGAATCTGGATTGCCATGAGTTCGTTGGCTGCAATGGTTTGGTGGTCGGCGCGAAATACCCACATCGCCAACATGGTTGGGGTAGCCCTGCTCGCTTCATCGGCCTGTTTGTTTTCGTATCCACAGTCAGCGCCCATACCAATAATTGCTGTTTCGGCTCAGCTTGCAGTGGGCCGATTCAATAAGCGAACGGCCGTTGTAGGAGGAGCAGTGTTTTCTGGAGTCCTTCTTGCGGTCTTCGCCTATTCGCGTTCGACGGGTGTCGACGTTGGTTCCATCACCGGGATAGGTGAAGGCGCTCGCACCCCCATAACGATCTCAATGATTGGTGGCTGGGTCGTTCTTTGGCTCTTTCTCGTAGGGCTTTTCGAACTAGTTCGCTCACATACTAGTTCGGGGGTTCGATCCCTAATCGGCGCCATGTTGGCTCCTTCGCTGCTGGCTACGCTGTTCGCGCTGCTGCGCCTCGACATCTTCGGCGGATACCCGGTAACCGATTACCGCATCCAAAAGAACATCTATGCACTTATGCCTTTTGCCGTGATCGTTGCTTCATACGGAGTAGTTAGAGCTGCACTTTGGTGTATTGATGTTATGGCCACTCACGAAAACGAAACGTCATTTGTTTGGAAGTGGATTCCGCCCGCCCTCGTCTCAATCGTTGTTTTTGCTTCGCTCCTCAGTCCCGCCAAACGATCTCTTCTCACCTATCCAATTGTTACAGAAGATGAGTACAAAGCAATGAGTTGGGCAACTTCTCATGCCCCCCCGAATGACGTGGGGTTGGAGTTCAGTGGCTTGACGGGCTACCACCTGTGGTGGATGAAGTCGGGAAGGCCAGTCCTCGACCTCTACCCATCAATGGGTTCGCAAAGAAGACTCACTCGCTGGGACAATTGGCCGACGGGTCAACCTGAGCGCTTCTTAGTCTCTTCGGGACAGCTAGCTCGAAACCTGCGGAATGAACCTGGCGTGAAGGTAGCATTTCAATCCGGAGAAGCAGTTGTATTCGAGCGAACCAAATGAAATTACTGCGCATTCCAACTCGCAAAATTCTTCTAGCCGCAACCGCTTTGACGATTGTCTTTGCCAGTGTGCAGACGATTGACCAAGGCCTAGTTCACCGCCGGTCCCCAACCGCCGAAAGCACATACCCGAGGTCAACAACCTCAGCCGTCGAGGCTGAGTTATCCGGCTACCGCAAGGAAGGCATCCGATTTACTCGAAGCCAAGAAGATGCACTTCGCCGTTTGCTCGGTCGGTGGGAAACCCGAGAAGATTTGAAATCAAACTTTTCATTGAGCGGCGGCACTGTTGACATTGTTGCTCTCGTTCGTTGGGCGCAAGGCAATGATGACCCAGATGCTTTAGCGCTTTCACTTCTTCGTCCAGACCTAAACGAAGCGGCCGCTCGGCTCGGAATCATGATTCCCGACGGTGAAGTACTCAATGTGCTTGTCCAAACTTTGGCAATGCGAAAGTCGGCCACGATCGAAGGTGGTGGATGGATATACGTGTTGCGCAACGTTTGGGTGCGACGGCCAGATATCCGAGGTCGGTTTACAGTCAACGGACGTGTTGCGGTGAGACCGCTCCTTGAATGGGCCGCAACAGTGAATAAGTCAGACCCCGACTTCGGTGTACTTGAAAATGGCGGCCTCGATTTTCCGGTCATCCTTAACGACCTACCAAACCGTCAAAGCCCGTGAGGCTAACTGGCACCGAACGCATACGATCCGCCCATTTTTGATCGTAGTGCATTGGTTGTGACAGAGCTTTGACGATTGTCGGCGTCGGTCGAGTGTTGAGATTCTGGAACTTCAACGCAAACGCTGAATTGCTCGATACAGCGTTTCGTACGAGGAGGCCATTGCTTCTGCAGTGAAATGCGATTCCCAACGAGCCCGGGCTGCCTGCCCCATCCTGACAGCCTTTGCTGGGTCAGCAAGCAGCATTGACACAGCCGCAGCAACTGCTGGTGCCGTCCGATCGGTCAGCAGACCGCAATCGTTGCCGATCGCTTCGCGAATACCAGGCAGATCATTCGCCACGGTGGGGAGACCTGCTCGCATCGCCTCCAAAACGGTGACCGGCATTCCTTCGTAATCGGACGCCAAGATGAAGGCGTCAGCTGCTTCAAAATGTGGCGTGGGATCCGTGAGGCCCGTAAAGGTGACTCGATTCGCCAGTCCCAGGCGTCTCGATAGTGCTTCCACTGAGGGCTTCAGGTCACCGTCACCAACGATGGTGAGGCAGACCCTTTCGTCTAGCTTGCTGAGTGCTTCAACAATAATGTCCGCGCGCTTAGGTTTATGTAGACGAGCAACCATCACCAGCTTGAATTGATCCGTGGATGCCTCAATGCTTCGGGCAAGTGGCTCCGCAAACGCAATGCCGTTGTGGATCACGCGTCGATGTTGACGGCGACCGACCCGCAATCGGGTCGCCAGTTCCAACTCGACTGAATTCACGCAAACGACTTCGTTTCCGATGCAGCCAGCAATCCATTCTCCGAGCAACGACTGGATGCGTTGTGCGCGAGGTGCAGCTTCTTGAAACGGCCAGCCATGTGCGGTGTACACGCTTGGGGTTCCACATCGCCGTGCAGCAATGCGCCCAAGTAGGCCACCCTTTGACGAATGGGTGTGCGTCACGTCGAATCGTTCGGCCCGTATGAGAGCTGTCAGCCGCTGAACCGCAACTCGGTCACGACTGGGAGAGAGCGGGTGCACCAGCGAATCAATCTCACGGATCCGGACTCCTTCAATAGTGGAAACAACGGCGCTCGCCCACACCACTCCGGTCGCCACCGTGACACTATGTCCGGCTTTAATCTGTTCACGAACCAGTTCGGCAACAACGCTTTGAGCACCGCCTACATCCAGTTTGGTGATGACGTGCAGGATCTTCAGTGGCCCAGAAGTCATCGGCCACGTCGTCTGATCACCGAACGGACGGTGCGACTAAGAATACGCAAATCCAATGATAGCGATTGGTTACGGAGGTAATACAGGTCGTACTGCAGCTTTTCGATGGCTTCGGCTTCGGTCGCCGCGTATCGATGTTTGATTTGCGCCCATCCGGTGAGGCCGGGCATCACCAGATGCCGAAGGTCATACGCTGCTTCTTTCTGGATCAACTCCTCAACGTAGTGCGGTTGTTCAGGGCGAGGACCAACCAATGAAAGTTCGCCTCGCAACACGTTAAGGAACTGCGGCAGCTCGTCCAGATGCGCACGCCTCAGTGTTCGGCCAAACGGTGTGATGCGAGGATCGTCGGGTGAGGTCCACATCAAAGATGCCTGGTCTACACCAGCAGTCATCGTGCGAAACTTCATGATCTCGAAGAGGACCCCGTCTTGGCCAACGCGTTGTTGTGAGTAGAACAACCGACCCCGGTTCCCAAGAAGGTTGCCGATTGCTACAAACGGAATTGCCAGCGCGGCAAGGGTCAATCCAATCAGCGCTCCTACGATGTCAATGACGCGCTTGGTACGTCGATACGTTGCATGATGAACCGTCCGAACATCAAACAGCATTGCCATCCTGGTCAGCTCTGAGAGAGACTCTTTACCGAGGTACTCCTCATAGAATTGAGCAAGGGTACGCACCTTCACTCCGCTGCGATGCAGCAGCGTGACAGCATCAACAACACGAGGAATGGCTGCAGCGTCGTCGGACAGCACTACCAGCGACGGATGGTCGGCGGCAAGAAGTTCGTGCACTGCGGCTGCCGACCCAAGACCGGAGATGTGATCTACCGTGACCGAGTCGTTGAGTTGGAAAGATCGCTCAGGTACCGGAAAATCCCGTTCGCAATCCCAGCGGAGGTTAACCTCGTCGCGGGCCGAGACCACAGCACAGACTCGTTCTTTCAGCTGCTGCTGGCGTTGTTGGCGAATCACGACGTTGGCACAAACGAATGACCACATCGGTTGCAGTGCGGCGTTGGTCAAGATGACCCGGCGGGGAAGCAAACCGGGGAACACCGCCTGAAGGGCCAACCACGCCCCAGTGGTGATGCCGCTAGCCAGGAGAGAACGAAGTAACGCCGGTTGGATGTCGTCAGATTCGTCGGGAATCCCGCCGATCGCAGCGATGGAAAGGTGCAGTGCTCCGAGCAAGCCATACGAAAGCAGACTGTTCTGCGTTCCAAATCTGTAGGGAACGGCCGAGAATCGGGCGTGAAACAGACCAGTGAGGAACACGAGCAGCAGTGAGCCCACCGGAAAGGCCCGAGTCACCCAACGTTGCATAGGCCAGAGGTTACGAGATCGTGGCGCCCGAGGTTTGCATGCATCGATAACGGTCGCACTCTAAAGTCATTGTGTGCTGTGTTCGGACGAGAGCCAACAAACTCGACCCACAGTGGCTGTTGTTGTCCTTAGGCTTGGGTCGCATCGCCTGTCAGAAGAACTGATCGACGCATTAGAAATTCTTCGATCAGAAGCGGCCCTCATGTCAGTAGTCGTAGCCGAGAATTCGGATGGCCACCAAAGCGTTGACCTACGCGAGGCCATGGTTGATTTGACCATCCGCTTTGAGTCGAACTTGGGCTACGCCGCTGCGGTGAATGAAGCCATCCGCCAGCAAGCGTCCGCGAGCCAAGTCATCCTGGTACTCACTAGCGATGTTGCGATTCTCCGAGGCTCGTTCACATCGCTGGTGGCTGGGTTTTCTGATCCAACGATCGGGATTGTCGGACCAGCGCTACAGACCAATACTGAAACATGGTTGGGTGGCACATGGAGCCCTATTTGGGGTTGGGCCCGTCACCAGGTCACCAATGCCCTTGCCGACGAGGCTGACACGGAACCAGTTCCTACAACCTGGGCAGACGGCTCCTGCTTGGCGATTGATCGGTCGACATACCAATTAATCGGAGGTTTTGACGAGCGGACGTTCCTATACGGCGAGGACCTTTTGTTTTGTCTGAAAACGCATCAGCTCGGAAAACGAGTCGTCATTGCCACCGATGTCGTGGTGCATCAAGAAAGTGGGATGACCAAACGCAGTGGCGCCCACGGATATCTCCTTGTTCGAAACGAGGTGCTGGCCGCACGAGAACTTTCGAGCAAATTTGGGTTAAGGGTCATCATTACCGGGCTTGTTCGAAGTGTTCTGGAACTCAAGCGAGCTACAGCGCATGGCTCAAGGCAACATCACCTGAGGCAGAGCCTTGGCATGCTGTGGGGTGTGTTCGACGCTTCTCGATGGCGCTATGGACCACCACCAAAGCGACTTGCCCGAATGGCCAAAATCCCAGCGATCAACAGACATTGACCACGGCCTTAGGCACCAATTTGGCAACCATATGTGTACAGGTTACCTGCTTCTGTTTCACCAACAAATGTCATCTGTGTACAGATAAAATGCTCAATCACATCCGGGCCGGCTGCGGCCAGAAATGCCTTCGGCTTGTAGCAAACCCATTTGACCCTTCCAGCCTCAATTTCTGCGACCACATCTTCTTGACCGGTGGGCCCGAAAATAGAGGCGTAGGGGAAGTCGTATTTGGTTGGGTTTTGCAATCCGCTGCCTAGGTACCAAAGCGAGGCGTCGGGTCTGACAATGAACACCGTGCCGCTAGTGAGTTTGAACAGAATGGAGGCGTCAGCTGGGGTGGCACCTTCTGCGTAGAGACCAACAGGAAATCTGCCAAACCCTGGGATCGAACGCACGAATAGTTCAGATAAACACGCATTCGAAACAAATGACCAGCTCACCCACGTTGCAATGCCACCCGCAACGATTGCGCCGAATACCGGAATGGCCCAGACTAGCAGAGGCGGGCTAAAAAACCTTTGGAGAGCAATAGCGCTCAGTACAGTAGCCACGGCGCTGATGGGAAGAAGCGACCGAACGTGATGATCATCGCACCGCGGAAACGCAGCGACTAGTGCGATTGATCCAGCCAACAAACCTCCCAGGGCCGCTGGCCCAAACCTTGGCAGTATGTTGCTGGTCACTGCCACCGCAACCAGGGAACCGGCTACAACGATTGAAAGGACCGTAGCTGGCAAAGCTGCAAATGACATCCGCCGTACAAAAAGCGACTGGATCAACAATGGATTGACGCCGGGCCCATTTTCAATTCGGAGCGCTCGAGCCCCCTCGTTTGGACTTACTCGCCCGGTCTGGAGGTACACGGACTTGTTGGAAACCGCTGTAGCGACGAACTGAGTCAGATCACCGCTCGCCACGATTGGAAACCACACAGGAACAAGCAGCGCCACGATCCCTCCGGCGAGCCCCATCACCTTCCCCGGGCTGTGAAACAACACTAACGACCCCGGAACCAGCAACCCGATGGCTATGCCCAATGAGTACTTCGACGACAGTGCTGCACCAATCGCTATTCCAGCAACCCACGGCCAGGGTTGACCGGGCGCTTGTAACGTTCGGAGAGTGGCTCCGATAGCGATAAGTACACTGAGTATTGTCAAGAGTGAGTATTGGCTATCCATCCCCCATAAAGGGGAAGCAAACCCAATGCTTACTGCCCAAAACACCACGTGGGCAGCTGGATGAGCAGACACCCCGTCTAACACCCAAGAGCCTGTCAACAGCACCGCCACAAAACTGAGAATCGTGATTGCACGGACGATAGCTAGATGATGTCGAAGGGACCTGGTTGCGAACACCACCAGCCACACCGGCAACGGCCCAACACCACAAAACACGCCCGAGTACAACCGATCACCGGCATTCACGCGACGCGCCACCTGAAGCCACCACGCTTCGTCGTGAGACACCGAGATGTTGAACGAGGAATGCGCCAGCAACGCTGTGATCAAAACCGATGCTGCCAGCAACACAACGAGCAGGACCAAACGTTCGGTCACGCGCTATTCGACTCGACTCATCGAAAAGAGCTGGAAAGCTTTGCCCCGTGACCACCCCGGGATCGCCTCAAGCACTTCCTCTACCCGACGGCCGCTGTGTCGATTAACAACAAACGGCGGGAAGACCCCAAACGTATCGGAACGCACGGGACCAAACCCTGCAGCTCTGGCCGCACTCGTAATCACTTTTGGGCGGATATTGACTATCCCACGTTCATGGCGCCACGTCATACCGGGCGTGCATGCTATTTGTACGTAGTAACCCGGAAACAGGGGGTTGGGTTCAAGAAAGGTTGCCCGCCCTCCGGGAACTAACAGTGCGTGGATTCCTCGAAACGCTGCTGAAAGATCATCAACGTGATGCAACATCATAAAACCTACTACTGCGCTAAATCGGCCATGAAGTTCCTGCGGTGGGTCGCAGAGATCGCCGAGATGCGCTGGGATGGAGCCGCCCCGCTCTGCTTGGAGTTCACCAACTAGCCGCGGCGTGAGGTCTAGCCCTTCAACGTTGAGGCCTCGGTCCGACAGTGCAACGGTGTATTTGCCAGGCCCGCATCCCACATCACAGATGAGATCGTTCGCACGCAAATTGATAGCTTTGACCACCATGTCGACGTGTCGTTGCGTGTAGGTGCTCGCTGCTCGCCGCCGTGGGTCCATCCGGGGTAGCGGGCGGGTTCCGTAGTACCGGCGTTGCTGTTCGTTGTGAATCTCGTGGGGCTGAACTGCACTCATTGGCGATTCGTCTCTCGTAAACAAGCAGTGGTGTCGGGAAAAAGCTGGTGTGGGGTCGGCAATGCGCTGGCGGTATCGAACTCGATGGCAGTTACTCGCCGGCGGTCTCGGTGCGCTGCGATGAGTGGGTAGATCGGAGTATTGACTGTGAGGATCCGAGCCGCTTGCATGCAACGAAGCCTTCCACTGTAAGCCGACTGGCCCTGCGTTCGCCGTACGCGTTGAATCGGTATTCCCCCCAAGTGACAACTTGTTCGGGCAAGGCCAGCTAACACGTGGACACCAGGGTCGTTCAGTTGGAGTAGCCGCTGTACAGCGATGGTGTTCATCACCAAAAACAGGCCGCCGTTTTTGGGAATTCGCCCTCTCGTTTGCAGGTGGATCAACCTTCGGAAAAGACGGCCAGATAACTGACGACCCGCTGACTCGTAGGCTCCAACGCGTTGTGCGACCAGCGCGTCCGTCGCAGGCGTGCCGCTGAAACGGAACGACAGAAAGTGGTCGACGAGGAGCCGGAGATCTTCCGGACTATCTTGCAGGTCTCCATCCATAATCGCTACCAGCGAGCCGGTGGCGGCTGCCACGCCAACCAAGATTGCTGCATGTTGGCCACAATTTTTTGGGAGCAGCAATACCCTGACTCGGAAACGTGGCGACAGTCGGAAGGTTCTCAGCGATGCCAAAACTGCTTCGTGTGATCTATCGGGACACGAATCATCCACGAACAACACTTCGACTAAATAGGGAGCATCAGTTGCGGCATCAGCAAGCCGCTCCAACAACTCCGCGGCCGAGCCACCCGTTTTGTATTGCGGGATGACAACGGAGAGCGTTTCGACACTATCCATGTACAGCGATTGCTCTCGTTGCGACGGAATCCGAGACCAGGCGAACAAAGTCACTGTGTACACGACATCGTTCAGCATCAGTGGATGCGAAATGTTGTCCAAGCGCCACATAGATCGACTCGATTGCGTCGACTTTGCCACACTCTGGAAGGTGCTGGGTATCAGAGATAAACGATCGTCGAAGAACAGTGAAGTCGCAGCCAATTCGGACCAGTTCAGCCATCAGCACATGGCTGGGAATCGGGAACCCATGGGATGGGATCGTCAGGCCAGCAAGGCCAAACGGTGCGTTGATATGCTCGCGTAGCTTCTCTACGGTGCCGTCCACCATCGCCTCAAACGGTGAAGAGGACTTGCGTTCAATCGCAAGGTCCATAAGCCCCACGTAAACACGACTCAACGGCAGCGTCGACAAATCCGATATGCAGTTCACAGCATCGACGGTTTCCACCATTATCCCGACCCGGGCTCGACCGTTTACCATCTCAAAGACCTGCTCCAGTTCACAAGCGGTGCGCACCATTGGGATCAAAAGCTCGTCAACTCCGGCTTCCAACGCCATTTCGATGTCGTATTTGAGTGCAATGGGTGTTGTGTTAGTTCGACAGATGAGCTTCGCTGAATTGGGAACGCGATCCCGCGCGTTGGCAAGATCTTCGAAGGTGTCAGCGCTGATGGAGGTGTCAGTCCCAAGCAAATACGGAGCTAACTGTTGACGGTCAGCCTTGCCGTCTGATTCAAGGTCAACCACGATCGCCGATACCCGGCGGTTCGGTTGTTCGTCCGGCTTGCACAGAGCGTCGATGAGTGTGGGGTTCGCTGACATCAGCAATAGGTCGATCACGATCGCCTCGCTACGGCCACCAGCGTTGAACCAATCGGTGGCAGGGGAATCGCAAACCGGGCAAGGCGAGCTTCGCCAGTGTTAACAGTGACGAACAGCCTGTTCGTCAAGCGCCCAGGTTGCTCCTCGGTAGCTAGCTCGCCATGCCCGAGTCGCCGGGCACGGCGTCTGCTGAGGAACATCAGCGGGAGCAAAGTCATTTGATAGCCACGAAGCTCAAGCAGCGTGAATCCATTCGCACGAATCACCTTCGCCAAGTCCGCGCGGCGGTATCGCCGAAGATGACCTGCCTGCACATCTCGCGGACCCCAGAGTGACGGAAACGCCGGAACAAGGACAATCAAAAGTCCATCGGGTTGCAGCACACGCTGCCATTCTTGAAGTGCTTCGTTTTCATCGACATGTTCAAGAACGTCACGGGCCAGAACTGCTTCGACTCTGTGGTCCTCAAGGGGTAACTGCACAACCGAACCCTGCACAAAGGGCAGCTCACGTTCACGGGCCAAGGGAGAAATCTCGTTGTCAGCCGCCATGACCCGAGCGCCTTGAAGTTGTAAGCGCGCTGCATAATGGCCAGTTCCAGCACCGACATCCAGAATGAACCGGCCCGACAGATTATGCAAATGTCGGGTAAGGAGACGATCTATAAGCACGTCACGTCCGGCACACCAAAAGTGCCAGTCTTCGAGCGACGCAATAAGTGGTTGGCCGCGCAGCTGTTGTTCAGACGGCTTGTTCACGACCGAAACCAATCCCAGGTTGTCGCCAGACCTCGTTCTAGGGAAACCGGATTCCAGCAGATCGCCGAACGAGCGGCGGCGGTGTCAGCCACCCAGTGTTCCGTGTCGGACGGTCGCGCCGGAAATAATGTGGTTGACAGCGTGATGGATCGGCCAGAAACTCGTTCCAATACAGCCACAAGTTCGCGATTGGTGGTCTCCACCCCCGAACCTAAATTGAGCAGCACGGGCGGCTTCGCAGACTGTGTCACGGCAACACACGCTTGGGCAACATCTTCAACGAAGACGAAGTCATGCCGGGGGGATTCTGCTGTCAACGAAAAGGGAGTTCCGTCCCGAAGTGAGCGCATCACCGAAGGAATGAGACGTTCGGGCTGTTGACGTGAACCGTAGACCGAGAAAGGGCGCAGCTCAGTCAGTACCCGAGCGTGCTCAGCAGCCCATTGCCTAGAAGCAATGCTTGCTGCCAATTTGTATGAGCCACGGAACGAAGTTGGACGTTCCGGACTGCATTCGGTGAGCGGCTCGTTTGATGATTCATAGGCGAGCGAGCTTCCGAAGTTGATCAGGTGGTGAACGTCGGACTCAGCCAGAGCTTGGAGCAACGTCACGATCCCCATGGTGGAGTCTCTCCATGCAGCTATCCGTTGTTGGGGGGTCACAGCCGGGTGAATAGGTGTTTCGGCACAATTGACAACGACTTGAGGACGGACAGACGACAGCACCTTTCGAAGCGAGTCCAGGTCAGTGAGGTCGGCGTTGAACACTCTCTGTTCGTAGCCCTTACGTTCGCCATCTGCAGCCAGTCGCCATGGTGATGTGTCCTTGCGAAGCAATAAGGCGGCGGGGATCCCAGATTTTCGAAATGCATCCGCCACAGCGGCGCCGATGAAACCGCCGGCACCGACAACCAAAATCGGTCGACCTGGGCCTAATTGCGGCATTTTTGAGAACAAATAAGTTCGCTTACAATTTCGAAGCAGTAGCCCCTCACCGTTCTGGACTGTACAGGTGGGGCCACACTCAGTCAAGTTACTACGGCGTCTGATGCGCTAGATCAGCCACGGTGCCGTCGATGGAGCCTCCGGAGCACATCGACGAACTGATCAGCGATCTGCCGTTTGAAGTGCGCTGACTGCCCCCGGGTCTCGATTGCATTGGCCCTAAGTCGGCTCAGTTCGTGTGGATCGACCAACAACGATCGAAGGCCCTTGGCGAAGCTGCTGGGGTCCGGCGAGGTCACTTTTGCGCTGACCCCGGCCTGCCTTGGAAGCCCACCAACGTCAGTAACCAACAGCGGAATACCCGCCGCATGAGCAAGCGTAATGACACCCGATTGGCTGGCTTCGAGGTAAGGCAAGACGAGAAGCTTCACTCCCCTCAAGACATCGATTAACTGGTCATCTGGCACCCACTGCGTTTCTACCTTTGCGCCCAGATTACGCAATCGTGTGACCGCGGTTTCTTCTCCAACCGGCTCACCCACAACTCTCAGCCTGACGTTCGGAACGTCTAGTTCAGACCAGGCATCGCAAAGCAGGTCGAGCCCTTTGTATCGAGCGATTCTTCCTAGAAATAGAACGTCACCGTTTAGGTCCCACAAGTCAGGCAGAGAGACGTGTGGCGGTAAGGCGATCGTTTCGATCCAAGACGTCTTGTGTCGGAACTTGAGAATCTCGGCGACGGTTTCTGACGGAGCAATCATCAAGTCGGAATGCTTTTGGGCGAATCGGCTGGCCCGTGCAATCGTGCCCGCCGTGTCTCCAAGGTGCGGCACAGCATCATGAATCACTGTGGCAATCGGAATGCCAGACCATCGAGGCCAAGCCACCGGTGTTAACGGGTTGACCATTGTGTGGAGCACCACATCGACTTTCGCTCGCCGCAGTGTTGCGCCAAAGGATGTGGGGCCAGGAAGTAGTAGCGGAAACGACTTGAACGATCCATCAAGCGCTACTATCTGAGGGTCTGGCACTGACTCCCGCAGTCGATCAAGCGATTCCAAACGATGCGAAACCGATGCGCTTAGGTGTATGGAGTCACGACCCCTGAGGCCCTCGGCCAACGCGCATGTGTACTGAGCACCGCCGCCTCGACGTCCCCAGAACCACATTCGCAGTCTAAACTCAGGATTATGCACCACCACAGCGTGCCACGCACAGAGATGACTGCATATGTTTCTTTGGTACTTGGATAGTGAAGAAATTCCGACCGTACAACCAACGGCCGGGTCTGACGATGTTTACGATGTTTGTCGATGAATGTTCCGCAGTTGTTTCCGGCAGGTCACTTTTACTCTCCCCTTGTTGACCCGTCGAAGATCGGGCCATACCTAGCGAGTCTTCAATCGGCGGTTTTAAACGATGTTGAAGATGTCGATCTCCAAACAAGTCT
Source organism: Acidimicrobiia bacterium (assembly GCA_031430595.1). Taxonomy (GTDB): domain Bacteria; phylum Actinomycetota; class Acidimicrobiia; order Acidimicrobiales; family JANYDT01; genus JANNBN01. The sequence continues at coordinate 186,707 of JANPBU010000007.1, forward strand.
GCAATTGAATATGATTCAGCAGTTGAAGCCACCCATCGACCTCTGGCGATCAAAGGTCGCGCAACTACCTGGTGGGCCTCGTTACCAACCCGGTAATGATCAATACGGCCCTGGTGATGCAGCGTGTTTTGCGGGCATCATTGGGTTCGCTCAGCCAAAGCAAATCATCGAGATAGGTTCAGGATGGTCATCTGCACTTGCTTTAGATGCCTCCGAGTCATTCGGTTTTGCCGTAAACCACACTTTCGTCGAGCCATTTCCCGAGAGATTGAACCTTGCGCTGCGCCCCTCTGACCGACAGCGCGTTGTGATCCATGAGCAACCGGTTCAGGCCATATCTCTCCAGGTGTTCAAGACGCTTGAGGCTAATGACATTCTTTTCATCGACTCGACTCACGTGTACAAGCCCGGAAGCGATGTTCAGTACCTTTTAAACCACGTGCTCCCAGTCTTGGCTGCTGGGGTACTGATCCACATCCACGATATGTTCTTTCCGTTCGAGTATCCCACCTCATGGATTCAGGAGGGTCGCAACTGGAACGAGTTGTACATGGTGCGTATGCTCTTGCAAAACTCGAATCGCTATCAAGTGCGCTTCTGGAATCACTACCTCGTCGCTACTCACCATGCGATTGCTTCAGCTGCCATTCCAGAATTAGCGATCAACGCTGGTGGTGGATTGTGGTTATCTGTGTCCCCCCGCGTTTAGCCCAATGACGACGAAGTCCTTCCGCCATGATTTTTCAGTTTTTCGGTTGCTTGTTCAACGCGAACTTCGGGCTCGCTATCGACGCACCGTCTTCGGCTGGGCTTGGTCGACCCTGAACCCGTTGGCGCTGGCAGTGGTTTACACGATCGTGTTCAACGGTTTCTTAAAACTTCAAGCACCGGTGGGGTCGCCTTCAGGCGTAAAAAACTTCACGTTTCATTTATTGGCTGGCTTGTTACCGTGGAACTTCATGGTGAACTCGGTCATGAATAGCCTCGCGGCTGTTCTTGGTAGTGGTCCGCTGGTGAAACGAGTTCGGTTCAACCGTGCGAATATTTCGATTTCGGTTGTCGCTGCCTGGCTTTTCTCTTTCGTCATCGAACTAATGCTGTTGCTCGTCGCTGCTATCGCTTTGCAACGTTCGTTTCGGCTGGCATTTTTCGTAGTCATTCCGGTATTGATCCTTCAGACCATCTTCGTGTGTGGACTGTCTTTACTTTTCTCAGCGTTGAACGTCTTCCTCAGAGATCTCAGCTACATTCTTCCGGTGTTTTTTTTGCTATGGCTTTACACGACCCCAATTTTGTATCCCGCCGATCTCATTCCTGTCAAGACGACGATTGGCCCCTTCACCCTCCCCACCCTTAAATTGCTGTCGTACAACCCAATGCTCTATTTCGTAAACGCTTATCGTGACGCCTTATACAACGGTCGGTATCCTTCACCCAACGGGTGGTTTGCCATGGTCGTTTCTGCAATTGGGGCTTTTGCTATCGGATGGGCCGTTTACGGTCGGCTTCAACGTCGCTTTGCTGAGGAGCTGTAATGTCAGCAGTCGTAGTAGAGCACGTCACTAAGACGTTTCGCTCACCGAGCGCTAGCTCAAACACCCTCAAAGACCGAGTGGTTCGCAAGTCCGGGGCTCGAGAACGCTTCACAGCGCTCGAAGACGTGAGCCTTACGGTTAATGAAGGCGAGTCGATTGCGCTCATCGGTTCGAACGGATCGGGCAAATCGACCTTGCTGAAGCTCATTGCAGGAATCTTGTATCCCGATACTGGAACCATTGCGTGCCCTCAACGCCTCTCAGCCCTCCTCGAGTTAGGTGCAGGATTTCACCCGGACCTCACAGGCCGGGAGAATGTATTTTTGAATGCTGCCTTGCTCGGGCTTACTTCAAAGGAAACGCGTGACCGATTTGACGACATAGTTGGGTTTGCCGACTTAGGCAAGTTCATTGATGCGCCAGTTCGAAACTACTCATCAGGCATGTATGCGCGCTTAGGGTTTGCTGTAGCGGTCAACACTCGCCCAGAGGTACTGCTGGTCGATGAAGTTCTTGCCGTTGGTGATGAGGTGTTTCAGCGTCGTTGTATCCAGCGGATGAACGATCTACGTGCGTCAGGTGTAACAATCATCACCGTATCGCATGGCGTTCAGGGTCTTCGAGAGTTTTGCGACCGAGTGATATGGCTAGACCACGGCCGGGTAAAGCAAGATGGCAATTCTTCGGATGTTATCGATGAGTATCTGGGCAAAGCCATTGGCCTGGTTCATGCGACCACGGAATCTAACAACCGAATACTTGAGGTCGCCGTCACATCTTCGCAAGACTTTCCGTGGACTGGCACCATTCGGGTGCGAGTGTCCGACGGAGGTGGCGTCGAACGAGTCATCGTTGGTCTTCTCACACATAGCGGGACTGTGCTCGGCACATGGAATGCGCTGACCCCCTTTTCGAATAAACAATCCGGCCGTCAGGAACTGCAACTTCAGTTAGATGGACTTCCCCTTGCTTCTGGCCACTATGGAGTATCGGTAACGCTTGCGGGACCTAACGAGTCAACCCTTGATTGGTGGCCCGCTGCTTCAACTGGTTTTGAAGTCGCTCACGGTACAGGTGTCGGGGAGGCTGGTTTTCTTACCGCAAACCCGATTTGGTCGGTGAGGGAATAGGAAATCACCGGGGGCATGGTCAACTGCTCAGTTACGATGAGAAGGTGTAAAAAGCGAGACCAAGCGTTTCAACTTTGCTGCAAAGGTCTTGGCGCTGATTTCCTGCTGCACCTGCAACAGGTTCTGCTGCACCTGCGACAGTTCCTGCTGCACCTGCAACAATTCCTGACCACAGGTTTGAAGTTCACCTTCAGTGAGGGATTTTTCTACTGATGACACGGCGGCCATTGCTGCTGCGGCGGCTAACGACTGCTCCAGTTGCAATATGTATGCCGCTTTGCGTGAGTCTTCCTCAGCCAAAGTCACCATATTGTTGAACACTTGACGAGATTCAGCCTGCACTGAAGCGAGAACATCAGCGTAGTAACTGGTCGGTTCAATTCCAGCAAAAGCAACATGCGGGTCACACTCACCTGTTGGTTGATTCACACCGAGAGTACCGATGTACTGATACACGACCGATTCGCCAGAATTCAGGTAATCCACGAACTCCGCCGATGAGTTCAATCCGACTTGCTCGAGACACCGTTCAATAGCCTCGGGCGTGACATCCTGAGCCGTGTGAGTAAGTCCGTGCCAGTGGAGACCACTTTCTTCTACCAACTTGCAGATTGCTTCGAGCGTGTAAAAGTGGAGATGAGTTTCGTCAAGCAAACCTTCGTGTTGGTAGTCAAACATTCCCTGAAGGAGTCCCAACCGAACAGATCCGTTTGCCATGTTTGGGATCGAAAAAACAAGTTTCCCTTCTGGTTTGAGAAGTCGAGCAAACCTCTGGATAGCGATCGCAGGGTTCCTTAAATGTTCAATGATGTCCAAACAAACAACAAAGTCATAGGAATGGCTCACCTTGTAAAGCACAAAGGTCGGCTCTTCCACGTCGCCTTCAAACACAGTCGAGCAGATCGTGCGAGCGCGATCAGCATCACCCGGATCAATCTCGACGCCGTCAACATGACAGCCCTTTTGTTCGATCAAAACTTTTGCAAAATATCCGCTGTTGCAGCCCACGTCTAGAACCCGGGACCTGGCCGAAACCAGATCGAAGACTTTGCGCCAGGAACTGTTTCCATTTTGCAGGTCGACAACAAATTCAGAATATGCAGACAACTTGAAGAGCCTCCAAATCACTGTAGATGCCACAAAGCGCTCGACAGCTGTGTTGGCTCACCTTGTGGCCAACTGCCGGTCGAGGGCAAGGAGGTCGAGTTGGTTTTCAGCTTGGACCCTGAGATAAGCATCGGAGAGCAAGCGTCGACGACGTTCGTTTTGACCGGTCGCTGCAATTACCCGGTACATTGAAGTCACTTTGGGGACTTGTATAAAATACTGTTTATACGCAAAACGAATCCAAAGGTTCCAGTCCTCTAGCAGTTCAAGGTCTTCGCGAAGGCCGCCACGTTGATCGAATATTGAACGACGAAACAAGACGGACTGAATAGCCATGTAGTTGTGATGCAGCAGCACTGAGAAATCAAAGGCCTGTCGATGAAGTTGGGGAACTTCTAAACTCTTTTCGGGCCCTAGTTGGCCATTGACACGATCGACCGTCGCCTCAAACGAACGACTGTATGCGGCAGCAGCCCTGGGAACACTTCGAAGCGCACGTTCCAGCACTTCGACATGGTCTGCGAATAAGAGGTCATCGTCATCGAGAAACATCAAGAGAGAGCCGCTCGCAGCAGCAACGCCAGCATTCCCGGCTGCCGAACGGCCAACTTTGGGTAGCGATACAAACCGCACGGGGTGGGGCAGCGAGGAAGCAAAGATTCGTAATCGGTCCGAGGCAACTGGGATTCCATCCATAACCACAACGTGCTCGATGTTGCGGTATGTCTGATTGGCAACGGTGGTCATAGTTTCAATGAGGTCGATCTCGTATCTAGCAATTGTCCGGGTTATTACTGAAACCAACTGATCCGAATCAGGGTCCAACGCCGAACCGAGGTGGAAGTCTTCCCCATCTCGTCGCAACTCAAAATCCCAGCCGGTAATTGGATAACCGATGTCCAAACGTTCATTGACCGGAATCTGCTTCCGCAAACTCGGGATCTCGCGCAACTGCTTTGCGAAAAAGGCTCTGTGAGATTGCAAGTCTTTCCGTCGCATCAAGCTCAGGACTTTCGCGGGTGCAGCAATCCGTGCGAAGTGGTCGCCGTAGCGCATTCGAATCCGAATGTTGCTGGCGACGCCTCCCTGAAACTGCAACAACGAACTTCTTGTTGACGAATCGAATGCATCGTGCTCGACTCGTGCCGTTGGTACGTAGGCCAGTCGATAGCCGCTATTTCTCAGGCGATAGGAGATTTCAACATCTTCCCCATACAAGAAGATTGACTCGTCGTACCCACCGATTGACTCGAACGCATTGCGACGAAGAAGTACGCACGCATGGGAGTTCCACGCAACCTCGTGTGAGATCGGATCGTACAACTTTGGATGTTCAAAGGGGAACTGCCTTGGTTCAAACGCAACCCATTCCGCCGGGCTATTTGACGCCCGCGCAACAAGCTGAGCGAGACAGTTCGGATGCAGTTGTAAATCAGGATTGATGACCAACAAATAAGGAGCTGAACCGCGCTGGATCCCTCGGTTATGACCTGCCCCGAAGCCATCGTTCGGCGAAGTAACGAGATCGATCGTCGATAGGTGTTGACTGAGCTGTGCTCGCCGAGACTCTATGAGCAAGATGGTGCCATCCGTTGACGAATTGTCAGTGACCCGAAGGTGGATCTTCCCAAGCGGGTAGGAGCTCGCCAGAATCGAATCAAGAAGTGCACCGACAACTTGCTCGCTATTGAAGGTCACCAAACTCACGTCAATTTCAGGGAGATCGCTAATGGGACCGGTTGTCAGGCACGCCCATGGTTGCAATGCGCTGGAGACAACATGACTGCGACCCTCAAAAAATGTTCGCCGTGTCTGCGCCACTCCGCTCTCATCCCCGACCATTACCGGTCGCCGCCGGACTGCTCCTTCAATCGATGTCCAGCCAACATATGCCACCGACCGGAAGCGCTTTGGTGCCAGTTTTCCGAGCTTTATGAGAGCGGGTGGAATCGTCATGAAAATCGAACACTCATCGTTTCATTATAGGTTCCCCAAGAAGGAAATCGAAATAGCGCAGGTGTCTACAAATTTGGCACTCAGTCCCATGCTTCGTGCACTTCTACGCTCTGACCATCAGTCAGAGTCATCTGTTTTTCGGCTAGACATATCCGATGTCGACGGGCCCCCCAACCAACAGTCCAACGAAGTACTCAGGCGCTCCGTTTCTTGAAGCATTGGAATCAGCGAAGAACTACAACGAGGCAGTCTTCGAACTTTCGGTGGCGTGCATCGATGGATCTCGAACCGTGCTCGATGTTGGGGCGGGCCGCGGAGAATTTAGCAAGAGACTTTTGGCGGGCGGATTTGATGTGGCCTGTGTGGAGCCTGATTCGGACCAACTAAAATTACTTGAGGTCGAGGGTTTCACCACATGGCGAAATATAGAAGACGCTAACCATGGTTACGATGCCGTCACACTGATCAATGTTCTGGAGCACATCGAAGATGATGCTGCGTTTCTCAGCAAACTTAAGGTTCACCTTCGCCCCGACGGGGTAATTTTCATTTTCGTACCGGCCGGGCCACGGCTGTACTCAAAGTTCGACGCCCTCATTGGTCATCACCGCCGTTACACCCGTAGCTCCCTCAAAAAAGTCGTCGAATCAACAGGATTTGTCGTTGAACGTATGGAGTCATTCGATAGCATAGGGATGATCGCTGCTGCTGCCTTTAAATTGAGTAGACACTCGGTGCCAACTAAAAGATCTATCGACTTTTATGATCGTTTCGCTTTTCCGTTGTCCCTCCGTGTGGACCGATTACTGCGGTCACGGATAGGGAAGAATATCTTCTTGTCGGCTCGAAACACAGAGGCACGGTAATGAACTCGAAGTCCTCAGGTCATTTGAAGCTCAGCGTCGTCATGCCTTGCTATAATGAAAAAGCGACAATTAGCGCAGTGGTTAACGCGGTTCTTGACTCTCCTTTTGTAGGGGAGCTCATCATTATCGATGACGGATCTACTGATGGGACACGCGAGATTCTAAAGTCGTTCCGGGACGAACGGATCGCTGTGCTATATCAAGATACCAACCAGGGAAAGGGTGCAGCTATCAGAAGAGGCTTTATGGCAGCATCTAAGCCATTCGTAATCGTCCAAGATGCTGATCTTGAGTACGATCCTCGGGAATATGACTCTATGATTGCGCCCCTCCTCGCAGACCGTGCCGATGTTGTGTATGGCTCCAGATTCCAGGGAGGGCACCCCCATCGGGTGGTTTATTTTTGGCACTCTCTCGGCAACAAGATCCTCACCTTATTGTCGAACATGACAACCAATTTGAACCTGACAGATATGGAAACTTGCTACAAAGCATTTCGACTTGACGTGGTTCGTAGCCTGGATTTGGAGGAGGATCGTTTCGGCATCGAGCCCGAAATCACTTCGAAAGTAGCGCGCGGAAAATGGCGCGTGTTTGAAGTAGGTATATCGTATGACGGCAGGACTTACGCCGAGGGAAAAAAGATCGGCTGGCGAGATGGCTGCAGGGCTCTTTACTGTATAATTCGGTATTCCTCGTTTGGCGGATGGTTGCCAGCATTGAAAGCCGGGCGAAGGTGACCGCCATAAACTCTATCGATAAAGTGCTTGAGTTCCAGCCAAAGGCTTCTAGTCAGAAGCATAGAGTTTCCCTTTAATATCCCATGACATCTGCTGTCGTTCATTTTTTGCTTCTCGCCATACCTGGCCTGATTCCAGCGTGCGCCATTGTTCAAAGGTGGTGGGCACCCGTTGTTTCTCCAATAGTTTCGGCAACCTTGGTAGGTGTGGGTGCCACAATTCATCTGGTCGTCCCGCTGACGACGACCGCAGCTTGTGTAACTGTGATCCTGCTCGGAAACGTCTTCGGTGGGCTTTCCCTTTGGAAAATTCGCCAGTTCTCCGACTTCAAGGAAAACCCGAAGTTCGCAGCTGCCAGAACAGCAGTACTTGCACTTGCTGCAATCCCGCTTCTTTCTGTCCGGAGTGGAGCTTACGCATGGGATTACCGCTCGATATGGCTGATTCACGCCAAACTGCTCCGTGGACCAGGACCACTTCTCAGAGAGGCTTTTCGCTCAGTAACCGTTGCGTTTGCTCATCTTGATTATCCTCCGCTCGGGCCAGCGGCGATGGTTTGGGCATTCCGGGGAACGACGAAGTCATTTGCTGAAAGTGGACAATTAACAATCACAACGCTTAACTGCGCCGCTCTGGCTGCCCTTGGAATGGCACTTTTCGACCTGAGTTGCGTTGCGTCCACCGCAATAAAATCTTCATTTTGTGCGGGTTTAGTGGTTTGGCTATTCATCGAAAACGCAGGCGAGCAACTCAGCACCGGGTTAGTCGACGCACTTTGGGCGTTGCTTCTTGCTGCCGGGATCGTAACTCTTTTTGGCGCACCGCACCCGACGGTCAACCGGAACACTTTGCTAGCCGGACTGTATTTCGGCGCCTCCTCTCTAACCAAAAACGAGGGACTAGCTATTACCTTCGCAACCACGGTTTTGCTAGTTTTGTTGTCTCGCCCTCGGGCAAGCTGGAAACTTTTCGTTTGTTTTGTTCCGGCACTGACATGGGCGATGGCTGCACGGCAGCTGGGGGCCGAGTCTGATTATGACGCCGGTTCACTACTGGCTGCAATGAGCAAGCCCTCCAGCTTTGTTTCCAACCTACGACTCACCGTTTTGTCAGCAGGGCCACGTGTTTCAGCTGCGACCATTTTCTGCGGAGTGTGCGCAATCGCAGCAGCAAGAACTTCATCTCAGCAAGATCAGTCTCTCAGCAAAGCCCGACGGGCCATCGTTATCTGTTTAGGCGTCGCATCGCTTGTGCTGCTTGTTCCTTATCTCTCCGGAAGGTTTGAGTTAAGTTGGCTGCTCCGAACTTCCATTGATCGTACGACCGTGATTCTACGAGCGCTGCTTCTGACTCTTGGAGGTACTTATCTGATTGGGGCTGAATTCAGACGCCGTTCAGCCTTAACAGCGGGCGCTGCGTTGGCACTGGTTGCCGCAGTCGTCGTGCCATCACATTGGCGTCGCGCGACAGCGATCAGTGACAGTGTCGCAACAGCAACGCAGTTTGCTTGCATCGAGCAGTCTTTGCTGTCCAGGGTTCCGGTTGGAAGTACCCTTTTCGTAAGGGTGGAAGATGCGTTGTGGCAGCAGAGATATATCGAATTTGCGATTGGATCTCGCGAGTTAGCCCCTGAGTTCTCCAAAGCTGATTACGTAGCAACATCAAATCCTGTTGGCTGCGAAGCAGGCGTAGTATCCAACAACAGCGGCGTCCCTCATCGATAATAGCCAGCGACATCGATTAAAAATTGGGTGGAATTCAAGGGGCAAAACACATCAATCGCCGAGGAAGCATTTAGAGCGACCGTCAAAGTGCCTGCCACGGATTGCCCCGTGGATCCCCAGTTCGACGATGAAGTGCGGGACCAGGGTAGGCCCGCAGCCTGCACAGTTAGGTAGCCAACAGCTTGAGTTGAAACTGTTGTTAGGGTAATCAGCGCTCCGATAGACCCAATTGGTGCAGCCGGTCGCAGGTCACCATTTCCATTCCGTCCTACGGAGAGACTGATGTAGCGGCGTGCTGGGTCCGAAGAGTTACCATTTGAAGACAGCGGACCCTCGCCCCCATTTGCTGCTGGTTCCCCGGGCCTGGAGTCGTATGCGCGTAACGGAGATGATAAGAGATGCAACTGTCCAGCCGCATTTGGTCCACCTAATTTGCGCCAGGCCCCGGGAGCGCCGGCCACAACACAAGTCCAAGTGTTTCCGGAATCATCGCTGATAATGTCACCGGTAGCGTACGAACCTCTTTGAGGTGGACCCGCAGCGAGATGAGAGGTCATTCCGATACGACCCGCTCCGGCGGCATACAAGGAATAACCTGACGACGACGACCCATAAACGCCAAATCCACTCGAGCTCTCGCCGTTAACCCCAGCGCTAGTGATACTTCCGTTTGAGATGCCTTTTATTCCGTCAGCAACTCCAGTCGTCGACGTGTTTGTGGCCGAAAATGCGATTCCTCCGCCAGACGCGTTCGTCCGGATGATCCCTGTGTCTGCACTGGTGACCTCGGCCTGACCCAATCCCACGTATGGACCTGTGGTTGAGGCTGCAGCCGGACTCGCAGAAAACATCGTCGACGCAATCGCACCAGTCGCAACGGCTCCGGCCAATTTGAAAAGGCCTCGTCGTGACGACACCTCCTCCATCGGTGACATTTTTGGGCCAGGTGTTTGTTCCAAGCGTGCGAGACGAACCTCAAGCGCAACGATGCGCTGTTCGGCCTGGATCAGAACCTGATCCAGCGCTGATGTTGTCGATTCTGTAGTCATTGTGATCCTCCGACGTTGACGCCGTTGGCTTGGGCCGCCGCGGTTCGGGGTTGGGTGGTGTTGGTGGGGGCAAACCCTTGGTATGCCGCTGACCGATTGGTATCGGAATTGTCTTGTTCAATTGCCTGAGCCTGCGGCCGTCGCAAACCTCCGGCTTGCGGCGCCGCTTGGCGGTCTGAAGATGTACTCATAGTTGAAGATTCTTCGGCATTTCGAAACCGACTCTCAAGCGAATTTTTGTCTTTTTAGAAGGACGGGTGGGGACGGCAGTTGATTCGTACAGTTAAAGTTTGGCAGTGGTCGGTGGGGTCTGGCTCGCTGGGCGGCGACCGACAATGACTTCAGGCTCGGGTGCCTGCGGAGCAGCCGTTCGACCAACGTTAGATCCGATGGCCGGTGGCAGCGGCGCAGTCGATGGCGGTTCGAGCAGTATCGAAGGCGGTTCACCGACGAAGTGTTGAATGACCCTGTTTGATTCAACCGAATCCAGATATTGAATTGGCGCGATACAGGTAACGGAAGTAAAGGCCGCAACGTGGTCGTCGCACCCACCACCGGACCTCACCTGCATGACTCCATTCAATCCGAATCCAGGGTCCGCAACACCGTCTGTTGTCATTCGTAACAAGACAGCTTGTTGAAGCGAAACCGCTCCGCCCGAAATGGTGACCCATGCACCGACCCGATGGACCCCGCCGAGAAGTAACACCCGATCTGTCTGCCCGTCACCGGGGGAAACAACAGGAATCACCGTTCCGTTAGTTCCAAAACTGAGGTCCGGGAGACCCAAGGGCGACAACCTCGTCACGACAAGGTGATTTCCAACAGTTGGCCCGTCGATGTCATTCGCCAACGAAACAACGAGAAGACGGCCACCAGAAATAGCGACTGCCTTCGAAATGGACGGGACCCAAGGCCCATTTTCGCCAGGCAAAATTGGCAGCGTTGGGGTAACTGACCCGTTACTGCCAAAGGTGAGGTCGAGCGATCCGTTGGTTAGGAACTTGGTCCACTGGGCGCCGCTATCGATCAGAAATGAACCATCTTCCCAAGTGGCCACAATCGAACCTTGACCGGCGATCCCGTCCACGTTTTGCAGGGGCACGCGCAATAAACCCTGCGTCCCGAAGTTTGTATCTATCGCTCCCCAAGCTCGCCAACGGTGAAGGTAGGCCACCCCTGAACCGCTTCCTCCCGGCGACACGACGGTAGTTATTCTTCCTAACGGATCAACGAAAATCTCGCTAGGAACGACCGTAGGCCCACCTTCGATTAGGACTGAAGCCTTTCCAGCAACGCCGAACGAAGTGTCAAGCAAACCATCAAAACCAAGCCGAGTGAGTTCCACAACGAGCTGACCGTTGGAATTGGGACGTGTGCCGACCACGACTATCCGACCCGATGCCTGAACCGCAAGGTGTGAAACCGTTGCGCCAGCGAGTGTCACTGCGGCGTTTGCACCATAAGGTAGGTCTTGAGTCCCATCAGCAAGGAACCTACGAACTTCTCGCCCGGTAAGCACCGTCGTATTGCCGACAGTATCTCCGACCAACGTCGATGAAAGAAACTTTGAGGCATTCCACGACTGGGTCGACGCTCGCCCCCAACTCGACCCAGCGGCGCCACCAGATGAAGGCAGCGTAACGAAAACGGCAAAAATCAAGGCAAACCCGACAAATGCACTGGCACCCGTTGACTTCAAGGACGGGTACCTACGGGATGAAGCCATTCTGTATCCCACATCTTTCATGTGAACTAGATCGGTCTCCGAGCCGAGTTACTTGAGAGTGGCGACCACCAACAGGTTTTTACCGACCGGGGCTCGATCCCCGAACAAGCGGTCGACCTGCTTCGAAATCGCCACCCAAATTCGGTCGAATTTTGCAACGTCACCTGCAGAAATGGTCGACTTTTTCAGGATTTTCGACAGGATGAAATAGACCGGTGTACCGAGCAGGTCGAAGTACGAGATCTTGTTGATTCTGAAACCGGCAGCTTCGATAATTGCTGCGAGTTGTTTCTTTGTGTATCTCCGATAGTGCCCCGACTTCGCATCAAGCGGACCGAACAGGGCCGGGATGGCTGGCACGAACAAATGCAAAGTTCCGCCAGGTCGAAGCAGTTGCGAAACCGTTTTCAGTTCTTCGAGGTCGTTCTCGATGTGTTCCAACACGTTGACATGAACGACCGCATCAAATCGTGCGCTGCCCTGCGCCAAGTGTTGAGACGACGTTTCGTTCACAATCTTGACGTTGGCGCCGAACGACCCAGCTATGTGTCTTTGAGACAGCTCGGCAAACGGTTCGTCGCTTGGTTCAAGCGACGTAACCATTGCTCGGCTACATCTGGCCGCAACAAGTTTTGTCATTGTGCCGATACCTGCACCAATTTCAAGCACCGAATCGAGATTGGCTGGCAGTTCGATCGCATCGAGAATCCATTGGTTGAACGCCTTCGCATTCGCCAAATGATGCAATTCGTCAAGCGCACCGTAGGGGGTTTGTGCGTTGCTCCCTTGAAGGGAAGAACTATTTTTGCCGAGCACGCCTACTACTTTTTGCTCGAGACGGTCGCTTTGGCCAGTCGATAGTTGCGATTACGGGCCTCAGGCAACGTGTCGGGTCCGAATGTCGCACCCATGCCGGAAGCAACCAACTCTTCGATCACATCGGCATCAACCGTCGCATCGTCAAGGTCGTAGACAACCTGGGTGCGCTTATCACCGAGAAATCGGAAGTGTTCGAAACGAGTTGGCCGAGACATGGTTACAGCCTACCCAAGCCATGCAAGGGTGCCTGCAATGGCCTTATCCGGGGTCTTAACGAATTTCCTGACTTGTCGACATCGCTTGCATCTTTCCTCGTGATGCAAGCCAGGTTGATGCTCCCGTCTCCGTTCGTTCCGTAATGATCGCCGTTCACTTCGTTACTCCCCGATCAGCCCTCGCCATTCGTCCCGTAATGAAAGGGAAAGCGGGCCCAATCCAATCATTACGGAACGAACCGACAGGCAGGGAAACGACCACACCGCGATTCATTACGGAACGAACAGACAGGCGGGTTTTTGTAGCTTCGGTACAGGCTTCGGCGGCTTAGTCACCGAGGATCAGAAGCGCCTGTTTCCACCACTCGGCACGTTCTTATCCATCAGCGAATACATCATCGACGGGAATTTCAGCAATCGCCGGAGACTGCAGATGAAGTGCCCCACCCGGTGTACCAAGTTCAAACAACCAAGCATCAGACGCGTCGGCTCGCCACGTGTGATCAATGAGTTGACCCTCGATATCGATCAACAGCAGATGCCTCAGACTGGGCATCGCCATGTAGGCAATTCGCTTTTCACCTCTGTCGACAGCCGAAGTGGTCGGCGAAAGCACCTCGGCGATGAGGCACGATGCGGACATCGCGTAGGCGTCGCCCGGCTCTTCGCACGACACCATGACATCGGGGTAGTAGTGCCGACGGCCATTCATCCGAAGCCGCACCCCTTCGATCGTCACTCGACACTTCGAACCACGGGCCATCGCTCGCAGAACCGAGAAAAGATTGCCAGCAATGACGTTATGCCGATCGAAGCACCGGTCATCGAGCGAATCAAACCATCGACATACTCATTGCGCTCGTCGGTCGCGAACTCGGCAATGAGATACTCAGCCTCTGTTGCCAGCGCTCCAGCCCGAACCTCGCTCATGCTCACATCCTACGTTGACTACATCATCGACATGAATGACAGCAACCGGGCCCCGAATGGCGGAACCCGGCTGCTGCTTTCTTCATACATCGCTGAGCATCTCTGAGGCTCATTGCACCGGAGGGGACAAATTCCCGGCACCTCTAGAGAAGGGTGGACTGGCGTGGATTTCGCCAGCGGTCCAGCTGCCGACTAGCGGCCAGCCACCTCCAGCATCCCAAATCGTTTTGCGTAAATTCGGACCACCTCCTTTTCTCTGGTGATTTGAGCATCGCGCCAAGTCACCAGAAAGAGCAAGTTATTTTCTCAAAAAACCTGCACCTCACCCAGGGCGCTACACCCGGTGGGCTTATAAGGCCGCTTCGTCGGCAGCCGGGCCGATTGCACCAATACGTTCCAGGTATCCGAGTTCGGCAGTGAGAACCGACCGAATATCGACGCCGGTAAACGATGTTCCTTCATCGATCGCACGCTCAACGAGGCGCGACACCCTCTCCTCATCGATCACCACTGGTGAATCGATCAGGTCTTGCTTCGGGCCGAGAACAACCAGCGACTCCGATGACAACCCGATTCCACTCAAATCGTCACGAGACCAATCAAGTATTTGGCGTACATCCCAAAACGACAGGGTGCCACTCGCCTGCTCAGAAAGGTTTGCAGCCACGAACTCGACCGCCCGTTCAACGTCGTAGACGGGAACCGGCGAAAACGAATCGAGTCGGTGTGCTTCTCTGCCAACCGTCACAGCGGCGATCACAAAACTCATCAGCACACATATGATACCAACCAATACAGGAATCATCATTCGCCAAACAATGCTTCGACGTATTCGTCGGGGTCGAATTCGATCAGATCTTCAACGGTCTCGCCAAGGCCAACCAACTTGACGGGAATACCTAGTTTGGTTTGGATCGCGAAGGCGATACCTCCCTTGGCAGTACCGTCGAGTTTAGTGAGCACTACCCCAGTGATATCTGCGGCATCACGAAACTGTTCGGCCTGGATCAAACCGTTCTGACCAGTAGTTGCATCAAGCACGAGAAGCGTCTCGGTTACCTTTCCTGGTTCCCGATCGGCAATTCGACGAATCTTTTTGAGTTCTTCCATCAGGTTCGTTTTCGTCTGCAACCGACCAGCAGTATCGGCGAGCACCAGGTTGACACCCTTCGCCTTCGCCCGTTCAATCGCGTCATAAATGACTGACCCTGGGTCGCCACCTTCTTTTCCTCGAACGATGTCGGCACCAGATCGATCTGCCCACATACCAAGTTGTTCGGCTGCGGCCGCTCGGAACGTGTCGCCAGCAGCCATCATCACGGTTCGGCCCGCATCGATTTCTCGTTTCGCAATTTTGCCGATGGTCGTAGTTTTTCCGACCCCGTTGACGCCTACGAACAACCACACGTTGACCGCGTCGGGTTCAAAACTTAACGACCGATCACCCGACGACAACCGATGTTTGAGGTCGGCCTTCAACGCGTCGAGCAAAGCTGCCGGAGACGTGATCCCTTCTGCCTTCACCCGCCCACGAAGACCATCGAGAATTTCGGTCGCCGCCTGCGGACCCATATCGGCGACGATGAGTGCTTCTTCGAGTTCATCCCAGGTGTTCGCATCGATTGTCGATCGGCCGAGTACGGAACCGAAGTAGCCAGTGAGCGCACCCCGTGCCTTGCCGAGGCGGTCACGAAACCGTGGCCGTTCAACAACTGAGGGATCGACAACCGTGGGTTCGAGAACCGTGGATTCCAGAACCGCTGGTTCAACAACATTGATCTCTGCGACCGGTGGTCGTTCGAGGGTATCGACGCTGCCGGCCTCAGGGCCAACCGGTTCGGCTAACTCTGCGGATTCGGGTCGTGGGGTGATGACCTTTGGGGGACGAATCGAAGCTGGCGGCTCAATTGGGGGTTTCTGGGTGTTGCGCCCACGAAGCGCCACAAAGCCGGCCCCCCCAATCACGAAGACGGCGAGCACGGCTAGAACAACGATCAACGTGAGACTCATAACTCAATCCAGCCTAGAAGAACCGCTGGAGCTCGGAATGGTGGTTTGGGTCACCGAGCCAGTCAAGCCCACCTTTACCCGTGCCGAAGAAGAGCTATGACATCCCAAGGCGACCTTTCAGTAAAGCGGAAAGGACCGCCCCTCACCCTTCCACGCAAGCCTGTTCGCAAGCCTGTCCGCACCCCTCTCCGTTCAGTGTTGCTCTCGTACTCTATTCAAACGGCAGTTCACTGCGTGTTGCTTACTCTTGGCCTCGTTGATGTCGCTCATCTTGGTGCGCACGCCGACAATTTGTGGCAACTCAACCTGGTTCGCCAACTTCGAGAGAACCCCCGTTTCGCGGTGAATTTTGTTGATGCCAACCGGATTTTCCCTGATCTTCTGGTCGCCTCGGGGCTTGAAAGGGCTTGGCATCTGGTTGGTTCAACGCTCTCCGGCTCAACATTTGTGATGTGCCTGCTGAGCCTCAACGTGATGCTGTTGTTCCTCGTATCGATTGGCATTTCACGAAACTTTGGTCACCCAGCATCGATTGCGGCGTCGCTACTTGTACTCGTGCTTTTCTCAACTAACGAATTCTTCCTTGAAATTCTTCGACCGGGCTACCACACGACAGGTTCGCTGCTGGCGTTGATCTGGCTTCTTTGGCGGCTCATTCCGGCCAAGCACATGTCGCTACTAGATGTTGTATTTCTCGGGTCACTGGCTTTTAGTTCTCGTCTGTTCTTACCAATGTTGCTTGCTCCGTGCTTTTTGGTCACCCTTGCAAATGCAACTCGGAAAGAGCGTCTTCGCTCCACCTTCCCGTTTGTGGTCGCAGCGTTATACGCTGTGATTTTTTGGGCGCTCCTACCGTTAATTCCGAATGTGTTCGTAGCAGTTTTTGACTCCACCCTCCATGTTAAAGAACTTGTCTCGCTGCCTATCGACTTCGCCACAAACACTTCGACTCAACCAGTTCGGTTGTCCGTGCACTTCATGACATTTTATTGGCTAATCACCGCAGTTGCCATCGGGACCACCGTTTTTCGGCTTCGGCAACACAGATTGAGAAATCTACAGACGGCTGCTGGTCGACTGCAGGCTGTCTTCCTCATCTCCCTAATTCTTGGCGCAGTTTCGATGAGGCTTGTGGACTACGTCGTTGAGGGAAGAATGTATGTGCTTATATTACCTATTGTCTTAGCAACCCTGGTTGTTGGGTGTGAAGCACAATTACTTTTCGCTCAGTCTGCTGATGGTTCACAGAAGCGGGAATTCTTAACCCTGCGCCTCGGCTTCGCTTCGGCACTAGCTTGCGCTTTGGCTATTCCGAATTTGGTAACACTTGCGACAGCAAAACCTCGCCTCCGTTATCCTGGGGTGGAGGCACTCCTCGCGAAGTCGCAGGTTCTCGACAAGCCGGGTCTCGGCGATTATTGGTCGGCCTACCAACTCTCGGTCGCAGACAAAAGAATCACAGTTCGGACCATTAGCACCGATGCATCACCGGTTGGGTGGGTCGACAACCCCTGGGAAATGTTTCGGACGCCAGGATCATCTTCGATAAATTTGGACCTGAGATACTCGTGGATTCTTGCGCAAAGACCGTCAGATCCGACCTTGTCGCAATCGGCCGTAACCGCTCAAACTGTTCCCACACTCGCTCAGGTCACAAAGATCTTTGGTCCGCCCAGTCGCACAGAGGTCGGGTCAGCAGACAGTTTCGGAAGCACCCCGGTGCTCTACGTGTACGACCAAGGAACCGAAATGGCGACCTTCAAAAAATATTGGGCCATCCACATGACCCTTCGAAAAATCGATCCTCGCGAGCTTGGTCCGGCTAGTTAGCGGCGACCACTGGTTCTCTGACCGTTTTGACCTTCTCGCTGACCACTCGTGACGACCCGCCTGGTTGCAAGGTAACGCCGTACAACGAATCAGCTGCCTCCATGGTTCGCTTTTGATGCGACACAATCAACAACTGAGCTTCATTTCGGAACTCGGCGATGAGTTCAAGGAACCTCGAAAGGTTGACGTCGTCAAGCGCAGCCTCGACTTCGTCCATCAGGTAGAACGGCGAGGGTCGACTTCGGAACACGGCAAACAAGAACGCCAAAGCCGTCAAAGATCGCTCTCCACCAGAAAGCAATGAGAGCTTACGAACGTTTTTGCCTGACGGGCGAGCCTCGACTTCGATGCCCGTATCGAGCGGGTTGTCAGGATCGGTGAGTCGCAGTTTTCCTGATCCGCCAGGAAACAGCATTCCGAAGAGTTTCTCGAAGTTCTCTTCAACGTCGGCATACGCAGCACCGAACACCGTCACGATTTCGATGTCGATCGCAGAGATGACCTTGGCCAGTTCTCGTCGAGCCGTTTTGACGTCGTCGAGTTGGCTCTCAATGAGGGCATTGCGCTCTTGTAGCTGGGTGAATTCTTCGAGGGCCAATGGGTTGATTGGGCCCATCAGGCGAAGCTCGCGTTCAAGGTCGGTAACCCTGGTAGTCGGCGAGGTGCCAGCTGGAAGATCGGGGCACTCTGCCGTCAAAATACTTTCGGGTTCAACGTCAAATTCGCGGCGAATTTGCATGACGATGTTTTCGAGTCGAAGCCTTGTTTCTGCTGCTTCAAGCTCAACGCGCTGAATACGTTCACGGGTTTCCACCAGGTGCTTTTCGGCCCCACCGCGATCTCGGCGCAACCCATCAAGGCGGCCTGTCGCCGCACGCGCAGCTTCAGACTGTCGTCGACGCTCGTCTCGGAGAATGACCAAGCCAACTTCAATCGACTCGGCCCTATCCTGAACCACTGCGTGCAGAGCTTCGGTGCGTTCGGCGAGTAAGTCGAGTTCGATACGTCGAACTTCGGCCGCTTGACGCTCAGCAATTGAACGTGACAGTCGTTCCTCAATTTCAACCTGGCGGCGACCGAGTACCCGTGTTCGTTCTTCAAGCCCGGCAGCTTGCACTTCGAGGTCGCGGCGCAGCGTAGCAATTGCCCTGGCTCGTTCATCGAGACGCTGACTTGCTTCACGTCGAAGCGACTGACGTCGTGCCAGTTCGGCCTCAGCTTCAAGCAATGCCGGAAGCTGGGCATCGAGCACACCGACTCGATCGTGGGCAAGCCCTAAGCGTACGTGGGTTTCACTCAACTGGATAGTTATCGAGTCGCGTTCAGTCGCCCGGTCAGCCTGATCAGTGGCCAATCGTTGTGCCTGCGCAATAAGTGACGTCTGACGGCTTGCGGCCTTGTCGCGGTCTCTAATAAGCTGCTGCTCGTCAGCCCGTGCACCTTCAACTGTTCGACGAGCCGTGACAACCGAGGTACGCGAAGCAGCCAACAGGTCACGACTCTCGGCAGCCAAAATTCGAGCTTCTGACAGATGGGCCTGGGCATCTTCGAGTGCTGCACCGGTGGCACCAACCGCACCAGAACCGGCCCGCCAACCCTGCGCAGAGAAACGGTCGCCACCTCTAGTAACAACGACCAAATGAGGAAACGCGACCGCAACATCGAGTGCCGCGACCCAGTCGCCGTCGATAAGGACTGCACCAGCCAACAGGTGATCAAGAAGCGCCGACGCATCACTGTTCTTTGCTCGGACGTGACCCCGAACCGGTTCACCTGGCAATGACCCCAACGAGGCCGACCCGTCGGTGAGCGAACCAGACAGCGCATCAAGCGCGAGTACAGCGCCCGACTCGCGTGCCGACGTAAGTCTTAACAGCGCAGCTTTCGCAACCGTTGCATCTCGCACCACTACCGCGGCGATCGATTCTCCAAGGGCTGCTTCAACCGCTGCTTCGTACCCTTGGTCTATGTCGACTAAATCGAGAAGCGTACCTACGATACCTTCGACACCCGCAAGGCGTTTCGCACCAGCCTTCGCCCTGGCCGAATCGAGGGCAGTGGCCAGCGCATCAACGCGGGCTGCCCAACTTTTTTCTTCACCTTCGTCAGTGCGCAAACGATCTTGAGCTTCGTTGAGTGTGGCGTCCGAAGCGACAACGGCTAGTTCTGCGTTTTGGCGATAATTGATAGCGAGTGAAATCGGGTCATCAGAAATAGGCCGCCCTTCAGTTTCACCCAGGGTTGCCCCCACTTCCCGACCGCCAAGTTGGGCTGCGATCTGGTCAGCTTCGATAGACAGCTTTGTGAGCCGATCGTCAAGTGACACAAGGCGCTGGGTCAGTTTGGCAATCTCTTGTTCGATGCCGGCGGCTGCTTGGCGTGCGCCGGCTACTTCGGCACGAACCTGAGCCGCAGTTGGGCCTTCCGTGGTCGGGTCTTCGTCAGCACCCCAATCATCAAGAAAGCGAGCTCGATCGGCAGTCAGCGATTCTTCCTGCTCACCAAGTTCTTCGAATTGTGGCGGAAGCACCATGGTTTCGCGTTCGACACGGTCAAGCTCACCGATAATACGCGCTGCTTCGGCTTCGAGGGTAGCGACCACGTCTTTATCAAGGAACGAGGTGCGGTCTCGCTCGATTGAACGACGCCGCTCGCCAAGAAATGCCAACAAGCCGCGAGCCTTTTGGTATAGCGATTCACACCGCGCCAATGCATCGGCGACGTCGATATTTTCCCATCCGGGAAGCGATTCCGCCGTAACTACCGAGCCGCCACCAGCCGCGATCAACGCCGACTCGGCACTCATTACCTCGGCGTCTAGAGCGCCAAGCTTCGAGCGAACGTCGCGCTCGACTTCGGAAAGGTCAGTACGCTGACGATTTTGTTGCTCAGCGCGCATCTGAAGTGATGCAAGCTCACGACCAGCGATGTAAACGCGAAGGCCCTTCAACTCAGCAACCAAGCCATCGTGGTTTCGGGCTGCTTCTGCCTGGCGTTCGAGTGGTCGAAGTTGGCGACGGAATTCACGAAGTAGGTCACCGAGCCGCGTAAAGTTGGCTTCAGTAGATTCGAGACGACGTTGGGCACGTTCACGACGGCGACGAAACTTCAAGACACCGGCAGCCTCTTCAATCACCGCTCGGCGGTCTTCGGGCCGAGCATCGAGAATGGCAGCCAACTGGCCCTGGCTTACAATCACGTGTTGTTGGCGACCAACACCTGAATCAGACAGCAGTTCTTGAATGTCGAGCAGTCGACACGACACACCGTTGATCGCATAATCGCTTTCGCCCGACCGATACAACGTCCGGGTGATCGTCACCTCACTGAAGCCAATAGGCAACACACCAGAGTGATTGTCGATCGTGAGCGACACCTCGGCACGCCCGAGCGCTGGCCGCTTCGATGTACCGGCGAAGATGACGTCTTCCATCTTGTTGGACCGGATGGTGCGGCTTGATTGGGCCCCAAGAACCCACGCCACCGCGTCGACGACGTTCGATTTTCCTGACCCGTTCGGGCCAACGACAACCGTGACCCCTGGCTCGAGATCGAGCGTCGTTGTGTCAGCGAAAGACTTGAAGCCCTTCAATGTGAGTGTTTTCAGGAACATCGGCCACGAAGCCTCGCACAGCTCAACTTGGGGATGGATTGGGGAAAACCTTGTGGACAACACCTATCGGTTGGGGAAACAAACGATGAATATCCACAATTGTCTGTGAATAACTCACAAAAAGGGTGGAGAACCCCCGATTTATGGGCCAGATTTCCAGCATTCAGTGAGATGGTCATCCACAACCCCACTCGACTGTAAGTATGCATAGATGATCGTCGGACCAACAAACTTCCAACCGCGCCGAATAAGTTCTTTGGACAACGCAAGCGATTCAGGCGTACTCACCGGTATGTCGCTACCCACAGCAAGTCGACGAGGCCGCTTGGCCACAGGAACCTCGAAAGACCACAGCAACTCGCTCAATGTCTCACCAGAGTCGTGCATGCGCAAGAGAGCCTGGGAATTGCCGATAAAGGCAGCTACCTTCGCCCGGTTTCGCACGATTCCGGCGTCATCAAGTAACCGGGCGACGTCAGTGGGTCCGTAGGCAGCTATACGTTCAGGGTCAAACTGATCGAAAGCCAACCGATACGTTTCTCGCTTTCGAAGCACCGTGATCCATGACAGCCCAGCTTGTGCCCCCTCGAGAAGCAGCAACTCAAACAACTTTCCTTCGTCTCGAAGAGCAACCCCCCATTCGGTGTCGTGATAGGCAACATACGTCGGGTCAGTTCCGCACCACCAACATCTGGTGCGGCCGTCTTCGCTGTGCAGTATTTGAGCTTCCACGACGTTCAGCTGGCGAGTTCGGCTTGCGAATTCGGCTGGCTAGTTCAGCATCGATGAATAGGCCGGAAGATGCAGATAACCCTCTGGTCGAACTTCCACTGGAACCTTGTGACGGCGGGCCACTTCGGCCACCTGTGTTGACTCAAGTTTTCCGGTGACCTGAAGGTCATTCGCCAAATCGACGAGGAACGGACGATTCTCTCGAAGCAGTTCATGCGTCTCTGCGGCTAGCCGACTGATCATCTTTTCGATGTCGGTATCGGTGACGGTTTTGTCCATGGTGTAGATACCTTCGAGCCCGTAGTGAGCTTGGAATTCCGGATCGAACCCGTAACGACGGATGACGTCAATAGCGATTTGTGTTGCCATCTCACGATCATTGCTTCGTCCGATCGTCGCATTTCCTTCGCCGAAGACAACATCTTCGGCGATTCCGCCCGCAAGGAACACCTTGATCTTTGCCAACAGGTGGTCGCGGGTTTCGTGAATTTCATGAGGGAACGTGAAGCCTGACGCATATGACGATGCAACCCGTGACGTGAGCTGCAACGGGGCCAAACCAAAGAGGCACGCATACGAAACCGCGTGGCCAGCTTCATGTACCGATACGTTTGCCACAACGTCGATAACGTTACGTTGACGTACCTTGTCAAGTCGTCCGATAAACGGCACTTCGATCGTGCGAATAGTTTCGGTGGTGTTTGCTCGACCCAGGCGACCGGTGAGTACTTTGCGTTCAGCGTCGTAGTCGATATGGATAGCTGTTTGCTGGGCCATGAGTGCCTCAAACAGAAACCTTGAAACATTTGACTCAAGGATGTCAATCACGCTTGAGAATACTGGGCGAACGCCCTGCACCGGGAAGACCCCGTTGCGATAGATGAGCCCATTCATAGGTTCACCTACGGTGAGTTCAACTCCGAACATTCGTTGCGTTGTTTCACACACTCGCTCGATTTCCCGCACAATCAATTTTGAAAAGTCTGCACGCTTAAGGCTGTTGTAGATGAGATGGATGTTTCCGAACCGAGCAACCTGCTCTGGTCGGAATCGTCGTGACAACGCACCCTTTATATCGACAACGGTAATTTTCGAGGTGAAGGCATGGAAAATGTCGGCATCAACATCGGCTTCGTTGGTGAGCGAAGCCATGGTGAAGGCATCGTCGAGGTTGCCCGAGATGATTACCAGTGTCTTTGAGTGGTCGACAGGCTCGTGAACGGTCTTCTTCTTTTGTACCTCGCGCATCAACTCGATAACCCTGGTCCGGCTCCATTCGGCCAACTCGTCAACGTTGTCTTGCAGCTGGAACCGTTGTTTGATCGAACGGGCTTCCCATAGGCCGATACCTTCGTCGATGTTGATGTTTTCTTCGCCAGCATCTTTACGACGCTTGAGGTCACGTTGACCAAACATCATTTCTCGAATCGAGAAGTCAATATCGTCACGTGACCGTTTAGCAAGGCGTCCGTCTGAAAGCAGTTCCCAAAAGTCAGTGAACTTGGTTGACTGCACGGGCGTACCGTCAGGGTTCAATGTATTGAAGCGCTGAATCTCATCAAACAGCACAATGCTTGGCTGATCATCGTTGATGTTGTTGCTATCGAGGGTGGCGGCAACTGACGAGTTGTAATACGTCGAATCAGAGTTCGAAAGTTCGACCTCACAAAACCGTTCCTGAAAATCTAGGGCCTTGATAAGTCGACGTACTAAATCGGTCTTTCCTACGCCCGTCATACCCCACAGGTTTACGATCACCGGCCGTGAAAGTACTTCGGGCATAAGGTACCAAATGCGGATCGAGTCAATAAGTTCGTTGATGACCTCGTCGATGCCGATGAACTTGTCGAGCAGCACCTGCTTCGCGGCCATGAGTCGATCGTTGCGTTCGCTTATCTTCGCTCGATCTATCGCCGGAACAGCGGTGGCGTCAGCACTGTCGGCGGAGTCAAGACTGGGATCGGTTTCACCATTCATGGTCGCCGATTGTGTCAGAGGTTTTTAGCCGCCGGAACCGATCTATTTCTGGCAGATCCGACAAAAATAGGATGAGCGTCCGGCGATCTTGGTGCGCTCGATAACCCGACCGCATCGAAAACACGGTTGACCCATCCGGTCGTACACGAAGTGATTCGCCGAAGCGTTACCACCTTCCCCAAGAAGATCTACGTATTGGCGGTCTCGCAACGAAGAACCTCGACCTTCGATGGCTTGGGTAAGTACCGCTATCGTCTGCTCAGCAATTCTCATGGCTTGAGGTTTTGTCAGATCACTGGCCCGCCGGGTCGGTCGAACTTTGGCGGCGAAACATATCTCGTCTGAGTAAATATTCCCAATGCCGGCCACGAACCCTTGATCGAGCAGCACGGCCTTGGTCGGAGATTTCCGTGCCCGCAACGCTATGACGAATTGTTTTGATTCGCCGGCGGCTACGACGGCATCTGGCCCAATATGCGACAGCCCTCGAATCGGGTCATCCGTGCACCACACTTCCCCGAATGTTCGAGGGTCAACGAAACGAAGTTCGGCTCCGGAATCGAGACAGAACACGATATGGGTGTGCGCGGCCAGTGGGTCATTAGGTTGATGAAAGCGAACCTGGCCGCTCATCCGCAGGTGAATCATAAGCGCACTTGCTATTCCATCGAGCTCAACCTGTAACCATACGTACTTTCCAAGCCGACCAGTTCCGGTGATCGACATTCCCGCAACGTCGGCTTCGAAGGCCGCTAGGGCTTCGGGGCCGTCTCCGTATCGCCGAACGCTTCGACGGCCAGTCGCCCGCACCGAAACAATGTGTGAGCCGACCACCAGCCGTTCAAGGTCACGTCGAACGGTCTCGACCTCGGGGCCCTCAGGCATCGTTACCGGCCACGCGATTCATAACCGACATCATCGCTCACCCAACCCCGATCCCCGCTCACGCCAACCCCGATCCCCGCTCACGCCAAGCACCCTTATCGGCGATTCCAGCCAAATTCGGCCTTGGTGTGAGCCGACTCAATTTTTGAGCTCGTGGGGCTCTTTGTCTTTTTCTCCAGCCGATCGATCTGGGGCCTGCCGCCATCGGTAGCCAATCACCACCAGCCGAGCAAAGGAAGAATCCCAGCTAGGTAGAGAAGGAATGTCAACATTCTCATCATGGTAACGCCCGGTGATCCGTCACTTAAGGAAGGTAAACCCAGACTAAGTGACGGATGAGTCAGGGCGTAGTTCCGTTGCCTGACCGTGGGTCGGTGAGTCTCTTTGGTTGCCGATCATTTCGTTGTATGCCATGCTTTCGATATGAATCGGGTGCTGAGAGTGGTGGCCATCGCCGTATCGTTAGGGGCACTGGGGCACTGACTGGGTGTTCGGGTGGCGACAAGGTGGTCACCCCCTCAGCAACCGTGCAACGCGTGGCGCGAACGTACATTGACACGGCCCCGGATCGAGCGACGGTTCCAAAAACCCTCGCAACGGTTCCAGCGACAACCGTCGTATCCGCAGCCCCGGTAGCAACGGCCCCGATCGAGGGCGGTGTTCCGGTACTCAACCTCCTCGGCGTAGCCGAGGCAGCCCTTGCCGCACACGACGAACTGAACAGACAACAACTTTTGCCCCCAGATCAATGGGACAAATCCAAGCTTCTCGAGGTTATGACCGCCGAGTACACCGACTTTACGCTCAATGGATTTGCGGAGACGGCGGCAGTCAACCGGCGGTACGAAGCGGGCACAGTTGAGGACCGCAAGATCATCCGAATCGAAAGCAGCCCAGAGGGTTTAGACCGAGCATTCGCAATCATTTGTTGGAAAAACAACTCAGCGGAGTATGACACCCGCGGCACCCAAGATGTTGGCGATGATTTGCTCATTCAGGATCGGCTTGACATTGTTGGCTCGGTTGTTCCGATGAAACGAGAAAATGGTCGATGGCTTCGTGACGGACTCAACGACGAGGAGCCCCAAGCGTGCGCCGGCGACTTTTGATTCTTGTACTGATACTTCTAGTTTTGCCAGCAATGGTTGCCACGGGTGTGCAAAAGACCAAAAAGAAATCTCGGCCTCGGAAGCCTTTGGTTCCGGTTGGGGTGACGGTGGCGTCTGGTAAGGGAGCCGGTGGGAACCTGTTTGCGGGTGAGCCAAAAGCAGGGACGAAACGTAAGGCTGTGGTTCGTAGTTCGTGTCCGGCATACGAAGTACGCAGATCAATCGCTATCGTGCAGTCCACCTCGTCAAACAAGCAGGAAAAGAAATTCGGTACCTTCGAATACCGGTGTTCACCAACCGGTGCGTGGACAACGTCCTTTGGCTGTGTTGATAATTGTGATCCGAACGACCCGCCGTACATTGAACCACCCGACGCCATCCAACTCCGCGACCAATTCGAAGCACTCACCATTGAGCCAGTCGGCAGATTCGCTCCGCCCGTTCACCGTGGTGCCTTCGCTATCACCGGGCTTCGACTGTACGTGATGGTCACCCCCGAAACGTATCGGGTCATTTCCGATAGTGCCACCGCCCCAGGCGGGTACTACGCAACAGCAACAGTCACGCCGGGCCGGGTCACATTGAAAGCAAATGGTGATGAGCAGGTGTGTGATGGTCCCGGACCGGATCCGTCAACCGAAAATGGTCGTGATCTCAGCGACTGCTACGTGATCATGACGACCGTCCCGAAGGGTGGCCGAGAAACCGTGACCGTCACCGTCGACTGGCTCATCGAAGTCACATCAAACGTCCCAGGCATCGAAAACGACGCTTGGATCCTCGAACGTTCAGCCGACACCGACATCAACGTCAAAGAACTACAAGCCGTCGGAATCAAATAGATCACATAGACAGTGCAGCAACAGTTGCGAAGTTCAACCGTGCCGTCGGCAAGGCTTTTGCCTACGACAATCGACCAGGCATACCAACCCCAATGAGTCACATGATGGCACCGCTCACACCAACCGCTTCCTCCGCTCACACCAACCCCCATTTTTGACGATCTGACAGCAAAAAAGGTCCTCGTGTGAGCCAGCAGGAACACGCGCGGGGAAGACCAAGGGGCTAGCTTCGTAGGGTGACAATCCGTCCGACGGTCGATCAATTAGTGGACTTGCTTGAGACGGAGATCGTGTCAGGGCGTCTGGAGTCCGGGTCTCCCCTCCCGAGCGAGCGAACGTTGTCTATTGATTACGGGGTGGGCCGACCACTCGTTCGAGAAGCACTTCGTAGTTTGGCTTCGCGTGGGCTCGTTGAAACGTCACCAGGCCGGGGAACATACGTGAATAGCAGTGGCCGGTTCGGACCACTGGACTCGGTTCACCTCGCCCGCCTCGCCACTGCACGCCAAGTTGTCGAGGCCAGAGTAACCATCGAATCACAAACTGCGGGGCTGGCAGCGGAACGCGCGACCCCCCAACAAATCGAACTGCTCACTGCGCTTCTCGACCGGGTCGGTTCAACCCGTGACCCCGTCCAGCGCAGTCGACTTGACCTTGCTTTTCACCTGAGTGTCGCCCGGGCCAGCAACAATCCGGTGCTCGAGGCAATGTTGGCCTCAATCGCCCCCCTCATGGTGCAGTTAATGATGCGATCTATCGGGGATGGGCGAACCGCAGAGCGCAGTCACCCGCTTCATTGGGAATGCCTTGATGCCATCCGGTCATCAGACCGACGTGGGGCGTCGGCGGCAATGGAGTCGCACCTCCGGGTAGCCGACGAAACGTTCGGCGATGGTTACGACGAACCAATCCAATTGGGTGCTTCAAACTATGCCCGGTCGCTTGTCAACGACTACGGATCGCTTGATGCATTGGTAGCTGCTGTCGTCGGGTCCACCCATTAATGCAACTTAACTTAATATGCGTACTGACTAACTATCCTTTGACAGCACCCGATGCCAAACCATGAATAATGTGCTTTTGGGCAAATAGGGTAACGATCATCGCCGGAAGCGCCATGGTCATCGCAGCAGCGGTAATGCCGCCCCAGTTCACCGAACCGTACGACATGAAGTTGAACACTGCAACAGGCAAAGTTCTGGTGTCGTTGCCCGACAACACGATGCTGAACATGAAGTGGTTCCAACTGAAAATAAAGCCCAAGATAGCGGTGGCAGCGATTCCGCCTTTGGCTACCGGCATTGCAATACTGCGAATCGTGCGCAGGGTTGACGCCCCATCAACACGCGACGACTCGAGTAACTCATCGGGAACTTCTTCAAAAAAGCCGATCAGCAGAAAAACCATAAGCGGAAGGTTTTGCAACAGATGCGCAAGTATCAACACGGCATATGTGTCAGTCCATCCCAACCGACTAAAGATGACAAACCACGGAATAAGAAAGGTAATGCCCGGGGCCACCCGTCCAGCCAAAATGATGGTTGACAGTCGCCGCACGCCAAGCTTTGCGATGGCGAAGGCTGCGGGTACTCCGATCAACAAACCTAGGCCAGTCGAACCTACAGCAACGATGGTTGAGTTTTTTGCATAAGCCCCGAAGTCGTTCTCAACAAGAACTTCCTTGTAGTTGCTGATCGTGGGAGCAAACACCACTGCGCCTGATTTACCAGCGTCATTTGATGACCTCAGGGAAGTGGTAATCGTGTACCAAAACACGAAGAGAATCGGAAGAAGCGAAATGAATACGATCATTGAAAAACCACTTCGGCGAGCAAGCTGCGATCGTCGACTCGAAACACCAATCATCTGTTCACTGACTTTCGAAGGCGTAGAAGTAAGAGCGCTGCAGCAACGACGATCGCGAAGAAAACATTCAGCATACTGGCGGCATAGCCCAGATTTTGGGCTTCGAAGTTTTGTTTGTAAATGAAGACGTTGAGGGTTTCGGTGGCAAAACCGGGCCCGCCCTGTGTAATAACCCAGATGATGTCGAAGGTTTTCAAAGCATCAATCATGCGGAACACCATGGCCGTAATGATGGCGGGACGAATCATCGGAAGCGTGATGCGACGGAACGCCTGCCAAGCCGACGACCCATCAATCGCTGCGGCTTCGTAGACATCGGTTGGCTGAGCTGCAAGGGTAGCCGCAACTATCAAAATGATGATTGATGTCCATTGCCACACATCAACGAGCAACAGCCACCAAAGGGCCCTATCTGTTGCTGCAACAAACTCGCTCTGTACACCTACGGCACCCAAAACGTTGTTGAGAATTCCTAAATTGGGCTCGTACATGAGACGCCACACCAATGCAATCGCTACCGGCGTTGCAACCATCGGCATGAGGAAAAGAGTTCTTACAAGGCCCCGAAGTGCGAACTCCCGGTTGAGAAGAACGGCAATTGCTACGCCAAGAAATGTCTCGATGACGACTGCGACGATCGTGAACAGCAACGTACGACCAAGGGCTGATGAAAAGCGGGGGTCTTCAAGCATCCGGCGGTAGTTGCCCAGACCCACCCATCGCGGTGACTGCGTCCGACTTCCACTCCATTTGTTAAACGACAACCAAATCGTGAAGATGACTGGCGCAATCATCATCACGACCACGAAGCTGACAGCTGGCGCTATCAGAGCAAACTTTTCCGCTTTTCTGGATGCTGCTTTCGACTTTAATCGTTCGCGCGCTTGTAATCCTTTGTACTCTACTGATGTCATGGCGTGGTCGTCCGGGAGTGAATGATATTTTCAACTTGCTCGACCAGGTCATCGACCGGCAAGCAGCCATCTAAATGGATTGCGCTGATGTCGGCAAAGAGCGGCAAGCGGCGAATCAAGGTGTGTTCGATTTCATCTTCAGACATCGGTCGACGATGCTGGCCGAACCCGATGCGTTCTACCAAAACCGAAGCTGGCACGTCGATCCAACACACCAGGGCATCGTGTCGCAAACGCTCTCGACACGTAACATCGTCGATTACAGACGCTGCAGCAGTAACGACCACTGGGGGGTCGGTTGCTAGAGCCGAGAGCAACAGTCCAGATTCAACGCCATGAAGGAACGGGACACCGCGCGTTTCGGCCAAACTTCGTGCATCGCAGCCGTATAGCCGCAAGATTTCATCATCAGAGTCGAGATACGCCACATCGAGCCTCGCCGATAGAGATCGGCCGAGGGTCGACTTTCCTGAGCCCATCATGCCGATGACCACGATGTGTCGGGTCACGAAGCGTTTGCAACGATCGAATCGAACTCGTTTGCCGCTTGGTCGAGCGCCTTTTTCATATCGCCACCCTCGATCCCCTTGACGATGGCAGCACCAATGACATCGCGAACTTCGGAGACCGGAATGACTGTTGGAAGCTGCGGTCGGGCAGTTGGCAATGAGGACGTAAATGCCTTCACCCAATCAGCAGGGAAAGCATCACCAAACTTCACTGAAGCCCGCCCGCCAGCAACCTTTCCTTCGAGGGTCACCCGCTCGACTATTTGTGGGGAGGTCGCCCATTGAATGAACAACCAGCTCGCATCTTGCTTTTTGGAAAACGACGACATGCCAATGGCCCAGCCGAAGAAGGTCTGATCGTTTCCACCCGGCCCGGACGGCATTGGGGCGAAACCTAAGTTGTTAACAACTTCCGGCGCACCACCGTCAAGGATCTTTGGTAGGAAGGTGCTTGCATCCGTGTACATAGCAACCTTGCCTTTTTGGAAAAGTGGCAAGGCTTCCTCCCACGACATGTTTGCAGCTCCTTTGGGGGCATACGACCGAAGCATCCGGGTGTAGTAGTCGAAGGCCTTTATGCCCGCCCACGAATTGAATGCTGCCTGGTTGGTTCCTTCTTTCGTCCAACTACCCCCAAAGTTGTAGAGGTACGAAGAGATCTGGGTGACCGCTGCGCGTCCCTTTCCCCGTGACAAGAAAGCTCGAGTTCCATCGGGATCATCAATCTTTATAGCTGCGTTTTCGAGATCCTCGAGGGTCGCAGGAACCTTGAGTTTGGCCTTCGCCAAAATATCCTTGCGGTAGTAAAGCATCTGGGTCTCTAGTTGAATCGGAAGAGCAACAAGTTTCTTATTGTATGTGTGACTACGAATCAGACCTTGACCAAAGTCAGCCACGTTGTAATCCGGGCTTGTCAACTTGGGGTTATCAAGGAACGGGCGTAAGTCCGCATACCAACCATTTTTGGAGAACTTTGCGCCTTCGTTCAAAATACTGGTCATGAACACGTCAAGATCTTTGGAGCCAGCGGTCAGTTCAACCTGCACACGCTGACGAAACTGCTCTTCTGGAAGCTTTTCAACTTCGACCTTGATGCCGGTGAGCTTTTCAAAATCGCCAATCATTGGCTCGATGGCCTGTTGCCATGGGTGTTGATTGAGCACCACACGAATCTTTTCACCCTGGTATTTCTTCCAGTCGAAACCAGCAACCGTGGTCGGGGTCGTAGCTTGCTTCGTTGCTACGGTCGTCGTTGGTTTCACCGGTTTCTTTTTGGCTTTGGTGGCTGCAGTTGCGCTTCCAGCTACCAGCGTGATTGCGACTACTGCAACGGCGGCGATACGGACGGAATGCTTTTGAAACATTGAGCTGTTCCCTTCGGAAAAAGTATGGGAGCGGTTTGACCCCTTCCGAGAGGCAAGACCGGTCTTACCAGTATGAGGGGATAAATATGCAGTTGTCAACAACCATTCTCAGCTCACACCAGCCGCTCGCACCCGCAGCTCACACCAGCCGCTTTAACCGGGTCATAGAAAGAGATGTAGATCCTCGACAGTGCCCGGCTAGGCGCAGCCTTCTACGAGTTGGGCGGCACCATTGACACCCAAGAAAATTTGGTTGGCTACCTTTGCATCCCCGAGTTCAAATCGAATGACCCGTTTCGACTTCAAGGTGACATCGAGGTAGATGCCGTCGGTGTACTCGTGGGGTGACTGCTTTGCCTTCGGAAAAGCTTTTTTGATGGCGGCTTTCGTTGCACCAGCCCTGAGACCCTTCGCTGCCACAGGTCGGTTGGTATCGTCCGAATCTGACTCGATCCGCATCACAATTCCATCGTCAGGATTACCCTTCTTAGGGCTTTGGATCATTACCGTCGGGGAATCGTCGCCGAAAGGCTTGACATACCAACACTGGCCATCGAAGTCATCGTAGGCAACCTGCTCAAGTTTGCCACCAAAGGCCGATTTGGCTGACCTCAACGATTCACCGAGACGAAACGGCCCCCATCCGCTGCTGTCAAAAGGGGTTGCCGCACCAAACGGGGTGGCCTTGGCCGATGCCGGAACTGGTGTGGCCGACCCGATGACGAGAAGCCCAGCCGACAGGACACCTACACACGCTCTAATTGGTCTCATCCGAGGACCGTACTTCACTCAACAAACTTGTCAAGAACCCTGTGGGAGTTCACATAGGTGAATCTTCCCTGACTCGGGTCCGGGGTCAACCAGACCACGACCCGCTACAAGCTCCTGATTCATAGGCGTTCAAGCTGACAGTGCGGAAACTGTTTCGTTCACGATGTCGTCGACCGGAATGATTCGGGCCTCGCCAGTTCGGCGATTACGTAGTTCGACCGTACCATCGGCAAGGCTTTTGCCGACCACGATCGACCACGGCATACCAAGCAACTCGGCATCTTTAAACTTCACACCAGGCGACACACTGGGTCGATCATCAACGAGTGTCGTAACACCCCGCCCCTCTAACTCAGTCGCGATAGCCAATGCTTTCTCGATCGGGCTGTCTTTTCCGGTCGCGATCACATGCACCTTCGCAGGGGCAACCGACTCTGGCCACACCAACCCGAGCGAATCATGCATTTGCTCAGCAATGACGGCCATCGCCCGAGACACCCCGATTCCGTAAGAGCCCATAGTGACTCGCACCGGTTTGCCTAACGGCCCAAGTACGTCGAGCGAGAAAGCATCTGCATACTTACGACCAAGCTGAAAGATGTGTCCCATCTCGATGGCTCGGTCAAGCGTAAGCGGCGACGAACAACGAGGACACGGATCCCCTTCGGCAACGGTTGCCACCTCGATATAGGTATCGACCATAAAGTCACGTCCGACGACAGCATCAACCACGTGATGTTCAAATTCGTTTGCGCCCGTCGCCCATGCGGTTCCGGCAGGTACACGCGGATCGGCGTACACGTGGATGCCATGTTCCTTCATACCGATTGCAGAAATGTAGCCCTTCACTAGCGCTGGGAACGTCGCAAAATCTTCCTCTTCAAACAGGTCAAGTTTTGCTGGCGCAATCGCAGCGGCAAGGCGTTCCGCATCAACCCCACGGTCACCCGGCACGAGCACAAGAATGGGTTTACCATCAGCCTTGAATGCAATGTTTTTGAGTAGATCCTTCGCCGTCACGTTCATTCCGTGATCAGCATTCAACTCGGCAACGAGTGCGGTGATGCCGGGTGCGTCCGGCGTATGAAGCTTGCGCATCAACGGATGCTCAACGTCGGCCGAAACCGGTGAGGGGGGCCCAACCTGAACTGCCTCAACATTGGCCGAATAATCGCACGAGGTACAACTCACAAACGTGTCTTCGCCGATCGGGGACGGTGCCAAAAATTCTTCTGACTTCGACCCACCCATCGCACCCGACATGGCCGACACGATGCGAACATCAATTCCGAGACGACCGAATGTTTTCACGTAGGCATCGCGGTGTAGTTGATACGAAACGGCGAGGCCTTCGTCGTCAAGATCGAACGAGTACGAATCCTTCATCATGAACTCACGACCACGCAAAATACCGGATCGGGGCCGAGCCTCGTCGCGGTACTTCGTTTGAATCTGAAACAACATCACCGGTAAGTCTTTATATGAAGAGCACAGGTCTTTCACCAGCAGCGTAAAAAGTTCTTCGTGAGTTGGCCCGAGCATGAACTCAGCATTGCGACGGTCTTTCAGGCGAAAGACGTTGTCGCCATATTCGGTCCATCGACCGGTCGCTTCGTAATACTCTCGGGGAAGCAACGCCGGAAAGGTGACCTGTTGCGCACCGATCGACCGCATTTCCTCAGCCACGATTCGCGAGATATTGTCTTGCAGCATTTGCCCGAGGGGAAGCAGCGAGTAGATACCGGGCGCCCAACGCCGAATGAACCCGGCCCGCACGAGCAGCCGATGCGAAGGTACCTCGGCGTCTGCAGGGTCTTCACGAAGCGTCTTGAGGAACAGCGTTGTCATCCGGAGCATGGCCGAAGACGTTAGTTGTTACCTCGCCTACGCCGAGTCGAGATTTTGGCGACTTTGGCGTCTTTCGCAGCCTTCGCCGCTTTGGCGACCTTCGAAACCTCAGCGATCTGAACAACGGTAGCGACTTCTTCAATATCTTCAGCCCCGGCCACGACTGCTGCTGCGATCCCAGCGTCTCGAAGGGCAGCTTTCTTCGCCACTTCAGCCGAAAGCGTTCTCCACGCCTCTTGTGCCGCCGCCTGTTCAGCTTGTTTTTTTGACTTACCGGCACCGCGGCCCCGAACTCGACCCATAACGATCACCGTCGCAGTGAAGTCTTTGTCGTGGTCAAGCCCGTAATCGGCGGTTTCGTACACAGGTACATGTTCAAAATTTCGCGCCACAAGTTCTTGCAGCCGAGTTTTGTAATCGTCGCCACCGGGTCCGTCCTCGGAAACCCATATTCGGCCCTCAAGAAGCCTCATCACCACACCCTCGGCGGCCGGGAAACCACCATCGAGGTACACTGCCCCGATGACCGCCTCTAACGCATCGGCCACAATCGAAGTTTTGTACTGACCGCCGGTTGACAGCTCACCCTTCCCAAGGAGGATGGATTCGCCGAGTTCAAGTTCGAGTGCCACTTCAGCTAACGCCGCCGAGTTAACTACGCCCGATCGCAGCTTGGCCAGGTCGCCTTCGGGAAGCGTTGGGTACGTTCGATAGATATGGCTGGTGACGACCACGCCCAGCACTGCGTCACCAAGAAATTCGAGGCGTTCGTTCGACTCTTCGCCTGATTCAGCGCACCACGAGCGGTGTGCAAGTGCCCGCCTCAGCAACAGTGGGTCACTAAACGTCCAACCGACTCGCGCCGAAACCAATTGAATTGCGGAAGCTTCGAAATCAGAATGAAGCCCTGTTACCTGAACGGCAGCCTCAGATTCGTCGATGACTGTCACTTCGTTAGATCATCGCCTCAGAGTTTCGCCATGACATATTCGACCGCGTCCCGCACCGTTTTGAGGTCTTGAAGGTCTTCGTCGTCGATATGGAAGCCGGCTTTGTGTTTGCCAACTTCTTCTTCGAGTGCTTCGACGAGCTCAATAAGTGCCAACGAATCAGCATCGAGATCGTCGGTGAACGCTGCACCCTCGGCGATTGACGACGGCTCGATTTCGAGGATGTCGGCGAGTCGATCGCGCACAATGGTGACTACGTCGGGTCGGGTGAGTGTCATGTGATCCAGATTTCTTTCAGATTTTTGCAGGTAAGGGAGTCGGCGCGCTGAAACGTTACAGCTGCGGTGTAGCTGCGATCATGGCAGCAATTGCGTCGACAAGCCCGGCGTCGACCATATCTTTGCCAACTCGAATCGCATTTCGGATAGCAACATCGTTCGACGAACCATGGCTAATGATGCACACGCCGTTTGTTCCAAGCAACATTGCACCGCCGTACGTGGCCGGGTCGAGCGCCTCTGCCAGCGGGGCCAATTGAGGCAACAGTACTTTCGCAGCCTCTTTTGCCTCAGGGCTCGAGACAAGCGCTTCGAAGACTTTTCCGGCGAAAAACTTCATTCCGCCCTCAAGTGTTTTGAGCACCACGTTGCCGGTAAACCCGTCTGTGACAACGACGTCGACATCGCTTGACATGATGTCGCGCCCTTCAACGTTTCCAATGAAGTTCACATCGGGGCCGGCCGCACCGCCACGAAGTAACTCGTTCGCTTCCTTTGCGAGCAGGTTTCCTTTACCGTCTTCTTCGCCAATCGAAAGTAAACCGACCCGAGGCCGTTCGATTCCGAAGCGTCGTGATGCGTAAATCGAGCCCATTTGAGCGAATTGCACGAGGTACTGGGCCGTGCATTCGGCGTTCGCTCCAGCGTCGAGAAGCACGGTAGGTGTCGAGCCGGGAACCGGTATGGGTGTGGCGATTGCTGGGCGTTGAACGCCTTTAATTCGGCCCATTCGAAGTAGTGCACTGGCCATGGTTGCGCCGGTGTTGCCAGCACTCACAAAGGCACTGGCTCGGCCATCCCGAACCGCTTCGGCAGCACGCACCAGGGTCGAATCTTTCATGGTTCGAACCGACTTGGCCGGGTCGTCGTCCATAGCGATCACCTGGGTGCAATCAAGGAACGGTAACCCTCGAAGGTCGTAACCTTCGAGATCAGCAGCGCGACCTACTACCAACACCGAAATCCCGCTCTCGACTGCTTGATGGATACCATCAAAAATCGATGCGGGTGCGTTGTCGCCGCCCATCACGTCAACCGCAACGGGAAGTGATCCCTCGGAATTCATATCCGGCCTACGGTAAAAACGATCAAAGCTGGAGAAGAACTCGGGAGGAACCTAGTTGACGTCGACCGCTTGACGGCCCTTGTACCAACCGCAGCTTGGGCACACGGTGTGTGGCAGCTTGACGGTTTCACAACGAGGACACACGCTTCGGGCCGACGCTGTCAGCCTCCAGTTGCTCGCACGGTTCATGCGGGTCTTCGACTTGGACTTCTTTTTCTTGGGCACTGCCATGGCAGGTCAACCTATTCATCGTGTTGTAGGGCGTTTAACTGGAGGGCATCAAGAGCAGCCCACCTTGGATGTGTCGCTACCGGCACGCAAGAACACGCACCTTCGTTTAGGTCGGTGCCACAGGTTGGGCACAGGCCCGCACACGTCTCTCGGCAGAGAGGCGCTAACGGCAGATCGAGAAGAATAGCCTCCCGAGCGACCAGTTCGAGATCGACTCGGTCTTGAACGAGTGGATATGTGTCAAGTTCGTCGTCGACACGGGGGTCAAGTCGGGGTTCAAACTGTTCTTGGAAGGTTGATCGGGTGACCCCGGAGACAGGAATTTCACAACGGCGGCACTCTGAGTTCCAGCCGACTTCGGCCCAGCCGGTGGTCAAAATGCCGTTACTTACGGGCTCAAGCACAGCTTCAAGCTGCAGTAACGATCCTTCCAGAACTACCGTGGCGGCGACGGTCATGTGCGCGGTTGGGCCACTCAAGGTCTCGGTTCGTCGAGTGCCAGGTCGGTGCACCAGGTCGGCCACACCGACCACAAAAATCTTTCCGGCGGAAGTCATGGGTCGGTTCAGTCGTCTTGATCAAAAAAGTTGGCTGAGGTTGCATCTTCGGCTAAGTCGCGGCCGTTGTTGTCACCCGTTCCGACTGACCCCGGCCCGAATCCCCCGAAACCTCCATCGACGGGCTGCAATTTTGGTCGCAGTTTTTCGCGTCCGGCTTGGGTAGTTTTCGAGATTCGATCGATGACAACTTCAAGTTTTGCGAGTTGCTGATCGGTCCAGTCTTCGGCTTCGTGTCGTTGCCGACGCGAATCGGCTGACGCGGCGTCGGTGACCTGTTGGGCCGACCGTTTCGCTTCCTTGACGATCTCTTGTCGGCTCACCAACTTCGCAGCACGCGATTGTGCTTCTTCCAGGATGGCATCGCCTTCACGTTGCACTTTTTCCAAAAAGTCGTCGCGTTCTTTGAGTAACCAGCGGGCTTGGCGCAATTCTTCGGGAAGAAGCTCTAGCGCGTCTTGTAACAACGGAAGCAGTTCGTCAGGCTCAACTCGAACCGACGACGACAAGGGAAGAGCTTTCGCAGAGGCAACCACATCGATGACCCGTCGAATAAGACGGGCAGATTCGTATTCTTGAACCGGGTCGAAGAATTCGTCGTCGTGTTCGCTCATGACGAAAACTTTTCCAGTAGGCGGCGAGAGACCGGCTCGGGGACCATAGAAGACACGTCCCCACCGTAGCGGGCGACTTCGGTCAGGAGGCGACTCGACAGGAAGGAATGTCGCGAAGCGGTTGGGATGAA
Organism: Acidimicrobiia bacterium; assembly: GCA_031430595.1. Taxonomy (GTDB): domain Bacteria; phylum Actinomycetota; class Acidimicrobiia; order Acidimicrobiales; family JANYDT01; genus JANNBN01. Next base: position 224,604 of record JANPBU010000007.1, read on the forward strand.
GAGGGTTGCGATACCGGTGAGTTTCTCGTTCATTTGGGCCATTTGCAGTTCAGATTCGAAGTCGCTGACGGCTCGCAACCCTTTGACAATCACTGAGCAATCGTGCTCAGTTGCAAACGTGACGAGTAGCCCGGTGAAAAATTCGACTTGAACGTTTTCGAGGTGCACCAACGATTCGGTCAGCATGGCACGGCGCTCGTCGAGGGTGAACGTCCCTGAGCCAATCTTGGCCGGGTTGTATACCGACGCAACGACAACTTCGTCGAAGAGGTGTGCGACGCGCTCAATAACTTCGAGGTGCCCGTTGTGTACCGGGTCGAACGAGCCTGGCACGAGCGCTTTTCTCACGATTCGTCCTCGTCTTGCTCAGCGTCGTCGGCTTGGGCCTCGTTCTCGTCTGACTGGCCGTCGTGGGCGGCCGAGGCTGGTCGAGCGAAGGTTACGTGCGCTGCCCCGTAACGAGCTTCTCGGTCGCATTCCCAGGTATCTGGCAGTTCGATGGCCTTGCCAGATTCGAGCACCACAATTGCATCAACACCAAAGGGTGCGAGGCGAGGGTGCAGTCGCTCAAGTAGCTCATTCCATTCGGTGAACGCGTATGGCGGGTCGGCGAGCACCACAAGCGGCGAGTCTTCCGTTGCGAGAAAGGGTGTTGCTGTTGCCCGACCGGCAGTCTGACTGTCAATCCACCGGTTGACGTCGGCACGGATGACGGTTGATTCGCTGGCAAACCCGAGAGCTTCGAGGTTGTACCGAATGCAATCAACCGCAACTCGATCGCTATCGATGAAGGTTGCCCTGGCTGCACCACGACTGAGAGCCTCGATACCGAGCGACCCGGTACCAGCGAACAGGTCGATGATCGACGCGTCTTGCACCATGTTTCGACTCATCAGAGCGTTAAACAAGGCGGTACGGGTCTTATCGGTCGTCGGTCGGATGTCGTCGCCGGGTGGTGCGACGATGAGTCGCCCACGGGCTGATCCGGAAATAACTCTCACGCCGTCATCGTAGTGGGGCCGAACCGTGCTGATGAGGGCACCTCACCACTCGATTCACCACTCGCTGAATCGGGTCCCGTCAGACATTTCAGGGTCATCGAGATCGGGAACGATAAGGTCCCAGCGGTCGAGGCAATCTTCGCATCGGTACGTGGCTAGGTCGCCTGGTTTCGGGGGTGTTTCATCCCAGTAGGTCAATAGGTGGGCCCGGCTGCCGCAGTCAACACACGTGATTGTGGCCGGAACCGCCTCGTCGAGCGACCGGTCTGTTCGCCACCAGACAGATTCAGCCATGCGACGAATCGTACTGCGGTGTCGTTCCTTCGCTGGCGCTTCTATATCCAGATGGGTTCGTCGTTCTCGGTTACCTGTTGCTCACACGTTGGGCACCAGGGTCGCAGAACCAGTGGGGTTCCGCATCGTTGATGCACCGATTGTTGGTCTCGCCCAGCTTCTGCACCCCCGTCTGCCCTTGTCGACCAGGCTCGCAATGCGCTCAGCACATCGGAAAGCGACCTGCCCTCCGTGGTCAGTGAATACTCGAGGCGTCTCGGGCGCTCTTGATACGGGCGCGCTTCAACCAGTTGGGCCTGCTCAAGGTGTCGAAGCCGTGACGCCAAGATGTTCGGCGCGATTGCACCGAGGGCCTGGGAAAGGTCGTTGTACCGAAGCGCTCCGGGTAGAAGCGCTTCAACGATTTGCAACGACCATCGGTCACCGAGTGCAACTAACGCTCGGTCAAGAAAAGAATCAGCCACGGGAATAAGTGTGACAGAACCACCGTTATTGGGAGTAACTTGCAATTAGCTAGTAACTATCTTTGTTCTTTGGAGTACTTCACATGACCACCCTTTCCAATCTTCAAAAAGAGCTTCAAACAGCCGTTGGGCCGATTCGCGCCGCCACGGTTTCACTCGGCCGCGATGGTCGAGGTAGCGGCGTTGTCATTGCGCCCGGCATCATTTTGACCAACGCTCACGTGCTTCGCGATCAAACGATTTCAGTGACGTTTGCCGATGGCCGAACGATTCAAGCAACCGTGGGTGGGGTCGATACTGATGGCGATCTGGCCACGCTCACGGCCGATACCGGCGAGATTAACCCCCTTACCTGGGCCGAAACACCTGGTGACGCTGGCACGATTGTGTTGGCCGGTCACGGCAACGGCAGCGTATCGATGGGTATGGTTTCGGCGGTTGGCCGACGATTCCGTGGACCTCGGGGTCGAGTCGTGAGTGACACCGTTGAGCACACTGCACCGCTGAGTCGAGGTGCCTCGGGTGGCCCAGTTGTCAACATCGAGGGTCGCCTCATAGGCATCAATACGGCTCGAAGCGATGCCGGATATCGAGCCGTTGCCACCTCGGCCGATCTGAAGGCTCGGGTCGCACGGCTGTCTGCTGGCGAGCACGTCGAGCGGCCGGTCTTAGGCATTGGTGTCGTTCCGCCAGATACTGCGAAAAAGGTGCGCCAGGCCGCAGGGCTTGCAGATCGAGACGGCGTATTGATTCAAGGTGTTGCTGATGACTCGGCTGCGTCTCGGGCTGGTCTGGCCCAAGGTGACCTTATCGTTGGTGCAGGCGGCGTGGCAGTGGTCGACATCGACGGGCTCAATCACGCGCTCGATGCAGCTCACACTGGCGGGCAGACGATGGAACTACTCGTGGTTCGCGGAGTCGATGAGCGAACCGTGACGGTCAATTGGGCGAAGGACTAATCGCTGCGTTGCAGGATATCTCAACCCAGTTAGCGGTGGCGCGGATGTCGTGGAGTACAAGTTGACGAGTTTCTATGTTCACATAACGATCAAACTTGGGTTTCCAAATTCGTGTTTCAAGTTCGTCAAATGTGGCCGCAGAAAACACATGGGCGAGAGATCCAATGACCTTTGCAACGACCTCGCATCTCGAAGGGTTTTTTGAAGGCGATCAGAGTAGAACGCTCTCATCGACTCGTAGTCATGGCTGCTCACTAGAACCCCGACCAATCGATCGTGACGCATTACCCCAACGGGTTCGCGTTGAGCCTTGTCGAGAAATTCCCCGAACCGAGTCTTTGCCTCGTTTGCCGTGACGGTTTGCACAATATTCCTCCCCACTTCTCCAGACTTCCTAGTTCAGACCAGTTAGTGCGAAACGTGCGAAACGTGCGAAACGTGCGAAATGATCTTTTGTGTGGACTGACCAACAGACAATGTCGGCGCTTACGAGTTGAGGAATCGAACTACGGCATCAATGAAACCGAAGTCTTCGGGTGTGGCGAAGTGGTCGACACGCTTCAACACCTTGAGTTTTCCATTCGGAAAAGCCGCGGCCAATTGGTCAGCGGGGTACGCAAAGTCACCATCACCAATCACCACCAAAACCTCGGTGGTCACGGCGGAAAGCCGATCGGCAGTAACCGGGTCGACGGGCATCGGACGTCGCATGGCAGCAGCCAACGCCAGTGGATCATTCCCATCTGCACTCGCGTAACCAAGCATGGCCCGCACCCCGGCATCGCCAGCGCCGGCACCATCGTCTCCGTTGGCTTGCGCTTCTAAGGCCGCGGCAACCTTCTCTGACATTCCCGAGCCGCCAGAAAAAACGCCATCGCCAATGCCAGAAAGCACCACCTTGCCAAAACGGTTGGGGTGTCGGGCCAAGATCTGTAACAACGTCAAAGCACCCATCGAGAATCCAACGGCATCAACCTGCGAATCGCCCAATATTCCCCCCGGGAGTTCGGCCACCACCCGGTCAGTCAGATCCGCATAGTCAGCAGCGTTATGTGACTTGGGCGCTGAACCATGGCCAAGAAGATCGACACCAAGCACCGGGCGACCTTCCTCTTCAATAATCATCGACACCCCGGTCGATACCCAGGTGCGGTCATACGAGCCGCCCCACCCATGCACCAAAACAACAGGGGGACCGGAAACAGGAATCGAACGAGGCATGGCTCAAGGTCTAGCCGACCAGCTTCCGTCAAGGTTCGATTCGACCAATTCGACCAATTCGAACGCTCGTTGGAGCGTCAAAACGACTCTCTCGTCGGGGCTTAGTCGTCTCGGGTTCTCGTTTCTGCAGTTACGTAAGTTTGTGCTGACGCAACTGCAGAAACCCCCGTCGACCCGAGTGGGTTTGTCGTGGGTTTCTAGTGGTAGCGTCGTGCGGTTGCTCGGGCTGCAACCCTCAAGCGTTCTCCCGTGCTGGCGGGCCACGCTGCCTTCCAAACATTCTCGGTGCTCACTCGCCTTCCCGGTGTGCTTCGCCTGAGTACCGGTGATGCCTCGACCGCTCTCAAATCGATGTTCGGTCAGCCGTGTTGGCTAGACGTCGTAGCTCAAACCGACCTGTTCGATCGCCTCGAACACCTTGGGGTGGCAGGTGTAGCGCTGTACGACGCACTCGTTGGTGAAGCGGCACGGGTTAATCGCCGTCACCTGCTCACGAACGATATGCGTGCAGCTCGTACGTATGCATTGATTGGTGTTCATTTCGAACTCGTCGGAACATGAGCAGGTTCATTACTGATTGACTGCGATAAAGCACTTACAGCCTTCGAAACGACCTCTGCCGGTGCACCGTTTATGGAACGTGCCGAACTGATCCAAATGTTCGTGTCGATAACGACGCGATTTAGAAGCAGCACTCAGTTAGCTTTCATCGGCAAGAAGCGCGTCGAGTACATCCTGCGTCATGCCGGCTCGTTCAGACGTTTCTCCAGCGACATGCAGTGTGTTTCGAAGCCGATCAGAATAGTATTCGCGCATCGCTTCGTAGTCTTGGGTGCTTACCAAAACCCCGACTAATCGATCGTGGCGCATTACTCCAACTGGCTCACGCTGAGCCTTTTCAAGGAATTCTCCAAACCGAGTCTTCGCTTCGTTCGCAGTCACTGTCTGCATGGTTTCCAACTCTCAAAATTTGCGTGATTGACAGCTGGCACGAAACATGCGAAACATGCGAAACCTGCGATGAAAGCCGTCGCACGATCACCGCTAATTAGCGACTGGTCGGCAACACTTGTGGCGGACCGCCCAGGAACTGGCCCGGTGGCGAACGCGCAACTTCGGTTGCGCACCCGTTGACGACGCGATTTAGCGGTTGCTGCTGTGTCGCCGGGCAGGTAGCTCATAGCGGTTTAGTGACGTAGTGATCGAGGGTTGCGGCGACGCCAGATTTGGTGAGGTGGGCACCATGGGCGTTGGCGCACTGAACAAGATCGGCGACCCAGGGGGCAAGTTCGAGGGCTACGAGGGTGTCCCATCGATGATCATATGTGGGCAGAAGTTCTGTACACATGGTTTTACACTGATTGAGGTATTCATCGGCGGCATCGAAACCTGCAAGCAGGGCAATCTCTACTCGGCAGCGAGAAACGTCAGCTTCGAATGGGCCCCATGAGGCGTTGGCCCAATCGACATCCCGGCCATGTACCAGCCATTGTGTGTCTCGTGGGCATCGGTAGGGTCCGAAATAGGTTCATGCGGATTCGACGCGCAGAACAACACGTTACCGGGGTGAAGGTCTCGATGAATGAATCGGTTTCCGGCTGCTGAATCGGGTGGCGAAAACAGAAGATCTTTCATCAAGGGGAACCACGTTTCGGGTGAGGAACTCCACGAGGGCGCCGGCTTATCGAACGAAAACCACGGAACGAATCGTGGCAACAACGAGTTCGGTGGCTGTGTTTTAATTGGCGGGCCGAAGGTCGGCGTCATTTGTGACACGGCCTGCGTGGCTTCAGCCAAGCCGTGCACCCAATCGCCCAGCAGCAGCTTTGAAGAAGGCATCGTCCCCGGGCCTGCCGACAGATACGAGCGGCCAGGCAGCATTGCTTGCACGATGGTGGGAGAACCGGCGTACTCACCAGTTGGATCGACAGCCACAAATCGCGGAACCAGGTTGTACGAAGCGAGAGCGTCCAGCATCTTGGCCTCGTGAGTTACGGCGTACATCGAATCAGCCAGCCCATGCTCCACATACGGGCGTTTCACCACCACATCGGTACTTTCGGGTGCAGGGCGTGTTCCGCGCTGAGTTGCTCCGAGCACAGGTTGCAGTTGCACGCGGTGGACAACCGAACTGATGCCACCATGAAGCCGAGTCACCGATCGGATTCGGGTTGTGTTTTGTTCAGCGCCCACGCATCCTTCGATCCATCGCCTCGTAATCGCGGGGAGCCTCTCAGAAACCACCATTTCCCAAGTGTTTCACAACGAGCTAGCGAAGCCGTTGGTGCCCCAGGAGCCAAGGGAGCCACAGGAGATGGTGGTCCGGTTGGCCTCGGGATCTGGTTTCTGCGGTTACGTCAGTTTGTGCTGACGCAACTGCAGAAACCACCTACCGGGAACAATTACAGCACGTCGGCTTCGACATTCGCAACGAGGCAACTCTGTTGGCTTTAACAACCGACGTGATAAAAACGAGCGAGATTGAGGGAGAGAAGCTCGCACTTGAAACGGTACGATCGTCGGTAGCACAACGACTTGGAATTGACGTCGGGGGTTTGCGACCCTCTGATCGCCACGTGGATGGCATTGTCGACATGTTGGTCGATGTCACCCGAGGTTTTGATGAACCGCTGACCGATGAACGCCTCTTTGAATGGCACGCCGCATTGTTTCCCAGTGGGCAGAGTGGTTTAATCAAACTAAGCGTCGGGGCTTGGCGAACCGACATGCAGAGACCAATGCAAGTGGTGTCAGGTCCGACTGGGCGAGAGCGAATCCATTTTGAGGCACCAGCTGCGGTGCGGGCCAGCCACGAAATGGCCCAGTTTTTGGCCTGGTTCGAAACCCATAACGGAATCGACCCATTAGTGAAGTCGGCGCTCGCCCACCTGTGGTTCGTGACCATTCATCCGTTCCACAACGGCAACGGTCGGATTGCTCGGGCGATCGCAGACTTAGTTCTGACAAGGTCAGAGGCCACGTCAAGGTTTTACAGCATGAGAGAGTGTCATCATCAGTGATGACGACCGCCGGTCGCACAAACCCCGCCTCGCTTCCGAGTGGCGAAACTCATGTCTCAAGATGATGTCTTTGCTGACTACGACATTGATCTGATCACCACAGCCAAGTAGAGACTGGTTGGTAACTTCATTCGCCGAGTGCCGACAACGATCAACAGCACCATGCGAAACTCATTACTAAAGGCCGAGAATGGATTCGAGCGCTTCGTCGACGCTCCACATCTCTTCTGCGCTAAGTCGGCCCGCTAGTTTCCCAAGTCGCTCCACACCAACTGCGCCGAGCTGTTCGGCCAATACCCTTGTCATATCGCCTTGAACGAGCACTGTAGGACGAAATGTTGCCGGACGAGCGCTACGAGACGTGGGTGCAACCAGCACAACTGAGCGGGGTAGAAACTCGTCAGCTTGAACAACCACGCCGAAGCGAACTCCGAACTGTTCGTGGCCGACGCCCTTCGGAACCTTAAACCGAAGCACGTCACCGCGTCGCACGAAACGACTCCATCATGGCCGCTACCGACAGCATCTCAACCCGATCATCGTCGTCTGCTTCAAGGTCAGCAACTTCTTTGGCTAACTCGGCACTTCGGCGAAATTTACGGGCTGAGTCAATCAAGGATGAACGAATGGCTTCTGAGGTGGAAAGCCCGCTTGCTTCAAGAACTCGAAGCGCACGCTGAGACTCATCATCTAGACGAACGGAAATTGCTGTAGCCATAGACAGATAGTATCACGTTTTGTAATACAAACGTTTGAACGCTGGTCCAATCTGGCCCCATTTAGGGGGTTTTCGCCCCTGGTCTGATTTGGCCCCACCTTGAGCTACTCATTCTTCTGTCGTACTGGCCCTGTGGTCGGAGGGCTGGAGGGAAAGTTGACGTCACCGGTCCCAGCTGAACGCAAAACCCCGGTGAGCTCGTTTCCGGTTTCTGGAAGTGTCCATGCTTGGATCCGTCAGTGCTCATTGATGACGAATCGGCGCCCTCGATAAATCAGCTTGGCGTCGTGGTCCGGCAGCAACGAGAGCACGTCGTCTTCAAACGCTCGCACTCGTTCTAGGGCATCGTCTAAGGCGTTCCCATAGAAGCTAAATGTGATTCCACTGTCGATGATGGCATCCACAGCTCAGCGCAGTCCAACTGAGTCGGTCCGCCAAAATGCATCGGGATACACGACGGTACCTCGTAGTTTCGGATCGAAGCTGGACAAACGATGGAACTGAAATCCTTCGTCGGGGATCCGTTCAGATGGCTTGCGGAACCCGTGCTGCACGGCTTGCTCAAAACCGACCCGCTCGTAGTACCGGGGGTCTCCTTCTAGGAACACCGCCGGGATGCCCGCTGAATCGAGTACCGGCAACGTTTCGAGGATGAGTCGCCTTCCAATGCCGGAACGTTGAAAAGCAGGAAGAACTCCGATTGGGCTGAGTACCGCGATCTGCACCAGATGCTCGGGGGCATCAAGAATCGCATGTGTAAACAACACCTGAGCAACAATCCGGTCGCGACTGGTGGCGACGAAACAGAATCGATCCTCCCAGGCCCATGAATCTTTTAGTGCATCAAGGAGTGTGCCAATCGTCGGGTCATCGAAACTAGCAATGGAGGTGGCGCGCATTTCGCTGAACTCGGCAGGCCTCATCTCGCGTACGGTTACCTCGCTGACGTCATCGCTCATGCGCTACACGCTACCGATTGCGGGTCGGACCGTTCGGTTCATTTCTTCGCAGCGAGGGTGACGTTCACCATGCAAAGCTTCCACCTATGACCTTCAACTCTGCCCAGCTACGAATCGCGCGGCCTACGCGAAGTCTGCGGGAAACCCGGTACAACAGCCTGTCTTTGCCAATAGACCACACCAAAACGGCCAGTCCAATAGTGGCGAATGAGGCGCGGGAGTCACGGAGCGCAGCAGCGACAAGCATCACGTCGAAGGGAAACCCGCCATGGCCAGATCTTTGAGTGCACGCGATTTTCTGCTGACGAGTGCCACAATGCCAAGTAGTTTCGCAATACCAGGGGAATTGGTATGTACCTAGGGTAATTAAGTTCACGGAATTCGCGAACTTGACCCGTTCGGTCTACAAACGACGAAGACACCAGACGGTTCCGATCATCATACGAATACGACACACCGCCAGCCAGGTTCGGTTACCAGCAGCATCATACGCATACGCGTTAACTGCTCAGGAAGGATTCGTCGACCCCGTCAAACGATCCACTAGATCATAAGTGTACGTGTCAGTATTCGTCACCCAATCATACGTAGACGAACACAAAGGTGTGGTGGCTTGTTTACCAACGGTCTGCAGGCTCCCAGCCCTTTACGAGATTTTCTTTCAACGCAGTGTCGTTGACGAGGTACGGAATGTTCAGGTATCGGTCTGATTCGGTCGCAAGACGGACCCGGGTGTCGAGATCACCGTTTTCGAACACATACCAATTCGGATTCATACCTCGAATTCCACCTTGGCGCATAATAGGAAACGATTGAAGGTCAACCGGAATCGCCACGGTTCCCAGTATTTCGACGAGGTTACGATTCGCTGCTGCTTTCAGCGGAAAAAACACACACCACCGCCACCCCGTAGTTGCAACGTCTTCCATAGTTGGTGGTTCGTCCCAGAACCGGTCAGCTAACCACACCAAAGCACCAAGCCTCACATGTTCGTGAGTCATAAGCCCGAGACCGAATCCCCGATCGGTCACCAACCAAAACGCTGTACCTGGCCCTACTTTGTGTCGTTTCATGAACATACCTTCGGTGCTGATTGCCCTGCCGCAGCCAAAATTTGGCATCCTCGCTTGATAGCAGCCGGGTACACAGGATTCGAAGTAGCAATACTATTGATCTTGTTCAGTAACTGCCCGCCGTTCGGCCCGCCGTACTGTTCGATCAAAACCTGTTCAACCGCACGGGCATCATCAACACTCAAATTCTTGAGGCCCGGGATCTCAGCAATTGTTATTCCTTTGTTTGCAAGATGTTCGATGCTTCGCCGAGCAACGTTGTTAGTTCGGCCAACATATTGCACCTCACCAGTAACCTGATTAACAGAGATGTACACCGCGTTATCTCCAGTGTTAATAAGCGTGCCGCCTATTTTAGAAGTCGCGCCCGCCAGCCACTTCGCCCCAGACGTACCTTTGACCGCCCATTTCACTAGCGGCGCAAGACCAAACGCAACATCTATCGCATTCCCAACCTGACTACCCACAGGTGCGTCAGAACCCGCCTGCTTCCCCGTCACCAGTTCCCGTGCCGATATCCCCCAAAAACCCACTCCCTGCAAAAAGTTATTCGCCGTCTCACGCTTCTGCGCCTGGCTAACCATTTTGTCCTTCACCATCAGTTGACAAATCTCGGCGTCACCAAACCCACACAACGCAGTATTCACATATTCGCTCAACCGTTCAGGGTTATCGCCGTCCTCGGTCAGCGAGGCAACCTCTCTCCCAGAAAGACTGTCAACCCCGCCAACCAGTGCGGCAAGCGTTATACGGGCGGTAAACCCGTTCTCACTCAAACCAGCCCGAACGCCAATCACAACACTCTGAAAAGACGAAGTGAAGCTCTTGTCATCAAGATTGACCGTCGCTTGAGCGTTGCCATGAATAATCCGGTCAAGTTCAAACTCAACCGACTCGATCGTCGCATGAGCAACAATCTCAAGAACATTGTCTGAATAACTTTGACCACTACGAAGCGTTTCCGCCGCATAATCAGCCTGATCCTTATAAGACAGCTCGCCCGGACCAGTCACAAACTTCTTCGCCGCATCAAAGAAATGCTTCTGCCACTTCAACTCAATCGCCCGATCACCCGAAAGAAAGCCCGTCGGGTCCCAAAACCTGGTCGGGTTGTTTAGCGGTTGTTCGCGATTGGGCGGGGGTGGGTGGGTTTGGGGGTATCCGCGTGTGGTCGAGGTCTCCGGGTGAGAGTGCTGGTGTCTAGCCCGCTCTCAAGTACCCGGAGGCCTCGATGGAGACCGACCCTATTCGTATTAATCA
>JANPBU010000008.1:0-2718 GCA_031430595.1 Acidimicrobiia bacterium
GCGGGAGCCACGATCAACGGGATGACGCTCGGCGGGCTCGCGATCGCCGTGGGCGAGGTCGTTGACGACGCGATCGTCGACGTCGAGAACGTCTGGCGTCGTCTGCGCGAGAATGCCCGCTCGGACCATCCCTCGTCCCCCCTTCAAATCGTGCAGTCGGCATCGCGGGAGATTCGAGGGTCGGTCGTCTATGCCACCGTCATCGTGGCGCTCGTCCTGGTTCCCGTCCTGTCATTGGGCGGTGTCGCCGGACGGATCTTCTCTCCGCTCGCTCGCGCGTACGTTCTCGCGATTCTCGCGTCGCTCGTCGTCGCGCTCACGGTCACGCCTGCGCTATGCGCCGCACTGCTTCCGCGGATCGCCACTTCCGGGGCGAAGCCGTCGGCGTTCGCGGACTGGCTGATCGAACGGTACCGACACCTGTTGGACAGAGTGGTCGCGCGACCGCGTGCCGTGCTGGCGGGTGTGCTGGTCCTGCTCGTTGCGGCAGGGGTGGCGGTCCCGCGCCTCGGCGGAAGGTTCCTGCCCGAATTCCGCGAGCGCTCTCTGATCGCCCACGTGGTTGCCACGCCGGGCACCTCGTTGGCGGAGACTATGCGACTGGCCTCGCTCGTTACGGGCGAGGTGCGACCAGCCGTCGTGCAACACGTGGGGGTTCGAGCCGGGCGCGGAGAACTCGACGAGGACGCGGCTCCCGTCAATCGCGTCGAGCTCGATCTGATCCTGCCACCGAACACCCACAAGGACCCGGAGAGTCTCGGCGTCGGCGTCGCGTCCCGGATCGCGCGAATCCCGGGACTTTCGTTCATTGTCGAGGGGTTCCTGGGCGAGAGGATCCACGAGGTCCTCGCCGGAGAGACCGCCCCCGTCGTCGTCCGTGTGCTCGGTCCTGACCTGGAGCGACTGCGTGCTCTCACGGCCGACGTGTCCCGTGTCATGACGAGCACTCCCGGCATGACACGAGTCCGGGTCGAGCCGCAGGTGGACGTCTCGCAGATCCAGATCCAACCGGATTCCACGGCGCTCGCCCGGTTCGGCGTCCCTCCGGCGTCCCTCCTCGACGAGATCGAGACCTGGCGGCAAGGACGCGCCATGACGCAGGTACTGACGGAGAGCGGCCGGGTCGTGGATGTCGTCGTGGTCGGGGCACCCGAGAGCCGCGATCGACAATCGCTGCTCGATCTGCCGGTTTCAGTCGCGGGCGGCGGCGTCGTGGCTCTGTCGGTCCTGGCTCGGCTGGCAAACGTGGCCGGCCCCGTAATCATCAACCACGAAAACGGGGAGCGGCGTATCAACATCGGCGCCGATGCTCGCGGAGCCGGTCTCTCTGGCGCGGTTGCGACCCTACGGACGAGACTCGGCGAATTGACCATCCCGAGAGGCTATCGCCTCGAAGTCGGCGGAGAGGCGACCGAGCGTAGTGCAGCGGGACTGCGACTAATCATGGTAGGTTGCGTCATCCTTGTCACGATCTTCGTATTGCTTGCGACGGCCTTTTCCTCCTCGCGGGACGCCGGTATCGTGCTTCTCAACCTTCCGCTGGGTTTGGTCGGCGGGATCGCGGCCGCGCTCTTCAGCCCCGAAGGTCTGTCGGTCGCCGGCCTCGTCGGGTTCGTGACGCTTCTCGGAATCATTTTGCGCAATGGGATCATGCTGGTCGCACACAAGCGCCACCTCGACGACGAGCTACCCGACCTTGACGCTGTCGCGCGAATCAAGCTCGCGGCCGAAGAACGCCTCCTTCCCATCTTGATGACCGCCGCCACCGCCGGACTCGGGTTGCTACCGCTGGCTCTCTCCTTCGGAGCAGCCGGCAGCGAACTGGAGTCGCCAATGGCACTGATCGTGTGTGGCGGCCTCGTTACGTCGACGGCGCTCAACATGCTCGTGCTGCCGACGCTCTACGTCTGGCTGGCCCGGCGGAGCACATCACGACGTAGTGATCTGGTTGGGTCGTCGTCGTGATCTGCCGGGGAGCCCGTTCGCCCCGTCTCCAACATGTCTCCAAGACTGGGGGGGACTCCAGGGGACTTGGAGGGGCAATGGATTCGGCGGAGAATCGAGCCCTGGCAACGGAAGTCGCGCGCCGTCGCTCTTTTCTCTTGAACATGGACGCGGGTTCGATTTCCGCCGCCTCCACCCCCTGGTTCGCGGTGCGCGCGGAGACCTCCTCGGAATTACTGGAGTACTACAGAGGGGATGGATCTCCGGCGGCGATGACATGATCGCCCTGCGCCGATTCACCGGACTGACGCAGGTGCAGTTCTCGAATCAACGACCGCCAATGGAGTCGTGGGTACCGTGTCGAACCGTCGGGACCACGCAGGCAACACTCGAAAGCGGGATCGCTCGAAGCCGCTTGATAGAAGGCGGCAAGGTCGCCTCCCTACCCCTTCTTACACGTCTCGGAACCACCTCCCGACAAGGGAGTGCCAGGTTCGAGTCGAGCCCGGCGCCAAGTTCAGCACGCGGAACCGCAGGCGGTGGTCTCGACAGAACTGGGCAACGGGCGCGATTCGAAGCTCGATTGCCTATCTACGACGCATGTCGTAGTATCGCCGCGCGAGGGCGCGTTGGACGTCAGGGGTTCGTTAGTGCATGCCCAGAGGGAACTGCACCCGGCCACCACCAATCCGCGAGGATGTGGGAGTCAGCATGCGAGATCCTAGGATGGCCCCGACGACTCCTTCACCGGACGATGCGAACGGGACGGTACCG
>JANPBU010000009.1:0-2020 GCA_031430595.1 Acidimicrobiia bacterium
AATCATAAATGATGAACTTATCATTACCGACTCAGGCAGCAATATATTTGAATACAAATTACGTAATGGCAAACCAATTAGTAACGAAGTACAACGTCTTCAAAAAACACTTTTTCACGAAAAGCAAACCATCATTGAAAACTGTTTGTTTGGCGTTGACATCAATCCAAACTCTGTAAAAATTTGCCGTTTGCGATTGTGGATTGAACTTTTGAAAAATGCTTACTACAAAGAGGACACAAACTTTTTAGAATTAGAAACGCTGCCAAACATCGACATCAATATAAAATGTGGCAACAGTTTGATAAGCCGTTTCGCATTAAATGCGGATTTGAGTAAAGCACTTAAAAGCATCAAGTATAATGTGGAAGCCTACAGAGGTTTTGTGAACGATTACAAAAACGAAAAAAGCCGTGATGTAAAAAGAGGGTTGCAAATAATAATTGACAGCATCAAAGCCGATTTCAGAACAGAGATAGGAAAGAATGATCCGAAACAAATTAGGTTGAGCAAATTGGGTGGAGACCTTTACAACTTGTTGAACCAAACAAAAATATTTGAACCGGATGCAAAGCAGAAAAAAGTACAAAAGGAAAAGAAGGAAAAATTAGAAGTAGAAATAAACAAGCTGGCTAAAGAGATTGACGACATAAAAACAAACGCACTTTATAAAAATGCTTTTGAATGGCGGTTTGAGTTTCCTGAAGTGTTAGACAATAATGGGGATTATTTAGGTTTTGATTTAGTGATTGGAAATCCACCATACATAAGGCACGAAGAAATTAAACACTTGAAACCACAGTTAGAGAAAGATTTTGTTGTATTCAATAGTAGTGCTGATATTCTCACTTATTTCTTTGAGTTAGGCAACAACATTTTGAAACCGAAAGGCGGTTTGTCATACATTGTTTCAAACAAGTTTTTCAAAGTTAGTTACGGTGATAATTTGCGATCATACTTAATGCAAAACACTTTGATGCAACAAATCATTGAGTTTGACAAGGTGAATATTTTTGATGAAGCAACAGTAAAGGCTGCGATTGTTCAATTCAGAAAAGAAAAGTTGGCAAAAACTTTCACTTATGTTGATGTGTTGGAGAAGCCCGACAACTTAGAAAAAGTTGTAAAAGAATTTGGCAAGCAATACGAACAAATGCTTTTCAATAAAGGGCAATGGATTTTTCAAAGTGAAGACAACTGGAAAATTTATCACAAGATTAGCAAATACGGAACGGCTTTGTCTGATTGGGATTTGAAGATAAACAGAGGATTACTAACTGGCTTCAATGAGGCATTTGTAATTGATGAAGAAACTAAAGTCCGTTTGATAAAGGAAGATAAGAGTGCTGCTAAAATTATCAAGCGATTAATTAGAGGTAGAGAAGTTGAAAAGTATGAAGCGACCTTTCAAAATACTTATTTAATATTTTTCCCAAAAGGATATACAATTAAAAAGAACTTGCCTAAATTCAATCCCCATCATTTAGCAGACGATTCGCCAAGATATGGCAATATGGATTTTGATGCTGCTTGGATTTGGCTCAAAGAGAATTATCCCTCTATTGCAAATCATATATTACCTTTTAAAGAAAGTGCAGAGAAAAGACAAGATAAAGGAGATTATTGGTGGGAATTAAGAGCTTGCGATTATTATGTTGATTTTGAAAAACCAAAATTGATTTGGAAAAGAATTGGTTCAAAACTTCGCTTTTGTTACGATGAAACTGGAACTTATACTTTAGACAGCACTTGCATCGCAACAGGTAAACAACTGAAATATTTAGTTGGTGTTTTAAACTCAAAGTTGGTTGAAAACGAATTGAACCGCTTTGCGCCAAAGACAGGAACAGGGGATTTAATAATTAGTGTACAAGCATTATCACCTTTGCAAATTCCAGTTCCAACAGAGAAACAAGAAAAGCACATGAATGAATTAGTTGACAAAATAATTTCACAAAAGCAGCAAGGCAAAGACAGCAGCGACAATGAAAAGAAAATTGACGACTTGGTTTACAAACTT
>JANPBU010000010.1:0-406963 GCA_031430595.1 Acidimicrobiia bacterium
GCCTCGCGAACCGCAAAACACGAGCCCTATTCCATATGCTCCACAACGAACAGAACTACCTCACACAACCCGAACGCCAACAACAAAAAAACAACGAAAACCTACTCAAAACCGCTTGACAAAATCATAGGAACACCCCCCTCCAGCCATTGGTTCGGAGTACGTCGAAAGACTATGCGAACTTCCGGTCGCTGGTCACCAATTCCATCGGAGCAGCACTAGTCACACAAATGACTGTCACGGGCCAAACGCTGTTATTCCGTTGGGGATGGCACCGATTTGCCGCATGCCAGGCTAATGATCAAGAACAGTATTAGGTGGTTCCCCGGCAATGGGGCCAGTCGAACAATCAGTGACCTACCGACGATCCGAAGCAACTCAGGCCTATGCGCAGGTGGCTGATACCTTGATGAAGTGAGCGAATCTTCAGTTTTGGACCTCGACGTCATTATTGATCTGACGAGCCGTCCGAACGAGGCCAGCAAGCGCCTTGTGGTGGCAGGTGTTCCCCAAGAACTTCGAGCCTGGGCCAGCAGGGAAAAAATTGGCGCATCAAACACCAGCAAGGGCTTTACGGCAACATTCAGCGCCGTTGCGGCCTGGGCTGCGGCCGTTGCATTGGGTTCGGTGTTGCCGTCGCCTCTTGGTCTAGTTGTCGGCTGGGTCATCATTTTCTTCGTCTTATTTCGAGTACAAAACCTGCTGCACGAAGCGGCGCATCGAGGAGTTTTCGTTTCGACGTAGGCAAACGATGTCACCAACGCTGTCGTCGGCGCAGTCTTTTTTGCCCCGGGTGCCGCATACCGCGCTAATCACTTCGTGCATCACGGCTACACCCGTACCGACGGAAAAGACCCTGAACGTTTTTACGAGATGGTGAAAAGCAAGGCCATGCTCATCTTCACGGTCATTGCCGGGGGGTTTGCGTTTTCACTCACCATGATCGCCGGAACCTTGCAGTGTCTCCTTGGTTCGCATCCGTCTTGGGTGACATCGGATCGGGTTGCAAGAAACGTGCGTTGGCAGGGTTTTGCATCATTGGCCATTTCAGTGCTTGGGGTCGTTGGCCTGGTCCTCAGTGGTCTCACTCCGTGGCTCGTGCGATGGTGGCTAGCCCCGGTCGCCGTGTTTCTGTGTGGCCCGTTTACCTGGATGACCTTTTTCGAACATTCCGGCGCCGAACGTGACGCTCAAATTCTGGTTTCATCGGGAACCGTGCGGTCGAATCGATTCTTTTCGTGGGTCATTTTGAACGGGAACTTTCACCTTGCGCACCATGTGATGCCGACCACATCCTGGTGGAATCTTCCTGCCCTCGACCGGGAAATCCGTGACCTTGAAGCAACCGCAACGGCGGACTATTCAGCGACGCTTCACACCGGCTTCTTCGCATTCCACCAACAGCTCTGGAAAAAGTTGCCCTGGCTGTAGCCTGAAATACACAGACATACCGCATCTCTGCGCCAAGATACTGGCAACATGATTTTTGGTCGCTGTGCATTGCTGTTGCTTGTCACCCTGGCGGTCCCTTCCTCAAAGCCAGGACCCTCTACTTCGTCAAGTTCGACCAACTCAGCAAGTTCGACCAACTCAGCGCGTTCGGCTACTTCGTCAACCTCGTCGGTTCCGCCAAGTTCCCGTCTCATACCGGAATATTTGATTCCGAATGAGCAGGGTCTGCGACGAGTTCGACTGTCCATCTCGGCAAACTACGCGCAAGCTTCAGGGGTCGTAGATCCGATTTCAGTCTCGTTCGCCTGCTCATCTGCGCGCTTATTTGGCTACATCGTTAAACCTGTAGAGCCAAAGCCAGCCGAGAATCCGTTGTCGTTCGTGTTGATGAAAGACGACGGGCCCCTCATCTTGACCTTTGAAGTTCGGCCCAGATCGGCATGCCAGGTTAGGGTGCTCGGCGAAGTCGTGGATCAAATTCGGGTCAACGGGCTGCCGGTTAGAACAGCGGTTGTTGGCGAGCTTTATCGACAAACGATCACCAAAGTCGCTATGGATACCGATGCAGTTATCGAGATCGACGCAACCCCGAGCGCTGAGCCTGCTAGTTCTGCCGACGTAGTTGAAGTTGCAACGCCACCCAGCGACGCTCGTTCGGTTCCGTACGTGCACGTTTTCCGCACTGCACCCGACGAGTCGATTCGAATTCGGACGCGAGACTGCGGTAGCCAATCATCCACCGGAACTCGATCCACCTCACAAACGTTTACCGGAAGCTTTCAAGAGTCCGGCGAACGATTCGAACGGCTGGATTCAGTGTGTACTTATGAAATCAGTGGTGTCGGGTTTGATCTCACTCAACGCCTTGTTGTGTTGCTCAATGGTTCTGAGCCCCCGTTGACTTCCGTCGGCGCGACCGCTTCGCTGACCCTCGGACCCCTCGACCACAAAAACCTCAAGGTATTCCTACGTCCGAAATCGACCGAGCTATTCGCCGGGCAACGAGCTCCAGCCACCACCCGTGTGCCAGCAACGACGGTGCCACCAACGACGGTGCCACCAAGCTCGGCAGGGCCAACGACGGTTCCACCACCGACTGTCAAACCGGGCGCTACCCGTCCCCCTACGACGCGTGCCACACCTCCCCGACCAGCCACCACTCGCCCAGTGCCCCGAACCACCGTAAAACCGGCAGGTGTCTGAGGCTAGGTACCGGCGGACCCGACTTCACACCACTGCAGCACTACTTTACACTGTTAAGTGATTATACGAACATATGTTCGTAGCTACGTGGTAGGGTGTGTATGGGATCTGCGGCTATCGGTGAGCAGTGGGGGTGGCGAATT
This sequence comes from Acidimicrobiia bacterium, assembly GCA_031430595.1. Lineage (GTDB taxonomy): Bacteria > Actinomycetota > Acidimicrobiia > Acidimicrobiales > JANYDT01 > JANNBN01. Next base: position 2,799 of record JANPBU010000010.1, read on the forward strand.
CGTCGTTGCGGGCCGTACTTGATGCGTTCACTGCCGGTGCGACGGTTTCGTGTGGCGAGTTGGTGGTCTTGGCCCGGAGACGCAGGATTTGGCTGACATGGTGTGTACGCTTATGGTCGGTGGGTTCGCAGGGTCTGGCCGGTTTCGTGATGATGGTCATATTGATATGGGGTCGTGGTTGGCGCAACACACGAACGCCCGCGAAGCGGAAGGTTTGGTTCGCCGGGAACAACTGCACTTGTTGACGTTGCTTCCTTTGTTCGGCGAAGCGCTGGTTTCGGGGTTTGTTGGTGTGGCCCAGTTACGTTTGCTTACTAAGGCGGTTACTCAGGAACGCGAACATTTGGCGGTTCGTGACGAGGCGGTGTTGACGAAGTGGGCGAAAGAGTTGCCGGTTCAGATGTTTGGTCAGGTTGTTGCCCGGTGGGTTGGGTTGTGTGATGACGAGCTGAACGACCCTGAGTCTGGTGATGAACGCTTACAGGCGAAACGGTCAGTACAACTCCACGTGCTTCCTGATGGTACGTGGCGGTTGTCTGGGGTTCTTGACCCAGTGGGTGGTGAAACGGTTCGGGCGGCGATTGAGGCTGCCATGCCAAAACCGTGTGAGGGTGACACGCGTACGCTGCCTCAACGACGCCATGATGCCCTGGTTGATGCGTGTGCGGAATCGTTACGAAACGCTGATCGTGCGTTTGTTGGTGGTGAACGACCAAACGTCACTATTCACGTTGAAGCAGCCACAGGGCTTTCGTCCACACCACAACTCTTTTACCTGTCGGGTGTCACCCAGGACATGGTCATGTGCGACGCGAACGTCACGACGGTTTGGTTGGATACGACGGGTCAACCGTTCGACGTAGAAACACCAACATCGGATATTCCGTTAAGGAACCGCAAAGCAGTTGTGGCCCGTGACCGTTGCTGCCGTTACCCGGGGTGTGGGCGACCGTCAAGGTGGACAGAAATTCACCACATAAAGCACCGCGAGCACGGCGGAACCCACGAAATCGGGAACCTGGTCACGTTGTGCCGGTTTCATCACCGCCAAGTCCACAAACAGCGTCTCAAACTGTTCTGGCAGTCTGAGACGAACACGCTCACCATCGAATGGCCCAACGGCGTCACCATCAACTCACCACCACTACCAACCGCCACGGCCCGATCGACTTTGAAGACCCGACCAGGCCGCTTTAACCCCGCTCAGACGTGTGCGGGGTTAGAAGCGTGGTGGCGGGGTCGGTCAAAGCGCGAGTTACTTTGGGTGATCGGCGAAAGCATGGGGCTGTTCCCGCCAAACTCCGACATTTAACCTAACGAACCGTACAGACGTATTTTTACTGACGGTCTTCTTCTTCATGCCGCAGCATTTGGTGCGGATTCTGAACCCCTCGACGCCATCTTGCGAATCAACCAAGACGGAATGCAACCGAGCCAGGAACAGCTCAAAACCACGTAAGACCGGCCAGATTGTCTAGGCAGAGGCCGGTGTCGGTGGAGGTACTGGCAACGGTGTTGTCAGAGGCACTGTCGTTGGGAGTGTCGGCGGTGGAAGCGTTGTTGTGGTTGGTGCTGGTCGGGGTTGCTCGACGTAGGGAGGTGCAGGTGTCACCGGAAACCGAGGGTCGACTGACCCGTCGGGCGTCCATCGAAACGACCACATATACGGTAACCATGCATATGGTGTGATCATCCAGTCATAGAACGACACACCAATGGAGCCAACCTCGCGCGACGCCTGCAGAAAACCCGAGAACTCATTGAGCGTTAGTCGTGCCCCGCCGAGGCCCCCAATGACTTGCACCGGCAAATCTGGACGCCCAACGTTTGCTCGCAGTCGGTTGACATTGTCAATCGTGTACCGGTACCCATCACGCCAACCTGAATCAGCAGCACGATCAGTCCAGTACGCCTGGATCATCCAGATGTCATAAAACGGCGCAATCTCCTTATACGGAAACGGGCCACCCCACCAGAGCGCGTTAGCCTTCGCTTGGCCGTTTGGAAGCGGCCAATAGTTTGGGGAACCGTCAAGCAACGTGGTCGCCACGATGTTGTTTCCGATAGCCCGGCCCGGCAGTAGCGCCCGCAGACTTTGGCTGTATTGCAACAACCTAGCGTTACGTTCGGCGACGTTTACTACCCCGCTACGTTCCTCGATATCAATGTTGATTCCGTCCACATCGAGGTTCGCCAATGCCACCGTCTTGCGCAAATCGGTGTTCACATCCTGGAAGAACGGCAGGTACCAAACCACGACATACATGCCGAGTTGATGCGCCCGATCAATGATCGCGATGAGGCGTTCCGGCTCAAGCACATCAGGAGACGTACTCCAATGTGCAGCTTGGATGTAGATCGTTTGGATGCCCTGAGCCGCCATTGCATCAACCGTCGCGGCACTAACCGGGGGGTTAGCTTTCCCGGACCAACGTTGCGTCCAGTCAAACCGGTCAACCCACGTGCCGACGCCACGGTATGGGTCGATCGTTGCCGCGGTCGCTCGTGTTGGTGGGTTAGCCGGAGCGGGGACAGCTGCCGCCGGCAACGTGGTCGTCGGCCCCGGCCGGGTCGTTGTCGTCGTCGCCGCTACGGTCGACCCAACGGGTACGGGGGCGACGGTTCCCGGAATCACCGTGGTCACCGGGTCAGTAGGAAGCGGAACCGGCGCAACCGTAGTTGCGGGGTTCGTTGTTGCAACCGTGGTCACTGCGACCGTCACCTTCGGCCGAGTCGTGGTCGTTTTCTTCTTTTTCTTGCCTTTGGGCTTGACGGCGGTCGTCGTTGCGCGCTTTTTAATCTTGCGCGACTTCGTCGACGACACAACCTTTTTCGGTTGTGTCACGCTCGGGGCGACGGCCACCGGATGGGCATCGGCCAGTGGATGGGCATCAGCCAGTGGAGCCAAAAGCCCACCGACCGCCACCACGAACGCCACCAGCAAACCGGCAATCACAACAGTCGGGGAAGAACGCTCTCGGCTCAGTCGGTTCAGTCGATTCGGTCGATTCATGCGCACCACCGTACTGAGACGCTAAGAAGTGCTCGTGACCATCATGTGATGATCCCGTGAACACGACTCAACAAAATGCTATCCCTTGCGGGAATCGCGTCGGCGATCTTCTTCTTTCAAGGCCTTTTTACGAATACGAATCGCAGTAGGGGTTACTTCGACCAACTCGTCAGGGCCAATCCACTCGATTGACCGTTCGAGCGTCATTTCTCGCTTCGGAGCAAGTTTGACGATCTCGTCATGAGAGTGAGTACGAATATTTGTGAGTTTCTTTTCACGACAAATATTGACGAGCATTTCTTCGTTTCGAGCGTTCTCGCCGATGATCATGCCCTCATAGGTCTGTTCGCCTGGATCAATGAAATACGTTCCACGGCTCTGCAAGTTGTCCATGGCATATTCCGTCGAGGGGCCCATGCGATCGGAAACCATGGCTCCGCCGAGACGATGAGGAAGCTCACCAACCCAAGGTACGTAGCCTTCATGCCGCTGATGCACAAGCGCAGTTCCGCGGGTTTGCGTGAGTAACTCGTTTCGCAAACCAAGTAGCCCGCGTGACGGGCAATCGAACCTAACGATTGTTCGACCGTTGTCTCCGGGGCGCATATCGGCCATTTGACCCTTACGAGGCGCGAATGCCTGCGTAACAGCACCCACGTACTCATCCGGAACGTCGACCGTCACTTCCTCGTACGGTTCATGCTTTTTGCCATCGATCTCTTTAGTGATGACCTCAGGGCGACTGACCTGCAGTTCATAACCCTCCCGACGCATCGACTCAATGAGTACTGCCAATTGGAGTTCACCTCGACCGGCAACCTCGATCACTTCGGGCGAAGCCGTATCGGTCAGGCGAATACTCACGTTGCCAAGAATTTCGCGGTTCAGGCGATCACGAAGATGGCGTGACGTCAAAAACTTCGACTCTTTTGCCTTTCCAGCCATTGGCGAAGTGTTCACACCAAAGGTCATCCGCAGAACAGGCTCATCAACTTCGAGACGTTCCAGCGGAACAGGGTCGATAGGTGACGCAAGCGTGTCACCGATGTTGATTTCTGGGAACCCAGCAACAATAAACAGGTCGCCAGCCAAAATTTCGTCTGTTTCGACTCGCTTTAGACCGTCTACCGAGTAAATGGTGCCCGGCTTACGCTTTAATACCCCACCCGGAACGGACGTATTCGGCGTAGCTTGGCAAAGAGCGATTTGCTCGCCTGCTCGAAGGCGACCCTGTTGAACCCGTCCGACACCCAAACGACCAAGGTATTCGCTTGCGTCGAGGTTATTCACAATGGCCTGCAGCGGTGCATCTGGGTCGCCATCAGGCGCAGGGATTGTTTTGACTATTGCTTCAAACAACGCCGTGAGGTCTTCACCGGCACCAGGCATACCTACACCACTTACTGATCGACCCTCACGGGCAACCGCCGAAACGACCGGAAAATCAAGGTGGTCAAGGTCAAGACCAGCAGCCTCGGTCAAGTCGAGAAACAAATGCTCAATTTCTTCGAGAACTTCCTCGGGACGAGCGTCTTGGCGGTCGACCTTATTGATGACGACGACTACGGGAAGTTTTCGGGCGAGAGCCTTTGACAGTACGTAGCGCGTTTGCGGAAGCGGCCCTTCGGCGGCGTCGACCAGAAGCAAAATGCCGTCAACAATCGCCAAACCGCGCTCTACCTCGCCACCGAAGTCGGCGTGCCCAGGAGTATCGACGATGTTGATTTTGTAGTGACCCCAACGAACGGAAGCCTGTTTCGCGAAAATAGTGATGCCGCGTTCACGTTCCTGATCGTTTGAGTCCATGACCCTGTCGACCTGCTCGCCGCGGGTGGACATTGCGCCAGTTGAACGCAACATTGAGTCAACCAACGTTGTTTTTCCGTGGTCGACGTGGGCAACAATAGCAATGTTGCGAAGTTCAGGGATGGCATCAGCAGCTCGCAATTCAACCCCGGCAGGGGCCTCGCGGCCGCTCGCCAAGGGCGAAGCAGACATGGTTTCAGATCACAATCGGTTTGTATTACATGGTTCGGACGTGAGGATTCACGGCCGAGAACAACGATCAAACAGCTTCAGACTCCGTTTGATCGTCAGAATATTCTTCGTCCTCATCGTCGAGAACTCGGGCCAGACACCACGAGACGCATGACTCATCGGCGGCGGCCCCGCATTCGAGGCAAGCCTCGCCAATGTTGGAATCAGTAGATCGCTTGAGGGCTCTCGCCTCTTCAAAGCGTCGATGACGACCCTTCTTCACGTACTGCTCCCAACGTCTCGTGTCATTTCATAAGGTGCGGGCGCAAATTGTAGTGCGCCTACAGGGAGTAACGGTGCCACTTCACTCGGAATAGACACTTGTCACACTTTGACAATCGGCCACAAACCCGCCAGTCGACCGGAGCGCAGTTTGCCTCCACCCCAAGTATCGTCGAAGCATGAGTGATTCCCTCGACATTCCAGCCATGCTTGAACGTTTCCGTGAACGAGCCAAGGCGGTGCGAAATCGGCCTATGCCGCCAGTTGAAGGGGCAGAGCGCAAACGTATTACCGACCGAGCCCAGGTTGATTTTATGGATTTCGCCATCATTGGTGACGCTGAAGGAACGATCGAAGACGGCATTTTGGTGCTTCGTATCGACTTGCGCCCGTCGTCCAAGTAGCCGAAAAGGACTCCGACCGGTGGCCGCACCCCCGCTGGCGCTCATTTCGGCCGACGAGTCTGAGTACCAAAACATCTTGGCAACAACACAACTCTGGGGTCCATCGCACGTTTCGGCTGCCATCCTTACCGGAAGTGCGCCTGCTGGAAGCGGGCCTGCTGGAAGCGGGGCTGCCCACGTCGTTGGAGACATTGACCGTCAATTCGCTTGGGCGTCGGTGACCAAGTTGATCACGGCATTGACCTGCTGGATAGCCGTTGAGGAAGGCACAATTAGGTTTGAAGACCATGTCTCGCTGCCAGGACCCCATGCTGGGTTTGCAACGGTGGCGATGTTGCTTTCGCATGCGGCTGGCCTTTACCCCGATCGCAACGAGACGGTGGTTCCGCCGTTGGTTCGACGGACCTATTCCAACGTCGGAATTCGTTTGGCGGCTAATCACCTCAGCGAGTCAGCCGGAATCTCGTTCGGCGACTATTGCAACGAGGCCGTTCTTATTCCGCTCGGAATGGCAGCTACGTCAATAAGCGACCCAGCGGCAGGCGCGACCGGACCACTACGAGATCTCATTTGCTTAGTCAATGAACTTCGTTTCCCGACGCTTATCGACTCAGCAACCCTCACACAGGTAACCACTCCGCAGTGGCCCGACCTGGTCGGAATTCTTCCCGGGTTTGGCCGCCAATCGCCAAATTCGTGGGGCCTCGGCGTCGAAATTCGAGGCAATAAACACCCTCACTGGACGGGGAACCACAACAGCACGGCCACATTCGGACATTTTGGTCAGTCAGGTTCGATGATGTGGATTGACCCTGTGGCCAATGTCGCTGTCTGTTCGCTCGCATCGCAGCCGTTCGGATCCTGGGCCCAAGACGCCTGGCCAGTATTTAGCGACGGTGTATTGGACCTACTGGCGAATCGGGCTACCTGACCGTCAAGGCGGAGTGAGCGGAAAAGCTTGTCACAAACTGTGTACAGTTCGTACAGATAACTATGTCAGCAGCGGTTGCCCCCACCCCCGCCATCAGCCTCAATCATCTTCACAAGCGTTACGGCGATGTTGTCGCCGTCGACGACGTGAGCCTCGATATTGCCCCTGGCGAATTCTTTACTCTTCTCGGGCCATCAGGCTCGGGTAAAACAACGGTGTTGCGCATGATCGCCGGATTCGAACAGGCCACGCGAGGAGATGTCAGCCTTGATGGCGTCGATGTCACCAACACGCCTCCGTTTGATCGAGACGTCAACACCGTGTTTCAGGACTATGCACTGTTCCCCCACATGTCCGTACAGAAAAACGTTGAATACGGCCTGATGGTTAAGAAGGTTCCGAAAGCTGAACGAACTGCTCGGGCCACTGAGGCCCTCGAAGCGGTTCGACTCGGGGAGTATGCATCCCGACGTCCGAATCAATTGTCCGGGGGTCAACGTCAGCGGGTTGCACTTGCTCGAGCGCTGATCAATCGACCAAAAGTACTGCTACTCGATGAACCGCTCGGTGCGCTCGACTTGAAGCTTCGAGAAGAAATGCAAGTTGAACTCAAAACGATTCAACACGACGTTGGAATTACCTTTGTTTTCGTTACACATGACCAGGATGAAGCGCTCACGATGAGCGACCGTATTGCGGTGTTCGACAAAGGAAACATTGTGCAGGTCGGTACACCTGAGCAGGTTTACGATCAACCGGCGACTCGTTTCGTTGCCGGCTTTGTCGGAACCTCAAACATTGTGAGCGGCGAGACCGCCGAAGCTCTCCTCGGACGATCCGGAACTTTTGCCATACGACCGGAACGATTTCGGGTTCTTTCGGCCGACCAGCCGTTGCTTGACGGCGAGCGAAGCATTTCAGGTGCCGTCGCTCACAGTCAGTTCGTGGGTTCAGAAACCCGGCTGCGTGTTGAAGCCCCTCCCCTGGCTCCGCTGCTCGTTACGCTGGCACACACTCACTCCGCTCGACCCATGTTTTGCGTTGGTCAAGCAATTACCCTCGCCGTGCGACCCGACGCCGGAACCGCGATCGCTGAATAAGCAAGCGACAAACAATCTCACCCACACCACAACCCCTAAACCCGAGGTACTCATGAAGAAAACCACTATCAAAACGATCGGTATCGCCGCAGTACTTGCGTTCACGCTCAACGCATGCGGCGGCTCAAGTTCGGCCCCATCAAGTGAAGCACCGTCAAGCGAGGTGCCATCCACCGAGGCCGCTGCAGACGCTCCTGCTGATGCCCCTGCTGAAGGAAATGAAGCCGCCGCCGGCGTCTCAGCACCAGATCTTCCGATGGCGACCGAAGTCGGTACCGGTGAAGGCCAGGTCAACGTCGTCGCATGGCCCGGCTACACCGAAAAAGACTGGGTGGACCCGTTCACCACTGCGAGCGGCTGCAAGGTCAACGTAAAGGTTGGAAACACTTCCGACGAAATGGTTGCCCTCATGCAGACGGGTGAATACGACCTCGTGTCAGCCTCTGGTGACGCAAGTCTCCGACTGATCGCATCGGGTGAAGTTGCCCCGGTCAACACTGCGTTGCTCTCGAACTACGCCGATGTCTACGACTCGCTGAAAAACAAGGCATGGAACTCGGTCGGCGACAAGTCATACGGTGTTCCTCACGGGCGTGGCGCGAACCTCTTGATGTACCGCACCGACAAATTCACAACCCCTCCCGACTCGTGGAGTGTTGTGTGGGCCGCCGACTCGACAGCCAAAGGTTCGGTTACTGCGTACGACGCACCTATCTACATCGCCGATGCTGCGGTCTACCTCATGTCAACGAACCCTGAGCTCGGGATCAAGAACCCATATGCGCTCGACAAAACCCAGTTTGCTGCTGCAGTCGAACTTCTCAAAGGTCAAAAAGGTCTGGTCAGCGAATACTGGAGCGACTACCTCAAGCAACAGGCAGCTTTCAAGTCCGGAACCATGACCGCTGGCACGTCTTGGCAGGTTGTTGCCAACGCTGCGAAAGCCGAAGGCACCCCGGTTGACGTCGTTCTTCCAAAAGAAGGTTCAACCGGATGGTCTGACACCTGGATGGTTTCGTCGAAATCGAAGAACCCTAATTGTGCATACATGTGGATGAACTACATCATCAGCCCAGAAGGCAATGCGCTTGCTACCGAATACTTCGGCGAGGCACCTTCAAACCAGAAGGCATGTGCACTTACCAAAGACAAAAATCATTGCACCACGTTCCACGCTGGCGACGAGGAGTATTTCTCGAAGATTTGGTACTGGACAACCCCGACTAAGGAATGCCTTGACGGTCGAGGGCCGATCTGTGTCGAGTTCGCCGAGTGGAACAAGGCCTGGACCGAACTCAAGGGCTGAAAACTGATGTGACTTGGGAGGGCAGTGTTGTCGCCCTCCCATCACGATCATTCTTCCTGTCTTTGTGATCTCTAGGTAACTACGTGCGAGCGCTCTCCCGACTTCTCTATCGACGCCCCAAACTTCGATTGCTAGCATTACTCAGCGCACCTATGGTGTGGCTAGTTGTTGCGTATCTTGGCGCGCTCGCCGCGCTGCTCATCACCTCGTTCTACAAGCTCGATGGTTTCAGCGGTGCCACCATCAAGGAATTCGGATTTCAGAACTTCACTGAAATTCGAACGGTTTCGGTATACCGCCATGTTGTTGTCCGTACCGTTTTAGTTGCGACCGCTGTAACCGTCATCGACCTTGCGTTAGCGATTCCCATCTCGTTCTACCTAGCGAAAATAGCCTCGCCCCGGGTTCGACGCATCCTTTCGGTGGCCGTGACCATGCCCCTATGGGCGAGCTACCTCGTAAAGGCATATGCCTGGCGAACGTTCGTCGATCCAGGTGACGGGCTCATCAAAAAGGTGTTCGGCGTTACGCCTGGCCTCGGGCTGGCATCGACGACCATTGTGCTTGCCTACCTGTGGCTGCCCTACGCGATCTTGCCGGTGTACGCCGGGCTGGAACGCCTGCCCGATTCGCTACTCGAAGCATCGGCGGACCTTGGCGGGCATGCCCTTGTCACATTTCGAAAAGTCGTCATTCCGGTACTCGGGCCCGCATTGGTTGCCGGAAGTATTTTCACGTTCTCGTTGTCGATGGGCGACTACATCGCGGTCGATCTGGTGGGCGGGAAAACACAGATGATTGGTTCGGTTGTGTACGACAACTTCGTTCAGAACGGACCATTGGCAGCGGCCGTTTCACTTATCCCAATGGCGATCATGCTCGTCTACCTCCTCGGGGCCCGCCAAACCGGTGCTCTCGAAAATATGTAGGTACCCATATGCATTTATCAAAAACCGCCCGTCGGGCAATCGCTGGCCTCACTTCTTTGGTAGTAGTCATACTTTGGGCGCCCATCATTTATGCGGGTCTCTTAGCGTTTAATACCGCCAAATCCACGACCCTGCAGGGGCTAACGGTCAAATGGTGGCCCGAGGCATTTCGAGATCCTGAGGTACGAGAAGCGCTGTGGGGGTCTACGCGTACCGCGTTCTTTGCAACGATCATTGCGCTGATTCTCGGCACCCTGTTGGCGTTCGCCATTCAGCGTTTTTCGTTTTTTGGGAAAGATGCGCTGTCGTTCGCCGTCGTGCTTCCGATCGCCTTACCGGGCATCATCACGGGTATTGCACTCAACAGCGCGTTTCGACAATTAGGAGTGAGCTTTGGTTTCAAAACGATCGTGATCGCGCACGCAACGTTTTGCATTGTGGTCGTTCACAACAACGTGCTTGCCCGATTGCGTCGACTTCCAGCCAGTTTGGAAGAAGCATCAGCCGATCTCGGCGCGCATACCTTTACGACGTTGCGACACGTGACGTTCCCAATGCTTGCAAGTTCGTTCGGTGCAGGTGCCATCCTTGCGTTCGCTCTTTCATTCGATGAAATCGTGGTGACGACGTTTACCGCTGGGGCCAACGCGAAGACCCTCCCCCAATACATATTGGGAAATTTTTCACGTCCTAACAATTTGCCAAAAGTGAATGTCGCTGTGTTAGTCGTGCTGTTGCTCTCGATTATTCCGGTGTGGTTTGCACAGCGACTGAGCGAGTCGGGCCCGGGTATGGCAAGTTCGCGGTAGTACGTCGTATGCTTTCGTCTTATGGCCAACGAGACGAGCCCCATCATGGTGTCGCAACAAGGAAACGCCCCACTTCCGAAGCCCGATGGTGAAAGAACACTCGTGGAGGAACGACTTCACCGAAAACAGCGACTGGCTGCCTCGCTACGTATTTTTTCGAGGTGTGGTTTCGACGAAGGTGTTGCGGGGCACATCACCGCCCGAGACCCCGAACTTACCGACCACTTTTGGGTGAATCCGTTCGGTATGCACTTCAGCATGATCAAGGCGTCTGACCTCATTTTGGTCCGCCACGACGGCAAGGTCGTCGAAGGAAACGCACCGGTTAACCAGGCAGCGTTCGCCATCCACTCACAGGTACACGAAGCACGACCCGACGTTGTTGGCGCCGCCCACGCCCACTCTGCGTACGGCAAAACGTGGTCAACGCTTGGGCGCAAACTTGACCCGATCACTCAAGACGTATGTGCGTTTTACGAAGACCATGCGCTATTCGACGACTACACCGGCGTCGTTCTCGACCCGCAGGAGGGCAAACGAATTGCCTATGCTTTGGGTGACGCAAAGGCGATCATTCTGCGTAACCATGGCCTACTTACCGTCGGACACTCGGTTGAAGAAGCGGCATGGTGGTTTGTCACGATGGATCGTTCCTGCCAAACGCAACTCATGGCTGAGGCGGCCGGAACCCCAATATCTATCCCTCACGAGATGGCGAAGCTCACGTCTACCCAAGTTGGTAGTCATCTCGCCGGTTGGTTCAGCTTTCAACCAATGTACGACCGAATGGTGAAAGACCAACCAGAACTTCTTGCCTGAACTTCTTGCCTGACGTGACACCCGTCCCACCTTCTCTCGGTTGATCGGCAAACCCAATTAACCTTGCCAGGTGTCTCCTTTATCTGTATCCGACGTGGCCGTTTCCGACGCAAGTGTTTCCGAGCTAGTCACTGCCCCATCTCTTAGCAATATCTCCGATACGGCCAAGTTTGCGTTCACCGACAACGGCCCGTGGGTCGTCAAAGAATCCGAACTGAAGTGGGCCGTCGGAATTGATCGACTGAGGGAACGCACCAACGCACTCGTTCCGGAATTGACCACACCGGGCAAGTTGCCACCGGGGCTTCGGGTCATTCGAACCGGGCGAATTCTCGGTGGGGCCCTTGCGCTCTGGCGAATCAAGGAGAAGCCGAAGGGTGGTGCTGTAAGCCGCGCCGGTGTGTCTAAGCGCCTCAGGGTCGGTTTCGCTCAGCTCGGGCCGACGTATATCAAGATGGGCCAAATCATTTCGTCAGGTGAAGGAATCTTCCCGCCTGAACTGGTTTTGGAGTTTCGCATCCTTCGCGACAAAGTGCCGGCTGAACCGTTTGAAGCAGTCCGACGGACCGTAGAAGAAGATCTCGGAGTCCCCATCGAGGCTGTTTTTTCGTTCTTCGATCGAACTCCGTTGGCTGCAGCCTCGATAGCGCAGGTCCATGCGGCCACGTTGTTAAGCGGTGAAGAGGTTGTCGTGAAAGTGCAGCGACCTACCGTTGCCACACTCGTACGCCGAGATTTGCGGGCTATGAGTTGGTTTGCACCTCACCTCATCGGCCGTATCCCAATCGCTGCCCTTGCGAATCCGCCTGCACTGGTTGAGTTGTTCGCGGAGACGATCGTTGAAGAACTCGACTTTCGCCTCGAAGCCCAAAACATGCTCGACACGGCACGAGTGTTGCGACTGACAGATCAGCACAAGACCATGCTGGTTCCCCGCCCACATCCCACCCTCGTCACCAAGCGGGTCTTGGTCATGGAACGACTTCGTGGCTTCAGCTTCGACGATGTACCCGGAATGCACGCTGCGGGGATCGACACCGAAGCCGTCATCAAAGCAGCCATGGTGGCCTTCCTTGAGGGCGTCATGCTTCACGGGGTGTTTCATGGCGATCTTCATGGCGGAAACCTGTTCGTGATGGCCGACGGAAAGATTGCGCTACTAGACCACGGCATTACTGGTCGGTTGAGCGAAACGAAAAGGATGGCGTTCCTGAAGTTGATGATGGCTGGCACGACCAACGACATCAAGCTTCAGGTCAAGGCGTTGTGTGAGCTTGGTGCGCTGCCTATGGACACCGACGTCGATCAGGTTGTTCGTGACCTGAACCTCGATGGGCCGGTAAAAGACCCAACGAAGATGGCGCCGGAGGAACTTATTGCTGAGGTTCGAAACATCACCAAGGCGTTGCTTGGGTATGGCGCACGGATGCCAAAGGAATTAATGTTGTACGTCAAGGATCTGTTGTTCCTCGATGGTGCCATGGCAACGTTGGCCCCGAACCTCGATCTCTTTGGCGCACTCACCGAGATTGGCACTCATTTTGCGATGGCTCACGGTCAGAAAATCGCCAGCGATGTCGGCATCGCCCTGACGGCTGAATCGATTGATATCAGTGCGTTTAAAGCGACCATCGGGGTCGAAGCCGGGGTTCAACGCTTGACCTATTCCGAGTTACAAGAACGCCGAGCCCTCATCGCCCAGCGTATGGAAGGCCACGAAGATGCCGCCAAGTCAGCGTTGCGAGACCTGTCCGGTATTCGCAAACGAAAGTCTCTGTTTAAAAAAGCATGAAATACATTGAAACTGCTTGACAGTTTCTAGTGTATTTCGTATGGTTTCAGTGTACCCCAAACCGAACCCAGGAGGTTCTTTCATCATGGCAGCACGTGTTCTTTCTAGCGATCAAGGCAAGTCATCAATCACCCGTATGCAGGGCATTTTGTCGAACGGTCTCGCTGAGCAAATCAGGGCGCTTCGAGCCGAGGGCGAACAGCTTTCTGACCCAAATGTATGGGACGGAACCCTGGCCGAAGACTTCCGTTCAAACACCTGGCCTGGGGCTTCGCAAAGCCTCAACGCTTGCGCCCAAGCCCTCGAGGCGCTGCGTAACCGCATCCAGGGCGTCAACCAAGACATCATGGCTGCAGGCGGCAACAGCTGAGCTCAATCAATTAAAGGGTCTCAAACGACCAACCCCCTAGTCGTCAAGACCCCTCAAAATAACCCTGCCCGGCTGATTCGTTCATGCGGCAGCCGGGCAGTGTTTTCTTACTACTGACCGCTCTACCACCGAAGTAGACGCGAAAGGCCGCCTGCCGATAATAAGATATCGGAAGCCTTATGACTGACAATTTAATTCGAGACGTACCGGAAGACTTGATTGATTTGATTGACCGAAATGCCCACCGAATGGGAATTTCACGAAGTGAGTATCTTCGACGAGCCCTGGCCCGAGAACGGTGCAGCGAAGTAGCTCCCACGACGAGTGCCGATTTTGAACGTATAGGCGAGCGGTTTGCCGGACTTGGCGACGATGAATTGATGCGTCGAGCTAGGTCGTGACGACTTGGTTGGTCGATACGTCCGCATTTGTTCGGTTTGGCAAGGTGATGGAGCCTGAAATTTGGCAAACCCATATAGATCGTGGTTTGTTGCGAATCAGTACGTTAACGAGACTTGAGATTGGCCACTCAGCTCGATCAGCCGACGAACTTTCCGACGACGTCGCTCATCCGCCGTTGTCAAAGATGCCAATCGAGAATCTCACACCAGCAGTAGAGGATCGCGCCCTTGATGTTCAGCTCCGTTTAGCTGCACAGGCCATCATCGGGCCCCGTCGATTCCTGATCTGTTGATCGCCGCAACAGCAGAACTCGCCAAACTTACGGTCCTTCATCATGACAAAGACTTCGAATTGATCGCCCAAATAACCGGGCAACCCGTCGAACGATTGATTTGGGAACAATGAAAAACGTTGGGAGTTGTTTACTCAAGCGCCCGACGTAGCGAAAGAGCCAGGCGACGCTTTTCGGGGGCGATTTCGAGTACTTGCACCCACACCCCTTCACCAACAGACACGACATCACTCGCCTGTTCAACCCGGAATCGGCTTAATTCGCTGATATGGATCAGGCCTTCAAGTTCGGCACCCTCGATCGCAACGAACGCTCCGAATGCCGCGAGCCCGGTGATGGTACCGAACACAAGGTCTCCGACCTGGTGGGTTCCTTGGAACGAGGACCATGGATCGGGTAGCGCCCGTTTGCGAGACAGCGCAATCTTGCGCTTCTCAGGGCTCACTTCGAGAACGACGACCTCAACTTCGTCACCGACCGACAAGACCTGGTCAGCGGTGGCAACCTGCGTGTGGGCGAGCTCAGAAACATGAATCAGTCCGTCGATGCCGCCAAGGTCAACGAAGGCACCAAATGGCACAATCGCACTGACCCGGCCCTTTCGACGCTCTCCGACCTGAATTTGGTGGATGAGTTGCGAACGTTCGCCAGCACGTTCCTTTTCGCGAAGTGGTTTGCGTGAAACCACAATTCGTTCGCCTGGTCGATCGGTCGCCTTTTCAGCCTCGATAACAAGCACATTGACAACCTGTCCGACAAGTTCCGCTGGCTTGCCAACCCGGCGAACATCGATCAATGATTCCGGCAGAAACGCCCGAAGACCCAAATCTACGATAAGCCCACCTTTGACCACCTCGGTGACTGTACCGCTCATGATTTCGCCCGAGTCTTTGGCAGCAAGAATTCGCCCCCATGACCGAGTTTTGTGAGCCCGTTTCATCGAGATGACGTATCGCCCAGCGCCTTGACGACGCAGAACCTGTCCTTCTACCTGGTCTCCTACGGCGTACGTGGAACCACTGAGCCATTCGGCTTTCGGGGCCACTGCTTTACGACCCGCGTCAAGTTCGATGTCGACCCCATCGTCACGAACCGCAACAACCGACCCCGGCACGATATCGCCAGGCTGGTAGGCAAGCGCTCCGCCTTCATCGAGGGCTGGCGTGGCAACCACAGGTTCTTCCGCCGCGACCTCGCCTACTGGTTCAGCAACAGCATCCGCAACCTGAGGAGTCACGCTGACAGTCACGGCCTCGGTTTCATTCACCGGTAATTCAGTGACCGGCAATTCAGTGACCGGTAATTCAGCAGCCGACACCTCAGTAAGGGGCAGTTCAGTGACCGCGGGATCAGCCGCTGGGTCTTCAGAAACGATCGGTTCGGTAACGGTAGATTCCGATTCGAGATCGGGAATCGACTCCGTAGAAAGCAGGTCCGGAGTTGTGGGGTCGCTCATCAATGCCTCTGGCTAGGTCGACGGGTGTCAACATGTCACCCGACACCCTACAACGTCGACTTCAGAGCAAGAAGAATTCAACCGCGAGAACCTACAAGCTGATCAATACCTGAACGAAGTTCACCAACGTATTGTCCGACGCCCTCAGGCCCAAGCCCTTCAAGCAGCCGCCGTACGACAGACGCACCCACAATGACCCCGTCAGCCACCGATGCCACCTCTCGAGCTTGCTCGGCGTTTGACACCCCAACCCCAATAAGTACTGGCCGATCGGTAACCACCTTGAGACGGGTGGCAATAATCGATGCACTTGCTGCCAGGGTGGCACGTTCCCCAGTAACTCCCATGGTTCCAACCCCGTATATCCAACCGCGGGAACGCTCGGCGAGTTGACCTAACCGACCGTCGGGCGAGGTTGGAGCCGCCAAAAGCACCGTTTCGACACCATGCCTGTTACCCACGGCCAACCATTCATCGCATTCTTCCAGGGGTAAGTCAGGAAGAATTGTTCCGGCGATTCCATGATCGCTGAGCAGTTGCGCATACCGCTCGTGACCGGCCCGGAACGCAATGTTGTACGACGTCATTGCCACCAGAGGTATGTCGATGTCGACTGTCGCGAGTTCTGCGATGATGCTGAACGGTGTGGCCCCTCGAAGTAAGGCCTGTGTCGATGCCTGCTGGATGACCGGCCCATCCATGATTGGGTCGGAAAATGGGATACCAATTTCGACGGCATCAGCCCCGGCCGCCGCAGCAGCACGAACAGCGTCGAGCCAGTCATCGCTCATTCCGCCCGTAATAAACGGAACCAGAAGCTTTCGACCCGTGGCCCGTTTGGCACGGAATTCGGTTTCGATCCGCCCGAATGTACTTATCGGCTCGGCTGTACCTATCGACTCGGGCATACTCATCGACTCGGGCAACCTTCGCATACCGGGACGCAGGGTCGAGTTGCGCAGAGCGACAGTTTTGTCATGACTTGATCTGCATCTTTATCGCCGCGACCCGACAGGTTGATCAGTACGACAGAACCGCCAGGAAGTTCGCCACTTCGGGCGGCGCGCACCACGTACGCAATGGCGTGGGCCGGTTCAAGAGCCGGAATAATGCCTTCCATTTCGGCAAGCAGGCCAAGAGCTGCGAGCACCTCATCGTCGTTGGCCGGAAAGTATTGCGCCCGACCGCTCAGGGCAAGATGAGCATGCTCGGGGCCGACGCCCGGATAATCGAGCCCAGCCGAAATCGAATGTGCCTCTTGGACCTGGCCAAATTCGTCTTGCAATACGTAACTCTTCATGCCGTGAACGACGCCCGGTACCCCATGCCCAACGGCAGCGCCGCCTTCGGGCTCGACGCCAATCAGCGCAGCAGTAGTGTCGACGAACCCGGCAAAGATACCGGCCGCATTTGAGCCACCGCCCACGCACGCGACCACGTAGTCAGGGTCGGCACCACCAAGAATTTTGCGACACTGTTCGCGGGCTTCATCGCCGAGAATGCGTTGAAACTCGCGAACCATCCACGGATACGGGTGGGGGCCCATGACCGACCCAAGTAGGTAGTACGTCGTCTCGACCGTGGCCAACCATTCGCGCATTGCGTCGTTGACCGCATCTTTGAGGGTTTTCGAGCCGGAATGTACGGGTCGAACTTCGGCCCCGAGCAACTTCATCCTGAACACGTTGAGAGCTTGGCGTTTAACGTCAACTTCGCCCATGTACACAATGCATTCGAGGCCAAGCAGCGCACACGCCGTTGCAGATGCGACGCCGTGTTGACCGGCCCCCGTTTCAGCAATAACGCGCTTCTTGCCCATACGTTTGGCAAGCAAAGCCTGGCCGACCACATTGTTGATTTTGTGGCTTCCGGTGTGGGCAAGGTCTTCTCGCTTCAACAACACCCGAACGCCGAGTTCTTCGGAGATTCGAAAACACTCGGTGACCGGGGTTGGCCGTCCACCGTATTCGGTCAGCACCCGGTAGTACTCGGCCCGGAACTCAGGGTCTCCCCACGCATCGCGGAAGGCGTCTTCGAGTTCAATAACAGCTGGCATCAACGTTTCAGGAACGTAACGTCCGCCGAAGTCGCCGAAACGTCCGTCGGTGCTTGGGTCGCCCATCAGACTGGGGCCATCAATGAGGAGAGGACTGGGGTTCAAGCTCGGGTCAAGCAACGTCATAGGCATCCATACTGCCAGTTGGAAGCGCTGGGTGAGTAACTACAGTTCAGCTTCGATATCGAAAGGTGACGATCGACTCACCGGTTGATCCCAATCACGGGCTTCGCCTTCCGAAATGCCGAGACGGGTATCGGCAGCGCGCACGGCACGAAGAAATTCTCGGACTAGACGAGGGTCTTTTTGTCCCGGGGCCTTTTCGACGCCGCTCGACACATCGACACCCCAAGGTCGTGTTCGATCGATTGCTTCGCCAACGTTTGATGGCCGAAGCCCACCAGCGAGAATCCACCGGTATCCCATTGGTACCTGATCAAGCACGTCCCAGTCGAAGGGTTCTCCCCCGCCGGGGTTGGGTGCATCGATGAGTAGCGAGCTGACCTTGTAGTTACGGGCCCGGCTGAGTGAGCGTCCGTCAGCACCGAACGCTTGAATAACGAACGGAACCGAAGACGCAACCTGGGCAGCCTGGTCTGGGGTCTCGTTGCCATGCAATTGCGCGCCTCCAAGACCGCAGCGTTGCACGATTTCAATGACTCGTTCAGGAAGGTCGTTTCGGAATACCCCGACCGTCAGCACTTCAGTCGGTAGTTGCTTGACAATTTCTGCAACTTGAATGGGTTGCACCTGGCGGGTAGACGAAGCGAACACAAAACCAATGGCATCGGCACCCATTGCCACGGCGAGGAGTGCATCTTCGACATTAGTAATCCCACATATTTTTACCCAGGTCATGCAGTTCTCCCGCTTGCGATAAGTGCACGTACGGCCTCTGAGCGGTTGCCACTGGTCACAATCGACTCGCCAACGAGCACCGCGTCGTACCCGGCTGCAGCGAGCACACCGGCGTCGTGTGGTCCGCGAACACCCGACTCGGCCACTCGAATTACGTTGGTAGGGATCGATGCAGCGACACGCACAGCTCGTTCTTGGTCAACTGCGAACGTATGAAGGTCTCGCTGGTTTACACCAATCAAGTTTGCTCCCAATGACAGGCATCGCTCGACTTCATGCTCGTCATGGGTTTCCCACAACACATCGAGTGCACAGTCGCTAGCAATGGTCGAAAACAGTCGAAGCTCTTCGTCGGTGAGCGCCGCAACAATCAGCAAAATCGCATCGGCACCCATGATCGAGGCGTCGAGTACGTCGGCTTCGGTTACCGTGAAGTCTTTGCGGATGACGGGGAGCGTCGTAGCGAGTCGCGCCTCAACAAGGTCAGAAATGCTTCCTCCGAAGTGTTTGACGTCGGTAAGGACCGAGAGGCAGGCTGCCCCTCCAAGCTCATATTCTTCGCCGACTATCGCTGCTGACAGGCCACTGACGAGTTCACCTTTCGAGGGAGACCGACGCTTAATCTCGGCGATCACCGATAACCCGGGAGCGCTGAGCGCGGCGCGGAAACCCCGTCTCGAACCAACATCAACGGCCAGGGCCCGGCGGCGAAGCTCGCTCAGTGACCTCGAGTCAGCCGCAGCCGATTGGCGATGCTCGACCACAATGTTGTCGAGATAAGTAGACACGCCCCCACGATAATCGGTGATCTTTCGTATCGCCTCACAGTTTTTGCGAGCGATCACGACCCGACAACGGGGCAAAAACGGATTGAGAAGCACCAACTGAGCCAGTCTGGGTGCGAACATAGGTATCTATGGTCGCAAACAGCGGGTTATCTCCATCTGATCTAGGCACCATTGTTGTGGTGGAAGACGACCCCAACATCGCCGACCTTCTCGATACGTACCTACGCCAAGCCGGTTACCGGGTGATTCAAGCGAGCACCGGCGAGGCGGGTTTGGCCGCAATCGAGCGCGAACGACCTCGGCTGGCAATTCTTGATATTGGCCTACCAGGGACGTTAGATGGCACCGATGTTTGCCGGGCTATTCGGGCCAAAGGTGATTTGCCGGTGATGATGTTGACAGCACGCGACGGTGAGATCGACCGGGTTCTGGGGTTGGAACTTGGCGCTGATGACTACGTCACCAAGCCGTTTAGCCCACGTGAGATTGTGGCCAGGGTTAAACGGATTCTGCATCGCAGTGATGGCCCGCCACGCGCCGGCACCACGCCAGATGTGTTGATGGCCGGCGAAGTATCAGTTGACACCGCTCGACGCGAAGCCCGGCTGCTTGATGAGGTTGTTGCCTTAGCAACCAGAGAATTTGATCTGCTTGCTTACTTTGCTAGTAACCAGGGACTTGTACTGTCGCGCCAACAGCTACTTGATGGGGTGTGGGGCGTTGGATGGTTTGGCGATGAACGCACGGTAGATGTACACGTTCGTCAGCTACGAAAGAAGCTTGGCGACGCGTTCCCACTCAAAACGGTGTTCGGCGTTGGTTACCGGCTCAACTGATTTTGCTCTGTGCGCAGACGACTACTTTTCGTTTTAGTTAGCACCGTCATTTTGGCGTTGGCCGTCTCTGGTCTTGGAACGTTCCTGTTGGTTCGACGCGATGTTGAAGCACAAGAAATCCGCCGCTTGACACAATCGTCAGAAAATCTGGTTCAAACCCCGGACGTTATTCAGTCGCTCAGTGTTGCGCTGCCGGCTCTCGATCTCACCTCAGCCGCAATAGCAAAGTTCGACTCGCGCAATCTCTCGCGAGGAAGTGTGGCGTTTTCGAGCCAACAGGGTTTACCGGTGAACAATTTGATTGAGGTCACCTCTGATCTCAATGATGCCGACTTGAAACTGGTAGCGGCGGGAACAACCGTGGCCAGAGTGAACAAGGGTTTCACCTGGGTAATGTCGCCAATTCAGGTGAACGAGAACGGATCGATTGAAGCTATCGTGCTGGTGGCTTTGGTTCCGAACACCGTTGACCGGGTTGTTTCATCATTTGCGTTTGGGGCGTTGGCTGCGTTGTTGCTTGCAGCAGGAAGCGCTCTGATAATCGCTCAGCAGTTCACCCGGCCACTTCGAATCGCTACCGGCGCATACCGGCGCATTGCCTCGGGCGACCTTACGGTGCGCATTGGTGAGCGAGAACGGGCAGCGACCAGAAAGGATGAAGTCGGCGACCTACTTCGAACCCTCGACACCATGGCTGAGGCACTAGATCGAGCTCGCCTTCAAGAACGTCAATTTCTGCTTTCAGTAAGCCACGATTTGCGAACCCCGTTGACCTCTATTCGTGGCTACGCCGAAGCCTTAGCCGATGGTGCTGTCGACCCCACCCGAAGCGCCGAAGTCATCGTTAGTGAAACCCGTCGGCTCGAGCGATTAGTCAAAGACTTGCTCGACCTGGCCAAACTTGAAGCAAGGCAATTCACCTTAAACCCAACGAAACTTGACTTGACAGACGTGGTCACCGATTCAGCCGATGGGTTCATTCCGGCAGCGGAAGGTATCAACGTAACCATAACGTTAACGGTCGAACCCGATGTTCGAGCGATCGTCGATCGTGACCGATGTTCGCAGGTGATGGCGAATCTCATCGAGAACGCCTTAAAGTATGCGCGCTCGCAAGTTGAGGTGAGTCTCACGACGACAGACACTCACGCAACGATAGGTATTCGTGACGACGGACCAGGGATCGACGCTGCCGACCTTCCTCACGTGTTCGATCGATCCTTTACCAGCGACCGACGATCAACCCGCCACATCGGGTCGGGCATAGGGCTTGCGATAGTGAAGGAAATTGTCGAGGCCATGCACGGAACCGTGCGAATAGAAACTGGCCCAGCCGGCACAACTTTTTTCGTCACGATCGCCAAAATACCGACGTAAGCACCGATCACGACCCCCGCAAGAACTGCCTGTGCCGGGTTCTGGTTACCTGTGCCAACTGATTGAGGCTCCAAACATCGGCACGGGGCACAAACTTCCGGCACAGCCACGGAGGAGTTGCAGCCGCTTCCGTGCGTTAGCCGAGACTGGTTGGTACCAATTCGGGTTGAGTGACGTTGACACCAGGGTCGATGGTGGTGGTTCGGCGAACGAGGCGTCGGGTGGAATTTGGCGAGTCAGGATTCACCCCGTCAGGATTCCCGACGCTGTTTGGATCGCCCGGATCGACTGGTGGCTCGGTGGTAGGAGGAGCTGTGGTTGGGGGAACACTGCAGCTTCGCGGGCCAATCTTGGTTTCTTCGCCAGTCGCCAGAAATACGTTGACTCCTGACCCCCCTACCCGCGGGCAGGCCATTTGGAATGACGCCAATCCGGCAGCATCGGTTAAGCGTTCTGTCGCACCTGCTGGTTGAAGTGCATCCAAAGGAACAATTCGAACCCCAATCCCTTCGAGCGGGGCGAAACGCACAACACCATCGGGGTCAACTCGTTTTACCGAAACACGGATCACAAGATTGCTTGATCTGCCTACATAGGGTTGCGCTGGTCCAAGCGCCCACTGAACATCGGTTCCGGAAAACTTCTCAACACTTAAGTTCACCTCTGTAGTGTCGGCCGCAAACACCACTTTCGTTTGAGCCGTCGCAACATCGGGTATTCGGTATGCGCTCACACGCACAATGCCACCTTTGATGCGGGCAGATTTGTATCGGCCATCAGCATCGGCAAGCACACGTAGTACCGCTGTTTGCTCGCCAACGACACGTTCGAATACCACCGTGGCCCCGGGAATGGGGCCATCGGGCCCAGTGACCAGACCAGTGAGAGTGACGGTTCCGTCGGCAAACGAAATTGGTGTTGTGGTGGTTGAACCGACAAGCGGCGGGATCGACAAACGGGCCACGTTTTGTCGCCGGGTGGTTGGTGCAGTAGGCCGGAGTGCCAGTGTTGACGGGATTTCGGGGAGCGGTTCGGCGACGCCGGTGCATGCGGCCAGAAGGGTGGCAGTTGTGGCAAGGGCGAGTAACCAACGAACCTTCGCCATCACGAAACCAACCGGAAAGTAACCTCGCAACCGTTGAGAGTTACACGTAATCCGTCAGCCGGGGCGGAGGATTTGATGAGGGCGATCCCGACAAACTTTCCGGTCACCGGATGAACCGCAAGACTCGTCGTATGCCCAACAACATCGTTTGCGGCAAACACATCGGTTGCGGCAAACACATCGAGCGTGCCCGCGCCATCCGGCACACCCGGAGCAGCCTCTAACGATTCGAGTCGCCGAAGTGACCTAACCACCCGACCGCGACTATCGATACGTTCAACGAGCTCTTGGCCTACGTAGCAACCTTTTCCGAACGTCACCGCATGATCGATGATGGCAGTCTCAGAAGGAAGGGTTGTATCAGTGAACTCGGCCCCATCGCGAGGCACCCCGTGTTCAATCCGGAAGGCTTCCGCGACATCTGCATCAACCGACGGCACCATCGCAGTATCGATTGCCAACCGGTCGGTTCCGATCATGTCGACACCGTCGTAGAACGGAACCGATGACACGATGAGCGGTAACTCGACACCGAACAGTCGTTGTTCCAGGATTCCAGCCGGAGCATTCGGCCAGCTCAGCGATGGCACTGCTTCTTCAATCGTAAGGACACATTTAGTTCGAATGAGGAACCGGGCCAAGCCAGCCCGTATGCGTTCACCAACACCCAATTCAGTATCTAGAAGCACCGTTTCATCGTCGACACGCGTAAGTCGAGCGAGCCCGATCAGTCGTCCGTTTGGTTGCAGATGCAGCGTCAACCTCGACTCACCGTTCGACATTGCTTGCAGGTCTTGGCTGAGTTGGCCCTGCAGAAACGAAAGGGTGTCTGGCCCAACCGCAGTGATCACGTCTCGGCGAGAGGAGATACCTAGAGAACCCTGCGTCAACGCAACAAACTGTTCGGCGCTCACGTGGCACTCCCTACAGTGACATTGTCGAATGGTCGGTAAAAACACGACCGTTCGCCCGTGTGGCAGGCACCGCGACCCTCTTGCTCGACGATGAACAACAGCGTGTCGCCATCGCAGTCGTAATAGGCCTCTTTGACGAACTGCCGATCACCTGAGGTGTCACCTTTTCGCCAGAGTTCCTCACGAGAACGACTCCAAAAAACGGTTCGACCTTCGGCGAGGGTCATACTCAGCGACTCGGCATTCATCCACGCCATCATCAGCACTTGTCGAGACACCACGTCTTGTACAATCGCTGGTACGAGGCCCGCAGCGTTAAATACCACATGATGCTCTGACGCACCCGCCAGCAAGTTGGGTTCGGTTGAAGCGGTGGTATGCGACATACCTACAAATCTAAACCGCCTTACAGGTACAACCCGGTCGCCCCATCGATACGGTCGGCTGCAACGCCGTGAATGTCACGTTCACGAAGTAACAAATAGTCGTCACCACCAACTTCAACTTCGTAACGATCATCGGGGTTAAACAACACCCGATCACCTACCTGGATGAGTCGTACACCTGGGCCAGCAGCGACAACTTCGGCCCAAGCCAAACGACGAGAAACCTGGGCCGTTGCTGGAATAAGCAGGCCACCCTTGGACTTCCGTTCGCCTTCAGTACCTGGGAGTTGTACCAACACCCGATCGGCCAGCATGGTGATGGCCAATTTGCCGTCAGGAGTAGATGTCACAAGCACCAAAGCTAGTTCGAAGGTTTACGAGCAACGACCAGAAACTGCTTCCCAAATATCTTCCAGGCAAACGGCAACTTCAGATACAACTTGAGCAACGCAATGGGTCGTTGACTTCCTTCAGACATGCTGTACGGAAGAAACCTAGCCACCGATTTTTCGATGGTGAAACCTGCTTCGGTAAGCACTTCAGCCAACGAGTTGTCAGTGAGCGCAACGTGATGGTCGAAATAGTCCCAGTAGGCACCACCTACGTAGCGAATGTTTGGACCAATGGCTACAAGTGTTCCGCCCGGTTTCAACGATGAGTACGCCTGTTTCAGGGTTTTTGAAACTGTGGCCTTATCGAAGAGATGTTCGAGAAAGTTCGAGCTGAATATCGCGTCGAGTGAAGCAGCAGAAATTGGCCATGGTGTTGAACAGTCATGTAAGACCATTTCGACGTCGGCGTTAGCGCGTGCACGGGCATCGGGGTTGAGATCCATCGCGAGTTTTCGATGTGCGGTCACGTTGTTAATGAATTCGCAATATCCTGACCCAAGATCGAGCACCGAATCGGTTGGTCGAATCCAACGACTAAACATCTGCGCGCAGAGTGTCTGCCAGACTTTGGTTCGGTATTCTGTTCGACCAGCAAAACGCTGTTCGTATAACCGCTTAAGTTCGAGCCCATCGGCGACATCTCGACCTTCTCGTTCCGCGGTCATGCAGCTTCGCTATCTGGAGGGCGAACGGACACACCAGCTGCGGCCATATGCCGTTTAGCGTCTGCGATGGTTGCTTCACCGAAGTGAAAGATGCTGGCGGCAAGTACAGCGTCAGCATGGCCTTCCAATGCGCCGGCCACGAGATGGTCAAGATTACCAACCCCTCCGGAGGCTATGACCGGAACCGACACTCGGTCAGCCATTTTGCGGGTCAGGTCGAGCTCAAAACCATCACGGGTTCCGTCGCGGTCCATGGAGGTCAACAGAATTTCACCAGCACCAAGCGCGACGGCCTGGTCGGCCCAGTCAAACGCATCGAGGCCTGTTGCAGTTCTTCCGCCGTGTTTGAATACCTCATAAGCTGCCGGTCGGGCAAGAGAACTTCGTTTTGACTCATACGACTCACCGACTCGGCGAGCGTCGATGGCAACAACCACAAACTGGGTCCCGAATTCGAGTGACAACTCTCGGATGAGTTCGGGTCGTTCTACCGCCGCCGACATGATGCTGACTTTGTCGCACCCTGCCCGCAAGAGGCGACGGGCATCAGCCACCGTTCGAACCCCTCCACCAACAGTCAGCGGGATAAATACCTGCTCGGCAGTACGGGCGACAACGTCGACCATCGTCTCCCGGTTTCCTGACGAGGCAGTGATGTCGAGAAATATCAGTTCGTCGGCACCTTGCGCGTTGTACCGAGCCGCAAGTTCGACAGGGTCACCAGCATCTTTCAGGCCGAGGAAGTTGACACCCTTCACGACTCGACCCTCATCGACATCTAGGCAGGGAATCACTCGGACCGTTTTCACCCGCTGAACCCTACTTGGGGCATCACAATCGAACCGATCATTTCCCCACTTTTGGTGCGGATGAACTCACCCGTTTCCGAGTGACCGGCGGTTCTGGTGAAGCCGTAATTGGTGGGCGGGCCGCTGCAACCTTTTTCGGGGTGGTAAGCGTCGGTACAGGCGGCGTACTCGATGCCTGAGTTGATGTTTGTGGGGGCGGGCTCGTTTGATCGATTTTCGGAAGACCCCACGGGACTGCCACGTCGTCGTAAAGGGCCTGCGGGAGCAATACGTACAATGGATGGCGAGCCGGGTCGATCCATTTTACGAGTTCAAACACCTTGGCCCGTTCCATCGAAGTGCAACCAGCAGTGGTTGCGTCTCCTGCCTTTCGCCAAACGTGGAACAGAATCAAACTGCCAGCACCGGGTACGGGGGCCGGATTGACATTGTGATTGACGAAAATTTGCAGCTCGTGCGCGGGGTCTACTCGTTCCATGGCTTGAGATTTCTCCCAGTCAGTTTGAGCAGGACCACTGAGGCGAACATGGGTGTTGTACATCGGCGACACCGGGTCGTCGACTAACAGGTCGGCGTCAGTTACCTGAACAAAATCAGCCTTCGGGTTATGTTCGACATCGGCGGAATAACTGAAAATCGACCCAAGCGAAAAGGCACCGACAGGGCTTCTCAAATCACCTTCACGTTTTACCGGAACAGCCGCGGGAACCGGTTCGGATGGATTGACGCCTCGGCCCCAGGCGAGCCCTTTTCGACCGAGTCGACCAGGAAACGGATCTCCTACCAATTTCCACTTTCCACCTG
The DNA here is from genome assembly GCA_031430595.1 of Acidimicrobiia bacterium. GTDB lineage: Bacteria > Actinomycetota > Acidimicrobiia > Acidimicrobiales > JANYDT01 > JANNBN01. Next base: position 29,671 of record JANPBU010000010.1, read on the forward strand.
GCGAGCGTTCAAAACGCCGCAAGGTAACGGTGTTTGCATTCCAATCGGCGGCGATGCCAACGACGAGCTGAGTCGTCTTCTTCGACACCTTGAACCCGGTTGTCACCGCGTTTGATCGCACGGGCACGGTGATTGCACCGAGAGCAGTCAGGAAAAACGCACAGCAAAGTGCAAACGCGGGGAAACGTCGCATAGTCTTAACTTAGTGGCTCTCAGACTGCCTGTCGGGCAATGGGAGGAACCCGGGTAGCTGCATCAGAACAGTCGAAGCACATTGCTTGGTCTGTCTCGAAGTTCGTCGTAATCGACTTCGACACACAGAATTCCTCGGCGCTCGGCGAGTACCTTTGCTTGCGGTTTGATTTCCTGGGCTACAAACATTCCGCGTACCGGTGCGATGCGACTATCGCGGTTGAGTTCATCGACGTAACGGGCCAACTGTTCGACCCCGTCAATGTCACCACGACGCTTTATTTCAACAGCAACCGTTTGTCCCTCAGAGTCTTTGCACAGCAAGTCGACCGGCCCGATTTCGGTCGGGTATTCGCGGCGAACCAGTGTCATTCCGGCGGCTATTGAATCGGTACGTTCGGCGAGAAGTACTTGCAGTTGTGCTTCGACCCCATCTTTTTCGAGGCCGGGTTCGATACCCAATTCGTGGCTGACATCAGAGAACACCTCATGAAGCGTGATGCGCAGTGTTTCGCCTTTGGTGTTGGTGACGACCCACTCGCCCGGGGTTTCGGTGAGACTATTCGGGGCAGTCATCCAATTCAGGGGTTTGTACGCGCCCGTATCAGCATGAACACAGAAACACCCGTCAGCCTTGATCATAAGTACCCGTAGCGCCTCGGGAAGCACTGACTCAAGGCGACCCTCGTAGTGCACGGTGCATCGGGCGACAACAAGTCTCATTCACGAACTCCGGAGCATACGTCGATACCCGATCGAACGTCGAAGCGGCCTTCATAGATGGCTTTGCCGGCAATTGCACCTTCGAGGAACGCAAGCTGGCGTAGCGAAACGAGATCGTCGAGCGAGCTAACGCCGCCGCTTGCTATGACCCCGAGACCACAGTGGCGAAGTGCTTCGTACAGTTCGATGCTTGGGCCGACGAGCATGCCGTCACGACTGATGTCTGTCGCCACTACTGCCGCTGCACCCGAGTTGCTGAGACGTTTAAGTACCTCGAACATGTCGAGCCCAGAAGACTCAGTCCACCCTTGAACTGCTGCGGTGAATACCGGTTGACCACCAGCGTAGGAAATGTGAACGTCGAGGCCGACTGCAACTGCACCACGGCCGAGTACTGCGATTTGCTCGACAACACCCGGGTCTCTGACGGCGGCGGTTCCAATGACGACCTGCGCGACACCGCTATCGAATAGAGCCAAGGCCGCTTCAACAGTTCGAACCCCACCGCCTGTTTGTACGCGCACATTGTGTTGACCCGCCATACCGGCGATGGCCGCAACGGTAGGTCGGTTTACCGGGCCACCTCCGCGGGCGGCGTCAAGGTCAACAACATGTATCCAGCTCGCCCCGGCTTCAATGAAACCCAAGGCGACAGCTACCGGATCATCACCGTAGATAGTTTCTTGGGCATAGTCGCCCTGTTGCAGGCGGACGCATTTGCCACCGCGTATATCGATGGCCGGAAAAAGTTTCATTGGGCGCTACACGCTCGCAATTGGGCGGACACATCGCCCCACAAAGGATTGCAGAAGGGCCAATCCGTGAGTGCCGGACTTTTCGGGATGAAACTGGGTGCCCGCTACATTGCCGCGTTCAACAACCGCAGCAATTGTTCGACCGTATGTACACGTTGCTACTACCTCGTCGTGAAACTCGGGCGCAAAGGAATGTACGAAGTACACCCACATTGGATCAACCAATCCGCTGAGTAGTAGCGATGGGCGATCAGCTACTCGGTCGAGCTGATTCCACTGCATATGGGGTACCTTCACGCCGAGTTCGGCGATCGGCGACAATTGGCGAACAGTGGCGGGGAAAACCCCGAGACCTTCAACCCCACCGTGCTCTTCGGAACCTGCGTGCAGCATTTGCATACCGACACAGACCCCGAGAAACGGACGACCCGATTCGATCGAAGCAACCGTGACTGATCGCAAACCGGTGTTTGACAATGCGTCCATACAACTCGCCATCGCGCCGACACCGGGAAGCAACACACCATCGGCCTGTTCAATCGCAAACGGATCACTGGTGAGAAACGCATCGGCACCAACATGTTGAAGTGCCTTTTCTACTGAGCGTAAATTGCCGATTCCGTAATCGATGATCGCGATCTTCGTTCGCCGATTATCGTCAGCAACCATTCACAGCACACCTTTTGTTGAGGGCACTACTGGAGGGCCATCGATACGGACAGCGTCGCGTAGTGCACGGGCCACACCTTTGAACGTGGCTTCGAGAATATGATGCGTGTTACGACCGGCAACCATTCTGATATGCAGAGTTATGAACGAAGCCATCGTGAACGCACGCCAAAACTCTTCAGCGAGTTGCGGGTCGAAGCCCGGTTCACCGAGCAAAAACGTTTGCCCGGTTCCGCCCGACGGATCTACTTCGTACACAAAAAATGGGCGCCCGGAAAGATCGAGGGCTACGTCGATCAGTGCTTCGTCGAGCGGCACCGCAATACTGGCGAAGCGTCGCACGCCCGCTTTGTTGCCGAGCGCTTCACGAACACATTCACCGATAGCAATTCCCACGTCTTCGATGGTGTGATGGGTATCGATCTCGATGTCGCCGGTACACGCGACCGCCAAATCAAACCCAGCGTGCTTACCAAGTTGACTAATCATGTGATCAAAAAACGGTATCCCCGTGGTTACATTCACTGCACCAGTGCCATCGATATCGACGGACACTGAGATCGATGTTTCCTTGGTGACTCGGGCTCGGGTCGATGATCGGGTAGTCACTGGGGGTCTCCAATTGGTGGCTGTGGGGTCGCTACTCGCTGAATTGCGGCTGATTGCAACGTTTCTTTGAGCGCCTCCAAAAACCGGTTGTTTTCAATTTCGGTGCCAATCGTAACCCTGAGGCAACCAGCCAACCGAGGCCATGACGCACAGTTACGTACCAGCACGGAACGTTCAACCAGCCCGGACCACACTTCGTCGGCCGATCGTGACCGTGGCCGAAACAGTATGAAGTTGGCCGACGACGGCCACACGTCAACATCCAGTTCGCCAAGCCCAAGCGCAACTATTCCACGCTGCTCGACGAGTTTGGCCACCCTCACCCGCATTTCGGGTTCGTAGCGAAGGGCCAATTCTCCGGCCGCTTGTTTCATGGTGTCGAGATGATACGGAAGCACCACTTTTTCCAACTCGCGCACGAACCAACGCGGACCTACGACATAGCCCAGCCTGGCCGCAGCCATCGACCAAGTTTTCGAAAATGTTCGAACCACACACAACGGAACTTCTTCATCGATCATCGAGAGTGCCGACCAGTCGCTGAATTGGCCATACGCCTCGTCGACAACCACAATTCCACTCGTGTGATGCAAAGCCAACGCCACCGTGGTTGGGTCATCAACGACACCCGTTGGATTGTTCGGTGAACACAGGAACGTGATCGACGGGTCAGCTTCGGTGAGCAGGTCAACGAGGTGTTGCGAATCGAGACGAAACTGCTCATCTCGCCCACCTTCGACGACCATTGCCCCAGACGTTCGGGCAATTTGGCTGTGCATTGCATACGTTGGTTCGAACGTGACGACCGTTCGACCGGTACCGCCGTACGTCAAACAAATAGTTTGCAGCACTTCGTTCGACCCGTTGGCCACGAAGACGTTTTCCGGGTCGACTTGGTGCAGTGCGGCAATACCGGTTCGTAGGGCCAAGGCAGCGCGATCGGGATACCGGGCAAAATCGATGAGGGCAACACAATCCGCCAACGCTTCCTGCCACGCCACGGGGGCGGCGAACGGACTTTCGTTGGTGTTCAACCGCACCTCAACAGCCACCTGGGGTGAGTGGTAGCCAGGGATCGCAACAATGTCGGCCCGGGGCGTCGGGCGAGCAGCCGATCGTTGAGTGAATGAGAAGGTACTCATGAAGGTGAAGAGACTATCGGTGGCAGACTGCCAATGTGTCTGTCGAAGCTTCTCCCCTTCCCGCTGCCGAACTTGACGTCATCGTTTCGTCTCTAGAAACGCTGACGGCCAGGATCGAATCAATTGGCGAAACCCAGCGCGGAACCGACCGCGGCGACCAGATTTCCAACGAACTACTGCTGATTGCCGGAAGTGTGGGCCAAGCCCACCGTCGGCTGAGTCGCCTGCTCAAACGGTAGCCGGTCAACAATCCAGAACGGCCCGAATGGCTTCGCACATTTCATGCTGACGGTCGAGCGGCAAAACACCAATCCGTTCAACAAGGTGCGCTCGCGAGGCACCAAACACGTTGTCGAACGAAGCAACGCATTGGACTGAAAGCCCTTCACCTCTTCCAAGTTGAACTTCCGTCGGTATGTTTCGAATCGTTCGCGTGACCGGTGCAACGACAATGTCGCTCAAGTAAGCGACAACATCGTTCCTCGTGAGGATGAGTACCGGTCGCGCCTTCGAATCTTCTGGTTCCCATCGCCAGATTTCTCCTTGCATCGGAGTCACGCTTCAGCCCAATCCCACGGTTCAAGGTTTTCGTTTTGATGCCGTGCCGCGACGGCAACAGCTTCGCTCAACTCGCCTGGAGGGGTGTTTTGATAACCAGCGACTATTCGCCGACCGATCTCTGCTCGGTGTTCCCGATCGAGGAGCCCATTGAGTGCCGCACGCACCACTTCAGTACGGTTGGCGTATCGGCCCGGTACCAAAAGATCTATTTCGGCTGCTATTTGATCATCAACCCGGATTGCTAGCTGAATTGTCATGCCATACGATAACCGCCCAACGTTCACACGTCGCGCGGCGTGGCGCCGGACCCACGGACCACGTTCGCGCCGCCTCGGCGAGGCTTACTCTGAGTGGGGAGTCAGGTACGTTGCGTGGCCTCGCTGGGGCGGCGCGGTTCTGGTGGTGGGCCCTCGAATCCTCACCGAACGATACATACAGAAACACTGCGTCAGCTGGCTTAGCATTGGCTTGTGAACGGTCAGTCTTTCCTCGTTGCCATTGCGTTGAGTTCGCTCGTCATCATCGTGATGGCTGCTTTTGGACGCAAGAAATGACTGAACCGATCGCGATCGGCATCAAACCGCATCGCCTTCCGTCTCGTTACGACCTTGATCGGGTGGCTCTTGGCGAGTTGCTTGTCTCGATGCCGAAGTATCGGGTCGACCAGGTGTGGGAGGGGTTGCATCAGCAGTTGGCTGACCCACTTAACATCACCAACCTTCCGAAAGCACTTAGGGCGGAACTTTCAGCTCGGCCCGAGTTTCGCTCGGCGCTCACCGTTGTCGCCGAATCGGTCGGAGACAACGGCGATACCGTGAAATGGGCATTCGAGCTCGAAGGTGGCCATCGCATAGAAACCGTGTTGATGCACTACACCGATCGGTCAACAGTGTGTATTTCGACCCAGGCCGGGTGCGCTATGGCCTGCGGGTTCTGTGCGACCGGCCAAGGTGGGTTCTTCCGTCATCTCAGTACCGGCGAGATAGTTGAACAGGTTGTGGTTGCCAGACGTTCCGCTGAAGCAAGCGGTCGACGGCTATCGAATGTGGTCTTCATGGGAATGGGCGAACCGCTCGCGAACTACGGCCCCATGTGGGGTTCGGTGGTGCGGATTCACGATCACCTCGGGTTATCGGCCAGACACATAACGATTTCTACCGTTGGCGTTGTTCCCGGTATTAAGAAGCTGGCCGAAGAGGCGTTGCCGGTCAATCTTGCGGTTTCGTTGCATGCTGCAAACGACACATTGCGCAACGAGTTAGTGCCACTAAACCGCACGTATCCGCTCGAGGTTCTTTACGATGCGTGTGCTGATTATCTGTACGCGAAGGGTCGACGACTCTCGTTTGAGTGGGCGATGATTGCCGGGGTTAACGACCGGCCTAGCGATGCCGCCGAACTTGCGCAGTTCGCACGGCCGCTCGGCGCTCATGTGAACATTATTCCGTTGAACCCAACACCGGGTTACCCGACCGTCGGGTCGTCAATCGAGCAGGTCAATCGATTTCGTGACGAGTTGTTGGCTCGCAGGGTGAACGTAACCGTGCGACGAAACCGTGGCACCAGTATCGATGCAGCGTGCGGGCAACTCGCGGCGAGGGTGTCGAGCTAGAGGAAACTAGTTAGGCAGCGTGTTGCTGATGGACTCGAACCCTTCTGGGACGACGGGCTGCCGCAAAACGCAAACATGTAGCTCTTCCACACCGTTGGGCAACCCGTAAATCAAGTCAATGTAGGTGTTCGTTGCCGACGTTGCTTCGTTAGCCGCAACCGAGGCGCACGTCTGAGTGAACTCAACGAGCCCCGGGTCAGATGCAGGGGTACCGGTCTGAAAATTCGAGGCGAACAACACGGACGCATCGTGCTCCAACGCACAGTCGATGGGCTGAAAGTAAACGGTGCCCTCTGGACTATTTCCACACTGCCCGGCCTGAGGAATTTCTAGCGCAGATCCCGGAAACGGCAATGAAGGTGCAGACGACTCCGCCGGCGACGAGTAAGCGGGGACGGTGTAGGGAAGGGTGTTGAAGGTTTGTTCCACTTTTTGCCCGAGAAGCGAAACGGCCCCGATGATCATGACCGAAAACACGAAGAACGTGATGATGCAACCTCCAAGCACCCATGGCCAAACTTTTCGCTTGTTCTGAGGGTACGGCGGGGCAAATCCAGGAGCAAACCCCGGAACAAAGCCCGGGCCCTGCGGTACCGACCCAAACGGGAGTTGTGCAGGTGAGCCCGGGGCCTGGATTGCCCAAGGTGTCGCGATTGAAGGGGGTGGCGGGAGTAGACCGACCGCAGGTATGGCTGGGGCGGCGGTCGGGGCCGTCGAGGAGTGAATCGCCACAGGTGCCGTTTGCAGGGGAGTCGACCAGGTCAACGGCGCTGGAATGGGCAGGCTCAATGGTTGGTCTTGTGGCTGGTCTTGAGCCTGGTCTTGTGGCTGGTCTTGAAAGAGTGGGGGCACCACTGGAAGCGCTTGAAACGGATCGACCAATGCCTCGTCGGCCATCGGAACATGTGCCGGTTCAATCGGTTTTGCGCGGTTCCGCCAGGCCGAGCGAAAATTGTCCGGCTGTTCAGACTGAGCAGCACCACCGATGGCTACCCCACCAACTGAAATGGCATGCTCGCTCACGGTCGTCAGGGCATCAACCATCGGGCCCGGGTGGTCGCCAAGTTGGTCACTGGGGCAATCAACAGCGTCAAGGTCTCGTAGCGCCGCAGCAAGCAACACCGCTATGTCGGTTGTCGGCTGCACCTCAGCGTCTTGGTTGGTTTCAGCAATCCAACCAGTTTCGCTTTCTACTTCTAGTCGAGCACCGGGGGTGTGTTCCATAACGCACGTCATCGACAGGATTCGAAGAATTCTGAAGGGTCAAGTTGAGCTGACGCCTCAAGACTCAGTACGGTAACGGTATGGCTCGCCTCGATTTCGCAACACTCACAGACCACGTCGGAGAACACCTTGGGTACTCTGACTGGCACACGGTCACTCAGGAGCAGGTGAATTTGTTTGCCGAGGCAACCGGTGATCACCAGTGGATTCATATCGATGTTGAACGAGCAAAGGCTGGTCCGTTCGGTGGCCCGATTGCTCACGGCTACCTCACGTTAAGCCTTACGCCGATGTTGCTCGCCCAGGTACTTCAAGTTGACGGCGTAGCCATGGGCGTCAATTACGGCACTAACAAGTTGCGGTTTCCGGCCCCGGTTCCGGTTGGTTCAAAACTTCGCATCGGGGCAGTACTTGGTGCGGTTGAACCCGTTACCGGTGGTGTTCAAATCACCATAGAGGCGACCTACGAGGTTGAAGGTGCTGCCAAGCCGTCGTGTGTGGCTGAATTGCTCTTCCGCTACTACGGGGCATAACTTTTCGATTGTGTTTCAGCGGAACACATCGGAACGTGCACTACAGAACCGACTGACGCGGCAGCGTCAAGAATTGTCACGCCGATTCTCTGCAATCGATAGCGAACCGACAACTGCCACCCATGTCGGCCGCTTTGTTCGGCCGCTTCGCAGATGATGGCGTCGCTATGCCGTGCGCCTGTTCCGGCGTATCCGTCGTAGATCCACACGTATCTGACGACAGTCGGGGGAAGTTGATCGACGACAATTCGCGACTGACGCAACCCGGCATCTAGGTCAGCTTCGACCGACATTGGATCACCGAACAGAGTCATCTCGTGACCAGTCACTTGGTCGGTTTCGGTAAGAAGTAGCGGCACTAACAACCCACCCGCGCTCAGATACTCAATGGCTGTTTCGACGCCTAACGCCACTAATGCTTCCAGTTCCGCTGACGGAACATCGCCGTCGTGGATCGTTGGTGACCGAAGGGTGTATCCGCTGAAGTCTCCGACGGCAATCAGAGAGGTGTTTTGCAGGTTTGACACAGGTACTGGCTCCAAAAGGATGCGGGGCAATTAATGAACTTGACGCCTCAAAACATCGGAGTGCCTTACTGATGGCTTGATCAGGAAACAAAAAGTTCATCGTTCGGTGGCGCTTCAACCACTCACCGCGATAACGCCATCGCAAACTTCGCCCATCGTTGCCCGAAGCTGGCGACGCAATTGCGACGGGGACGCAGACCTGAATTGGATTTCAGGTCATTTCGGGTGGTGTTTTGAGAGGCTACGGTTCACTTTGTGCCTCCTCGACCTGTTCGACCAGTCAGTCCTACTCAGCTCCCCTGGTTCGTGGAACCAAATCAAACTGTGCGTCTTGCCGGTATCGATACGACGGGCACTCCCGGTGCGCCCGGTGAACGTGGACCAACAGAAAAAGCCGCTCTTGCGCTGAAGGTTCGTCTCGGCGAACTACAGAATCGTCTGCGCGCAGAGGAACAGCGGTCGGTGTTGTTGGTACTGCAAGGTATGGACGCTAGCGGGAAAGACGGAACGGCAAAAGCTATCTATAGCGCCGTCAACCCCATGAACGTGAAGGCGGCATCGTTCAATGTTCCAACCGAAGATGAATTAGCCCACGACTTCCTGTGGCGCATTCATAAGGAAACCCCGCCTCGTGGTTTCATTGGCATCTTCAACCGGTCGCATTACGAAGATGTGTTGGCGGTTCGGGTTCGAAAGCTTGCCCCTGACCCGGTCTGGAAAGCTCGCTACGAACAGATTCGCAACTTTGAACATCAGCTCACGCTGGCAGGTACTACGACGATCAAGGTCATGCTTCACATTTCGAAAGAAGAGCAAGCAGTTCGGCTTCAGGAAAGAATTGATGACCCGGCGAAGCGGTGGAAGTTTCGCCTCGGTGACCTCGATGATCGCAAGCTTTGGCCCGCTTACCAGCGCGCTTACCAAGATGTGTTACGTGAAACTTCGACGGCCGAATCTCCGTGGTTTGTCGTGCCTTCCGATCGTAAGTGGTATCGCAACTTTGCGGTGCTCTCGATTCTCGTTTCGACCCTTGAGAAAATGAACCCGAAGCTTCCAAACAGCGACGAACTCGATGGCATCGTCGTCGACGGCCTACCGCCGCAGGAATAGTGGCATCACACGGTTCTACAGGGCTTCGATTACTCGGTGAAGGGCCGCCCTGACGAGGTGTTTCGACTCGTCTGACGTGCTGCCCAAACGAACAACTACGGCATTTTTTGAGGGCACCACGATGACGTGTTGCCCTTCGTAACCAAGCGCAGCGAAGGCATCGGGTGTCGCCGAGCGAGTAGGCCAAAGCCACCAATGATTTGAGTACCCATAGTCACCGTCGACCGCACAAATTGCGGGGGTCTTGGCTTCGGTGACCCACCGAGCATCCAATACCCGCTGCCCATCGACCATGCCGTTGTTTAAATACAGCAGCCCGAACCGTAACCAGTCTTGTGCTCGAAGGTACAAAAACGATGAACCGAGCCACAACCCCGTGCCGTCGAATCGCATGTCGGCAATTGGATCGAACGTCACCCCCAACGGGCCAAAGAGACGGTCAGCCAGATACTGTGGAATTCCGATGCCTTCACGTTTTTGTAGGGCATCTTCAAGCAAGCGACACAAAATGTTCGTTGTTCCGCTCGAATACGAGTTGAGGGTTCCCGGGCTCGCAACTAACGGCTTTTGGGCTGCGAACGATGCTGCGTTCGCGATGCTGTCCCCAAACAGCATTTCAATAACATCGCTACCAACGTCCGTCGTATATTCCTCGTGCCATTCGAGCCCACTCGACATCTGAAGTAGCTGTCGAATCGTAATGTTCGACCGTGGGTCATTTGATGACCAGAAAGTACCGTTCGTGTTGCCATCAATTTCGAGGACTCCGTCGTCGTGGGCCAAACCCAACAGGGTCTGTACGACACTCTTAGCCATTGACCAACTGAGTAACGGAACATCGGCCGCTACTTCACGGTCTGAACCGGGAAGCGTTCCGTTGTAGTGCTCAGCAACAACCTCACCGTCGCTATACACAACCATTGCGAACGTTGTTCCCAAACCGGTAGGAAGCACTGTGCACTGATGAATCAAATCGGTGCAGTATTGCGAAAGCGATGTGGTCATTTCGCCAGCATCGCATACGGCGCCCGTCAGGAGGTGTCAGCCAACCCAGCCCATCACACCCGATGGTGCCGAGAACTCTTCAGGGCGGCGAGTGAACGACAGCAACAACAACGGGCCTGATTGCCACAAAAAGGTGACTCCCCAAGACAGAAGCCGCCCCCAAGCAATTGGCTTCCACAGCCTACGGTCTTGGGCCAGCATCAGCACCGCACCAGAAAAGGTGCCGATCGCCAACATCACAAAGGCCAACACCAACCCGAGCGCATACGTTCCCCTACCGCCACCATTGGCGCGGTGAACATCGTCAGCGATACCGCGATGTTCCACTTCTTCACCAAGGTGCCAAAGAAACAACCGAGAAACCTCTGGGTTGGCATCACGCATGAGTAGCTCTGAACGAGTCGACATCCACGAGGCCACGCAAAACGCCAACATTTCAAAACCGGCTGCGAAACCGGTTCGCAGATGCGATGAACGTCGCCCTAACCACCCATACGATTTGTTAAGCACGCTGTCAATCACACCAATACCGCGGTAGTTGCGAATCATGACCCTGTTGAACTTGTAATGCTGGGCATGGTGGGAAGATTCTTGTGAAATGAAGGCCTCGACTCGAACGTTCAGTTCTGACGAGCAATCCGTCTGATGATCTCGCATAGTTGCGACCACGAAGGGTTCAGCATGGGGCATCGCAAGCGACACGGCGTTGGCGACAGCAGCCAACTCGGGAAACCGTGGCGTCCACCGCGGATCAAAATCGTCGGGGTATTCAAACGACGGCCGTCGAACTAGGGGTACCGCTAGACGCATACACACCTATCGACCGCATCACCGTTTTTCTTAACGAACCAACCGCCATCGCATGATTCAATCAACGTCACAGCAACTGCGTAGTGTCAGAAGTGATGAGCACTACCGAATCAGCAGCCGAACCAAACCCAGTAGTGAATCCGACCCGTCGCCCCCTTGATGGGGTGAAGGTACTCGATCTCACCCGTGTTGTTTCCGGAGCAGTTGCGGGTCGAATTATGGGTGATCTCGGTGCCGACGTTGTGAAGATCGAATCTCCTGAAGGTGACATCACCCGGCTGTGGGGTCATGTCCAAAACGGCACACCAGGGTTCTTCCTGCAACAAAACGCTTCGAAACGAGGCATGTGCCTCGACTTTCGCGATCCGCAGGCGATTGCGACCGTGATTGCGCTGGCCGCAAAAGCAGATGTGTTGCTCGAAAATTTCCGTGGTGGCGTGATGGACCGTCTTGGCCTTGGGTGGTCGGTATTACAGGCCCTAAATCCTCGACTCGTGATGCTTTCCATTAGTGGTTTTGGTCAGCGCGGCCCGGAAGCTCAACGCCCGGCGTATGCGTCGGTGATTCAGGCTGAGGCCGGTTTCTTGCACCGCCAAGCCGGTTTTGATGGACGGGCCCCGTCAGACCCGGTTACGTCAATCGCCGACTACAACGCCGGGTTACATGGACTGATCGGTGTACTCGCCGCGCTCTACCAGGCTCGGCTCACCGGCGTTGGCGATCACCTCGACATTGCCATGTTCGATTCGATGCTAGCGACCGATGACTACGTTCACTACGCGATAGACGGGGTTGAACCACCCAAACTGGGGGGCGAGTACTTCCAGACGGGTGACGGCCGATGGACGATGGTGACCGGCCCAACTAACCACGTGTTTCGTCAAATCGTCGCAACCCACGGTCTCGCTGACCCGACTTCGGCGACCGATGACGTGGCGACCAAAATTCGCTTGCGGCGCATTGCTTTGGCTACATGGATTTCTGCGATGCCGAATCGGGCGATGTTGCTGCCACTGCTGCAACAGGCTGGCCTTCCGTACGGCGAACTCAATTCGCCGTCAGAGGCGATTTCGTCGCCAACAGCCCAATTCCGTGAGGTAGTCACGACAGTGATCGATAGTGGCGGCGAACCCCGACGATTGATCCAAACCCCGTACCGGTTCAAGCAATCGGCGAGTGGGGCACGACGAGTGAGCCCGCACCTCGGCGAGCATAACGACGAGGTGATCGCCGAGTGGCTCGACACCCCGTAACCCGTACCCCATCACCAAATGGAGGAATTCCGGCCTATTAAGCCGGAATTCCTCCAATTAGTGAGTTAGTGGCGGTGGGGAACCCCAGAATCCGAGGATCGACCACCCAACATCGGGGAAACCCGCAGCGTCGGCGACCTTGGCACTCGCCCAGTTATCGGGGGCATGCAGATACGTCGGAATGGCCCCATCATCGAGCACCCGGCGCGCCGCGGTGGCAACGAGGTGTCGGCCGATGCCGCGACCCCGAAGCGACTCTTCGGTACCAACACTTAACTCATGCCCGAATTGGTCGTGCTGCTTTCGACCCACCCCGGCCCCGTACTTTCCCTCGTCATCCCAAGCAATGAGTAGGTCGCCGTTGAAAGGTTTCAACCAGGTAGGAACCCGAGGGTCGTCGGTGGGAACCCAATCACCAACGTCGGGCGTATCGGTCGGGGCGTCGCTCCAGCGGAACAGGCCTCGGCCAACACGGCCCTCGTGGCCCATCACGATCGGAAGCACACCACCCAGGGCTTCAAGGTCTCGTTCGAGCGATCCCAAACCTACGGCTGCCGCTAAACGCTCGGCGATGGCGGGCGGCACCGAAAGCACTGCCGACGTTGGGGTAGCGACCCCGATGACTTGGTGAACAATTCCGTCCCATCCGGGCCGGGTGCGGGCTTCGTGTGCAACGACCAGTACCCCGTCAGCCTGAGTATTGGGCCAGGCCCCTAACCAATGATTTAAATGGTCGACTAAGCGACTCGGAACGTCCACACCCACGCCAGACATACTGGCAGACAGATGCCATTCGTTTGTGCACCGACTCACTCGGTAGTGTCGTCAACAATGTCAATACCGTCAACGTCGCCAACCTTAATCACTGCACCGCTAGTTGGCACGGTGGTTCAGGTACTTGGCGTCGCCACCACCGTCCGTGCCGGAACCGTCGTTGCGGTACTCGAATCGATGAAGATGGAACACGAAGTTCTCGCCGGTTTTGCTGGTGTTATCGACAGCGTGCTTGTTTCGGTTGGTGACACGATCGATGATGGCCAACCCATGTTGGCAATTCTTCCCGGCGACACATCAGCCATTACCGAGGTGATGGCGTCAGTCGAAATTGACCTTGACGACATTCGCTCAGACCTCACGAGCGTGCAGGATCGTCACCAGTACGGCCACGACGAGAAACGACCCGACATGGTCGCACGGCGACGCGCGACCAGCCAACGCACCGCTCGCGAAAACATTTCCGATCTCGTCGACGCCGATTCGCTTGTTGAATACGCCCCCTTGGTGGTCGCGGCGCAACGCGCCCGACGATCGATGCAAGACCTCATTGAACGAACTCCTGGCGACGGAATGGTTGCGGGCCTGGCACGGGTCAACGGCGACCGTTTTTCTGATGATGCAGCACGGTGTGTTGTGATGACCTACGACTACACCGTGCTCGCCGGTACTCAAGGTTTGCACAATCACCGCAAAAAGGATCGGCTGTTTGAGTTGGCCAACCGGCTACGCATCCCGGTAGTGCTGTTTGCTGAAGGCGGTGGGGGTAGACCGGGCGACACCGACGGAACCGGCATCGCCGGGCTAGATGGTCCGGCGTTTCGACTGTTCGCCGAATTGTCTGGGCTCGTGCCGTTGATCGGAATCACCAGCGGATATTGCTTTGCAGGAAACGCCGCCCTCCTTGGATGTTGCGATGTGGTGATTGCGACACGCAATGCAAACATTGGCATGGGAGGCCCAGCCATGATCGAGGGAGGTGGCCTCGGTGTATTTTCGCCAGATGCAGTCGGACCCTTCGATAGTCAGTGCACGAACGGTGTAATTGACATCGAAGCCGACGATGAAGCTCACGCGGTCGCCCTCGCGAAAACGTACTTGACGTACTTCCAGGGTTCACTCTTTGATTGGGATGCCAGTGATCAACGCGAGTTACGTAACGCTATTCCACCGAATCGGTTGCGCGCCTACGATATTCGTACGGTGATTACCAGCCTCTTTGATGTTGATTCGGTCTTAGAGCTTCGCCGTCGTTTCGCTATTGGCATGGTGACCGCCTTTGCCCGGATAGAAGGTCGCCCGGTCGGGGTTATCGCCAACGACCCAACGTTTATTAGTGGTGCTATTGACCCAGACGGGGCCGACAAGGCGAGCAGGTTCATGCAACTTTGCGACGCTTATGACATTCCGATCGTGTTCTTATGCGACACCCCTGGTTTCATGGTTGGCCCTGAGGTTGAAACGAGAGCGCAGGTACGTCATGCCTCGCGGTTGTTTGTTACTGCTGCGTCGCTCGACATACCTTTCGTTACCGTCGTACTGCGTAAGGGGTACGGCCTCGGAGCCATGGCTATGGCTGGTGGAAGTTTTCGGGCCCCGATCTTCACGATTGCGTGGCCGACCGGTGAATTTGGAGGCATGGGGCTTGAGGGTGCCGTGCGCCTCGGTTACCGTAAAGAACTCGAAGCAATTGCTGACCCCATCGCTCGTGAAGCCGAGTATCAACGCCTGGTCGATCGTATGTACGAACACGGTTCAGCGATCAATGCCGCGACAGCATTCGAAATTGACGAAGTCATTGACCCGGCCGATACCCGCCATTGGATCATGACCGCGTTACGAAGCGTGCCTACGACCCCACCAAGAACCGGCAAGAAACGTCCGATGATTGATACATGGTGAAGCCGGGATATTCCGGTTAGTGGATCGTGGTTACACCGGTCATCAACGACAAGGCATGTGGCAGAACATCAATAACCGCGCAAAGGCATTCCACACAACCTTTGGGCGACCCCGGTGTATTCACGATCAGAGTCGTCCCTCGGGTGCCAGCCACCCCGCGACTGAGTCGCCCGAGCGGCGCGTTCACGTTTCGGGTCGCTTCGGCCAAACCTGGTGCAACTCGTTCAAGTACGGACAGTGTTCCTTCAGGTGTCAGATCTCGCGGACCAAAACCGGTTCCTCCGGTCGTCACGATGAGCCCGGCGAAATCAGCCGACATTTCCGTGAGAGCTGAAGCAACGCTTTCGATTCCATCGGCTACGACACGGTGCTCAACAACATCCCAGGCTCCACTTTCGGTAAGCATCGTTACGAGTGCGGCACCGCTGCGGTCCTCGCGAACCCCGTGGAACACCCCATCAGATACCGTCAACACCTTCGCATTCCACACGGTTTGATCTGTGCTCATGAGTTTGCCTTCAACCCAGCTTGGGCCGCTACACGCAGGGCATGCGCTGCCGACAGTGGGTCGTTCTGGGCAAAAATGGCATTACCCGCAACGAATGCGGTGGCACCAGCCCTCGCACAAAGAGGTGCGGTGTTCACGTCGACTCCCCCGTCAACCTGAATAACTGTGTCTGTACCCAGACGGACGATTTCTTGTGCCGTCTGCTCGATCTTCGGCACCACCGTTGAAAGAAACGACTGTCCTCCAAAGCCCGGGAAGACCGTCATCAACAACACCAAGTCGACCTCACCAAGGAATTCGGCAAATGTCTCGAACGGGGTGTCAGGGTTCGCAACAATTCCCACCGCGATATTCAGGTCTCTCATTTGAGCGATTCGATCGCGAACTGAGCCAAGTTCTACGTGCACGGAGCACGATGAAGCCCCGGCCGCAGCGAAAGCCGGAAGGTATTGCTGCGGGTTCGTGATCATCAAATGACAGTCAAGAAACGCATTCGTATGTGCACGTAGCGATTTTACAACCGGCGGACCAATCGTCAGGTTCGGAACAAAATGCCCGTCCATCACATCGACATGCAACCAGTCGGTTTCAGGGGCAACCAGATCAATTGCATCACCGAGCGCAGCAAAATCAGCAGAAAGAATCGACGGGCAAATACGGACAACCATGCCCTCACCCTATCGACACTCATGACTGACGCAGCCCAAGTCGTTCCGAGCCCCCTCACCCTCCAGCCCAACCCCAGTCCTACGCGAGGTCGGCCCCGCTCAGTTGTCAATTTCGATCTCATTTGGCAGGTTGGAACGTGCCCCAACATGACAATCGGCGTCCAAAGTGACAACTGAGAATGGTTCTCGACACCAGCACCATCCCAACGTTCATTGCGAATCTGCACGGAAGGTAGGTTCACACCATGAGAGTCATTGTGTTGGGGGCCGGAGGGGTTGGAGGTGTCATTGGCGGTCGCCTGCACCAGTACGGGCATGACGTGATGCTGATTGCCCGAGGGGCGCATCGTGAGGCAATTCACAACCATGGGCTTCGCCTTGAAGACCCCGACCATTCGGTGGTGCTCAACGTACCTGTCGTTGGTTCACCGTCCGACCTCACCATTCATTCAGACGATGTCGTCATCCTGGCGACGAAAACCCAAGACGCATTTACTGCGCTGAGTGACCTGCGTCTCGCAGTTGGCGACGTGGACGTACCGGTGATCTGCGCAACAAACGGGGTCGAAGCGGAACGTGTTGCTTTGCGAAGTTTCAACACCGTGATCGGCATGAACATCATGATGCCAACTGCGTTCCTTGAGCCGGGCGTTGTACAAGTCATCAGTGCCCCGATCGCGGGCAGCCTCGACCTCGGGCTGGTTCCGACCGGAACCAATCGGGTGACCGATGTACTTGCCGAAATACTGTGCGGCTCGCAGTTCGTATCGGCATCACGGCCTGACATCATGCGAGCCAAGTATCGCAAGTTGATTATGAATTGCGCCAACGCCGTGGAGGCAGCCTGCGGAAAGAAGGGAGATGCCGCTCAGGAACTCATTCGGCTCGTGACCACCGAAGCCGAAGAGGTGTTGGCTATTGCGGGTATCGATGTTTCCACCAAGGCAGAGGAACACGAAAAACTGGCTCTCATGGTGTACCGCCCGGTAAACGGGAAGCACCGCGGTGGCGGATCGACATGGCAGTCGATTGCGACGGGGCGCTCTATTGAAACCGACTTTCTCAATGGGGAAATCGTGTTGATAGGTCGTGAAAACGCAACGCCGACCCCGGTTAACGCTCTAATGCAACTGACTATGCACCAACTCGTGCGGTCTGGCCAGGGCGTTGGCTCGGTCGATGCGGCGGCGTTACTGAAATTGCTGAACTGATTTACTCTGTTTGTATGCGAGCTATCCGCCTTCATCAATTCAATGGTCCGCTTACGGTCGAAGAAGTTCCTGATCCGATTGTTGCGACCGGCGAGATGATCGTCGAACTCAGCCATGCCGCAGTAAATCCGCTCGATGTTTGGTGCTGCCAGGGGAATTTTGCCGCAATGACGCCGCTCCCTCACACACCTGGGGTCGAGGGTCTCGGCCGAGACTCGACCGGTCAACTTGGTTTAGTGCACGGCATCGGAACCGGTGTTGCTCGGGCCGGAACGTACGCCCAAAAAATCGCAATTCCAGTCGGTGCATGGACGCCTCTGCCGGACAGCTCCATCGACCCCAGCGTTGCGGTTTCTCTCGCGGTGGCCGGCATGACCGCCCATCAAACTGTTCACCACCTCGCTCGAACGGTTGCATCCGATATTGTGCTGGTGCTTGGCGCGTCGGGCGGCGTTGGTTCAATTGCCGCTCAACTCGCACGGAACATCGGCGCCACCGTCTTTGGCCAAACGAGTTCTGCCTCCAAGACTGCAGCGGTCGAAGCAAACGGGGTCGACGAAGTCATCGTCGCAGCCGACGGAGCAGCCCTTGTAGCGGCCCTGGGTGAACGTAAAGTAAGCGTAGTTATTGATGGCCTCGGGGGAACCTTCACCGCCGCAGCCATTTCCTGTATGAGCCCACGAGGTCGTTTGGTCAACTACGGAACATCGGCCGGTGTCGAAGTGACTCTACAAATGCGTAACCTCTACCGAAACGCAATCACGTTGTTCGGCTATACCGGTTTTTTGCTGACTGCGGAGGAAGCGACCGCCACCCTTACCGCCCTGCTGGCTGACGTGGCGGCGGGTCGCCTCATTGTTCCGATCGATGGCGTGCTTGCGCTGGCCGGGGCGCAGGAAGCACACCAACGAATTTTGAACCGGGCGGTCGAAGGAAAGATTGTGCTTGATGTAAACCTCTGATCCAGCGCGGAGTTCCGTTGCTCGACAGGGTTTTTCTTGTGTAGGGGCGTTACGATCTTCGGATGCGTATTGATGGCTCCGTCCCTTCCGAACTTGAACTTATTGCCAGCTCAGCCAAGGCTCAGGAGGCCGCCGGGTATGACGGGGTCTGGGTAGCCGAAACCAGTCACGACCCGTTCTTGCCGCTAGCCGTTGCCGCCGAACACACCGAGCGAATCGAGCTCGGAACATCAATTGCCGTGGCGTTTGCCCGAAGCCCCATGACCCTCGCCGCAACAGCGAACGATCTTCAACGGTTTTCAAAAGGGCGTTTCATCTTGGGTTTAGGAAGCCAAATTAAGCCGCATATTGAAAAGCGATTCTCAATGCCCTGGAGTCATCCTGCAGCACGTATGCGCGAGTTTGTCCTGGCGATGCGAGCCATTTGGGCCTGCTGGAATGAAGGCGAGCCGCTCAAATTTCGAGGCGAGTTTTATACCCACACCCTCATGACCGAGTTTTTTAACCCGGGACCTAACCCGTTCGGGGTTCCGAAAATCATGCTGGCTGGTGTTGGTGAACTGATGACTGAAGTTGCTGGCGAAGTGTGTGACGGGTTTATTGCCCACGGCTTCACCACCGAACGATATCTTCGTGAGGTTTCGATGGGTGCACTAGAACGAGGCATGGCCAAGTCAAATCGTAAGCGCGAAGACTTTCAGATCAGCCTCCCCGGTTTCGTGGTCACCGGTACAAACGATGAAACATGGGAGCAAGCCATCGCTGGAACTAAGGGACAGATCGCCTTTTATGGCTCAACCCCGGCCTATCGAGGGGTACTCGAACTTCACGGGTGGGGCGACCTTCAAACTGATCTTAACGGGCTATCGAAACGTGGTGAATGGAAGGCAATGGGCGAACTCATTTCCGATGACGTTCTTGCGGCATTCGCCGTGGTTGCCCCGGTCGAAGATGTCGCTTCAACCCTAAAAAACCGCTTTGCGGGGGCAGCCGACCGCCTCAGCATTTACACCCCGTACCGCTTAGCGCCCGATGCACTCGACTCAATCGTTAGCGACCTTCGGGCCGCCTAACCGGGAAACATCAGCGCCCGACCATCCCTCACCAGGAACCATCGCGAAAGCATCACACTGAAACTCAGGCCCATATCTCGACAGCCGATGGATCATTTCAATGTTCCCTCAACTCGGTCGTCGCAAGGACTTTGATAACTTGGCCCAGTGGGGGCCGATAGTCGCCACGATGGGCTGTAGGCAGTCTGAGTCAACTTTGGCGATCCGTAGTTCGGTTTGACGGGTGATCAATAAGTGCTGTTGAGTGACGGACTCATCACTCAGCCCCGCGTTTTGAAGATCTACCTTCGCCTGTTCAACAACGATCTGCACCAGCGAGTCATCCCTGCGTTTTGATGGAACAGAGTGAATAATCATGCAATCGGACCAGCTCTTCCAAGATTGTCTGAGTGATGGGTCGTTTAACCAACGGTTTCGAAGCTTCTCAAGGTCAGTGCGGTATTGGTTGGCGTCTTTTGACGCACCAGCGTTCCGTGGGAGCGTAGCGATGCACCTACGCTGGCTTTTTGCATAGGCCGATCGCTCGGCCGTCGAAAGATTTACGAATCCTTGCTGATTCGTATTGTGTTGATCATTGTAAAGGGCGAATTCTATACTTGAAGTTGCTCCGTAACCGAAATTTCTTAAGTCGTCGAGATTCAGGAGTGAAGCGACTGGCTCCACAAAGGTCGGGCTTACCTTGGGTGGCTCTACCGCAGTATAAATATGGCCTTCACGACGCATGCAGGTGGATAGGAGGTCTTGCGACTCTTTCAGCATTAAAAAGGTGAACTGCGAAAGGTCATCCTTGACGCTTCTTCTTGTATCAACTTCGCCGCTTGTGCAAGCGCCCAACATGAAGGCGAGCCACGTGCAGATCGTCTTCCTCACGTCTGGCTAGTATCCGGTGCAAGCGGGTTTAGTACTGCTCCGACTGCAAATACAGTTATCGCAAAGCCAAGCGCGATGCCGAGTCTTCGTTTCGTGGATCCTCCTTTGGAGTCAACGGACCTGAGGTCCGAAAGGCAGGGTTGCCTACTCCTCTTATCGTTTCGGTAGCTTGATAATTGAAGTTGGATTGAGCATGTAGGAATTTTGCACCAATGTCAAACAATGCAATTATTGCAAATTTCAAGAGGTCAGCCTGGGTTGTCGCTGAGTGCGATGAACGCTGCCTGCACGGGTCCGAGCAGCAGTTCTGCGACACGGAGAGCCACGAAGTCAAGGTCCGGTTCGCCTGCATCTACCCAATCTTCGAATGCGGTTCTGATCCCATCGGTGAACAGGCCAGCGATGGCAAGCGTCGGACGAGGGCGTTTGGACCGGATCGCCTCACGTAACGAATGAGCGAAATGGCCGTCATGCTCACACAGCGCTGGGTGGGCTCGATGCAAGCGCACTAACCCAGCCATCAACATTCGGCCCTGAGCGTTCGACTCCATCGCCGAAAACACCCGGCCGACCATGTTGGCGACGTCTTCCCAGCCGGTCACATTTTTTGCGGCGCCGCTCAAGCTGAGCGCCAGTTCCGGTGGGGGAAATGCGTACAACTCACTTTGAATTGGAAACTGGTAGGACAGCCATCGCTCTGACATGCCAATTCGTTCCGCTAAGACTCTGTGCGTCAGTCTCTCCCCGGAATTCCTCCACCCATCTACAGCAGCCATCCGTGCATGAAGTCTGGTCACCAATAATTTTCGAGCAGCATCGGAAGTGTCAACATCCGCAATTACGAATCCGGCCGTCACCACGAGGTCGTCAGGACGGTGGTGCCCGAAAATTGAGTCAGGCACAGGGACTGGAGCCTGACTGTTCGCCCGCATCGTCGTGGGAACCCTCCGAGCACGAAGGCAGACTGAAGCTCCGAGAAGTATGGTTTCGGTGCTCGTGGCAGGGTGCACCCGAAGTGGGTTGGCAGCATCCGAGCCAGTGGCTTGCAAAGCTTTGACTTGCGGCGCTATCTATATCTTTAAACGAATCGACGCCGACCCCCGAACGAGAGCCTCTCGGTAGAATTGCCATAGACACCCCCGCACCTGCGAACCCGAACGAGATCGCAGAGTGTACTTACCCAGGTTGACGAAAAATCAAACACAGCTAGCAATAAACATCGGCAGCTACAACCTGGTGTGGCCAGCTTCGTTTAGGTCACCCAAATCCACCCCTGGAGTATGCGGGTGGCTTTCCGTATCCTGTTGCGGTCAATCGATGATGCCTCACTTGTCGAACTCGGCCAGCCTGAATTGGCGCAGTCGTTATTACGCTTGCGAGCACCTCCGAAGCCGTCGGCTTCCGATTAGCAACCGTTGAACCAACGCGTACTTAGTTTTTTCCAACAAGTGAGAGTGCTTCACCCAGAAACTGGGTTCGGCACTGCGATCGCTGTAATTTGCCGCTCGACGTTTTTGGCAGCGTACCCGCCAACACCAAGATCACTTCGTCAGGGGCAAACCCAATTGACTCACGCACCCTACGTGTCACCTCGCCCCGAACCATCAGTAAATCAGCATCGACACGGGTCTCAGCAACGACCACGATCGATTCTCGGCCCTTCGCATTTTCTGTACCGAATGCAATAACGTTGCCAGCGCGGATTCCATCGATACGTGCAACAACTCGTTCCACATCTTCAGGAAACACGTTTCGGCCGCCAACGATGATTATGTCTTTAATACGCCCGCATACAACCAGCTGTTCATCAACTAAGTAAGCCAGGTCACCGGTCTTTAGCCAGTCACCGTCGAACGTATGGGCCGTCGCGTCGGGGCGCCGAAAGTAGCCCGATGTGACCGAAGTTCCGCGAACCTGAAGTTCACCTACTTCACGTTCAGCCATAACCACACCATTCGAAGGGTCAACGATGCGAAGCTCAAGCCCCTGTACGGCCCGACCCAACTTAGCCAACCGCCTCGCATGAGGGGCATCGACATCAACGGGCGCCGCATACGAATTGGTTTCCAGCACCTGCTTGTCGATCACATCAAATTGCAGACCACTACCCGGTTCGGGGAACGCAACGGCGACGCACGTTTCAGCCATTCCGAACGCCGGGAACACACTGTCTGCGCGCAGACCATGTCGGGCACCGGCAGCTATGAACGCTTCGACAGCTGACGGGTCGACGGGTTCCGCGCCGTTCAGGCCAAGACGCCATGATGACAGGTCGATTCCTTCCATTCGGCCCATTGCCCTAGCGGCAAGCGCGTACGCAAAGTTTGGTCCGGCGGTTGCGGTGCCTCTGTAGTCGCTGATCCACTGCATCCATCGGGCCGGAGCCGCTATGAAGTCTTGCGGGGCACCGAGAACCAGGTTTGTTCCGGTTGTCATCGGAAGGGTCAGCAGCCCAATCAAACCCATGTCGTGATACAGCGGAAGCCAACTCACCAGCACGTCAACATCGGGGTCGAGGTGAGCCCCGGCGGCAATTGCGTCGACGTTATGACACACCTGCGCGTGGGGCAGCATGACACCTTTCGGGTCAGCCGTCGAGCCACTGGTGAATTGAAGAATCGCGAGGCTGCTCGAGTCAATGACCGGTTTTACCCAAGATGAGGCGTCAGCAAACCAGGGCTTGCCCGGCACCATGTCTGCAAAGGAAAGCAGCGGCGGATCACCCGGTTGCACATCAACAAATGCCGCAAGGTCGGCATCGACGACCACTAACACCGATTCGGAATGTGCGATCCGGACCCGTGTCGCTTCGACAAATTCTTCGATGCTGCCAAGGCGCATAGGCAGAGGAAGCACAACCGCGCACGCGCCGGTTAACCAGGTCGCTTGAATGGCTGTGACAAGTTGGCGCGTCGTCGGGCCAAGAATCGCGATGTGCTGGCCAGGTCGTACCCCTCGAGCAAAAAACGACGCGGCCATAGCTTTGGCGTCGTTATGAAGTTCGGCATACGACACCTGTTGCGGGCCACCCGGTGCCATCACGAAGGTCACCGAGGCATTGCGCAACGCCGCTATTTCGAGGCGTTCAATGAGCGAAAGTGGCCCGTGGAGGGGTGCAGTTAAGGCAGCCATAATTATTCGACCGTCACACGAAGCAATAGTTACCAATTGATACGACGGGTATCGAGTCAGCGACCGCGACTGCCGTCGGAACTTTCCGCGGATTCCGTGAGGGCAATTTCATTCGGAGCGACGTTTGGCGCGCAGCACGATGTCGTTCACATGATGAGTTGAGGCTCCGGGAGGGCGGGCTCGGGTCTCGTAGGTTTCTATCGTCCAGTTCGAATCGTTAGTAATCACGGTGGCAAAGTCTTCGACACGGACGTAAGCGTCAGGATCAAAAGGGCGACTCTCAGACTGCCTGTCGGGCAACGGAACTTCGTTCAGACTCCCAGACGTCGTCTCTGACAATGGCGGTTTGCGCATTGCTTCTATGTCATGCGAGACGACAAGAAGCGTGCCACCTAATGCGACTGCACGAACCACATTGTTCACGCCCCGTTGATCGGGCGTCCGCGGAATTGATGCGTAGTGAGCCGACACCAGATCAAACTTCTCGGTTCCGTATGCACCTATAGCGTTTGCATCCGCTTGGTGACATGCAATAGCCAGGTCTCGTTCGTTGGCGACTCCCGCTATTCGGTTCAGTCCGAGTGGTGAGATGTCGGAGGCCGTGACGAGCCAACCCTGTTCAGCCAGCCACACCGCATCGCCACCCTCACCGACCCCGACGTCGAGCGCTCGACCCGGTGTCATGGCACTCACTTCGTGTACGAGAGCACCGTTCGGGTTTCCCGACCAGATTTGCAGCCCGCTGTAACGATGCTCCCAATCTGCTTGGTTACCCGATGGTCGAGCATGCTGTTCCAGGTCTTCAGCAGCGAGGCTAAAAGCGATCATTCCACCAACCCAACTTCCTTGTGCTGCGGCTTGCAACACCTGCTGACTGGGGTCAGTGACGTTGCCCGCCGCATAGAGGCCCGACACCAATGTTTCGCCAGCCTGATTGATTTCGATGAAGTCACCAAGACCGGTTGGATGCACAGCCGGTGTCACACCAAGCGACGCAAGCATCTGAGCCCGCACTAAAAAACGGGTTCCGACTACCACCGCATCGGCAGCGATTTGGTCACCGCCAGCGAGTTCGACCGCTTTGATGCGTCCGCTGTTATCAGCGACAATACGGCGCACTTGTTGGGCTACGACCGTCACGCCCGATGCTCGAAGCACTTCGAGTTGCAGATGGTTAGCGCTGACCCCTTCATGAAGTACCACTGTGAATTGTGCCGTGAGTTGACGGAATAGCGCCGCCGGGTGAAGGCCCATTGGGTGCGTAAT
This sequence comes from Acidimicrobiia bacterium, assembly GCA_031430595.1. Classification (GTDB taxonomy): domain Bacteria; phylum Actinomycetota; class Acidimicrobiia; order Acidimicrobiales; family JANYDT01; genus JANNBN01. The sequence continues at coordinate 54,762 of JANPBU010000010.1, forward strand.
GATTTGAACGACCCGTTGATCGCGGACTTCATAGCCGTGGCAAAACGGACAGTGGATGACGTCGCGACCCCAATGTTGGGCAAGCCCGTCAATGTCAGGAAGTTCGTCGACGAGGCCGGTCGCTGCGAGCACACGGCGGGCGGTCACGAGATGACCACCAGTCAACTCAACACAGAATCCAGATTCAGTTCGAGTCACGTCAACGGCGCGACCCATGATCACCTCGCCGCCATAACTTCGAACCTCTTCACGGCCAAGTGCAGCCAACTGTGCCGGGGAAACACCCTCATGGCCGAGGTAGCTATGCATGTGGGCAGCTGGTGCGTTTCGAGGTTCATCCGAGTCGATAACGATGACCGATCGGCGTTGACGGCCAAGTTGTAACCCCGCCGCAAGGCCGGCGGCCGATGCACCAATGATCGCCACGTCGCAATGACGCTTGATTACTGAAGCCTGATGGTTATGTTCGTGCAAGTTCATGGGCAGCGACGAAAAGGTATCTTTGACATATAAGCAATCAGTCTTGCGGTATTTGCAAGAGCAGTAATGGAAACGGTGTCGGGATGCAAGAAATGGGAACCGTCGAATCGACCGTGCGAGCGCGATTGCGAAGTCTGCGAAAGACACTCGGCCTGTCACTCGATGAACTTGGCGCCCAAACAAATCTGAGCCCATCCACCATCAGCCGGATCGAGACTGGGCATCGCGCCATCAGCCTCGACGTGCTCGTACCACTTGCGCGCGCACTTCACGTTGACCTTGATGCCCTGCTTAACGTTCACAGCGATGAAGACGTCGTGATTCGTCCGACACCAACCAGCGTTGATGGCATCACAACGTGGATGCTGAGCCGACCCACGGGCAAAACGATCGCCGTCAAAATGCGAGTCGAACCGACGAAGCGCCCACCCGAACAACGGGTACATCCCGGCCACGATTGGATGTTTGTCACGATGGGCCGAGTCCGGCTGTTTCTTGGTGACCGGGAGATGATCGTTGAAACTGGCGAGGCCGCAGAATTCGCAACAATGACACCCCACGCCTTTGCTGCCATCGATTCGCCCGCCGAGGTCATAATGATTTTCGACCGTGATGGCCAACGCGCCCACGTGCACCAACACGCGAGCAATTCCAAACAAGGGTCTACGCCGTGATCAACCTTCGGTAATTGTAAGCGAGGTTATGATCACGGGTTTCGATGGCGGCCCGTCGGTTACCGAAAGCGCAGCAATAGCTTTCAATGTGACCTGCCCGGCTGGGTCGCCTGCAAGTGAGCCAAACAGGGCGTAGTTCGGGGGCAGCCTCGACCCATTCGGACCAGAAATGACAAAGAACTGGCTTCCATTGGTGTTTGGGCCAGCGTTGGCCATGGCCAGGTCACCCAACTTGTATTCACCGGCTTGCGGAAGTTCATCTGCGAACGTATAACCCGGCCCACCAATTCCGGCGCTTCCAGAAGTTACTGCTGCCTCGGTGATGACCGTTGGGTCTCCGGCTTGCAACACAAATTCGGGAACCACCCGGTGAAAGTAAATGCCGTCGTAGTACTTCGATCGTGCCAGGTTTACGAAGTTGTTTACCGTGCCAGGGGCCTTTTCGTCGAGCAGCGTAAAAATCATGGTCCCTTCAGTAGTGACCATCGTTGCGGTATACGTCTGAGCTCGGTCGAGACAATCTTTAAACGGCGAGGTGAACTCGCGAACCGGTGACGCTGCTCCACCGACTGGTGCGCAGGGTGTGCTTCCGAAAGCTCCGGCCACCGGGGCAACCGGAGTAGCCCCTAGAGCGCCTGGGGTGCTCGATGCTTCAACCGTTGACTCCGTCGCTACGGAATCAGCCGCAGCCGACTCCGTCGGGGCCGACGACGAGCCCCCGCAACCTGCCAACACCGCGAGCAGCACAGCAACACCTCCGGCGCGCAAGGCGGAATGAGCTCGTTGGGATAGTCGATGGCTTCGTAAAATCACCCTTAAACGGTAGCCCCGCCACCGCACTAATTGGAGGAATTATGGCTTAATAGGCCGTCGTAGCTCCAATTAGTGGGCCTTAGTCGCTGCGTCACACGACGATGTTGACCATTTTCCCGGGGATAACGATCACTTTTTTGACCTGCTTCCCTTCCAGAAACGGCTTCACCTTTTCGTCGGCCAAGGCCAGCGCTTCGAGAGTCGCCGCGTCACAACCCACGGGTACGCTTAGTACCGCACGCACTTTGCCAGCCACTTGAACCGGTACATCAATGGTGTCGACCACCAAATATGCGCTGTTGACATTTGGAAATGGTTCGTACGTGAGCGATTCAGCGTGGCCAAGTCGCGACCACAATTCCTCAGCCAGGTGGGGGGCGAATGGTGCAACCATGAGCACCAACGGCTCGGCGATTTCTCGTGGGGCACCACCGGGATACGTTGATGTGAGGTGGTTCGTTAACTCGGTGATCCGGGCAATCGGGGTATTTACCCGCAAATCTTGCAGGGCTTCCCGAACCGCCGCGATCGTGCGATGCAACGTACGCTGATCATCAGCAGACGGGGTATCTGAAGTAACTCGCACTTCACCGGTGAGTTCATCAATCACCACGCGCCAGATGCGTTGCAATAGGCGCATCGAACCAGAAACCGCTCGGGTGTCCCACGGCTTTGACTGCTCAAGCGGGCCCATCGACATTTCGTAAACGCGCAGGGTATCGGCACCGTATGCGTCGTACATATCGTCGGGTGAGACCATATTTTTGAGGCCCTTACCGATTTTGCCGAATTCACGGTGAACCGGTTCGTCAGCATGGAAAAACGCGCCGTTACGTTCAATTACTTCGGTGGCCTCCACGTACATGCCTCGGCCATCGGTAAACGCATACGCCTGGATGTAACCTTGATTCAGTAACTTTCCGAACGGCTCGGGGGTATTGACCTCGCCGAGGTCGAACAGAACCTTGTGCCAAAAGCGGCTGTACAGCAGGTGCAGTACAGCGTGTTCTACCCCGCCAACGTACAGGTCGACACCCGTCGAACCCATCCAGTAATCAGAGTTTTCCGAAATCGTCAGCCCTTCGACATGGGTTGGGTCGATGTAGCGAAGGTAATACGAACACGAGCCAGCCCATTGCGGCATAACGTTGGTTTCGCGAATGTAGGCACGCGGACCATTCCCTAGATCAATGGTCGGGTTTTTCCACTCGGTCAGCCGGTCGAGCGGTCGCTGAGGTTCAGAAGATGCATCTTCAGCGTCGAAGGTATGCGGTGTGAATTGGTCGGTTTCGGGCAGGTCTACCGGAAGCATCGCGTCGGGCAGCGCAATGGGGCCATGCTCGTCGTAGACGATCGGAAACGGTTCACCCCAGTAGCGTTGACGAGAGAACAACCAATCGCGCAACTTCGTTTGAACGGTTCCCCTGCCACAATCGTTGGCTTCGAGCCAGCGTGTCATTGCCGAAACAGCAGCAGCTTTGTCGAGGCCGTTCAGAGACAGGGACTCATTTTCGCTTTGTACAGCGACGCCATCGCCGCTGTATGCGCGCTTCCATTTTGAACAGTCGAGGGTTGATTCAATTCCCTGCTCACCGAACCAGACATCAGGAGGCAAGATAGTTGCGACAATGGGCAAATCGTACATCCGAGCAAACTCGAAGTCACGTTGGTCGCCAGACGGTACGGCCATAATGGCCCCGGTTCCGTAGCCCATCAGTACATAGTCGGCAATGAATACCGGTATCTGCTGACCGTTGACCGGATTAGTGGCATACGAGCCGGTAAACACACCAGTCTTTTGCTTCGTTTCTGACTGGCGATCGATCGCTGTTCGGCCTGCCGCAGCAGCTTGGTAACTCAATACATCAGCGCGCTTGTCAGATGTAGTCAGCGCACTGACCATTTCGTGTTCGGGTGACAACACCATAAACGTGGCACCAAAAAGAGTATCCGGACGAGTGGTAAAAACCTCCAGACGGGCCGGGCTATCGGCAACCTGAAACGAAACCCGGGCTCCGTACGACTGACCAATCCAGTTGCGTTGCATGAGGCGAACTGGTTCGGGCCAATCAACCAGATCAAGGTCACTCACCAACCGGTCTGAATAGGCCGTAATTCGCATCAGCCATTGACGCATCGACCGTTTGAACACCGGATAGTTCCCCCGGTCGCTTCGTCCGTCGGCGGTCACTTCCTCATTGGCCACAATTGTGCCGAGGCCCGGGCACCAATTCACGGCAACGTCATCGATATACACCAGTCGAAAGGAATCAATAAGTGTGCGTTGTTCCGCGACTGACAACTCGGTCCAAGCTCGTCCATCAGGCGTCGGTCGACTCCGATCAATGAACTGAGCCCGCAATTCATCGATGTGGCGAGCCGCACCCAAACCACCGAGGCGGTTGGTTGCTTGCGGATCGAACCAGGCATTGAAAATCTTGAGGAATACCCGTTGGGTAAATTCGAGGAAGTCACGGTCGGTCGTCGACACACTTCGCCGCGAATCATGGCCCAACCCCAGCCGCCGAAGTTGGCGGCGCATAGTCGCAACGTTTGACTCGGTGTTGATTCGTGGGTGTTGACCGGTGGCTACCGCATGCTGCTCGGCGGGTAAACCGTATGCGTCGTAACCCATAGTGTGAAGAACGTTGAACCCCGTCATACGTTTGAATCGGGCGTACACGTCGGTTGCGATGTAGCCGAGCGGATGGCCGACGTGCAGCCCAGCCCCCGACGGGTACGGGAACATGTCCATGACAAAGGCTTTTGGACGGCCCTCAAATCGTTCAAAACCCCCGGAAAGGGAACCGGTGGGGTTTGGGGTGTGAAACGTTCCTTCGGTCTCCCAGCGTTGTTGCCAGCGCGCTTCAATTTCACCAGCGAGCGCCACACCGTACCTGTGCGCCGGTTTGTCGGGCCCAGAAAAGTCGGACCCGGCAGAGTCGGACCCAGGAGTGTCAGATTCGGACGTTGCTTCAACGGGTGACATGGGCAGAGAGCCTAGAACCCCGGCCGCAGGCCGCTTCTGCATTATTCCAAGTCGAAGGCCGCCAGAATTGCGTTGGTGAGAAGTAGCTCTTGATCAGGGAACATCACCCCTATCGCACGACCAAGGTTCGCTGCATCGATCGTCGTGATGTGGTCGCAATTCACGACACCGTCTTGATCAAGACCATTTCTCGTCCCGACGGGCACCTCGACACTCAGTCCACGTACCCGAGACGTGATCGGAGCAATCGTGACCGACGCAAGCATGGGCCGAACGATGTCGCGTGTCAGAACAACTACTGGCCGCGCTTTGTCGAGATGAGCGATATGAATCGGTCGCATCAGTCCGGGATCACTCGGTGATTCTGGACGTGGTTTCGAAGAGAGGCAAACTCGTCCACACGATCTTTGGTGAGGAGCTCAAGATCTTGTAACGATCGCTCTCGTCGTTGTTCTCGAGCGAGTGCGCGCACCACGACTTCAGCGCGCGACGAGGCCCGCCCGCTCTTCACCATGCTGTCGATGAATTCGACGGTGTCTTCAGTGAGACGAACTGCGATTTGAATACTCATTTCTTGAGGGTACCAGACTGGTACCGTATTGGGATCGCATCTACCTGTTCCCAACTACGGAAGTACTTCCAGACCGCCTTTCGGCAATGAGGCTACGTTCTCACTGGCCGGTACACTGGGTAATACCATGACGATGCCGAAATCAAACGAGCCCTGTTGGTGTGGCTCCGGGAAGAAGTTCAAGCGCTGCCACAAAGACAGTGCACCTCTCGGAATTTGGGATCCCACGGTCCGCAAAGGCAATGTAACCCCACAGCGTTCGGTCCCGGCAAATATTGTGCGCCCCGACTACGTTGAAAACAAAGGTCGGCCCAAACGGAACAACTACCCACTCATCAAAGACGCCAGCACCATTGCGCGGATGCGATCTACTAACCAAGCAACCGCCCAGGTTCTTCAAGAAGTTGGCCGCCACGTGACGGTCGGGATCACCACCGAAGAACTCGACGTCATCGCCCACGATGCGTACATTGCGAGGGACGGCTACCCGAGTTGCGTTGGCTACGGCTCGTACCAAAAGTCGGTCTGTACCTCTATCAACGAAGTGATCTGCCATGGCATCCCCGACGACCGACCCCTCCAAGAAGGTGACATTGTCAACATCGATGTGAGCATGTTTCGTGAAGGCGTTCACGGCGATTGCAGCGCCACCTTCTTCGCCGGTGAACCCTCAGAAACGGCCCGGCGGCTGGTCGCTGTGACGGAAGATTGTATGTACCTCGGCATCAAAGCAGCGAAACCGGGCGGCAAGCTCAATGAGGTTGGCCGGGCCATTCAAGATAACGCAGAAAAACACGGCTACAACGTGGTTCGGGCGTTTGTGGGGCATGGAATTGGCGAAAACTTCCATATGGCCCCGTCGGTTCTGCATTACTTCGACCGTTCGGCGCGCGACACCATCCAGCCCGGAATGACATTTACCGTTGAACCAATGATTGCTGTTGGTACCTACGAATACTACGTATGGGACGACGAATGGACCGCTGTAACCGCCGATCACGGCCTCACCGCACAATTCGAACATACGGTGCTAGTTACCGAGTCAGGTATCGAGATTCTGTCAAGGCCCTGATGCTTGCGTGGTAAGTTTCATCGTCGCTTAGGGGGTTTAGCTCAGTTGGTAGAGCGCTTGCATGGCATGCAAGAGGTCGGGGGTTCGAATCCCCCAATCTCCACCCAGAATTTGAAATGCCCCCGTCTCAACGACCGGGGCATTTTCTATTCGTGACCTTGGTCGGTCGGTTAGCTACACCCGTACAACGTCCTTCGCCTTCGACATGGCCCGGGAAAGCACCACATCAAGCAAAGACAGCACAGTCTTTTTGACCTCGTCGCGGTTACGCGCATCAGTCGTCACTACCGGAATTGACGGGTCAATATTCAACGCTGAGCGAACGTCATCAAGGTTATGAGAAACCGACCCGTCAAAGCAGTTCACTGCAACAACAAACGGCACATCACGGTTCTCAAAATAGTCAAGAGCCGGAAAACAGTCTTCGAGGCGACGTGAGTCAACCAGAATCACGGAACCGAGTGCCCCCGCAATGAGGTCGTCCCACATAAACCCGAAACGATCTTGACCTGGCGTACCAAACAAGTACATAACGAGCGACTTGTCGATCGCAGTTCGACCGAAGTCCATGGCCACGGTGGTTGTCGTTTTGGTTGAGACTCCCCCGCGATCGTCGACACCGTGAGACAGCGACGTCATCGCTGCTTCAGTGGTCAACGGTGGGATGTCAGAAATTGCACCGACAAAGGTGGTCTTTCCAACGCCGAATCCTCCGGCGACAACAATTTTTACGGGAATGGGTTTGTTAGAGGGCTCTGACACCGTTGATCAACCTTGTGAGGAGGGATACGTCACTTGAAGCGGTTGTTGAGGCCGCGTGGACTTCGAGAAGTCCTTCACTCACCATGTCGACACAGAGAACCTGCGCTACGCCAACGGGTACGTGTAGTTTGGCCGAAATTTCGGCGATGGAAATGGATTCATGAGCGGTCAACAAAGCAATCTTTGCTTGCTCAAAAAGTAGTTGGGGTTGACGTCGTTCGCCTATCGGCGACAGACTCAGCATGGTCTCGAACTCCAAACGTTCACCGTCTGAAATCGTTCGCCCACCCGTCATCATGTACGCCCTCACGCCGGTGTCAGCGGGTTCAACCTTGGGTTCAGGTCCGCGACTCAGACCCGGGGTATTGATGAACGACCTAATCAGGCCGTCGTTTCCGGGACTCACAGCGACCTTAGATCGTGAGGTTGTTCTTGAGCTCAGTGATGAGCTCAGGAGTCAGCTGGCTACCAACCCGCTGCACAAGAAGGGTGATTTCATACCCAACAAGGCCCAGATCGGCGTTCTTTGCCGCAACGACACCAAGGGCAGAGCCGCCGGAAATGGTCGCAACGAACAGGTAGGCCTGGCGCATTTCGATCAACACCTGGTTGACCCCACCCTTACCGAGCACACGAGCAGCACCGTCTGAGAGTGATCGCATTCCGGTGACGATTGCCGCCATCTTGTCGGCCGACGCTCGGTCAAGGTTCGAAGAGATCGCCATAAGCAATCCATCTGACGAGACAGCGATTGATTGTTCGACACCGACGGTGTCACTAACAAAGCGGGTCATCAGCCAGTTCACATTGCGAACCTGGCTCGAGATAGTTGTTGCGGTCATTTCGAGATCCTTGAGTTGAGTGAAGTGGGAGAGAGAGTGGTCAGGGGTGAAGAATTATTCATTGGGAACTTCCATGTCGGCGAGGTCGCCGGTTTCAGTCGCTGCTGCAGCCGAAGCCATACCGCGTTGCAGGCTGCCGAGCGTTGAACGAACGTGTTCGGGGTCGTTATCGACACCAAGGGTGCGGTCAGCCTCTGGCCCGGTATCTGGCATCTGCGCACCTCGAACCCGACGAGTCAATCCGCCTTTAGTTTTTTCGGCAACCACAGTCTTTTCGGCAACCAGAGGTTCGGCAATTGCTTCCAGTTCCGTGTCGACCACAGGTTCGGCCAAGGTAGCGACCGATCCATGATCACTCAAAAAATCGGTCACACCCGCAGACTGGAGGGAGGATTCATCGGTCAACGAGCCATCCCACAAACCAGCGGTCGACAGTTCATCGATTGCGTGGTCGGAGGTTGAAAGGTCAGCTTCTTCACCACGACGCAAACCGCTTTGGAAGTTCGAAAGCGACGACTTCACTTCGTCTGGACGAGATTCGCTCATTGGCTCATCGGCAACTGCGATAGGTCCGGTATCTGGCAACTGGGCACCACGAATCCGCTTCACGAGCCCAGCGGGAGCCGGACGCAATTCACGAACATTGTCGTTGGAGACTGCCCCGACGCCGCCTTCAGGCGTGACAGTCGGAGAAATCGCATCAACTGACACATCGTTGACCGTGTCAACAGTCGCAGCAGACCAAGAAGCCTGAACTGTCGAAGGTGATGGTGACAGGGCGTCGAATTCTGACATTGGGTCGAATGTTGGATCCATTGGGATGAGGCCATCAACCATCGAAGCTGGCAGCACGATTCGAGCGGCAATACCGGCTGTTGCGCTTTCGGCCAGGGTTACTTCGATTCCGTGACGGGCAGCCAAACGGCCGATTACGTTCAATCCCAGCACCTTGGTTGGGGTGGCATCAAACGCTGCGAACTCGGTGATACGACGGTTTGAGACGTCGAGTTCGATGGCGTTCATTCCGATACCGTCGTCGGTAACTACCAAAAGGTAGCCATCGGGGCGCTGCTTTCCAATAACCGCCACCCGGGTATCAGGGGCAGAGAAAGCGGTCGAGTTTTCGATGAGTTCGGCCAAAAGGTGGGCCACGTCACTTACCGCTGCACCCTTTACCTTGCCCGAGTCAAGACCAACAATGTCGACACGGTCGAATGCTTCAATCGCCGACACAGCGGCACGAACTACGTCGCCAACTTCGACCGGCTCTGACCAGGTTTTGGCTTGATCGGCACCAGCAAGCACCAACAGCGATTCAGCATTTCGACGCATACGGGTGGTCAAATGGTCAACCCGGAAGAGTTCGTGCAGCTTGTCTGGATCTCGTTCGTTTTGTTCAAGGTCAGTCAACAAAGACAGCGACCGACCAAGCAGTGTCTGGTTACGACGGGCCAGGTTGACAAGGTTTTCTGAGACGTTACGACGAACACGGGCCTGTTCGGAGGCCAACGAAACTGCGGTGACCTGCATTGAGTTGAACGCCCGAGCAAGTTCGCCAAGCTCATCGTTTCCGCCAATTTGGATCTCTTCAATCGAAGGAAGCGGTGCATCAATATCGGCGGTCTGTGACTGCTGTACCAGGCGAGGAAGGTCCTCAAGCGAAGCCTTGTTTGCCGCCTTGGTAAGCGCAACGATTGGCGTACGAACCGCTCGAGCCACCGAGAAACCGAGCAAACCAGACAGGGCGGCCCCGGCAAGGGCGAGCAAACCCAGGAGGCCGAGGCTTCCGCTCACCTGGCTTCGAGTGTCTTTTTCGAGTCGAACCTGCTTGGCAAGTGCCAGCTCAACGGTCTTATCGATACCGAGACGGTGCTGATCATAGAGTGCGTTCAATTCGGTTTCGAAGGTTGCTTCGCCCTTATTGTTCGTAACTACAAAGACGTCTTCACGATTTTCCTTTGGCTGCCATCCGGCCTTATACGCTTCGCGCATCTGGGGCACAAACTTGGTGTTGTACACCGTGAAGTACTGCTGAGCTGCGGCGTACGAGTCTTTCAGGAAGGGCTTGTCAATTTGTGAATCGTTGAGGTTCACCGACCAAAACTTGTACCGCTCGTTGTACTGAGCCTCAAGTTTGGCGACGTCGCTGACATACTTTTCAAACTGAGGCGAATCGCTTCGCAACATTTGGCTGACGATCAGCTGCGTTTCCACCAGATACGAAGGCGGCGGCAAAATATCGGCCACGAGGTCTTTCGTGTCGATGATTTTTGCGTACTCGGGTCCGTTGACCTTCACCTTCTGAAACACGGTGAAGCCGAACCCCGTGAGTGCAGCAAGCAGCAACAAAGGCGCAACAACTACCGCCACGAGTTTTTGAGAAATACTGAGTCGTCCGAGCACGTTTTGCCCCTTGAAGCGAGGAAGTCAACGACCACAATCAGTGCGATTATGGATCGAAGGAATCTTCGGCAGGGACTACGCGCTACTTGACAGCTAATTCATTGTTGGTGAATCAATATTTTTCTCGGGGCCAACTTTGGGGGTCCAAGACACCCGCGGGGCTTCTTTCCACAGCCGCTCGATGTCGTAAAACTCTCTTACTTCTTGTTGAAATACGTGGACGACCAAAACGCCGAAATCAATGAGTACCCAGCTCGCATCGGCGAGACCTTCAATCGAGCGGGGTTTTGGCCCGCCAGCCAACTTGATCTGATATTCGATTTCTTCAGCAATCGACACCACGAGGCGATTGTTTGGTGCGCTCACGATGACGAAGGCATCGGTAACGGCAAACAGATCACCCATGTCGAGGATGACGGGGTCGGTACCCTTTTTCTCATCGGCTGCTTGCGCAGCGATTTGGGCCCAGCCAAGAATTTCAGACGTATTGGTGCTCATGTCACCCTGTACGGTACAACCCCCGCTCAACGATCAATTCGATAACTGCATCGGGAACGAGGAAATCAAGGGGGCGACCCTGCGCCGACATTTCCCTCAGCTCGGTACTACTCAGCTCCAACGCAGGCAACCTGATCTCTTCACTCAGCCAGCCGGGGGCCAGTTCGCCCCTCGTTTCTTCACCGGGTCGGTACGCAATTGCGAGCGAACATCGACCGGGTAGTTCGTGCCACCGCTTCCATGTTTTGAGGTCGTCAACGAGGTCAGAACCAATGATCAGCACAATGCTGCTCCTAGGGTACAAAACATGTAACTGCTCGACGGTGTCTGCGGTGTACGAGTCACCGCCCCGGGTGATTTCAAGATCGCTTGCTTCGAGTCCAGTTCTACCGGCTACTCCTGCCGCAGTCATTGCCAGTCGATCGGCAGCACTTGAAATGTGTCGTGACTGGGCTTTTTGCCACGGAACGTTCGCCACCATAAACAGCACCCGGTCGAGCTTCAATTGATGCTGAGCAGCCATTCCCACGGCCAGATGGGCGTGGTGGATTGGATCAAACGTGCCGCCGAATAATCCAATTCGCTTGTTCGTCACGACCCAGCGAGCCGGGCCACGACGGGGGCAAAAGCCTCGAGGTTGTGAACGACGATGTAGCTGAACCCGTAACGTTCACGACGTTCGATGAGGTCGGCGCAAATTTCGTCAACGGTTCCAACGAGAACAATTGGCATCTGTTTGGCCTCATCGGGGGTGATTCCGAACATTGGTGCCACACCTGCGTACACCTCATCTCGAGTATCAACTACCTGTTCAACCTGGCACAACACCTGAAGTTCAATGGAATCGAACCGGTCGCCGGCAGCATCTTTGATCCACCCAATTCGCTCGTCGTAGCGGCTACCAATTGCAGTTTTTGCTGCCTCAACACCGGCGGTTCCGCTCGACAGTTCAGGGTTAACGCCAATAATCGAGGCAAACCTCGCAGCCGCCCGCAATACTTTCGGGCCACCACCGCCCACAATCATTCGTGGACCACCAGAAGTTACCGGCCGAGGAAAGCATTTCGCACCATTGAGTTGGTAATGGGTTCCGCTGTAGGTCACGGAATCTTCGCTCCACAGCGCCTGGATCACTTCGAGGGCCTCAGTCATTCGTTCCACCCGAACCTTGGGCGAGTCGTGAGTTATGCCGCTTTCGACATAGTCAGTGGTCATCCAGCCTGCGCCCAGGCCAAATTCGATTCGTCCAGGAAACATCACGTCCATCGCGGCGACGTCACGGGCAAGCACCAACGGGTGGCGGTAGTCGTTGTCGTACACCAGCGCACCAACGTTCAGTGTGGTGGTGACCTCGGCTGCAACCGTCAACGGAACAGTCGGGGTCCAGCTTTCGCCGAAATGGTCGGGCATAAACAGGGTCGAGTAGCCAAGCCCCTCTGCCTTTCTGGCTGCCTCGCGCCAGGCTTCGCCCGTTGGGGCGTTAGAAAGTTGAATACCGAATCGAAACGGATGCACAACGAGAACGTAGTCGCCGACCTCCTTGACGCCAAATTGGCTGCGAATCGCCAAGTTGGGCGATACTCACAACCAACCTACGGCGAGCGAGCCCAGTAAACGGTCGGCTCCGAACCTCACCACGTCGTCGACGACCAAACCCGTTTCGAGTTCAAGTTGCTCACAGGCTTCACGTGCGGCGCCATCGCTCGACAGGTGAGCGCAATTCAAGGCAATCGCTCGAACCCTCGGCTTGGTAAAGCCTGGGTTAATCGCAGCGATACCTTCGTAGGCCGCAATCACCGAACTGATCGGCGGAATAAGAAAACCGTCCAGTTGATCAAGGTGGGTTTGGCCGGCCCGGTGAACAAGAACCAGATCGGTCGGTTGCCCACCGCGCATAAGCGCAAGCCACGCTGTCGAGCCTGGATGCAGAATTGACCCCTGCCCCTCGATCCATTGCACATCAACGTCTGCGTTACGTTCGCACAGCGCCTCAATGGCACCGGTAGCAAAGTCGACCCGCACCGCATCAAGGGGAACCCCATCGCCCGAGATCACGATGCCTATCTGGCCCGTGGCGAGAAAGGCCGAACGAAGACCGCTGCGTTGTGCGCTGCGGTGAAGTTCTAACGAGGCAGTCATCTTCCCGATCGCCATGTCTGTTCCGACCGTCAGCACTCTCCAACAGTTGAGCAACTGCGCCCTGCCCTTTCCGCTGCCCAAACCGGTGGGTTCTTGACGAATGTCCCAAATGATGGCTTGCGGACGTTTCGCGGCAGAAAATTCGATATCTTCTGCGTACTTACCATGTAGGCCATTCACAAGGTTCATTCCCGCTTCGAGACCTACGACAATCTCTTCCCGATACCCCGCCGGAAGTACTCCGCCGCTCGTCGCCACGGCAATCACCAAGGTGTCGGCCCCGAGACCAAGGGCTTCAGCTACCGAGCTCACAACCGGTACGTCTCTATCGATACCCGTCAGCTCGACCAATGACGACCCCGCAACCGTCTCGTCGATAACCGCAACAACGGCGAAGTCGCTAAAACGAAGGATGCCGGCCCCCATCTTTCCGTGCCTCGACGTGAGGTATCCGTTCATTAGAAACGCTAAGCGCGCATTAGGGGGGATCATCAGAGACCAGCTTCGGTGGGGGCGGCAAACGAGATTCCGAATCCAGCACCATCGCCGGGATAAACAATTCCGTTACTCAGGCTGAGCCCTACGAACGGATCGTTGACCAAATTCAGGTGTGAGTCGAGATCGACTTCATCAACCAGCGCCGACATGTGCGCACCTGCCGCGATCGAGAGCGATGACTCGCCCATGCATCCAATCATGACCGCCAGCCTATGAGCCCGCGCCGTGTGTATGAGTCGAAAACCTTCGTCGATTCCACCGGCTTTCATCAATTTGAGGTTCACCCCGGCGACACTTCCCGCAAGACGTGCAACATCGTTACTCGTATGCACGCTTTCATCTGCATAAATCGGAAGTGGGCTTCGCTGCGAAAGCTCACCGAGGTCGGCGTCGTTGTCAACGGCAAGCGGTTGTTCGATATACGTGACGCCTCGATCGGCAAGCCATCGGGCCATAGTGACCGCGTCAGAAAACGACCAACCTGCGTTGGCGTCGACCCTCCATTGCGGCGATATGCCAACATCTGTTGCCCCGCGCTGAGCTGCGTTCAGAATGTCTCGATCATAGTCAATCCCATTCACGGATCCCATTTTGACCTTCAAGATTCGCGCACCAGTTCGCACCAGTACTTCCGACGTTCGTTCCTGCACCACGTCGGGCGGGTTGATCCCGATCGTGACTGATGTCGCTGGGATTATCGACCGATCAAGGCCCCATATTCGAAAGAGCGCAAGGCCACATCTCTTACCCAACCAGTCGTAGAGGGCCTGATCGATGGCAAACCGAGTTGCGCTCAGCACGCCAACTTCGTCAGCCAATGCAAGAACACTGTGGCGCGCAAGGGGTTCAACATGGGTAACCCGGGGCCGCAAGCAGTCGATGGCCGCTTCACACAGCTCGGGGGTATCACCCGTGACGTCTGAAGGGGCCATTTCGCCCATTCCGACAATTCCGTCATGCTCAATCGACACAATCACACTGGTTGCGCCAGTGATGGTGCCTCGACTTATCGTCAGCGCAAAACGTTTCGTGAGTTCGACTCGGCGGGTTGACAATTGCATGACTGGCGATCTTTACCGAAACTCGTTCACCGGTGTGAACCATTGGTCAGTAACCTGGAAGCTATGTCCACAAGTTCCTGGTCACCGTCGTCATGGCGTGACTGCACCGTGTTGCAACAACCGCAGTGGCCCGACGTCGCTCACCTTGATGCTGTCGTTAAACGCCTATCGGGTCTTCCACCCCTAGTGTTCGCTGGTGAAGCTCGGTCCCTGACCACAGCACTTGCTCAGGTTGCAAACGGTCAAGCGTTCTTGTTACAGGCCGGTGACTGCGCCGAATCATTCCATGACCAATCAGCCGGTTCGATTCGAGAAAAGCTTCGAGTCATTCTTCAAATGGCCGCCGTTCTTACCTACTCAGGTGGTTTACCGGTGGTCAAAGTTGGCCGCATTGCCGGGCAATTCGCGAAGCCTCGCTCAGCAGATACCGAACTGGTTGATGGTTTGATGCTGCCATCGTTCCGCGGTCACATTGTGAACGACGATGGGCCTGACGAAGAAGCTCGCCGACCAGATCCCGAACGACTCATCGCCGCTTACCATCAGTCGGCCCAAACACTGAATCTGCTTCGAGCCTTCACAAAGGGCGGTTTTGCCGATATCTCACGGGTGCAGGCGTGGAATCAAGAGTTTGTCGCGCAGTCTCCTGAAGGGCGTCACTACGCCCAAATTGCTGATGGTATCGGCAAGGCTCTGCAATTCATGGCTGCCTGCGGAATTGATCTCACTGCGTCAGCTCAGCTTCACCAGGTTGATCTGTACACTTCACATGAAGCGTTACTCCTTGGCTACGAAGAAGCCCTCACCCGTATCGACACAACAACTGGCGACTGGTACGACTGCTCGGCTCACATGCTGTGGATCGGGGAACGAACCCGACAACTCGACCATGCTCACGTCGAGTTTTTGCGGGGAGTCAAGAACCCAATTGGCTGCAAGCTCGGCCCGACGGCTACCGCCTCAGAAGCACTTGCCCTCTGCGAGGCACTCAACCCCGACCGAATTCCTGGTCGCCTCACGTTCATTGTTCGTATGGGTGCTGACAAAATACGAGCCAACCTTCCGTTGCTGCTCGCCCCGATTCGTGACAGTGGTCATCCAGTTGTGTGGGTCAGCGACCCGTGCCACGGAAACACATTCACCGCACCATCGGGCCACAAGACACGTAAGTTCGATGATGTGTTGGCCGAGGTTCAGGGCTTCTTCGCCGTATGTCGGGCTGAGGGTGTTCACCCCGGTGGGTTGCACCTCGAACTTACCGGCGACAATGTCACGGAGTGTTTGGGTGGCTCAGAAAATGTCGAATCTGGACAACTGGCCGATAACTACCAAACCATCTGCGACCCTCGCCTCAATGCGCGCCAAAGCATCGACTTGGCGTTCAGAGCCGCTGAACTCTTACGCATCTAATCGGTGATTAACACTGTCGATCTGAACCTGCTTTCCGCCGGAGCCATTTTGGCGGCCGGAACCGCAGCCGGGTTCATAAATGCCATTGTTGGGTCTGGCACGTTGGTGTCGTTCCCCACACTTCTCGGCGTCGGTTTCGACCGTTTGAGCGCCAATATGGCAAACAACATCGGGTTGTTTCCTGGCTCGCTGAGCGCGAGTTACGGGTTCCGCCGCGAACTCGCCGGACAACGCAAGCGAATACTTGCGCTTGCTCCGGCGTCAGCTATCGGGGCACTCACGGGGGCACTGCTGCTACTCAAGTTGCCCTCGTCGTACTTTCGAGCCGTTGTCCCGTTCCTGATTCTTATCGGCGTTGCTCTGGTCGCCTTCCAGCCGAAGTTGCAGGCCCGACTAAAAGCTCGTCGTGCATTGGACACCAATCACACACCGAACGCGCCGAGCGAGCCGAGCGCGCCAGACGCGGCGGAAAAGATTTCACCGGTGATGTGGTGTGGGGTTGCACTCGCCGGTGTGTATGGCGGTTACTTCGGTGCGGCGCAGGGCGTAATCTTGATCGGATTACTCGGCACCGGTTTCGACGACGAACTGGTTCGAATCAACGCCCTCAAGAATGCCCTTGCAACAGTGGTTAATGGGGTCGCGGCCTTGGTCTTCGTGATTCGAGGCAACATTCCTTGGGCTGCGGCTGCATTGGTCGCGGTCGGATCAATCATCGGAGCCCAACTCGGGTCGAAGGTTGGCCGACGAATACCTGCGCACATATTGCGGGTTGCGATCATTTGCTTGGGAAGTTTTGTGGCGATCAAGATGTTGTTGTCACTATGAGCGATTCAAACGCAAGTGTTACGAACGCGAGTGTTACGAACGCGAGTGATACGAATCCAAATGTCAAAGCGATCGTGTTGTTTGACGGGCTATGTAATCTTTGCGACCAAAGTGTTCAGTGGCTCATTCGACATGATCACGCACAGGCGTTTAGGTATGGGTCTCTACAATCCGAGCATGGTCAACATCTTCGGCGTGCATACGGTATTCCAGAATCGGTTGACTCAATCGTTGTGATTCAAGATGGTCATGCCCGCACCTACAGCAACGCTGCACTCGCACTCGGTGAACTGCTCGGTGGTCGATACGCCGCCTTGGCCTATCTCGCCCGACTTGTCCCCCGGCCCGCTCGCGATGTTGCGTATCGCTTTGTGGCGGCTCACCGTTACCGATGGTTTGGGAAAAAAGACAGCTGTATGGTTCCAACCCCGGCAACGAAAGCACTCTTTCTGGCTGACTCTCAGACCTCCGATCAGGCAACGGAACAGCGTTCTGACCCATGAGCGAACAAATCGCACCCCACCAACTCTCCGAGCAGGCGTGGACTGACCCAACCACAGTTTCGCAGCGAGCCCTTGCTTGGGCCGAGACAATGTTGGGTCACGATGACCCTGATCGACCCGGCCAATCCATTAAACTGGCTCACCAGCACACGTTCGTGACGGTCGATCAACCCCAACCGTATTTACGCGCGGCACGAGAAGCCAACGAAGATTCACACCTTGTGAGCGGGGCGACCAGGGCCGCTGATGGCGGCGATCGACGAATCGAGGAAGAGCCTGACCCGGTACGAACTTGTTTTGAACGAGACCGCGACCGAATCCTGCACTCGAGCGCCTATCGAAGGCTTGCGGGAAAAACACAAGTATTCGTGTTTCCTTCCGATCACCAACGAACTCGGATGACTCACGCGATCGAGGTTGCGCAGGTTGCTCGTTCGATCGCTCAAGCGCTACGCCTAAACGTCGCGTTGGCCGAAGCTATTGCGCTCGGGCATGATTGCGGACACGGGCCGGGTGGGCATGCGAGTGAAGATGCGTTGTCGCCGTATCTTTCGGGTGGTTACGATCATGCGGTCTGGGGTGCAGATGTAGTGCTGGCCCCACTCAACCTCTGTACGCAGACAATTGACGGTATTCGTAACCATTCGTGGTCGAGGCCCGCTCCGTCAACGCCAGAAGGCGAAGTCGTTTCATGGGCTGACCGTATTGCCTACGTATGCCATGACTTCGAAGATGCTGTTTCGGCCGGTATTTTGCAACCGTCAGCGTTACCGACGCTTGTTGCGGCGCAATGCGGCACTACACGGTCTTCACAACTCAACGCATTCATAAGGGCGATTGTCGCATGTTGTGCGCGAACCGGGTCGATAGGGATGGATGCACCAATGGCCGAGGCGCTGGCAGCGTTTAGAAAGTGTAACTACGACCACATCTACCTTCGCCCCGAGTCAAGGGCCCAAGCTGCTGCAGTCATCGATGTACTACGTGCGCTTACTGACCATTTTATTGGTAACCCGCACAGCATCCCAACACCGGTAATTGCACCGGGGATTTCCCTCGCCGACGCGACCCAGCTTGTGGCCGACTCAACCGAGGCTATCCACGCAGCGGTAACTTACGTTGGGGGTATGACCGATCGTTATGCGTTCAGTCAGGCCGTTGCGCTCACCGGTTTCGACCCTGCTCGCCTTCCACGAGGCATCTAGCTAGCAAGGTTACAGATGCCCGAACGAACGATCCCTGACCGTTCCCTGACCGGCAGTCTGGGCGTAGTGTGGGCTATGAGCAAGTTGTCTTTGAGTGATTCAGCCGTTGCGCTTCGCAGTTTTTCTCGTCGCTTCTCAGAGGAACTTGCCGGTCCGATTGACGACGATGCCTGGGTTCGACGTCTTGTTGCTCGTCTCGATGATGGCCTGTCAGCCATTGACACCTTGCAGCAGGCAACGATGCGCCTCGACGCCTTCACCACGACGCTAGACAAACTTCCCCGTGTACTTAACGCCCGAAGCACCACATCGTTTGAATGGAAGCGATATGACGACCTTGGCCCATCACCGAGCAAAACGTTCAACGCTTTACTGTCAGAACTCAAGCGAGCTGCCGTGGCGGCAGCAGCTGCCGTGGAAGCACGTCGTAACGACGATCTCGACCGGGAAGTGTTGATTGACGGGATTCCCTCAACGATGGGCGACTATCTCGACAACGTGGTCGAAGTGACCGCAACCGAAATTCGTCACCTAGGCAACCTACTTACGGCTTAGACGAGGTGCTCATGCCCTAGGCGAGGTGCTCAACAAACTTTTCGAGCTGGCGAAGATTTCGACACTCAAACGCGCCGTCTGTGTGAGCAGCGTATTCGCTCAAAATCGAATCGCCAGTGTCCCAGTAGCTTCGCGGCTCGGGGTTGAGCCAATAGACGTGCCGAGCCTTTTTACTGAGTTCTTTGACGACCCAAGCTTGCGAAGCGTGGTAGTTGTTTCGAGCATCACCTAACAGCAGCACAGTTGATTTTGGGGTGATTTCTTTTCCGTACTTATTCCAAAACACTTCAAATGCGTGGCCATAGTCAGAGTGTCCGTCTACCCAAATCACGTCGGCTTCGGTATTGACCCGGTGAATAGCTTCGGTGATGTCTTCAACACCTTCGAAGAAGCGTGTGACTTCGTCGAGGCCGTCGATGAACACAAAGCTGCGAACCTTCGAAAACTGACCTTGAATGGCGTACACCAGCTGCAGCGTGAACCGTGCAAACGCAGCAACAGAACCCGAAATGTCGGCGATAACGATGATTTCGGGTTTGTTGGGTTTTGGGTACTTGAATTTCGGCTCGGCTGGCACGCCGCCGTAACTCAGGCTGGTTCGAACCGTGCGCCGAAAATCCAATGGCCCCTTACGACCATGGCGGCGTTTACGAGCGAGACGCACCGCCAACTTACGAGTTAGCGGATAAATCGCCTTTCGAAGCGACATCATTTCGTCTCGGGTGGCGTGCATGAAATCGACATCTTCGGGCAACGGCTTACGCAATGTCTTAGCCATGGCTTCGGCCCCACGATCGGCCACCAAACGACGGCGAATTTCGGCCTCAACCTCTTGGCGCATTTTAGTAATGCGATCTTCGAACTCATCCTTTTCGAGGCGTTCTTCGAGCTCAGTAAGTTCACCTGCTTCTTGACGCGAGGCTTCCATCAACTTCTCAAGCATTGAATCAAGGTCAAGGTTTCGTAGGGTGCGGTACAAGTAATAGGTGCCGCCAACCGGGCGGCCAGGCTCCATCCCCGAGAACCGAGTGACGGCAGCTTTTGCCAAGGCTCGCATCATCATTTGGTCGGCGTTAAGCAACGCGTTGTACAACATTTGGGCGAGTTCTTCGGGGGTTAAGCCCTCTAAACCACCCTGGGCGTCAGCCTGCATCATTTGTTGCAAGGCTTCTTGCTGGTCGCCCCCGGCCGCTTCGTCGAACGCTGTCAAGTCTTTTTGTGACATGCCGCGAAGGCTGAAGTACACCTCAAATACCGTTTCGAACGCCCGGTAGTGAGCCTGGTTTTTAACCATCGTGCACCCGAGTGCTGCCTTGAAAGCCTGCCGGTCTTCGAGAGGTATCTCTTTGACCGCAGCCATCGCGTCGATACTTTCGGTCAGGCTTACCGGTATGCCTGCGGCTCGAAGCTCGACAACAAACCCATTGAGAACGTCAAGCATCTGCGTGTGCTTACTTAATGCTCGACAGCTCTTTAGCTGCCTTAGCAATATCGGTTTGGTACTTCAGCAACACATGCAGCGTTTCCTTGGCCTGCTGAGCATCGATGTCTTTAACCCCAAGCAACACGAGGGTTCGGGCCCAATCGAGCGTTTCAGACACACTCGGGCTTTTCTTGAGTTCGATTTGGCGGATGCTACGCACAATGCGAACTACCTGATCGGCCAAATGGTCGGTAATGTCAGGCACACGGGTAAGCACGATTTCTTTTTCGCGGTCCATCTGCGGGTAATCAATATGCAAGAACAAGCATCGACGCTTTAGTGCCTCTGACAACTCACGGGTGTTGTTTGAGGTAAGAAACACGAGTGGAATCTGTTTGGCTTCAACGGTGCCAAGCTCGGGAATCGATACCTGGTAGTCGGAAAGGATTTCAAGTAGTAGCGCTTCGGTTTCTACCTCGACCCGGTCAACTTCGTCAATGAGTAACACGACGCGATCTTCTGCACGAATAGCTTCTAGCAAGGGGCGTTCCAGCAGAAACTCTTCGCCGAAAATGTCTTCTTCGATGTCTTTCCAGTTGCCGCCTTCGCCTTCAACAACTCGCTGCGATTGGATGCGAAGCAGTTGCTTCTTGTAGTTCCACTCGTACAGTGCCTTCGACTCGTCTAGGCCCTCGTAGCACTGCAAGCGAATAAGGCGACTACCGGTCATCTTGGCAACCGACTTCGCGAGCTCAGTCTTCCCGGTACCGGCTGGCCCTTCTACCAGAATGGGCTTACCGAGGCGTTCGGCAAGAAACACAACGCCAGCAATGGCGTCATCTGACAGGTAATTGACACCACGAAGCAATTCACGGACGGCTTGGGGGCTTTCAAAGCGTTGCTGATCGATCACGGTCGTGAACCTTAGGCGACGCTTGACTGTACGGTCTATTTCATTCGGGTACCACGCAGAAAAAGTCTGAGTGAAGATGCGAAACGACCCGCCGGTTAGGCGGGTCGTCGTACAAATTGAGTCAGCGAACCGACTCGGTGTTTACCGGAAAAGCGATTACTTAAAGGCAGTTGCGGCCGGCGAGGTGAAGACCTTGATGAAGTCGAGACCACCAGGCTGCGAGATGTCAACCTTGTACATGTTCGATGTGGCCGGGGCAACCCGGTTGGCTGGGGTGGTGTAGTTCCACTCTGGGTTCATGCCGTCGAGCTTGACGGGGCCGAGGGTATCGAGTGCCTTCTTCAAGCCTGCTCGTGAAAGGTCGCCGTTAGCAACGGCCTTTTCGAGTAGCGCAACTACGGTTCGGGCCTGCGAGTAACCCCAGACGTTGGCTGGGTTCGGGCTACCAAGCTGTTCAGGAGCATACTTCTTAAGGTCGTCTTGCATTTGCTTGATGCCAGCAACCTTGGTGTCGTACCAAGGTGCGCCGTCAGCAGCAACAATCATTTGCTTTCCGAAGGCTGCCGAGTTTGAAGGCACAACGGTACGTGAAGCAAACGACGGTGACAGCCCCAAGAAGATTGGGAAGTAGTTGAGCTTCGCAGTTTCTGACAACAATGGCGGCATTTGCGCTTCACCCGAGATGGTGACGACGACTGCTTCACAGCCAGCATCTTTGAGTTGCTGGGCGTTAGCTGCCGAAGTAGCCGTCTTGAATGCGGGGCCGGCATTGATTTTCAGTTCCTTGGCTGCGAACAAGAAACCTTCTTCGCCAGCGTTACCGTAAGCATTGTTAGCAAGTGCAAGTGAACAAATCTTCTTGCCTGCGCCGCCAGCTTCCTTGATGTAATAGTCAACGAGGTTGATCGCTTGAGCCTGGTAGGTAGCCCCGACCGGAAGCAGAAACGGGCTCTTGACCCAAGCAGCATCGAGCGAGATTGGTGACCCGATAAGACCGTCTTCGGCCAGTGACTTTTCAAGGGCCTGCGTAAGTGGCGTGCCATAAATTTGACCGATAACAGCAACACGGTTCTTGATTTCGGCGTACGCCTTCACTGCCTCGGAAGGGGTGTAATACGTCTCTTTGAAGTCGATCTTGATTTTGTACTTTCCGGCTACGCCACCCGCTGCGTTGACCCGCGAAATGTACGCATTAAACGCTGCTGTGAGGGCCTTGCCACCATCAGCAAAGCTTCGACTTGCTGGGAACTGCTCGTTGACCGAAACGTTACCGAGATAGCCAACAGTGATAGTTGTACCGTCGAAACCTGGGCCGGTAGAAAGACCGGTCGATGGAGCAACGGTATCGCCGGGCTTAGCTGCGAGGGTGGTGACAGCAACGGCCTTTTGGTAGACCCGCTTTTTACCGACCTGCACGCACTTGAGGCCGTTCTTTACTTCGCCAACCTTGCGACAGGTCGCGCCAGCTTTTTGGGCGTTTGCTGCGGGAACCGAGGTCACCAGCAAGGTTACTGCGGTGCCGAGCGCCAGGCTGATGGGCACAATTCTCTTCATTTATACTCCTGATTGGGTGGTGGATTGCAACGCAGTCAACCAAATGAGTGACTGGTGTCACCCTTCATACTTGCACAGCGCACCAATTAATTCAGGTGACCCTCGTTATTCGTGCAGTTTTACTGGGGCCCAATGACTATCCGGCGAACGGCCAACCAGCGAGTGCTCTGCGCAAGCGTTGCCACAACCCGGCGAATCCTCTGGGAAAGAACATCAAAAACAGAATAAGTAATACGCCATACAACAGCTGGTTCAGCACACTAAAGGTCAAGCCGGGCTTGGCCGGATCGGCCTGGTACCCGGGAATCTTCGACAAGATTGGCTCGGTCAGTTTGATGACGTCGAGTAGCGCCGCGATAGCAATCGCGCCGAGTATTGAACCCTGGATGCTTCCTACCCCACCAATAACAATCATTGCGACAAACAAGATGGAGAAGTCGAGCGCAAAGCTCGCAGGCTGAACGGTGCCAAGATAACTGGCGTACAGTGCGCCCGCGATGCCTGCAAACGCACCGGAAATCGCGAAGGCCGACGTCTTCGTATACATCTGACGTACACCTATTACTTCAGCCGACAGGTCTCTGTCGCGTACCGCCATCATGGCTCGACCTTGACGGCTTCGAAGGAGGTTGCGACCAACAATCGCCGCCACGGCAACTATGCCCCAGCAAAGCCAGAAGTATCCTTGAACCGGTTTCAGAAAGTAGTCGTTGAAAAAAATCGCGTCTCCCGCATCTCGGAACTGAATTGGTTTGCCCGGCCACAACGTGAGGGTTACACCCGGAAGGTCGGTTCGTGGTTCTACGTCGCCTCCGGTAAAGCTCACCCAGTTGAGGGCAATATGTTGAGCCAGAAACACCAACAACAGCGAAACCATCGCCAAATAGTTACCTCTGAGGCGTAGCGCAAACGGCCCAATCGCGGCACTCAGCAATGCGCCAAGAATTCCGGCGATCAAAATCCAAAGCAAACCGGGAATATGTTTGCCGCCAATCGTAAGATCCTGGCCGAAGTAACCGGTCGAATACGCACCGAGGCAAATGAAACCAGAATGACCGAGCGAGATTTGTCCGGTGTTGCCAATCAGCAAGTTGAGCCCGATCGCCCCAATGGCATAGATAGCTGCGAATACGCCAACGGTCAGCCAGCTGTCCGACATGGGAAGGCCAGGAATGAGTTGGTTGGGTAGGTGTACCTTTCCGATTCCAATCCAAGAAAAGCCGACGGGGGCGCTGATGAAGAGCAACACCCCCGCGAAGAGTCCAATCTTCGAACCAACCGTTTTGAAACGTCGATGCTCTTCGGCATAACCCGAAACCGGTGCAGCTGCCCTATCTCGAAGGGCCCAAACGGCGAGTCCAACGACTGAAAGAGCCAACACCACCAGCGTTGCAATAGGAAGTTTCATCAGACTCGCCGCACTTCTTTCGTGCCAAACAGGCCACTCGGGCGGAACAACAGAATCACGATCATCAACAAGAACGGCACAAGCTGCCAGAACGACACGCCCACATACTGCGAAATTTTCGGTTCGTAACTAGCGGCAAGGGTCTGAACTATTCCGATAATCAACCCACCGAGGATCGCGCCTTCCGGTGAATCAACGCCACCCAACACAATGGCAGGAAAGCCAACCAACGCAAATGCGCCAAGCGAAGGGCTGACCTGGGCTGCGGTGATACTTCCTGCCCCTGAGGCAAGTAGCACGCCGGCAAGGGTCGCAAGCGCGCATGACAATGCCCACGAAGCACCAAAGATCACGCTTGGGCTGATGCCCTGCGCTATCGCAGCCTCTTGATCGGCTGCGGTTGCGCGCATCGCGGTTCCGAGGCGACTGCGCTGAAACACAAAAAAGAACAGCACCGCAATCGACGCAACCACACAGACGGTGAAGATGTCGATGTAGTTGACGGCAATCCCGTTCAAGCCTCCGATACGAATCCGTTTGTCTCCTAGCGGAAGGTCGAGGTTGACCGGGCTTGTTCCCCAAATCCAACTTTTGAGCGCGGCCAGAATGATGCCGATTCCTAAGGTGGCCATGATCATCGCAAACACCGGCTGACCCTTGAATCGCCTAATGACAAGCGACTCGAGGAACCATCCAAAGGCGGCCATGACAATAAGTGCCAATACGATGGCGACAAAGTAGTTCAGCCGAAAGGCATGCCACGGGTTAGCAAAGTTTGTTCCTTTGACCGGGCCAGCGAAGACGTAGACGACGTACGCCCCCAGGGTCAGAATCGCGCCCTGGGCAAAGTTCAGAATGTGGGTAGACCGATACACGATGACAAAACCCAACGCTATGAGTGCATAAATAGCACCAAGCGCAATTCCTCCAACAAGCGCATTCAAAAACTGCGTCACGGCTCAGCCTTTCTTCAACTGATCAGAAAATACGGAAGAGACGTCAACCAGTGGCACGTGAAGCCCACCAAGAGTTGCCGCGCCAGGCGACTTATTGATGTCGTCACCATCGAACACGGCCCGAACCCGGTCAACCCCGTAGCGGCGACGAAGCGGATCGACTACCGACGAGCCAGTCAAAATCATGGCCAGCCCGATGACGGCAAGCAACGCCAGAAGCACCGCAAACCTAATGCCGCTTTTCCAACCGGTCGAGATGAGAAGCAACACAAACACGAGCGCTGCACTCACAATCCCAAAGATTCGAGTTGTTGGGACACCAGGCTTCATAGGCAAGCGTTCAGGTGCTTTCGGCTTCCATCCAGCGCTTAGCGCAGCCTTGCGGAACAGCCGCGTTTTCGAGCTGCGGTCAGCAATATCGGCTGAAATCGCCGAAAGCCAAGTTGGTGACCCGTGAACAAGCGTGGGGCGAACCACACCCATTTCTCGGACAAGCAAACCCACCGAGCCAATCGAACCGAACGTCACTTCACTTCCCGAAACCAACGGAAGAACGATTGACGCAACGAACTCCTTCGGGTCGGCAAGGTTTCGCTGACTGTGCAGCCGATCGGCCAACCCAGCCTGTAGGGCACCAGCGATCGAGCGGCCCTGCGCCACAAGTTCTGCGTGCGTAGTTTGGTTCTGGCTTGGTGTTCGCAACGCAATGTGATGTGGGGTCGACAGAAGAGCACTCGTGGTAGACGACGAAGCACCACTGGTTGACGACAGTGCCTGTAATTGTGCATACGTCATTCGAGTCATCGCATCGACACGGCTATCGTGATCAAGGCTGCGCACCCCACGAGTATCGATAACGACGACTACGACATCGGCAGAAACATCGGTGACTTTGTCGAGTTGTTCTTCGTCTCCGGCGATACATACCCTTACGCCAACCCCACCCAAAATTTGGTCCATTTGCTCGAAGGTAACGTCGGGCGGCACAGCCAAAGTGGTCGCACCAAGCTGGGACACGGCCAATGCTGACACCACCCATGCCGGGCTGTTTTCGGCAGAAATCAATACGACCGAACCGTCACCCACGCCGAGTGCCGCTAGCCCACTTGCTGTTCGGCTTACCTCAGCGGCCAAGCCGGCCCAGGTCGTTGACTCCCACAATCCGAGAATGAAGGTGCGGTATGCCGTCGCATTCGGCGAAGCGCTGGCACGTGCGGTGAGAAGTTCGTTCAGGGTCGAACTCATGCTGCCCCCTCTGCACCCAAATACGCCTCGATCACCCGCGGATTGTTTTTGACTTCAGCTGGAAGACCTTCGGCAATCTTCTGCCCGAAGTCGAGTACCACGATTCGATCGGCGAGATCCATTACGAGGGGCATATCGTGTTCAACCAAAATCATCGAAACGTGTAGTTCGTCTCGAATTTCGAGAATGTATCTGGCCATATCTTCGGTTTCGGTGGCGTTCATGCCAGCAACTGGTTCATCAAGCAACAACAGTTTCGGTTCCATACATAACGCCCGAGCAAGTTCCATTCGTTTTTGAACACCGTAAGGAAGCATGCCAACTGGTTGTCCGCGGAACTGGGCGAGGTCGAGAAGAGCCATTACTTCTTCCACACGGCGACGATGCAGCACCTCTTGCTTCTTGGCAGTTCCGGTGAACACAAGCCCAGCTAAGAAACCGCCCTTCATCAGGTGATGCCGCCCAAGCATCAGGTTGGCAACCACATCTAGGTTGGCAAACAATCCAATATTTTGGAAGGTCCTCGCAATACCCATGGCCACAGTCTCGGGAGGTTTCGACCCAATGACCTCTTTGCCCTGCATCTTGATGCTTCCCTCTTGCGGATGGTAAACGGCATTGAGGCAATTGAAAATCGATGTTTTGCCGGCTCCGTTCGGACCAATGATTGCAAAGAGTTCGTCTTCGTACACGTCGAACGAGACACCCGAGATGGCCGTAACGCCACCAAATCGCATGGTGATGTTGTTCACCTCGAGTAGCGGTGCTTTTCGGGCTTTGGTTCGTTCGTCGAGACCTGGCGTAACTCCGAGAACCGTCATGGCAGTTCCTCTGCCTGACCGGGGGTCTGAGAGTCAGCAGCGCGCTTACGACGATATGACTTCAAGTCCTTAAAGCTGTGATGCTGGCTCTCACCGCCGAGGTAGAGCGCTTTTACTTCCGGGTCGGCAAGCAATGCAGCACCAGATCCTTCTTTACCGACTCGGCCTGTTTCCATCACGTATGCATGATCGGCAACACCGAGGGCTTTCGATGCGTTTTGCTCGACGAGCAACACACTCACCCCGGCCTTGTTGATTTGGCGAATAATGTCAAAAATCTGGTCGACGATAAGCGGGGCGAGGCCTAGCGATGGTTCGTCGAGTAGCAGCAAACGGGGGTTGGCCATAAGCGCTCGTCCGATAGCCAGCATCTGTTGTTCGCCGCCCGACATATACCCGGCGACCTGCTTGTGACGTTCACCCAGTCGAGGGAACAGTTCCATCACCTGGTCGTAACTGGCTTTGATACCAATTTTGTCTTTACGGGTATATGCACCCGCCTTCAGATTTTCATCGACGGTCAGTTCAGAAAAGATTCGCCGTCCTTCCATCACTTGGGCCATTCCGGCTCGTACGTTTGCCGACGCATCGCGACCAGCAATTTCGACCCCGTCAAACTTCACCGACCCGTTGACGATGCGCCCACCGTGGTACAGCAAAAGCCCCGAGACGGCACGCAACAGGGTGGTTTTACCGGCCCCGTTCGCTCCGAGGATCGCCACTACCTGACCGGCGTTGATGTTGATGGATACGCCTCTGAGTACCTGGATCGCGCCGCCGTAAAACACTTCGATGCCGGAAACCGACAGAAGTGGCGACGCGCTGGTACTAGACGTGGTTGAGAGTTGGGTGACGGTGGTCACAGTGTCAAGATCATGTCACAGCCAAGCAAGGTTTTCGAATCATCCTCACCGATATGAAATCAAACATGAGGCTCGCGGACGTGGTCGTAATGCGCGACGATATTAGTTCTCATGGCACGCCAACGACCAGACGCCGGGCTTGACCGTGCCGTTGAAGAGTTCATCCACGACTTACACCTATTGCTGCTCGGTATCGCCGGACAACAACCGGCACCGGTCGCGGCACGACTCGAACGAGACGTAACGGTCGATGCATCAAATCTGACCCTTGCCGTGATCGATGCCGATGAACGCCATACCGATATCGAACTTGATTCATATGTTCAAGCCTTCGGGCACCGTTTCGACACGCAACTGGGGTGGGCATCGTCAAGCGACGTTCGAAAAGCAGGCCTTGCGGTTGACAAACGTTTTTGGCTCACGAAACCATCAGATTTGTTCGACCTGCTCGTATCTAGCGACGTAAAAAATGGAACGGCTCATGCGTGGACCTATTACGAGCGAGCTATGCGTATCGCTCACACCGTATGTGCCCTCGATGCTCGGCCGTCTGACGATGAACTCAGAGCTGTCGACAGTTTCCGGTCACTGCTCGTAGAACGCATGAACAGCCAAGGCGTCGGACGCAATGGCAGCCTGGTCGACGCCTCGTTCAAGCGGGGCAACGGAGCGGGTGCACCTGGGGTCAACGGAACTGGGGCAACTGCGTCTGGGACGACGACAGCAACAACGGCAGCAGCCGCTCAAACTTCCGCTGCAGAAGTGCCGCAAGCTCCACTTGAACCACTCGAAGATCTGCTGGCTGAACTGGATAAATTGGTTGGCCTCTCCGGTGTAAAAAGCGAAGTGCACTTAGTGACGAGCCTGCTCCAGGTTCAAAAGCTACGCAAAGATCGTGGCATGCCAGTGGTCGATGCTTCACGGCACTTGGTGTTTACCGGCAACCCGGGAACCGGAAAAACAACCGTTGCGCGGTTACTTGCGCGCATTTACCGAACCTTAGGCGTCGTCGAGAAGGGTCACCTCGTCGAAACCGATCGGGCAGGTCTGGTAGCCGGGTTTGTTGGGCAAACCGCGCTCAAGGTAACCGAGGTATTTGACCAGGCCCGTGGTGGCGTACTGCTGGTAGACGAGGCGTATGCGCTTACCAGGGGTGGCG
The DNA here is from genome assembly GCA_031430595.1 of Acidimicrobiia bacterium. Taxonomy (GTDB): domain Bacteria; phylum Actinomycetota; class Acidimicrobiia; order Acidimicrobiales; family JANYDT01; genus JANNBN01. The sequence continues at coordinate 84,407 of JANPBU010000010.1, forward strand.
AGCGAGATTTTGGTCGTGAGGCGATCGACACGTTGGTGAAACTCATCGAAGATCGCCGAGAAGATACCGTAGTAATCGTCGCCGGATACCCCGCCGAGATGGCTGAGTTTATCGATACCAACCCTGGGCTCAGATCTCGCTTCCCGAAAACGATCCCGTTCGACGACTACTCAGACGATGAACTGGTCGTGATCTTCGAACGACAGTGTTCGAAAGCCAAATACGTGTTGAGTGATGAAACGATTCGAACCACCAAAACATGGTTTGCTTCTCAATCGAGGGGGAAAGGTTTCGGAAATGGGCGACTGGCTCGCAACCTGTTCGAAGCGTCGGTCGCAAACCAGGCCCTTCGGCTCATGAAAGACCGGCCAGTCGACGCACCGCCGATAACCGATGATCAACTGCTTGCCCTAGAACCGACCGATATTTCGCCATTGCCTCCGCTCGATCTTGATTCGATACAGCCGACGACCGCGACGGCGACAAAGCCGGCGAAAGAAACGGCATGATTTTTGCCATCGCTGGTGCGTTGCTACTGGGACTTGCTCTAGTTGTAACTGTTGTTGTTACACGGATAACTTCAGCGAAAACTTCGTCGGCACCGCTCAACGTCAAACGTATCGATGCTTTTACAGTGAACGATCCATGGCGGCGTCACGTTCAGTCAGCCCTTTCCGCACGTCGCCGTATCGGCGAAGTTGTCGCTCAAACCCCAAAAGGGCCGATAAAGGAACGGCTTCAAGATATCGCCGGAGACGTTGACCGAGTCGTGGCCCAGGTGTGGGGTGTTGCCCAAGAGGGTCATGCTCTCTCCGACGCAAATCGGCAGGTCAACGATGCTGGTGTTGCAACAAAGCTCGGTGCACTTCAAGCTCAGTTAGACAACTCCAACGAAGGTACCCGCGAATCCATTCTTCGCAGCATCGATTCCGTGAAAGAGACTGCGGCAGCCTCTGAACGAATTCGTGAACGACGAGACAACGCGTCGTTGCGCCTCAAAGAAATGGACGTCCGTCTCGACGAACTTGTCGCTAGGTCTGCTGAAGTCGCTACCGCCGGTGTTGAAGCCGAAACCATAGATACCCTTCGAGCCGATATGGATGCACTCGTTGTTGACCTTGAGGGTCTAAGACAAGGGCTCGACGAGACCCGCCGAACCGCGACTGCCTGACCATATTTCGATTGGTAGTGTTACGAGATGTTCTCGCTTGTTCGTAAATCGTGGAAATACCTGACTGCCCTCTTGACCGGCAAGTTCAATGCTGGTGCCGACCCCAAAGTTCAACTTGAGCAGGCGCTGCTCGAAGCTCAAAATCAGCACCGCCAACTGAAAGAACAAGCGGCGGTTGTAATCGGCAACCAAAAGCAAACCCAGTTGCAGATGGACCGCAAGATGGACGAACTCGATAAAGCGAATTCCAGTGCACGCCAAGCGGTACTCATGGCAGACGAAGCATCACGCAAAGGCGACCCGGCTAAGGCCACCGAGTACACCCGTGCTGCCGAGTCGTTCGCTAACCGCCTCATTGCCCTAGAGCAAGAGGTTGAGGGGCTCAAGAGCCTAAATCTTCAGGCAACGTCGGCCTCAGACCAAGCCAAGTCAGCGGTGCAAAGTAGTTCGTCTCAGCTACAAAAGAAGTTGGCTGAACGCCAAAAGCTTCTTAGCCAACTTGACCAGGCAAAGATGCAAGAGTCAATGAACAAAACAATGGCTCAGCTCGGCGAAACTGTTGGTGGCGATGTTCCTTCCCTTGACGAAGTACGAGCCAAAATCGAAGCTCGTCACTCTCGAGCGATTGGTGCTGCAGAACTACAGGGTTCGACGGTTGAGTCACGCATGCTTGAAGTTGAGCAGGCCAGCCTTAATACCGATGCGCAGGCTCGGTTGTCACAAATCAAAGCTCAACTCGGCCTTGGCGGAGATGTCATTGCGACCCCAGCCCCAACAGCTGCGCCTGCCGCCCCGCAAACAGGAACCCAGCAACCAGGCTGATTTTCAAAGACGAGTTGGGTCGACGAGCACCTTCAGATCGTTCGTCTGCCCAGCCGCAAGTTCTAAAAACGTGTGCGGAAGTTCGGCCAAACGTACCGTGCGGCTCACTATGGCTTGGGTGTCAATCGCCCCATCGCACAGATGATCGAGCACCTCACCAAATTCGTGGCGTTGATACGCAACTGCGGTTGTCACGCAGATTTCTTTGATCAACCAACTGGCTGCGTCGATCGTGGACGGGGTCGTAGGCATACCTACGAGCAGCACCGAGCCGCCGCGCCGTGCCAAATCGACGCCCTGTTGTATCGACTCGCCGTTACCTACACACTCAACGACGAGGTCGGCACCACCAGCACCACCCGAAAGCGAGCGAACCATTTCGATCGCCTCGCCACCCGGTTGAACCACTGAATCGGCTCCAAGCTGCTCTGCAAGTGCTGCTCGGTCAGCTCTCGGTTCAATCACGACGATATGGCCAGCACCGGCCATTCGAACCCACTGCAGTGTCAAAAGACCAATCGGGCCAGCCCCTTGCACCACGACAAGGTCGTCAGCGCGCAGATCAGCTCGACTCAAGGCGTGGTAGGCAATCGTCGTTGGTTCGACCTGAGCCAGAACGGCGACGGGCAGTTTTTGCGTCACCTTCATGACCCTCGAAGCGTGCACGCTGATTCGATCGGCGAAGCCACCGTGCAGCGGAGCAAAGCGGTCTTGACCAATTGCGCTGGCGAACGTTCGCGCGCATCTGGCTTCATCGCCGCGTCGACACAGCGGACACGTCCCACATGCCGTGGGAACGCAAACAACAACCCGGTCCCCTTCACCAAGATGTTCGGCCTCAGCACCAACGGCACTGAGAACACCGGTCCACTCATGGCCACACACGGCCGCTGGGTATAGATTCCCTGACTGATACGCGTGCAGATCGGTTCCGCAAATTCCACAGCAGTCGATATCTACGATTACCCCACCCACAGAAACCTCTGGCTCGTCAAGTACTCGTATTTCGCAGGCCTGTTTTCCTACGAGGAACGCTGCTCTCATTGAACAGTGGCGGCAGCAGGTGCGGCAGCAGCGTCAGCAGTCGCGTCAGCAAAAAGAAGACGTGCCGCCGGGTAGTCGGCTTTCCCATTCGATGCCCTCGGAACCCTCTGAACTTGCACCAGTTGACGGGGTACCTTGAAACTTGACAGTACGTGTTTCGTATGGACGGTTACATCTTCAACGTCAAGAACGCCAGTCGCTTCGCTCGCGGCCGACGCAATTCCCACGACGCGTTGCCCGAAGCGTTCGTCGTCGATTCCGAAAATAAGACAATCGCCAACTGACACATGGGTCTTGACGGCCTCCTCGACTTCTTCAGGAAACACCTTCTCGCCGCCGGTGTTGATGCAATGCGACCCTCGACCCAACAAGGTGATTGAACCATCGAACTCAACGGTTGCCATGTCGCCGGGAAACGAATAGTTTCGTTCACCGACCCGCCTGAACGTCTTGGCTGACTTTTCTGGGTCTTTGAAGTATCCAAGTGCAGTTGCAGGGCTTGCCACCCGTCCAATTTGGCCCGACCCGGCAACCACCTCGCAATCGTCATCGTCAAAAACTTTGGTGTCGGCGAGAAGCGTAAATTTGGCGGTGGCTTGGGCGTCATCTTTGGTGGAAATCGCCATCCCCATACCGCCCTCGCTAGAACCCAACGTGTCGACGATACGCGCCCCCGGAATAAACTCAAGAAGTCCCGTTTTTACCTCGTGGCTGAGCATGGCACCCGAAGAAATAATCGCCAGTATCGATGAAAGATCCCACGGTGTGACACCCTCGCCAGTTTGACGTGACCGCAGTGCACTCAGCATCGGTCGCCCGAAAGCATCACCAACGATTACTAGGGTGTTCACGCCTTGTCGTTCAACGGTATCGAACAGTTCCACCGGGTCAAGGCCCCGATTTGTCATCAGTACCGTTGTTCCACCAATGAGGTGTGAAGTAAACGCCCCTAGCCAAACGCCCGTTCCATGCATCAGCGGACAACACGGCATCGACTTCATCTGCATACCTACCGATGCCATAGCCTTAACGGTGCCAACAATGTCATCGAACGAGGTGAACGGAGGCCGACCCATGTTTTGCGAAACGAGGCCGAGGAACGCTTCGGTGAGGCCAGCCATTGGATACATCACCCCTTTCGGCATCCCAGTAGTACCACCGGTGTACAGCATGTAGAGATCAGAGTCTTCACGAACCTGTCGGGGTGCCGGTTGATAAGTAGACAGCACATCTTCGTAGCGCAATGCTCCCTTGATGAGTTCAACATCGGGGGCTTCTGGGTCGTCAACCTGGATGAGTAACTTCAACTTTGGCAGCGAATCACGAACCCTTGCTACGCGGTCGGCTAAACCGGCATGAAACACGAGCGCTTCACAGTCTGCGTTTTCCAAAAGGTAGGCAAGCTCGCCATCAAGATACCGGTAGTTCACATTGACTGGGCACATACGAACTTTGAAACCAGCAAACTGGGTCTCAAGGTATTCCTGTGAATTGTAAAGAAACATCCCAATCTTCGACTCGAAACCAAGCCCATGAGCCACGTACGCCGAAGCTAGCCGCGCCGACCGATCTTCATAGTGAGACCAAGAAAGGCGGCGCTCACCTTGAATCACTGCCGGTAGGTCACCAATGGCGTCGGCTACTGCTTCCCAAACGGTGGCGAATTGCATGCGTCCATCGTCGCAGGTCGACGAGTCATGTGTCCAGCGTCACAAAGCACTTTTGATGCGCAAATGTCAATGAAACCATCCCAACGCGACCAGAATAGAAGGGTGGGGAATCGGGTAAACGCACTTTTAACCCGTTTTCGAGCTAGCCGAGCGGCGAAACTAGGGGTCGTACTTGCCGTCGTTGCTGGCGTCGCGGGTGTCGGGCAAACCCTACGGGGCGACACGATTCCGACATCGAGCACTGATAACTTCCCGCCGACAGTTGAAGCAGCAACGAATGAGATAACCAGTGGAACAGTCGTTTCGTGGCCCGGGCGTCCGTTCAGCCTCGACGTCTCAGTTCGTGGAGGCTTGACAGCCGAGAGCATTGCGGCCATCGAAAAAACGGCAGCCTCGGCTGGTCTTAAGACCACCACGATCCAACAAGCCACGATGGACTTGGTCGACACAACCCGTCCGCTCGTCGTTCCGGTGTCAGTCGCAAGTATCGTGACAGAAGATGCCGAGCTACTTTTCGGGCCAAGCGTTTCGGCCGCACTCGCTGATCGCAAGGTGGTGCTCAGTACCCGTTCGGCTTTGCAGCGACGAGCGAAGGTTGGCGATCCGATTCGTCTCATCGGATTCCTTGATCCGCTGCTCGAAGCCACGCTCGTTGTCGGTGCCATCGTTCCCGATGAGCAAGCGGTCGGCGCTGAAGTAGTTATCCCGGCTTCTTCTGCATTATTTCTTGGGCTCGACCGGCCGTCACGGGTCATGGTGTGGGGTGATGGAATTGAAAGCGCCACTACGAATTTCGAAGAGGCGTACGGCCCTAAGTATGTGCGCAGATCATGGAATGCGCCGTCAGTCGATGCGGTGTTATCGACCAGTCAAGTCAAGGAACTCTTTGGCGAGTTTCGGATGGAGCGCCGCAAGGTAGAAGATGCGGGCGACATCGTGATCGATGCTGACTGGCTTCGTTCAAACATCGTCAAAGCCGATCTTCCGCTTATCGGCCCACTCGAATGCCACAGGCTAGTCATTGACCAGTTGCGCTTGGTGCTGAACGAACTCATTCAGGCGGGGTTGGGACCACTCATCAACGTCGACGACACCCGCCGATCGGGTGGTTGCTTCAACAGTCGCGAGATTCGGGCGACATCGGGCCAGTCAGGCAGAAACCTGTCTCGCCACAGTTGGGGTGCAGCGTTCGATCTCAACCCATCAGCCAGCCCATATGGAGCAATTCCAAAAGTTGATGCCCGTGTCGTTGATGTATTCCGTCGACATGGTTTCGCGTGGGGCGGAACCTGGGCATTTGCTGACGGCATGCACTTCGAATACATCGGGGTTCCTCGCGTCCGAGGCCCGAAGCTGCCACTCGCAACCTCGACGACGACCACATCCACGACCACCACATCGACTTCAACGACCACTTCGACTTCGACACTCCCTTCGTCAACGACGACATCAAGCCTCTTGCCCACAACCACGCTTTCACCGGCCAGCACTGCGACCACTGCCACGAGTTCAATTTCGGCGACCACCAAGCCTGGCAAGATACCCCCAACTACCTCCGGCCCAACAACTGTTCAACCGGCAAATAGTGTACCGGCAACGACAGCGCAATCAACTGCGCCACCAACCTCGACCGCACCCCTGACAACGGTTGTTCCCAACACCATCGTCATTCCAACTAGTGCATTTGCACTTCCGACTACCCCACCCTCGTCAGGGGTGGTCGCCGAACCGGTTGCCCTTTAACAACGCTATCTAAGTGTGAGGTAGGTTCACCTTCGTGACGATGGTGCCAACCGACCTAACGACCTTCAACCTGTTCGACCCAGCTACACAGCAATGCCCATGGCCGTACTACGAGGCAATGCGCCACCAAGCCCCAGTATTCTGCGTGCCGGGTACACGAATGCATATCGTTTCGACCCACGAGTTGGCGCTCACCGTATTACGCGATTGGCAGACGTTTTCTTCCCGGTTCGGCACCCCGAGTACCCCTGCGGGTGATGAGTTGTCAATCGCTCTGGCTGAGTTGCGCACCCGAAAAGGTGCGTACCCAAATGTTCCTACAATGCTTACAGCCGACCCGCCAGACCACTCCCGTTACCGGCGAATGGTTTCGAAGGCCTTCACACCAAAGGCTGTAGCTTCACTAGAACCATTCATACGTGCGATTACGAAACGGCTTGTCGATAACCTCACTGAAGCACGGTCGGTTGAATTTGTCGAGGCGTTCGCAATACCGCTTCCGGTTGAGGCAATAGCTCGCGCACTTAACGTTCCCGATAACCGGCTGGCGGATTTCAAACGTTGGTCCGACTGCACGGTCGCGTCAATAGGTTCGGTGCTTTCGTACGAAGAACGCTTGGCTGCCGAAGAAGGAACTATCGAGTTTCAGCACTATTTTGCGGCACAACTCGACGATCGTCGCGCCAACCCGCAAGACGACATTTTGACGAACCTTGTCAACGCTCAACTCGACATAGATGAGGTTGACGAGTTAGGCAACCCGCTCGATACCCGCCCTCTCGACACGGCTGAGATGTTGTCCATCCTGGTACAAATCCTGGTCGCTGGAAACGAAACAACGACGAAACTCATTACTGAAATGATCAGGTTGTTGGCAGAACATCCGGATGAATGGGCCGCACTGAGAGCCGACCCGACTCGTTCGAAAATCGTTATTGAAGAAGCACTTCGCCTATCGGCACCCACCCAAGGAATGTTTCGTCGGGTACGCCGTGACACGGTTCTCGGCGGTGTGCCACTCACTAAAGGCGATCAAATCATCGTTATGTTTGCGTCAGCGAACCGAGATGACGCGGTTTTTGGATCCTCTCACCCTGACGCATTTTGCCCCGAACGTGAGCACCTCGCCGAACACCTCACATTCGGAAAAGGAAATCATTTTTGCTTAGGCGCCAACCTCACCCGCCTCGAAGCGCGGGTTGCGTTGGAAGAACTTTCTGCCCGGTTTGAATCAATCACACTCGATGCGAACAATACGTTCACCTACCACCCAAGCTTTTTACTACGAGGGCTCACTTCGCTAAAGGTAACCGTCAACCCTGCGTGATCCACATCAAATTGCGTCTCAAAGGCAACCTGCGCCTAGGCCTAGAAATCGATTCGCTTGAGGAAACCACCATCGACAGTGAGATTGGCCCCATTGATATGGGCCGATACAACGGGAGACGCGAGAAACGCAACAGCGTTAGCCACATCTTGCGTAGTTCCGAGCTTGCCGCCAGGGTGATGTTTTTCGGTTGATTCGTAGAATGCAGCCATGGCCTGTTTAATGCCATCCCAGTCGCCACCCTCCACAAAAATGGGACCTGGCGAAACGACGTTGCAACGTACGCCCTGCGCGCCAAGTGTTTGGGCCTGACCGAGTGTCCAGTTCGAGACCGCGGATTTAAACGCACTGTAGCTACTGGCACCCATGGCGAAGTGCTCTGATGTTGCTGTGGTCGAGATGCTGATAAGGCTTCCACCTCCTTCGACCAAGTGAGCTTTGGCAGCATCGACACCATGCACCAGCGACATCAGATCAACCTGGAAATTTTTCTCCCATCCTTCAATCTTACGGGCTGGCTTCGCCGACGTGTTGTGCACATAGATATCGATTCCACCTAGCTGCTCAGCTGAAGTTGCAATCCAGCTTCGAAGTGAGGTGGGGTCAGCGACATCGACCGCTGTTCCCCATACCTGGCCGCCACCAGCCCCCATCGCCATGACTGCTTCCTGAACATCGGCATCTGTACGCGCACATATCGATACCGCGCAGCCTTCGGCGATGAGTGTTTCGGCGATGGCTCGCCCGATTCCTTTCGTTGCGCCGGTTACGAGAGCCCGTTTTCCGGTGAGTCCGAGATCCATTTTCATTGCTCCTTGTTCGCGTCTTGCAGTTGGTATTCGTGATTGGCGTCTTGCAGTTAGTGATTAGCGGGGTTCAGGTGGCAGGCCGAGAACCCGTTCACCAATGATGTTTCGTTGCACTTCGTCAGACCCGCCGGCGATGCGATAGCCCGGAGCACCCAGCACGTGCTCACCCCATGCGTACGTACCCCATTCGCCCGTGTCCGCCACTAGTGAAGGGCCAAGAATTGTCGACACTGCATCTGACATGCGAGTCATGCCTTCTGTCCAGAGGATTTTTCCAAGTGAACCTTCCGGGCCAGGGGTAGAGCCTGATCTGCGAATGTCTGCTGCCCTACGATTGACAAAGCCCTCAATACGCATATGAATGTAGACATCGATCAGTGAGCGGCGCACGGCGGGTCGTGAAGTCACCCCGAAAGCTTGCGCGGTGGCGAGAAGCTGACGCCATGAACCGCCAGGCCTTGCGGTTCCCCCACCAGAGCCGGAATGATCTCGTTCGTAGCCGAGCGTCGTCATCGCTACTTTCCAACCCTCACCAGTTTGCCCAAGGCGCATGGTGTCGGGCACTCGTACCGAGTCAAAAAACACTTCGTTGAACGATGTACCGCCGCTCATTTGTTTGATGGGCCTGATCTCGATTCCAGGTAGATTCATCGGGATAATAAATGCGGTCATACCTTTGTGCTTTGGCGTGTCGAGGTCTGAGCGGGCAATGAGTTCACCCCATTGCGAGAACTGGGCACCAGAGCTCCACACCTTTTGGCCGGTTATCACCCATTCATCGCCATCTTGAACCGCACGACACGACAGTGACGCCAGATCAGAGCCGGCACCCGGTTCTGAAAACAGTTGGCAACACAGTTCTTGCGCCGACAAAAAGTTGGCTACGTGACGTTGTTGTTGATCGGGTGTTCCGAACTGACGAATCGTAGGGGCGATCAGACCGGTCGTGACGCTGAACGTTTCATGACCTTTTGGGGTGTCGTACTGATGCTCAAGCCGAGCAAAGGCTCGGGCGAAGGCATTCGGAAGACCGAGGCCCCCGGATTCAGTTGGCCAGGTTATGGCGTGATACCCCGCCTCGGCTTTTCGCTGCTGCCAGCGGGCGAGTCGTTGCAGTAAGTCGAATTCTTCGTCGTATGACAGGCAGTGGAACACGGCTGCATCGAAGTCACCTTCACCCCACACAAACTCTTTGTCGGTACCGCCGGTGCTGTCACCGGTGCGACGTTCCGCATTGAGTTCAAGCCACATACTTGCCTGCCGGGTAAACGAATCAAGATCTACGTCAGCAGAAAGCGTGACTGGCGTGGTTTCCATCATGCGACTGTACTGAACCTGGCCTACGACTAACTATTCGGCCCCGTCAATCACCTTCACAGTGACGAAGGTCAGAAGTCGCATAGTCCGACAGAGGCAAATCCGGCAGTCGACTTTCGTCAGCGTGACGATCGACTGAAGGACCCGGGAAGCGTTTCTACGGCCGGAAGCGACCTAGGGTGACGAGATGAATGGGTTTGTCGCCTTTAATCGTGAAGATATGCAAACGGTCGCTGAGCTACTCGCAGCCGACACGTTCAAGGTTCCGACCCCGCTACTTGAGCACCATCCCTCCACCCTTGGTTCCGCCGATGTATCGACCGACGCTTACACCTCGCGAGCCATACATGACCTGGAAGTTGACCGGCTATGGAAACGGGTCTGGCAGTGGGCATGTCGCGTCGAACAGATTCCGAACGTTGGCGATCACGTTGTGTACGACATTGCTCACCTCTCAGTCATCGTGGTTCGGGTTCGTGCCGACGACGAGCCGGGTGCCATCAAGGTGTATCAAAACGTATGTCTACATAGAGGAACACAGCTCAGAGTCACCGACGGAAACGTTCCGGCGTTTCGTTGCCCGTTCCACGGATGGACATGGAATCTTGACGGAACCCTGAATTGGATTCCATGCGAATGGGACTTTCCTGGCGTGAACACCGACCGAGACCGATTCAGTCTGCCCGAAGTGCAGGCAGACATATGGGAAGGCTTCGTGTTCGTCAACTTTGACGCAGAGTGCGAACCACTGATCGACTATCTCGAAAACATTCCGTCGCACTTCGCCCACTTTCCGTTAGAAAATCGCTTCGCTGCAGTGCACGTACAACGGGTCATGCCAGCGAATTGGAAAGTTGTTATGGGTGCATTCATTGAGTCGTACCACTCTATAGTGACCCACCCCCAAATCCTTACGTTTACCGCCGACGCCAACACCCAATACGACATCTATGGTCGCCACTCGCGCATGATCACCCCGTTCGCTGTCGCTTCACCGCACATCGGGGGAACCAAGGTTGAACAACTCGATATCGCTAAAGCGCTCGCAACGTACCGGGGTTCGTCTCCTGATGAGGTGGCCCTTGCCGACGGCCGAACCGCTCGTCAAGACGCAGCCGAGGCAGCCCGGAAGCGAATTGGTCGCATTGGCGGGGCCGACCTTTCGCAGGTATGTGATGCCCTTATGGTTGACGCAGTCGAGTACCTGGTGTTCCCAAACTTTGCCCCGTGGGCTGCTTACGGTTCACCACTTCAATACCGGTTTAGGCCAAATGGCGACGACGTGAACTCTGCGATTATGGATGTTGTTTTACTCATGCCGTTCGCCGGTGAGCGCCCACCGGCAGCCAAGGTGTTCGTGGTAGAGGAGGGGGCGTCTTGGACAACCGCCGCCGCCCTAGGTGGCCTAGGTGCAGTGTTTGATCAAGACACCGCTAACCTTTCACGGGTTCAGCGTGGTCTACGAACCGGCGCTAAGAAAACGGTAACCCTCGGTGAGTACCAAGAAGCACGCATACGACACTTCCACGTCAATCTCGACCGCTACCTCAGCATCGAATAGCTGTTCTACAACGCTGACTGCGTCACGGCGTCAGAGCAGCAGGACTAGATCGTCTCGGTGAACCATCACCGACGGCGCATCCTCAGGTAAATCGTTCGACCGGTAACCGGCGACGGCCTGAGCAACAACAGAGTCATAGCGAATGAGGCCGCGAGCAAATACGGCCCCCGAGGCATCGCAAATTTCGACTGCTGCGCCTTCTACAAAACTGCCGGTAACGCTAATAACACCGGCAGGAAGTAGTGAAACACCTCGCTCAATAAGCGCTTTGCGGGCACCGGGGTCAACCACTACCTGACCTTCGGTTTCGACGGCAAAACCAATCCAGAGTTTTCGAGCAGAGAGTGAGCGCTGCTGCGGGGCAACTGAGGTACCGACGCCCCGAACCCCGCGTACAGAATCGACCAAAACGTCAGCTCGCTGAGCATTAGCTATGACCGCTCGAACGCCCGAGAACGAAGCAAATTTTGCCGCGCGTACCTTCGACATCATGCCACCACTCCCTCGATCGGTACCGGTTCCGCCCGCAAGCGCCTCAATTTCGGGGGTTACCCCATCGAGGTTCTCTATCAGCGTGGCTGCGGGGTTTCGGCGAGGGTCGTCTGTGTACAGACCATCGGTGTCGGTCAGCAGCACCATCACTTCAGCCCCAACAAGATGTGAAACTAACGCTGCCATCCGGTCGTTATCACCAAAACGTAGTTCGTCGTCAGCAATCGCATCGTTCTCGTTCACGATGGGAACCACACCAAGCTCAAGCAAGCGTTGCAGCGTGTTTCGAGCGTGCAGGTATTGGGTTCGATCGAAGAAATCATGTGGGGTGAGCAGGGCCTGGCCAGACACCAACCCCACCGCCAAAAGCGCATCATCCCAAGCGCGCATAAGTCGTGACTGCCCGACAGCCGAGACGGCCTGCTTCGTGAGCATGTCATTTGGTCGAACCATGCCCAGAGCTTCCAGCCCGGCAGCTACGGCCCCGGAAGAGACAACGACGACCTCGTACCCGTCAGCGCGCAGACGAGCTACCTGCGCGCCCAGCGACACAATTACGTCTCGAGCAAGTACCCCACGATCATCGGTAATTGATGATGTTCCAATTTTGACGACAACCCGAGCAGCCACCGAAGCCCCAACTATTCGTATTCAAACTCGAAGTCGCCCACATGCACGACGTCACCGGGACGTGCCCCAGCACGAGCCAACGCCTTATCGACCCCGAGCCGCTTAAGTTCGGCATGCACATGAAACAACGCCTGCTGATTATTGATATCTGAAACCGCAACGGCTCGTTCAGCTGATCGACCAACAACCAGCCACGAAGCATCGTCAGCGCGGTCGATTCGAACACCTTCTTCGTCGGGGCGATGCACCACATAGGTTGCGGCTTCGCCCTGGTCGGCCCGGGCTTGTGCCACCAACGGGGCCAACTGCACCAAGAGGTCACGAACACCTACGCCCATCACTGCCGAAATACATAGCTTCGGCGCGTCGGGCAACAGCGACAACAGGTCTTCCCGACTCGCACCAACGGCACCAATCGCGTCGAGTTTGGTACCCACCACGAGGCGGGGTCGAGTCAACAGTTCGGGTTGGTATGCACCCAACTCGGTCAACAAAATTTCTTCTTGACGTGAAGGTGAGAGCTCGTCGCCAGCCGACAGGTCAACCAGTACCAAAAGTACCCTGGCGCGCTCGACGTGACGAAGAAACTGGTGCCCAAGACCTTTGCCTTCAGCGGCACCCTCAATAAGACCGGGAATATCGGCCATCACAAATTCAAAGTCACCGCGTGGGTCAAGCGGGGTTCCGAACCGTTCAAGACGAATCACGCCGAGATGAGGTTCGAGCGTCGTGAACGGGTAGTCGGCCACCTTTGGCTTCGCCGCCGATACCGTCGAGATCAGGGTTGACTTACCAGCGTTCGGAAAACCAACCAAGGCCACATCAGCCATGAGTTTCAGCTCAAGATTGACCCATACCTCTTCGCCTATTTCGCCTTGCTCTGCGAAGTCTGGGGCCCGCCGACGGTTCGACAGGAAGCTGGCATTACCGCGCCCACCGCGACCACCTTTGGCGGCCTTCCATCGGTACCCCTCGATAGCCAGGTCAGCAATAACTTGACCGGTATGGTCTTTAATAACCGTTCCAACCGGAACATGCACGATGGTGTCGGTACCACCATGACCGTGAGCTTCCTTGCCCTTACCGTGAGTGCCGTCGTCCGCACGCCGAAATGGGTGGTCACGGAACCCAATCAGTGACGCAATATTACGGTCGGCGATGGCCCAAACGTCGCCGCCCCGTCCACCATTTCCGCCGTCTGGCCCGCCCTTCGGAACGAACGGTTCGCGGCGGGTTGATACTGCCCCAGCCCCGCCGTTTCCGGCCTTCACGTGTAGCTGCGATTCGTCAACGAAAGTCATGTGGGCTTCACCTTATGCGAAGAGAAAAAAGATCGATGCTCTGACGTCGAGGTGCTCAGACGCGACACGAGGCCGGAATGATCCGGCCCCGACATCATTAGCTTACGTACAGCGGATGTGAAGTGGACTCGGCCTAAGCCGGGATCACCACATTGATCATTTTGCGGCCACGACGCTCGCCGAACTCGACAACGCCTGCCTTCATTGCAAACAGGGTGTCATCTGAACCTTTTCCAACATTGACACCGGGGTGAAACACCGTGCCACGTTGACGAACAATGATCGACCCCGCAGTTACCTGCGTACCGCCGTACACCTTCACGCCAAGGCGCTGGGCATTTGAATCACGGCCGTTGCGGGTTGAACCGCCACCTTTGGTTTTTGACATTGCATACTCCTCAGAGGAAATGAACCGGGCAGGGCCGGATCAGGCGGTGACTGCGGTGACTTCAACCACCGAGTACTGCTGACGATGACCCCAGCGCTTACGAGCACGGGCCTTTGACTTGTACATGAACCCAACGATTTTGTCGCCTTTGGCTTCACCAATGACCTTGGCTGACACCGAAGCTGAGGCAAGGCCCTTCGCGTCAGCAACAACCTTTTCACCGTCAACAAGAAGAATCGGAGCGAAAGTGACAACATCACCCACGGCTGCACCGAGCTTCTCGACGTTCAAAGTTTGCCCTTGGGCCACCTTGTACTGTTTGCCACCGGTCTTAATCACTGCGTACATAAGGCTTAGACCTTACACGCTGTCGACCGGCAGTAGAGCGCTCTTCGCAAAATAACCTGCAAAGAAACCTCCCCAGAAACCGGCTTACTCGTCGAGTATCTCGGGATCGAAGATAAACCCTCGACCGTTACAGGTGGGACAGGTGTCAGACAGAGCCTCGACCAAACCTTCTGAAATACGTTTTCGGGTCATTTCGACCAAACCGAGGTCAGAGATTTCGAAGACCTGCGTACGTGTTTTGTCGCGAGTCAACGCCTCACGGAAACTACTGACGACCGCGGTTCGGTTGGCCCGAATTTCCATGTCGATGAAGTCAATGACGATGATTCCGCCAATATCTCGCAACCGAAGTTGACGCGCTATCTCTTGGGCGGCTTCCAAGTTGTTTCGGTACACCGTTTCTTCGAGCGAGGTAGAGCCCACGTTTTTACCGGTGTTCACGTCAATAACGGTGAGTGCTTCAGTTCGTTCGATGATCAATGAACCGCCAGAAGGCAGCCACACCTTGCGATCGATGGCCTTATGTAGTTGTTCGTGTACGTGATGGCGTTCAAAGATAGGAAGGGGCTGCTCATCGGGGTCGTGAAACTCGACCCGGTCAGCAAGTTCAGGGCTAATCGACTCGACGTATGAACGAACTTCTTCAAAGACTTCGCGATTATCGATCACCACGCCTCGATAATCGGCGTTGAACTCTTCACGAATGATTCGAACCGCAAGGTCAGGCTCGCGATGCAACAACGCTGGCCCACGCGCTTTGCGTGCTTTGGCCTCAATCTTTTCCCAGGTCGCAACCAGTAACGCGACGTCGCGGCGCAACTCATCGGCCGATGTTCCAGCAGCAGCCGTTCTCACAATGATGCCGTGTTGTTCAGGGCGCACTTCATCGAGAATGCGGCGAAGCCGTCTACGTTCCTCGTCGGGCAGCCGCTTCGAAATGCCATACGTGCCCGAGTTTGGTACTAACACCACGAATCGACCGGGGAGGCTTACTTCTTGGGTGAGGCGGGCCCCCTTTTGACCAATGGGGTTTTTGGTGATCTGACACACCACCAACTGCCCGTTTTTCAACAGCTGCTCGATTCGAGCATCTTTCGCTTTCGGGTTCGATGTTTCGACGTCACCGGCATCGAACGCCACGTCACTTCGGTACAGCACGGCATTCTTCGGGGTCGAAATATCGACGAAGGCTGCTTCCATTCCGGGAAGAACGTTCTGTACCCGACCGAGGTAAATGTTTCCGTGAATCTGAGTCGAGTCATCAGACGATTGGCTGACGTAGTGCTCAATGAGCGAACGACCTTCCAGCACCGCAATTTGGGTTGCGGTAGGTCGTACGTGCACTGACATCAGATAGCGGCCAACCGGCTTTCCGTTACGTTCACGCCCTTTGCGAGCCTCAGCCTGATCAGCAAGTTGGGATGCGTCGTCGGCGGCACCCCTGGTCTTTTTACGTCGACGCGACTCCGCAGGGGTGCCAGCACGCTGTTCACTCCGGGTCGATCCTGAAACAGGTATCGCCGGTTCAGTAAAAGCCGGTTCGTTGACCGCCGATTCGTTGACGCTGGGTTTCGCTTGGCGGTTTCGGCCCGACCGTGGTAGCTGAGGACGAGTTTGCTTTTGGACGTCGTCATCCAGGTTCGGTTGCAGGTTCGGTTGTGGGGTTGGTTGCGCCTTCGATCGATTGGACCGAGGCTTTTGCGATGTTTGTGGAGACGGGGCCTGCCCCGGCATCGAATCGCCCACCTTCGGCCGAGACCTACGAGAACCTTCTGGTGGAAGAACGGTACCTTCCCAGGGAAGGTCGGGCAGGTCGGGATTGGGGTCTCGGTCTCTGGCAACGTGTCGGGCAACATCGTCCCCGTCATTGTCCCCGCCATCGTCACTGACATTGTCCCCGCCATCGTCACTGACATCGTCACTGACACCGGACGGGTTTGACGCCGCCGACTTCTTCCGGTTTTTGCCGCCTCTCGACCCTCGCCGACGACGAGACCCGGTACGGTCGGTCGCTACTTCAGTCTCACCTGAGATTTCAGATGAGGATTCAAAACGTCGTTCGGTTGCCTGACCGGGGGTCTGAGAATCGTCTGAGTTGCCAGCCGATTGTGGTGGTGTTGGTGATATTTCTGGCACTGGAAGTGACCCTTCGAGGGCACCGCCGCATCGCGACGATGGGTGCTGGCGTCGCGTCGAGAGGCGTCCGGCGACCCAGGTGGGTCAGCAGCAGACAGACGACGCGCCGAGACAGCGCGAATATTTTGAACAAAAAGAAGAACATGCGAAACAGCTGCATACCGCTACTCACGTTACCGGACATTGACCGACCGCTACCGGAAACGTCTCATTTCGACGGAAAGAACGAGCCCAACGGCGATGAACGAGACCAAGACCGATGAGCCCCCGTACGACAAAAACGGAAGGGGAATACCAGTAATCGGCATGATTCCCATGGTCATTCCTACGTTCTGAAAGATGTGAAACACAAACAAAGCGAGGACCCCTACACAAATCAGGGTGCCAGCGCTGTCTCTCGATGAGGCGGCCGCACGCCAAATTCGGGAACACATCACGCTGAACGCAATAAGCACTGCGGTTCCCCCGAGAAGCCCTAACTGTTCACCAAGAGCCGTAAAAATGAAGTCGCTGTGTTGTGCTGGAACAAATCCATACCGAGTTTGAGTTCCTTGGAACAACCCCTTGCCGGTGATGCCCCCAGAACCTATGGCAATTTTTGACTGTGCAACATTGAACCCAATGCGTTTGGTGTCTGCCGCCGGATCGATGAAGGCCGTGAGCCGGTCGAGTTGGTACCCCTCCAGAACATTGAACTTGATAATGAGAAAGGCGGCCGCTACACCACACACAACCAACAGTGAAAGCATCCACGCCGGAGCACCAGCCATCCACAGCACCGCAAATAAGATCGCCAGAAACACTAGGGCCGAACCCAAATCTGGTTGCAGCAAAATGAGCCCGGCAGGTACTGCGGCTAACACCAGAACAATCGAAAATCGGCGGGCATCTAACTGGTTTCGTTGGGCAGACCCGTATCCGGCCAAACCAATAATGAGACCAAGTTTGGCTAGCTCAGCCGGCTGAAGCTGTGCCGGACCAATATCGAACCAGCCTTGGGTTCCGTTGACCCGCGACCCAATCGGCGAGAGTACCAACAGAAGTAACACAATGGTTCCGGCATATACGAGCGGCGCGTTATCGACCAACACCCGATAGTCAATGGCCATTACGGCGACCATCGCCGCTATGCCCACCACCACAAAGAGACTTTGTCGTTGGGCGAAGCCCGTTGATCGACCGGCTGAAAAGATCATCAACATCCCGACACCGGCCAAAAACAGGACCGAAGTAATAAGTACCCAGTCGACGTGCAACAACGGTGAATCTGGGCGAACACCAGCCGCACGCTGGCGGCGCGATGAAAGTTGATCGGTGAGTGCCATGTCAAGAATTCAGTTCTGTCATCGGTCTTGCGACCCGGTCGATTGAACGTATGTAACCTCGCCGACGCCCAGACCGGCGAGTCCATTGAATATTTGGCGAGCGACGGGTGCAGCCGCTTGGCCGCCAAACCCAGCCTGCTCCAGCACAACAACCACTGCATATCGGTAGTTCGGGCCACCGAAGGCAACGAACAAGGCAAAATCCTGTTTACCTTCAACCTGTGCTGTTCCGGTTTTTCCGGCTATCGGAAATCCATCGAACGGAAACCCATCAAACGCTGCCCGGGCCGTACCGTCGTCGCGGCTAACGACCCCGCGTAATGCCGCAAGAATCGGGTCTCGAACATCGGCCGAAAGATCGACCCTTCGTCGAACCGTCGCGGTCAAGACGGTTCCTTCAGACTGTTGAAGCACGGGGAACCCATTTTCATCGACCGTCAGAGGTTGAATTGAGGGAACGTCGGTGCCTGACGGAACGGAAGAGTCG
The DNA here is from genome assembly GCA_031430595.1 of Acidimicrobiia bacterium. Classification (GTDB taxonomy): domain Bacteria; phylum Actinomycetota; class Acidimicrobiia; order Acidimicrobiales; family JANYDT01; genus JANNBN01. The sequence goes on from JANPBU010000010.1 coordinate 102,978, forward strand.
ATTGGAGTGGTGGTGTCGCTTTGGGCTGGCAAATACAGCCCATACCGGCCGTTGTTTGCTCCCCGATTGGGGGCTGCGCTGGTTGCGAGCGTCGATACTGGGATTGTTTCCGGTTCAGCGGCAGGTTGCGTGATGGCTACCGGCAACGTTGTTGAATTCGTACTTCTGCTCGTTGGTATCGGCGCCAATAGCTCGGTATCGATCGTTGGTTTGAGGTTTGGTGGCGTATCGAACGCAATACGTGGAACGTAAAGAATTCCACCGTTACCAAAGGCCCCGTAGGCAAGGGCCAATTGAAGGGGCGTGGTCAACATTTCGCCTTGGCCAATGGCAAGGTTGAGGTTGTCGCCTGTACGCCAATCACCGTCAGGCCAAATGTCAGGGTCACTTTCGTGTCGAGCCTTTTTTCCGGCCTCATCAGGCACCGGAGACGATTTTTCGTATGGAAGCGCGATACCCGAATCGTCGCCAAACCCAAACTCTCGGGCGGTCTCTTGAATGCCAGCCTTCGGCCAACTACCTTCGTTCCAAAAGCGGTATCCGAGCCAGTAGTAAAAAACGTCAGACGAGACAACTAGTGACTGAGCCAAATCGACGCGTCCGTGGGAAGTGCCACCCGAGTTTGAAAATGTGCACTTAAGGTTTTTGCAGTCGGGAATCTTGAATTCGCCCTCGTCAAGGTAGGTCGAACGTTCGGTAATCAAACCATTAGTAAGTGCACTTACAGCAGTTATGAGTTTGAACGTTGACCCTGGCGCATACCTTCCAGAAATAGCCCGATTCGTGAGTGGAGCGTTCGCGGTTTCAGACCCGTACTTCTCTGTGTACTCCTTCGCTGGAATTCCTCTTGTGAATTCAGCTGGCGGATAATCGGGTCGTGATACCGACGACAAGATCGCACCGTTCGAGGTGTCGATCACGATTGCGACTCCGGCGTTTGCCTTGAAGGGTTTCGTCCCAGCTTTGAGTTCCTTCTTGCGCTGGCCACCGCCAAGGTAGACGTATCCGGCTTGGTTGCGAGCTGCTCTGAGCCCATCATCGAGTGCATTTTCAGTGAAGGCTTGAATATCAGGGTCGAGGGTAAGGTGAAGATCGGTACCGGCAATTGGCGCGGCGAGAACCCGAGTTTCAACCACCTTGTTTCGGCGGTCTACTACGTACTCGGTGAGGCCGGGCATGCCCCTAAGTGTGCATTCATATGCTCGTTCAACACCCGCCTTTCCGACCTGGTCACCAGTTTGATATCGCGCATCACAAATCGGATTCTTCAGATCGTCACCGATGTCGGAAACATAACCGAGAACATGCGAAGCCATCGTGCCTTGCGGGTAGACGCGTGCTGAGTCGAGTTTCGATTCGACCCCAGGAAAATCTTCCTCGTGTTCAGCCAGGTAAACAACTGCCGACTCGGTAACACCGCTCGCTACTTCAACGCCCTCGAGATCATCGACAGCCTCGAATCGTTTCGTCAATTCTTGTGCTGATATGCCAAGAACGCCGGAAAGGCGATCGAACACAGCAGCCCGAGGTACCTTTCGAGCTGGAAGCCCTGCCTTCACGACAATGATCTTCAGAACGGTTTGATTGTCGACCAGTATTCGGCCCTGTCGATCAAAAATTCGGCCACGGTTCGCAGGAACAATCACGCGTTGCGTAAGGTTTGACTCAGCCTGTTGAAGTAGCGCGGAACCTTGAACGACTTGCAAATACGTCATCCGAGCAAACAGGGTTCCGAACAAACAAACGCAAACGACCACGAGCGTTGATAGTCGATGTCGAACATCCATTTACGAAGCCTCGTTCCAGTTGACCCCCAACACAACCCGAACAATGGGACGCAAAACGATAGCCACAAAACAATTCAAGATCGGCACCAACGCGGCAGATATTCCGACGTGGATGAGTGATGCAGGGGTTGCACCGCGTGCTGTCGTCAAAAGTAGCCCGTGCACGACAGTAACGATCACCGATGAGATGATCACTAACGCAAACGGAACCCGACCGGCTCCCGCAAACGCGTAATCGCGAATGATTCCAACGGTCCATCCGGTGAGTACGAAAAGAAGCGCTGCGACGCCGAGCGGGGCGTCAAGATCGCTGACGGCGTACGCGAGGCCTGCAGCGAAACCGACAGCCACGCCGATGTTCGGCCCGGTTTCGAGGGCAGCCAGCACCGTGACAAGCAGCAAAGTTTCGGGGATCACCCCGAAAACTCGCAGGTGCGAAAAGAGTGCAACGTGCAGGATCGTTGTCATGGTGACTAGGGCGAGCAAACGCGGAACCAGTGCAGCGCGGACTTCAGCAAAGCGTCCGGTCATCCGCCCGACCCGACCGCTGCGGGGGCACTGCCGGAGGCAAGTGTAATTGACACACCGGTTGGCAGCGTTGTGGCGGGCGGCCGGGTGGTAGATGGGACCGACGGAACCAAGTCTGGCGGAACCCACAGCAACACTCGCACCAAACCAACTCGGTCAAGATCGCTAAATGGCATCATGACGACTTCTTGTTCGAGTTGCCCAGAAGCGGCTGTCGCTCTAACCACCCGCCCGAGGGCCAGACCATTCGGGTAGCGGCTGTCACCGAGCCCGCTCGTGGTGACTAGTTCGCCTGGAACCACCACGGTGTTCGGATCGATTCCGTTGACGCGCATTTCTTTGCCGGAACCGGCACCCTTGATGATTCCCACTTCGCCCGAGTTGGCCAAGCGAACCCCGACGCCCATTGACCCATCAGTGAACAGTCGAACACGGGCGCTGTTTCTCGTCACGACGGTCACACGGCCAACCAGGCCATACCCTGCCACAACCGGCATACCCGGTCGAATTCCGTCAGAACTTCCTGCGTCGATTTGGACTGTCACATCGAAGTTACTTGTCGTTCCTCCGACCACTTCCGCGACCACGCTCGGAAGCGACGTGATATCGGTGAGTTTCTCCATGGCAAGCAGTTCTCGGCGCTGACGAATCGCGTCGTCGGCCAACGCCACCCTTGACTTAAGGTCGATATTTTCTTCGCGCAAACGAAGATTTTCGTCGATCAAATCTTGCTGCGAGCCCACTGAATCAAACAGGTTCGACAGTGGTGAGACGAGCGTTGAACCCGCCGAACGAACTGGGCTGAGTGCATCGGATAGGACCGCCCTCACGCCAGCAAACGGGCCCGTTGAGCCAATGACCACGATGGTTGCCGAGACCAGTACAAAAAAAAACAACGACGATGTGGAACGCACGGGGCGAGCTGGACCAGACCGGCTAGAACCACTGTTCATTCCGGCCGATGATCGAGACGACCGAGATCGCAAAGTTCGTCGGACGTCAGACACGTTCCCAACGTTACTTGACACCCTCAGACTTCCTGTCAGGCAATGGAACTAAGCGCTGCCCACCAGACCTCCTGTCAGTATCGCCCAGAGTTTCGTTTTCGGTCGGAATCAAACTCGGCCAGGTATTGACCGGTACCGTAGGCCACGGCAAACAAGGGGTTCTCGGCAATACGGATAGGCATTCCGGTTTCATCAGCGAGCCGCCGATCGAGCCCGGCAAGCAATGCGCCTCCGCCGGTCAGCATGATCCCTTTTTCGAGGATATCGGCGGCGAGTTCTGGGGGTGTTTTGTCGAGTGTCATTTTGACCGCGTCGCAGATCGACCAGACCGGCTCAGAAATCGCTTCGCGGATCCCCTGCGTGGTGAGGATGACCGTTTTTGGCAGACCGGTTCGTAGGTCGCGGCCGCGCACCTCGGCCTGCAGTTCATGTTCCAGTTCGTACGCCGAGCCAAGCGCAATTTTCACTTCTTCAGCGGTTCGTTCACCGAGTGCCAGGTCAAATTCTTTGCGGGCGTAGGTAATGATCGCCTCGTCGATTTCATCGCCTGCGACACGGATCGACTGTGATGTGACAATTCCGCCGAGAGAAATAACCGCGACCTCGGTGGTTCCGCCACCAATGTCGACCACCATGTTGCCGGTTGGCTCGTGAACGGGTAATTTTGCCCCAATCGCCGCTGCCATTGGTTCTTCAATAGTTTCTACCCGACCAGCCCCTGCGTATTGGGCCGCATCCATCACGGCCCGCTTTTCTACACCCGTAATACCGAACGGAACGCAAATCACCATTCGGGGCTTCGCGAAACGACGCTGATGTACCCGATGGATGAAGTAGCGGAGCATCTTTTCGCAGATCTCGAAGTCGGCAATAACACCATCTTTGAGGGGGCGAATCGCTTGAATATGGTCAGGCGTGCGGCCGAGCATCGCTTTCGCGGCCAAGCCCACTGCCAACGGTCGACCATCGCGTACGTTGACCGCTACTACCGAAGGTTCGTTGAGAACTATGCCGCGCCCGCGTTCGAACACCAAGGTGTTCGCTGTGCCGAGGTCGACAGCAAGGTCTCGTCCGATGAATGAACTCATGGTGCAACTGTTCCGAAACGGTTGGGGCTGCAGGCGGGCTGCAACATCCGTAGGTTAGGCGGTGAAGCGATTCAACTCAACCCGTTGTTTACACAAGGCCGGGAAAAAACAGGCCGATTTCTCGGGCTGCTGAATCTGCGCTGTCTGATCCGTGGATGAGGTTTTCGGTGAACTCGATGCCGAGGTCGCCCCGGATGGTGCCGGGCGCGGCATTCCGAGGGTTAGTTGTGCCCATCATGGTTCGAACTACTTGCCAAGTTTCTTCCGGACCTTCGATGACGGCCATCATGGCGGGGCCACGGGTGATGAAGTCAACAAGACCAGGGAAGAAGGGCTTCCCGGCGTGCTCGCCGTAGTGAATTTCTGCTGTTGCTCGGTCAATGGTGCGAAGCTCGGCAGCGACGACCTTCAGGTTGCGGCGCTCGAATCGGGCGATGATCTCGCCGACGAGACCTCGTTCGACTGCGTCAGGTTTGCAAATGATGAACGTACGATCTGCCATAAGGAGGGTAGATAGTAGTCGAGGTGCTCACTTGAGTGATCTCAACAGCGTTTGGATTCGACGTCGCGGCAATCAACTCTTCGCTGAGTGCGAGGGCGGGTTCTTGCGATCTTCCTCAACACGTTCGGCAGCCCGCCGCCATCCGTGGCCTATCCAGACAAGTCCGAGGAAGGGAAGGGTCAAAATCAACACCACAAGAAACGTTTTCACAGGCTAATTACCCTCTGTCGATCATTCCTTATCACGGTAAACTATGTTCTATCGATCGAACAGATTAGGTTTCAGCGCATCTGAGTTTGACCACTCGATGAGTTAACCAAAGGCAACTCGTGTAGCGCCTCGATCCTTGCCATTCAGGTGGCCAAAATCGAGGGTCGAATTCGTTATTTGCTGGCCTACATCTTCTAGGCGTTTCCCGGTCCTCGGGACTCAAAGAAAATTCCCATGTCCATTCGTTGTTGGTCATTTTAAGAAGAGCCGCAAGAGTCATTCCCGAGTTTCCAGCTTTGCTGGTAGGCTTTGAACGATTAAAGATGTCGATGTATGTACTAAATTTAGCCATGATTCGCACCTAACACGCATATTTTTCCGACGAAGATTCTATCCCTTGCAAACAGATTGTACATTATATAGTGTAGCAGTTTATAACATAGCCACAGACGCAGCCGGTAATGGTCAATTGATTTGGACAACGCACCAAGCTGCTAGAGCTTCTCGAAGTTCGAAGATCAACATGACTTTCAACCCCTTTCTGACGATTGCTAATGGGTCAGGCCAGTTTTTGGCCACACACCAAGTATGAGAGAGAGAAGTCAAATAAGATTATCTATAAAGCCTACAACCAAAGTGACCCCTCAACTTATTGCTGGTGAATGCACTGTGAGTGCACTAAAGGTTTGTCCAGGTCAGAGCGCAGTTCACGACGCTGAGGGCCGACTCACCTCGGTGTCATAGGGCGGCATCGCCAGCGAACCAAGCTCAACCACACGACCCGTTTTGGGCGCATGAAGCATCGTCTCGTTCCCCAAATCAAAGCCGACATGATGAATCCGACCGACCCCAGCATCGTGTCGAAAAAACACCGTGTCTGGTACCGCAGCTCCGAACTGATCAACCGAATCACGAGGAACCACGTTCCCAACGACGTGGTTCGATAGATGAACGAGGCCGCTACAGTCCACGCCCCACCCAGAGAGACCACTCCACAAGTACGGCAAACCCAAAAAGTCCAACGCGACCTCAATGGCGTTAGAGCGGATCGCAATATCGTCGGTCCGTATTAGCCGATCGCCACCCCGAGTTCGAACGACAACGTCCTTCGCGTTTCGATCGGTAACCACAAACATTGACCCCATCGATGCGGCCCCACAAAGGCGGTCACCCTCGACATCGCGCAACGCAGCAAACCGGCGTGACACCAAAACAGTTTCGACCTTGACAGGGTCTTCAGCAATATGTTCGCTTCGCACCCAACCCGGATATCCCCGGGGGTCTCGCGACGTCGGTTGCGTGGGTATTCGAACCTCACACCAGCCATCTTGCTCAGAAACAATATGCACTCGTTCACCGTGCAACACCTGGGTCTCCACCCGACCCAGCAAATCGAGTCGCGCCGCGTAATCCAATATCGACATCCAGGCCGCCATATCTGGGTCGTTGAGCAACGCAGGAGCATCTATGTCACGGGGCGCATCGGGGCTTGCCCACACCTGGGCAACGCCAACCACAACCGAATGCGTAGTCACGAACACACCGTGGCGAAACCGGATTCGTAGCTGACCGGTGTCGAGTCAGTTGCCCACCATGCCGCGTCAAGATCATGAACTTCTTCAGAAAGGTTGGCCGCAAACTGAATCGCTTGGGCCACCGAAGCAGGATGTTCCATCATCGAACCAACCAACACTCCCATTCCGTGGTACCTGGCTTTCGCGACTGCCTGGGCTGAACCGGTCAACCCTCCGAACTTCATGAATTTCACGTTGATCATGGCAACGCCACCGAGGTCGGCTATCCGGTCGATACTTTCCAGGTACCGGGCACCTTCGTCTGCGGCAACCGGAACGCTCAGCCGAGCGGAAAGAGCACATAACGCGTGGAGTTCCGCCGCCGGAACTGGCTGTTCGAGGAGACCTGGTAGCGCGTCCGCCGCTTCGGCCACCTCCATAATTTTGAGGGTTTGGTCGAATGTCCACCCTTGATTGGCATCAACCCAAAATGTGGCTCGCCCCCCGAGGAATCGGGCCAATTCGATAACGCGTTGAGCATCCCCGTCAGGGTCTCGTCCGAGCTTGGCCTTAATGACAGTAAAGCCGAGCGCAAGGCGGCGTTCGGCAGCAGCAATCATGTCTTCGGTTGACCCGGCACTGAGCGTTACCGAAGTTCGAACCCTTGCGTGCGACACCGCCGAGTCAAAATGGTAAGCGCGAAGGCTATGAAGAGCCTGATCAATTCCAGCCACTGCCGAACTCGATGCTTGCACGCCGAGCTGAACTTCATCAATGAGCAGGTCGATTTGGTCACCGCTATCGACCGAAGCACCCACCATCACGGGCCGAAGCGATCGGCTGATGTACTCAACAATTGAGGTAACAGAGTCGCCGGTAATAGCAGGCGTCGCTGTTGCGTAACCCCGAAACGATTGTTGAGCGTCGGTACACAACTCGATCTCAATCGCATCAATTACATCGGTTTCACGAATCGCCGTTTTGAAACGTTCTTTTAGCGGAATCTGAGTTTCGCGGACATTCAGCGCGCTGATAATCACGACAGTTACTGTACCGCCCTGTAATTGGTATCTCGCGTCAGCAAAACCTGATGCGAGATACCAAACGAGACTTTGCCGACCTAGATCAGTTGCCGCCCTCGTTAAGTACAACGGTTTCGCCCTTGTAACTGGCTCCGTTGATATCAACACCTGCGGCGGTCCAAGCGGCGTGCGACTTTGTAACAAAGTCATTCGTAAACGCCTGGCCTTCAGGTGCCTTCGTCAATACGGTGGTTCCTTCGGCGTTCTTGGCTTCTTGAGCCAACTTGATGGTCTGGTCCCACTGGGCCTGATTGATCATGCCAATACCGGCTTTTGATGGCCAAATCAACTTGTTGATTTCGTTCATTTGCCAGGCCTGGTGGCTCTTACCGAGCTTTGAACCCTTGGCCACAACAATGTCGACACACGCAGCAGCATTATCGCGGCAGAACACCCATCCTTGAATCGAAGCGTTCACAAACTGCTGAGTTTGTTCGGCATACGCCGCGTCGGCCAGCTTGTCGGTGTTTGCCCAGATGGCGTCTTGCAACATTGCGGTACCTTCGTCGTTCCAGTTGATGACGTTGAACTGGTCAGCGGTGTACAGCTTTCCGCTCGCATCCTTAGCCTCGAAAAGTTGGGCGTATTCGTTGTACACCATGGCTTGGGCTGCGTCGATTTCCTTCTTCAATAACGCCTGCATATCGAAGCCCTGCTGAACCAGTGTCACGTCTTTTGCAGGGTCGAGCCCGGCCTTGGTCATGCCACCAAACAGTTCGAACTCGTTGCCGTAACCCCAGTTGCCAACCTTCTTACCTTTGAGGTCGGCCGCTGTTGCAATGTTTGAGTCTTTGAAGCTGACCTGAAGTGTGCCAGATCGTTCGAAAATTTGGGCGACGTTCGTAATCGCTGCACCCTGTTCGCGCGATGCAAGTGCCTTCGGAACCCACGAGATTGCGTAATCGACCGCACCGGTAGCGAGTTGGGTTTGAGGGGTGATGTCAACACCACCTTCAATGATGGTTACATCAAGGCACATGGCCTTGTAGAAACCCTTGTCGACAGCTGCGAAGTACCCGGCGAACTGTGCTTGGGTGACCCACTGCAGTTGCAGCTTTACTGGCTTCAGAGACGCACACTCTGCGGCAGCAGCCACCGGGGCAACAGTATCGGCCGGTGCAGTCGTGTCGGCCCCCGCAGCAGCAAGGGTTGTTTCCGTGGCTGGGTCGGCAGCAGTTGTCTCTGCGGGTGCTTCGGTTTCGACGGGGGCATCGGCTGCCACTGTCGTTTCGGCTGCTGGGGCACTACTGCTGCCCCCGCAAGCGCTCAGGCCTAAGCCAATAGCGGCGACGGCGACTAGGGCCGAGGTAAATGTTGCTTTCTTCATATTTCTCCCTTGTTGTGGTGTGTTGTGCTGTATTGTTGGTGATGGTGCTGCGAGTTAAGAATCGGCCGCCTGGCGGCGGGTATTCCAGGGCATAGCAAAGCGTTCAAAGAGTAGGCCAGCGACGTAGAAGAGGAGGCCCATCAAAATGGCCGAAGTTATATACGCCCACGCCTTGGGCGTTTGCGAGAGTTTCATAGCGTTCGAGACCCGAGACCCAAGCCCATTTTGCAAACCGCCGAAGTATTCGACAACTACTGCCGCTATAACCGAAAGTGAAGCGGCGACCCGAAGGCCAGTAGTGAGATACCCGAGCGCGTTCGGCAGTCGAACTAGCTTGAGGAAGGCAACATCGCTGGCCGCATACGAGCGCATCAACTCTTCGTGTACCGGTTCAACTTGGGTCAACCCTTTCAACACATTCACGAATACCGGGAAGAAGGCAACCAGCGCGACAACGACCCGCCGGGCAGTATCACTGGTTGACCCGAACATGTTGTAGAAGATGGGTCCGAGTGCCACGATTGGCATCGTGTTGAACGCAGCCGAAATCGGATTAATAAGCGAGCGTACGGTAGAAAATCGCTGAGCAACGAATGCCACCAAAATCGCTGCGATTGAACCAGCTACTAACCCAATGAGTGCATTTGTTGCCGTTGCTTTTGCAGCATTGCCAATAAGCGATTTGTTGTTAATGAGCACCGACCAAATTGCCGTGGGCTTCGGAAGCAGGAAGGGTTTAATGTTGCGAGACACCACTAGCCACTGCCACGCCCCCAAAAACATGGCGCCCCAAACCAATGGGGCAGCAATACGAAGAACGCGGTTCACCGTTCGATAACCCCGGCCGAGGTTCGACTCGTCTCGTTGGCAGCCAGCAAGCCATATTCGATACCTCGAAGTGCTTCACGAACCTCGGTTATCTTCTTAAAGAACTCAGTAGATTCTCTCGCTTGTTCGACTCGCGAACCAAGGTCAACGTCGACGAGTTGGGTGATTCGCCCGGGCCTCGGAGACATGACGACAACACGATCCGAGAGATACACCGCTTCAGGGATCGAGTGGGTAACAAACACCACGGTTTTGCCCGTGGCCTCACAGATTCGAATGAGTTCTGCCTGCATATGTTCGCGGGTCATTTCATCAAGTGCCCCGAACGGCTCATCCATCAGTAGCAGTGGTGGATCAACGGCGAGCGCGCGTGCTATGGCGACGCGCTGTTGCATTCCACCGGAAAGCTCCCACGGGTAATGGTTCGCGAATTCGCTGAGCTTCACCAGTTCGAGCATCTCGGCCGAGCGAGCCTTCCGGCGGGTTTTGTCCCAGCCACGAAGTTCCAACGGAAGCTCGATATTGCGTGCAACTTTGCGCCAATCAAAGAGGCCAGCCTGTTGGAATGCCATCCCATAATCCTGATCAAGGCGAGCCTGTTTCGCAATCTTGCCATTAATACGAATGTCACCGCCGGTTGGTTGTATCAGGTCAGCAATCAGTCGCAGCAACGTTGACTTTCCGCACCCTGACGGGCCGATCAACGAAACGAAAGAACCCGTTTCAACCTGCATCGAAACGTCGATCAGGGCGTTGACCTGATTTGGCTTTCCCGCATTGAAAATTTTGCTGACGTTGGCAACGTCGACGGCGGGTGTCATGCAATAGCTCCGGTGGGTCGATTTCGGGTGAGGATTCGTTCGGCGATAGACACCAGGCCGGCAACCACGAGGCCAAGCAGCGCAGCGCCAACAAAGGCGGTGAATACTCGCTCGGGTTCACCGGAAGACTTCTGGAAATATTCGATGATGAGCCGCCCAATTCCGCCCGGTGTACCCGACGAAATTTCCGCGACGATCGCACCAACCACACTGGCAGCAGCAGCGAGTTTGAGCGCCGGGACGAGATGCGGTATCGCACTCGGCAAGCGCAACTTCGTCATCGTTTGCCACCAACTCGATGCGTATGAATCCATCAACTCAAGCGAGTGGACCTTCGGCGATTGCAACCCTCTAAGCGCCCCGATCGTGACCGGAAAAAAGGAAAGGTAAGCGGCCATACCAGTAACCGACATCCACGGTTGCCAGGGCTTGCCGAACACCGAAAGCTTCGAGCCCCACCCAACAATGAGCGGCGCAAGTGCAACCAGGGGAACGGTTTGCGAAAGAACGACGTACGGCATCCATGCCCGTTCCAACAGTTTGAATCGTTGCATGGCCATGGCGAGCAACAAGCCAATGAAGGTTCCGAGCACAAAACCCCCAACAGCCAACCGAAGCGAAAACCATGATCCGCTCAGAACCGTCGCGGCGACGGTTCGGCCTGAACCGCGAACGTCTTCGTCACCGAATGCCGAAAGAACGGTTGAAAGGTGCGGCATCGAGGCATTGTCAGTACTCACACCAAGAAACCGTTTTCCGCCGCCAACTGCTTTTATAAGTTCCCATATCGCCCCGAGTGCAACGACCCCCACGGCACCGAGAACGAAGCTACGGCCTCTTACAAGAAGTGTTCTCACGGCTTCGACATTACCGATTTCGCATGTTTCATGCCTGTTTCAGCCGTGTTCATGCACTTAACCGCAGCCACTATCACGACTTTGCTTTCGCTCGTTCAGTCATCAACGGAATGATTTTCTCGCCATACGCGGCCATGGTGCGGTCTTTGTCGTCATGCTGCAAATACACCGCAAACTGATCAACGCCAAGACCTTTCAGTTCGTTCAGCCGGGCAAGTTGATGCTCAATCGGGCCGATCAAACAGAATCTGTCGATCACCTCGTCAGGCACAAACGCAGTGTGAGAGTTTCCGGCTTTGCCATGTTCGTTGTAGTCGTACCCCTGCTTTGATTTGATGTAGTCGGTAAGCGCCTGAGGTACTCCCCCGCCGCCCTGGTCACCGTAACGCTCAACAAGATCACTCACGTGGTTACCGACCATTCCACCAAACCATCGGCACTGGTCCCGACCTCTCGCCAACTGTTCGTCGCTTCCGTCGGTGACATAGGCAGGTGCAGCTATACAAATGGTGATGTCGTCAGGGTTTCTACCCGCTGCCGCTGCAGCATCTTTGACCGCTTTTATGGTCCATTCGGTGATCTGTGGGTCGGCGAGTTGAAGGATGAATCCGTCAGCGTGTTCGCCGGTCATTTGCAACATTTTGGGGCCGTATGCCGCCAGCCAAATTTCTAACTCTGAGCCATGACTCCAAGGAAATTGGATCGTTGACCCTTTGTATTCGCATGGCCGGCCGCTCGCCAGTTCACGAATCACATGGATCGCTTCACGCATTTCCTGCAACCCAACCGGCTTTCCGTTCGTCACTCGAACCGCAGAGTCACCCCGGCCAATCCCACATACCGTCCGGTTGCCGAACATGTCGTTCAGGGTGGCGTACACACTGGCCGTTACCGTGAGATCGCGAGTCGCTGGGTTGGTCACCATTGGGCCAACGATGACCCGCTTCGTTTCAGACAAAATCTGGCTGTAGATCACGTACGGCTCTTGCCACAGGATATGACTGTCGAAGGTCCACACGTGCGTGAAGCCATACGCCTCGGCGCGTTTAGCTAGATCAACCACCCGCCAAGCAGGAGGATCAGTTTGCAGTACGACTCCGATATCCACGTGTTCAGATCTCCTTCAGGGTTCGCAGTATTCAAGGCTTTCACGAACCCAACTGTGACCCTCGACACTACAAACAAAAGACGGCACCGAGAGTGCCGCCACTGTTAATTCTTTACTTTTTGTTAAACGGCTCGGTTTGACGTCAGCGGGTTTGCGGAAACCCGAGGTCAACCGATGACGTGGCGGGGTCGGGCCAGCGGCTCGTAACCACCTTTGACTTTGTGAAAAAGTGGATTCCGTCTGGCCCGTACATATGGGTGTCACCAAACAACGAAGCTTTCCACCCACCGAATGAGTAGTAGGCCACTGGAACCGGTACCGGAACGTTTACGCCGACCATACCGGCCTGAATCTCGAACTGGAATTGCCGGGCAGCCCCACCGTCGCGAGTGAATATCGCTACGCCGTTTCCGTACTGGTTATCGTTTACGAGCTTCACGGCTTCTTCGTAAGTTTTCACTCGAACCACGGTAAGTACCGGGCCGAAGATTTCCTCGTCGTACACCTTCATGCCCGGTTTGGCCTTATCGACCAGAGAAACCCCGAGGAAGAAACCATTTTTGGCATCGCCGGTGAACTTATGTTTACGGCCGTCGATGACCACCTTGGCCCCTTCTGCCTTGGCCCCTTCAAGGTAACTCGCCACCTTGTCACGGTGCTCTCGGGTGATCAGCGGGCCCATTTCCGAAGACGGGTCCATACCGGGGCCGATCTGAAGTTTCGCAACCCGCTCTTTGATTTTGGCGATCAACGGGTCACCAGAGTTGCCGACACAAACCAGTACCGAAATGGCCATACATCGCTCGCCAGCAGAACCGTAGGCGGCGCTTACTGCAGCGTCGGCGGCCATGTCAAGGTCGGCATCTGGCAGCACAACCATATGGTTCTTTGCACCACCCAGAGCCTGTACTCGTTTGCCATTCGATGTGCCGGTTTCATATATGTACTTAGCGATTGGCGTCGACCCTACAAAGCTCACAGCAGCGATATCAGGGTGAGTCAAAATCCGATCGACGGCCACCTTGTCACCATTAACGACAGCGAGCACTCCGTTTGGAAGCCCCGCCTGACGGAGAAGGTCAGCCAAGAAAAGAGAAGCCGATGGGTCTTTTTCTGAAGGCTTCAAAATGAAGGTATTGCCGCACGCGATGGCATTGGCCAGCATCCACAAGGGCACCATGGCCGGAAAGTTGAATGGGGTGATTCCGGCAACCACACCGAGCGGCTGCTTCAGCAAATAGACGTCGACGCCATTTGCAGCCTGCTCACTCATTCCACCTTTCAGCAAGTGAGGGATACCGCAAGCAAACTCAACATTTTCTAGCCCTCTCGCCAACTCGCCCATGGCATCACTGAGCACCTTGCCGTGTTCAGCGGTAAGCAGCATTGCAATTTCTTTGCGGTTGGCGTCGATGAGTTCGCGAAAACGGAACATGATTTCAGACCGTCGACTGAGGCTTGTCGCCCGCCAAGCCGGAAACGCTGCCTTGGCGACTGCAATCGCATGATCAAGTTCTTTCACACTGGCCAAATCAACTTCGGCCTGCTGCTCACCCGTAGCCGGATCCCAGACGGGTGCTGTTCGTTTTGAGGTTCCAGCGACGATTTGTCCGTCGATCCAATGGCTAATGCGCTTCATTGCTTAAGCATATGCGGCCACTTCGTAAACCAACGACCGCACGCCAATCAACTTTGCGCTGTCTAAACCTCACTTTTGGAGCATGGCGTGTGGTCGAAGATCGATCGGCGTGTGGCCAGCTCGTCGAAACGCACCCTCGATCGCAGCCGAAACCATCTGCGGCGATCGTTCAATTTGAGTTGGGGTGAACGACACCCAGTGGTAGCCGAGCCGGTCGTAGTTGGTTTGCCGCCGGTGGTCGCCCTCGAAGTTTTGTTCGTGAACCGAGCGACCATCAACTTCGACAATCAGCCCCTGATGGGGAAGGAAGAGCTTCGGCCTCGCCAACCTACGGAGCTGACGGAAAGGAATGACAAAATCAACCCGTTGAAGAATTCGGCCATTTACACAAACGCAAAGCTGACGCCAGCACCAGTAGCCCAACCAACGAAAGAATTGCAGGGCCCGCGTTTCGGCATAACTTTCGGTAGAAGGTTCGCCGAACCTCCGTGCGAGAAGCCAAACAAGGTCACGGTTCGCCCCGACCCCACCTTTGCCGCTCAGCAAACCCACATCAACAGCACCAACACGAAGCGCATGTTCCAGAGCCAGCTCGACCCGGTCTCGCCAGGCAATCGAATCGCACTGCTTGATTTCACCGAACAGAGGAGCCAAAAGGTGACGAAGAACCAGATCGGCCGAAGCAATGCATTGCCCGTCTCGGTACTCGGGTGACGACCATCGGCGGGTCCGAATCACGTGGGGCGACGAATCAGCCGTGGCAGGCGCGCACCAAAGCAGCGGCCATTCCAAATCCCGAAACCCGTCCCATCCGTGAGCAGCGGCAGCCGCTGGGCCGGTAAGGGCTAGTAGGCGTGAAGGCATAGAGCCTCCTGTCAAAAAGTAAGTCGCGATGTTGTCGAGGAGGAAGCCCACCGAGATCCTGAAGTATTTCAACCCTTTTAGCAACCCCCCACACGTCAAAGCCGACTCCACCACACGCCAAGCCCTTTATCGTCTCAGGATTAGCTGAGTCAAGCAGTGGCGTGTGGTCAAGGCGTCAACAGCGTGTGGTCGAGCGCCGCAGCAGCGACCAAACTGGGGCTCGTGCCGATACAACTTCCCGATGCCCTGAACGTTGACCGCACGGTCATGGGGCGGGTGCCTCAAACCGGCAAATCAATATGGGTCGACCGCATCGCTGTGACGCTCTCAAAAATTGGGGAAGTCAGCGCAATCTGGTTTGCGCTGGCCGTCATCGGCTTCCTGACGAATCGCCTTTCCACCCGTGAAGCCCTCGTTTGCGTGATTGCCATGACCAGTGAATGGGTGTTGACCAACCGGGTGGTTAAGCACCAGCTGCATCGCCCCCGACCAACACCTGAACGTAACGACCCGAAGGGGGTTCGGCGTCCAACATCGTCAAGTTTCCCGTCGGGCCACTCGTCGGCTTCGGCATTGGCGGCAACACTGGTCGGATGGCTGACGGGGTGGTGGCCCCCCATGGCACTGCTTGCCCTCGCGATCGGGTGGTCGCGTATTCACCTCAGGGTTCATTACCCAACCGACGTGCTAGCCGGGTGGATATGGGGGTTTGCCCTCGGGCTCGGGGTCCTTTTTGTCGTCTGAAGTAGGAACCAAAAGGCGCGTGGAAATTTGCTTAACCGTACAAATCATTTAAGCAAACCGAGATTCGAGCCGAAAACAAGGGATGTCCCCTTTTGAAAGGCTCGTATGAGTTCCCGAATCCCCTCATTCCGACGTTCTATTGCCGCTCTTGCCTGCTTCGTTACCGGTTTTGCCGGCCTGTCGGTTTCCGCGGCCCAAGCGGGCGTTAACGAGACATTCCCCAAGGTCTTGATTGTAAAGACCGAGGACGGCCAGGCACCGTTCGATGCAACCGCTGGGCCCGGTAACGACACCGGAAATAACAACGGTGAGGTTCGAGCCGGACAGCTCACCAAGTACAAACTCAACTTCTCAGTGACCGATTCGACGGTGACCACCGACCCGGGCGAAAACCGAAACAACGTCACATTTACATCAGACGAACTTCCGCTCGGTGTGGTGTGGGACAAACGTCCCAGCACCTGCCTCGTGCCAGGTTCGAGTATTTCGGGAGACGGCATTGCAACCCCGAGCGTGCTGCTTTGCAATATGGGAACGTGGACCACAGGATCAGCCTGGGTAGTGACAGCCAATGTGCGTGCCCTGCCGTCCGCCGAAGACGGCACCAAATTTGTTGTCAGCGGAACCCTCACGGCCACCGATGTACCCCGGTCCGATTCAGCTTCATCTGAAGCCGTCGTCGTGAGAACACAGCCTCGTATCGACCTGGTCAAAAACGCGCCAATTTTCTTCGGAGCGAAAAAGATTGATGGTGTCGACGGCTATGTGTACGCATACGGAATGGGCGTCAAGTACCGACCTGGCTCTGAGACCGTCAAGCTACCGATGACCTGGTCGGATGATTACTCATCTGTTCATCCCGATGCCAAATTCCTCGGCTGCACCATCGCCGGAACAAACGAACCGGTAAGTGGATTCAACGTGTGGGCAATCGCCCAGCCGCTCGGCAAATTAAACTTCGGAGCTTGGAACGGCGACTTCCGTGACACCAAAGCACGCGCCGTACAAGACTCTGGCCGAATCTCCTGCACGGACAGCGGCGGGAACGTCTCAGTTTCGGTTGACGGCGTAGCCACCAACCCAGACTGGTATCCCACCGAAGACTTCGCTAGCCCAGGCACCGCCCTAACTCCGGGAGATAACTGGATTGGCTCATACGTAATGACCGTCTGGATTCCGTCAACCGCTTTCAACACAGGCAACGACTTCAACTTCCGTGCCGAGAACCGCTTGAACGATTTTGCTCCAGTGGGCGGCACCTCGGGCAATCCGAACTTCGCCGACCCTGATCTCGAACCCGGTCGTAAGCTCACGAACGAAGATGTAGCAAGCGAGACTGCGCTAATCGGCACACAAAACTGGTACGAAAGTGTCATTTATCGCCCGTCTCCAGGCAGTTTTGATAAGAACGACTACCAATTCTCGGATGGCATTACGGCCGCAACATTTGCTGGTGACACGACCGGTGGAACTATCTGGGGTGCATTTGTCGGCTCCGGCTACAAATCTGGCGACGGGGTGCTGGCCGCAACAAACAAGTACGCCGCCCTCAATGAACTCTATTTCAGCGGCATTATCGACATTCCTGTTGGTTTTACAAACTGTATGACCTACGACAATCGCTATACGACCGTTGAGGCCCTTCCGGGTCAACCAACCCGTGGTGCATTTGTGTGGAGCGGTACCCCTGCCAGCACGAACACCAACGCCGGTTGGGTGGTGGAGTACGGAACGGGTGGGCCCGGCGGTTCAGCGGCAACGACCTGGGCATCAGACGCTGAGCGCAAAGCGGGCACCTGCGATGACACCGACTCAAGCTCCCCTTGGACCGCTGATTTAACTGCGGTAGTCGGCGGCCCAACCGCCATCACAAAAGTACGTGCACGTAGCACCAGTGTTTACACTGTGGCCGAACAACTTTCTGACATTTCCAGTCCGAATAGCTACGGGCAGGCGTATGCTCGCTTCGCAGTTCTGCTCAAGGTTCAACCGACGGCTCCGGGCGGAGTGGTTGCAGCGAACTATCAAAAGGTCAAGGACCCTTCGGGTACCTGGTTTACCGGTTGGCGTCAACCGTCTTACGTGGAAACCACTGCTCTCGGCGACCTCGGCGACCGCATCACCGTTGTCGGCACTCGTGTGCGTACCGCCAAGAAGATCGCCCAAAACACATACCGAGCGGGCACCCAACAGGATTGGACGCTCGACAACACCTCTGACGCCATGGGCATCCTCCCGGCCGGTCAGGCACTCAACGTAAAGCTGGTCGACACGATTCCGACCGAACTGTCGTATGTCGTTGGTTCGGCGGTCTGTACCGCTGCCGTTGCTGCCCCGGTCAGTTGCGAGCCAACCGTTGTAAACAATGCGGGCGGTACCCAAACGCTGTCATGGAACTTCGGTTCCTTCACCGCTGGTTCAACCATGAGCAGTATCTCGTTCAAAACCGATTCAGAGTCGGTCATTCAAGATGGCGCATCACGGGTCAACAACGTGATCATTTCAGCCGACAACGACAATTCGCCAGAATCGTTCCGAACAGCCAAAGCGACAGCAAACTTCTCTAACCCTGCTGCATTCAACGCATCGAAGCGAGTGCTGACGCCGCTGGTTGAAAAAGGTGATCCGATCACTTACCGGCTGACTTACGGCAACACCTCGCCTGAGGCTAAGTTAACGTCGGACTTCATCGACTGGTTACCCCACAACGGCGACCCCCGGACCCCCAAGACCGTCCACGACGGCACGATGGAATTTGTTTCAGCAGTCCAGATCAGTGGCGCACAAACTACGACTCTTGAATACTCGAAAGAGCCATATGCGAACCTAGTAGCCCCGATTCCCAATGGCTCACAAGGCGACTATCGACCCTTGACGATTCGTCCGGCCATCGTTTGGTGTGCTGCACTCTTAGGTGGAACCTGCCCGGCATCCGCCGCTGAAGTGACCGGTTTCCGAATCAAAGGTTCATCAATCGCTCCTGGTCAAAAAACCGTATATGAACTTACAATGAAACCGAAGGCAACAGCCCTCGACAAGGTGGGTAACCTCTTTACCAACCGTTTCATGGGTGACGTTGACGGCATCGATCTTCCGATCGAATCAAACAACGTAACGGCACGGGTGATTGGTTCGTCGATTGGCGATACCTACTTTCACGACCTCAACAAGAACGGCATCCAAGACGCCGGGGAACCCGGTATTCCCGGTGCAACTGTGCAACTTTTCGACAACGCCGGTACTGAAATTCCGGTTGGCCCTGATGGGCTGATCGATACGGCCGACGATGCCATCGGCGGAATGCTCACGGATTCCAACGGCAAATACAAGTTCGGTAACCTTCATTCTGGTGACTACAAGGTTGGTTTTAGCCTTCCCGCTGGCTCGTGGGTTCGAACAACTGCCGGAGCCGGCTCCGATCGAACCCTCGACTCTGATGCAAGTGTCGCTGACGGGCTTACTTCGACTATCTCGCTCGGCATCAACGCAACCCGCACCGACATCGACGCTGGCGTCTGGAAGCTCGCAAAGCTCAGCGGTCACGTCTACGTTGACCCCAACCAAGATGGTTCGCACGGCACCGGCCCTAACGACCGACCCCTTTTCCAAATTCGGGTCACCCTCAAGGGCACCGACGCAGATGGCCTACTCGTTGACCGTTTTGTCGATACCGATGCGAACGGCTTTTACGAGTTCACCAACCTGGTACCTGGCACCTACTCGGTCTCTGAAGGAACCGTAAGTGACACAACCCTTGATGATGCCCTCGATCGTGCTGGGTCGAAGGGTGGAACGGTTACGAACGAAAAAATCAGTGCGATTACAATCGCATCTGGTGACGACGCCATCAACTACGACTTCACCGAAGTAGTTGCACCAGCCTCATTGGCTGGCTCAGTCAAGGTTGTTGGAACCGGTGTGGCCATCGAAGGTGTTGCTATCAAAGCAACAAACACCACGACCGGTGAAGTGTTCACAACAACTACCGACAATACCGGTGCGTACTCATTCCCAACGTTGCCGGCCGGTACGTACAACGTCACCGAAACCCAACCCGCGGGTTACAACGACGCTGCCGACACGGTAGGTACCGGTGCAACCACTGCCGGAACCGCCGGGAACGACGCCCTGACCGGCGTTGTGCTCAGCCCTCGCGACAAGGCGATCAACTATGACTTCACCGAAACCGTTACCCCAGCTTTGCCAGTGAACCTTTCCGGATCGGTCAAGGTAAACGGCACCGGTGCACCGATCGACAACGTGACCATCAAGATCACGAACACGGCAACTGGTGAGGCCTTCACGACTACCACCAATAATACGGGTGCGTACAGTTTTGTTGGCTTACCTGCCGGAACGTACAACCTGGCCGAAACTCAGCCAGCTGGCTACAACGATTCGATTGATTCAGTCGGCACCGGTGCAGCCACCCCGGGAACCGGTACCAACGATGCTGTGACCGGCATTGTGCTCACCCCAGGTCAGAGTGCCATCAACTACGACTTCACCGAAACGGTGATTCCTCCGGCATCTATTTCGGGCTCGGTAAAGGTCAATGGCAGCGGTGATCCGATCGCAAATGTGAAGGTCACCCTGACTAACACCGCCACTGGTGTAACAACCGAAACAACGACCGATGACACGGGTGCATATAGTTTCACCAACCTGGCACCTGGAACCTATACGGTCAAAGAAACCCAACCTTCAACCTTTGTTGATGGGCCGGATTCACTCGGAACCGGAGCCACAACCGCTGGTACCGCAACGAACGATCAGTTCGCCGGTGTCGTGCTGGGCGGCGGCCAAAACGCTGTCAACTATGACTTCACCGAGAACAAGCCAGCATCGATTAGTGGTGCCGTGTACGTTGCCGGGACCAACACGCCGATAGCTGGCGTCACGATTACGTTGAAAAACGAAACGACGAATTTGACAACGACCACAACAACTGGTCTTGACGGCAAGTATTCATTCACGGGCCTTCCAGCCGGAACGTACTCGGTAACTGAGACGCAGCCTTCAGGCTTCGACGACGCAGCCGACAAGGCTGGTACGGGAGCAACCGGTGCGGCCGGAACCGTTGGGGCAGATTCCGTGACTGGTATCACCGTTGTTGCCGGCGACAAAGCTGTTGACTACGACTTCACCGAGACACCCACACCAATCCCGCAGCCGACCTACGCCAGCCTTGCCGGTCAGGTTTATGTTGCCGGGTCAGGTCGGCCAATCGGCGGGGTTACCGTCACACTGACCGGAACCACCCCGGCCGGCGTCACAACCGTCTACACCACTACGACCGATGCTAACGGTGCATACTTCTTCGGGAACCTTCCAGCCGGAACCTACCGAGTTGTTGAATCGCAGCCAGCCGGATACTCCGACGATGCAGATGTCGCAGGAAACAAGGGTGGCACAGCCGGAAATGACAGCATCACCGATATCAAGCTTGTTGGTGGTGATGTTGCTACCGGATATGACTTCACTGAGCGCGCAGACATTGTACTTATCCTTCCTCAGTCCACGATCAGCGGCCGGGTACTGGTTAGCGACGACGGATCCCCAATCGCCGGGGTAGTTATTCGCCTGACCGGTACCGATGTCAACGGGGTTCGAGTTGAACTCACAGCGATCACCGATGCCAACGGCAACTACAGCTTCAATCCCCCGGCATCTAGTCCTGCTGGCTACACGTTGACACAGGAACAGCCATTTGGCTTTGTTGATGATGCCGACGTTGCTGGAACCGGTGGAGGTACTGCCGGTAACGACGTCATCTCGTCGATCGTTCTGCCTTCCGGCGCTGCGTTGACCGGTTACAACTTCACTGAATCCCGTCCGAAGGTTGCACCAACCACACCGGTTGTTGTCGCCCCAACAACTGGAACTGGCATCAGCCCAAATCCGGTTGAGCCAACCAAACCAACCAAACCAGCGACGCCAGCTACAGGTACACCTGCACCTGCACCAACGCCCCTTACCCCAACGCCCGATTCATCACCGGTCACGGTCAAGGTTGTGAAGGGTTTGGTTGACGGCACCGTCTATGAAGATAAGAACCGAAACAAGACGTTTGACGAAAACGAGAAGCCCATTGCGGGTGTCGCGGTTCGCCTCACCGATTCGTCGGGCCGTGTCATCGAAACCACCACCGACGCCGATGGTCGCTATCAGTTCACCGATGTTCCTGACGGTGAAGTAACCATCGAGGTACTGACGGTTCAGAAGCCAGTTGGTGGGTCAAAAACGTTCGTTGTTTCTGCGAAGGGCCCAGAAACTGTTGTCAATATTGGTTACGCAACTTCGGTTGTAAAGAACGAAATACTGGAACTGTCGTTGACCGGTAGTTCCCTGAGCCTTCTGTTTGTTTCACTCGGCTTGCTTGGCGCAGGGTTCGTCTTCCTGCTTGGCTTCCGCCGCCGTGAAGATGCCTAGCTAGTAGGTCCGCAGACAATCTGTTCAACCGAACGTCCCGACTGCTCCGTGCGGTCGGGACGTTTTTCGCGTTGCTGGCTTACCAGCCTTATACGAGATACTGGCTGAGCCCCCGCTTCGTGTAGCTGCCTTGACCCTTTTTACCCTTGTACTTACCTTTGTCGACGATCACTCGACCACGGCTCATCACCATCTCGCACTTCCCGTTGATCTGCTCGCCTTCGTAAGCCGAATAGTCAACAGCCATATGATGCATTTCAACGCCAAGTGTTTGCACAACGTCGGGGTTGTAGATCACGATGTCGGCGTCGGCACCGGGGGCAATGACACCTTTCTTACCGTACAGCCCAAACATACGCGCCGGCGTCGTTGAAGCCACTTCAACAAAACGTTCGAGCGAGATGTGGCCGTCATGAACACCCTGATACAACAGGTCCATACGATGTTCGACACCAGCCATACCGTTCGGAATCTTTGAGAAGTCTCCTCGCCCGAGCTCTTTTTGTTCCTTGAAACAGAACGGGCAATGGTCGGTTGATACGACCGATAGATCGTTCATACGAAGCCCCCGCCACAATTCAACCTGATGTTCTTTATGGCGTAGCGGCGTTGAGCAAACAAAATTCGCCCCTTCGAACCCGTCGAGACCGGGGCGGGCAAGGTCGTCGATTGAACGATACAGGTACTGCGGACAGGTTTCCGCGAACACGTTTTGACCCTTGTCCCGCGCGATCATGACCTGTTCGAGAGCCTCCATGGCGCTCAAATGCACCACATACATGGGTGCTCCGGCCACCTTGGCAATTTGAATACAGCGATGTGTTGCTTCAGCTTCCATTTCTTCCGGTCGCGAAATCGAGTGGTAATACGGTTCGACTTCTCCCCTGCTGAGATGATCCTTGATGATTTCGTCGATGACGATCCCATTTTCGCAGTGCATCATTACCATCGAGCCAATGCGTCCAGCCTTTTGCATCGCCCGAAAAATTTCGGCATCGGTTGAGTACAACACACCGGGGTACGCAGTAAAGAGCTTGAAGCTCGTTATACCCTCAGTGTGCATAGTATCCATCTCTTTGAGCGACGCCTCATTGACGTCAGACATAATCATGTGGAAGCCGTAATCGATCGCACAATTTCCTGCAGCCTTCGAGTGCCAATCATCTAGGGCTGCCTGGAGGGTTCCTCCCTTCTTCTGAATCGCAAAGTCAATGAGGGTCGTCGTGCCACCCCACGCAGCCGCCCGCGAGCCGGTTTCAAACGTGTCGGCAGCGGTAGTTCCGCCGAAGGGCATTTCCATATGTGTGTGCACATCAATCCCTCCAGGCAACACGTACTTGCCTTTTGCATTGATGACTTTGGCACCACTTTTGCGCGCTGCTACATCGTCGGCCGATCCGGGGGCGAGTAGCGCAACGATTTTTTCGCCGTCCACGATGACGGTGTTGAGGTGACGGCCAGTAGCCGAAACAACAGTTCCGTTGGTAATGACGATTCGGTCAGCCATGCGAGTACTCCTGATCATTGTTCGCACAACCATTTTTGGATGTGTTCTTCATACTGATCTTCTACCAGCTTCATAGGTACTGCGCAGGTCACGAGATACTGATTCATATGACTTTGTTTGATGTTCGGGTGCTCACACTTCCTTGGGAGGGTGTCGAGTCGCTTCGCACCATCCTTGGAATCGTTGATGACCACGACCTGAAGGTCGATGAGGCAGTGCGGGCATCACTCGAAACCAAGATTGATGCCGCCCCACGCGCCATGGGGGCCATCGGGGCTGGAAACGAGTCAAACGAAGTAGGTATCGGGGTCACCATGGCCGAGGCCGACTTGTTGTTGGTCGCCCTTCGTTTCACCGACATGATGAGTATGCATCTGCCGTTTTACGACATGGTGGTAGACACCGTTCAGTTTGTGAGCGATCAACTCACCAACCTGTGGCCGGCCCATGAATGGATGGCGTGGCGAGACGCCCAGGGCCGATAGGCGCTCAAGTCCGCTAGCCGCAACACTTACAGCCAGTATCCGCTCACGGTCGGTAGCCGTACCGGCGGGCGAGCCACGAGTATCGCTTCTGAAGTACCGGATTTAGCCGGTTTCGCCAGCCTTCCTCGGTTCGCAATACCACCGGCCCGGTATCGAATCGGTCGACGTTGCCGCCAATCGCATGGTTCTTTGACACGACTAATGCGCCTGACTCGATCGGCCAACCGGCGTCCCCGGGCCGGGCATCAAGGCAAACCAAACGTGCGAGCTGAACGAGGTGTCGGTCTGGCTCGGCCATCACATCTTCAAACCGAAGCCGAGGCGTCACGCGGACTAGTTCCGCACCCAGATTCATGGCCACCCATTCAGTAACCGCTTTTGCCGGTGGTTTTGCAGGAAGGTCTTCACTCCAACCGTCCCGAGCCCACGATTTCGTTGTTGACCACGAATCAACAACGCCACGAACGTCGCGTACGAGATGCACCCCAGCGAAGTCAACATCGACCGTGTTCAACGAACGAGCAAACGCGTAAAACGCTGGTGACTTCGATGAGTCCGCCAGCACGTCCACACCGAGTACCCGCGCAAGGGCAGGGTACAGGCGCTGGGTCGCGACCATAAGCGGACGTAACGACTTCGGTGTTCGCCCTACCAACAATGCTGGAAGCGACCGTTGGCGAAGTACTTCAAGGTTGAGTTTTGCCAGATCGGCAATCGTGACGCCCTTGAGGGCCGCGTCATCCATGACCTCATCGATCACCCGCGACCAGGTCGGGCACTCGATTGACTTCACCAGACACGCGCATGGTCGACCTTCATCAAGTGATTGCCACAGCAGCCGAAGTTCGCCGACGGCCGCAGCCCCTGGCAACATCCCAACAGCGGTAGCAAGCAGTGTTGACCCGGCCCGTTGCGGGCCAACAATCATCAGTACGCGGACGGTCACTGTTAACGCTGAGCGGCCCAAGGGATCATACGGCGAACGAGATCATCGAACGCTTCGACGCCGAGAATAAGGTCGGCCTCTGCGGTGTCTTCTACGTGGGTATGCGAAAGCCCGTTGATCGAAGGAACAAACATCATGACGGTCGGAACCCCGGCACGGGCCATTTCGGCTGAATCGTGCATCGGGCCTGACGGCATAACTTCGCGAATTCCGCTTCGAGCCTCGACTGCATCGGCAGCGAAGCCAACCAGGTCAGGATGAAACTCAATCGGATTGATGCTCCACAAAGTTTCGATCGTTGGCACCACGTTTTCTTCGGCTGCAATACGGTTCACGAGTTCCTCAAGGCCCGCAACCATCGACAAAAGCACAGAGGGTTCAAGGTGTCGCATATCAACGGAGAACTCGGTTCGACCGTTGACGGCGGTAGGTACAGCCGGATGAACGTTCCAGACGCCAATCGTTGAAAACGCATCGTGGTCGAGACCCAGTTGACGAACCTCGATAGCCATCCGGGCCGCAGCCAACGTCGAATCTCGACGCATTCGAATTGGGGTAGCTCCAGCGTGAGCTGCCTGGCCCTGTAGCTTCACCATCCGGCGCTCGACCCCCAAAATGCCGTGCAGTGCGGCGAGTCGAAGCCCCTTTGCTTCAAGTACGGGGCCCTGTTCAATGTGAAGTTCTGCCGATGCTTTGATTTTGGGCAAAATGTCGCCGGCCGTCAAAATGGTGTCGAGGATGACCCCATGCGCACCTACGGTTGCTTCGAGGGTTGCGCCGGTTCGGTCTGTAAATGTGCGTATTGAGTCGACTTCGAGGGTTCCAGAAACTGCGCCAGACCCGAAGAGCGATCGACCAAAGCGAGCACCTTCCTCGTCAGCCCAATCAACCACACTGACCGACACTGGTAGCTCGACCCCGTCGCGATGCAACGCTCGAATAATTTCGGCGCCAGCCAACACGCCAAGCGCGCCGTCGAGCCAGCCCCCGTTCGGAACCGAATCGAGATGCGACCCGAGCACAATTCGATCATCGGTGGCACCGGCCAAGGTGACCCAGAGATTTCCTGCAGCGTCAACTTCCGAGGTGACCGGAACCCCATCAAACGTCGTTTCAAACCATTCACGTGCTTCGACCCACTTGTCGGTCCATGCCAGGCGTTGGCTACCCATGTCTGTTGCGGTAAGCGACCTGAGTTCTTTTAGATCGTTTACGACACGTTGGGGATCTGCTGGCATGAAAAACGCTCCTACTTCAAGATTTCCGAGTGCAAAGAGATGAAAATTCGACTTTAGCGAGAACTTATCGCTGAGATTGCCGACATGCTGGCGTCTCAGGGTGGATCATACGAGGATGAATGTTTCGCCTGATCAAGCGGGTTCCAACGAGATGGTCCCAGTCGAAGTCATTATTGCCGACATAGCGAACCTCCTTCCGCCCGATACGGCACCACTTGCTGGCGTGTTTCTTGCCGGGGTTGACGCTTCGGAGTTACGTCAACGTTCGGCAGGTGAACTTGGTGCTGCGATTACTTCGCATCGAGTACTCGCCAACCAGCGCAGCGAGGGCACGACCAGCATTGCAGTGAGAATTCCCGGTAAAGACGGTTGGGGTGGCAACCAGGGTGTCGTCCAGGTCGTTACTGACGACATGCCGTTCCTCGTTGATTCGTCGGTGATGGCGATTCGAGAAGCTGGGTTCGACGTCGAACTTTTGCTACATCCGGTTGTCGTTGTTGGTCGAGATCGTGATGGGGCAATCACGTCTCTCAACGCGCTCGGCTCCCCCGGCTCCCCCGAGGCAGAAGGTACCCTTGACGCAGAAGGCCACAAGGACGTGGGGACATCGGTCGAATCGTTTCTACATTTTGAACTCGACGCGATTCCGAACGCGGCTGAGCAACAAACGATCCACGGGTTACTCGAACGGGCCCTGTCTGATGTTCGCGCAGCGGTCACTGACTGGCCATTGATTCGCGGGCGTGCACTCGAACTCGCCGGCGAGGTTCGCCAACTCTCAGCCGTGAATGAGCGTTGGACGGTTGACCCGAACGAGGTAGCTGAGCTACTCACGTGGATGGAAGCTGGGCACTTCACGTTGCTTGGGGCCATAGATCATTCGATCGACGGCGACCGGTTAATTGAAGTCCCGAAGAGCGCGCTCGGAATTTTGGCTACCCATACCAACGGCACCCCTCCAGAGGAAATAATTGCCCCGTCGTCAGGATGGGCCGCTACTGATGTTGCCTTGATTACCAAAACCAATTCGACCTCGACGATCCATCGTGTCAGTAACTACGACATCGTCGTCATCAAAAAGTACGCCGCCAACAAAGCACCTTCAGAGATTTCGAAGCCGGTCGGCGAACGGCGGATCGTTGGGCTCTTTACCTCAGACACATACGTTCGAAGCCCACTCGATATCCCGTTGCTACGAACCAAGGTACAAACCATCCTTGACCGAAGCGGGTTGAGTGCAACGAGTTATTCCGGCAAGGAACTCAAATCAATTTTGGTGTCGCACCCGCGTGATGAACTCTTCGCTACCAGCATCGACGAACTTGAACGTACCGCTCAGGGTATTGCAACGTTGGCTGAACGTCGTCGGGTTAAGACGTTTCTTCGAAGAGATTCTGAACGTTCAGTTTGGTCTTGTCTCGTGTACCTGCCCCGTGATCGCTACACCACCGAGGTTCGAGAACGAGTGCAACGGCGACTGCATCAAGCGGTTGGCGGAACAACGTCGTCGTACACAACGACCCTGACCGATTCTCGACTGGCCCGAATTCTGTTTACGATTCCGTCAACTCAGCAACATGTGGATGATTTGGCTGGGCTCGACGCCCTACTCACCGAGGCAACCAGGTCGTGGGGTGACGGGCTAGCTGTGGCGCTTGAGGAACAAGGACCACCAGATTGGTCTGAACCCCTGATCGAACGGTACCGAAGCGCGTTTCCCCCGAGTTACACCGCGGAAACCCCCATTTCGCAAACCGTTCAAGATGTGGCCAGTATCGAGCGAGCGTTGACTAAGCAACACC
Source organism: Acidimicrobiia bacterium (assembly GCA_031430595.1). GTDB lineage: Bacteria > Actinomycetota > Acidimicrobiia > Acidimicrobiales > JANYDT01 > JANNBN01. The sequence goes on from JANPBU010000010.1 coordinate 131,294, forward strand.
TTCAAATACGCGTACATAGAAATACGCTTGAAGATGTTGATACGGCCGACTCGCGTGTAAGCCTCTATTCGCCTGGCGACGCTTTGGCGCTAGCCGATTTGTTACCCGTGATGGCGAATCTTGGCTTACGAGTCATCGACGAGAAGGCTGCCGAAGTAGTCGTCGGAGATCAACTTGTGTGGATACATGATCTTGGCGTTACCGGGCCCGGGATGCACGACATCGACTCTGACGGTGATTTGGCCCAACGGCTGTGCGCTGCGATTGATGCGACCTGGCATCGCGAAGTTGACAATGATGGCTTCAACCAGTTGGTCACAACCTCTGGCCTCGATCATCACGATGTTGCGATGTTGCGGCTATATGCACGCCATGCTCGTCAACTCGGCCTGGGTTTTTCGCTTGACTACATTCAACAAACAATGATCGAGCAGTCGGCTATAGCTGCACAACTCGCCGCGATTGTGACCGCGAAGTTTGACCCGGAGGGCTTTGTGACTCACACCGATCGGTTGTCTGCTGTGGCAGCTCTCACGGGTGAACTTGAGGTCATGCTCGATGGCGTTCCCAGCCTCGATCAAGACCGAATACTTCGCTGCATTGCCGCCCAGGTAGATGCTTCTATTCGTACAAACGCATATCAATCAAGCCGGGCTGCGCTGTGCATAAAGGTTGAAACTCGACGTATTCCAGAGGCACCGCAGCCTCGCCCTCAATTCGAAATCTTTGTAAGTTCCCCTCGCGTTGAAGGGGTTCACCTTCGTATGGGCACCGTCGCCCGTGGAGGTTTGCGGTGGTCTGACCGACACGAAGATTTTCGAACCGAGGTACTTGGGTTAATGAAGGCGCAAGCGGTGAAGAACTCCGTCATTGTGCCAGCCGGGGCCAAAGGCGGTTTTGTGGTGCGTCGTCCGCCAGCTGATGGAGAGCGGTCAGCAGTGCAAGCCGAAGGAATTGCCTGTTACCAAATATTCGTAGGCGCGCTTCTCGATGTCACCGACAATTTGGTTGACGGCGTCGTGGTTCACCCCGACCGCGTCGTTCGTCACGATCCCGACGATACCTACCTTGTCGTGGCAGCAGACAAAGGAACCGCAACCTTTTCAGATATTGCGAACACGATTGCTGTCGATCGCAAATTTTGGCTTGGTGATGCCTTTGCATCGGGCGGGTCAGCCGGATACGACCACAAGGTTATGGGGATCACGGCGCGTGGCGCGTGGGAGTCCGTCAAACGGCATTTCCAACGGATGGGAAAGGACATCACCGCACCGAACGCTGAGGCATTCACAGTCGTTGGCATCGGTGACATGTCTGGCGATGTTTTTGGTAACGGGATGCTGCTTTCCAACAAAATCAAACTGCTCGTGGCCTTTGATCACCGACACATCTTTATCGACCCGAACCCAAATCCGCTGGCATCTTTTGCTGAACGGGAGCGACTCTTCGCGCTGCCCCGTTCGTCGTGGGACGACTATGACAAAGCACTGATTTCCGAGGGTGGTGGGGTGTGGCCCCGATCAGCGAAATCAATCACCCTGTCTGATGCGGCGATGACCGCTGTCGGCCTCGTACACAACGATTCAGACTCGCAATCTGAAGGAAACGAATTCACGCCACTAGAAGTGCTTGCTGCTGCACTGAAGGCCCCGGTCGATCTGCTTTGGAATGGTGGTATCGGCACATACATTAAGGCGTCAGGCGAAACGCACCAGCAAGTTGGCGATCGGGCCAACGACGCGTTGCGATGCGATGCAAGCCAGTTGCGTTGCAAGATCATTGGTGAAGGCGGAAACCTTGGGGTCACCCAACGAGGCCGTATTGAATTTGCCCGGCTTGGGGGTTGGGTTAACACCGACGCAATCGACAACTCTGCTGGCGTCGACACCAGCGACCACGAGGTCAACCTTAAAATCTTGGTTGACAGGGCCGTTTCAAGCTCGATGCTTCCGGCCATTGACCGTAACCCGCTGTTACAAGCGCTTACGAATGAAGTTGCTTCACTTGTGCTGGCTGACAACATCAACCAAAATCGGGTACTCGGCAACGGTTTGGCAGAAGCGCCCGGGATGGTTGATCTTCACAGCCGCTACATCGAACATCTTGAAGACGAGGGTCGCTTAGATCGTCGACTTGAGGCCCTTCCCGACGCCGCAGAGTTGGCGTCACGGCGCGCCGCTAAAACGGGCCTAACCCTTCCCGAACTTTCCGTGGTGATGGCCCACACGAAACTGTGGATCACGAGCCAGTTGCTTGATGAGCATATTGGTGATGACCCTGCTCTCGTTGAATATCTGCGTACTTACTTTCCCACTGAAATCACCGAACGTCTACGAGATCAGGTCGATACCCATCCGCTTCGAAATGAAATCATTGCAACGGTTCTCGCCAATTGCGTTGTCAACCGAAACGGTTCAACGTTTGTGTTCAGGCTCTGCGATGAGACCAACGCGAGCGCCAGTGATGTGGTTCGAGCTCATCTCGCCGCCACCGACATGTTGGGCATCGACCACTTTTGGGAAGCCGTTACTGCCCTCAACGCTCACGTCAGCGACGCAAACCAAACCTCACTATTGCTTGAGGCAGACCGGGCCGTTGAACGGGCTTCGCGGTGGTTAGTTCGAAATCGCCATCTTCCTCTCGATCACAACGCGGCAGCTGACGCCTATCGAGGGCCGCTAGCCGAGCTGAGCCAGGTACTCGACCGTGTCGATGCCGATGCAGGGGCCGACCCCGTCGCAGGTTCTGATGCCGAAACCCTTCGCCGTCGCGTCGAACGCTTTACCGCCTTTGGTGTCTCAAACGACATCGCCCGCCAAGCTGCCCATTTTGAATTCGTCACTAGCCTCCTTGACATCATTGACCTCGCTGCCACAAGTGGGTGGCCTCGCGATGTTGTAGCCCGGGTGTACCTGACACTTGATGACAGGCTGCGAATTGGCTCGCTTCGTCGACGAATTCTTCGTCTTTCACGCGACGACCGGTGGGACGCACTCGCTCGGGCTTCGCTTCGCGATGATCTGTCTGCAGAGCATTTGGCGTTGACGGCGAGCGTGTTGCGTAATCCGGCGTCGAGCGGCATGTCAGATCCGGTTTCAGCCTGGATTGGTTCACGTGATGCGGCCGTTCAACGACACCTTGACCTGGTGAGCGAAACCGAAGACACCACCGGAACCGCATTGGCATCGCTTTCGGTGGTACTTCGACAACTTCGAACCCTGTCAAACGAACGAACCGGCTGAAAAAGTTTCGGCCCTCACGAGAATCGACCACGTCAGCCAACGAGTCGACTAGCAATACAGCATGAATATGAAAGTCACCGTGTTAGGGGCAGGGTCGTGGGGTACAACGGTTGCGTCGGTTGCGGCCTGGGCAAAAAACGATGTCACGCTTTGGGCTCGTAACCCCGACACGGTGACCGACATCAATACCAACCATCGCAACAGCACGTACCTTGCAGGGTTTGACCTTCCTATCCAACTTAAAGCCTCGACTGACCTGGAAGCATCGGTAGCCAACGCAGACGTGCTTGTTGTCGGTGTTCCGTCGCATGGTTTCCGTGACGTGTTGGTTTCCGTGCAGGGTCACATCCGGCCGTGGATACCCGTCGTGTCACTTACCAAGGGGTTCGAACGCGGCACGATGCTACGAATGACCGAGGTAATCAAAGAAGTGTTACCTGGTCGGCCAGCCGCAGCACTTTCGGGACCGAACCTTGCCAAGGAAATCATGGCGGGGTACGCGGCGGGCAGTGTGATTGCGACCGACGACCTCACCGTTGCGACCGCTCTACAAGACGTATTCCATCGGTCAGTGTTTCGTCTGTACACAAACCATGACGTCATCGGCTGCGAGGTTGGTGGTGCACTGAAAAACGTGATCGCTATTGCGAGCGGAATGGCCGAGGGTCTTTCGGTGGGCGAAAACACACGAGCTGCTGTGCTGTCACGGGGCCTTGCCGAACTCACCCGCTTGGGGGTTGCAATGGGGGGCCAAGCATCTACCTTTGCGGGTCTTGCTGGCCTTGGAGATCTCATTGCCACGTGCTCGTCACCCCTCTCACGCAACCGATACGTGGGCGAGCAGTTGGGCAAGGGCCGCAAACTTGACGAAATTTTGGCAGAGATGCATATGGTCGCTGAAGGGGTCAAGACGGCAGAGATCGTCATGTACCTCGCCGAACGTCACGGGATTCGGATGCCCATTTGCGAACAAATTCACCGTGTCGTCACCGGAGCCGCGACGGCAGTCGAGGCGTACGCCGGGCTACTTCAAGAACGCCCTGGCCATGAGGATGACCCGTATTAGGCCAAACTCGCCGTTCCCTCTCTGACCGGATTTCCTGAGTTGAGCTGGTCGATGTTGCCGGTGTGTGAGCGAATCAGGCTTTGTCTGGCAAACTCTTGGCTGTGCGGCCACCACGTACCCCTCGTGTGCGATCTGCTGACGGCGGATTGAGAGCAACGGCTCGCCAAGCGCGCCCGTTGCGCAAGCGGGTCGAACCTATGTTGGTGCCCGACCTGCCTCAACTGCGCGACCTCGACCTCGGCGAACGAGGAACCCTTGGTGTGAGGATCCATAACGGGCCAACCGATCGACGCCGGGCTCGAAAGATGCCACCACTCGTGCTCATTCACGGCTGGACGGTGACAGCAAACCTCAACTGGTTTCGCCTGTACGAATCAATCGGCGAACGACACACATTTGCGGCATTTGACCAGCGTGGACATGGCATCGGGCTTCGACCGCCAGAGTTTTCCTTGGAAGATTGCGCTGACGATGTCATCGCTGTTGCTGATGCCTTGGGCTGGGACAACATCATTCCGGTCGGGTACTCGATGGGCGGAACCATCGCCCAACTTGTAGCAAACCGCCACCCCGATCGAGTCGCTGGTTTAGTGCTCTGTTCGACAGCCGCGGTCTTCAGCGAAACGCGTGGCGACGAGTTCTTTTTCGAGTCAATCCTTGGCGGAACGGTGCGCGCCTTAAACGCCACCCCAAAGTTTCTACGTGACCGTATCCCAGGTCGATTTCGCAAACCCGACAAGTCATCACCCCTCGCCGAATGGATGGCCAGCGAATACGAACCCCATGACGCTGCTCTTGTCGCCGGCGCTGGCCACGCCCTTGGGCGATTCCGATCTGAAAGCTGGATCAGCGACATAAAGGTACCAACGTCAGTGGTCATCACGACGGGTGACGCAACGGTGCCACCTACACGCCAGCGCCAACTAGCGGCGATGATTCCCGGTGCGACCGCCCACTCAATTGACTTGGATCACCGCGCATCGTCGTCTGACGCCGACACATATTGGCCGGTACTTGATGCAGCGTTAGCCTCGGTCGCAAAACGTAAACCGCCTCGCAAATAAGGTCAGACCAACTTCAGCTAGTTGCCAGCCAGCTCCACCTGTGCCAGGTTTCGGGTCTCGGTTTGCCCGAACGTCACACAGCGAGACCGAGCTACGGATGCTCGTTACGGCGGTCACGTTCAGCTAAACGATCTTTGACTGCTTGCAACGAATCACCGGTACTTCCTGAAATCTTTTCGCCGGCATCGACAGAAACCGTTTTCACCTTTTCGGCAGCTTTGTCTAACGGTTCTTTAGTTCGAAAGGCTTTGGCAACCATGGTCTCGATAAAGAAAAACAGCCCTATGAGCAGCAGAGGGACCATCCACCACGAAATGCTGATCCACGCAACAATCACTAGTTTCTGAAACAACAACCACAGGAACGCCAAGAAAATCGCTGCAGAGACAAAGCTCACTGCTCGTTGACGCCACCGGTCCATGGGTGTGAACCTACCAAATGTCGGTGCGAGAGTCGGTTTCGTTAGGCACAGGCTCCGCTTTAACCAACAGTGCCCTCGCCTGACCAATGAGGTACAGCGATCCGGTGATCAAAATCATGTCGGTGTCACCCGTCAATTCTTTTGCCCAGGCCAACGAATCAGAGACTGACTTAGATACGGCAGCTGGAATGCCTAATGCGGTCGCCGCATCGACGATTCGAGATGGGTCCATAGCTCGTGGTGATTCAGGGGAAATCGCCAGTACCTGGCGAGCACCGGTACACAGTTCAGCGACCATGGCATGCTCGTCGCGCCCATTGAGTAGCCCCAAGATCACGACACGACCCTCAATCGCCGCAAACTCTTCGGAAAGGGCAAGCCGCAATACCCGAGCGCCAGCGGGGTTGTGGGCACCATCAAGAACGATCAGCGGGCGGCGACCAACAATTTCGAGGCGTCCAGGATGTCTGGCCGAAGCAAACCCCTCTTGAACGGCTGACAGATCAAGTGGTTCACCCAAAAAGGCTTCGACACTGGCCAAGGCAACCGCAGCGTTTTCTGCTTGGTGGTTGCCATGAAATGGAACAAACACATCTTCGTAGGTCGTCGTAGGCGTACGTAAGGTAAGCACACGTCCTGCTATCGCAAGTTTGCTCTGTACACAGTCAAAGTCTTTACCGATTTGCCAAACGATGAGCGCACCGCGTTCGATGGCATCGGCGTGAAGTTGTGCCGCAAGCTCGGGGTCACGCTCGCCGATAACGACCGTAGAGCCAGGTTTGACGATACCGATTTTTTCCCTAGCGATATCGGCCCGGGTGGGCCCGAAATATTCGACGTGGTCAAGTTCAACGTTCGTAATGACAGCTACTGAACCGTCGGCTGCGTTCGTTGCATCCCAGTTTCCGCCCATACCAACTTCCAGAACGGCCGACTCGACAGCTACGTCGCCGAAGTATCTATAGGCCGCAGCCGTAGTGAGTTCGAAGAAACTGCATGACTCACCGAGTGCGTCTTCAGCAAGTGCAACATCGGAAAGTGTTTGGGCGAGATCGTCGTTCGTTATTGGCAAACCGTTCAACGAGATTCGTTCATTGATCTGGTTGAGGTGCGGAGACGTATAGGTACCTACGGTACTGCCCGACGCGGCAAGTAGCGCCGAAGCCATGCGCGCCGTCGAACCTTTTCCGTTGGTTCCGGTGATGTGAATGAATTCGACATCGAGTTGTGGGTCACCGAGGAACTGCAGCAGCCGTTTCATTCGGTGCAAGCTCGGCGGATCAAGGCGACGCGGTGGCAGACCCACGCCAGCGACATCGTTCAGGTTGGCACCTTTTTCCATATTGACATGCCCATCGAGCCACTCGATGGCTTCGCCGTGGTTCATAGGAAACTTCAACATGCGAGCGCTCGGCAGTGATGTAGTGGAGACGGATACAGCTAATGACGGATCAGCTGGCGGCGCGGCGCGGGCGGTCAGCCTTTTCTTCGGTGCGCGGCACCAAAGTTGGGTTGACCTTTTCCAGGACGACTTCTCGGGTGATGACGCACTTCGCCACATCGCTTCGGCCCGGAAGGTCATACATAACGTTGAGCAGAACCTCTTCGAGGATCGCTCGAAGCCCACGGGCGCCAATACCGCGAAGTAGCGCCTGATCGGCAATTGCTTCAAGGGCATCGGGGGTGAACTCAAGGTTGACCCCGTCGTATTCAAAGAACTTTTGGTACTGCTTTGCGAGGGCATTGCGAGGTTCGGTGAGAATGCGAACGAGCGCGTCACGGTCAAGCGATGACACGGCAGCCACGACGGGAAGACGGCCAATAAATTCGGGGATCAGACCGTACTTCGTGAGGTCTTCAGGGAGCACCTGAGAGAACAACTCGCCAAGATCGCGTTCGCTCTTGGAGTGAACCCGGGCATTGAAGCCCATACCTTTTTGACCGACTCGTGACTCGATAACTTTTTCGAGGCCAGCAAACGCCCCACCGCAAATGAACAACACGTTGGTGGTATCGATCTGAATAAATTCTTGATGTGGGTGCTTACGGCCGCCCTGCGGGGGAACCGACGAAACAGTACCTTCCAACATTTTCAGCAGCGCCTGTTGCACACCTTCACCTGAAACGTCGCGCGTAATCGACGGGTTCTCTGACTTACGAGCAATCTTGTCGATTTCGTCGATGTACACAATGCCGGTTTCAGCCTTTTTGACGTCGTAGTCAGCGGCCTGAATGAGTTTCAGCAAGATATTTTCAACATCTTCGCCAACGTACCCAGCCTCGGTCAGCGCCGTAGCATCAGCAATTGCGAACGGAACGTTGAGCATTCGAGCCAAGGTTCGGGCCAACTCGGTTTTTCCGCAACCCGTTGGGCCGAGCAGCAAAATGTTTGACTTCGACAGCTCGACTTCACCTTGGGTGGTTCGTTCGATGCCGCCAGACTGAATTCGTTTGTAGTGGTTGTACACCGCTACGGCAAGCTGCTTTTTTGCCTGATCTTGGCCAATGACGTACTCATCAAGAAACGAATGGATCTGGCGGGGGCGGGGTAGTTCGTCGAATCGAACTTCACCGGTTTCGGAAAGTTCCTCTTCGATGATCTCGTTGCACAGCTCGATGCATTCGTCGCAGATGTACACACCTGGGCCAGCAATGAGTTTCTTGACCTGCTTTTGCGACTTCCCGCAAAAACTACATTTGAGCAGGTCACCCCCGTCTCCGAACTTTGCCACGTGTGGGTCTCGTCTCTCGCTTGGGAAGTCGGTTAGGTCAGTGCGCGATTGCGTCGGATAGTGGAAGTTCGCGTGAGGTAATGACGTGGTCGATGATGCCATACACCTTGGCTTCTTCGGCGGACATTATGTAATCGCGGTCGGTATCTTTGTGAATCTTTTCGGCGGTTTGACCGGTATGGCGGGCCAAAATGTCTTCAAGATCGGTCTGGATACGCATCAATTCTTTCGCTTGGATCTCAATATCTGAGGCTTGGCCACCCGCACCAGAGTACGGCTGATGGATCAGTACCCGACTGTGGGGAAGCGCAAAACGTTTACCGGGCGTGCCGCTCGCCAACAACACCGCAGCAGCCGACGCGGCCTGGCCGAAACAGATGGTCGAAATGTCGTTGCGGATGTACTGGCAGGTGTCGTAGATAGCCATGAGGCCAGTGACGTCTCCACCCGGCGAGTTGATGTAGATGTTGATGTCGCGATCAGGGTTCTCTGATTCGAGAAACAGCAACTGAGCACACAACAGGTTGGCAATCATGTCGTCGATAGGCGTACCGACGAACACGATGTGTTCCTTCAGTAGGCGGCTGTACAAATCGTAGGCACGTTCGCCACGATTGGTCTGTTCGACCACCATTGGAACGGAGTAATTATTGAAACGGGGAAGCGGCATGGGAGAGATCCTGTCGTACCTTGGAGAGTTATCGAGACACCGAGGGGTGGCTGTGATCAGTCGTGGTCGTGACCGGTATGGTCACCATCGTGGTCGTGGTCGTGATCGTGCCCATCTTCGCCGAGGTCGGCATCGTCAATTGCATCGGCGGCTTGCGCCATTTCCGCAGGTGAAAGCTCAAGGTCGGCGCGATCGATCGCATGACCTTCCTCATCGACCAAAGCCACACGCTCCATAAGCCAATTCAACGCTTTTGTTTTTCGAACGTCGGCCTTCAGGGTGTGCATTTGCTGGTTCGCTTCGATATTTCGTCGAACCTGCTTGGGTTTCATTTTGAAACGTTCGGCCAAGCGGGCAATCTCGGCATCGAGTTCTTCTTCGGAAACGTCAATTGCTTCAGCTTTCGAAACGGCCCGTAATGCCAGGTCGGCTCGCACATTGTCGGCACCCTGCTCGCGCATTTCGGCGATGAGGGCGTCAACCGGTTGGCCGGTCGCTTCAAGGTACTGCTCGATGGTTGCACCCTGCTGCGACAAACGGGTAGCCATATCTTGTAGCCGATTCTGCACTTCTTGATCAAGCAACACGCCAGGGAGATCGTCAGCGTCAACCAACTCAACTAGGGCCTTAATCGTCTCGTCACGAAGCGACAGGTACGACTGCACGCGCTTGACCATTCCGACGCGTTTGGCGATGTCGCCTTTGAGTTCAGCAATCGTGGTGAACTCAGTGTTTTTTGCGGCAAAAGCGTCGTCGGCAACCGGAAGAACTTTTTCGTTCACCGCTTTGACTTCTACGTGGAACGAAATTGTTGCCTCATCGTCTCCGGGAACTGCTGCGTTGAAATCGAGCACATCGCCGGCAGATGCGCCAAGAAGTTGCTGGTCGAGTTCTGGGACGACCGAGCCTTGACCGACTTCGTAGAGGTAGTCAGTAGCCGTGAGCCCCGGTACAGCTTCGTTGTCGATGGTTCCGGAAACATCGATTCGAACATGATCGCTGCCCTGCGCCTGGCGATCGACCTCGTTGATTTGGGAAAATTGGCCCAACATGCGCCCAAGTTGTTCGTCAATTTCGGTATCGCTGGCCTTCGGGCTCGCAATGGTGACCCGCAGACCGTCGTAGCCCGGTACACGCACTTCGGGGCGAAGTTCGACCTCGGCATCGAATGAGACTGCCGAACCCGGCTCGCTTCCACTGATGAGATTGAGTTGGGGGGTGTTGATTACGTCGAGGTCGTTTTCTCGAACCGCAGCGACGTAAAACTCGGGAAGCGAGTCTTCGAGGGCTACCTGGCGGGCGTAATCGAGCCCAATGCGTTGCTCAAGAATTCGCCGGGGTGCCTTCCCCGGTCGGAACCCGGGGATTCTGACTTCTTTGGCGATTTTGGCAAACGCCTGGGTCAACGCCTTTTCGAAGTCGACGTCATCGAGGATGACAGCCAGTTTCGCCTTGTTAGCTTCGGTGGTTTCGACAGTCGTTTGCATGGCAATCGCGTTTCTTATGAGATCTGATGAGAGCGGTATGGCGGGTCACCGACACGCGGCAACTTCGAGCGCCCAAAGCTACTTGCTGAAAAGGTGGTTCAGTGGACGTTGCTTTGATTGCTAGAGTTTGGGTATTCGGTTGCTAGCCCCGGGGCGTAGCGCAGCTTGGTAGCGCACCTGCTTTGGGAGCAGGGGGTCGCCGGTTCGAATCCGGCCGCCCCGACTACAACCGAACGGTTCCAACCCTGCCAGATCCCAAACTGGCAGGTCTGCAAGATATGTTCACGGCTCGTTCGTAGGCATCTTTCGCGGGTGTAGCTCAATGGTAGAGCCCCAGCCTTCCAAGCTGGCCATGCCGGTTCGATCCCGGTCACCCGCTCCACATTTCCCAGCCGTGCCGACCCAAGACGCGACGACGATCCGCCCGTTTGGCGAGTTTCCCCAGCCAAACTGACGGACCATCCATCGTTTGATGTGATTACTTTTTGGCGATCATCTCGAGAATGTCGTCATAAGGAATCGCACCCGGGGCGGCATCGAGCACCTTGTTTCCTGATGCGTCAACCAGAACGTAGGCGGGCTGAGTCGGCACGCCGTAATACTTCCAAGCGTCGAATGTTGAAGACCAGACCATGGTCGGTGTGGTGACCTTGTGCCTGGCCACGAAGGCTTTGGCATCTTTTAGGTTGTCGCGAGCACCAATGGCGACCACGTTGATAGTTTTCGCATTTTGTTGAGCAAACTGCTCAACTCCGGGGGCTTCCCCGTTACAAAACCCTCAAGAAGGGGCCCAGAACCACAACAGCGTGGGTTTTCCGAGCCCAAGCGTTGACAGGCTCACGGGTTTGCCCGAGGCAATATCGGTGACGTTCAGCGCCGGAAACTGTTTACGTTCCGGCACAGCGGTCTTGGGTTTGGTCGTTTTTGGTTTGGTGGTTTTCTTTGTGGCCGCCGAAGCAGAAGCATCGAATGCCGCAAATGCCATCAAACCAACCACCGACACAGAGGCCAGCTTCAGCCACCTGGGGGTTTTCGAAGCTGTGTGGGTTCTTTCACTCATAGGTTTCCTTATTGATTCTCTAGTGAAGCTTGGTTGTTAGAGGAGATGTGCTTTCGACGCTGGAAGGTCAAACTCGCGGCGGTGAGTGCGAAAATTGCTACGGCTAACGCGATCAATGTTGCACCTGAAGTCTCGTTGAAGAACTTCAGCGCTGACGAAGACCAACCTTGTACCCAGGCAACTGGGCCGCGTGGGGCCTTTCGGTCAAGGATGATTGTTTGCCATTCGTAGAAGCCGTAGTAAGCGACGTAGAGGCCGGTGAGAATCATGACCCCACCCGAGGCCCGGTTCACATAAGGAAGTGCCTTTCGCATTCCCTTGACGAACGCCTGTTGGGCAAACGCCACGGCGAACGACAACACAATCATGACGAGGCCCATGCCGCCCGAAAATGCGACGTATACCCGCATGGCGTTGAAGAAACCTTTTTCGTTGGCCGCCGAGATAACGGTTGACGTAAAGCCGCCAAAGCCACATGAAAGCGAAACCACTGCATACGACAATCCGTACACATACATTGCCGACAGACCCGAACCGCTCTTGGTTTTGCTTACTTTCAAAAAGCTGAGTTTCGGCTCAAACCCACGAACCATCGACAAACCCAACACCGCAAGCAGCGAACCAACCACCATCGACACATACGGAATCACGCTCGTGATCTGGGTGAGAAATTGGTTGGCTACGAGCCCAATGGCACCGAATACGGTCATGAAACCAGCGGTCACAACTGACCCGGTGACACCGGCTTTAAGTAGGCGACGAGCTAACCCCGGTGCCGTATCACCTGAAGTTTGACCCACGAAATACGAGACATAGCCCGGAAGCATCGCAAAACCGCACGGGTTAAACGCAGTGATAATCCCAGCGACCAACGCCAACACCAAAGGCGCGCGACCCCCACCGAAGGCGCTTCCTTGGGCGACTATGGCAACATTCATTCTGGTTGGTAACCCTCAAGGTAACCATCAGCATTCCAAAAGCGAAACATTTGGTGCAACGATTGCTGCCATGTCGCAATCATCCATACCGTTTCAACGATTTTCCGGTCGGGTCGCACTGGTCACTGGCGCGGCGTCGGGCATTGGTCGCTCGACCGCTGAACGCTTTCTCGCCGAGGGCGCACAGGTGGTTGTTGGCGACCTTGACGAGGGTGGGCTGGCATCGCTCACAGAAACCTTCGGTGATCGGGTCGCAGCATTACGTATCGACGTCACCGTTGAAGCTGAGGTCGAGGCACTCTGCGCCCTGGCGATCGAACGATTCGGGCGACTCGACATCGCAGTAGCGAACGCTGGTCGAGGCCACTACTCACTACTTGTCGATCATGGCGTTGACGACTTCAGGGCGATACTCGATCTTTGTGTGACCGGAGTTTTCTTGACGATCAAGCATGCTGGTCGCTTTATGACGAACGGTGGGTCGATCGTTACTATCGCTTCGCTCAACGGCGTTCAGCCTTCGGCAGGCATGAGTGCTTACTGTTCTGCCAAAGCTGCAGTCACCATGTTGACGCAAGTCGCTGCAATGGAACTAGGCCACCAGGGTATTCGCGTGAACGCAGTTGCACCCGGGCTGGTTGAAACTGCGGCGACAGCACCAATGCTGGCATTTGCCGCAATTCGAAACGAGTTCATCGAAAACACCACCGTTGGTCGCAGTGCGGTTCCCGAGGAAATCGCTGGGCTCATTGCCTACCTTGCTTCAGACGAGGCCGGTTTCATTTCTGGTTCAACTCACCTCATCGACGGCGGGGCTTCGACTGGGCGGTACCCGAACCTTCCGAAGGCGTTTGATCACGCTGTCCAACGGGAAGCCTAAGCGTTGTCGCGAACTGTGTCGCCGTGAAGAACTGTGTCGCCGTGAAGAACTTGGCGTAGCCGCTCGGCCTGATCTTGCACCGTTGGCCAATGACCAAACCTACGCTCCCACGGGTGCAGCAGCCGGTCACCACCGTAGCGGGGCACCACATGAAAGTGGAAATGAAACTGGGTCTGGTCAGCCTCAGCACCCATATTGTTTATCAAGTTGATGCCACGCACGTCGAATGTTTGCATAAGTGCGCGGCTGACCAACTGTGCAACCCCAATCAGGTTCGAGCCGTCTTGATGTGAGAGTTCAAGTAGATCTCGTCGGTGTTGTTTTGGGATCACTAGGCAATGACCGTGGGTCATAGGTAATAAGTCCATAAACGCAATGACGTCGCCGGACTCGTAAATGATTTCGGCATCTCGGCGACCAGAGACGATGTCGCAGAACGTGCACTCGTGTGAGTTATCCAAAACAAATTCAGCGCCGTTCACATCAATACCTTCGCGCAGCCTCCACCCAGGCACCAAACTGTTGGCGTGAGTGGGCGCCTAGGACGAATCGAGACACGGCTCCCGATCGAAGACCATGTGCCCGGTTTCGTTGCCGATTTGGCTTCGAAACGAAACGGGCTGGTAGTAGCCGCCCCCGGTGCAGGGAAGACAACTGTTGTTCCCGCTCGTTTGCTAGACGCTGCGTGGCTGGTGGAAACCCATCGCCCTGGAATCATCTTGGTACAACCGCGGCGTGTCGCTGCCCTACAGGCAGCCAAGCGTCTAGCGCAATCGATGAACGAAACGGTTGGTCAGACAGTCGGTCTTCGTATGCGCGGAGACAGTCGAGTGTCATCGGCGACTCGCCTCAGCGTGGTTACTGAGGGTGTGTACCTGCGGATGATTCAAACAGACCCAACACTTGCTGGTTTTGGGGTAGTAATGCTTGACGAATTTCATGAACGCAGCCTGAACATCGATACAGCCTGTGCGCTCACGTTGTCGGCACGCGAACTGTTTGCACCTGAAATTCGACTCGTCGCTATGTCGGCCACGCTCGATGTACAAACCGTCTCTGCCCTGTTGGAACACGATGGCCCAATCGCTCACCTCATAGCGACCGGTACGAGTTATCCGGTGGAAATAACCTACCGACCGCTCGGGGCGACGCCACCTTCGCGGCCCCGAACAACGAGTGAACGCCTGGCTGAACATGCTGCAGACTCAGCTATTGCTGTTGTCCAGTCAATGGGCCGAAATGAAACCCCAGAGGGTGACATTCTCGTCTTCCTGCCGGGGGTCCATGAGATCAGAGTGGCGGCCCGAATACTGAGTCGGTGGGAAGACCGAAACACTGAGACCCCCATCGATATTCTTGAGCTTCACAGTAGGGCTTCTACTGACATGGTTGATCGGGCCCTCGCCAGACGAGCCCAGGCAGGCCCAGGAAAGCAGGCTCGCGTACGAATTGTATTGGCGACTTCAATAGCGCAGACCTCGGTCACCATTGATGGTGTCACGGTCGTTATAGACACAGGAATCATCAGAACCCCGCAGCGAGATGCGTCAACCGGTTTGACTCGATTGGCAACGACGGAAGTGTCACAATCGACCGCCGACCAACGCTCTGGTCGGGCCGGGCGAACACGGCCCGGTCAATCGATTCGACTGTGGGCTCGAAGCGATCAAGTTCGCCGACCCAGTCATGACCACCCGGCAATTCTGGGTGAAGACCTCAGCGGCCTGGTGCTACTTCTCGCTGCATGGGGGCAGACGGCGGACGAGGTTCGCTGGTGTGACGCTCCCCTTGCGGAATCGATCGACGAAGCCCAAGTTCTGTTGCGATCACTCGGTGCACTCGACGGCCATGGCGCTATCACCGCGCACGGTCAAGCGATGGCCGATGTGCCGGCCCACCCCCGCCTTGCCGCGATGTTGGTGAAATCACCGCCCGAACATCGTGCGCTCGCGGCAGCAATTGTGGCCTTGCTCAGCGACGACCCTTGGCGTGCTGGTACTGCCCCAACCGATCTCCGCGCTCGCCTGAGGCAGGTCTTCATAGATTCTGATCCTGTTTCAGGTTCTGGCTCTGATTCTGGCTCTGATGGGGCGAGCGAAATCGATCGCATCGCAATGAGGCGTGTTCGTGCATCATGGTTGCAACTGCTCAGCGATGCACCGCACGGTTGCAAGGCACACCTTTTGGAACAAGACTTGCTGCTCACCGGGCGCATGCTTCTTGACGCCTACCCTGATCGCTTAGGAGTTCGACTGGTGGATCAGCCCACCACGTACCGGCTGGCATCGGGCCTGGAACTTGAACTCAGACTCGATGATGATCAAACACCTGCACATCGAGGGATGCAGCTCTCCGGTTGCTCACTACTCATAGCAACTGATCTTGACGCTGACCGTCGCAGTGGCCGAATCCGAATGGCCGTGCCGGTTTCACTGACAGATCTCGAAGGCTGGGTCGTAGGTACCGATAGTGATGCCGAATTCGTCACGGTCGATGCTGCTCGGTTTGAGCAAACACGCATCGTTGCTTCGTCGCAAACATCTTTAACTATCGGTGGGTCTCGCCTTGAACTCTTCACGACCGCAAGGCCGACATCGGTTGATGACCGTATCTTGGCCACGCTTAATGAGTTGAGTTCGAACAATGAACAAGCTTTGGTTTGGTCAGACCGAAGTCGAAGCTTGTTTGCCCGTCTTCACATCGCTCATGAATATGCACCCGACACCTGGCCAATGATTGACCTACCTGCACTTGTCACTGGCCTTCGCTTGAGGTTGGAGTTGGAGTTGGAGTCGAGGCTGGGGGCCCGGCAATCTGGGAATGATCGCTCTGAGGCCACACTGCTTGATCCGACTGAGACATTGGATGATCTCATTTCTGAAGCCGGGCAGCGGCGAACGTTCGATCTGTTTGTTCCTGAATCGTGGAAGTTGCCTGACGGCACAACACGGCGAATCAACTACCTCGACGAGCAAAACAATGCGTGCATGCCAACGGTAGCCACGAGGGTTCAAGACCTCTTTGGCGTGCCGTCACATCCGACGGTTTGCAATGGACGATTGCCGCTGAGACTGGATCTGTTGTCGCCTGCACAACGATCGGTCGCCGTTACCAACGATATCTTACGATTTTGGAAAGTTGGATATCCCGCGGTTCGTATTGATATGCGCGGTCGCTATCCTCGTCATCACTGGCCCGAAGATCCCGCAAGTCCCGCAATTCCCGCAAGTCCATTGATAGCTGCAACAAAACGTTCAACATCGTGAACTGGGTCGAAACCAACCAGTGACGCTCCAACCACAGCCGTTGGGAATCGATGGTGGAGGTCGCTCAACATTGTGCAGAGCGCCTCAAGATCAGCCTCCGAGTCGCTTGTCTCGGCATGTACCGGCAGGATGGTGAGCGCTATCGGACGACTCGCGTGGGCGTACCCAACGACGGTTTGTAGTTGATCCGGGTCGATTCCAGAGAGCAGCACCCCGTCGGCACTCGTCGAAGCAAGGTTATTTACTCGCGGGCCACGGCCACCGAGGTAAATGGGTAGGTTCGGCGAACACACTGCTGCGGCCGGAGGCGTGTATCCATCGCCGGGCATTCCGGCAAACACCGCCCGAAGCACAGCCAGACTCTCGTCGAGGCGCGCCACTGTCGCAGGGCGCAGCCCAAACGGGTCAAGCGGCAACCCGCCACCCACCCCTAAACCAAGGATGACCCGCCCAGGTGCAGACGCATCTAGAGCGCACATCATTGCCGCCAATGCGCCAGGGTGTCGCGACACCGGGTTAGCAACACCTATTCCTATTCGAATTCGTGAGGTTTGAGCGAGCGCGATGGCAGCCACCACAAACGGGTCGTAGCCAGCTGGCCCCTCATCGCCCAACCACATCTCGTAGATGCCTGCGTCGTCGGCCAACACAACGGCATCGACAACCTGGTGGATACTTGCCCGTTCATTACCGGGGCTAACTAAACCCGGAAACAACCAAGCCCCCATACGAGTTTCCGACACAGAATCTGCCATCATACGTTTGAGGCTTGCACGGAAGCAGCACCAGGAAATTCAATTGCTGTCGAGTGCAACAGTTGTTCACGCACACTCCCTATTTCGGTTGCATCTCTCGGAAAAAGGTAGTGATGAACATTCAGTTTTCGAGCAACCGCAACATTCAGCGGAAGTAGCGAATTCGACAACGACGCGGTGATTCGTTGAGTGAGTACCAAGGCACCTTCGGTAGTGGTCAGGGGGCTCAAGATAACAAGCGAGATCGTTTTCGCGTCAGTTGTGATACCTACCCGGTCGACGCCCCGAACCGATTCTCGTGCGGTAGATCCGAGCATCGCCATAACGTTGGCTCGTTCCTTTCGCTTGAGACCACCAACCAACCCGGTCGAGAATTGAACCGTAGAAACCACAAAGCTCTCTTCGTAGCGTCGACCCCGAGCGACTTCGTGGTCAATCACCTCAGCCATCCCACGTGCGTTCAACAAATGCGTTGCGTCGTCGATACTGTCGAAGCTTTCGAGCTTATTAAGTCGCTCACGAAGTAATCGCCAGGAAAGCCCACCAATGACACCGAAACTTAAGTAACTCAGCATACGAACCAAAAACAGGCCAGCGAAAGTTGATGTACCCAGCACTTCGATGGCGCTGAAGCGAAGCACCATGTAGACAGCAGAGGCCACAAGTGCAGCGGCAGCACCGCCAATCACATCGGCAGCAATCACACCAAGGAAAACGGCGATGTACATTGCGGCGGCAATGACTTCAACCCGGTCAACGCCGCGCGCCAGCATCGTTGCGGCCAGCAGACCGAGCGTTGTGACACCAGACAATGCCAAAATCCACCGGATAGCCCCATGTGTTTGGGCAAGATTCGACTTTGACGTAACCACGTTTAAGACGGTACCGCTGAACTCGGCCCGGTTGGTGGCAAACTCTTGCCGTGGCCACTTCTTTTCTCGGATCCCTTCCCGAATATCTTCGGGGCCGGGTGGCGATTTCTGCTTTGGTTGGGTCGTTACTCATACCTGTATCTACGACGACGCTGAGGGGCTTGCATCACCTCGTGTCGTGTGTTGACGAAATCGAGCAGGTATTTGCCGTCACTGCCATTGATGCCAAACGGGCCATTGTGACCGGGTCAAGTGTGGTCGTTCGTGAGCCGCCGACCGGTGACTGTGCCAGCGTCGACATGTCAATGAGGGTCCGCCCCGATGGCAAAGGGTTCATTTTGATCAAGATGCCCGTTGTCAATGAAACCGACCGGGCGTGGTCAACCAGCGTCATCTTGCAACTCGACTCATTAAAGACCTCGGTGTTGATAGGGCGGATTCCAGCTGGCCAGACGGCGACCCGAGAGGTGAGGGTTCGACTCACACGGGATTTGAAAAACATCACGGGCACGCTTGTCGTTGGTCCGTAAAGCGATTGGTTGCCCGGAGGATTTTCTTTGGTGAGGCGCTCAACTTTTGGTCGGTTAGTGCCGATTGACCGTTAGCCCTCTTTCTTTTGAGTACTCGACCCCTATGAACCCGTCCGATCCACACACCATTGAATCCCATGAGCCCATGGCGGATCTGATCGCAATGAGTTCGCCGCGTATCGCGGCCGATGTGTCGAGTGGACTCGCTGGCCTGCTAGCTAACCTGTTGGCGTCCCAACGGGCCGAACTCGCTGAACCTCAAAGAACGGTTGAATCCGAGCCAGAGGTTGTAGCCGAGGTTTCGTTCATGATCGAAGAGGAGGCTCCTCTTCCGGTCGCCCGGAAAGCTGCCCCTCCGCCACGTCTGCGCCATGCAAGCTACGAAGCAGAGACACCCAAGCGAACACTGACGTCGAGACAACTATCGGGCTTACTCGATGGACTAGAACGAGTCGAGCCACGCCCTGGCGAAGAGGGTCTGCCGCACGCCATACTCTTGATGTCATTCTCGGGCTTTGACGAACGTCTCGAAGCAGCGCTTATCCAAGCTTCAGCAGAGCAAATTCAGCAGACCGTACGTAAGGGTGACATTGTCGTCATCGTTGACGACATGGGGCTTGCGTTGTGCTGCGGCGGCTTGTTTTTCCCGGGTGACGTTGAAGTAATGGGTGCTCGCATTAGACGTCGCACCATTGAACGCCTTTCTGGCGTGATGCAAGGTGTTGAGTTTTCTATGGTCATTGCCGGCGCGCTTGGTGTTCCCAACGAAGATTGGACAACAATGCTGTATCGAGCGGTCACGACCCTCGATCAATCTGTACTGAACGGGCGCCATGACATCATTGTGGAATACGGCGGTAATACGCTGGAAAAGTCGTTATAAGCGCACGTAGTTCCAGCTAACCGGCAATCCGTTTGCGTAGGGCATCACACCGTGGAACGGACGGGAATCCGTATCAAAGACCATGGGTAAAAAGTGGCGATCACCGTCCCAAAACGAAAGACCCGACGCGAGCCGTTGTATTTCGTCGGCCGAACAGGCCGCAAGTACCCGGTCGTACGCAACCCAACTCAGTGGGCCTTCGTCATTGCTCGGCGGGATTTCGCCGGTGGTGTGACGGGTAACGAACACAAACCCGAGCCAGTCTTCCCCGTTCGGCCCGAAACCAGGCCACGAAATGGTTCCTCGCAACGTCAGGTCGTGAGCCTCAAGATTTGCTTCTTCGAAGAGTTCGCGCCGGGCGCTCGTCACAATGTCTTCATTTGCCTCGAGCTTGCCTCCAAGGCCATTCCATTTGCCAAGTTGTTCGTCGTGCGGCCTCGCGTTTCTGTGAACCAGCAGCACGTCGAGCGTGTCCGGGTGTTGAACGTAAACCAGTGTGCCGACGATAGGCGTGTAGGGCATCCACCAAAACTACCCTTATGCAAGGCACACCTTGCTAGGCCATGATGGGTTGGTGAGTGCAATTCGACCCCTGTTGTTGCGCGGTGGCGATGTCATGACTGGTGACAGTTGCATCCGTTCTGACGTGCTGATCGAACAGGGACGAATCGCGAACATCGGCCTCAATCTGCAAATATCTGACGACTGCGAAACGCAAGAGGTAGATGGACATACTGTTTGCCCTGGTTTTATTGACCTGCAATGCAACGGCGCGTTAGGCATAGATATCACCACTGAACCCAATCGAATTTGGGAACTCGGTGCACATTTACCCCGCTGGGGCGTCACTTCGTTTCTTCCAACCGTCATCACTGCCCCGCTTGGCCAAATTGAACGTGCCCGTCGCTCGGTACTTCACAAACCCGACGGATACCGTGGGGCGAACCCGCTCGGGCTTCATATCGAGGGACCATTCCTGAGCAAAGCTCGATCTGGGGCTCATCCCGCGCAGTGGTTGCGATTGCTCAAACTTGATGATGTGAAGCACTGGTCCCCCGAGAACGGGGTTGCCTTGGTCACGCTTGCACCAGAGCTCGACACCGATCACCATATAATACGTACGCTTACCGAACGCGGAGTTGTGGTTTCAGCTGGGCATACCGATGCAACGTTTGAACAGATGAATGCTGCGGTTGATGCGGGTCTTTCGATGGTCACTCACCTGTTCAACGCAATGAGCCCCATGAGCCATCGCTCACCCAACGTGGTGGGTTCTGCGCTTTCTCACCCGCAATTGAGGTCGGGCCTGATTTGCGACGGCATCCATGTCGTTCCCTCAGTTGTTGATCTGGCGTTTCGACTGCTCGGGACCGAACGAATGGTGCTCGTCAGTGATGCAGTGGCCGCACTCGGCCTTGCACCCCAGCAGTTTCGCCTTGGTGACACCGACCTTGTGGTTCACAGCGATCGCGTGACGACCACCGATGGGGTGCTTGCGGGCAGCGTGTTGTCGCTCGACCAAGCCGTTCGCAACCTGATGACATTTACACGGTGCTCGTTCGTTGAGGCGGCTCGGTGTGCGACATCGACCCCCGCAGCAGTACTTCGTCGCACCGATATTGGTGCATTGCGAGTCGATGAACGAGCCGACATTGTGGTGCTGACGCAAGAATTTCGGGTTGCTCAAACGTTCGTCGCCGGTCGGTCAGTGTTTAGCTCGGTTATGTGATCGGCCGTCTGATTACAGACCGGCGAACTGACCGATTCCTGAACCCCAACCAAACGATGCAGGTACCGGCCGAAGGAGAGCGGTGTTTGGGTCGATACTGACCACCCTCCCCTGTCCGTTGTCGACGATGAGGCGGGTACCTCGCCAGAATGTGCGCACGGCAACGTGGGCCGTCACGCGCCCAGCTAGCTGAGTAGTGCTATCTACCGACCGGCCCAGTCGAAGCGGTGTGCGATGAACCTGATAGCCCTGGCGAGTCTCGATTCTGATGACAAGGTCGCCGTTTTGGGCGTGTGTTACATCGACCGTCGGTTTTCCTTCAACTTCGAGAATGCCGGGTGCTTGCACCGACCAACTCATTTCGGTATTCGGGACGCCAGCGTTCATCGCAACAATGAGCGCAGCAGCTACGACTGCAGAGGCGAAAAATGACACCCAAACGAACAGCCGAGTGGCTGATCGAGAATCAGTCGCCGTCACCATCCATTCAGTGTTGACCTCACCATGCAGCGAAACATCATCAATTCTTAGGGTTTTTCGAGTTGCGTTTAGCTAGTTCAGGTCCACCTTAGCGAGACCGAGGTAGGCGAATCGTGACAGTTGCCCCTCGATTCGGGATCAACGCCAATTCTGCCAAGCGACCACTCTCTTCAAGTACGTGGCTTTCTAAACCAAGTACCGGGGCTTGCGAAGCATCAACGGGTACATCGACTGCCGGATTTGGGCTGGGATCTGGGCTGGGATTTGGGCTGATTACTTCAATACGGCCACCATGGGCTGCGACAATCGACGCGGCAATCGGAAGACCGAGCCCGAGCGAACCTCTCGCGTCGCCCCGTCGATATCGTTCGAACACATACGGAATTTGTTCAGCAATGAATCCCGGCCCGTTATCGATCACGTCGATCTTGCCGTCATTACCTTCGATCGAACACCGAATGGTGACAGTCGTAGCTCGCGACGATGCATTCCGGACGAGGTTGTCGAGTGCTTGGCGAAGTAGAGCCATATCGGCTTGCACCAGCACCGAAGGCCCAACTTCAGCGTCGACCGTGCATCCATCAACCCGGGTCGAGGTGGCGATCTCTTCGGCCAAAAGATCAAGACGGAGCGGGGCCAACCTCGGAACCGCCTGACCGGCATCAAAGCGTGCAAGGTCGAGCATCTCTGAAACGCTGCTTCCGGCCCGCTCGGCTGCGGA
The DNA here is from genome assembly GCA_031430595.1 of Acidimicrobiia bacterium. Lineage (GTDB taxonomy): Bacteria > Actinomycetota > Acidimicrobiia > Acidimicrobiales > JANYDT01 > JANNBN01. Next base: position 154,090 of record JANPBU010000010.1, read on the forward strand.
GCGAATTTCGATAAGTGACTCCGTGTACTCACCCGTGGTGCGCGCCCGAGAAAGCGCATGACCGGCCGACGCTTGAATAACAGCCAACGGAGTGCGCAGTTCGTGAGCAGCATCGGCCAGAAAATCGGTTCGTTCACGTAGTAATCGCCGCGCCGGTCGAAGCAGTAGGTGGGCAATTGCGCCGGCAGAAAGGGCGGTCAGCAGCCAGCCTGCGACCGACCAGCGCCACAAACCAGATCGCATTTCTTTCTGCCAAGGTTCCCACCAACCCATATCAACAAGTGCCACGATCGAAGTTGATTCGTCGTATACCCGTGTGAACGACGAAAAGCTTCGACCTTGTTGCGCGAACCATTCGTCCCGTAACGACGAATCGGCCGACTCTGCCAGTTTGAAGAGGGGCGGCTCGATGTCAGTTTCCCCGAGTGATTCTGACGTGCGGTCTTTTGATCGAACGATAAACAACAGGCCGTCGTCAACTTTGGCCCCACCGCCAAGAAACGATGACGCACCCAGCATTCGCGATTGGGCCTCGAATCGAAGCTGGTTCCAAGCGGAATCCATGTTGGCCTGTACCAACTTGTTATAACTGTGACGCATGACAGGGGCCCCAACGAGCAGCACAGTGATGGCCACCAGCAACGGAATGCGCTTCAACGATGCACTATTTGTCGCCCGTCCGGCGCGTCGCAGCACCCTCATGACGGCAAGTCGAATCGGTTGAACAAGCCGCCAAATGGTGCCGATCATTGACTACTGCTCGTTTCGAGATCCGAAACCATTCGATATCCAACGCCCCGAACCGTTTCTATAGGCGACGCTCGATCCGGTAGTTCTAACTTTCGACGTAAAGATGCCACGTGAACCTCAAGGGTATTTGAGAGACCGTCGTAATGAGCATCCCACACTTGTTCCATTAAGTCGCCCCGCTCGGCGACATCTGGAAATCGGGCCATCAGCACACGTAGCAACGTAAATTCGCGCGCTGCTAGGGCTACTTGCACTCCGGCTCGCGTGACGGAATGCGTCAACGGGTCAACGATGAGGTCACCTACCGTGAGCGCAGGGCGACGTTCGGCGCGGGGCCTCCGTAAAAGTGCACGGACCCTGGCAGCAAATTCTTCAAAATCAAACGGCTTAGTCACGTAATCGTCGGCACCCGAATCGAGCCCACCGATCCGGTCTCGCCTTCCGTCGCGCGCCGTCAACATCAAGATGTGTGACGTAACGCCTCGGTCGCGCCACTGACGACATAACTCGGCGCCGTCACCATCAGGAAGACCGAGATCAAGCACCACGAGGGAGTAGTCATTAACCGAAACAGCCTCATCTGCCGCCAACGCTGTCGCAGCCACATCAACTGCGTAGCCCTCATCGACCAACGCACGGCGCAACACTTGGGCTAGCGCCCGGTCATCTTCCACTACTAGCAATCTCATTACGTTCATTGTGTCCCGCCCAGCGGGGTGCAGGGCGCACCTCGAAGCAGTTATCACGCCATATGCGTGCTGAACAGAACATGAACTGGCCCTCAAGGGCTAGTCAAAGTGCGCCGATGCAGTACCGCAACCGCCCTGCCCCCCCAATACTCTGCCCATTTCTGAACTCAGAGTTTGTCCCTACGAATAGGCCTGTACCCATGAATACCGTCAAAACTGCGTTGATCACCGGCGTCACCGGACAAGACGGGTCGTACCTCGCAGAGCACCTCCTCGAACTTGGTTACAAAGTCATCGGAATGGTTCGACGCTCTTCGACGGTGAGTTTTGAGCGGATAGCCCATATTCAAGATCGAATCGAATTGGTGAGCGGCGACCTGCTTGACGAGGCGTCACTTATCCATCTGTTGGCCCAACATCGTCCGAGTGAGGTGTACAACCTCGCGGCGCAGAGTTTTGTGCAAACATCGTGGCCCCAGGCTGTGTTTACTGGTGAGGTAACGGGCCTAGGGGTCACACGGCTACTAGACGCAATTAGAGTCGTCGATCCCGCCATTCGGTTTTATCAGGCGTCGTCATCGGAAATGTTCGGCAAAGTTCAGGCGGTGCCCCAAACCGAAGACACCCCGTTTTATCCACGGTCACCGTATGGCGTAGCGAAGCTGTACGGGCACTGGATCACGGTGAACTACCGCGAGTCGTACGACATGCACGCCTCGTCCGGAATTTTGTTTAATCACGAAAGCGAACGTCGCGGCCTCGAATTCGTCACCCGAAAAATCACGTACAACGCCGCTCGAATTGCTCACGGGTTGCAACATGAACTTCCACTCGGCAATCTTGATGCGCGACGAGATTGGGGTTTCGCGGGTGACTACGTGAAGGCCATGCATTTGATGGTGCAGTGTGATGCGCCCGATGACTTTGTGATTGCTACCGGCGAAACGCATGAGGTTCGCGAATTCTGCGAGATGGCGTTCAATCACGTTGGCCTCGATTACCGCAACCATGTGGTGCTCGATCAACGTTTCGTTCGACCCGCCGAAGTTGACCTATTGGTTGGAAGCCCGGCTAAGGCGACCCGTGAACTCGGTTGGAAACCCGAGGTTGATTTTGCCAGCCTGGTATCACGTATGGTCGAGGCAGATCTGGCACTCGTTGCCGCCCAACAGCGTCGCTAGGCACGCTGAGAGGCAAAGTATGTCCAGTTCAATCGGTGTGCGATGGTCCAACATGTTCGTCGAGCCATTCAAGTAGCGGACGGGCTCGCCTCCAGTGTTGTCAGACTCTAAGCGCTCATAGAAGTCAACAGCTGTTTCAGAAAACCCCGAGAATGTCACCGATCACGACCCATTTCTTCCCAAACAACCTCGACAAAACCATCAGGTCGAAAGCGGGTTCGAAGTGCCTGGACGGTACGCTCGCTCAGACCATTCCAGCCCAAAAAAGTAAGGGTCTCATCGTCGATCAGCCAACTTCCTGGGGTTGCGTCTGAGCGAACATCGTCGACGGCATCAGCCTCGAGCACGTCAAGCAGCACCTCCCAATCGGCGTCGCCAATATCGACCAGCGGATCGGGGGCAAGCATTGCATCGGCCGTAAACAGGCGAATCACGCTAGAGTTACTTACTTGGTGTCCAAAGCGGCGTGGAGTATTCGCCCGAGTCAGTGAGCGCCTGGAGCGCAGCCTGCACCGACGGTTTGTCTTCGGGGTACGTCACACCAAACCAAGGCGAGTCGACCTTCAGCACCTCAACCGCAACTTGTTGTTCGGCCACCAATTCGCCAACCAGCATCGGAAGGTACAGTTCGGCTTTCGGGTTACCCCTATTAGCTTCGAAAAACTTGTGGAATCGGTCTTCAAATTCGCCAAGGATGCTCGGCTGAAAACCCCAGAAGTTCATCGATACATAACTGTCGGTCGGAATATCGATATCGACATCAGTGCTGGTGTCGACCAACTTCGAATCTTTCCAACCCACCGCTGTACGTTCAACGATCTTCGTCAACATACCTGCATCATCGACCTCGCAGACGCCCCGCGAAACGGTTCCGTGATCTGAAAGTGTGCGTAGTAAGGCATAGCCTGGCAAGCAATGCGTGTCGGCTGGATGGTCAGCCCGCAGAAAATCAACCACGGCCCGATATCCAGATTTTCCGTAGAAATCATCGGCATTGACGACGGCGAACGGACCATGAATTTCGGGCGCGGCCGCATAAATAGCGTGGGCGGTTCCCCATGGCTTTGAACGCTCGGGAAAGTCGGTTGTCCAGTGCACACCAGAATCGAACTCTTGATATGCGTACCGAACATCGGCGAGCGCTTCGAGACGCCGACCGATTGCATCTCGGAACGCATCTTCGATGTCTTTTCGAATGATGAGAACAACATCGCCAAACCCAGCCTCGATCGCGTCGAACATCGAGTATTCAAGGATTGCCTCGCCGGCTGGGCCCATGCCATCAACCTGTTTCAGGCCGCCGTATCGCGACCCCATTCCTGCCGCAAGCACGACGAGGGTAGGTGCAAGTTCAGTCGCTGATGTGTTCTGTGTGGTCACCGTCTCAGCGTAGTCAGCGGGCGAACCAAACATCAGTCATAAGACGACTACTTTGAGAAGTTGCATTCTTCCAACCTCAACAAACGTGAGATCGTGAACTCAGTACCAACCAATACCGCAAACGACATTCCGCACAGCGCCCGTTTGGGCCTTGCGCCGCCACTTGGCGCCCGTTTCGACGGCGTGTCAACCACGGTTGCGGTCACCGTCGGATACGACGTAGAGCATGTCGATGTCGCGGTATTTGATGCCGTCGACGGTAGCCAAAGCAGCCTCACGCGTCTTAGCCATCGCCTTGGGTCAATTGTTTGGGGGGTTGTGCGCGACCTGCGACCCGGCTCGCTCTACGGGCTCCGCATCCATGGTCCGGGGTATGACCCTGAGCGGTTGATTGCTGATCCGTATGGCTTGGCGTTCAGTGGCGACGTTGACTGGTTGTCGTTTCCCGGTGCCCTGAGCCAACATGCGACCGCCAGATCAGGTGCTGCACCGGCAGATACTTCGTCGATGATGCCAAAAACGGTCGTGGTCGACACCTCGTTTGATTGGGGTACAGATGCCCGGCCATCCATTTCTTGGGAACAAACAATCATTCTCGAGACACACACAAAAAGTGCCACCAAACTTCATCCTGGTATACCCGAACACCTGCGTGGTACGTATGCGGGCATAGCTCACCCTCTATTCATAGAACACCTCACCAACCTTGGCATCACTTCCGTCGAATTGCTTCCGGTTCATCAGCACACAGACGAAGAACGGTTACCGGGTTTGGGTTTAGTGAATCATTGGGGGTACAACACCCTCGGGTTTTTTGCCCCCGATCATCGTTACAGCGCGTCGGGTTCAACCGGCGGGCAGGTCAACGAATTCAAGGGCATGGTGAAATTGCTGCACGAAGCCGGCATTGAAGTCATTCTCGATGTCGTTTACAACCATACCTGCGAGGCCGGACCAGACGGGGCGTCGCTGGCCTTTCGGGGGCTCGATCGCCACGGTTGGTATCGGTCAGAAGATGTGACGGGTTGTGGCAACACCGTTGACCAACGCGAGCCTGCAGCCTTGCGTTTGATCCTCGACTCGTTGCGCTACTGGGTTTCCGAAATGAGAGTGGACGGGTTTCGTTTCGATTTGGCGCCTGCGATATCACGGGGCGACTTCGGGTTTTCGCCTGAAAGCGCCTTTTTGAGTGCCGTCGGGGCTGATCCTATTTTGCGTGAGGTGAAGCTGATCGCCGAGCCGTGGGATATTGGAATCGGTGGTTATCAGGTCGGTGGTTTCCCGGCACCCTGGGCAGAGTGGAACGACCGATATCGTGATGCTGTACGCGACCTTTGGCGCGGAGAACCTCAGCCATACGGAAACTTCGCCGCCCGCATTTCAGGGTCAAGCGATATCTTCGGCGGCTCACGCAGGCTTCCGTGGGCGAGTATCAACTTTGTTACCGCTCACGACGGAATGACCATGCGTGATCTGTGTACCTACGAACAAAAGCGCAACGAAGCTAACGGTGAAGGCAACCGCGACGGCACCGACAATAACCGCTCGTGGAATTGTGGCGTTGAAGGCCCAACCGATGACGAGGCAGTAAGCGAACTTCGTTTGCGGCAGCAACGCAACCTAATGGCCACACTGCTCATTTCTCAAGGCACACCTATGCTGCTTAATGGCGACGAGGTCGGACACACCCAGCGAGGAAACAACAACGCTTACTGCCAAGACAGCGACATTTCTTGGGTCAACTGGATCGGCGCTGATCAGTCACTGTTCGACTTCACGGCGCGCCTGATTAGTCTCCGCAAATCAAACCCTTCGCTGCGCCTGGGGCGATGGCTTACCGATGGCGAAGATGCTGCGTGGCTATCACCGTCTGGCACTCCGATGACGATTGCCGAGTGGAACGACCCAGCCACCGCTGGTCTCATGTTGTGGCTGAAGCCACCAGAGGGCCAACCGGTATTGATTGCCTTCAACGATGACCTTGAGCAACGCCCATTTGTATTGCCGCCCTGCGACTTGGGTTGGTCGCTGCTGCTCTCAACTGATGTGCGAGCAGACGAGAACCGAACTCAGGGTGAAACGTACGAATATGGTGCAGTAGTAAATCTCATCCCACGGTCACTTTCCATTTTTTGCCCAACGGGAAAGTAAGGACGAATCATGGAAGCATCAACGTCACCGCAGGCTCAATTTGTCAATGCGTGTTTGACTCTCGCTGCCGAGTTTGACCTACCCGGTGATTTTTCGGTGGCTGTTCTCGACGCAGCCGCTGTGGCATCAAAGCGATTTGCAACACCCAATGCAGACCGCATTGACCTTACTGAGTTGGCGTTTGTCACCCTCGACCCAACCTCGTCAATTGACCTTGATCAGGCGTTTGTATTGTCTCAAACACCAGACGATATTCGTCTTGACACCATTACGTTGCACTATGCAATTGCCGATGTCGGGTTTTTTGTTGATACAGATTCGGTTATCGAAACCGAAGCTTGGAAACGCGGTGAAACAATCTACCTACCCGAGTACCGCGTTCCGCAGTATCCGCCCGTGTTATGTGAGGGCTCAGTTTCGCTGCTTCCGAACGGTGACCGGCCGGCAATCGTTTTGGAAGTTGGCCTCGATGCCCACGGAACCGCTACGTTGCGATCGGCAAAACGAGCAGTTGTACGCAGCCGAAAAAAGCTTGGTTACGAAACAACAGAGCCGTCAGAAGTAAACCTTCTCGTAGAGTTTTCGAAGCGAATGGTGCGAGGCGAAGATCTCCGCGGGGCCTCGCGTTCGGTGCTTCCCGAACAAAGCGTTGACGTAGACAACAACGGGGTCGCCACGCTGACGTGTCGAAATTTGTTGCCGAGCGAAGTGGCAAATAGCGCATTGTCTTTGGCTGCAAACCTCGCCGTTGGCAAGCGATTTCTTGAAGCCGGAATCGGCATTTTTAGGGTCATGGATCGACCCACCGACAACGAGGTTAAGTCGTTACGACGCGACGCGCATTCACTCAACGTCGACTGGCCAACGAACGAATCCCTTGCCTCATTTCAGCGTCGCCTCGACCCCACCAATGCGCTGCACAGGTCGCTGCTCATTTCGGCAAGGCGCTTCGGCGGCGGGGCCTCATATGCGACCATAGGAACAGGTTCCGAAACCGACCTCACCGATGCCCCGCCGTATCACTCAGCTATCGCTGCAACCTATTCGCACGTAACGGCCCCACTGCGTCGCCTCGCCGACCGTTACGCCCTTGACCTCATCGTCGCTCTCGATAGCAGCCACACCCAGTTCGAACCAAAGACCCTTTCGACGCTGGCGGCGCTTCCTGCAGTGATGAAAATGAGTGGACAACGCTCGGCAAAGGTTGAACGAGCAGTAATAGATCTTGTTGAAGCAATCGTATTGCAGCCACGAGTCGGCGAACAGTTCGCAGCAGTTGTTTTGGAATCTGGTGATAGTGGCGCTGTTATGCAACTCGACGCGTTGGCAGTTCGAGCGCGACTGCCAAGATCTGCGAACGTTGAGGCTGGTTCCCAAATCACCGTCACGTTGGTAAGTGTCGATATTGCAGCCCGTCGACTCGTGTTCACCCTCACAACTGATACCGTGCCCTCGTCTGTCCCCAACTCAGGAGTTCAAAATGGCTGATGCCCAGTACCTTGATGATGTTGCCCGCTACGCAGATCCAGTCGATGAAGCCGCTGTTGATGGCATCGTCAAACACCTTGGAATTGCCCTTCGAAGCAGTGCCGACGCTGCACTCGTTGCTTGTTCAGATTCAACTGAAACCGATCGAGTTCGCGAAAGTTGGTGTGAGCGAAAGTTAGGTCTCACCGATGCCGAAGCAAACGACGCCGCCATTGCAGCCGTATGTACAACGATGAAGGCCGACAAGAACAAGGCTCGGGTAACGTTTTATTACCTACTCGCCGAACATTTCGGAAAGCTTTCTGACCTTCACTAAGTCAGAACGTAGTTCCGCTCTCTCAGTAAGTAGTTCCTGTCGGCCACTCGTTACGTTCTTAAGTCGATCACTCGTTTCGCCTTGCCCGTTGAACGTTCGATAGATCCAGGGCTGCAAACATCGACCGTGGCTGTCACCCCGATGAGATCTTTCATTTGTTGGGAAAGCAGCGTAGCGAATCGGGAACGGTCTTCGTCGTTCCTTGAGTTGTTTGTTTCGACTGAAACCGACAACTCATCGAGCGATGTTGGACGAGTCACCACCAGTTGGTAGTGAGCACTCAGTTCAGGTTGGCGAAGCAGCAGTTCTTCGACCTGCGACGGAAACACATTCACCCCTCGAATGATCAGCATGTCGTCAGATCTCGCCGAAATTCGGGCCAGGCGGCGCATCGATCGAGCCGTCGGCGGCAGTAGCGCAGTTAGGTCCCTCGTCCGGTATCTGATGATCGGGAACGCTTCCTTCGTGAGCGAGGTGAGCACGAGTTCTCCGAATGATCCGTCGGGTAAAACTTGTCCGGTAATCGGGTCAATAATCTCTGGGTAGAAATGGTCTTCCCAAACTACTAACCCATCTTTTGTTTCAACGCATTCATTGGCGACCCCGGGCCCCATCACTTCGGAAAGCCCGTAGATGTCGACTGCGTCTAGCCCGAACGTGGTCTCGATCTTTTGGCGAAGCGCTTCGGTCCAAGGTTCGGCACCGAATATACCGATTTGCAAGCTTGAAGATGCTGGATCAATTCCTTGACGCACCATTTCTTCAGCGATCGCTATTGAATACGACGGCGTGACCATGATGATGTCTGGACGAAAGTCGGTAATGAGTTGTACCTGTTTTTCTGTTTGGCCTCCTGACATCGGAATCACGGTGCAGCCCAGCCTTTCGGCACCATAATGAGCGCCAAGCCCGCCGGTGAAAAGCCCGTACCCATACGACACGTGAACAATGTCGCCCGGGCGACCACCTGAAGCCCTGATTGAACGGGCCACAAGGTCGGCCCAGGTATTGATGTCGTTCGCCGTGTAACCGACCACGGTTGGCTTTCCGGTGGTTCCTGAAGACGCGTGTACACGAACAACTTCACGGCGATCTACTGCAAACATTCCAAACGGATAGTTCTCTCGCAAATCAGCTTTCACGGTAAACGGAAACTTCGAAAGATCTTCAAGACTCTTTAGCTCACCTGGATGCACCTCCGCATCGTCGAAAGCCCGTTTGTATTGCGGAACGCGTTCGTAACAGTTCGTCAACGTCGTCTGTAAACGAGCCAACTGAAGCGCGCTTATTTCATCACGACTTGCGATCTCGATAGGGTCGAGGTCACCTGCAGCAGGGATACGCGAAACCATTTCACATCTTCTTTCTCAATTGGGTTGATTGCAGTTCGTGAGTTGCCCGTGTTGATGTTGGCCGAGACGTAGGGCTGGCGAGCCCGTTGAGCGTTATAGCCACCACATGTTCGGCGACTAGCTGTAGCCCCAACTGACCCTCGGGGCGGTACCACTCAACCAACCACGTTGCCATCCCGATCACCAGACGACTCGCAAGCAGCGGATCAAGATCGCGTCGTACTGTTCCGTCGATTTGGCCTTCCGATATCAGTTCGGCAAAGCGCCGATCAAAGGCGCGCCTACGAGTAAGGGCTTCGGTTTCTACCGTTGAGTTTCCTCTTGCCCGCAACATAACTGTCACCTCGGCAAGCAAGTCATGTTCCAACTCGACTACCCGGCGAAGCAGATACGCGAGCCGCGAGAGCGCATCTCCGGTATGCGACTCGATTTCACTCAGCAGCAACTCCAGCGCGACCAATGCGCGATCCATGCCGACGGCCAACAGCTGCTCTTTGCCAGAAACATGGTGGTAAAACGCAGCCTTCGAGATGCCGGCCGCGGTCGCCAACTGTTCCATCGACGTTGCGTCATAGCCCCGCTCGCGAAACGCGGCCATTGCCACATCAACGAGTGCGTCAGGGTTATACGGCTTCCGGGCGACAGTCACGATGCAATCATTGCGAAATCACGCTTCGCCCTAACCGTCTGCTCTTCCCGCGAAACAGCGCAATAACTTGGGCGTCCGAGCGTCGAGTGACGCGAACATCGGTCATTGCCGAGCTGCCCTCAGCCCAGTGTTCGATGGCATCAGCAACGAGCACGTCACCGAGTTGCGCTGGGGCCACGAACTCAATCGACGCGCCAGCTGCAACTGCGGCTTCATTCATTGAGTTGCAGGCAAACGCGAAGGCACTGTCAGCTAACTGAAAGATGATGCCACCGTGGCACATGCCGTGACCGTTTACTTGGTTGCTTCGAACAGTGAAAGAAAGGGACGACGTACCGGTTCCGATTGCTTCAATGCAAAAGCCTGCGGCCTGCGAAGCACGGTCATTCGCCCACATATGATCAGCAACTTCTTGTGGGGTCGGAGTACCCATTGGTCACCACCGAGCCGTTGGGTCAAACGCAATGACATCAACCAGCATCTGCGATATTTGAGCGAAGTCGACAGATCGTTGAGCGCGGGTTTTGGGTTGGGCAGGCCCAATCACAATTACTGAGAGCCCGTTCTCAACGAACACGCTGTGGAGGTTACTGAAAGCAATATCGCGATCAATCGGTTCGAGGCCGTTGAGTAATTCAGTCGCCAACGGCCATAGTCGGTCAAGCGCAACCTGAAGACGACCCTGTGCTTCTTGCCCCCCTCGACTAAGACGCCTCAGCAAATCGACCGCGTGACGCAGGTGAAACCCTTCTTCGGCGAGCACCCGCTCACATAACCCGTGAATCTCGGGGGTTCGCCACATCGTTTGCAAGGCTCGCCATCGATGGGGTTCGCAGACGTCGTAGATGACGTGACGAATGAACGCCTCTTCCCATGCCAACCCACCTAACTCGACAAGTTCGCAAGACCGCCATTCGTCAGGCGGCCGACGAACGACGAGAGCATCCCGATCGTCCCATGTTGGCCACAGCAAGCCGTAGAGGCCCCGAGCGTGGCCCAACTCGTCTTGGGAAATCGACGCCATAACGAGATCTCCTTCAAGAAACGGGTGTAGGCCCAGCCATTCAGAATGACGGTGAGCAATCACAAACTCATCATCAGCCAGCCCAAGCGCTACTTCGAGCGCGCCAAGCGAAGCTCCGTCGGTGAACCGAGGTGCCGCAATGTACACGTCGCTCACAGACTGCCTGTCGGGCAACAGAACTTCGTCCTGGCTCACTGCGCCACCTTCCTCAGGCGGCGACGAGCTGCTACTACGGTTCCGTCGTTCACTGAATGTTGACGACCGGCCGTGACGGCTAGGTCATCCGGGTCGAGCACGAGCACATTCGACCGTCGAACCACCCAAGCGTGTGCTCCTTCACCGCGACGAATATAGGTTTCACGGGCGTACAGCACGGCGAGTTCGTCGTCGTTCGCATCAAGACTTCCGGCATGCGCAAATCCGTCACGACCTTCGGCCTTCAAAAATACTTCATATGTATACATAGCGGCTAGCGGTTCGTTCCGCGCAGCACGTCAATAACATCTCGACACTGGGCACACCACGCTGACGAGCGACATGACGTTGACCCGACCGGTATTCGCCTGGCCAAAAAGTGACCGTGGCAACGGGGGCATGGCGGGTCTGGATTAGTCGAGGTAGCAACGGCAATTCCGAGGTCGTTTAGTGTTTCGGTTCCACTGGTCGAAATGCGATCAGGCGACCAGCGAACATCGACCATTGGAAAACTTACCGTTGCCGTCGCAACCACACCCACCTGCAATGCAGACTGCACGACCGCACGACGGGCATCGGCCGCGATCAGGTCGAGGGCTGGACACCCGAGAAAGGTTGGAAGCAGCTGTACCGCGACAACCACGTTGTCGGCTTCGTTGCTCACGATTTGCACCGCAAGCACCATCCCGAGTTCACCTATCGACACCCCGCCAAGTTCGGGGTCTGGCACTGCTTCGACCGCCCGCACAAGCACTTCTACGTCGAGTGGCGATATTATATGCGAGCGTACCATCACGCCGAAACCAGTGCTTCTGACCCTGCCGTCAGGGCTTCACGAACCCACGCAGAGTCTTCCCACGCAGCCAGCGAAAGCGCAATTCGCCGTGATGAGTCTTCCCCAATATTCGATTGGGTGGCTTTCAAAGCCCCCCAGTTAATATCGCCAATCACCCATCGCCCTTCGCTGTTTTGATGAAGGCTTTCATCAGGGATCGTGAACCCATAATCGTGCAGCATCGGAACAAACTTCTGTACGAACTTGTCTCGCAATGCCTCGTTCGTTTCGCTCTTCACCCTCCAACGAATAAGCAGGTCGTTCGCTTTAGTGGGCGGCCCAAAAAAGTGCATGACGGCTTCCCACCATCGATTCAAGGCATCTTGAAACATTTGATGTTGAACGTCGGTACCGTCGGCCAGTGTTAACAGCATCTCTTCACCGTGACGCATATGAAACCCTTCTTCGGCAACAATTCGGCGTAATATTCGACGATACGGGCCGTATGAGCAGTGTTTGAGAACCGCCTGTTGAGTGATGAGTGCAGCAGCATCGACCAAGAACGCGATCACAATTTGATCTGCCCACGTATGGGTTTTGTAATGAAACACATTGTGAAACTTCGATCGTCCGCCGAACAAATCGTCGAGCATTTGTTGCCGGGTTTTGACACCAAGGTCGGAAGCCACCATGTACAGAAGGTGAGCATGACCAATCTCATCTTGGGTTTTGGCAAGAAATGCGAGCTTACGATGCAGCCCAGGTGCCCGAACCACCCAATGTCGTTCGCACAGCCCTCCGAACAACTCTGAATTGGCGTGCATCTCGATGAATCGGAAGAGCTCCGACCGGTATTGCTCGGGCATGTCGTCGCCGGGCTCAACAATTCCGTCTGCGGCAAGAAAGACTTCGAATGCCTCGACCGAGTTCCAGGTTCTCATACGCCCATTCTCCTTACCGAACGTTCAGTAGTCAACCAAATTCTCAGCCTCGGGCCGGTATTTCGCTTCGAGGTGAAAGAAAACGGACGAACCAAAGCTCTCAACAAGATGTGCCGAAGCGAAACCACTCATTCGACGGTCTTCGCGCCCTCGCTATAGCCGCCGTCATTGGCTACCACGCCGACATCGTTTGGTTGCCTGGAGGCTTTCTTGGGGTTGAAGTCTTCTTTGTACTTTCCGGGTACCTCATTGGCGGCACACTTTTTACCGAACTCGAGCGCAGTGGCCGAGTTCAACTGACGTCGTACCTCAGTCGGCGGGTACGACGTCTAGCTCCGGCGTTACTCACCATGCTTGGCGTGACGGCCGCCGTGGTGTTACTGCGGTTTCCAGACCAAGTCGGTCATCTTCGACGCGGAGCAATCGGCGGGGTGACCGGCTCTGGAAACTGGCTTGACCTGTACTTCGCAGGAGACTATTTCGCACAATTCGGGCGAGGGCCGATACTGCGTCACCTGTGGTCGTTTTCGGTAGAGGTTCAGGCCTACCTACTCTTGCCAATTCTCATTCCAGCCATTTGGCGAATCGCCGAGAAAAGTAGGGCGCTCGCCGCGACACTGCTCGGCGGACTCGGGCTCATGGCTTACATTTGGCAAGCCATCGTTGCGCTACACCCAAACGGTGCACCGCGGGCGTATTTTGGAACCGATACCCGAATCGGCGCAATCCTCTTCGGGGCAGCGCTGGCTGCCGTACAACCCGAACGATTCACTCGGTATGTACGCAGACAACCAACGGCGCTAATCGGTTTTCTTTGCCTTGTAGGTCTTGGTTTCGCCGCGGTAAGGGTGGACGGCACAGACGCAAACCTGTACCAAGGAATACTTGCAGCAACCGCTGCATTGACTGTGTTGGTGATAGCGGCCTCTAGCGGAACTCAAACGAGCAGCCTGTCGAGAGTTCTTTCAGCGCCCCCGTTACGTTGGATCGGAACACGGTCATACGGGCTGTATTTGTGGCACTGGCCGATCTTTGTGTTTACGCGACCGATAGCTGGTGTTCCCATGTCGTGGCTGGGCTTCGTCGCACGAGTAGCTGCAGCCTCGCTACTGGCTGAAGTTTCGTTTCGATGGATCGAAGGCGGGTCAACATTGACGACTCGGGTTCGGATAGAAACTCGTCGACGACTCGGCTTGACAGTTGCCGTGTGTGTATCAATCGCCCTCGCGTTCGGGGTTGCAACTGCGTCCCCGGCCCGCCTTGTTGCCAGTGACGACCCACAACGTCTTGGGCTCGTGGTCGCACTGGACGTGACCTCGATTCCGACAACCGTTGCACCGGTAACCACGTTGCCGGCAACCACCTCGCCCCTCACCACATTGCCGCCCCTAACCGTATTCGCGAATCCGACTTCGGTAAGTCAGAACGTCGGTCCATTGCCCGACCGGCAGTCTGGAAGTCAGAAGACCATTCTGAGCGCCACAGTCCTACCCGAAACCACACGTCAGCCTGACGCCTTCGAGCCCGACACCACAGTCCGTCCTTCCATCTTGGCGAGCGACCTCACCCTCATCGGCGATTCGGTTATGCGCGTCGCAGAACGGTCACTGACCGCGCGGCTGGGGCCGGGATACGTACTCGATACCGAAGTAGGCCGACAGTTTCCGTCGGCTATGGATCGCGTCGCCGCCCTACGAGCAGAAGGCCTACTCTACCCGGTTGTTGTCATTGGGCTCGGAACGAATGGTCCGTTCAGAGATAAAGAAATAGATGCTTTGATCGCAGAATTAGGTGACCGTCGCACCATTGCCTTTGTCAAGGTGGAGGTTCCGCGACGTTGGAAGAACAGCGTGAACGAAGCGCTTGACCGAGCCAAGCAACGACACCCCGAAATCGTTGTGATTGATTGGCCATTACTTGTCGAGGAACAAGGCCTGACGCTTTCCGATGGAGTGCATCCGGCCCCAAAGGCCGCCGCTGCCTACACCGACCTCCTGCTCAAGTCGGTTGTGTCGTGAACTGTCAGTCGTTTACATGAACACAGCGGTTTTGTATCGATCACCCAACTCTTCGTCGATCGCGACAACAATGGGGAGTCCCCCAGGTGCCCACGTGATCGATTCAACTACATCCGAATTTGAGTCATTCGTTGCCGTCGACGGCCTGAAACTGCGACGTATCTTCACGGCTCGCTACGGTGTCGAGGTAGGTGGCGATATCCACGCAGAATCTTTGGCCTGGGCTTGGGAACACTGGGAGAAGCTTCGAGTGATGAACAACCCGGTTGGTTATCTGTATCGAGTGGCCCAGTCTGCCAGCCGCCCCCACCGCCGATGGCTGGTTCGAACTTCGTTTCCGGCCAAGATGCCGGAACGGTGGCACGTAGATCGCGATCCGACGTTGTTTGCGTCACTTCAAGGCCTGTCTGATAATCAGCGAACCGCTGTGCTCATGGTGCACGGACACGGCTTGAGCTACGCCGAGGTAGCTGAAGCACTCAATTGTTCGGTTTCGGCCGTCACTAACTACCTTCACCGGGGCCTAGCTATTTTACGACGCGAGTTACAGGAAGAATCATGACTGAATCGCTAGAAGAGCGCCTTGCGAAGGCAGCACAAAGTCTCGACCTTGGGGCTGAACGCTATGCGCGCAAACAAACAACTCTTGGGGGTGCGCCGCATGATCAGCGTCGACGAGCTCGCTCGGTAACTCGCGCCGTTTTAGCGGTTGGTTCGATTGCTGCCGCAACAGCGCTTGCCGTCGGCCTTTCATCAACCGACCGCAGGCCGTCCAGGATTAAGGAACCGTCAGAAATTGCTTCGGTCGGGCAGTTCAGTCGACAGGTGTTGCGGTCGGTTGGTGACGTAACCATCACGCTTCCCGGGGTGCCCGCCGGCCAGGTAGGCCAGCCTGCAAAGTTGTCAAATGGTTTGGCCAACCTCGATGATGGCAGCACCGTTGTTGTTACTGACGCTGATCTCATCGATGACGTCAACGGCGATGGCGTGCAAGATGCCGTGCTCCTCGTGACCCTCTTTGACCAATCGGAGTCTTCGGTCGAAGGTTCGGCGCAGTCAAGTATTCATGTGGTTACCTTGCCTAACAGAGGAACATCGGGCGGCACCGAGCCGTCTCGAGAGATCGCTCGCACGCTCGACTACTACGCCGCTGACACTCTTTATGCATCACCGCCTGCACCAGCCTTCACCGGCATAATTCAGATCAGCCAAATCCGGGCGACGAAGTCGTGCTGTCAGGCCGACCTTCAATTCACTGATTTTGCGTACGCCGATGGTGTGTTGAGCCCGTCGGGTTCACGTACCTTGACTCGCTCGCAGCTTGGCGATGTTGCCGACCAATTTCATGAAATCAAATTCTTTGTGGGAACTGACTCAGGCATTGTAGACCTCACCGAAAATGAGGCAACTGGCTGGTTTTGGGCCAAGGCCGGCCAAACACTCACCATCACATCGAACAATAAGACGTTTCTGCCAGACGGAAAAAGCCGCTTCCGCCGTGCAATAGTCGTACGTTTGAAAGATCCACAAGCACCTGTCGAGGTTCTCTCTAAAGGTACCCAACCGGCGAACGTTGCCTCCAACAAGTCCCAGCCATCCAAAGACCAGGCATCCAAAGACCAGACATCCAAAGACCAAGCATCTCAAGACCAGCCATCTCAGGTTCCGGCTGTGGTCGGCGAAGGAGTCCTTCCCGACGTGATCACGTTCGAGCTTCCGTTCAGTGCTCGCTACCAACTGTTTGCTGCTGCCAGCGGCGATCCGAGTGGGTTCGTCGATGCAACATCTGGCGAATCAACGATCACCCTCACGATCCGCTAAGGCTGGCCCGCACCGGTCGCCCTGCCGACAGCCGTTTGCGAGGCAACGACACAATCTGAAAGGGTTATGGGGTGACCTACGCAACCCGACAGATGCACGATGCCGATTCGCACATCTTTGAACCGGCAGACTGGCTTCACCCCTATCTAGACAGCGCCACCAATGAAGCGGTTCCTCGACTTTGGGAAGAATCCGACGAGGCAACCACGACCGGCATCGATGCCTTGGCGGCCGACAAGCAGCACGATGACCCCACCTACCGTGCCCATGACGAATCACAGATCATGCTCAGGAAAAACTTCGATGCGACTGGCGCTTGGCGTGCTGCAGACCGCCCGATTGCCCTTGACCTCTTAGGTTTTGACACCCAACTCGTGTTCGATACATTTGCCACCGCGACCTCGATTGTGACTGCTCAACGAAACCCTGCACTCGGCGTCCTCTTGGCCGAGGGTCAGCGTCGGGCAATGATCGATTGGTGCTCGGTAGACCAAAGACTTCTTCCGGTGGTCGTTGTCCCTTTGAACGATCGGGCCGAAGCGATACGTCTCGCATACCAGGCAATCGATGCCGGTGCTGCTGCTATCCAAATTGGTCAGTACTGTCCGATCGGTCATTCGCCTTCACATTTCGAACTCGAGCCAATGTGGGAAGCCTGTGCTGAAGCCGGGGTTCCAGTTGTTATGCACGTAGCCGGTGCCGGTGGCTTTGTACTGTCCACTGACTATTTCATTAACGGACGTGCGCCTGTTCCCGATTTTCACGGTGGCGATACCAACTTCAAAAGCCTCGACTACTTATCAATCCCTTACCCGGTGATGCAAACCCTCAGTGCGCTTATTATTGACGGTATTTTGCAACGTCACCCTAAGCTGCGCATTGGCTGTATCGAAGTTGGGGCATCTTGGCTACCGGGGTTTATGCGGATGCTTGATTCGGCCCACACGGCCTTCGGTCGAAACGAAGAACGCCTCTCGTCAATGGACCTTCTTCCGTCGCAGTACATCGACCGACAGGTGCGAGTCACTCCCTATCCCCATGAAGATACAGGGTGGATCATTAACGGCACTGGCCCAAACGTTTGTCTGTTCAGTTCAGACTTTCCTCATGTTGAAGGTGGACGAAACCCGCTCGCGAGATTCGAACGCACCATGGACATGCACGGTATTTCTGAAGATTCAAAACATGCGTTTTATGTCAACAACTTTGTCGACTTGCTGGGCCCGGTTCTGCGTCGCCGCAATCTGGCCTAGATCTGGCCTACGCCTGCCGAAGGGCCTCGTCAAGGTCGCTTATTAAATCATCGACGTGCTCTAAGCCCACAGACAAACGAATGAGCCCTCCGGTAATTTGCTGCTCGGCAAGTTCCTCTTCGAGAAGGCCGGTATGAGTTGTCGTTATCGGATGCGTGATCAGCGACTCGGGGCCACCAAGCGACGTGGCCTTTCGGAAGATACGAACACCATCAACGAGTTTCGCAGCAGCAACTGCACCACCATCAAGTTCGAAACTCAGGAGGCCTCCAGCTTGGCGCATCTGGCGCTTCACCAGTTCTGCTTGCGGATGATCAGGTAACGAAAGGTGTGCGACCCGACCGATTCCGTCTTGGTCTCGTAGCCACATTGCCAATCGCGCTGACGATTCGCTTTGTTGGCGAAGACGTGGACCGAGCGTTCGAATTCCGCGCAACCCATTCATGGCATCAAAGGCCGAAGCGTTGGCGCCTTGAAGAACAGCGAAACCCCAAATCCAGTCGATGAGGTCACGCTCACCAGCAACGGCACCAAGGCTCGCATCGTTATGTCCGCAGATGGCTTTCGTCGCCGAGTGAACCACGAGGTTGACACCGTGAGCAAGGGGGTTTTGCCCAAGTGGGGTTGCAAAGGTTGAATCAACAACTGTGATTGGCATAAGCCCCCCGATTTCGTCGAGGTCAACAAGTTCAAGCCAAGGGTTGGTTGGTGTCTCAGCCAATACCAACTGGGTTTTTCCTGGAACAATTGCGTTGGCGAACTCACCCGGTTTCGTACCATCGACAAACGTGACATCGATTCCAAAACGCGGACATACGGACGTAAGCAGAGTCGTGGTTCCACCATAGAGTTGGCGTTGGGCAACGATATGTCCGCCCGTGCTGACAATTGCGAATATGCATGCGTACAGAGCACCCATGCCGGAAGCAAACGCTCTGGCAGCCTCGGCACCTTCCAGCTCGGCAATCGCATCTTCGAACGCACCCACTGTTGGGTTGCCATATCGCGCATAAAATTCGCGAGGCCTCGCCGTGCGGGCCATCTTTGCGGCCGCAGCATGCGAGTCAGTCTGGAAAGCGGTCGACGTCCAGAGCGTCGGCGAAAGCGCTGAACCATCCGCGGAACGACCAGCGGTAATCGCCCGCGTCTCAAGGTGTTGCGGTCGTGGTTGATCCCCCATCACCCCAAACTACCGCCCTCAACCGAACGGCGGAGCGACCTGACTACAAAAGTAAGGCAAGCTCAATCAATGCAGATCCTGAGCCAACCTTCGTTAGTGCTGCTGCACGGCCACGCTGGTAGCGCTCACACGTTTCGCAACCTTGCCGAACAACTTGGGCCCGAACGTGTCACTTTGCCTCAGAGCCCCCTGTTCGCTGAGGTTCGAGCTTGGTGGAGTCATGATGATTTCGGACCGACTATCTGCAACATCAAAGAACTTGAGTTGCCGTCGGGCCCGATTGTCATCGGTGGGTTTAGCCAGGGTGCTTCGATGGCCGCAGCGGTGGCTGCGTGCACCGAGCAGGTGGTGGGTCTGATTTGTGTGGCGGGGTTTCTTCCCGAACCGGTTCCTGAACTGTTGCGCCCTCTTCCGGCATTGTTGTTGCACAGTTCCGAAGACGAAACCGTGGATCCGTTTCTTGGGACCAGGTTGGCCCGGTGGGCAGTTTCGGCAGGTTGTTCGGTGACGCAACATGAGTACTTGGGTGGGCATCGGTGGACCGATCGAGTCGACGAACTGGTTGTCGAATGGTTTCTCAATTTTACCCTCGCCTCAGAAAAGCTGAGTTTCGATGCCTGAAGATCTTCATTCGCCGTTACCCGAAGTGCCAGGTTGGCGTCGCATCGGGCTGAGTCAACGTGACGGAGAACGAGCGATGCGAGCGATGTGGTCGGCGTTCGAAGACGAACGATCAATCGCCTCAGTCGTCGAAGTTTCGGCAAACGTTTCAACCAATCGTGTTTACCGCCTGACCTTGAGTGATGCCACCAACATATTCGTCAAGGCATCTACGTTCGGAAGCTATTTCTTATTCCGCGAAGATCATGACCGTATTGCCCGACTGGTACGTGCGCTTAGTACATCGAAGCGATTCGGCAACTTTTTAGCCAAACCGCTTGAGCAAAGCTCCAAAGTGGTGACAACCTACGACGGCACCGTTTGGGCTGTTGCATACGAGGAGGTTGAGCGGCGAGCACAACTTCCGAAAATCCTCGAAAACCCTCAGATCGAGCGACTCGCTCATGAAATCGCAGCATTTCATTTGGAGTGTCGCGATGCTTGCGCTGAGAGCGCTCCGACGGGGCGAATTCCGCCGGCCAGTACTTCGATCAAAACTGACATCATTCGCTTACTTGACCTCGGCCGTGACCGACTCGCGGCTAGGACCCTTCGACTTGATCACGACCAACTCGATATTGTGCGTCGCCACGCTCATCAGTTTCTAGTTGCGCTTGACGATCTGGGCTACGACGACATGGCCCGAATACCGGTGCTTGTCGATTGGAATCTTGGCAATTTCTCTGTCGACTCTCCGACCGCCGGTCAGTCAACGGAAGGCGAATTCAGCCTCTTCAGTCGGTGGGATTACGACTGGTTCCGTACCGAACCACCCTGGCTTGACTTCTACTTTCTGTCGCGGGTTTCATCGCAGACCGGCGACCGGACTCAGTTCAGTTACGGCATGCACACCTTGCAGGAACCAAGATTTCAGCGGTTCCTCGCTGCCTATCAAGAAATCAACCCAATGACTGAACGTGACATTGCGTTCCTTCGCGAAACGTATCGGTTCTTCATCCTGCATTACGTCATTGCGAACGGAGACCTGTTCTTCCGCCACGATCTGGCCACAAAATTGCGAGCCGATGCGATTTCGGTTGAGCTACCCATGATCGAGCGAGCCGACCTTTCCAAGCTTCGGGCCAGGGCTTAGTTTGCTCGCCCTTCAGCAGATCGCCTTTATTGCCGCAGATCGTGTCGACAACGTGCAGACGAGCACCGCAAAATTGTGAGGGTTCGAGGGGCGAGCTTTCGACCACTTCGACCTACCGAGACGAGAGTGACCTACGAACCGCAAGGTCGTGCCGATTGGGGCTTCGGTCGCACAAGTTTCCTCAGAGGCAAGGGACACGCAATGGTCCCCGGTCCGGTTCAAGACAAACAATTTTTTCGATCACTTTGCGGTCTTCAAATCAAACTGCTGCCCCTTGCGTTCCGACACGGTCGGGCGAATCCTTGCCACACATGTCTCAAACTCGCCGCTAAACACAATCCCACAAGACCATTTCCAGGTGTCGCCGAAGCTCTCGCCTTAGAAAGTCGGATACTCGAACTTGAATCACAACTCGGCCTGGATCTGAGCATCGAACCCTGGATACCTCGGATTGTGAAGCCCAGACGAACCAACCACGACGGAGACCGACGCTAACGTCGAACTGTGCCACCGACCTCGCCTCTTGAATCATTCGGACCAACCCCATGGGCACAACCCACTGTGACCGGAGTCGGACGATTAGCTAGTCGGTCTCCGCTCATTTCATTCGACGATATCGAGACTGCACGGCTCGGACGCGAAAGCTCACCGTGGTTTGCTTCACTTGACGGCACCTGGCAGTTCGTGTTCCGAACAAGGCCAGAACTCGTCACCTGGAGCGACATCACTGCTGACATCACGGGCGTCGCACCCTCACCCGCGCCTTCACCGATCACCGTGCCAGGCACCTGGAACACGCAAGGCTGGGGCACACCTCACTACACGAACGTCTTAATGCCTTTCCCCCAAGAGCCGCCCTGCGTGCCGCTCGATGACAACCCGACAGGAATTTACAAGCGAACATTCGAACTCGATCCGTTGTGGTCGGCGCGACGCACGATTCTTCACCTCGGCGGCACCGATTCAATGCATATGGTATTCGTCAACGGCACCCCAATCGGCCTGGGAAAAGACACCCGACTGACATCGGAGTACGACATCACCAACGCACTCAAAAGTGGCTCCAACGATCTCGCCATCGTCGTCATCCGCTGGTCTGACGCCTCATGGCTTGAAGATCAAGATCAGTGGTGGATGGCTGGCATCACCCGAGAGGTACTGCTGCTTTCGGTTCCGCCAATCCACGTCTTTCATGTTTCGACTCGAACAGCGCTTGAAGGCGACACCGGGCTCCTTGAATGCGAAGCTCACGTACGATTTACTTCGACCCCGGTAACGGGTTCCTCGGTACGCGTACGACTCGAAACGCACGATGCACACATTGTTGATGCTCGAATCAAATCAGACGATAAAAAGCCGCTCCCCTACATCCCCGGCGTATTGAGCGGCGCTCAACCAGGACAACTAGAAGCTGCCGTGCACAGTTCAAACGAAGCTGTCCCTCTGAGTAAAGCTGAAGCCACCCAAGGGGTTCCGATTCTTGATCGACGATCAGCTGGCCAGACTGCCCAACACGGAAACGTGTTTCCCGGTCATCGAGTGCGGTTCAGTGTCGAAGTTCCGAACGTTGCTCAGTGGTCGTGCGAATCACCAATTCAATACCGTGTGATCTTCACGCTCATAAACCCTGAAGGAACCGTGACCGAAATGGTCAGTACGCTGATTGGTTTCCGCGATGTTCGCCTTGGCACACGAGAACTACTGCTCAACGGTGTTGCGACTCTCATTCGCGGTGTGAACCGCCACGATCACGACGAACACTCAGGTTGTGTGCTCGATCGCACCACTATGCGCCTCGATATCGAAACAATGAAACGGCACAATATAAACGCCGTACGCATGAGCCATTACCCGCCAGACCCCTATGTACTTGACCTATGCGATGAAATTGGTCTGTGGGTTATCGACGAAACAAACCTTGAGACTCATGCCCGGTACCGAAGTTTGATCGTGGACCCGATCTACCAAAACGCCATGTTCGAACGACTCGTTCGCATGGTTCGACGAGATGAAAACCACCCGAGCATTTTCGCATGGAGCCTTGGTAACGAGTCTGGGTACGGCCCGGTTCACGACGCCATGGCCGCGTGGGCACGGGCCTACGACGAATCGCGGCTCGTGCATTACGAGGGCCCTCACCGCTATGACCTGGGGCCTCACGGCACCACCGCAACCGACCTCATTTGCCCCATGTACCCGTCGATAGAACGGCTTCAGGAATGGGCCGACCGACAAACCACCTCCCCCGACGATGAACGACCCGTGATCCTTTGCGAGTATTCCCATGCCATGGGTAACTCGAACGGAAGCCTGAGTGATCACGACGACCTGTTTCGAAACAACCATGGTTTGCAAGGTGGCTTTATCTGGGAGTGGATAGATCACGGAATCGCTGTAGATACCGACATCACCGGCAGAACTACATGGGCCTATGGTGGCTACTTTGGAGACGAGCCAAACGATGGGGCGTTCGTTGCCGATGGACTTGTTTGGCCCGACCGCCAACCCCATCCCGGTTTGATTGAGGCGATGCATATTTGGCAACCGGTACGCACTGTACTCACATCAAATGGGAAACTTCATGTTTCGAACGAACGTGACCACTGCACGCTTTCAGACCTGAGGTGCACTTACGAATGGCGCATTGATGGGGTAATTGTCGATTCCGGCCCATTTGTCTTCGGTGAAATTGAACCCAGTTCTAGCGCGCTCGTTGACCTTCCACACCAAACCCCTAACGTGGTTGCGGCGAGAAGCAACGGAACGAATGAAATTCACCTTGACCTTCGCTGGTCACTCACCGTCAATACCTCCTGGGCGACAGCAGGCTATGTAGTTGCATGGGATCAGTGCGATCTGACCAATCACAGCCAAACATCTAACAGTCCGTCAGCAGCAATTGAAGGGTTCGGCTTGACAAGTCCGAACATCGAAATGATCGACGACGTGTTGGTGGTCTCTGGGCAGCAAAGTTGTATTCGCCACAGCGCTTCGGGCACGATGATCAGGTACGAAATCGAACACAAGCCACTCATTACCGGTCACCCCCAATTTCGCGTGACTCGCGCACTCATCGATAACGACGGAGTACCCGAAGGCACACTCGGCCTACCAGGCATCGGCCGCACCTGGGATTCTTGGGGTTTAGCGAAGGCTGCGACCCGACGGGTCTCAGACGTCAATCGTATGAGCGGGCAACTCGTCATCAGCGACACCCTCACTATTACTCCGCCTGGTGCCAATGGTGCTTCGATTACTGCGACTGAAACTCGAACGTTTGAACCCGGGGGTGCCATCCGGTTCGAGTACGAAGCACACGTACCAAACGAACTAGGCGACTTGCCTCGACTCGGCACGGTGTTCCACCTGAGCCACCTCAACGAACTTGAATGGTTTGGCCTTGGGCCCCACGAGACGTATAGCGATCGCCTGTCGGCTGCCACGGTTGGACGTTACGTGAGTACCGTTGCCGACCAATATGTTCCATACATCCACCCCCAAGATCACGGGCGACACGAACGTACGCGCTGGGTCGCTGTACACAACGGCACGGTTGGCGTGCTGGTGAGTGCACCCACAGATGAACTCTTTAGTTTTTCGGCCCGAAACTTTGACGACGACGACCTCAGCGAGGCTAACACCACATCAGATCTCATCCCACGTGCCCATACCGTTTTGTCGATCGACCACAAAATTCGCGGGGTCGGTACAGGCTCATGTGGGCCCGACACGTTGACGCAATATCGAATCGGCGGCGGAACATATCGTTGGTCGTTCACGATTTCACCGTGGATCCCGCCTCAAAGTACCGCTCCAAAAAGGTAAGGGGAAGGTAAGCGTGCAGGATGAGTTTGATATGACCAGCCACAAACACTCGACAACCATCGTCGAAACGACGACGATGGGTAGGTGAGTTTCGTAACCAGTACCGTCCTGCTCGCCGAAGACGATCGAGCAGTCAGAGAGTCACTAGAGCGCGCCCTTCGTCTCGACGGATACACCGTTATAGCGATGGCAAACGGTGCGCTTGCACTTGAATATCTAGAGCTTCATACGGTCGACGTCATCATGCTCGACATGATGATGCCCGAACTCGACGGGCTGACCGTATGCCGCCGACTTCGTGCAAGAGGTGACCATACGCCGATCATTATGGTGACGGCCCGCACCGAAACCGCTGATCGCGTGTCGGGCCTTGACGCAGGGGCCGACGACTACCTCCCCAAGCCATTCGTTCTGGACGAACTACTCGCTCGTTTGCGTGCATTGACGCGCCGGTGGCGCACCCCTGAGTCAACGTCGTCAACCATGCTTCGCCTCGATGACCTCACGCTCGACCTCACCGGCCGACGGGTGATGCGGGGTGATCGACCCATCGAACTGTCAAAAACTGAGTTTGATTTGCTCGAATTGTTTCTACTGAACGTTTCGATCGTGCTTACCCAATCGGCGATTTATGAGAAAATTTGGGGGTACGACTTTGGGCCTGATTCGAAGAACCTGGCGGTCTACGTTGGTTACCTTCGGCGTAAAACTGAAGAAAACGGTGAACCACGTCTGTTGCAAACAGTTCGAGGGGTGGGTTACGTGGCCCGAATCGACGCAGCGCCGTGACACTTCGGTCGCGCTTCGCACTTACCGTTGCGTTGGTGGCAACGCTTGCCACACTGATCGCCGCCCTCTTGAGTTATCGCTCAACAGAGGTACGTCTCGATCGCGCCGTCAATCAATCGCTTGTTTCCGGAATTGATCGCCAAATTGAACGAATTACTCATCGATCTCCACGGGCGCGCCGCAACGATGAACTGCGGTTTCCGGGTGCTCGCGACCCACGAGGGATCAACGATGGGCCAGGTTTGAGCGAAGAACTCCTTGCCCTCCAATTGCTTGATCAGGAGGGAAACATCGTCCAAGCCGTTGGGCCGATCGAGTTGCCCATCGATGATGCAGATCGAGAGCTCGCTGCGACACCAGAGAATTCTCGGACCCCCAAAACGCGCCTGCGAACCGTGAAGATTGGTTCAGACCGCTACCGGATTGCAACCAAAGCCATTCCCGGATTTGGCGGAATTCAAGCGGCTCGAAACGTTGAAGAAAACGCAGCGGTCCTTTCTGAACTGTTGAAGCAACTTGCGTTTCTCGTCGTTGCGACCAGCACTGCAGCGGCAATAGCTGGCTGGATGATGGCCCGCACAGCTACAAAAAGCCTTCGAGCCCTGACGGTAACCGCATCCACAATCGCCGACACTGGTGACTTGTCGCACCGGGTGGGAACTTCAACTCAAGGAAACGATGAGGCCTCCAAACTGGCATCAGCGTTTGATCGAATGACCAGCGCGCTTGCTACTTCACGCGACCAACAAAAGCGCCTCGTTCAAGATGCCAGCCACGAACTACGAACCCCCCTAACGTCACTTCGAACGAACTTGGCTGTGCTTCCGAAGCTCGATCGTTTGAGTGTTGAGGACCGCGAACGGCTCGTCAACGACGTTCGATCTGAAGTAGAAGAACTTGTTGTGTTGGTCGATGAACTCGTCGATCACGCTACGCAAGCACGAGGAGACGAAGCACCCGAGATCGTATTTTTGGCCGATGTGGCGAGGTCGTGTGTTGCAAGAGTAACGAGGAGAACCGGTCGAGAGATCAACATCGAATCCGATCAATCCGCGGTTTTGGTACCGCCGAGTTCAATCGAGCGGGCGATATTGAACCTCATCAACAATGCAGTCAAGTTCGCCCCAGCTGGTTCAACAATCACCGTGACGATTGCACAGGGAACCACCACGGTCACCGACCAAGGGACGGGTATTGCACCTGAGGACCTCACGAGGGTCTTCGACCGATTTTACCGGGCGGTCGACAAACAGGGGCTTCCAGGCTCGGGGCTTGGGCTGTCGATTGTTTCTGACGTTGCGCATCGTTGGGGCGGAAGCGTAAGGGCACAGAACGCAGCCCCGCACGGTGCCGCAGTATCGATCACCCTCCCGTTGGCACCGTAATCGGATGCTCAGCGATATAGAGCGCGAGTACTCCCCCAGCTCGGTACTTCAATCGCTTGGCACCACCCTCGAAACGGAGATTGGCCGGTATGTATCACTCAGTAATGACGCATATGAAACCCACAAGTTTGCCGAGATTACGTATGGGCCAAAACCCCGAAACAACATTCTGATTCTCGATCACCCCCAACCCCCAAAGAAGGCGCTGATCTATGTACACGGAGGTTATTGGCAAGAACTGTCTGCCCGCGATTCGCTGTTTGGTGCATCCGATGCACTTCGAAACGGCTTGGGTTTTGGTTCGATTGGTTACACGCTCACACCAAATATATCACTCAGAGCGATATGTCACGAGATTGTCTCTGCCATAAGGGCGATCCGAAAACACTTCCCAGGTACCGACCTCATCTTGGCAGGTAGCTCCGCAGGCGCTCACCTTTGCGCCTGGGTGCTTCACGAGCAACCGTTGTTGATCAGCGAGGTAATTCTGATGTCGGGGATCTATGACCTTCGACCCCTTGTTGGCACGTACATCAACGCAAAGGTTGGCCTGAGTATCGACGAAGCTGCGCAACTGAGCCCGCTGCTACTGACGCCCCCCAACCTTGACCGCTCGCGAGTCACGATCGCCGTTGGCGAATTCGAAACCAACGCTTTTCGTGAACAATCAGAAGCCTACGCCCGAATTGTCGGTGTGGAATGCACCAGTATCACATCACGGCATCATTTTGATCTTCCGTTCGAACTCGGTAGGTGGTTGACCCGGCCTCGTTAACAGAAGGACGATCTGTTTAGTTTTCCTCTATTTTGACTATTTGCAGATGAATATCAGACCAGATACCGTTGTGATTCCCATAGGTACAAATCACCGAGGCGGTATTATGAGTCAACTAAATGCGGTCGAAGACCCAACACAGTTTTGCGACGATCCTTGCGAAACTCGACGCAAACTCGACTTTCATATCGAGTTGTCATTGCTTAATCGCAGTCGTCTAGAGCCGACACTGCCCGGGGTGCTTACGCCTGAAAGTATCGCCGAGTGCCACGCATCTGAACGTCGCGAGAACCAGTTCATGTTCACCGAACTTGGCAAAATAAGCGCGCTTGCGACCGAGGCACCGGCCACTCCAAGTGAGTTTGGCGAATGGTTCGATGAACTCCGACACAACGGACCAGGTCAATACGACCCCCTTTTTGACTATCTCGCCGAAGAAGCAACCTACGAAGAACTTCGGTGGTTCATTCGACAAGAGGTAGCTGGGGAAGCTGGCTTCGAAGACCTTGTCGCTATGGTGCAACTCAAGATGCCTCAACAGGCGAAACTTGAGCTTGCTCGCAACTACTGGGACGAAATGGGGCACGGGAAACCTGCTGGCATGCACGGCCCTTTACTTTGCAGGGTTGCAGAAGTACTAAATGTGCAGCAGACGCCTCTCGAAGACACCGTTTGGGAATCGTTAGCGTTGGCAAACCTCATGGTCGCAGTGACTTACAACCGACGCTTCGCCTATCACGGGCTGGGCGCATTGGGCGCAATCGAACTCACTGCCCCAACCCGCGCCGTAAAGGTGGTCGAAGCCCTTGAGCGCCTCGGCGTTGATCGCGATGCCAGCCACTACTTTCGGTTGCACGCAACGGTTGACATCAGACACTGGCGTGGATGGCGCGACAACATTGTCGAACCGATTGTTAAACAGTCTCCTCATGTCGTGCAGGCAATGGCCGAAGGAGCGCTTCTACGCCTTAACGCCGGGGCTCGAACATTTGATCGCTATCGGCGCGAGTTCGGCCTCTGTGCGCCGCTTGCGGAACTTCAATAGCTGACGACGCTGACGACGCCGATGACGCCGATGACGCCGATGACCCACCCAGCAACACGACGGTGCTTTGTTGTTGGAATGGGGGCTCTGGCCAAGGCCTGTATTGAGATCTTGTTGGCCAACGATTGGGACGTACTCGGAACCCACTCATCAGACCGCTCACTCGCAAACACTTCCGACAGCAAGGCTGTGGCCCATTACGAAACGCTCACCGGGTTTGTACAAGCACTTACAAACTCACCATTTGATTTTCTCTTCAGCCTCAACAACTCGTGGATCATCCCGCCGGAAGTAATCGAACTCGCTGGGACGGGAACAATCAACTATCACGATTCGCCCCTTCCTCGATATGCAGGTGTACATGCCACCAGTTGGGCAATCATGAACGGAGAAACGCATCATGCGGTCACGTTTCACGAAGTGAACGCTGGCATAGATGATGGTGACATCTATCGGCAACAGGTTGTTTCGGTGAGCGAAAGCGATACGGCGTTCACGCTCAATGCGAAGTGCTTTGAGGTAGCCATCAAGACCTTTGCCTCACTCGTTCTTGATTTGGGTAAAGGTATTTCCGAGCGAACCCCGCAGCCAACGACAGGGCGAAGCTACTTCGGGAGGTACGACCGACCGCCTTGCGGCGCGATCATCGATTTTCGTAAGACAACTGAGGAATTAAACTACCTCATTCGGGCGCTCGACTTTGGTACAACACTCAACCCGCTCGGCATCCCAAAAATGTTGGTGGGCTCTTGTTTCGTTGCGGTTCGTTCCAGTTCAGTTGTGCGAACCAATAACGATCAGTTACACCAGCAACCGGGGCGCCTCATCCGTCAGGATGCTGACTCGATTGATGTAGCCACTGCAAACGCAACACTTCGGCTGAGCAATTTCTCAACGCTTGACGGCTGCGCGTTAACAGTTGAAGAAGTGCTCAATCTCGGCGTGATGACCGTGGGAGACATCTTTGCTGCCGTCGACCCGCACACTCAACACCAGGTGTTTGAGGTCGGTCGGTCAGCGGCACGATTCGAGCAGGCATGGGTCGACAAATTGCGCTTGGTTCGTACTAGTCCTTCTCCGTTTCAGCTCGGGCCAGGAACGTCGAGGATCGTCGCCTATACAGATGCTGTCCGGCTCGAACACCTCGCGCTGGCACTGAGCGAAGCCCCGGGCCAGTTCGGTGACCACCAACACAAACCCCAACCCACACACCAGCCCACACACCTTGCTACGGCGGCTATCTATTTACTCTTCCAACGGTTGTCCGAGCTTCAATCCGATGATCACTTCGCCATTGCGCTTGAAACCAGTCGACTCGAAGCAGGTTCCATATTCGCGAAGTGGGTACCGATGTCGCTCGACCCCTCCACCAACGAAATCAATATAGACCGCACCTTCGATGCCCTTCTTCAGCTGACTTTCAAAAAGCTAAGCGAATCGGTAAGGCTCCAAACGTATGCACACGATGTATTTATTCGCCATCCCGACCTTCGAGGTTTACACACACCCCGTTATAACGTCGGCATCACGTTTGCTACACGCCATGAAATACACACAGACGATGTCGAACTCATCTTCAATCTCGCCGACATCGAGAAACCAACGCTGAGCCATGGCGGGCGACTCGAACGGTGGCAGGTCGAAAGTATCGACAAGGCGCTCGCCTCAATCGTTAAACATGGCATCACACACCCGGGCGCACCACTTAACGAATTTCCGCTTTTGTCTCAGACCGACCATACGTTGATGGTGGATACGTGGAATGCGACCGCTGCGCCACTTCAAGATGTCTGTGTCCACGACTTGATTTCTGCAACGATCGCCAAGTTCCCAGATTCGCCAGCCGTGCGATGCGGTCTTCATTCGTACACATACAGTGAGCTCGGTCAATTGAGTGATGATGTGGCCACCCAACTCAGGGTTGCCGGCGTAGTTCGAGGCGACGTAGTCGCAGTGTGTCTCAATCGTTCAAGCTTTATGGTGGTAGCTCTTATTGGCATCTTAAAAGCGGGGGCAGCGTATGTTCCGATAGACCCTACGTACCCTGATGATCGGCTGCATACGATCGTTACCGGCTCGACCCCGCTGGTCGTATTGACCTCTGCTGACCACAGAATGCGGTTTGCCGACGTAGATAAAATAGTTTGTATCCTCGACGCTGAAACCACAACCCCGCGGTCACCGCAGAAGGCAACGGCATTTGCAGCCCCCAACTGCACGCCCGATGATCTTGCCTATGTGATCTACACCTCGGGTTCAACTGGGCAACCCAAAGGTGTAGAGATTCGTCACCGAGGGTTGGTCAATCACAGCCTCGCCGTTGCTGCCAACTACGGGCTCGGGCCGAGCAGCCGACTGTTGTGCTCGGCCTCAATCGGATTCGATGTTGCTGGCGAGCAAATCTATCCGGCGCTTTTCTCGGGCGCTGAAATTGTGGTGAGACCTGACGACCTGTTCGAATCGTTCTCGCGGTTCAACACGTTTATTTCAAACGAAGCCATCACGGCAATGGTGCTTCCAACAGCTTATTGGCATGAGTGGGTTCGAGAGCTTTCACACCTTCGGGCGTCGCCTCCTAAGAGTTTGCAATCACTCAGTGTTGGCACGGAAAAGGCCCTCGGATCATCGCTTCAGGAATGGATCAAGGTGAGTGGGGGTCAGGTACGGTTCTTTCAGGGGTATGGCCCGACAGAGACAACCATTACCTCGACCATGCTGGTGCACGAGGGTAGCGAGATTGACCCCAATCGGCCGCTCTCGATTGGGCGACCGCTACCAAATACTCAGGTGTACGTGCTCGACCGGTACCTTCATCCGGTTCCGGTTGGTGCCGTCGGCGAAATGTACATTGGCGGGGTTGGCCTCGCCCGCGGGTACCGTGGTCAGCCCGAACTTACCGCCGAGAAATTCGTGCCTCACCCATTCCGCAACAACGAATTGGTTTACCGAACCGGCGATCTTGGGTGGATGGAACCAACTGGCGAACTCTTCTTCTCTGGTCGCCACGACTTTCAAGTGAAGGTACGGGGGTTCCGCGTTGAACTCGGAGAAATTGAGCAGGTTCTTCGGTCTCATCACGAAGTCGACGAGGCAATCGTGCTCCTGCGATCAGATGTTGGATCCTCTGAACTCATTGCCTACGTTGTCGTAGCTGCGCATCACCTCAACACGCCCGGTGAAACAGGGCTTGTTGAACAACTCGTTCAAACGGTTCGTCAGCAGCTACCCGAGTACATGGTCCCGAAAGAAGTCGTCGTTCTGAGAGCGTTTCCCAGGACGTCCAATGGAAAAATTGACCGCGGTGCTTTGCGTCCGCCGAATCGCCCCTCTCGGCAGACCGATGGAGCCAAATCGGAATGTTCGCCGGTGCAACAAGAGCTGGTCGATATCTGGGAAGAAATCATGCCCGGTCGAGCCTTCGGAATCCACGACGACTTTTTCTACTTCGGGGGCGATTCACTCAACGCACTTCGAATGCTGAGTGAAGTAGAGCGTCGATTTTCAACATCGATTCCGCTGAGCCAGTTTGTTGCTCGACCTACGATTGCCACCCTTGCAGACTGCCTGGCGCACGGGCCCGCAGCGACTTCGATCGTGGTTAACATTCAACCCTCCTCAAACGGACGTCCACCGCTGTGGTTGATTCATCCTGTGGGTGGCCATGTCGTCTTTGCCCACCTTTTGCGAGAACATATGCATACTTCCCAAGGTATCTATGCAATCCAGTCTCAAGGGCTCGATGGGTGCGACGAGCCCCTGGCGACCATCGAAGCAATGGCAGCGCAGTATCTCAACCTCATCAAAGATGTTCAGCCTGAGGGGCCGTACTTCCTTGCCGGCCCGTCGATGGGAGGCCTCATCTCGTACGAGATTGCGCGTCTCTTAGAATTAAACCGTGACAACATTGCGCTCGTTGCGCTACTCGATACCTGGGCCCCCGGATATCCGCTCGTTACCTCGCGGCTTACCTGCATCGGTGATCAAGTCGCAGCCGTAAGATCTCAAACGGGCTTGGGCAACAAGCTCAAACAGGTTCGCTCGTACATCAAAGGCGAAGAAGAACGCCCTCGCTATGACGGGATGCGACAAACCGACATCAGAACGAACTTTACTGATTCAATCGAACTGGTCACCCGTGCGAACACTATTGCTATGAACACATACATCCCGAAAACTTATGGCGGCAAACTGCTTTTGCTTCGGGCGACGCTCACACCGAACTGGTCATGCCTTCGATTTGATGACCCACAAAACGGCTGGGGTTCATTGGCATTGAGCGGGGTTAACGTGATGCCGATCACCATTGAGCACATCGGACTTGCTGACCGGCCACCACCCGAAGCAGCCCGAATACTTCAGCGAGAGATCGACTCAAGTTTCGACTCGTCATTGGCAACAGATCTGTGCCCGAGTGCTTTCACGGCGGCAACTACCGAATCAGGGTCTTCAACCATCACATTGTGACCAATCGTTGGCAGTTCAATCCACTCAGCAAACGGTAACGATTCGGCCATCGCGCGTCCGTGTAACGGTGGCGTCAAGCGATCAAGTAAGCCGGTCATAACTGTGACACCGACTTTGCCACGTAGCTGCTCCGCTTTCGCCTCTAACGCCACGAGAATGTCGTGTTCAGCAATACTTCGACCACCCTCAAAGTTCGACATTGGCGAGAATTCGTTTTGGCATCGGACCTGGTCGGTCACCATCCGATGCGTCGCAACTTCACCGAATGCCAACCTCATAAGCGTCAAGGCCAAGTTGTTTTCTTTCCACTTCATCGGCGGACGATCTTTTCCTAACGACCCAACTTTGTTGATCGCCTTGGTTGAACGAATGAAGCCACCGGTGCGAATCGACCCGGTGTTCGCTCGACCCGAAGTAGCGAGTAGCAGTGCCCCCGACAGCCGGTCGAGGGCAACCGAAGTGTGATCAACCAAGAAGCGGCCAAGTTCCATTCCGCCCATCGAGTGGCCGACAACCACCACGTCGCTCACATCGAGCGAGGTCAGCAACTCAGCCAAATCACGAGCGGCAGCCGCGATAGACACGCCGTCGCTACCGGCTGTTGATTGCCCGTGACCGCGCATATCCCACGCAATGACTCGCCGCGAAGAACGAAGCGCGCCTATGACCGGGGCCCACACCCACCATTGTGCAGAGATACCGTGACACAAGACAACGACGGGCAACGCGCTGGTTGGGTCGGTGTCGATGTAGTGAACACTTCCGCCGTCACTTGTCGCCAGTACCGAGTGCTGAACGTCGGTTGGTATGTCGAGCCGGGCGTCGAGTTCAGGCATCGACGTGGTGCGCACTTCGTTTCCGTAGGCTGCGAGCTTTCGCCTCACCATGAAAGCTCCGGTAGCTGGAACTAGCACCCCTGCAACAAGACCAACATGTGAACCCATGGTCAAAGTCTAAACCGAGCCACTAATTGGAAGAATTCCGGCCTATGAGGCCGGAATTCTTCCAATTAACGAGATAAGGGCGAACGACTATGCGTTCGACGTGGCCCCGGCACCAAGAACAGCCTGAGCCGCAGCGAGACGGGCAATCGGGATTCGGAACGGTGAGCACGACACGTAATCGAGACCGGCCGAATAAAAGAACATAATCGACTCGGGGTCGCCACCATGCTCTCCGCACACACCCAGTTTCAGGCCAGGCTTAGTCGAACGACCCTTGATGGCGGAATCTTCCACCAGGGCACCAACGCCAGATTGATCAATGGTTTCGAACGGATTGCGCTTCAACAACCCTTGCTCAAGATACTCAGTCATCATTCGGCCTTCAACATCGTCACGGCTGAAGCCGAACGTCATTTGGGTCAAGTCGTTAGTTCCGTACGAGAAGAAGTCAGCCTCTTCTGCAATTTCGTCTGAACGAATCGCGGCACGGGGCGTTTCGACCATGGTGCCAATCGTGACATCGAGCGCCTTCGCAGCTGCCTTGTCCATCTTAGTTTTGGTGTCGGCGATGGCTTTTTCAACCCAACTACGGGCCAAGGCCAGTTCCTCGCGGGTCACCGTCAGCGGAATCATGACTTCAACCACCGGCTTGCCACCCTTGGCAACACGTTCGGCCGCAGCTTCCATAAGTGCAGTGACCTGCATCTCGTAGAGACCCGGCTTAACAACGCCAAGACGCACACCACGAGTACCCAACATTGGGTTGAACTCGTGCCAAGCCTCGGCCGCGGCCAACAGCTTCTCTTCGCGCTTCGTCAAGCCTTTGGTGGCCTGCTTAATACGAAGGTCTTCAGTTTTTGGAAGGAATTCGTGCAACGGGGGGTCGAGCAGTCGAATGGTGACCGGCAACCCGTCCATTTCACGCAGGATGTCTTCGAAATCGGCCTTCTGCGCAATTCGAAGCTTTTCGAGTGCGATCTCTTCAGCTTCTTCGTTGTCAGCCAAAATCATTTCACGCACAATCGGCAAACGGTCTTCGGCGAGGAACATGTGCTCGGTACGACACAGGCCAATGCCTTCAGCCCCAAACTTGCGGGCGTTCTTAGCGTCGGGACCATTGTCGGCGTTAGCCCGAACCTTCAGACCACGTACCCCTTTGCCACCTTTGCGCACTACATCGCACCAACCAAGAATGGTGTGGAACTCTGCCGGGGGTTCTGAGGCCGCCATTTCGAGGGCACCGAGCATCACTTCGCCAGTGGCACCGTCGATAGAGATGACGTCGCCGGCCTTAACGAATGTTTCGCCGACGAAGAAACCGTCGCCGTCAAACTTCACCGATTCAGCACCGACAACGGCCGGGGTACCCCAGCCTCGGGCCACAACCGCAGCATGGCTGACCAATCCGCCACGAGCAGTGAGAATGCCCTGGGCGACCATCATGCCGTGTACGTCTTCTGGGCTGGTTTCTGAGCGAACCAGAATAACTTTTTCGCCTTTATCGCTGGCGTCGACTGCTGCGTCAGCGGTCAGCACGACCTTCCCGACAGCAGCACCCGGTGAAGCACCAAGACCCTTGACGAGCACCTTGCCCTTAGTGGCAAACTGCGGATGCAACACCTGGTCGAGCGCATCAGCGGTTGTGCGAAGAATGGCTTCTTCCTTCGAGATTTTCCACTTAGTTTTGCCCGACGGCTTGGTGGCCATCTCGACCGCCATGGTCAGTGTGGCATGCCCAGTACGCTTACCAACACGAGTTTGCAGCATCCAAAGCTTGCCCTCTTCGATGGTGAATTCGGTGTCGCACATGTCGGTGTAGTGAGCTTCGAGACGCTCGAAAATTTCGAACAACTCAGTTGCACACGTTGGGAACTTTGCGGCCAAATCGTCGAGTGTTTCGGTGTTGCGAATACCCGCAACCACGTCTTCACCCTGAGCGTTGACCAAAAAGTCACCGTACGGTTTGTTTTCGCCGGTCGAAGCGTTACGGGTAAAACCAACACCGGTGCCCGAATTGTCGTTCAAGTTGCCAAACACCATCGCCTGCACGTTGACTGCTGTGCCCAGTTCGTGCGGAATACGTTCACGCACCCGGTACGCAATTGCGCGTGCACCGTTCCATGACTTGAAGACTGCCTCAACCGCCCCGCGAAGTTGGGCTTTCGGGTCCTGCGGGAACTCAGCCTTCGTTTCTTTTTTGACGATCTTCTTGTATTCGTCACACATCGCACGCAGCGTCTTGGCTGGAATCTCGGCGTCGTTCGCAACGCCGGACTTGTGCTTCAAGGTTTCAAACACATGCTCGAAGAGCGAACCTTCAACGCCGAGCACGATGCGCCCGTACATTGATATGAAACGCCGATACGAATCGAATGCAAAGCGCTCGTCGCCGGTCACGTTGGCAAGACCTTCAACCGACTTATCGTTCAAACCGAGGTTGAGGACGGTATCCATCATGCCTGGCATCGAGAACTTGGCCCCGGAACGAACACTGACCAGCAGCGGGTTCTTAGGGTCACCTAGCTTTTTTCCCATTTGCTTTTCAACCTTGGCCACCTGAGTTGCCATCTCGGCATCGAGCGCCTTCGGCCAGGCGCTTTTCATGTAGAAGCGGCAAGCGTCGGTGGAAATAGTGAAGCCTGGCGGAACCGGAAGCCGAAGGACCGAAGTCATTTCGGCCAGGTTGGCACCCTTACCGCCCAGAAGATCTTTGAGCTTCATGGGGGTAACGGGGTGCTTGTGGTCAAAGGCATACGCCAGTTGCACGACCTTTGCGGCCACAGATTTCGTAGCGGGAGCCGACTTGGTGGAAGGCTTGGTGGCAGGTTTTGTGGCGGCGGACTTGGAGGCAGGTTTTGCAGTCGTCATAGCGACCGTAAATGCTACCGGTTGTCGTTACGGCATGCGACCGTATAGATACGTCACGAGTTGATCGATTGCAATACGTTCCTGCAACATCGAGTCACGGTCGCGTACAGTGACGGCATTGTCTTCTAACGAATCAAAGTCGACCGTCACACAGAAGGGCGTGCCGATTTCGTCTTGACGGCGATAGCGCTTTCCGATGGCCTGAGTCTCGTCGTAGTCGCACATGAAGTGCGGCTGCAACGATTTGAGAACTTCTCGAGCCCGACCCTGCAGTTCCTCTTTTTTGGAGAGGGGCAACACAGCCACCTTGTACGGCGCAATCCGATGATGCAGTCGTAAGACGGTTCGAGTTTCCCCGTTTACTTCCTCTTCGTCGTAGCCAGCGAGCAGGAACGCCATCATGGTTCTCGTTGCGCCAGCAGCCGGTTCGATGCAATGCGGCGTGTAGCGCTCGTTGGTGGTTTGGTCGAAGTAGTCGAGCTTGACGCCCGAATGCTCTTGATGCTGCTTCAAGTCAAAATCGCCGCGGTTTGCGACACCTTCAAGCTCACCCCAACCCCAGGGAAACATAAACTCGACGTCAGAGGTACCTGAGGAGTAATGGCTGAGTTCATCGGCATCGTGTGGGCGGATTCGAAGTTTGGCTGCGTCGATTCCGAGCTTTTGATACCACGCAAACCGCTCGGCAATCCAGTACTCGTACCACTTGTTCGCTTCCTCTGGCGGAACAAAAAACTCGAGTTCCATTTGCTCGAACTCGCGAGTTCGGAACACAAAGTTGCCGGGCGTGATCTCGTTCCGAAAACTTTTGCCAACCTGAGCGATACCAAACGGCGGCTTTTTTCGGCTGGTGTTCAACACGTTGGCGAAGTTGACGAACATTCCTTGAGCGGTTTCGGGTCGCAGATACACGTCGGCCCCAGCACCCTCGACCGGGCCAGCTTGTGTTTTGAACATCAAGTTGAAAGCTCGGGGCTCAGTAAAGGTGCCAGTCTTTCCGCACGTCGGGCAGGTATTCGGGTCATCGAGAAGGTCTTGGCGGTGTCGGCTCTTACAGCTCATACAGTCGACGAGCGGGTCGCTAAAGTTCGCAAGGTGCCCGGATGCTTCGAACACTGCCGGAGGGGCCATGATGGCTACGTCAATCAGCAACACGTCGTCGCGTTCTTGCACCATGGAGCGGATCCACTCATTTTTCACATTTCGCAACATCAACGCGCCAAGTGGGCCGTAGTCGTACGTGGATCGAAAACCCCCGTAAATTTCGGCACTGGGGAACACATACCCACGGCGCTTACAAAGGCTGACAATACGGTCGAAAAGATCGCTGAACTCCTGCGGCATACTTATAAAGGTAGTTGGCCAACGCCTCCCCGAGCGGCAGATAAAACTAAGGACCATGCCAGAACCCATAGATCTTCAAAAAGAAGCTCAGATCTCTGTGTATGAAGCCGTAGGCGGACAGGGTTTTTTTGATGCGCTTGCGGCTTCCTTCTACCGAAGGGTTGCCGACGACGAAGTTCTACTTCGCCTATACCCGCAGCAGGACGAACTTGCGCCGGCGACTCGGCGACTCGCCCTCTTCCTCGGTCAGTATTGGGGTGGCCCAACGACCTACTCAGACGAACGTGGCCACCCCCGCCTTCGTATGCGACATGCCCCGTTTGCGATCGGCCCGCTTGAACGAGACCATTGGATGACCGCCATGAACGGATCACTCGATGAGCTACAGGTACATGAACTCGTGCGAACAAAATTCGATGCGTACATCGAACTGTCGGCAGAGGCAATGCGAAACCAAGACTGAGCTGAGTGCTCAGAGTAGCTTCAGCCCGAGGTGGTGAGGAGTTGCTCTACCGGCGCAAACGCATCAGTGAGCACCTGCGCTGACCCGACCCAGCCTTTCAATTTGTTACCTGACAGCACCGTCCAACCGATGTCGGCTCGGTCAAGGTCTGTCAAAAGGGCGGCCAACGGCAGGGGGGAATCAGAGGCGTACACCACGAAGTTGTCGGCATACTCGGCCCCGAAGCCCCCTTCCGACGAAGCAACAGCAACGTACCGAAAGACTGTTTGCACCGTCGCAACCTCGGCTTTGACGAACTTGCTCGGAGGCGAATCGATGATGTTCATGGCGTACAGCCCCCCGGGCCTGAGGGTGGTTTGGACATCGGCAACAAATTCTCGGGTGGTCAGATGCCAAGGCACCCATTCGCCACCGAAGGCATCGCCAACCACAACGTCGTACGTGTCACGGGGTTGATCACGCACAACGATTCGCCCGTCGCCAGAGACAGCAGTGAGACCACCGCCGAGATTTAAGCCCAGATACTTCTGGTCGAGTTTTATGAGCCCGGGATCACGTTCGATCACGAGGTTAAGCGAACCGGGCCGGGTTACATTCAAGAACGTTGGCAGGGTAAACCCTCCTCCACCCACATGCAGGGTTTTGATTGCTGAGTCACCCGGAAATAGTGCCGCCACACCTGCGGCGACCCCTTTGACGTAACTGAACTCAAGGTACGTTGGGTCATCGAGATCAACATAACTATGCAAGACCGTGTCAAGGCTGAGATAACGACCGGAACTTCGATTCTCGTCTGTTTCGATATTCACACAAAAATATCTGGTTTCGTACGCACACCTACGATCCCGCATAGCGGCCGACGTACCGCCGAGCGCAACCGCAATGAGGGCTGCACTTATGACCCTGGTGCCGCTACCGCGTCCCCGCCCAACGCTTGCCCACAGACCCGCACCGAGAAGAAGCAAAAACACCCCTTCGCCAATCAAAATCGAGTCGGACCGAAATCGGGCGACCAACACGAACCCGGCGAAGAAGGTTCCGACAATCGCACCGGTAGTGCCGAGCGCCTCGATTCGCCCTACCTCGCGACCCGCCCGATCAAGCGAACCCATTGACATCTTGATCAACATCGGCGCAATCATCGACAACGTCGCCGCAGGTAGCAAAAATGCCAAACCCGACAGTACAACGGCCCCGCTTGACCCACCCCCTACCCGTTCGCCCACCAGCCGAAGAATACCGAGCGAAGCAAGCACGAATCCGCCACCCACCACAAGAACCGGCCCGAGCATTGCCTGGGGGTCGAAACGGTCGGCCAGCCAACCCCCGGCAAACGCACCGGTTGCAATTCCGGCCAGAACGGTTCCGATGATTGCGGTGTACGTCTGCAACGTCACCCCGAGGTACGGGGCAAGAAGGCGCGTTGCCACAATCTCCATAATCAACACCGATGCTGCGGTGATGAACGCCAATGCTGCTGATACCCATCTAGCCATAGACGCAATCTAGAGAAAGATTCGCCAACCCAACGACGTCTGGGCCTTTAGGTCGTCCGACCTACTGCCGATGTTCTCTGTATGACGCTGATGGACCAACCGGTTGACCAAGACATCGTGGTCGACACGCCTCCTGAACTCATCCAGATTGTGCCAGCCGCCGGGTGGTGGCTCGATGTTCCCGAAATCGACGAACAAACCGGCGCAATTATGACGACACGTAACCGGGTACTGGCATTCGCACTGTGCCGAAACCCGGACGGAACCACCGGATTGCGACCCGTTGCTCACAATGGAACGCTTGGCATTTGTGCTCAGCTCACCCACGAGGCCGATGCCGGGTTGATTTCGAAATACAAAAAGCGGGCCCGAATCGCTGCCGCCAAGGCCGGAGAAGAACTCGACGCTGAGGAGGGCGGCGATGCATCTTCACGGTCACTTCTTGGCGAATCATCTTCCCGCCCAGACGAGGTTGCGTTCAAACACCTCAAGACCGCACTCACCGAATCGTTGCAGTGGGTGTCTGACATTCTCGATAAAGACCCGGGAGACGACCTACTCCGCCAATGCCGCCAGCAATTGCGTTGGATGCAGGGAGCCGTTCAGAACCAACGTCGCCCAACAGCAAGTGAACTTGCGGCGGTTACGTTGTCGCGAGACGTGATTCCGCAATTGGTTGGCGAAGACGCTTACCTCGCCGCGATGC
Source organism: Acidimicrobiia bacterium (assembly GCA_031430595.1). Classification (GTDB taxonomy): domain Bacteria; phylum Actinomycetota; class Acidimicrobiia; order Acidimicrobiales; family JANYDT01; genus JANNBN01. The sequence continues at coordinate 195,110 of JANPBU010000010.1, forward strand.
TTACCGAAATCGAAAGCCTCTACCGAGAGCTGTAGCCATCCCGTCCTGCACCGTCCGCAGGTACGATACAAAAATGCCAGCTGTATTTGATGTTGCCTCAGTTCGCGATCACACCCCGGGTTGTACCGACAGCGCCTTTTTGCTCAGCGCTGGGTCATCGCTACCAACCCACCGAACGCTCGACGCAACCATTGGCCACTTACGTCGCGAATCGGAAATTGGAGGGTATGCGGCGGCTGACGAAGTTACCGATGTTTTGACCAAAGGACGCGCTGACCTGGCCACGCTTGTGTGCGGTCAGCCCCATGAGATTGCCTCTGCCACCAGCGATAGTTCGGCTTGGATCAAAGCCTGGTGGGGATGGGTAGTGGGCGGCAATGTGCCATCGGGAACCACGGTGCTCGTTGATCGCTTGTCGTATCACTCGCACTATGCAGCACTGATTCAAACCCAACAGTTCAATAAATTTGTTATCGAGGAAATGCCATCGTTACCTGATGGCACTATCGATATTGAACACCTTGTCATCGGCACCAACATCACTGTCGTATGCGCCACTATGATTGGCACACATTCGGGAAATATAAACCCCACCGCCGAGGTCGGAGCAGTTGCTGCGGCAGCCGGGGTTCCTCTGTTTGTCGATGGGTGCCAGGCGCTCGGGCAACTTCACGTAGATGTGCGGGCGTTGGGCTGTCAGGTCTTTACCGGTACCGGGCGAAAGTGGTTGCGGGCACCTCGCGGAACCGGGATGGTGTGGGTAGCCGAGGAGTTGGTAGAACGCTTCCAACCGCCAGGAATCGACGGCACGAGTAGCGATTGGACCGTAGAGGGAGGTTTTGTTGTGAATCCGGGAATGGGCCGATTTGAAGAGTTTGAGAAGTCGGTTGCTGCTCAAGTTGGCCTCGCTCATGCGGCTGCTCAAGCGGTTGACATTGGTATGTACGCCATCGAACAGCAAGTTATGAAGTTGGCGACGTATCTGCGGACTGGCCTTGCTTTACTTCCCGGTGTGGTGAGTCACGACACCGCAACACACACCTGCGCAATCGTGACATTCTCTGTCGCTGGCCATGAGCCTACTGCTGTAGTGGCCGCTGCTGCCGCGCAGCAAATAAGCATCAATACCTCTACAGCAAACTGGGCGGCACTTGATATGCACGCAAAGGGTTTAACGCAGGTGGTACGAGCGTCACCTCACTACTTCAATACCGAAGAGGAACTTGACCGGTTACTAACGGTCGTTTCAAGGCTGACGTAACTGCAATCATGCCGCGATCGAAGACTCAACACTTCGCGATCTGCTCGACCCGAGCTAGCCGATTTTCATACGTGCGCGTTGGGTCGGCGGTGGTTCGGAGGTGAACTGTCGGCCGTTTGGGTTCGTGAATGTCAGGGTGTGGTTGGGGTCGCCGGTGACAGTCCAATCGTGGTGAATCATTCGATGATGCCGCCGACATAACAACACAAGATTGTTCCTATCGGTCCTACCGCCCCGTGACCACCACACGACGTGGTGCACGTCGGTGAACGTTGCTGGCATCGCACAACCAGGGAACCGGCAATGACCGTCTCGATGCCGAATCGTTTTTTCGAGTTTTGGGCTGACCGCACGAGTCGCCCGGCCAACATCAACAACCATGCTTTCCCCGGCGGTCACGATTCGGGTCACGGTCGGGTGACAACACAACACCATGGCGTCTTTCAACGCCACACCAATATTGCGTGACCCGACGTGGGCGAGACCACCGTGGCGTTCGTTCAAAGTATCCAGATCGATTCGAACATCAAGATTCACTACGTTGCCTGTACCGGTGACCTGCTTGTGGTGTTCCAAAAAGAACGATGCGATCACACAAAGCGCTTCAGCAGCACGGACCGACTCACACCTTGCGTCACCCGGAACCTTTGCACCAGAACCCGACGACGTGTGGGCGTGTGTTTCACCGGTTTCATGATCGGTATCTACCGGTTGATTCAACCGCAACGCAGCATCAATCGCCGTCCGAATAACCACACCATCAACCGTGTCGAACGACCCCGACAACTCCACGCGATCATCAAGCGTTGCTGCAACATGCAAACGAGACGGCACCACCACCTCGCCGTCCGCGGGATTACCGTCGTTTCCGGTGGACGCTATTTCGTTGTCGGCCATCGACGCCCAAAACCGTAACGCCTGACGTAACTGGGCATGATTCAACACACCTGCATGCCCAATAAGCGCTTCAAGATCACGCCCAAACAATTCTGCCCGGGCAGCAGTCGCGAACCCCAACAACACCTCAGCCTGACTGATTGACAGGCCACCATCATGAAGCGCACGTTCAATCGCAGGCCACTCAGCAATACCATTCGCCAGGTGAATACGACGTTTCGCTTCACCGTAACCAATACCCAACGTGCTCGACAAAAACGTGGCAGCACTCAAACACCCGAACCCGGCCCATTCGTTCGACTTCGACCAGACATGGATGAACCGCAACACAGATAGTTCAGCCTGATGCAACCCGTCCGCGAAACACAACAACGCATCAGTCACCGACGACTCACCAACCGCCCGTCCGGCACCGCAAACACGATCGAACACAGCAGTGTCGTCGTAGCCCCCGCCACCCGACCAGTCTGCGTTCAGCCCCGAATCCATGCACTCAACCTACCAGACATTCCCCACTAAAACGAACATATGTTCGTACAGATCGCTCCGTCAGATACCCCATCAGAACAACCGTTCAAAGACTTGACAATCATTACAAGTCCGGTCTGACTAAAGCGGGCAGGCTGCGACCGGGCCCGGGTTCAGAATCCGCGTTTGCCCTCGCCGCACCGTTGACGCATCGATCACAAACTGATTGCAAACTGCGCCTTTTTTCAGCACCAATGGGTCATTAAATACCGCAGATGGCACTGTCCACGTTTGACCGTTCGTACGACCAACCAACGCCCAACCATCACCATCGGGGTCGTAGTCAGACACACCAATTTGGGCCTCGGACGCATTTAGATTTCGTTCCACGTAGACGCGTGAAACCAATTTACCCTTGGCGACATCACCGACCCGAGCCCGGTACAACGCTTGCACATTGTCGGCAACACCATCACCATCAACATCAGCGCCCGGTGCTGCTGAACGACACGTCGCACTGTCACGAACAACCTCAGACAACAGCGGGTTTGCCCCTTTTTCACGAGGTCAAGGAGGGGTGGTCGGCGGCACAGTCGTAGAAGGAAAAACCAAGTAACAATTGGCCCCAGCAAAATCGCTCTGGGTTGGGTCGCACACCACAGTCGAACCATCATCTGGAATCGAATTCGCTGGATCATAAGGATCGGAAGGACTCTCGTATCCTGTAAACGGCGGCGCATTTGCATCATCAAGTTTGCGTTGCGCAATTTCCTCCGGCGTTGAATATTCAAGCGTCGAGTAGGTCCGACAATCGGATGATTCGCTCTCCCAAGAGCACAGCGTCGTCGAAGGCGTTCCAGCCTGGGAAAGATCTGTTTCAGTCCGCGTGTCCGCAGAGCGCATGGCGGCGATCAAACCCGCGCCGCCGCCTAAAATGGTGATGGCTAAACCAACCCGGACCACAGTACGTGTCACTATTTTGTTCACGGCGCGACCGCCTGATTGTAAAAGGGAACTGCGGAGCCCAAAATCAACGAACACAGTGCAAGACCAGGAACTGGATCACCCTCGACCCAGGCACCAAGCGGTCACAGGCATCAAATTTCACCGCCAAAGCATCGGCACCCGTAGGGCGGACCTGAATACTTTGACACTTCACCGACGACACCAACCATATGGCCAGCTCTGGATGGTTGACTACGAAACAATCAGTTCGCCTACGAAATGGATCAGTACGCCTACTAATGCACCGACGATGGTTCCGTTGATTCGTATGAACTGCAGGTCTCGGCCGATTTGTAATTCGATTCGTCGAGAAGTGTCACGGGCATCCCACCGCTGAACCGTCGACGAAATGAGTTTCGCTGCCTGGTGCCCGTGATCAACCGCAAGTGTTTTTACCAGGCTCGCCACCCATTCATCAACCCGTCTCGCCAGCGGCTCATCGTTTTGCAACGTCTTGGTAGCCCGACGAACAAACCCTGAGACGCCGGTTCGAAGCCGACTTGCCGGATCAACCGATTGTTGAATCACTGCGCTTCGAACATCGCCCCATACCGAAGTCAACCACTGACGAACCCTCGGGTCATGCAATACCTCTTCCCGCAAATCGTCAAGTTTCGACGCCATCAATGGATCAGACCGCAATCGGGTCACCAGGCTTTCAATGTTTCGATCAAGTTCAGCCCGAAGTTCATGGCCCGGTGCGTGTCGAACTTCGTTCAGCAAATCAATGATGCCCGTAAACAACTTCTCAAACACCCGATCATCGATCGACCCTGGGACCCACCACGGCGACCGTTCAGCGAAACCGTTACGAAGTGCCAAGCGATTTCCATCAAGCACACGAACCACAACCCCAAGCACACTGTCAACCACCTGGTCTCGTCGACCATCACCAAGCATCACGGTGACGAGATCGCCCAGCAACGGGCCAGCGCTCACAGCCCTCAGTGCATCTACCATCGCATGTTCGAGGTGTTGGCCCATTTCATCGGCGTCAACAATGCGAACTACCTCGGCCGCAGCGCGACACACCTGTTCCGAAACGAGATCACCACTGCCCTCGCGCTCGAGCCACCTCACCAACGTGTCGGCCGGGCGAGCCACAAGTACCCGCTCTTTCAGAGCGTCAGGGGCTAAAAAGTTTTGCTGAACAAACCCTCCGAGCGCCACGCCAATCTGGTCTTTTCGGCGCGGGACAATCGCCGTATGGGGGATCTTTAAACCAAGTGGATGACGGAAAAGCGCTGTCACGGCAAACCAGTCGGCCAACGCCCCGACCATTGCGGCTTCGGCGGCGGCTCCGATGTAGCCCACCAACGACGAAGCCGAATCAGACCTTCCCGCGTACCGAGCCCATAAAAACACAACTGCCGCTAGACCGAGCATCGACAATGCGATCAGCTTGGCCCGGCGAAGTGGCCGCACAAGATGTTCGAGCTCAGCATCGATCAACGTGTTTGTTTCCATTTTCGATCCTTGCTTAGTCCGTTACCCCGACACGTGACAAGATCTGAATCTATGGGTAACAAAACCTGGACGAATTGGGCCGGGAATCAGCATGCCACACCAATCTCTCGACTTTCCCCGACGACCTTAGATGAATTGAACTCGGGCATCGCTCATGCAATTGCCACTGGACGAACGCTGCGCACTGTCGGGTCTGGTCACAGTTTCACCGGTGCGGCGGTAGCTGATGACCTACTTATTGATCTGTCTGCATATAACTCGCCGGTGCGTGCCGACCGAACCACAGGTTTGGTTACCGTCCAAAGCGGGATGGGCCTTGGTGACCTAAACGCTCACCTCGATTCGCTTGGTCTCGCCATGCCGAACCTCGGCGACATCGCGTACCAAACGATTTCCGGCGCAATCTCGACCGGAACACACGGTACAGGGTCCCAGCTCACCGGCATCTCTGGTCAGGTACGTGCCCTTCGACTCATTACCGGAACCGGGCAAGACATAAACCTCACGGGTGATGATCTCGCCACCGGGGTGGTTGGCCTCGGGACACTCGGAATCATTACGGAGGTGACACTTCAATGCGTCCCGGCTTTTTCGTTGTTGGCGGTCAACGAACCCATGAAGGTCGAAAAGACGCTCGATCGATTCGAAGAATTGTGGTCGTCGAATGACAACTTCGAGTTCTATTGGGTGCCGCATACCAAATGGGCACTTACAAAAACCAACAACCGTACCGATCGCCCGCCTATGGCCCGGTCTCGTCGCCAAACCTTTCTCAACGATTACCTCCTTGAGAACGTGGCGTTCGGGGCAGTTGTAAAGCTCGGCAAACTCCGACCAAAACTCATCCCAAAACTTGCGACTGCGCTCCCATCAACGGGAAGAACCGAGTTCGTTGATGTTAGCCACCGTATCTACACGAGCCCTCGCCTGGTGAAATTTTTAGAAATGGAATATGCGATACCCGTGGAGGCCGTACCAGCAGCACTTCGCGAGGTCATGGCGATGGTTGAGCGCAATGGTCACAACGTCAGTTTTCCGATCGAAGTTCGAACCGCAGCAGCCGACAACATTGCGCTCTCGACAGCATCAGGGCGCCAGAGCGGATACATAGCTGTACATATGGCTAAGGGTATGGACCACATTCCCTACTTCCGCGACGTTGAAACCATCATGCGTGCTTACGAAGGGCGGCCGCACTGGGGCAAAATGCATACCCAAACCGCGGTTGAATTGCGGGGTAGGTACTGTGGCTTTGACCGGTTCTTAGCGCTCAGAGAACGCCTAGACCCCGATCGGCGGATGGCCAATCGATACACCGAAACGGTTCTCGGATGACGGGCCTACTACTGACGCTCATTGGGTTTTGTGGTGTCGTTTGGTTCACCTTTTTGTCATGGCGTGCCCTCGGTGGGGCCACTGCAAACGTCACCGGCCACGACATCGCAAACCGAGGGCCAGTAACTTACCGATGGATAGGCCGAGCGTTCGCGCTGATGTTTATTGTCGGTGTCGTCAAGTTTTTTCTGAGCTAGCGCGCCTAACCCCGATCGAGCACCCGAGGGGCCTTCAGTCGTCGTTCCAACACATGCTCGAGGGCTAAGGTCGCCAACCGTTCGACCTCAAAGGTGGCAGGGCTTTGCGGCTCACGTAACGCGACGCTCACCTGGCCGTCAACGATTAGTCGAACCAGACGAAGTGCTTCCTGGCTGATCCGTAAGCCAATCGCATCTCGCCGACAAACAACCCCGCCACCCGCGGCGTCAAACCCAGCCAGATCTTCGGTACTACCGCATCGAACGCACGAGTCTAAGGACGGTTCGTAGCCATCATGGGCTAGCACCCGCCAAAAAAATGCGGCGATCATGAGCGGCGAATCTGCCTCGTCCAGGGCCCGCAGCCCGCCGGCAAGCATCGAATACAAACGAGGATCGGATTGCCCTTCTTGGGCCAGTAAGTCAACCGCTTCGAGCATCGAGGCTGCGTGCGTGAGCCGGTCAAGATCGTCGCGGATGTGACGATGGAAATCAATGGTGTCAGCCTGACTCACGATGTCAAGTTCACCCCGACCTTGATAAATAAGCAGGCTTACTTGTGCACCCGGTTCCAGCCTGGCACCAATACGACTTTTGGTCTTGCGTATCCCTTTTGCAACGGCTCGAACTTTTCCGTTCGTGTCGGTCATGAACGACACAATCCGGTCCGCTTCACCGAGTGGATACGTTCGAAGCACAATCCCGTTACATCGATACAGGCTCACTCGAGCAAGCTCACCGCTGTGACGCTAGGCCGCGCCGCGCAGATTGTTCGAGGGCACCAGCCTCATCACCAGCCTCATCACTAGCCTCGTCGACGCTGTCTTCGGCGCCGCCGAAGCGGCGTGCCCTGGCTTGGTATTCGCCGACTGCGGCAAAGAGGTGTTCACGGCGAAAGTCAGGCCACAGGGTGTTGGTAAACACCAATTCCGAATAGGCCAACTCCCAGAGCAAAAAGTTTGAAATACGGAATTCGCCTGAGGTTCGAACGACCACGTCGGGGTCTGGCATATCGGGTGCATACATGTACTCGCTGATCAGTTTTTCAGTGACCTTGTCAGCAGGTATTCGATCGGCAACTATTCGTTGAATCGCATCGACTAACTCGGCACGACCTCCGTAATTGAATGCAAACGTAAGCGTCATTCGACGATTGTTTTTTGTCAGTGCTTCGGCTTCTTCGATGTTCTTCAACACCCGCCGGGGCACTCGCCAATTGCGCCGCCCAATGAAACGAACCCTCACCCCGAGGTCATTGAGCCAATCACGTTGGCGCAGCAACAGCGACTCGTTGAAGTTCATTAAAAACCTCACCTCGTCGACCGGGCGTCGCCAGTTTTCAGTCGAGAAGGCGTAGACAGTCATCCACTCAACACCAAGTTCAAGCCCGCCCATCACTGCGTCCCACAGGGCCTCTTCGCCAGCTGCATGACCTTCGGTGCGTTTCAGGCCCCGGCGATTCGCCCAGCGGCCGTTGCCATCCATAACGCAAGCAATATGTTTAGGGATGCGAGTGGGGTCGAGGGTACGGGGAACGTTCAGGCTCACGGTGCCGTGGTTCTGGGGACGGTCTGCGTTCATCGGTGTCAAACTTAACCGGCGAAGCGCCAAGTAACGGAGATCTTCGTCGAATCTCGACGAGATCTCCGCAATTGCGAAGCGATAAAAACGGCCCTATCCCTTCACTGCTCCGCTGACCAAGCCGCGAACAAAGAATCGTTGCAGTGCGAGGAACACCGTAAGTGGCAGCACCATGGTGACGAATGCAGCGGCGGTTAATCGTTGCCACTCTTCCCCCTTTGACCCGGCCAGGCTTACCAGGTGTGCTGTGAGGGGTTTGACGTTATCGCCAGGGGCGAACACAGTTGCGACAGCCAAATCATTCCACACCCACAGAAATTGGAAGATTGCCAACGAGGCCAACGCAGGAACTGACAGCGGCAACACGATGGTGATGAATGTGCGCATATGGGTTGCTCCGTCGACTCGCGCCGCCTCCATAAGTTCGCGTGGCAGCGAGCCAATGAAGTTTCGGAGGAGGTAGATCGAGATAGGCATACCAAAGCAGGCATGGGCGAACCACACAGAGATCACGTTGTTTTGCATGAAACCAAGTGGAGGAATTACCGCAAACGAACCAAGGTGCCAACCGTTGTTGATGAGGCGAAGCAATGGAATAAATGACATTTGCAACGGTACGACGAGCAGTGCGACCGTGGCCAAAAACAAGGTGTTTCGACCCTTGAAGTCCATCCACGCGAAGCCGTACGCCGCAAATGACGCAATCAGAATTGGAATGAGGGTGCCGACAAGTGTGATCTGAACAGAGTTCCAAAAGAACGCGCCTAGCGAACCCGATACCGCGTTTTTATCGAGCACCTCTTTGTAGTTTGCGGTCGTGAACCGAGGGTCAACGGCGATTGGGTCACCTGACTTGAGCTGGTCACCGACCTTCACCTTGATGCTTGAAATACCACCGAGGTTCACAATTGCTTTGTCTTTGCTTTCGCCAATCAATTCGACACGGTTCGAACCATCTTTGTTAGGAATGATCTTTGAGACTGTGTAATTCTGGATGACCGCTTGTTGCGCCTTCGGGGCTTTGCGATCAGCGGTTACCGGGTCACCGGTCTTGATGCGATCGCCTTGCTTCACCAACACGTTCGCGTCTTTGGCGAGGCGAACGGTAACCGGCCCAAACTTCGATGACAGGTCAACGCTTGTTCCGTCGTCTGCAGCGATAATCGAACCAACGGTGAACTCGACCGGAACCGACACCTTTTTCGTCGGCACGTCAACGGTCTTGCCCGAAACGACTTCCCACCAAGGTGACGTTTTAATGGCGTTCTCTGAACGAAGTGAAGAGATGAACAGGCCAGCGGTAGGGATTGTCCAAAAGACGACGATCAAGAAAAGTGCGATTCGACCGAACCACGAAGTCAGACCAGAAACTAAGCCTGGTATCAGGCCCTCTGGTTTGGCCTTTACCGAGGTGTCTTTAGCAGCGAGAGATTGAGCAGTAGCCATATGAAGTGTCGTCTCTTAATCAGTTCGCGGCTTGTTCAGCGCGGTAGCTACGGATGTTGAACCACATAATTGGAATCACTGCGATGAAAAGCACCACGGCAAGCGCCGAGCCGTAACCAACACGGTCTGAAGAAAACGACTCGCGCATCATTGAAGAGGCCACGACATCGGTTTGGAAGTTACCGCCGGTCATTGACTTCACCACATCGAATGCCTTGAGAACCGCAATAGTGATGGTGGTCCAGACCACAATCACGCTGGGGCGAATCGAAGGAAGCAACACTTTCCAGAACACTTGGCGCTCATCGGCACCATCGATTCGAGATGCTTCCAGGTAGTCAGCCGGAACACCTTTGATGGCTGCCGACAACACAACTGTCGCGAAACCCGTCTGTACCCATATCATCACGATCATGAGGAAAAAGGTGTTCAGGCCGGGCAGCCAAGACCAGTCGGGCACAGTGTTTTGGAGAAATCTATGTGGCCCGAATCCGAGGCCAACGAGAATCTTGTTCAATACGCCGTATTGCGGTTCGTTTACGGCTTTGTATTGGTAAATGAATTTCCAAACGATGCCGGCCCCTGCGAGCGAGATGGCGTTTGGAAGAAAGATCAGGGCCTTAGCCGCTGCTTCGCCGCGGTACTTATCGGCCAAGGTCGCAATAGCCACGCCAAGCCCGACACTGAAGGTCGGAACAATCATCACCCACCAAATGTTGTTTCGAATGGTGTTTCGACCGGCGTCGCCACTGAGCACTTCGGTGTAGTTACGAAACCCGATGAAATTTGTCGATGCCCGAATCTCTTTCGATTCGTTGTTCATGAACGACAAAATGATCGTTCGAAACGCTGGGAGCACTAGCCCAATGACCAATAAAAAAATGGCTGGGCCAACAAACACGATTACCCGCAGACGTTCACGCCAACCAGGTGGAAAGAACCCCGCAACTTGATCGAGTGCGAAGACAAAACCGCAGTAGACCGTGATTGCGAGAACGACAATGCCGAGGGTACGAAGGAGGATCACCGTGCATCCTTAGAAAAGGCTGAGTAAACGAGCAGGAGAAAAAGGGGATGAAAAAAGCGGAGGTACACGCTTCAGCGTGTGACCTCCGCCACATCATGGCACGTTTGGCGAAACCAATCCGCACGTGCCGTGATTTTGAATAACTTAGGCTTTTGGCCAGCTGGCTTCGATGTCGGCAAGCACCTTGTCGGTGTCTGACGTTCCGTTTGACCAGTTGTTCATTTCTTTCCAGAATGTTCCGGCGCCAACAGCACCAGGCATGAGGTCAGAGGCGTCAAAGCGGAAGACGGTGGCACCCTGAAGAAGAGCAAGGAACTGCTTTTCGAGTGGGTCTTTAATGTTGTCGGCGCTGAGACCCTTGTTAGGTGACAGCCAGTTGCCGGCAGAAGCACGGCTGTTTGCGTACTGAGCCGAAGTGAGATAACGCATGACTGCAGCAACTTCAGGAGCATCACGGAACGCACCGAGCAATTCGCCGCCGCCAAGTACTGGACGGTCAGCTTCGGTGAGGCCTGGGAAGTAGAAAATGTTGACGTCGCCGTCAGGGCCCTTGGTTGAGCCTTCTGGAAGCATGTTGCCGTAGAAGCTGGCTTGGCGGTGCATGAAGCACGAGCCGTCGAGCACTCCGGTACCTGATTCTTGGAAGGCAGTTGTTGCGATTGACTTTGGTCCGCCCTTGACGAATGCTTCGCTCAAAAGAATCTTTGCGGCTTCGTCAGCAACGGCCTTAACCTTCGGGTCGTTGAACGGAATCTCGTGCTTGTACCACTGGTCGTACACGTCGGCACCGTTGACACGGAGCATGATGTCTTCCATCCAGTCAGTCATAACCCAGCCAGTGGCTGCGCCCGACTCTGAACCTACGCACCATGGAACGCCGCCATCGTCGACGATCTTCTGGCTGAGTTCAAGCAATGCTGGCCAGGTCTTCGGGATTTCGTAGCCCTTTTCAGCAAACTTCGCTGGTGAGTACCAAACCATTGACTTGACGTTGGCACCAAACGGAGGAGCATAGAACTTGCCGTCAACGGTTCCGAGATCAGCCCAACCAGCAATGTGGTTAGCCTTGGTGTAGTCGCCAAGTGCAGGCTGCGCAATGAGCTTGCCCTTGCGAGCGAGGTCGGCCATAAGACCTGGCTGCGGGATGATTGCGATGTCGGCAGCGTTGCCGCCTTCCGCACGAACGCGAAGCTGTTCTTCGAACTGGCTTGACGATTCGAGTGCGATGTCGATCCCGGTCTTGGTCTCGAAGTCAGCCCAAGCAGCTTCGAGCTTCTTGGCTTCTTCGTCAAGAATCGACGTGAAGAGGGTAACTTTTTTACCCTTCATCGACGTTCCGAGTTCCGCAATGATGTCTTCGCCAGCGGCAGCGGCAGCAGGTGCAGTGGTCTCGACGGGGGCTGCGACTGTGGTCTCAGCGGCGGCTGGTGTTGTTTCGACCACTTCAGCAGCGGTGGTTTCGGTGGCAGCGGCAGTTTCTGGTGCAGCTTCCGTTACGGCTGGAGCACTGCTGCTACCGCCGCACGCCGAAGCGGTGAGTGACATAACGACGAGGGCGCTTGCGGCCCAAGTTGATTTTTTCTTCATGTGATCCCCTTGATGGAACGTTCCCGTGGTGGGTGGTCTAGGTACGGTGGGTGGACTGTGGTCTAGGTACTGAGACAAACGCCTCATTTTTTAGACTGCCGATTACCCTATCTGAGTTCCACCGAAAACGCTTACATTTCTTGAACCGGTTGGAATTTGGCGTTGTTCAAAGCCGCGAAACCCCTCCGAAACCAAACTAGGTTTCACTCCCTTGTCTACGTTGCAGCCAGAAGAGCGAGACGAAACCGATACCGAAACCAGCCGGGCCTTGCGGCGGGTCGCCATGGCCCTTCCGGGGGGCGGTGAACGCCGAGACGGCCAGCAACAAATGGCTGAGGCCGTGGCGCGTTCAATCATGGCCAACGAGCACGTGGTCGTTCAAGCCGGAACCGGAACCGGCAAGTCGCTCGGATACCTGATCCCAAGCATTCTCTCGGGCAAGCGGGTGATCGTTGCAACCGCAACCAAAGCGCTTCAGGATCAGCTGTTTGCCAAAGACCTTCCGTTCCTTGAAGAACACCTTGGTACCCGCTTCACATATGCGTTACTCAAAGGTCGATCGAACTATTTCTGTAGTCAGCGGTCATCGGAGTTACTTTCCCAAATGAAAGGAAGCGCTGGGCAACTTCGCCTTGAAGGTTCATCCATGGCTGCCCCAACTGCGATCGTCGACGAAATCATCAACATCGCGAAATGGGCCGGAACCAGTTCAACCGGCGACAGAGCTGAACTGAGCTTCGAGCCGTCGGTGGCAGCGTGGAGTGCTGTGAGCGTTTCGGCAGCCGAGTGTCCCGGCGCCGCTAAATGCCCATCTGGTGAAGTGTGCTTCGCAGAACGAGCCAGAACCCGAGCGGCTGATGCCGACGTGATCGTCGTTAATATGCACCTCTACGGTCAACATATTCGATCGGGTGGGTACGTACTTCCCGACCACGAAGTTGTTGTGCTCGACGAAGCTCATGAGCTTGAAGATGTGGTCGCCGATAGCCTCGGGGCTGAAATTTCGGGTTCACGATTCGTGGCCCTTGCTGGTCGTCTGCGCGCAGTTGTTTCCGACATCGAGCAAAAGGTCGATGTTGGGGTGATCAGCCCGCTACTCGATTCGGCCCTTTCCCCTCATGCCGGAAAGGCCATCGAAGGCGGGCCATCAGCGGACCCAGAAATTCGACGGGTACTTAATATGGCCTCCGGCCGAGTTAGGGCCGCGCTCGATGCAGTTCGAACCGCAGTTCCTGCGGATGCACCCTCCGAAGCCAAGTCACGCCAAACGAGAGCGCTGCAGTCAGCAACCGCACTCGCCGATGAAATCGACGAGGCCTTATCTGTTGGACGCGAAGGCTCGGTCGATCAGTTGGCGTGGGTCGAAGCAGCAAACGGAGCTCGTGGGCCCGTGTTGCGAATCAGCCCGATTGAAGTGGGCCCGATGCTTGACAGCGGGGTGTGGCAGAAGGTCTCGGCGGTGTTGACAAGTGCGACGATTCCTCCACGGATCACTGATCGACTCATGCTTCCCAAAGACCGAACAGTCGAACTCGACGTTGGCAGCCCCTTCACGTTCGATACCCAAGGCATATTGTATTGCGCTCGACACCTTCCCGACCCCCGTCATGCAACGTATGAAGCACTCATGCACAAAGAACTTCGTGCGCTTATTACCGCTGCTGGCGGAAGAACACTTGCGCTGTTTACCAGTTGGAAAACCATGAAGGCTGCTGTGGAGGCATGCCGAGATTTGGCCTTTCCGATTGTCGCTCAGGGCGAGTTACCAAAGGCTGTGCTGGTTCAGCGTTTCGCCGATGACGAAGCCACGTGCCTCTTTGCCACGATGGGGTTTTGGCAGGGTATTGACGTACCCGGCCGAACGTGCTCACTGGTGGTTATCGACAAATTGCCGTTTAGTCGACCAGACGAGCCTCTGCTACTGGCTCGCCGGGAGCGTTGCGGCCCGAAAGCGTTCGAGATGATCGACCTACCGCGGGCGGCCACCCTCTTGGCGCAAGGGGTTGGGCGCCTTATACGCACCTCCTCAGACCGTGGCGCAGTTGCGGTTCTCGACCCGCGTTTGAGTACCGCACGCTATGCCCACGACTTGGTCAAAGCGCTTCCCCCGTTAAAGCGGACGCGGCACCTGGCTGAGGTTGAAGCATTTCTTAAAGACATCACATCGCAGACGTAACGATCGGAATCGCCGTAGAATGAGTCGTTGCATCGGTCCCTTTCGAAGCGTGTTTTGGAGGCGGATGTTAGGTTGCTGTTGGTCGGGGCGTGAGGCCGAATATGCGGACCCGACTCGCAATTGATCAATACGGGAGATCATTTTTGATGACAAAGAGCCAACAGTCCGCAAGTCACAACAACGCTGCAGACCGGGCTTTGGTGGCCGGGTTCGTGAACCCGGCCCTCGAACAAGGTCACGTGGTAACCAAAGTTCTGGCCAGCAATCTCACCGCTCGGATGGTTGCAGTAAGTGCATGGGTAACGACCGGAGAGCGAATCTCACACAAAATTCTTGCGGACCGAATAGGAATGTCGGGTCGGTGGTTGTCGTACCAGTTCCCCGACCAAAACGCGTTGTACGCGTTTCCCCCACCACAACTGGCTTGCGCACTGACTAGCGCCGCTAAGGACCCAATGCTGAGCCTTGATCGGGAAAGTTTCACGTGGGGCGAAATGGGATCGGGATCGTGGTCGGCCGCGCAGCAATGTTCGGATCCCACCGATCACCCTTAATTGGCTTCACTGTGTACCCATACTTTTTCGCCAAAACAAAAATCGGTGCATCAGGAACAAACCGGCAACGAAACTCAATGTACCGCCCGTCGAACTCTTCAACAGAACGATCAGTCAAACCCTCCTGCGTCAAATGCCAACCCAAAGTCGGCGAACCAGCCCACTCAACAAACACCGCATACCTCGACTTCCCAGCACCCCCCCACCCCCTAACAACCCGAGAAAAAATCTCTTCGGCAAACTCGGGGCCTGGTCCGGTACAATATGCGTACACACGGTTCATATTGTTCTGAAGCATGCGCTCCACATAAAACACGAACAGCTCTTCATCAGTCACACCAACACCACCGTTACCATCACGAAGAGTCCCAACACCCGAACCCTGCCCAGGAACCGGCACCAACGCAGGCCCACCATTACCCGCCGGCACAGCACCAGCAAACTCGGTAACAAACCCCGGCGGCGTATCGCTCGTCAACCCCGACGCAACAACCGCCCGCCGAGCAGCCACCGAGTCATAATCAGTCCCCCGAACACGCGACACCACACCACACCCGGAAGAAGCCAACAGCGCGACTATCACTGGCGACACGACGAGCCTGGACGCAACTGCCCGCCTTCGAGTTGTCACGATGGACAGGTGACCTGAGCACCGGTCGTCACGATGCGGGTTTGACCGCTCCGAACCGTAGAGGTGTCGAAACTGAAGTGACGGCACACCGACCCCTGCTTTAACACCAGCGGTTCGGAAAAAAC
This sequence comes from Acidimicrobiia bacterium, assembly GCA_031430595.1. Taxonomy (GTDB): domain Bacteria; phylum Actinomycetota; class Acidimicrobiia; order Acidimicrobiales; family JANYDT01; genus JANNBN01. The sequence continues at coordinate 210,867 of JANPBU010000010.1, forward strand.
CGAAGAAACCGTCGCCCATATTTGACCGTTAGTGCGGCCTACCAGGGCCCAACCGTCACCATCGGGGTCGTAATCAGAAACCCCTAACTGTGCTTCAGCAGCATTTCGATTCCGTTCAACGAACACCCGGCTCGCAAGCTCACCTGCCGCAGCGTTTCCGTTTCGAGCCCGATACACCGGCTGGACGTTGTCGGCAATACCATCACCGTCGACATCACTCTCGGGTGAAGCGCTCCGACACAGCGCAGTATCTCTGGCCACTTCGCGAAGAAGACGGGTCTGCCCCTTCTTGACCGGGTCAAGGCTTTGCGGCGTTGACTGCAAACAGCCCTTTTGGGGGTGACGACTTGCCACCATTGGCACACCGCCCTCAACCCAAAAGCGAGCAAGGACACCGTTGTCACCATCACCATTTGTGCGACCCACCAGCACCCAACCGTCGCCATCAGGGTCATACTCACCCACCGACACTGAACGTTCAACAAAAATGCGATCCACGATTTCACCGCTTCCGGCGACACCGTTCCTTGCCCGAAACGTAGACGCAGGAACAACCGTCGTCGTCGGAGCGGGTGTTGTTGTTGTTGTCGTAGATGTTGTCGTCGTAGTTGTAGTCGTGGTGATCGTTACGATTGGATTGCTCACGGTGTACCAGAACGTTTCCAACGTTTGGTTGCCAGCAGTATCTGAAGCAGTCACAGTCCCGAAAAAGTCGCCGGCTGACTGAGTGACCAGATCAACAGTTGACGGGCAACTCGCCGCGCCGCCCGGGTCGTTACATGTTACCGAGGCAGACACCGAATCACCAACATTGATAATGGCTGGTGTTGCTACCTGAACCGTAGGTGGGGTGGTATCGACCACGAGTGGTGTTCCAGACGTTGGGAAACCCGGGTTTTTCCCAATGGACAATCGTAGAATCGCATGGGTTGATTGAATCAGATCTTCTTCAGGGGAGACCAAAACTATGGTTCCGTCGGCGAATATCCGGTCAACACCCGACCCCGAATTGATGACGGTCACGGGGCCACGCACATAAATCAGATCATTCCCCGCACCGGCTTGAACTTCAACAGTCGATTCATCTGCACAGATAACATCGTCACCAGCGGTCCCCTCTAAAGAGGGCGTTGCGAGCGAGGCTGTCACCGTGCAAGCCGGTCGAGTTGTCTGGAACGTTCCCCCGGTCGAGGTGCAATCACCTGCTGATGAACAACTCGAATACGAGAACGAAACGGTGCCTTCAGTGCGGAGCGGCGGATTGGCAACAATCAAAACACCGTCACCACTCACGGCAATCCAGGGAACGTTCGAACGGAAGTCGGCTATCCGGTAGGCGCCGGTTCCGTCGTTGGCCAAAACGTTGAGTTGTGTCGACTGCCCAGCAGGACCGGAAACGTAATCTGGCGCTGCGCATGGCGCAGGACTTGCTGTGACGTCGAAGGTCTGTGAAGAAGTTACCCCGACCCCGCCCCGGACCTGGAGCAGACGCCCAACCGCAGTTGCTGGCAACACGGCCGACAGGGTCGACTCTGGTGTCGCAGTGAGCGTGAGAAGCACTTCACCGGACCCAACATCCACCAACTTAAGTACTTGAGGCGAAGAGCCGACCCCACCAAAACGAATGGGGAACGCGAGCCCTGCGGATCGCTGGCATCGAGGTACATCAACCGTAACGGTGCCTATCCAACCTGAATTCACTTGGAACAGAGAAGTACTTACCGAGCCACCGACAGAAAGTTGCTTGCGAACTACAGCAAGCTCGTTTGCCGGTTCAAATCGAGATTCAGAGTCGGATACCGCAACTTGCTGGACGGCATTGGCGATGGCGACGACCGCTGCCGGATTTTTCGGAATACCAGTCGAGGTTCGAGGCCCGGTTGCTTGCTTCATAAATGGTGCAATCGCAACTGCATTTAATTCTTGCCCGACTGAATTGGGATGCGCATGCGATTGCGCCGCAAACGCCGAAAACTCGAAATCATTTTGAGCGAGCTCGATCGCGAGGCAGCTTTCAATTATTGCGCCTCCAGCGACTTGCGCTTGGCCCGGGTTCCCACTGGCCACCGCTACACCGACCCGAACGCAATTCTTCGCGAAGTTTGATTGGCTAAACGCAAAATTGTTGATTCCAGCGCCGCCCTTCCCGCACATTCCCGCCCTGGCAGAATCGTAAACCGGAAGTAAATCCACAAAATGGATTCCTTTCCGTTGGGCCAGCGCCCGCATCGCATTGTTCACCTCAACCTGCTTCGTTCGAAAATAACTCGCACTTCCACCCCACAAATAGCCGGCCACCATGCACGCAGTCGAACTGGAAAAATCGGTGTCGGCTACCGCTCCAAACAACATGGGGTAGCCCATCAACACAACAGGCGTAGTACCTGACTCAGCCAAAATTTCGTCAATCGATCGCGACATTCGCTCAATCGTGATCTGAAGCTTGCGGTCAACGAACGCGCCAAACGTCGTTATACCGGGAAACAAGCTGTTGTCGAGTTGGTCCGCAGGGGTCCATGAGTCATTCGGACCGCAAGGACCCGTTCCACCTTTCGGTTTACGGAGGCAATATTTCGTGAGGTAGTTACCGAACTCCATGTCGTTACCACCAACACCAACCGTGATGTAGTCAGGCTGCGCGACAAAAGAACCAATCGACTTGATTTCGTCGCGGAACCGAAGTACCTGACGCTTTTCGTTCGTCGTGTTTTCGTTCGGGCCTTTCGAATCAGACTCAGAGGCGGGGAGCGCTGTTAGGTTATTCATCGCAAGAATTCCCTTTTGCTCGGCGGTCCGAAGATTGTCGGAGTTGAGAACAGTCGAGTTCATCGTGTAAGCGCGCGCACCCGAACACGAATAAAGTCGTACGTCGGAAAGTAAACCGTCGAACGGCGACCTCCCGGGTGCTGGGACGTTTAATTTGCGGGCATAGGCATGGGGTGAGCGGTGACAGCTGTTTTGACTAGATTTTGAATCGTCGTCGTAATCACCAGCACCTTCACCCGACGAGTACGAATCACCAAACGCGATCGGCCGGCGCCACTGTCCCGTTCGATTAACCGATGGTTCTCCGGCATCAACCACCCCGTCCTCGTCGAGATCAACGGTGACCCGAACAACGAATGAACCTTGGCGTTGAGCGTTCGCTTTCAAGATTTTCCCGCCCGAAACAAAAATCACTCTCGGATCTGATGTGAACCGTTGCGAAAACGAACCAGAGAGAGGAACGTCACTACGAACGGTCTGCACAATGACCCTAAGACGTTGCCTACTGACCGGTGCACTGACTCCATTCGCAAAAAATCTGACAGAACCAGTTACCCCGTAGGCAAGGTCACCCGAATCGAGGCGCACCAACTCAAGTTTCAATTGGTTGACGTCTCATCCGTCACGAATGATCTGAACCCCGCACACCTGAACCTGCGGATCGGTTATGTCAACGTTTTGCCAACAGGGTTCCTCATCGGGCGTCAACGACGTCTTCGAAAAAGCCAGTAGACGCGAGCTGTAGTCGAACCCGTCCCAAAGACCCGAATGCTCAACAAAATCGAGGTCAGGAGGCAATATCAACCGAGATGTGCCACTCGAAAGGGGCGTCACTCCAATAAGTTTTCCTGTGCGTAAGTGACGATCCTGCGTTCGAATCGTGAAATACAAATCGTTTGTCCGACCGCCATCGGGGAGTGGAGCCGACGTACCAGCGCCATTCAATTGCATTTCGACTACACCTGAAACACCCGACAATTTTGTGGCTTGCGGTGCAACATTTCGATCCGGGTAACTTGCCTGGGGCCAGACATAAACATCTCCTGAGACGTCAAGCGCAGCAAACAAGCCAACGCTGTAGCTAAGCGAAACGATCGTAAGCGGTAGGCCCTGAATAGCAAGCGGCTGGTAGGGGGCAGCAGGAATAAGGCGGAAGGAACCATCCATCTCGTAAACCGACCCGTCAGTCCTAATAATTGCTGAGTCGCTGTTGGTATTCGGCGCGACAGACTTCACGTCGTTCTGCACCAGATCGTAAGTGGCGCCATTCAGCAAGTCGCGCTCGTACAACCCACCGCCGACGGATACAGCGAAAAATTCACTGCCCTCAACTGCAAGTTGTTTCACCGGAGGAAGCGGAATACGAACTGGCTCCAACGACATCGGTGATGTCGTTTGAGAGTTTCCAAAGGGTTGGCCAAGTTTCCACACCTCACCAGTGTTTGTGAGGGCAAAAAGGTCGTTAAAACCCGCTTCAATATCGATGATTCCAAGCACATTTTGACGAAGCAATTCAGGCAACGCATAACGTGTGCTCCCGTAAATTTTGCCTCCATCAGTTAAGAAGTATGAGCTATTCAACTCTCGTTCAACGTCAATAATCTCAGCGGCCGGGAACCCTACGACTGGATTTTGGGACCGCCAACTTTCGGGATGATTCGCTGAATCTCCCCAATCAAACGCACCAGGATTTTGATTAAAAGCGTCCGCCCTTACTTCAGTCGACACAACACCAAGCAAACACAGTGCGAGTAGACCTGCGGCAAAACCCCTTCTACGGTGTGTGTGTGTGTGTCTGTGTGTGTGACTTCGAAAGCAGCTTCCGCCAGATCATTTCAAGACCCCTTCATCAAATGTGACTACTCATCAAGATACTTCAACATCTTCAATCACCGACGTATGGGCGGAGGGTGGGCGGTTAACGCCGCTGGCCTGGCGAGATGGTTCGTCCGTCTCGTCAAGATCGTCATCGAACAGATCTTTTTTCTCCATCCTTGCGCTCACAACTGCGACTACTCCGCTGGAAACAATCAGCAGCAAAATTGGCACCATGACAAACCAACGATTTTCCGTACCGGTCGTTGCTCTGGGTAGATCGGTGAGGAAGTCGTACCCGAAATGCACGAGCACGCTCCACCAAATGGTGTTCGTTGAAATTGTCAGGTGAGCAAAGCCCAACCCGAAAACCGTAGCGAAAACAATGCCGACTGGGCTGAGGTGAACTAACCCAAAAAAAATCGAACTAGCAACAATAACCTTCAGCGAAGCCTTTGACTTACCTCCAAGACCGACACTCAGCCCGGTCATCACCAGGCCTCTGAAAACCAATTCTTCAACAACCCCAGTGGTTCCGTAATCGAAAGCTGATGCGAAGATTGCCGCCGTTCGACCCCAGTCGATGTCGCCAAAGCTGATGAACGGAATGAGCGCAGTTGGAATTAGTGCATACGACCACCAATTTCGTGCTGGCCGAGGCCGTGAGCTCACACGTGCTGCACGTAACCACCCCATCTTCCACAGGACGACAACCACAACGATGGCCAAAATGGATTGTTGAATGCCCGCGATGTAGGCCTCTGAATGTGGTCCTTTCGGGACAACATGCTTTAACGCAGCCCGTCCGCCTCCGGTCATCAGAAAACTGGCCAGTGTCACTACAAATCCGGTGACGTCGGGACGTTTCAGAAACGCCCGACGCAGAAAATTGTTGGTGCTCTGCTGATCGATCATGGGCTTAGCGTTGCCTCGAACAAATGCCATAGCTCAACGACCATTGGGTTCGCCCCCGAGCCGGGGAAAACGAGCGATCAATGTCCCCGAGCAACTCATCGAAGCGGTCTTGAAGCACCAAATACTCGGCTTGAGTTGCAAAAAAGAACTGCACACCGAAGGTTGATCTTCCTCGCAAGCCCGCCAAACGTGGGCCGCAGATTGAACTGTCTGAAAAAGGACAGCGGCAATTCTGTCGGATGAGCCAATCAACGAAGGGCTTCAATTCGACTTCCAGAAATGAATTCCTAAATTGGATTTCACTTTGTTACAACCCCGATTGGCGCGCAGTTGACGCGGAACTGAAACATCTCTTCCCGCATGATCCTCTGAGTCAACCAAAACCTCAGGAGCTAATCGCATGAATTTCGACCCGAGTTGGACCCAACCTCTTCCCGGACCCTGGATGCAAGACCGGGCTCACAATCCCGAGTCATGCACGCTGCTCGCCCAGTCTCTTTACCCCACCGGTTTCAATCGCGGAAACGACGAGACGTGCGCAAAATACGGCACACTCATCGATCGCCTAGCGATGTCGACAGTAAATGGGTTTACCTACCATCAACCCCAGCCTTTTGATATGCCTGGGCCAGACGGACCAAAAAGCCCCGAGGAATTGGGAGTTGAATTTGGTCGTCGAGTCGAGATCGCCGACCACGTCTTCTCTGCACGCATATGGAACGATGACCTCGCCCTGTGGGACACCGTCCTCAAGCCCGAGGCCATACGTAGACATATGGAGCTCGATGCGGTTGACTTGCGAACACTTGACCAGGCATCGCTACGCTCACATATTGAGCAATGCGCTGCGCACTTAGAAGAGATGGTGTACCAACATCATCGATTCAACCTTTCAGCGTTAGTACCCGTTGGTGACTATCTATTGCATGCAAGCAAATGGACGGGCATCTCACCAGTGGAGCTGTTCAACACCCTGGGCGGAGCTTCACCGATTTCCAGCCAGATTCCGCCCGAGATGGGAGCGGCCGTCAAGGCAATCAATGCCGACAGCACCGCAAAGGCGCTCGTTACCGGTGATGGAGATCCCGCTGTTCGCTTACAGGCGCTTTGCAGCCACAGTTGCCAGGTTGCAGACTATGTTGCGGCTACCCGTTACCGACTAGTAGACGGATTCGATATAACCCGGAAAACCCTGGGCGAATGCCCAGAACTCATTCTCGGAAAGTTGGCTTGCGGTCTGAACGCAGATCCACAGGATGCAGTCGCCCGTGCTCACCAGTACTCGTGGGCGGTGCGATTGCAAGTACCGCATGAACATCAAGACACATTCGATTCGCTGCTCTTCGAAGCTCGAACGATGTACCGCCTGCGCGATGAACGAGGGATCTATAGCGACATTTCCGCCTTTGGTTTGATGCGCCAAACCATCCTCGAAGTTGGTCGACGACTTGTTCGAAGCGGCCGTCTTTCTTCCGCACAGGAGGTGCTCGATGCCAGCTACACAGAACTGCTCACCATGGTCGACGGAAGTGCCACACCGACCTCGGCCGAACTGCAGGCCCGAGCAGTGCGACGTGTCGATTTGACGCTCGCTGGGTCACCACGGTTCCTTGGCCCTCCCATGCCCGACCCTCCGTCGGTTGAAGGTCTTCCGCCGCAAATGGCACGGCTCATGTCAGCCTTTGGTTTCATGATTGACGGAATCCTGGGTGAACTACCAATGCCCGCCGGTGACACGTCAACGGTGTTCGGTATCCCAGTTGGCACCACCACTTACGAGGGTCGTGCTCACGTAGTGCACGATTTCGAAGATCTTTTCAAGTTGGAAGCAGGCGACGTGTTAGTTACCCCAGCAACCGGCGAAGCATTCAACTCAATGATTCATCTGGTCGGTGCCATTGTCACCGACCACGGAAGCTTCGCCTGTCATGCTGCGATTATGGCGAGAGAACTTGGGTTTCCGGCTGTAGTGGGAACCACCAACGGCTCGCGCCGGATACCTCACGGATCTCGTGTGCGAGTCGATGGGCGATCAGGACAAGTGACCGTACTTGTCTGACGACCAACCACCGATTACGCGCGCCACGATCGTTGGGATCGCATTGGCCTCGGCGTTGGTTCCGCTGAATTCCACAATGGTCGCAGTCGCGTTACCAACGTTGGCCCGAGCGTTCGGGATCGGTCGAGGTAAAGCAGGGGTACTTATTACTGTGTACTTACTTGCGATGCTTATCGGTCAGCCGTTGGCTGGCCGACTAAGCGATGCAATCGGAAACAAGCGTCTCGTCATGGTTTCAGTCGTCGGCTTTGGTGTTTGCTCGTTCGGAGCGGCCCTTTCCACGAAGTTCGTGTGGTTAGTCGCTTCACGCGCTTCACAGGCCGTTTTTGCCTCAGCGCTAGCCCCTGCGGTGCAGTCAATGTTGCGGTCGCTCAGCGCCCCAAGCGATCGCTGTCAGGTGTTCGGAATTCTCGGGTCAGTGATCGGCGTGGGTGCAGCAGCTGGCCCGATCGTGGGTGGCGTGCTCGTCGGCTCCTTCGGCTGGAAGGCTATCTTTCTCGTAAATCTTCCTGTGGTCGCAATCATTTTGGTGGTGCTCGCGACGGTGAAGGTCGAGTCGATTCAACTCGTAAACACCGACCCGAGGATGCACCTCGATAAACGAAAACCGCAGTTGCTTAACCCAACGTATGTCGCAGCATTCGCGACACAAGCACTCACGAACCTCGGCCAATACTCCCTGCTGTTGATTGCGCCAATCGTGTTCGATGAACGGGGCTGGAAATCGGGCGAGACCGGCCTCGCGCTTTCCGCATTAACTATTGGTCTTATCGTGATGAGCCCGATTGGGGGCCGCTACGGCGACGAATTCGGGCGACGTTGGGCGGTCACCCGGGGTTTGGGTGTAGCTGTGGTCGGAGGCCTGATTCTGCTTCCATTCGGCATTGGCGTGTCGCCGCCGATACTCATCTCAACGCTTGGGGCCTTCGGAATCGGTCTCGGGTTTGCGTCTCCAAGTATTTTGGCCGCTGGCCTCGAGGCAGTTTCAGACGAACGATCCGGCATCGCGGCCGGCTTACTTTCAGCCAGTCGATACGTGGGAAGTATTCTCGCAAGCTTGTTACTTTCAGCGTTTGTGGCCGACAACGGTTCCGGGGCGAGAATCATGTTTATCGCAACCGCAGCTGCGTCGATGTTGGCCATGACAGTTGGGTTTCGTCTGCCACAACACCCAGCCTCGAACACACCTTTGGCTCAAGTTACGTAGCCATACGCCGATATTTTAAGCGATGAGCGGAGTTCCCGAGGAAATTTTCAAGAGCTTGGTTGAAGCGTCACAAGATTTCATAGGCACCATCGATCGGAAAGGCAATCTGCTGTACCTCAACGCAGCGGCCCGCCAGATGCTCGAAATTCCCCTTGACGAAGACATCATCGGCCATTCAATTGTTCCGTACAACGACAAGCCATCAGAGGAGCTTGCCCAGTCGGCTTCGAGAATCATTGCTGACAACCAAATCGCTGGGGTCGGCATGTTTGTTTCAAGGTCAGGGAAACGAATTGCCGTTTCGCAATCATTCATCGTTCACGAAACGCCGCTCGGAACCCACTACTCAACCATTGCTCGCGACATCTCTGACCGCGTTGCACTGGAACAATCGCTTCGTGAACAAGCAGATCGAGACCCACTGACCGGTCTCTTGAATCGCACGGCATTTCGACGCCGCGCTGCAGACTGGTTCAAAACTTCTGGTTCACATCTGGCAATGATTGACCTCGACGGTTTCAAGAACGTCAATGATGTTCACGGCCATCATGTGGGCGATACCTTGTTGGTTGACATAGCTGAGGTCTTGATGGCCACCATCGAACCGCACGGGTTAGTGGCACGGCTCGGCGGCGACGAGTTTGCGATCATTGTTAACGACGTGGATATCGAGACCGTTCTGCACGTTGTTCTCGGGCCGGTACTTTCGCCGTTCGGTGCCGGCGTGAGTGTTGGCGTGGTCGTGTTTGACGAAGCGGTCGATCTTGAGGTTGCTCTGCGGTTGGCCGACGATCGGTTGTACGCCAAAAAAGGCGGTCGACGACGAAATGAGAGTAACCCCCAGGTAATAGCTAGCTAGCGGAAGGTGCTGGCACCAAATGCTAGTGTTACCAGATGGCTTCCACCCGAACAACGTTTACTCTTGACGACGAGCTGGCCGACCAGGCACGTATCCTTGAGATCAATATTTCTGCAGCTGCGAGAGAAGGGGTTGTGTCGGCCGTTCGAGCAGCGCTAGCCACCGCGGATCGCAAGGCCTACGAGAAACAACCAGAATTAATCGACCCATTTTGGAGCGAAGCTGAAGCTTGGACTAGCAGCGATCCAGAATGAACCGGGCCGAAATCTGGCTTGCGAAAGTCGGACGCAAAACGCGACCGGTGCTCGTTTTGACTCGATCAGAAGTGATCGATGTGAGAGAACTCATTACGGTCGCAGAGATCACCACCCAACTGCGCGGCCTGACGGTTGAGGTTGGCTTCGATCACCTCGAAGCTGGTGTGGACCGACCATCGGCAATCAATTGCGATGGCCTGCACACTGTTACTCAATCGTCGTTGACTCAGTACGTTGGCAGAGTAAATCAAGAAACTATGACCCGAGTATGTCGAGCAGTGAGTTTCGCTATCGGCTGTTGAATTCGGTTGCTGCCGTACAGATGCCGGGCCTACAGATTGGGTGCCGTGCACCGGAGGGCGTAAGTTGACTGGAATGCTTCTTCGTCTACTCAAGCGCCAGCTCGGCAAGTACCGGCGGCCGCTGGCAGTGGTCATGGTTTTGCAACTCATTCAAACGATCGCTGCGCTGTATCTGCCAAGTCTATCGGCCGAAATCATTGACAAGGGTATTGCTCAAAATGATCGGGCATTCATCTGGCGAACCGGGCTATTGATGCTTGGCGTTACCTTGGTTCAAGTTGGTTTCTCGGTCGGTGCGGTATTTTTTGGCGCAAAAGTAGCCATGGGGTTCGGGCGCGACGTACGAAGCAACCTGTTTCATTCGGTCACGAACTATTCGGCACGTGAGGTCAACCAATTCGGGGCCTCGTCGCTCATCACCCGAATCACTAACGACGTACAGCAGGTGCAAATGCTCGTCGTTATGGGGGCCACCATGTTGGTTGCCGCTCCGATAACGATGGTTGGCGGGGTCATTATGGCGCTACGCGAAGATCTGGGCTTATCGACGCTGATGCTTGCCAGTGTTCCGGTACTCGTCGTACTGGTTGGTTCGACGGTCGTTCGAATGGTTCCTCAGTTTCGTGAGATGCAGGTTCGAATCGACAATGTCAACCGGATACTTCGTGAGCAGATAATCGGGATACGTGTGGTTCGTGCGTTCGTTCGCGAACCAGACGAGACACGGCGTTTTGCAGCAGCAAACGACGGGCTTACCGAAACGTCGGTTGGTGCCGGTCGACTCATGGCACGCATGTTTCCAACCGTGATGTTGGTCATGAACGTATCGATGGTTGCCGCGGTCTGGATCGGATCGAATCGAATCAGTTCCGGCTCGATGAAGATCGGCTCGCTAGTCGCCTTCCTTTCGTACCTGGCTCAGGTACTCGGGTCTGTCATGATGGCAACCTTCGTCGTCATCATGATTCCTCGGGCGGCCGTTTGTGCTGATCGGATCACCGAGGTACTCGATACGAAAAGTTCAGTTCAGGTTGCTGCGAACCCCGTCGCCGAACTCGTATCGCAAGAGGTGCTGCAATTTGAAAACGTCAGCTTTCACTACCCCGGCGCTCAAGCACCCGTCGTCAGCAACATCTCGTTCACGGCGGTCGCCGGTGAAACCTTGGCCATTATCGGCAGTACCGGTTCCGGGAAAACGACCCTGCTGCAACTTGTACCTCGACTGTTTGATGCAACGTCGGGGGCAGTTCGCCTCGGCGGTGTCGATGTACGGGAATTAGCCCCTGAGGTGTTGTGGTCGAGCATTGGCTTAGTGCCGCAGCGACCCTTTCTCTTCTCCGGAACCGTTGCGACCAACCTGCGTTTCGGGAAGCCCGACGCAACCGACGAAGAACTTTGGCAAGCACTAGAAATTGCCCAAGCTACCGACTTCGTTCGAGCGATGCCCGAAGGGCTGAACTCAAAAATCAACCAGGGAGGAAGCAATGTTTCTGGGGGCCAACGCCAACGCTTAGCCATTGCTCGTGCGCTGGTTCACAAGCCCCAGATTTACCTCTTTGATGATTCGTTCTCGGCGCTCGACCTCACCACCGATGCCCGACTGCGAACCGCGCTCAAACCGCACACGACAGCTTCGATCGTTCTCGTAGTAGCGCAACGAGTGTCAACAATATCCGGGGCCGATCAAATTTTGGTTCTGGAAGATGGCGAAGCCGTCGGACTCGGTAAGCATACTGATCTTATTCGAACGTGTCCCACCTATGCTGAAATCGTCTCATCGCAGCTCACCGAGCAAGAAGTTGCCGCATGAACGCTGAACCAACCGCCCGGCCAAGCGACGGGCCGAGCGACGGGCCGAGCGACGGGCCAACCGACAAACCAACCGACATGCCATCGTCGACCCAAATGGCCCAAGCGAGGGCTATCCAAGCGCCCGGCCCGGTGGGGCGAATGGCCAGTGCCGGTATGCCGGTCGAAAAGTCCGAGAACTTTAAGGCATCAGCCAAGCGGCTAGCGGCCAGGCTTCAGCCCGAGCGAAGCAAAGTCATCGCTGTCATCGTAATGGCCGTTGTCGCTACTTCCCTTTCCGTGAGCGGACCAAAGGTTTTGGGGCGTGCCACAAACATTGTGTTCTCCGGTCTACGAAGCGGGAGAGGCGTCGACAACGGCCGCCTTCGCAACGTATTGATGATTGCTGCCGGGCTGTTCATTGCTTCGGCTCTTCTGAGCTGGTTGCAAGGATTTGTCATTGCGGGTGTCGTACAACGAACAATGCAAGGTATGCGCGCTGAGGTTGAAGAAAAACTCAATCGGCTTCCGCTCAACTATGTCGACTCGCAACCAAGAGGTGACCTGCTCAGTCGGGTAACTAACGACATCGACAATGTCGCTCAAAGCCTGCAGCAAAGTCTCTCGATGTTGCTCACCTCATCGCTCACGCTTGTTGGCGTATTGGTCATGATGTTCTCGATCTCATGGATACTGGCCCTCGTTTCGGTTTTGCTGATTCCACTTTCGCTACTTCTGGTGAAGTTCATTGCCAAGCGGTCACGAAAACGTTTCATTGCACAATGGGGCCATACCGGAACCCTCAATGCCCATATCGAAGAAGTATTTACCGGTCATGCGTTGGTGAAAGCGTTTGGTCGTCAGGTCGATGTTGAAACAACCTTCGACGCTGAGAACGAAAAGTTGTATGCGGCAAGTTTCGGAGCCCAGGCCATTTCGTTGTCGATTCAATCGGCCATGACGTTTCTGGGCAACCTTAACTTTGTGGCTATTGCGGTGATCGGTGGACTACGTGTTGCCTCAGGGGCAATGACCCTCGGCGATGTGCAAGCTTTCATTCAGTACTCGCGCCAATTCAGTATGCCCCTTACCCAGTTGTCGTCAATGGCCAACATTCTGCAGTCAGGGGTCGCGTCGGCCGAGCGAGTCTTCGAGTTTCTCGATGCCCCAGCCGAGATTGGTGACATCAAGCAGGCGCTTGCAGCATCACCGCCAATCGAGGCAAAAGGGCGAGTCGAATTTGACAACGTTTCGTTCTCTTACCGTTCTGACGCACCACTTATCGAACACCTATCACTCGTGGCCGAGCCGGGTCGAACCATTGCGATCGTTGGCCCAACCGGCGCCGGTAAAACGACGTTGGTCAACCTGCTGATGCGTTTCTATGATCTTGATAACGGACAAATTCGAGTCGATGGCGCTGATATTGCTTCGATGCCACGCCGAACCCTGCGATCACAAATGGGAATGGTGCTTCAAGATACGTGGCTGTTCGAGGGAACAATCCGAGACAATATTGCGTATGGAAATTTGGATGCGACCGCTGCCGACCTACTGAGCGCCGCTAAAGCTACGTATGTAGATCGTTTCGTACACTCCTTACCGCTTGGCTACGACACCGTTCTCGATGATGCTGGCTCAAACGTAAGTTCAGGCGAACGACAGCTCATAACGATCGCTCGCGCCTTTTTAGCTGACCCTGCAATCTTAATTCTTGATGAGGCTACGAGCTCTGTTGATACGCGCACAGAGGTACTGATTCAGCGTGCGATGGCGGCCCTGCGTTCACAACGGACCAGTTTTGTGATTGCGCACCGCCTCTCAACTATTCGTGATGCCGATACCATCTTGATGATGGAGTCGGGCCACATCGTCGAGCAGGGTACCCACAACGAACTCATTTCTCGCCGTGGCGCTTATTTTGCCCTGTACAACTCTCAGTTCGCTGCCGCTGCCGAAGTCTTATGAACTTTGCTGCCGTGTCACCGTTGTTGGTTCCTACAAAATTTGAAATGCCAGCGCACCTCAATGCCGTTCGTCAAGATCGGTTGCGGTCGGTGATGCGTCGACAGAACATTCCTGTACTTCTCACTGCTGACCCGATCAACATTTTTTATGGCTGCGGTGTTCGAAACATGACGGTTTTCGGGATGATGGGGCCGTCGCGGTTCCTTCTACTGTTTGCTGAAGGGCCGAGCATTCTCTACGAATTCGCCGGATGCGAGCATCTCGCAGCGGGCGTCAGCACCGTCGACGAAGTTCGCGTCGCATCTGGCATCACCCCCAATTCAGGTCGCGGCTATGCCGAAGCTGCAAATACATTCGCAACAAAGATCAGTCAAGAATGTATCGAACGTCTTGGAGTTGGTGCTTCAATCGGGGTTGAGCGAGTCGACTATTCGCTTACCGACCCTCTTCGTTCGGCTGGGCTTCAGTTGCGCGATGCCTCGGTTGTATTTCTTCACGCACGTCTACTCAAGCAGCCAGAGGAACTCAGCGTGATGCGAGAGGCCGTTCGGTTGGTTGAACTCAACCTCGGCGCGTTAGAAACATCGATCGAACCCGGAAAATCTGAGGTTGAAATTTGGGCTGAGTTCCATCGTGCACTTATTGCTAGTGAGGGTGAATATGTCTCCACTCGGTTAGCTCAGGGTGGCCCAAACACCTTCCCTTACTTTCAAGAGGCTGGTAGTCGGCGACTTGAAAACGGAGACCTGTTTTGCATCGACACCGACGCAATCGGGTTCGGCGGCTACGCGGTCGATCTTTCTCGTACTTTTCTGTGTGGTGATGGCGAAGCTTCCGACGCGCAACGAAGCCTTTATTCGCGTGCTTACGATCAGTTGCAACACAATTCTTCGCTGCTGATGCCCGGTCGAAGTTTTGAAGACTTCGCCCGAAACGCTTGGACTGTGCCAGAGCAACACAAATCTCACGGTTACTACTGCATTGTTCACGGGCTCGGGCTGTGTGGCGAATACCCGTACGTACCCCACTTTGTGGAGGGTGAAATCTATGACTTCCCCGGCGAGTTCGAGGCAAACATGGTTGTGTGTTGCGAGAGTTACATCGGTGACCCCGAAAGCGGCCAGGGGGTCAAGCTCGAAGATCAGTTCCTTATTACCGAGACTGGCGTTGAACGACTTACCAACTACCCGTTCGATACTTCCCTCTCGTTTGAGAGGTAGAAATCGGGCAATTCGAAAATTGCTAGTTAGGTCTCGACGACTAGTTCAGGTTCGACCAGGTTCATAATCATTGCGGCAGCGGCAGTCGTATTGTCGGCCATGTCGATGAGAATCATCTGGCCTCCGAACCGTACGTCAACATAGTTGTCGGCAACGATAGGTTCACTGAGTTCCAGACGAATTCGACCTAGATCGTTCAGGCCAAGTTCCGTGGCCGGAATTGGCTCAAACGACACCGGATCAAGTCGGTGAAGCATTTCAACCACTACCGCTTGGCCGGTTCGTGTTCCGTGTTTGAACCACCAACGACTTCCGGCCACAACCGGTCGATCGGTCATCCAGCACAGATCAACGGTCACTTCTTCGGTTACCGCCGGGGCGAGGGGTACCGATCGAGAAACAACAACATCGCCGCGTGACGCATCGACATCGTCCTCAAACTGAATCACCACGGCATGGCCAGCAAAGGCCTCTGCAACGGGTGTTCCCCATCGGTGAATTGAGCGAATCTGAGTTGATCGGCCCGACGGCAACACGTCGACTTGATCACCAACGGCGAACCTGCCGCCGACAACGACCCCAGCCTGCCCTCGAAAATCAGCGAACTCGCCGCCTTGCGGTCGGATGACTCGCTGCACATGAAGCCGTGCACCGACTTCGCTGTGTTGCCGCAGCGACATCGATTCAAGATGATCTAGCAATACCGGCCCGATGTACCAATCAGTATGTGCTGACCGGTCAACAACATTGTCTCCGTTGAGTGCCGACATCGGGATTGTGGTGACGTTCGGCCGAACCTTATGCCCGGCAAGGAACGATCGGATGTCGTTATCGATGTCACGGAACCTGTTCTCGTCCCAATCCACCAAGTCCATCTTGTTTACTGCCACCACAATTTCCTGAACGCCGAGCAGCGAAGCAATCAGCGCATGTCGGCGAGTTTGGTCAACCACGCCGCTGCGAGCATCGACAAGAACTATGGCTACATCTGATGTAGATGCACCGGTCACCATATTGCGGGTGTACTGAATATGCCCAGGTGTATCAGCCACAATGAAACTTCGCTTTGGGGTTGCGAAGTAACGGTGAGCCACGTCAATCGTGATGCCTTGCTCGCGTTCAGCCCTCAACCCGTCGGTGAGCAACGCAAGGTTCACCGAACCGTCACCGTATCGGCGACTAGCCTTTTCCATGGCGTTGAGTTGGTCTTCAAACACTGTTTTGGTGTCGTGAAGCAGTCGGCCGATCAATGTACTTTTACCGTCGTCGACTGAACCGGCGGTCGCTATGCGCAGAGTCCCGAGCCTGGCGACGTCGATCACGGATTGTGGGGCTGACATGTTCACTAAAAGTACCCTTCGCGCTTACGTTCTTCCATGGCAGATTCGCTGAATGTGTCGTCAGCTCGCGTTGCACCTCGTTCAGTAATTCGAGCAGCGGCAACGTCAGCTATGACCTGTTCAATCGTGGTGGCGTCAGAAAGCACTGCACCAGTGCAACTCGCGTCGCCAACGGTTCGATATCGCACTGTTGCGCTAAACGACTGCTCGCCCGGTTCAAGAATGACTGGGCCACCAACGCCAAGCAACATCGAGTCACGACTTACAACTTCTCTGTTGTGACTGAAGTAAATCGAAGGAAGATCAACTTGGTGACGGGCGATGTAGCGCCAAACGTCAAGTTCGGTCCAGTTTGAAAGGGGGAATGCCCTGAGGTGTTCACCTTTTCGAATTCGGGCATTGAGTAATGCCCAAGGTTCAGGTCGCTGATTGCGCGGGTCCCAACGGCCCTGGCGGTCACGAAAGCTCAGTATTCGTTCCTTGGCCCGTGCCTTATCTTCGTCTCGACGCCCCCCGCCGAACGCAGCATCGAATCCGTGTTCGGCAATCGCATCGAGCAGTGTTACCGACTGCAATCGATTTCGACTGGCACGCGGTCCAACATCTTCGGTAGCTCGTCCTGTGTCGATGCTTTCCTGAACGCTGGCAACGATAAGCCGCACGCCTAGCTTCGCAACCATTTGATCTCGGTAGGCAATGACTTCGTCGAAGTTGTGCCCGGTATCGACGTGCATAACCGGAAACGGAAGCCGCGCCGGGGCGAACGCGGCAACGGCGAGATGCAACAACACCGCGCTGTCTTTCCCGCCGCTGTACAGCAACACGGGTTGCTCGCATTCGCTGGCCACCTCGCGAATTATCGTCACAGCTTCGTCGGTAAGTGCATCGAGGTGTTCATCACTATCGAGCCCAAAAGCCGTCGGCAAGGTTGCCGGAAGCGCGTTCATACGTGCAACCCACATTCCGTCTTTGCCAAACCCGACCATCTGCCAGCGCGCTTATCTTCACCTTCAGCTACCGGCCGGGTACACGGCCAACAACCGATACTCGGATACCCGCGTTCGGTCAGTGGGTTGGCCGGTAAATCATGTAGCTCTGCATACAAAGCCATATCGTCATCAGACATCGCAACCAGCGGATTGACTTTAATGAGGTTGCGAATTGGATCAAAAATGGCTGCCGGAGCATTTGCTCGCGTTGGGCCATCGACACGACGGACACCGGTAATCCAACCGCGCTTTGACTGCGTAGCTCGTTCAAGCGGTTCAACTTTTCGAATTTGACAGCATCCCGCAGTATCGGTCACCCACAGGTCATCTGGCACCACACCTTCTAACGGACGAATAACCCGTAGGTTGAGATCGAGACGATTGCGAAGCTTCTCGGCCAACCACAGCGTCTCGGCGAACAAGTACTGCGTATCAAGCAACACGATTTCGATGCCCGGGACAGTGGTCGCAGCTACGTGAACTAGCACCGAATCTTCAAAACTCGCAGTGACCACCAACTCAGACGCACCCAAAGTGTCTGCCGCCCACTTCACAATCTCAGAGGGATGTTTTGTGTCGAGCAACGGGGGGAAGTTCAACGTGGTCATATCCAACGTGTTCATATCAGAAAGCTCCGATGAGTTTGAGGCCGGTGGTGGCAAGAATGGTTCCGATAATGGGCCGAATCACTCGGTCTGGTGTTCGGGTCGAAAAGCGGCTTCCGACGATGACACCGGGCACGGCACCGAGAAGTAGCCATGTGACAAGACCGTAAGATGGGTTACCGAAGATGATGTGGCCAAGTGCGGCCGCGCCAACCAGGGGCACCGCCTGGGCAAGGTCGGTTCCCACTAGTTCTGCCGATGTCAACGACGGGTAGGTCCAAGCCAGAAGCACGAGCATGAGCGAACCCGACCCCACCGAAGTAAGCCCAACGAGTGTTCCGCCAAGCAAACCAATCACGAATGTGATGAGTGGACGAACCGGCATAGCGAAAGTCGACGCACTTGGTTTGGCCATGATCTTGAGAAGTTGAGCCCCCGCTGCGATCATCAACGCAATTCCGATGACCGTCTGTATCGGGCGAGTTGCACCATCGCCAATGCCAAGTTTGTGAAACATCATCGACCCAATAAACGCAGACGGAACCGAACCGGCGGCGAGCCACTTCACGATGTCGCGCCGCACGGTTCCGTGTGCAGCATGGACCCCAACCCCAATTGGCTTGATAAGTAACGACAACACCACGTCGCTACTCACGGCAACCCGAGGGTCAACGCCCAGGCCAAGAACCAACAGCGGGGTAAGTAGCGCGCCGCCGCCCATACCCGTTGTACCAATCACTACCCCAGTGAGCAGGCCAATTAGGGCCAGGGTCATGGGGGCAGCGGGGAGCACACTGACACCCTACCCTTAATACCCGACTAAGTCTATCGGGAATAGGGATTCACACGATTTGACCCCAGGTTTCGCCGAACTCCCCCACAAGATTGGTGGTGGAACAGGGCTGGCTCTGTGTCACGATCAAATGATGCGCCTGCACGTGTTGTCTGACTTACATCTTGAACACGCCGGAGCGTATTCGCCCACGCCAGCTTTTGGTGCCGACGTGACGGTTGTTCCCGGCGACCTCGGCCACTCCCCCGACATTTTGTACCGGTTGGCGGGTTGGCCAACACCAATCATTTACGTGCCAGGAAACCACGAATACGACCAACAAGACTTTGATGAGGCTGAAGAAGAACTCTCGGAAACAGCCAGACAAATTGGGCTGATCTACCTTAACCAGTCAGTCGCTGTTTTAGACGGAGTCCGATTCGTTGGCGTTACCCGGTGGTGTGACTTCGACCTCTTCGGCGACGATGGGCGTGAAGGTGCTATGCGCGCAGCACGTGCCTACCTTAAGGGGATGGGTACCACACGATACGGAAAGTTATTCGACCCAGACGCAGTGCGCGAAGTCGCCTTAAAACAGCGTGACTGGTTAGCAACGACCCTAGCTGAACCCTTTGAGGGCAAGACAGTCGCCGTTACGCATTTCGGCCCGAGTGCCCGCTCGGCTGATCCTCGCTATGGCCTCGTGTCAAGTACAGCCTCGTTTTGCAATGCTGACGATGACCTCATAGGCCAGGCCGACCTATGGATTCACGGGCACCTTCATTGCTCGCACGACTACGTCGTTGCCGGAACCCGAGTCGTGTGTAACGCAAGAGGTTTTGAAAGCCGACGCGAACACGATGGCTTTACTCCTGACCTCATCATCGACATCTGAGTACGTCTTATGCGTACTTATAGGAATTATTGAAGCCCCTGCCCGAGCGTTGTGAACAGGCCACCTCGAGCCGCCCCAGGAACGGGCTCGTTGAGTAGGGGGTCACACACCTGTGATTGCAGAGCCGCCGACACTTTCAGCACGGTCATCGCAGCCTTTCCGGCCGATTCGCACCGGCTTTCTTCGGTACCGAGCGCCAGCACCCCAATGGCAGACATCGTCGACGGGTCGACGGTTTTATTTTCGAATCGATCTCGAAGGTCGGCCAGCAGTAGGTTGATTTCTTCGGGGCTCACCGGTTGCTTGTCGAGGTAGATACGGGCGTAGTCGGGCCCCGACTCGTGAGCAAAAGGTCCGCCTGGAACAGGAATAGTCCAGATATGAATCATCTCGACGCTCTGTTTGCCTGGCTCGGCGAAAGGCCAACCGTGAGTATGCCAAGTCATCAAACATCCACCTGGTCGAGGGCCTCGTTCGCCGTGCTTGCTCACCATAAACATGGCACCGATGGGTCGAAGTGAACCATTCGGTAAGCGCCCATACACAATAGATTCGGGTCGATCGGGGTCGAGAGCGGCCGGGGCACCAATGTTGGTTTGCGAGAGATAGTGATACACCCCGTTCGGCTCGAAACCAAGCGGCACAAAGCCACCTGACACTGCCGTTGCAGGGTCGGCCCATCGTTGCAGCGCAATCGTTGTTTGAGCGACGAGTAGGTCTGCGTCAGTAACTTCTTTGGCTGTGGGGCTGCACGCCTTGGGTTGGTCTTGCACTACACCGTTTCCCGTCAAACCTGCACTCGCTTGCTGGGTATGTATGTGCGCATGCGAGCCCCAGACAGCCGAAATCGATCCCGGCAGCAGATCTTCTTCGTGACCGTGCTTGAGCGTTGCAGGCAGCGCAAGTGCGCCGAGTGCAACAGCGACTGAAGCGCTACTCACAATCGCCTTCATAGGTTGCGGGCGCACCACCGAGAGTGCCGGCACAAAGACCGCAAGCACGGTAGCGGTGAGTTGCATAGCAACAGCCAGGGCATCGCCGAGCCCAACCGATTCAATGTCTGAACCGGGTAGCCCAACCGTTCGACTGATGAGCCAAGCGCCGGTCACGGCAATACTGGAAACCACCACTGCAACCCGAATCGCCCGTGACCACCGAACGAGTGCAGCCAATCCGACGATCGTTTGAACGACACTTGCCACCACGAACAGAACGACGTAAGTCGTTGATCCGGTATGCGAAACAGCCGCCGTTCCATGAATCGCCGCCGCGCCCAACAAACCGAAGCCGGTCAGTATGGCGGCATTTGGTGAAAAATGCGGTGCTTCATCCAATGAACTCATTGTCAACGATATCCCCGTCGACCAGCCAAATAGCCAAACAGCTGCTGTGAAGATTTCTGAGTACTTCCTGAGATCTGAGCACAAACGCGTTCTTTGTCAGACCCTCCTGTCATGATCGTTTGAAAAAGCGACTTCCCCCTCGCCGTAGATCAGCAGTACTTCAAAACATCAGGAGGCGTTATGTCACGCCGCAACACTTGCCCCGCTACCGCATCTTCATCGCGCCAAAGCGCAGCACCGCGTATTAGGTCATCATTTCGCGCTGGCAGGTTCCATGTGCTTGACCATGAAGACGCAATAGAGATGCTCATCAGATCCGACGTCTTTGCAGATGACCCGTATACGTACATACGAAAACCAGGCAAACATTCTGATCGTTGCCTGGTTGCGATACTGCTCGACGTCGAACTTGTCGGCCGTGCAGTGTTGATCATTGATGACGTACCCAACCCCCTGACACACGAAACCATCGCGTCGCTTCAAGGTGTTCTTACCGAGTTACCCGGCCACATTTCAGCAGTCGTGGTGGCGCTCTGCGAAGCGAATGATCCGCCCGTCGATCATTTGGACGAGGTTCAGTTACTCAGCGAACTTATCGATCCACTTGACGCAGTCGGCATCGAACTACGCGACATCATTCACTGTTTTCCGTCAGGTTTTTCATCACTTCGAGCCGCCTGATCAGCCGACGATTTCGGGGGAAGAGTAAGACCCGACGGGTCAACCAACATTCCGAAGCGTTCCTTGTTATGAGCATGCGCGACGTGATGCAGGCCGAAGGCCGAGTCGATTGCGGTTCGTTGACCTTGGGCATCAACGGCTTGGTTCACCGACAGCTTTGCCAACTTCAACGCGAAACTTGGTTTCGAAGCAATCTTCTTTGCCATTTGCTCGACAAACTGGCCAAGTTCTTCGCGGGGCACCACGTGGTTCACCATCCCAAGCCTATGAGCTTCATGGGCATCCCACGGGTCGGCGGTGAACAGCAGTTCCTTCGCCTTGCGAGGCCCAAGCTCCCAAGGATGCGCAAACCACTCGACACCGTTTACCCCCATTGCGACTACCGGGTCAACGAAGATCGCATCTTCCGACGCCACGATGATGTCGCACACCCACGCCAGCATCAAACCGCCAGCCACACAGCGACCGTGCACGGCCGCAATGGTTGGCTTCGGAAGGTCACGCCACCGCCGACACATTCCCAAATAGATTTCTTCTTCGCGGGCGAAGTACCCCTCGTGACCAGGTAGTTCGAACCCGCACCACGTTCCAACAGTTTCGTGATCGCCGGGCCGACCCTTGTCCCGGAGGTCGTGCCCTGCACTGAAGTGAGGCCCGGTCGCGTCCAGCAAAATAACCTTTATGAGGTCGTCACCCGCAGCCCGGTCGAAGGCGTCATTCAACTCGTACAACATCTCGATATTTTGAGCGTTGCGTGCTTCGGGTCGATCAAGGGTTATACGCGCAACACCCACTAGGTCACCACTCAACACCTCGTAGCGAATCGTTGTCATGCCGACCTCCCCACCAGCGCAGACAGCCTGTCTGACAGTAAGTCAGCAAAAGCCAACGTTTGAGAAAGGAACGGTGAATGACTCGATGCCAATTCAATGACCTCTAGCGAAACACCAGCATGTTTCACTGCCTCCACCATTGCACGTTGAGCAGCAACAGGAATCGTTCGATCATCGGTACACACAACATATGTGGATGACACCAACGCTGGCCCGGTGACAACCGACGGGGTCGCCATATTGTCGCTGTTCTGCAACCCGACTAGCGAAGCAGCACGCGCCACTTGCTCATCCGTGCAGTCGGCTGCGAACGTAGCTTTGAATTGCTCGACGTCAGAAACATCGAGTTCAGTCAAACCTCCTTCGGCCGGTTTGATGAGGCGACCAACCAACGAACCACTGTGTACTTGTTTAGGAAGGTCGAAGAACGACTTCCCTTCCACATTCATAATCGCACATATATAAACAAGATGGCCAATGTTGGATCTTGTTTGTTCATGGGCGACTACCTGTGAAACGACATTTCCGCCATACGAGTGGCCAACCAACACAACAGGCCCCTTAATGGTTGCGAGAACCTCGATGATTGAAGCAGCGTCGCCGGTCACATCTGACTGCGTTCGTTCATCGGCCCCATGACCCGGGAGGTCAGGGGCAACCGCCGTTATCCCCCTGGCACCCAATTCGGCGATGAGTTCGTCGAAGCACCAACCCCCATGCCATGCGCCGTGCACAAGCACTACTGTTCCGGTTTCATTCATTCGTGTACTCCGTACTCTGCGCCGAGGTCTCGACCAGCATGGTTGGTGAATGTAATGCAGCTACCAATGTTTATGGCCGTCACACAGGTTTTGGTTTCGACCGGTTGGCCCTGGACTGTTTCCCGTGCAGTGCGGCTAATGCGATTCCGGAGAGAAACCCGAACAGGTGGGCCTGCCACGAAACCCCCGATTGGCGAGGAAGTACGCCCCACACCAACCCGCCGTAAAAGAGGCCGACGCCGACCCCTATGAGGATTGACTTCAGTTGACGATCGAAGAGTCCGCGAACCAGCGTGTAGCCAAGAAACCCGAAAATCACCCCACTTGCACCAAGGTGCACCGAATTCGACGGCGCAACAAGCCAGGTACCAACACCTGAACCCAGAGCGGTCCCCGCGAATACCGCCAGGTAGCGACGCACATTTTGGACCGCCAATATTCCGCCTAGCACCACAAACGGAATGGTGTTGGAGATCAGATGTGACCAGCCGGCGTGAAGGAACGGGGCAAACACAATGCCGTCGGCCCCGTCAAGATGGCGTGGGCGAATACCAAAGCGATCGAGATTCGTCGGCAACACCCAGTCCAGCGCCTCAAGCAGCCACATCAACGCAACAGGAATCGCGATTGCGAACAGCGAAGATTTGATCGAGCCCGTTAGGCGGCGCATCTCGGTGGCCGGCGACGCGTCGAGCGGGGTCGAACTCATAATGCAAAGCATCGCACTTCTGAGCGCATCACATCGGCGCGTGTTGCACCCTCACCGTGCATGTGACGAATACGATGCAAGATATGGCGATCCGACGAAGCACAACGATCGTGATCGCGGCACTGCTGCTTC
Source organism: Acidimicrobiia bacterium (assembly GCA_031430595.1). Classification (GTDB taxonomy): domain Bacteria; phylum Actinomycetota; class Acidimicrobiia; order Acidimicrobiales; family JANYDT01; genus JANNBN01. The sequence continues at coordinate 235,083 of JANPBU010000010.1, forward strand.
TTCCCGTTTCCCCGCTCTCCGCGACCGTCAAAACCCAAAACACAGTTGCACCCCAAAACACAGTTGCACCCCAAAACTCCGTCGCACTTCAGAACACAATTGCGACGCCCACTGAGTACACGAAGATCGCACTTGACTTCATAGAGCAACAGGCCCTACGGCTACGAAAGGTTGATTGGGTCGTGATTCGTGCCACGGCCGAACAACGCGCCACCGAAGCACCCAGCATCGCTGCAACGTACCCGATTATCACCGACACCCTGAAAGCGCTCGGCGACCGACACTCATCGTTTCAGGCTCCACCTGACGCCTCCCAAATCTTGCAGGGGAAGGCAAACAGCTACGGGTTTATAGCCACCTGGCCCCAACGAATCGTGGTGTCGATGTCAACGGGTGGCCCGGCTCAAACGGCAGGCCTCAAACTGGGCGACCGCATCGACCAAGTCCAAGGAAAACGCCCCGTTGGAGTAAACGGAGTTGTTGCTATCCCGAGCAGAAATGGGAAATTCCCACCGCTTTTGGCCGTCGTCGTCTCTCGCCCGAAGCAGCGCAAGAAGCTCAACATTCGGATCGCGCTCGGTGAGGTCACCCTCGTTGAAACCCCGAAAGCTGATCCGGTTACCAGCCAATCAATTGGCAACCGCCTCGGTTACCTTGAGCTTCCCGGGCTGGTTGGCAACCCCAATGACCAGGCCACCTATAGCCAACAAGCTCACGATGCCCTTCGCGGCCTACAGGCTGAGGCCCCGCGTTGCGGTTGGATTGTTGATGTTCGCCGTAACCGCGGTGGTTACATCTATCCGATGCTCGCTGCGGTCGGCCCATTTCTTGTCCCGCCTACTGGAGGAGTTATCGGTGGCAAGGTCGATGGGAACGACCGGTTCGAGCGTTGGCTTTACGGTGCGGGCGCGATTCGCCTCATTCGACCAAACGAATCGAATCCAACTGAACCGTTGGCGCAGGTTGTTTCACCTTTTGAGCCGCCGAATTGGGATGTTCCGGTTGCGGTGCTCACCAGTGCCCTAACAGCCAGTGCGGCAGAGGCAGTTGTTGTGTCGTTTCGGAACCGACCAAATTCGCGAACCTTCGGTGAAGCAACCGCTGGGCTTACGACCTTCAACGTATTGAAGTCGATGCCAGACGGTGCGCTCGTGATTGTCACCAACTCCACCTTTGTTGATCGGTCCGGACAGTCATTCGACGGTCCTCTTTTGCCCGATCAACCAGTGAAAAATGATTGGTCGCATGTTGCAGACGCAGCTGATCCGTTGCTGAGTGCGGCCACCAGATGGCTGACCTCGCAAGCAGCGTGCCAATGACCCCGTCCCCGGCGTCACGGGTCCCAAACGGCCCGCCGACGGTAGTTCAGGTGCTTCCGCAAGAGGCCGCCATCAACAAAGTTTTTGACTACTTCGTGGCGAGCGACATCCCCGGAGCGCATCTCGTTGCGGTTGGCTCAGAAGTTCGAATAAACCTCCACGGTCGTCGCATCGGAGGGTGGATTACTGCCGTCGGCGGCGCGCCCAAAGAAGGAATTGATCTCAAGCCAATAGTGAAAGTTCGTGGTCTTGGCCCCCCGTCCGAAGTGATGGATCTCGCCATGTGGGCCGCGTGGCGATGGGGTGGGCGCCCTGGCCGAGTACTGCGCTTCTGTGGCCCGACGAATGCGGTGCGCACCCTTCCTGCTGCCGTCGCGTGGAAAGAGTTGCCGCAAAACACATCTGAACAACCTGATGAATTGGCGCAACATTTGGGGGTCGCACTCGATAGCGATCACGACACGCACCGGGTCATTTCGGTACGAACCCCACCGGGCCTCGACAGATACGCGCTGGTAATTGAAGCAGTGCGTCGGGGCTACGGGCGTGGCGCGATCGTCGTTACCCCGTCAACGGTGATGGCTGAGGCGTTGGCTCGTCGTCTACGCCGGTCTGGGTTTCCCGTGGCTCTACTGCCGCAAGATTGGGCAGCTGCTGCCAGCGGCGGGCGAATAGTCGTTGGGGCGCGCGCTGCGGTGTTTGCCCCAATTAGTCGACCAGGCATCATTGTTGTTATCGACGAGCACGACGAGTCGATGAAGGAGGAACGTACGCCAGCTTGGCACGCCCGCGACGTTGCTATTGAGCGGGCACGCCGACTTGATGTGCCATGTGTACTTACTTCTGCGCATCCCAGCCCCGAGGCTTTGGCTGCGTCAAGTGCACTTATCACGGTGTCTCGTAATCGCGAACGTAACGCGTGGCCAGTTGTTTGCGTGATTGATCGTTCGACCGAAGAACCAGGACGTCACCGGCTCATAAGTTCACGTATCGTTCAGCGCCTTCGAGAAGATGAGCGGGTATTGTGCATTTTGAACCGAACTGGTCGGGCCAAGTTGTTGGCCTGCCTCAGTTGCGAAAATGTAGCCCGATGCGAAACATGCGACGCAGCCGTACAACAACCAACTCGTGACTCTAAACTCATATGTCCACGTTGTAATGAGGCCCGACCAATCGTATGCTTACGATGCGGGTCCGGGCAAATGAAGGTTCTTCGTGTTGGTGCCGCTCGGGCCCGCGAAGAAATCGAAGCGTTGGCACTTCGGCCCGTAGGTGAAGTAACAACCGGCCAAACCGAAGAAGCAATTCAGCAGGCGTTGTCGTGCGCCGTGATCGTCGGAACTGAAGCCCTACTTCACCGTGTGTCTCGGGCGTCAACAATCATTTTTCTTGATCCTGACTCCGACCTTTTGGCCCCGCGGTATCGGGCTGCGGAACAGACGATGTCAATGTTTAGTCGAGCTGCACGTTTACTTTCTGCCGACCAACCACTCGGCGCAGCCAATCGGCAAGCAAACATGTTCATCCAAACCCGCCAACCAAACCATCCGGCGATTTCATCGGTATTGATTGGCGACCCCGCCCGTTTGACCGCATACGACACCGAACTTCGAGACCAACTGGGCTTTGGCGTTGGCCTCGGCACGGCGGTTATCACCGGAGAATCATGTGTGGCATGGGCCGAGCTGCTTAACGCCAACCCAACCATTCGAGTCAGCGGTTCTACCACCAGCGGGTTTTTGGTGCGGGCCGATACAACAGCGATGCTTTCAGATGCGATTGCTCGGGCCGACCTCGACCGACCCCCTGGAAAGGTTCGAATCGAGGTAGACCCACTCCGAATCTAAACACCCTGTGGCGAGCGGGCACTTAGACGGTGTTGAGCCGCACAAAGTGACCGCTTGATCGCGGCAAAAGCGCGCTAGGCAAGTGCAGCCGTGAACTCGGCGAGCTTCGACGTTTGCTCCCATGTGAACCCCGGCAGCGAACGGCCGAAGTGTCCGTAAGCAGCGGTCGCCCGGTAGATCGGTCGGCGCAGGTCAAGGTCACGAATAATTGCGGCGGGTCGAAGGTCGAACACGGCGTTGACGGCAGCCTCAATTTTGGCCGGATCAACCGTTGCTGTTCCGAACGTCTCAACCAGCAACGACACCGGCCGAGCGACACCAATCGCATAAGCGACCTGAACTTCGCAACGCATTGCCGCCCCGGAAGCAACAACGTGCTTGGCGACCCAGCGCGCTGCATACGCAGCTGAACGATCAACCTTCGATGGATCTTTTCCGGAGAATGCCCCACCACCGTGTCGCGCAGCTCCGCCGTAGGTATCGACGATGATTTTGCGTCCAGTCAGGCCGGTGTCTCCGTGAGGACCACCGATGACGAAGTTGCCGGTCGGGTTCGACAGGAAGCGGTAGTCATCACCGGCGAAGGCCTCAGGAACTACGTGCTTCACAACATTTTCCAACAGGTCGTGGTGCATGGTTCGCTGTAGGTCGACGCCGGGCGCGTGCTGCGTGGAAATCAAAACGGTCTTCAGCGCAACCGGCACACCGTCACGGTATTCAAACGTGACTTGAGTCTTCCCGTCGGGGCGAAGGTAAGCAAGCGTTCCGTCTTTGCGAACAGCCGTCAGACGCTCGGCCATACGATGTGCCAGCCAAATCGGAAGTGGCATTAGATCTGGGGTTTCGTCGCATGCGTACCCGAACATCATTCCCTGATCGCCTGCGCCCTGTGCGTCGAGTTCAGCATCAATATCGTGTTCGGTTCGAGCCTCGAATGCTTTGTCGACACCCATCGCGATATCTGGTGACTGTTCATCAATCGACACAATCACTGCACACGTATGACCATCAAAACCTTTGTCGCCGTGGTCGTAGCCAATATCGTTTACCGTCGCTCGAACGAGCTTCGGAATGTCAACGTAAGCGGTCGTAGTTATTTCACCTGCGACGACGACAAGGCCGGTGGTGAGTAGCGACTCGCAGGCCACGCGGGCCATCGGGTCGGCAGCAAGAATCGCGTCAAGAATGCTGTCAGAAACCTGATCCGCCATCTTGTCGGGATGACCTTCGGTTACCGATTCAGAGGTAAATGTCCATTGTGATGCCATGAGTAAAAAATCTCCTGAGGAAAGGGTTTGTATAGTTCGGGGTCGGAAATAACCGGCTCGGTGTGTCGAGGCTCGCTTTGCGAAAAGTGGGCCCCCGTGTCGCCGAGCGGCCGCCTGCCCCGCACCCCTACTGGGAGAAAGATCTACTACGGACCTAAAGCGGAAGGCCTGAGGGCAACAACAAGATCTACTACGGCGCGAGCCACTGCTCGTTTGGAAGATAACTCTACGTGGTGTTCGGTACCGTCCGTCAAGAAGATCGTCACTTCGTTGGAATCTCCTTCGAAACCAACCCCTTGTGCCGACACATCGTTGGCCACAATCATGTCTGCACCTTTACGGCGAAGCTTTCCAATTGCATTGTCGCGGAGGTCGTTCGTTTCGGCCGCAAAACCAACAAGTATCTGATTTGGCCGTTTAGATGCCCCCAACGAAGCGAGTATGTCGACGGTACGTTCCAAGACAACAATCGGAACATCGTCGTTGCCGATTTCCTTTTTGATTTTTTGCGCCGCTGGATTCACAGGTCGAAAGTCAGCTACCGCAGCTGCCATCACAATGACGTCGGCGTACGTCGCTAACAACTGCATCGCAGCCAACATTTCCGCAGCTGTCTCAACCGACACTTCCTCGACGCCAGTCGAAACCGCCCTCCGTACCGTTGTCACAATGGTCACCTTGGCACCGCGCGAATGGGCCTCTTCGGCAATCGAGTAGCCCTGTTTACCTGACGACCGGTTACCAATAAAACGCACAGGATCAATCGGCTCACGGGTACCACCGGCACTCACCACGACACACTGACCAGCCAAATCGCCGCTGGGTGTTTCTCCGAAGTTCCGTTGCCCGACCGGCAGTCTGTGGGCCAACAAATCTGCTGCCGTCTGCACAATAGTTTCTGGATCGCACAGGCGACCCGCTCCTACATCGCCACTCGCCAAGATCCCGACACCTGGTTGAGCGACCGCAACCCCGCGACCCACGAGCGTGGCTAGGTTTTCGCTGACACTCGGGTGTTCCCACATTTCGGTGTGCATCGCCGGACAAACCAACACCGGGGCGGCCGTCGCAAGCAACGTTGAGGTCAGCAGATTGTTGGATAACCCAGCGGCATAAGCAGCCAGAGTATTTGCCGTAGCCGGCGCCACAATGATGAGGTCTGCTGTTTTTCCAAGGAAGGTGTGAGGCGATGGTTCAGGTCCATCCCACATCGACACGCGGGCCGGTTCAGAGGCAAGTGCACTGAAACTCAGCAACCCAACAAAGCGAAGCGCGTCATCGGTCAGCACCGGCATCACGTACGCGCCTGCGTCGAATAAACGACGACAGACATCGATCGCTTTATACGCAGCGATCCCACCCGAGACACCCAACACCACCCGTGCGCCACGAAGGGCGTCAAGCGAATTCATCGAACTCTGCGACATTTCGTACGGCCTACCGAGACGCCAAGCCCGATGGCGGGAAAGTTACGGAACTTCTGGGGCGGGTGTATCGACGGCTTCGGCGACAACACCGCCGGCCGACGCAAGTTCGTCGAGTACCGCAACAGCAGGAGCCTTGCGATGGATTTCTATTTTGTCGGCCACGATTTCTTCAAGAGCAATCGACAATGGTTTGCGTGAAACACTCGAAACCTGAGGCGGAACAAGGTTTCCGAGGCTCTGGGCGCCCAGTTCATTGAAGTACTGGTTGATCTGGCGAGCTCGTTTGGCTGCCACGGTGACCAACGAAAACTTCGAATCAACCCGCGAAAGCAAGCTCTCAATAGGTGGGTCGATCATGCTGGCGCGGCGCTGTGGCATTGTGAAATGTATCCTTGGTGAGGAAGCGATTTGCAGGCAAAACTACAGAAGACTTGTTCTCTGTTACCCGCGGTACAGCGAAACAATACCAGCCACTTCAGCTACTGCCCGCTCAAGATCGTCATTGACCACAATATGGTCGGCGATCTCGTGACCCAATACTTCTTCACCTTCAGCTTTGCGCAGCCGCTTTTGAATGGTTTCCTCAACATCTCCGCGAGACCGCAGCCGTGCTTCCTGAGCGTTTCGGCTTGGTGGTTCAACAAAAATCAGTACCGATTCAGGAAAACGTTGTTTGACTGATTCGGCCCCTTGAAGCTCGATCTCAAACAACACATCTGCACCCTCTGGCGGGGTGGGTAGCGGTGTGCCGTAGTAGTTACCGAGAAACTCAACCCACTCAAGAAAACCGTCAGCCTCAATATGCGCTTCGAAGGTTGATCGGTCAGTGAAGCGGTACGAATACGGGTCTTCTGATGGTCGACGAGCCCGAGTCGTCCAGCTTCGTGACAGCCACAGGTCGGGGTCGGCCCGGCATAACTGATCAACAATTGTGCCTTTTCCGGCCCCACCAGGCCCAGAAATAACAAAAATCGCCATGTCGCAAACCCCTAGTTTTCAGCTGTTTTCGATGATTTCAAGCAGCTTGATTCGTTGCTGTTCGCCCAGGCCTTGTACTCGCCGGCTTTCAGCGATACCAATTTCTTCCATCAACCGTCGAGACTTAACTTTGCCTAATTTGGGTAGCGATTCAAGCACCGTCAACACCTTGGTTTTAGCAATGACTTCATCAGAAGGTGCACGGTCAAGAGCCTCACGAAGCGTGATTGAGCCCATTTTGAGCAGTGTTTTCAGTTCGGCTCTGGCAGTGCGAGCAACGGCGGCCTTGGCCAACGCCGCTGTTCGTGCTTCGGCGGAAAGTGCGGGAGGAAGTGCCATGCGACGAGGTTAGTGGTGCTGGATCTCCTGCCATCGCACTGAGGGAAAAGAGTTTGAGTCAAAGATAGGAATACTCAGTTCGACGGCCTATTACGCCCAAAACCCCCAAAAGACCCCCGAACAGGCGTAGTAAACCACCCGTTTTGGGGGTTTTGGGCGTGAGTTTGGGCGTGGGATTGGGTGGCTCACTCGATTTACCCTGACGTTCGTAGTTCAGGAAGCTAGCGCCGTCACAATCTCCGCAGTAATTTCGGCTGCGGCAACGGCGCGGTCGACGGCTTGCACAACTGGACGCCCGATCACGAGCACATTAGCGCCGCCCAATATCGCCTCGGTTGGTGTGGCTGGTCGGGCCTGGTCTTGCGCTGCGCTCACCCCGGGGCGAATGCCTGGAACAACGCGAATCATTCGCGGCGCAACGAGACCAACTTCTTTGAGGTCGGCAGCGGCACACACCACACCGCCACATCCGCCCTCCATCGAGGTCATGAGTCGCTTGCCAAGAATGTGGTGGGGTGCGGTGCCGTCGCTTGTGAGCACGGTCACACCAAGCCCAACGGGAACCGGCATTCCGGCTGCAGATGCACCATCGCGAAGACCTTCGATACCGGCTGACAGCATGTCAGACCCACCGTGGGCATGCATCGTGAGATACGTGACCCCTAGCGAACCGCATACCCGGGCGGCCCTGTTAACAGTGTTCGGAATGTCGTGCAGTTTCAAATCAAGAAACACCGCGAACCCCTCTTGGGCCAAACGGGTAACGATGGTTGGACCAGAAGCGGTGAAAAGTTCGAGACCCACTTTCATGATCCCAAACCAAGGGCTCATCGAGCGGGCGAGTTGTAACGCTTCAACATCGTCATCAACGTCGAGTGCAAGACAAAGGCGGGAACGAATATCAATTTCGGCAGCAGACACAGCAAAGATCGTAAACGCTCTCACACCAGCGAAGCCGGATTTTCGACCCGGCTTCGCCCAAATATTCGATTACATGTTGCCTACCCGACGTGTGCGTCGGCCAGCGTCAACACATCGTCGAGGATGGCTAAACCACGTTCGACATCGGCAACCGAAGTCGTACATGGTGGGCATACGTGAATTCGGTTGAAGTGGTTGAACGGCCACAGACCTTGCTTCTTGCAGGCACCCACAAGTTCCATCATTGGTGCAGCAACAGCACCGGACGCGTTGAACGGAACAAGCGGCTCGCGTGTTTCGGGATTCTTCACAAGTTCAATGGCATGAAAGACGCCAAGACCTCGAACATCGCCAACACTCGGATGGTTGGCCTTGATCTTCTCGAGCGCCGGCGTGATGATGTCAGCACCCAGCATTCGAGCGTGTTCGATAATGCCTTCCTCTTCAAAAATATTGATCGAAGCAACGGCTGAGGCACATGCGAGCGGGTGCCCCGAGTAGGTCAGTCCGCCGGGGAACTGACGTTCTTGGAATGTGGCCGAAATTTTGTCACTAATGATCACGCCACCGAGCGGCAGGTAACCAGAGTTCACACCCTTGGCGAAACAGATCAAGTCTGGGGCGACGTTCCAGTGGTTCACGGCAAACCATTCACCGCAACGACCAAACCCGGCCATCACTTCATCGCACATCATGACGATGCCGAACTCATCGCAAATGTCACGAATACCTTGTAAGTAACCGGGCGGTGGAACCAGGATGCCGTTAGTGCCAACCACGCTCTCGAGCGCAATCATCGCGATCGTATGCGGGCCTTCGACCATCAGGGTTTCGCGAACGTGTTGCAATGCGCGCTGGCATTCTTCAGCTTCACTCGTCGAATGGAACGGTGACCGGTACGGGTATGGCCCCCAAAAGTGCACAACGCCCGAACTGCCGGTTTCGTTAGCCCAGCGCCGAGGGTCGCCGGTCAGCGCAATGGCACCACTGGTCGCGCCGTGATAACTGCGGTAGGCAGTCATGACCTTATGGCGACCGGTATGCAACTTTGCCAAACGAACAGCATTCTCTGCTGCTTCAGCACCGGCGTTTGTGAAGAACACCATGTTGAGGTCGCCGGGTGCTCGTTCGGTGATGAGACGGGCTGCTTCGCTTCTTGCTTCGTTCGCATGGAACGGGGCAATGGTGCAAAGTTCGCCGGCCGCCTTTTGGATTGCTGCCACCAGCTTCGGATGCTGGTGTCCGATATTGACGTTTACCAACTGGCTCGAAAAGTCAAGGTACTTATTACCGTCAAAATCCCAAAACTCGCTACCGAGCGCGCCGGCAACAGGTAACGGGTCGATCATCGCCTGTGCCGACCACGAATGGAAGACGTGCTTTCGATCGAGTGCCTTTACCTCTGCTCCGGTTGCCATGATGCGCTCCTTCAAATTGAATTTCGGTGAGTCGTCATAACAGCACCGCTTTTCCACCAACATTAGGTCAGCAAAGGCGTAAGGTCACAACTGTGACAAGGTCTCATTCCCGGTGGTATTGGTTGTGATTGTACTGGCGTGGGTAGCAGCCGCAGCGATTTTGCTAGCAATCGAATTGCACCACGTAGCGTTTTTCGCTCTCTTTGCCAGCCTCGGATGCGTTGGTGGTGCCCTTGTTGCCGCAGTTCGACCTCAGTTGTATGTGGGCCAATTCGCCGTCGCTCTGGTACTTTGCGCCCTCGGCATCTGGTTAGCCCGACCGTATGTCAGCCAAGCGTTCGCCCGAAGACACGAAGGAAACGTTCCCCGTGGTGTGCATGGTGCCTTCATTGGTTCTCAAGCGGTAGTGATTGATTCTGTTACGTCCGAACCGGGTGGTCATATTCGATTTGTTGGCGAAAACTATCTGGCGTTGAGCAGCGATCACACCGTTCACGCGACCGGTGACGTTGTCCGAATAACGGCGGTTGCCGGAACCACCTTCAGTATTGAGTCTCTCAGCAATCGGCCGATTCCATCGAACGAAATACTCAACAAAGGAGCCACATGATGTTTGCCGCTGTCAATTCCGGTTCGGTAGCACTGGCCATTTTGGCCATCGTCATTTTCATCGTGCTGTATGCCCTACGGGGCATGATCAACATTGTTCAGCAGGGCGAAGTTGGCGTCGTGAAGCGGCTTGGCGAGTACCGCAAAACCCACGAGCCGGGCCTTGTCATTTTGGCCCCGTTTATTGATTCGCTGCAACGAATTGATATCCGAGAGATCCCGCGGCCAGGCGACCGCCAAGAGGTGATCACCCGAGACAATGTGGTGGTTACGGTCAATGCCACGATTTTCACGCAGATCGTTGAAGCCAAACAAGCCCTCTTCAGTATCGCCAACTTCGATGTTGCTATCGATGCCTTGGCTCGAACCGCGCTGCGCTCGGTTATTGGAACCCTTTCGCTCGATCAGGCCCTTTCCGAACGTGAACGTATCAACACAGACGTGCAGGCTCAGATGGAAGCAGTGACCGATAAGTGGGGTATCCGAATCAACCGAATTGAAATTGTTGAGATTGCTCCACCACCGCAAATTCTTCAGGCTCTCGCACTACAAAAGCAGGCAGACCAGGAAAGCCGGGCCCGCATTTTGCAGTCTGAAGGTATTCGTCAGTCAGCAATCAACGTTGCTGAAGGAAATTCGCAGGCCGCCGTGAAGGCTGCTGAAGGCGAACGCCAGGCCGCCATCCTTCGAGCTCAGGGAACGCGCGAGGCCAGCATTCTTGAAGCGGAGGGCCGAGCAATTGGAATCGCGAGCGTGTACGAGGCCATCAAGGCTGCAGCACCCGACCCTACCTTGCTCGCAATTCTGCAACTCGATACCCTCGGAAAATTCGCCGAAAGCGACAACACAAAGGTGTTGGTTCCGTACGAGAGTGCAGCGCTACTTGGTGCCGCGCAGGCACTCAAAGGCATTTTGGCAGAGGTACCGGGCGCAACTGTCGTCAGCTAGTTGCGGGTTGGTTGAGGTGTCAACAGTGAAGCGCCCCGCTCAAACTTGCCGGTGTTTCACTATGCAGGGCACACCATGTTGCTAGTTCCTTGACGATTCTAGGCCCGGCACCCGGGTCGTAAAAGGTGGCAGTACCCACCTGAACTGCGTTCGCTCCGGCCATCAAAAACTCGACCGCATGTTCACCTCGGGTGATGCCCCCGACCCCCACGATTGGGATCGCGGGGAATGCCTTGCGGCAATCAAAGACGGCTCTCACGGCGACCGGACGAATGGCAGGCCCGCTCATACCGCCTCCCCCGTTACCAAGGGCTGGTTTTCGGTTTTCGATATTGATGACCAAACCCATCACCGTATTTGTCAAGGTAAGTGCGTCTGCGCCGGCATCGATAGCCGCGCCGGCGATCGAGGTGATGTCGGTAACGTTCGGGCTGAGCTTGGCCCACACCGGTGGGCCCGAATCACCCAGCGCTCGTTTCACGGCACCAATGACCGCTGAGGTTCCTTCGCAGGAGTGCCCAAACATGTATCGGCGATCTTCGACGTTCGGGCAACTGACGTTGACTTCGACGGCAGCAATTCCTTCAACACCTTCTACCTTTGCCGCCACATCACGGTATTGCTCTAAAGAAAACCCCCAAATACTCAACACCACGGGAACCTTAAGTGCACGTAACGTAGGAAGATCGTGAGCCAACCAATGATCGATGCCGCCGTTTTGTAACCCGACCGAGTTGATCATTCCGGCATCAATCATATGTACACGTGGTGCTGCATTGCCATCCCACGGCATGACCGAAATTGATTTCACCACTACTGCGCCAAGTGTCTCGACCCCGTACGGGGCAAGCTCTGCCCCGTACCCGGCGGTACCAGCCGCAGTCATTACCGGGTTCGGCAGTCTTACTGACCCAACGGAAACCGAAAGGTCAACGTTCGCCTGAGCCCCGCGACCCAACGGAATTGCGTGTCGGAGACGACCAATCAGCCCACCACGCGAGGCCGCCCCGATGCCGGTCACACCAACCCAAGATGTTCTTGTAGCGATTTGACTGCGAAGGCCCGGTGCACTCCCCCGGCCGTCATTTCAGCAACCCCCATACCGGCCGCTGCCGCGGCAGCCACCGTGGTGAGCACCGGAATTTTCGCGATTGTTGCTGCCCGACGAATTTCGGCACCGTCAGTTTGATCGCCTCGACCAACCCGGGGCGTGTTGATCACGAATGCGATCTTGCCTTCGTTGATCAGGTCGATCGCGGTTCGGCCCTTGACCAACCCCGACACAACATCGGTCAATTTCGCCACCTCTATCGCTACCTCGACCCCGTGCGATCGAAGAAACGATGCGGTACCAGCCGTTGCGGCCAATTCGATTCCCGCGGCGACAAAGGCTTTCGCAGCACTCACTGCCCCGGCTTTGTCACGATCGGCCAACGAGATGAATACGGTGCCCTCTAACGGAACCCGGGTCGATGCAGCCAACTGGCTTTTCGCATACGCAATACCAAACGTAGCGTCGATGCCCATCACCTCACCGGTTGAACGCATTTCGGGTGTGAGTACCGGGTCGACCGATGGAAACCGATTGAACGGCAGAACGGCTTCTTTCACTGCAACGTGGGTACCCGTCGCCGCCGGTCGAAGTAAACCCTCGTCTCGAAGCGATGAAAGCGAGGCACCAAGCATGACCCGACTCGCAACCATCGCAAGAGGTACTCCGGTCGCTTTGGCAACAAACGGAACCGTTCGCGAGGCACGGGGGTTTGCTTCCAAAACAAACGCCACCCCGTCTTTAACTGCGAACTGCACGTTGATCAAACCGACTACTTCGAGACGGGTTGCTATGCGTTTAACAATTTCACTCAGTGTACTGATCATCAGCGGGCTGAGCGATTGAGGAGGAATCGCGCACGCTGAATCGCCGGAATGTACCCCAGCCATTTCGACGTGCTCCATAATTCCGCCGATGATCGTCTCGCCGGTTGTGTCGCGGATGGCGTCGACATCTACCTCAATCGCATCAGAAAGGAAACGATCGACCAACACGGGTCGGTCGGCAGACAGCCCTCCTTCGCGCCCAAGCGAGCCATCGGCAGCAAGTTCAGCCATTGCACGGCGAAGGTCTGCTTCGTCTTGAACAATTTGCATAGCTCGCCCGCCGAGCACATACGAGGGTCGTACCAGCACGGGGTAACCGTGAACGTCAGCAATAGCCGCGGCACCGTCGGCAGTTGTTGCGGTTCCTCCGGGCGGCTGGTCAATTCCTAACTCAACACACAGAGCATTCCAACGGTCGCGGTCTTCCGCGAGGTCGATCGACTCTGGGCTGGTTCCAGCAATTGGGATACCGGCGGCCTGTAGCTGCCCAGCTAACTTCAACGGGGTTTGCCCGCCGAGCGAGACTATGACAGCCATCGGCTTTTCAGCTTCGAGAACGTTCATCACATCTTCAAAGGTGAGCGGTTCGAAATACAACCGGTCAGAGGTGTCGTAGTCAGTCGACACGGTTTCCGGATTGCAATTGATCATGATTGTTTCGTAACCAGCGTCACGCAACGTGTACGAAGCATGCACGCAGCAGTAATCAAACTCGATACCCTGCCCAATTCGGTTCGGCCCACTTCCAAGAATTGCGACCTTCGGCTTCGAGCTTGGATGTACCTCGTCGGTGTCTTCGTATGTTGAGTAGTGATAGGGGGTTTGTGCATCAAATTCGGCAGCACACGTATCAACTGTTTTAAAGGTGGCTCGAACTCCAGCGGCCAAACGCGCCGCACGAACCTCGGCCTCAGACTGACCCCAAAGGTATGCGAGCTGAGCATCGGAATACCCGAGTCGCTTCGCTCGACGCCACGAAACACGGTCCATTCCGGCGAAACCAGTATGGCCGAGAACTTCACGTTCCTCGATGATCATGAGCATCTGATCAAGAAACCATGGGTCGATTCGGTTGACGTCATGCAGTTCTTCGATACTCACACCACGTTTGAGCGCTTCAGCGACCCACCAGAGGCGCTCGGGGGTTCCTTGAAACGTGCGAGCCACCAAATCGGCGGTTTCGATCGACGCATACTCTTGTTCGGTAGGGTCGCAGTTCAGCCCGTAACGTCCTTGTTCAAGCGAACGCATGGCCTTTTGCAACGACTCGGTGAAGGTTCGACCGATGGCCATCACCTCACCGACCGACTGCATCCGTGTACCGAGAATTGGTTCGGCGCCCGGAAGTTTTTCGAACGCCCACCGCGGAATCTTTGTCACGACATAGTCAATCGACGGCTCGAAGCAAGCCAGGGTTTGTTTCGTGATGTCGTTTTCGATTTCATCAAGGGTGTAGCCGACAGCTAGCCGTGCAGCAATTTTTGCAATCGGAAACCCGGTAGCTTTCGAGGCGAGCGCTGAGGACCGTGAGACGCGCGGGTTCATTTCGATCACGACCACTTCACCATCAACCGGATTTATCGCAAACTGCACATTCGACCCACCGGTTTCAACACCTATCCGACGAATGACTTTGAAGGTCATGTCACGCAGATACTGGTACTCGACATCGCTGAGGGTTTGTATCGGCGCGACCGTGATCGAGTCACCGGTGTGCACGCCCATGGGGTCAACGTTCTCGATCGAACATACGATGACGCAGTTGTCGGCTCGGTCGCGCATCACCTCGAGTTCAAATTCTTTCCAGCCAGCAATCGACTGCTCAACCAAAATTTCAGAAGTTGGTGAAGCGGCAAGCCCGGTTACCGCAAGCTCGCGTAGTTCTTGTTCATTGTGCGCAATACCGGTGCCAAGCCCACCAAGGATGTACGACGGGCGAATGATGATCGGGTAACCAATCTCGGTAGCTACTTTCACTGCCTGATCAAGTTCGTGCGCAAAACCCGAAATTGGCGTTGCTAGCCCGATCTCGGCCATCGCTTCTTTGAACCGCTCGCGATTTTCAGCAGTTTCGATGGCGACGGCGTTCGCCCCAATCATTTCGACACCAAATCGCTCTAACACCCCAGATTCGCTGAGTGCCATGCCTAAGTTCAGGGCGGTTTGGCCACCGAGAGTTGGAAGCAACGCGTCGGGCCGTTCACGTTCAATGATTGCAGCAACAACATCTACATCGAGAGGCTCAATGTAGGTTCGATAAGCGAAGTTAGGGTCAGTCATGATAGTCGCAGGGTTCGAGTTCACGAGGATTACTCGGTAACCCTCTTCCTTCAAAACTCGACAAGCCTGAGTACCCGAATAGTCGAACTCGCAAGCCTGACCAATAACAATGGGGCCAGAGCCAATCACCAGAATCGTTTGTATATCTGTGCGCTTCGGCACCTTAAATACCCACCCTTCCGTGAACCTTTTTGAGTAACGCAGCAAAATCATCGAACAACGTTGCGCTCTCATGCGGGCCAGGGCCAGCTTCAGGATGATGCTGAACACTAAACATAGGAAGATCGGTGTACACCAGGCCTTCAAGGGTGCCGTCGTTGAGGTTTAGGTGCGTCACTTCGGCGGCCACCTTCAATGTCGTGTGGTCAACGCAAAAGTTGTGATTTTGACTAGTGATCATTACCCGGTTTGTGCGCAGGTCTTTGACCGGATGGTTACCGCCATGATGCCCAAACGGCATTTTGAACGTGGTGGCACCAGCCGTCGAAGCGAGCAACTGATGGCCAAGGCAAATACCGAAAATCGGTATTTCAAGATTCATAAGTGCACGGATCTCTTTCACGGCATAGTCACACACTTGAGGGTCACCCGGACCATTCGAAAGAAATACCCCGTCCGGCGACATCGCCATGACCTCGTCAGCCGTTGCTGTACCCGGAACCACCGTCACGTTGGCGATACGGGAAAGGTGCCGCAAAATTGTCGTTTTGATTCCGTAGTCGAACGCAACCACATTCCAAGCATCAGGGCTCGGCCCTGCGACTGCGTATGAAGAGGTAATGCTTACTTCGCGCACCAAATCAACACCGGTCGTTCCCGGTTCAACGTTTACCGCTGCAGCCAACTCCTCATGCGATGCGGTTCCAAATGCACCAGGCATTGCCCCGACGTCTCTGATGTGGCGAGTGAGGCGACGCGTATCGATACCAGCAATACCAGAGATTCCCCAACGAACAAGTTGTTCATCGAGGCCAGCAGATGAACGCCAATTCGACCTACGACGAGCCAACTCGCGTACGACGACTCCGCGACAAAACGGTCGGCGGTACTCGTCATCGACAGCGGTCACACCGTAGTTTCCTATGTGTGGATACGTAAACGTAATGATCTGACCGGCGTACGAAGGATCGGTGATGACCTCTTGGTAGCCCGACATCACCGTATTGAATACCACTTCCCCCGATGCGATCCCGTTGGTTGGCTGGTGACCAATGGCTTCGCCCTCAAAGGTTTCTCCGTCGGCCAACACCAACAGCGCAGGGGTAATCGAGTTCATCACGAGTTGTCACTTTCAGAATTACGGTCGACTCGCCTGGTCAGCACAAACGCCCAGCCCAAAGCCATCATGGCCAACATCAAGCCCGACATCATGAGTAACGGTCGCTGACGGGCCGCACCAATAAGTACCAACAACATGGCAGGGTACTTCGCCAACTTTGCTGTTTTCGGGTCGTACAGGTATTTCATCGTTGGGCGATTCCGTTCTGAACAATGACAACCCCGTGACGGATGGTGTGTCGAACTCGACCCGTAAGCGTACGTCCGACATACGGGGTGTTGCGAGACTTCGAGGCCAACGCCCCAGCATCAACCGACCAAACTTCAAACGGATCGACAATGCAAATGTTTGCTCGGCGGCCAACCGCAATGAGACCCTGCAATTCCGTGATTTGGGCGATGGCTGCCGGACGGGAAGAGAGCAATTGAAAGACCCTCTCAACCGGAAGTTTCAACTCGGTTATCGCTAAAGCCAGGGCGGTTTCTAAGCCGAGCATTCCTGGCGGCGCATCGAGCATGGCCCGTTCTTTCGTTTCCGGCGTATGAGGTGCGTGATCGGTTGCTATCGCGTCGATGGTTCCGTCAGCCAAGCCAACTTTGACGGCATCGACGTCGGATTGGGCCCGCAACGGTGGGTGAACCTTGAACACGGTGTCGTAGTTCGCAAGTGCCGCATCTGTCAATGTGAAGTGATGCGGCGCTGCTTCGGCGCTTACGCGAAGGCCCTCAGCCTTTGCCTCGCGCACAAGTTCAACGGAACCGGCAGTCGACAGGTGAAGGAAATGTACCGGCGACCCCGTTCGTCGACATAACGCGATGTCGCGTGCGACCATCACTTCCTCAGCCTCACTGGGCTGGCCCGGCAGGCCAAGCTTTGACGACCACACCCCCTCGTGCATGACGCCACCTTCGGCCAACGACGAGTCTTCGCAATGCTGGGCCAACGTGACCCCGAGTGTTGATGCGTATTCGAGTGCCCGACGCATCAATCGGTTGTCTTGAACGCCGGTGCCGTCATCAGTAAAGATTCGTATGCCTTCTGCGGCTAACTCGGCCATAGGTGCCAGCTGTTGGCCGAGGCGCCCCATCGTGATGGCTGCGGCTACATGAACGTCAACCAGGGCAGCCTTCTCACCGAGTTCTCGCACTTGGCGAACCACAGCAACCGAATCAATGGCGGGGTTGGTATTCGGCATCGCAAGAATGGCCGTGTAGCCACCAATCGCCGCAGCACGTGAGCCGGTCTCGATCGTTTCAGCTGCCTCGTTGCCCGGTTCGCGCAGATGGGTATGCAAATCAACCAGCCCCGGGCCAACCACGCATCCTGAGGCGTCGATCACGACGGTTCCGACTGGCGCATCGATCGAATTCGACATTTCAGCGATGTTGCCATCAATCACTAACAGGTCTGATTGAACGGTCGCTGACCCGCTCACGACGGTTGCGCCACGTATCAGCAGCGGCTTACTCATTTCGGTCGACATGGGGGTAGCTCCTCGTCCGTGCGGGCCTCACAGGACCCGCTTCACGGTCGAGGTTTAAACCTAGCAAGCGACAGACAACACTTCGCCAAAACCGCGCACTGAACCGGTTTCACACCCAAAAATGCGGTTCAAAAGATCATTGTGCTCGGTTTTGTCTGGGAAGATAAGAGAATGAACATGCTGAAGGCTGGTGTCGCTTCGATGTTCGCTGGGCCAGACTGTGTTGAATGGATTGAAACGTCAGCTGATACAGCCGCTGCGTTGACCTCGCTGTTGGCTGAAGCCCACCATTTCTTCGCATCGTCGCCCGAAGAAAAAGCGTTGGTTGCCGCGAAATCAACCATGACTGGTTGGCGATCGGTCGGTATCGAGTACTCGCAGCACCCAGATCGCCCAGATCTCAACGAAACCTTTTGTTACCGATCAGCTGATGATCAGGTGACCGACTCGTGGGCGAGCACGCTTCTCGATCATTGCCGAACCGCCCAACGGGCCCTCGATGTGGTCGCTACTGAAACTCTGGATCGGTTAGCCGAAACACTCGGGGTGTCCGCAGCGGTGCCGAGTGTTCGAACGGGTTCAGAGTCATGGCTACAGCTCAACTTCTCGCGGCCCTCTGTAGCCAAACGCCCATTCATTCAAGACCCACACGAAGATGGTCATCTTGTAACCTTCCTCTTGGCCGATGCCGACGGCCTCGAAGTCAACAGCCCAAGCGACCATTGGACACCTGTACTACCAACCCCCAACCGACTCATCTGTTTTCCGGGTGAGTGCGGTGCACTTTTGACCGGTGACGCTATTGCACCAATGGCCCATCAGGTACGTGCGCATAGCTATGTGCCGATACGAATAAGTATGGCGTACTTCGTGAACCCAGACCTCGACCAGGTGCTCAACCCGTGGATCAAAAACGAGCGCAACGCCGAGGCTGATCTCTTACGGTGGGGCCAGCAAAACCCCACCCGTTTCGGCCTTCCTGCCCTCTAGGCAGCGATCAATACGGAACCGGCTGAGCGCCGCGGATGAGGCGTCCTGGTGTGAGACCCGTTGATTCACCGTTCGCCATAATCTCAACACCTTTAACAAACGTATGACAGTAACCATCCGCTCGTTGTAACAATCGTCGACCTTGAGCAGGCAAGTCGTACGCAACCTTGGGCGCGTGCAGCCGAAGCGCAGCAACGTCAATAATGTTGAAGTCAGCACGGTAGCCGGGGGCCAACACGCCCCGATCGAATAAGCCGACAGCAGCCGCTGTCATTCGTGATTGCTTGGCAACGAGGGTTTCGATTGGTATGCGCCCATTGGGTCGATCACGTCCCCACCATTGCAACAACGTAGTCGGAAAGCTCACATCGCAGATGGTGCCGACATGGGCTCCTCCATCGCTCAGCCCAGGTATCGATGCCGGGTGTTGCAACATTTCACCAACGACATCGAGGTTACCAGCAGCCCAATTCAACGTCGGGAGGTACAACAACGCCTTACCGTGAAATTCGAGTAGCCAGTCGTAAGCAACATCAGCCGGACTTCGACCCTGCCGTGTTGCGGTTGCCGCAACCGAGTCATGAGGTGAGGGCTCGTAGTTTGGCGGGTCACCCAAACGAAACATGCTGCCAAATGCGTGGATTGCCCGCGAACCAAGTACCCCGTTGCGATCGATGGTCATCTGAGCGATTACGGCTTCGCGAACTTCCTGTCGATTCATCCGAGCCACTCGCTGCCCGAGGGGCAAACCAGCGATTTCTTGATACGCGGCTGAGTACATGAACGGGTTCAATGTGGTTTCTAACCCGAGAAGCAGCCCGACGGCCCGGGTGCCAACCTGGCCCTTCATCGTGACACCGTTCGCTGTTGCCGCAGAGAAATAGTCGAGCGCCGCTCGCCAATCATCGGGTCGTTGAATGCCTTGTGCTACCGACACCGAAATAGGGCGACCAGACTCGGCTGCCATGCGATGAAACAGATGAAGTTCGCTGTCAATATCGATAAGGTCACTGACGACCTGCAATACCCCCATTCCATATCGTCCGGCGGCAGCCATCCCTTGGGCGATGCCAACAAGTTCGTCAGCCTCGGCCCTCAAGGATGGGGTTGGCTCACCGAGGCTGCTTCGATGATTGAGTGTGCGTGAAGTCGTGAAACCGAGTGCTCCTGCCTCCATGGCTTCACGGGCGAGGTCAGCCATTCGCGAAATGTCGTCCGCGGTTGCAGGTTGCTGCGTTGCCCCACGTTCACCCATCACATGGAGGCGAACCGGGCCGTGGGGAAGTTGGGCTCCAAGGTCAATATCGCGAGGTCGGCAATCGAGAAAGTCGAGATACTCGGCAAATGATTCCCACTCCCATGTGAGGCCCTCGTGCAATGCAGTTCCTGGTATATCTTCAACCCCCTCCATGAGTTGGATGAGCCGTTCGCGATTCTCAGGGCTAACCGGGGCGAACCCGACGCCGCAGTTTCCCATCACGACTGTTGTAACTCCATGCCAACTCGACGGCGCAAGGTGCTGGTCCCAGGTCGCCTGCCCGTCGTAGTGGGTGTGAATGTCAACAAAACCAGGTGTCACCAAGTGCCCGTCAGCATCGATTTCGCGATGGCTGGTTCCGACGACTTCGCCAACTTCGACCAAAATTCCGTCGCTCACGGCGATATCGGCCGACCGGCGGTCGGCACCGGTGCCGTCGACCAACAAAGCGTTTCGAACAACAAGATCGAACGTTGACATTTCTTGTGCACCTCTAGCTCGGGTTCGATTTAGAAGTTAGCTCTATCAAGCAACTCGGAACCAGCCCAGAACCCAAGTATTTGCTTAACCCGCTACCTTGCGCTGCCGAAGGTTTCCGTATGCAACTGGAGACGATTCTGTCTCAGCTACGCGTGCCAGGGTCTCCACGTCTTGAACGGATGCTTCGCCTCTCGATCGTGCTCGTTCTCATCACCAATATTGGCTATGCGATTTCGATGGTCGTAATTGCGCGGCCGGCGAGCGGGTACCTCACCTTGTGGGATGGGTGGCTTTTTCACATTGCAACGACGCTCCCCATGATTCCGGTTGGAATCAGGTCGTTCGTTGAACGCTCAGCCCGTTTACCGTGGTCACTCGTTAGCGTTGGGATCGGCCTTAATACCCTCGGCAACCTGCTGTTCACCTACCACGATCAAAACCTAAAAGTTGTTCCGTTTCCGGGATGGCCCGATGCGTTCTTCGCCTTGTCGTATTTGGCGTTCGCAATCGCGCTTGTTCAGATTACGCAACGTCGAAACGGCGACGCCTCAAAATCTGTGAGGCTCGACGGTTTAATAATTGGCCTCAGTGCTGGGGCCATTGCCGTCGCTCTCGGTTTTGGTGCGATCCTGGCCCAAGATGGAAGTTCGTTATCGGTGCTGGCTGGGTTGACCTACCCGATGGTCGATCTTGTATTCATCGTGGTAGTTGTCGCAGGCCTTGCCCCCGCTCGGTTTCGGCCGAGTTGGTCATCCGGGCTCTTCATGTTGGCAGCTTTAGCGTTCGCAGTCTCCGACATTGTGTTTCTCAATCAACTTGCTACCGACACCTACCTGCCAGCATCAGCGGTTGACTTGGGTTGGCTCATCGGAATTGCGGTTTTCGGTTTGGCCCCGTGGGCAACGCACCAAGTTACCGAACACCAACCCAACCACCATTCGAAGGCGAACCTTTCACCTGGGGCCGCCTCGCTGCCGACGCTTGCCGCAACAGCATCTCTTGCCGTCATTGCATTCGCACTGTATTCCAGGGTTCCGAGACTTGCCGCATGGTTAGCAATAGCCGCTGTTGCAGTTGCCCTGCTGAGGGTGGCGCTTACAGTACGTGAATTACGACTAGCGAACGATGCCTTTCGACAAGCACGCACCGATGATCTCACGAGCTTGACAAACCGCCGCGGATTTGCTGAGGAACTTGATCGACAACTTCTCACTGACGCCAGGTCGCTGTGTGTTGCCGTCATCGATCTGAACGGCTTTAAAGAAATCAATGATTCACTCGGCCACCAGGCTGGGGACTACCTGTTGCAAATAGTTGGGCAACGTTTCGCAGAAGCTGTTCCGTTCGGGGGCCTCGTAGCTCGCCTCGGTGGTGACGAGTTTGGTGTGATCCTTTCGGGTCACTCAATCAAACAGTCGTCAGCTTTCGCGTTCATTCAAACAGCACTCGAACGACCGATCATTCTTGACGGGATACCGGTTCGGGTGGACGCGAGTACTGGCATTGCGCAATTCCCAGCCCACGGAACGACACGCCTAGAGTTACTTCGTGCCGCCGATGTGGCTATGTACGATGCCAAAAAGAACCAGTTGGGTACGTCGTGGTACGAAGCGGAATTCGACCCGCACAACCGTGATGGGTTGGCACTGATTGAAGAGATGAGAACCGCCATTGAACAGAGGTCGTTTGAGATGCACTATCAACCAACGATTGATGTGCGGACTAAAAACGTTGTCGGAATGGAAGCTCTCATTCGTTGGAACCACCCAACCCGCGGACGTCTTGCGCCAGACGCATTCATTCCGATTGCCGAGCGAGTTGGTTTGATTCCGGGGATAACCCGTGCCGTTTTGGATATCTCGATTGGATACCTAGCAAGCATGACCGATACCGCAGGCGAGTTGCGCCTGAGCGTCAATATCTCGGCGAAAGATTTAGTCGACGATGGTCTTGCATCGTTTGTCCGTTCGGTGCTCCATTCCCACGAAGTTGCCCCCTACCTGTTGACGTTAGAAATCACCGAGACCGCGCTCTCAAGTGACGCTGTTCGAGCGGAACGTACGCTGGTGTCGTTACGTGAACTCGGGGTTCGTATCTCTATCGATGACTTTGGCGTTGGCTATTCGTCGATGTCACAACTACTGAAACTTCCCATCGACGAGTTAAAAATCGATCGAAGCTTTTTGGCCAGCCTCGACACCGACAATCGAGCGGAGGCAATACTGAGTGCAACCGTTGAACTTGGCCGAACACTTGGTCTCAGTATCGTTGCCGAAGGCGTCGAGACCCTTGAAGCCTTTGAAAAAGTGGCAGAACGAGGAATCGATATTGCTCAGGGTTATTTTTTTAGCAAGCCGCTACCCGGACCGGAATTCGAACGTTTCGTTGTGCAAAGCCGGGCTCAGAACATTCACGTTCATTAACCAGCAAGTAACGAAAACAGCACGGCCATCCGAACTGCCACACCATGACCAACCTGTTGTGTTATCACCGCATTTGGTAAATCCGGTACGGTCGCTCCGATTTCAACCCCCCGATTCATGGGGCCCGGATGCATGACCAATGCCGTGGAACCTAGCCTCCGTGCTCGTTCGTCAGTCAACCCAAAGAACCTCGTGTATTCGCGTAGCGACGGCACCAAGGCTTGCTCTTGTCGTTCGAGTTGCATACGAAGTACGTACACCACGTCAACCGTAGAAATCAGATCGTCCAGGTCTCCTTCAACCGTTACCGGCCAATCAGTAAGCGAAGGAGGAAGCAACGTGGGGGGCGCAACCAATATGACTTCTGCTCCTAAAGCAGCAAAAGCCAGTACGTTCGACCGCGCTACACGAGAGTGTTTTACGTCGCCAACGATGGCGATACGTAACCCGTCAAGACGACCCTTATGTGCACGTATGGTGTAGCAATCAAGTAGCGCTTGGGTGGGGTGTTCGTGCCAGCCATCACCTGCGTTGATAACGCAAGCCTGGGTCCAATCAGAAATTTGGCGAGGTACACCAGCAGATTTGTGGCGAATCACCAAGGCATCGATGCCCATGGCTTCGATGGTCTCTACGGTGTCACGCAAACTTTCGCCTTTGTTGACCGACGAAGACGACACGCTAAAAGTCATCACATCCGCGGATAACCGACGAGCCGCCGTTTCGAAAGAAAGGCGAGTTCGAGTCGAGTCTTCGTAGAAAAGTGAAACCATCGTTTTACCTTGCAGGGCTGGCACCTTCGGCACCCTACGGGTAGAAACTTCTACAAACGAGTCAGTAAGCGCCAATAGTTCTTCAAGCCCCTCGCGTCCAAGGTCAGCGACCGACAACAGGTGCTTCATGACAACACCGGTTTTGAAATGACAACGCCCTCAGCGGTTGCCGAAACTAATTCGTCAAGCGCTGTCGGAAGATTTTTGCCAACAAAATCAGCGCGCAGAGGAAGTTCGCGGTGACCACGGTCAACCATGACCGCGAGTTGAACCATTCGGGGTCGTCCGAAACCAGCGAGGGTGTCGAGTGCGGCGCGTACCGTTCGACCGGTAAATAACACGTCATCAACCAACACAACGACTCGGCCGGTGAGGTCGACAGGGATACTCGAAACTACCGCCGGTCTTACCGACCGAATGCCAATGTCATCGCGATGAAAACTTACGTCAAGGATTCCGAGCGGCACGACTGTCTCTGGTTCCACCGTCTGTAATGCGCCTTGCAACGCCTGCGCCAGCCAAATGCCACCATTTGCCAGACCCAGTACGACTACGTCTATTAGCCCATGGTTTCGTTCAATCACTTCATGAGCGATGCGACGCACTGCACGCTGAACATCGTCAGCTCCCATCACTTGATGCGAGCCAAATTCAGTGCGCAGATAGGTTGCCCGATCGGCAGCGTCGCTGCGTTCCATAGTTCCCTTTCCGTTCGAGCCTCACCGGACTCGTTTTACGAATAGGGAAAGTATAGGCAAGCTACACGGGACGAGTTAGGCCGTTCTGCGCCTCATGATCGCAAACTCGACAAGTTTCACCAAGGCAGTCTTCACACTTTGGCGGTCACGAGCGTCAAGTACAACGATCGGAATCTGCGGACCGATCGCCAACGCCGAGCGAACAGCATCGGGATCATGGGCAAGGCGACCATCGAACGTATTCAGGGCCACGATATATGGAACGCCGCGCTCTTCAAAATAGTCGATTGCCCCGAAGGACTGGTCAAGGCGACGGGTATCCATCAAGACAACCGCACCAACTGCACCCTTAGTAATTTCATCCCACATAAACCAGAAACGATCCTGGCCGGGCGTGCCGAACAGGTACAGCATCGAAGATTCCGACAGCGTGATTCGACCGAAGTCCATCGCAACCGTTGTCGTGGTTTTGGTCGATACATCACCAGCGTTATCGACACCGATAGAAAGGCCCGTCATGGCAGCTTCGGTGGTGAGCGGCGTGATTTCAGAGATCGCGTCGACGAACGTCGTCTTGCCTGCTGCAAAACCACCAGCTACGACGATCTTTAGTGGCTTCACGCCAAGCGTGGAACCACTTCTACTGCTTGGTTCAGAGAGCCTTGAGGTCATCGAGAAGCCTTTCTAAAGAGTCAACATCGAGAGGATCGTTGCTGGTAGTTGTATCGCTGAGTGCTACAAGTCCGCGGTCGAGAACGTCGCCAACCAACACCCTGGCTACGCCAAGATGCACTTTAAGGTGAGCGCCAATTTCGGCAATAGACAAGGGAGTGTTGCAAAGTTTGAGGAGGCTGAGGTGTTCGAACCGAAGACCGGCGTGGTCTCTCGGACTTGACGGTTGACCGTTGGCGAGCAGGTCACCTTGAACCGCTTGAACAAGCGTGTCTAAGGGGAAATCCGCGGCGTTACTTCGGGCCCGTTTACCAACGATGGCGAATTGCCTGACGAATCGCTCTTCAGACATCAGACTCTCGACAAGCTCATCTGCAGTTCTGTAATGAGTGCGGGGGTGAGGACACTGCCCATACGTACACATAACATTTGCATTTCGTAACCAACGACACCAACGTCGGAGTCTTTTGTTGCCAGTACGGCAAGTGACGACCCGTCGCTGACCGACATAAACAACATGTAGCCGCCAGCAAGTTCAACGATCACCTGCTCTACGTTGCCGCCACCGAAACAGCGGGCCGCACCTTGTGTGAGGCTCGTGAGACCAGAAGCAACGGCAGCGAGTTGGTCTCCACCAGCTCGCCCAATTCCTTCGGACATTGACATCAGTAGACCGTCAGACGAAACCACAACGGCGTCAACGACACCCTCGATACGATCGACAAAATCTTCGATGAGCCAGTTGGTATTGCGCGCTTCCGCGCTCATCGCTTGGGTGTTCATGTGAGATCTCCGTTTGTTGGGTTGGCTGAAGGGTCGGACTGGTTTTCGGTTGACTGCGGCTCTCGCGCATTGTTGACACCGCGCTGCAGGCGAGAAAGGGCTGCGAAACGGCTACTTGCGGGAACAACATCGGCTGCGTCGTTATCGAGGCGTTTGAAAGCACCAGCATCTGCTGCTTGCGCATTGGCTGACATGACTGCTCCGGGTCGCCGTTGAATCAAACCATGCTCTGTAAGCTGCGGCGCAGGCGCGGTTTCGATTTCGACGGCTAACGCAACGGCTCCCTTTTGGAGGGCTTCGTGCTCATCAAGCGCCCGGTCGACGGCATTCGCAACATGGAACGTCGACGCTCTCTCGGCGACAATTGATTCAGCAGTGACAATTGGTTCAGCGGCGATTGGTTCGACGTACGCAACCGCAGTCTCCGGCATCGATTCCAGGTTCGCGGCGATCAGTGTTTCCGACACCCGCTGTTTTGCCGACTGAAATGCTGAGAACGTTGACGTAGAACGAGTCGACGGTGCCGCCACCGGCGCTTCAGGAAGTCGACCGAAACCTTCTCGTTGCACCTCGCTGGCAACCCGGTTCGTTCGAGACGGCAAATCCGAAACCGGAATTGCCGGGGGTGTGGGAACCTCAAGGCGGGGTGGCGCGCTCGCGGCTTCGGACACAATCGGTGCCATCGGTGCAACTGGCGCTACAGGTGCAACGGGCGCCACAGCGGATGTCGCTTCGGCGGACGACTGTCCGGAACCGAGCAGCCGTTCAACGTCTAAGAGAACCGCTTCAGCTGGCGATAGTCGAACAGCTGACACTTCCGAAACAGGGGCCGTAGGACGAACTGCAAGCGGCGCAACAACAGAAGGCGCAACCACAGAAGGCGCAACCACAACTGGAGCAACCGCAGCAGCGGCAGCGGCAGCGGCAGGTGACGTCAACCTTGCAGTGACTCCCGGAGGTGGGCCGAGTGGCACGGGGGACGAGCGGTCGACTCCAGCTGTTACCGGCTTTCCACCACGTTGAGGAAGTAGCGGCTCGACCGGGCGACTAACAGGTGCCACAGGCGACGACTTCGACAACCTGTCATCAAAAGAAGTCGTGTTACCCGGAGCATCGGCCGAACGAAGGCCGACCTTCTGCGACCCGACAGATGCTGAGCCTCGATCCGTGCCCGAATTCGACTTCATACCCGGTCGTTGCGAAGCAGTTACCGCGGCTGCGTCACTCGACGGCTCACGAACCGGTGCGGTTGGCATCGATGCACTGAACGAAGTTGGGCGAGCTTCCTTCTTTTGATCTTCAAAGAGCGCTCGCGGCAGACTGACAATGGAAGCGACTCCGCCATTGTCATTCGCCTCAATCGTGACCGTTGCGTTGAGCTTTCGTCCGAGACGGCCAACCACTTGGAAGCCAACTCGGTCGGTCGCAAGTTCGTCGATTTCAGGTGGATGAGCCAGGCGCTCATTCGCGGTAGCCCGTTCATCTGCACTCATACCAACACCAGCATCGACAATTCGAACGACGATCGATTCGGCACTCTCGGTCACATCGAGATGCACGGAGGTTGTTTTGGGCGAGTACCGAGTTGCGTTTTCGACAAGTTCAGCAAGTAAGTGAGACACGTCGACGGCGAACGGACCACTCATAATGAGTTCGCCCGACACATCGCCAATGACAGCCCGGTTGAGATCAGAAACCTCGGAAGCAGCACTTCGAAGCACGTCAAATAGGGTCACAGGCTTGGCCCAAGTTCGAGCCTGTTTTTGGCCAGAAAGAACCAGCAGGTTCTCGGCGTTTCGTCGCATACGGGTGACTAAATGGTCGACCTCGTACAGTGCTTCAAGTGTGTCTGGATCTTCTTCTTTCGCCTCAAGGCGATCCATAATCTTGAGCTGACGGTCGATGAGCGACTGGTTACGGCGACCGAGGTTGACGAGCATATTAGTAACGGTTTGCGACCGTTGCTGCGAATGCTCCAGCGACGTTTTTACCGAAGTGTGCAACACCTTATTGAACGAATCGGCCATCTGACCGAGTTCATCCTCAGAGTCAGACTGCACCGTCGGAAGCGCACCAGCTACCGCTTCCGCTGTTGGGTTACGGAGGGCATTCAATACTTCGGGGAGACGCTCTGTGGCAATAATGTGAGCCTGCTGGGTAAGCGACGACAGCCGACGAGTAATCGTTCGGGCGAATCCGAGTGCGATTAAACCGGCAAACAGAATTGCGCCGAGCGCCGCTAAGGAGAAAACCAACGCCTGGCTTCGAGCATCCTTTTCGAGCTTGGCTGATTTGGTTTGGTAGGCCGTAAAGCGCTGAGCCGTAAAGCGATTCAGTTCGTTCAGCATTGGCTCTTGGTCGTCCCACCACTTTTGGGCGGTGACCGTATTGGGGGTGTTCGTCAACAGGTTTCCCAAAATGCCGTCCAACGTTTTCGTGCTCACGGCGACACGAGGGGCAGCGACGGCATCGGACAAACGCTTTGCTTCAGCGGGTGTTACCGAGAGGCGGTAGCGACCGAGCCCTGCCTTCATTCCTTCTTCAATCGACATAAGCGAAGGAATGTCGCCGGCACCAAGTTCGCCTGCTTCAAGCTTGGCAACTACTTCGCCACGAAGCAATGAAAGTTGGTTTCGGGCTTCAATGAGGTCCGAAAGAGCCGTTGCGTCGCGACTTGTTTCTACCGTTGAGCTTTCGGCTGCAAGGGCTCGACCGAACTGCAACAGGGTTGCGATTCGTTGGCTGTAAGCGGCGCTGACCCGTGCCGGGCTGAGGGTTCCTGCGTCGACTGACTTTCGAACCGACTTCAAATCGGTCACTGCCCGTATGGCTTCGGAATTCGCTGATTTCAGGCGGGTTGGAACGTTACTTCCGTAGGCTGAGAGCTCCTTTTGACGTAGATCAGATTCGGCTCGAACCGAGTCAAGGTCGCGTTTGAGCACCTTGTTCTGGTTGACCAACCACCAAGCCGAGTAATCGCGTTCTTCTTGCAAACCGGCAACCATGTTGGCTGCAAGCTGAGAGAACTGCGCAGCGCGCTGGTTGTCTGATGCAGCTTGGGTGGCTGCAACACGAGGGCGAACAAGAAGTGCGGCAAATACTGTCAGCACCAGAAGTGGAGCCAGGGTGACAGCCAGCATTTTCATGCGGAACGATCGATTACGAAGCATTGAAGAAATCCTCAGATTCTTTGGGCTGCTGGTACATACCCAAGGTTCTTCGGAATATCAGTGGTTCAACTTGAGGCCAGGTTCAACCCTTTTAGGTTGCTGGGCCGCTCGGCTTTTGGGCTGGCGAGGCTACTCGTCGAGCGAGGCAACCCGTTCATCGTCAAGCGCCACACCGATCGGCAGCACCCGTTGGGGAACAGCAGTCAAATCGCCGCCATCTGACACCACTGCAACCGGCTCTGCGCTCGGCGAATAGATTTCGTTGCCTGCAGCCTGAACGCTGGCATTGCTTCGCACTTTACGGGCGATCGCAGCCAACATTCCGTTGACGAATCGGCTTGAATCGTCGGTCGAGAAGGCTTTCGCTAACTGAACTGCTTCATCAAGGATGACCGCCATTGGTACTTGCGGCTGATGAACAAGTTCTTCGACCCCGAGGCGAAGAATCAACAAATCTAGTGTTGGCATCCGCTCAAGCGTCCAGCCGCCCTTAACGAATTCAGACAGCAACCCGTCGTGCGCCTCCTGATGGTTACTCACCCCACGGACGAGATCAAGCGTGTACGTGTCGGGTAAGAGCGGGAGCGCGGCAAGCACGTCGTCAATCGTCGATGTCTTGGCTTGAACTTCGTACAAAAGCTCGAGAGCCCGTTCTCGGGCACCGTGCCGGGCAACCGGAATCCCAGACTGCCTGTCGGGCAACGGGGCTTTGTTGCCTCTCATACGCGGGTGATGTAGTCACCGGTACGCGTATCAACCTTGACCCGCTCGCCCTGGTTAACGAACAGAGGTACCTGAATGATCTTGCCTGTTTCAAGCGTTGCTGGCTTCTTTGCACCAGATACACGATCACCCTGAATACCGGGCTCACACTCTTTGATTTCAAGTTCAACGGCTGTCGGTAGCTCTAAACCCACAATTTCGTCGCCGTAGAACCGAACCATTGCGCTATCGTTTTCCTTGAGGTAGTCGACCGCTTCGCCGAGTTGCGCCACCGTAATTTCGAGTTGTTCGAACGTGGTCGAATCCATAAACACGTAGTCTGCGCCGGCCTTGTAGAGAAACTGCATGTCACGATTGTCAATGATCGCCTGTTCCATCTTTTCGCCTGCGTTGTAGGTACGTTCAATCACTGCACCGGTTCGAACGTTTCGCATTTTCGTCCGAACGAAAGCCCCTCCCTTGCCTGGCTTCACATGCTGGAAATCAATGATCTGCATCAAACCCTCTGGGATATCGACGGTGATGCCATTACGGAAGTCAGTTGTGGACACGGGAGGCATGAGCTTGCTCCTGAAAGGGGGCGGAAACCTCAAGCGCGAGTCGCTCTGGGGCCGTTTCAGGCTAGCAGCGGCACTTACCTAGGCGTGGCGGTCGGCGATGAGCGCAAGCGCTGCGTTGATAGCTAAGTCGTAACCATGCCCACCAAATCCTTGAATCGAACCGTGCACAACCGGTGCGATCACACTGTGGTGTCGCCAAGTGTCGCGGGCATAGGTGTTCGAAAGATGCAGTTCGACTTTCACGCCATCGAATGCCGAAAGCGCGTCGTGCAGTGCCCACGAATAGTGGGTCATCGCCCCGGCGTTCACGATGATGGCTGCACATCGCCCACGGGCACGATGCACTTCATCGACGAGATCGCCTTCCCGGTTCGACTGGACATGTTCAACGATTGCGTTGTGTTGCTCGGCGATTTGTGTTGCCCGAGCGACATGGTCAGCGAGGGTTGCGGTTCCATAAATATGTGGTTCTCGGCTCCCTAACAAATTGAGGTTTGGACCGCTAAGAAGCAGAACAATCGTGCTCATGTGATTACCTCCCGATGCGCGGCCGCAAGACTGCTCATCGCATCGAACGCTGCATTGATTGCCTCGGGGGTAACGCCGGTAACGACCTCTACCCCGTTCGGGCCATCAAGTACGAAGGTCAAACCGTCCACAGCCTTTTTGTCGCGCTCCATAAGCGCGATGAGTTCATCGCGGTTGCCTCGGGGCGGAAGGTCACTAGAGAGACCGTACGCTGCGACAACCTGGCGATGTTCTGCCACCCGGTCATCATCAATTCTTCCAAGGATTCGGGCGAGTTCAGCGGCAAAGATAAGACCGATAGCCACCGCTTCACCGTGGCGAAGTTCGTGTTCGCCTGCGATTTCAAGGGCGTGGGCGAGGGTGTGCCCGTAATTCAATGTTGCCCGTATCCCAGCCTCACGTTCATCGGCAACAACAACCGCTGCCTTATGAGCGACGCACGAAACAACACGATCGACCATTGATGCAGCGTCAAGGTTTCGAACACCCAAGAAGTGGTATTTGGCCATTTCGCCAAGACCGCATGCCAACTCACGGGGCGGCATCGTGGCCAGCAAACCAACGTCGCAGAGCACAGCTGATGGTTGCCAAAATGCACCGAACAGGTTCTTTCCTGTTTCAAGGTTGACCCCCGTTTTTCCTCCGACCGCTGCGTCGATCATGCCAAGCAACGTGGTTGACACGTAAATAACTGAGATACCCCGCAGAAAGCACGCTGCTGCGAAGCCGCCAACATCGGTCACGATGCCGCCGCCAACGGCCACCACCACATCGTTGCGGGTCATTCCCCATTCAGAAAACGACTGGCAGAGCGATTCAACGGTTGCCACCCGCTTGTATTGCTCGCCGTCACCAATAAGGAAGGTTCGCTGCTCGATCCCGGTGTCTACAACCGGGTCGGCGAGCACCGAGGCAAGAGTGGCCTGGGTGACAATTGCCGCCCGTTTCGCATTCGGCACACACGTGTTGATGATGTCTGGAAGCGTTCCCAATATGTTCTCGCCGACGTGCACCAGGTATGACCGCCCGCCCCCTAACGACACCTCAACATGCTTCATAGGTCACACGTTACCGGTACCCGGGCCTGTGGCTTGGTGCGATCAGGGTTGATTCGGTGTTTTGACGCATCGTCCTGGTGAGTTACGAGCGCACGCGACGCGCAATCGCTGCGGCAACCCATCGTGCTGTTCGCCGATCGACCTCGATGGCGTAGTGAGCCGTCTGCGCGTATAGCTCGCGTCGTTCTTCATCGAGTCGTCGTAGGGCACCGCCTGGGTCTACGGCCAACAGGGGCCGAGTCGACGCGTCCCCGATGCGGGCCAAAAGCGTTTTGGGGTCAGCGCGGAGCCACACCACAAAAGACGCTGCTTTTAGAAGCGTTCGATTGGCCTCTGCAACGACTGCGCCTCCCCCAAGGGAAAATACGATCGGTTCTGGCTGGGCCAGAAGTTCCGCGATTCTTTGTTGCTCAAGGGCCCTGAAATACGTTTCTCCGTGTCGCTCGAATATCTCCGCGATGCTCGCTCCTTCACTCTCGACGAGGCTTGCGTCGTTATCGACGAATTGGCGATCGAGCGTGTCAGCCAGCAAGCGACCAACCGTCGTCTTACCTACGGCCATCATTCCAATGAGAGCGATATGGCGATGATCAGCCATGGGAATCAGCCTGTTGCGTGACCCGAGGTCTGGGCGTCATAGGCTGCCAACGCGCGGACCGAGCCGTCGTGATTTCGAACGAATTCCGAAATCGAGTCGCCACCGAATTTACGTAGCGCCTCGTTGGCTAAGACAAGCGCAACCATTGTCTCGGCGATGACCCCCATTGCCGGTACCGCTGTCACATCGGTTCGTTCCTTGAAGCTCACCGTTGACTCTTTGGTCGCCATGTCGACGGTAGGAAGGGTGGGGCGATTGAGCGTGGCCAAGGGTTTCATCGCCAACCGTGCAACTAAGAGTTCGCCGGTCGACATACCGCCTTCGGTTCCTCCGGCCAGCGTTGTTTCTCGTCGATATCTGTTTTCGGTTGCGTCCCAAACGATGGGGTCATGGGCAGTGCTTCCTCGCCGACCAGCAACTTCGAAGCCGTCACCGATTTCAACACCCTTTACCGCTTGAATACTCATCAGTGCCTGGGCCAACATGGAATCAAGTTTGCGATCCCAGTGCACATAGCTTCCAAGACCAACCGGCACCCCGTAGCCGAGTACCTCGATGATGCCGCCCAGCGAGTCGCCATCTTTCGCGCACGATTTGATTTCGGCAATCATTTCGGCTTCAGCCGTTTCGCTAAAACAGCGAACCGGCGATTCGTCGACTTTGTTCAAATCAGTTGGAATCGGGCGCAGCATTGAAACCGAACGAGCCGAACCCATCTGGATTACGTGGCTAATGACTTCGGTACCGAGCGTACGAAGTAACACCTTCGCAACCGCTCCTGCTGCCACTCGGGCCGCAGTTTCGCGTGCGCTGGCCCGTTCGAGCACATTTCGGGCGTCGTCAAAGCCGTACTTTTGCATTCCTGTCAAGTCGGCGTGACCGGGACGTGGTTGGGTCAGCGCCTTCGTCGTTGCCCCGGGTGCCGCGCTCATTTCTTCCTGCCATTTTGGCCATTCAGTGTTTGCGATATGAATACTGATTGGTGAACCCAGGGTGAATCCGTGGCGCACACCACCAATAATCGAGACGTCGTCTTGCTCAAAGCGCTGCCGGGGCCCGCGCCCATAACCGAGTCGCCGACGAGAAAGTTCGGTTTGTAGATCGTCAAGCGTGAGGGCGAGCCCAGCCGGAACCCCTTCAAGAATAACGGTTAAGGCCTGTCCATGGGATTCACCAGCAGTAAGGAAGCGCAACATTTCATCGCTCAGGTTACTTGGGCAACTCGGTTACAGCCGTCAACAGCGACGCAATCGTCAGAGAACCGAAGTGATCAAGCAACAGGTTGTTGACCTCGATGTAGGCGGCGGCAAGACCCGGGGCATGGTCGTCGTAGCTCAGTTCGCTCGGATTAAGACCCCTCACAGACATTACGGGCCCATCTACGGCCGTCACTACATCGAGCAGAGAAATGTCTTCGGCGGGCCGAGCAAGTTGACAGCCTCCACCTGCGCCGCGGTGAGAGTGAACGATTCCGGCCTGCCGCAATTTCACGATCACTGTTTCCAGAAACTTCGTCGGAAGATCGGCTCGAAGGGCAATGACTTCAGCGGGTAACGGCCGGGCCGAACCCTGTGCTGATGCAGTGGCCTGCTTGGCCTCAGCTGCCAAGATCACGCAGGTTCGAAGCGCGTAATCGGCTCGGGCAGAGATGTGCATGTCACACTCCATCACATTGACCGCCGCATTTAATCCCTATTCCCGATAGAACTAGTCGGGTATACCGTGTACGATTTCCACATGGCAGATGTGGAAGGCATCAAACTCGAGAGCGACTACTTACGGGGCGACCTGGCAGCCAGTCTCAGTGATGAGACCGAAGTCTTTTCCGAGGGTGGTCAGGTACTGATCAAATTTCACGGAATCTACGCCCAGGATGATCGCGATGTGCGGCGGGCCCGAACCCAGGCCGGTATCGGCGTCGCTCACAGTTACATGATTCGAGCGTCTGTACCGGCAGGCGTGTTGACGGGCGATCAGTGGTTACGACTCGACGAAGTCGCCGACGAATTTGCTGATGGAAAACTGCGACTCACGAGTCGTCAGGGTGTTCAGTATCACTTCGTCAATAAGCGGGGTCTTTCCCCTTTGATCAGTGCACTTAACGCTCGGCTAGTTACAACGCTTGCTGCGTGTGGCGACGTGACACGTAACGTGCAGTGTTGCCCTGCCCCGTTTGCTGATCGTCGAGAAGAACAACTGCAACGATTTGCTTCGACATTGGCTACACGCTTTCGCCCGACAACGTCGGCTTACTACGACGTGTGGATGGACGGAGAGCACACTGCAACGGCATCTCCCGAGTCGTGTGAACCTGAGCAGTCGTTCTATGGGGCCTCCTATCTACCACGCAAGTTCAAAATGGGGATTGCGTGGCCAGGTGATAACTGCATCGATGTGTACGCGAACGATCTTGGGCTCGTTCCGGTAACTCACCCCGAACTTGGTGAAGGTTTTACCGTTCTTGTTGGTGGTGGTCTTGGGGCCGCCCATGCCCGCCCAGAAGATACCTATCCGCGGTTGGCAGAACCGTTGGGTTGGGTTCGAGTCGCTGACATGGCTGCAGTTGCCGAGGCTGTCATTGTGGCCTTTCGTGACCTTGGCAATCGTGAAGATCGCAAACGTGCCCGCCTCAAATACGTGATCGACACCATTGGTATTGATGCGTTTCGTGCTTCGGTTTTAGAACGCCTGACAACCATTGACGCCAGTGCGATTCTGCACTCAGCGCTCGTGATTCCCGATTGGACTGACGCGCACGACCATCTTGGCTGGCACGATCGAAACGATGGAACCAGTGTGCTTGGCCTGCACGTCGAGTCAGGAAAAGTGGTTGATGCGCCTGGCCACACGTTGCGCACCGCTCTTCGGGAAGCAATTGGGCGCTTCGGTCTGAATGTAAGAATCACAGCTCAACAAAACCTTTTACTTACCGATATTGCCGATGCTGATCGGGCTGCCCTCGCCGAATTACTAAGCACACATGGTATTGTCGAGGCAGTTGAGCTCAGCCACCTTGTTCGAAACGCGATGGCTTGCCCAGCGCTTCCAACTTGTGGCCAAGCGCTCGGCGAGGCTGAACGAGTGTTGCCTAAAACACTGACACTCGTCGCCGCAGCGTTCGCCGAACACGGTATAGCGAACCCCGATGTTGTTGTCCGCATGACCGGATGCCCGAATGGTTGTGCCCGCCCGTACACCTCAGAAATTGGACTCGTCGGCAGAACCAAAACTGCTTACGACGTTCATGTTGGGGGCTCAGCGTTCGGAACCCGTCTCACACGCCGATTGGCGGAAGGCGTCAAACTCAACGATCTGGCACTTGTACTTTCGCCGGTGATTGGTAAGTGGGTAGCTGACTGCGATGCCGGGGAATCGTTTGGTGATTTCTGTGCGCGTACTGCTGTCGGCGAACCGCCCCGTTTTGAGATTCTGAGCGGCGCTGGCAGAACCCAATGACGGTGCATCTCGTTGGCGCCGGCCCAGGAGACGCTGAGCTTCTGACGCTACGCGCACTTCGTTTGTTGCAGACGTGCGATGTTGTAGTCCATGATCGCCTCGTCGACGCAACAGTGCTGGCGCTTATTCCAGCCCACGTCAAACGGATAGACGTAGGCAAAGTTGGAGGAGCATCAGCGACGCAAGCGACGATCAATGCCTTACTCGTTGACCTCGGGCGCCGCCATAACTCGGTAATTCGGCTCAAGGGCGGCGACCCGTATCTGTTTGGCCGCGGCAGCGAAGAGGCTGCGGTACTCACAGACCACGGTATTGAATGGACCATAACCCCGGGTGTCTCATCGGCACTTTCCGCGCCTGCGGCTGCCGGAATCGCCGTAACTCAGCGTGGGGTTTCTGCTGCGGTTACCGTCGTTACCGGCCACAGAGCCAGCGAAAGTGACCCGGTTGATTGGACGGCCCTGGCCCAAGTCGGCGGAACTATCGTTGTGTTGATGGGCATTGAACGACGGGGCGAAATCGCGGACGAGCTCATCCTTGGTGGCCTGTGCGGCACTACCCCCATCGCTGTAATCGAAGCCGCATGGACAAACCGTGAACGTGTGGTGCGAGCATCGTTGAGTGAGCTTGGCTCGCTCAACGTGTCGTCGCCAGCAACGATTGTCATCGGCGAAGTGTGCGCCCCTAATCGCGTTGCGGCGTTTGACCAACACCGAACAGTAGCGACCTGTTAAACCTCGACTCGGTCGAAAGTGTTTCTGTTCGTGTCTTCATAGAACGAATCGGGCGAGTCAGCGACTTTCGAATGAACCAAATCTGTTCGGCCCTGGCAGTTGCGGTTGATTGCCGCTACGATTGAGCGCGCGCTGCTAGGCACTCACTGCTATGCGCGCAGCCAAATCATAATCATTGCTCCAAGCCCTAGCCATGGGCCAAACGGAAGCTGTTCCTTTAGGTACCGTTTCGTGTAGATGCCGTATCCAATGCCGATAACTGAGCCGATCAAAAAGCCTGCGACGATTCCGTACAGCAACTCCAGCCACCCAACCCAACCCAACCCGAGGCCGAGCAGCACCATAAGTCGGGCATCACCATCGCCCATTCCACCTGGCACAACGAAATGCAGTATCCAAAGAAATGCCGATGCACCGAGACCTCCGAGGAGGGTACGCAACAGTTGGTGCCACTGGCCGTTGACAAGGGTTGCCGCAAAGAACAGGAGCGCCGCAATCACTGCCGCTGGGTACACCAGCTTTGTAGCAATCTTACGAAGTTCTAGGTCAACCAACGACACCGGAACAAGTACCAGTGCAATCAAGAGCATCGCAGGAAGGGCAGCAACAAGGCCCACCCGGTAGCCGGTGAAGGCCCCGACCGCTAGGCAGAGAAGGTCGTTGACGAGTTCGCGTTTCGGGATCGCTTTGGAACACGACCGACAAGACCCTCGACTCGCAACAAAAGAAACGACCGGAATCGCTTGTGCAAACGTGACGGGTAGTCGACAACTCCTACATCGGAAGGGCAGGCTGAGTGGCTCAACCTCCGCATTTCGTAGCGGTGGTCGGTCTACCAACAGTGACGACAACGGAGCAAACGCAACCCCTGCAAGCCCGCCCACAACCGCAGCTAACGCGCTCATGAAGGTTCAACTTGCGCCCGGCGGGCCAGTTCGTCGCTGAGCGCCGCCCGCATAACTTCAATCGGTGCATCCATTCCCGTCCAAAGTTCACACTGCAAAGTCGCTTGGTGTAGCAACATCGAAACGCCATTCGCTGTTCGACAGCCGATGCGTGCGGCTTGCTGAAGCAACGGTGTTTGTGCGGGGTGGTAGATCAGATCGATGATTGTTTGATCGGCTCGCAAGTCGTCAGGGTTAAGAGGCAACGCGTCATCGCTGCGCATTCCGAGACTTGTTGCGTTGACAGCAACAGTCGCCGTTGCAAGTGCGGCACGAACTTCATCATCGGACACCGCAAGTTTTGCGGCCAACCCAGCCAACCCCAGGGCGATATTGCCCTTCTTTTGGTCACGATTGACAATAGTTATCGAAGCTGCACCAGCCAGGTTCAGTGCTGCAACAACCGAACGTCCGGCACCGCCAGCGCCTACGACCACGAAGTGACTCTGGCTCACCTCAATGTCGATATCGATAAGTGAACGAACAAATCCGTCGCCATCAGTCGAATCACCGACGAGGTCGCTGCCGTCCCGGAAAACTGTATTACAGGCTTTCAACCTCTCGGCGCGGTCCGTTACTCGATCAACCGAATCGAAGATGCCTTCCTTGTGAGGCATCGTAATCGACAAACCTTCGATAGCGAAGGTACGCATACCTTCAAGGGCGGCAGACGCGTTTCCCTCAGCAACACGAAGGGCGACATACATCCAGTCAAGACCCAAGGCAGCGAAGGCGGCGTTGTGAACAATGGGCGACAGAGAATGCCGAACCGGATCACCAATCACTGCACAAAGTTTAGTTGCCGCTGATGGAAACCGGACATCGGTCACTGCTACAGCGCACCGTTCTTTTTGCCCTTACGGATATTCTGCTTGTGCTCTTCAAAGGTGTTGGCGAACGAACTACGACCATCGGTTTCAGTCACCACGTAGTAGCGCCAATCGCCAACAGTCGGATTCAGTGCGGCCTCGATCGACTCGACCGATGGGGTGCAGATTGGTGTTGGTGGTAGGCCTAGTCGCGTGTACGTGTTATACGGCGCATCCTTCTTAATGTCGGCCGCTGTGGGTTGCCCACCACCTAGGTCATACACCGTGGTTGCGTCTAGTTGCAGGCGCGTCTCACCTTTCAAACGGTTATAGATAACCCTGGCTACTTTTCCTCGTTCATCGGCGAACTTAGCTTCACGTTCAATCAACGAAGCAACGATGAGCACCTCATAGGGTGTGTAACCAACTTTCTCTTTTGCCGACATCAAACCGGTTTTCCTGGCGGTTCGGTCAAACTCGTCGACCAACTTCACGAGCACATCGGTTTCGTCGTCATC
The DNA here is from genome assembly GCA_031430595.1 of Acidimicrobiia bacterium. Lineage (GTDB taxonomy): Bacteria > Actinomycetota > Acidimicrobiia > Acidimicrobiales > JANYDT01 > JANNBN01. The sequence continues at coordinate 274,252 of JANPBU010000010.1, forward strand.
GAGACCAAAGTTCAAGGTTTCCGCCACCACGAAACCTTCAAGGTTGTTGGCTGATTCGATTGGAAGAAGTGCGCTTTTAACCGTCTTCGATCGAGCAACTTCGAGAAACTGAGCCGCACTTCTACCTGGGAGTGCCCCGACTCGATCGGCAATCTGCGTCAACCGGAAACCCGGCGGAATAGTGACCTGTTGTTCTTGAGGAACCACAGGGTCTTTGGCCAACACAGCTACCACTTCGTCGAACGAGGATGCCTGTTGAAACTCGTATCGTCCGGCTTGAAATTTTCCGACCTTATTGACCTGCGACCACACACGCCACGCATTCGAGTTGGCAATAACGCCTTCGCGTTCAAGAATTTTCCCGAGGCCACTACCACTCGTTCCCGATGGCACGCTCACTTCAATCGTTGCACCAGGGGGGCCCGCCGGGTCGATCTGGTGCTGCACCCAACGAATCGCAAACAGCAACAATGCCGCAATCATGGCCAGCACAATCAAACTTGTCACGCAACCTCGGCCTCGTCGCACGGGCCGAGCTATGTGGTCGCCACTACCCGAAGAGGTTTCATCTACCCCGTGTGCCATGGCTCGATCGAAGCGTTCGTCGAGTTCGGGGTCTTCGTGCTCGGCGTTTCGTCGAGCATCTTCCCTGCGTTTGGTGGCCGAAGCTTGGTCTACCGAAGGCACCGAATAGTCGTCGGTCCAGTCGCCCCAGTCTTGGTCAAGATCATCCCAGTCATCGCCGGTCGGGGGTTGGGTTGTGCCACTCACAAGGCTGATTCTTCCAGAAGATCGTCGGTTGCTGGTGTCTGGGGTTTTGGCTGGGCATCAAGCCATGCTCGAAGTAGCACCGCAGCAGCTACCTTGTCGACGACATGTCGGCGATCTTGTGCGCGCATATTTTGATTCATCAACGTCGTATGGGCCGCTGTCGTCGTAAATCGTTCATCAAACAGTTCAATCGGAATCGTCAGCGTACGTTCGAGTTGCAGCACTTCATCTCGAATGAGTTTTGCCGCCGCGCCTTCTTTGCCGTTGAGGCCTACCGGTAACCCAACAACGACTCTCACCGCTTCGAACTCTTCCACGACTTTTGCAATCAATCGATGGTCTTCGACACGACTCTTCGTACGAATTTGCACCTGATACGGCGTCGCTAACGTTTGGGTGAGGTCACTTGTCGCAATCCCGATTCGTTTGGTTCCGAAATCGAGGGCAACCACGCGACCGGGCCGAGCGGTCGGGCTATTCACAAGCCAACCGCCGCTCTGACCTGGTTGAGGGCGGTATCGATGTGCTCTACGTGACGCCCGCCAGCCACGGCCAGGTCGGCCGCCTTTCCTCCGCCACCTCCGAGCGTTTTGTTTGCGTCGGCAATAATGTTGCTTGCGTGTAGGCCCGACTCGGCGGTGACGGCGCTTGCTACCGCTACACCTCCCCCGTCAGCTTCGCCGATGAGAACCACACCCCGGATGCCCGGTTGATCTCTCACAGCTACTGCGAGATCTTTGAGGTCGTCACGACTCATACCATCGACACGACTGACGACGACCCCGTTAATTGCTGATGCTGCCAAATCAGCACTTCCTCCGGCAGCAGCCGCTCTCCGAAACTGAACGATCTGCATCTCGAGTTCTTTTCGTTCAGTCAGAAGTCTTTCGATCCGGGCCGTAAGTTCTTCGGGCTTTACTTTTAGGATGCCGGAAGCATCGTCGAGCATCTTCTGATCAGCGCGCATACGAGCGATTGTTTGGGCGCCGGTGGTCGCTTCTATTCGTCGCACGTTCGAGCCAATCGAACCTTCGCTCACAATGCTCACGGCACCTATTTCGCCAAGGTTTCGCACATGGGTACCGCCACAGAACTCTAGCGATGGTCCGGCTTGCAGAATACGGACCCGGTCACCGTACTTGTCGCCGAAGAACGCAATTGCGCCCATCTCTTCCGCCTCGGCTTTGGTCATCTCTTCGTTCAGTGCGTCTTTGGCAGTCAGCACTACAGCGTTGACCATATCTTCGATCCGGGTTATCTCATCATGGGTAAGCCCCGAGAAATGGAAGAAATCGAATCGCAACCGATCGGGACCAACGAGTGAGCCTTGCTGCTTAACATGATCACCAAGTACCTCGCGCAACGCCCAATGAAGCAAGTGTGTGGCTGTATGGTTTCGCCGGGTTGCGTCACGATTCGCAACCGTTACCTGGGCAGTCGCAATCGAACCTATTTCAATTGAGCCATGTGTGATGCGCGCTGAGTGTTTTACTAAGCCAGGAATTGCGTACGTTGTGTCGACGATATCGGCCACGCCATCGAGGGTCGTGATAGTTCCGGTGTCACCAACTTGGCCACCTGACTCTGCATAGAAGGGGGTACCGTCAAGGAAAATTTCCACGAGACCATCGTCACTACCTGTGTCGACAACACCAAGAACCGTTGCCTTGTTTGTGTCGGTCGTTTCGTAACCCACAAATACTGACTTGCCGCTTTCTTCGACGATCGAGCGATACTTTTCCGACAACGCTTCAGGGGTTTTTGCGTTTTTACGTGCCGAGCGAGCTCGTTCTTGTTGAGCAAGCATCTCGGCGTCGAAACCAGTCTGATCGATAGTAAGTGAGCGTTCTTCAGCAATTTCTTTCGTGAGCTCAAGAGGAAAACCAAACGTGTCATGAAGTTGGAATGCGACGCTTCCCGGCAGCGAAGCACCACCAGAAAGTCGGCCGAGTTCATCGTCAAGTATCGAACTACCGGTTTTCAGGGTCTGGCGGAATCGGGCCTCTTCGCGTTCAATAATGTCTACGATTCGACCTTGCTTTTCTCGAAGGTCTGGGTAGGCATCACCCATCACGTCGATTGCGGTAGCCACCATTTGAGGGAGAATCGATTTGTCTGTTCCCAGACGATATGCGTGCCTAATGGCGCGCCGTAAAATACGTCGAAGTACGTAGCCACGGCCCTCGTTCGAAGGAAACACACCATCGGCAACCAACATGGTTCCTGATCGGGCATGCTCGGCCAAGATTCGAAGGCTGAGATCATCGGCTGATTCATACGAGCCACCATACGAAAAACCAGTTAGTGAGGACGCCTTATCAATCAACGGACGCATCAGGTCGGTATCCCAAACCGCATCTACGCCTTGCAGCAGGCACAAGATTCGTTCGAGCCCTGCCCCGGTGTCGATACTCGGCTTAGGCAGACGCTCGCGAGATCCGTCGGCCGACTGGTTGTACTGCATGAACACCAGATTCCAGAATTCAAGATACCGGGCATCGGCAGCCGGGTTAAGGGGGCCACCCTCTGGGCCAAACGCCGGGCCGCGGTCGTAGTAAATCTCAGAACACGGGCCGCACGGGCCGGTGTCACCCATTTGCCAAAAGTTGTCTTTGTCGCCCATTCGCTGGATGCGTGATTTTGGCACCTTCGCGATGTCGAGCCACATTTCTTCGGCTTCATCGTCAGAATCGTGGACGGTGATCCACAGTTTCTTCGGGTCAAATCCCAGCACGTTTGTGGTGAAATCCCATGCGAACGGAATCGCATCCTTTTTGAAGTAATCACCGAAGCTGAAGTTGCCGAGCATCTCAAAAAAGACAAGGTGCCGTGCCGTGCGGCCCACATCGTCAAGGTCGTTGTGTTTCCCGCCTGCTCGTGCACATTTTTGCGACGTGACAGCCCGCGAGTACGGCGCGATCTCGTCGCCAGTGAAATACGGTTTGAACGGCACCATGCCAGCAACGGTGAAGAGCACGGTAGGGTCATGAGGGATCAGCGACCCCGACGCCACTGCGGTGTGTCCACGGGCGACAAAAAAGTCGGTCCAAGCACGACGTAGTTGGTTGGCGGTCATCGATTCAGACATGATGTCCTCAGCCTACCGGCCATGTTCGGTTCAACCGGTCAGACTTTTGATAAGCCCCCTGTGTAGTTGTTGACCGACCAGCGCGCTGAGTCAGGCCATTTCGCTGCTGCGACCTTGTACGCTCGGCCAGTCTTGAAGGTTGCAATGACCCCCATGTCATAACAATTCGTTTGGTCGGTTGCCGACAAATTGCGTTCGATCACATCAAGAGAAATCACCGATCCGACCTTACGAGCGGTTACCCTATCTGAGCCTTTGGTTGACTTTCGAACCTTGAAAGTCCACCTGTAGGTGGTGTTTTCACCGATTTCGCTGACCCGCCGACGGGTTTTGGCCACACCAACAAACTCAATAGTTTGGGTTGGCGAAGTGATCGAGCAAGCCGATGCCTGGGGTACCAACGTCTGCGACATCGATCCGCCGGCGAGAATGCCACCCAGCAGAAAAATAACCATCATGAGCTGCCGAAACTTGAATCGGTTGTTAACCACTTTCGTATCCATGCTTCTTTGACGGTCCTTAGGCTCAGTTTGGTTCCGCATACGAGGTCAGCGTATCCAGTAGCGGCGCACTTTGGTTCCGTCTGACTCATACGACGGTACGTCTTGGGTTCCGCCACAGTGTTCGATGATTTTCCAGCTTGGAACATTTTCGTCGTCGCATGTCACCAACACCTCGTCGACACCGAGCGATCGAACGATTACCAAACTTTGTCTCAGAATCTCGGTTGCAATACCTTGGCGTCGGTACGGTGTTCGAACCGCGTAACCAATGTGGCCGCCCCGCTCAAGAAGGAAATCGTTGAGTTCATGGCGAATCGAACTTCTCCCGACGATTACTTCACCGAGTACTGCCACGAGGAACGTCGCTGGTACCCGACCCTCGCCCAAGTCGATCCCTCTACTTTGCTTGCGAAGACTTTCGATGTAGAGGTTCCAGTTAGTTTCGTCGTCGAGGTGAAACGCAAAATCGAACCCGTCGCTTCCGGCAAGTTCGGCCTGCGCTGCTCGTACTTCAAGTTCATCGTTGGTTATCAATGGTCGAAGTCGCAGAGGTTGCATGTTTAAGAACTTACCTGGATGATCCGTTTCGACCGCCTGAATTACTGCCATCGAGGGCAATAACAGTTTGGGTACCAACCCACCGCGAACCTGGTTCAACCGTTATCGGAACGTCGACCACCGCAGCCTCTACGCACACATAATTTCGCCACTCGCCAGCGCCAAGGTCAGCCATGGTGATGGCTTTTTCGGCACCAACATTCCAAACCACCGTGTCAGCGAACCCGGTCTGGGTAACCAAGAAATGTTCCTCGCCGACGACCCGAACTATTGCAGGCCGCGAAACATCGATCAGCGCCAAGTCAACTTCGCCATCAAACACAATTGCACCGGGCACGGTAGGTTCGTTTTCATGAATGCGTGCCCCGCCGAGACCATCGATCGAGACCGATTCAACATCGGTGACGTAAAGGTAGGTGTGCAGAGCACCGGTAAAACTCAACGACGTCGGACCAACATTGTCGATGCTCAGCGACAAAGTCAGTGTGGCCGGGCCAAGCGTTACTTCGAAAAGCATCGAGCAAGCATGAGCCCATCCGGGCCACATCGAAGGGTTCACGTCGAGCACGAATCTTCCGCCGTCGCGGTGCCTCCAGCGTGCCGTTCGGGCGTATCCATGCTTGGGTAGTTCACCCAACCCGGCGAATTGGGGAAAGCAGACGGGGACGCCGCCACGTATCGCCCCTATGGAATTGGCGCGAGAAGACAGAAACAGTCGTTCTCGGCCGTCATTCGGAACCCACGAAATCAGGTGACCACCGTGCAACGAGACAGTTGCCTGACTACGGTCAACACCTTCGACAACCACCGTTGGCCCAAACACACTGTGGTGGTCTTGGCGAACGTTCATGGTTTCGAGCGCCAGAAGTGCAGATTCACTGCGATCTACGGCCGACGGCGCAGGCGGTCTAACCAGGCTCGTCCGTTGGCGGTGACCGTTGCATCGTTTCCAAACGAACCGATTTTGACTGTTCCGCCAACCTCATCAGCAGTTGCCTGCCGGGAGATCGACTCACGCGAACCCGCTTGACGTGGGCTCGATTGACGTGGGTTCGACTGCCGTGACCCTGAGGGATGCCCCGGGTGTAACTCGGTGACGGACGCTCGGTGATCTTGGACAATGACCGAACTATCCGTGGTTCCGCGTAGTTGTTTGACTGACCCACCAATACGATCACGCAGCTCGGCCTGGCGATCTGCGGCGGCATCTCGGCCATCGTCAATCGCGTCTCGAACATCGTCAACCAGATTAAGTGCTGACCGCCTCAGTCGCTTTCGAGCACGATCGGCGACGGCTGGAGGGGTAAACCGTTCGGCAGTCGCGCGTAGTTGACGTTTCACTTTGCGCTGAGCAATCGTCGACCCAGCCACACCCATAACAGCCCCAGTCATCCACCATAAGACCCGTTTGAACATCAGTACGCCTATTATCCCTGAGCCGCTCGCCAGGTTTCACGCCCGCCCATACCGTAAGCACGAAGAAGAAGTGCGCGGTTTGGTGCTACCGCCATAAAACAAGTTCCTGGCGAATTCTCAGGACCACCCGGAGCAAAAGCATTCAAATCGTAATCAAACACATCATTCCAAAGTCGTCGCTTCGTTTCGACATCGGAATGAAGCGACGCAACACCCCAAATCTCGACACCATCACCCACCGCATCAACCTGCCAATGCAGGGCCACTCGCGGCTCATGGGCAACATTGCGCGCCTTCACCGAATCGGTACCGCACATCACCCACAGCATTTCGCTTTCCCAGCACGGGTGGATAGGAACAACGTCAGGCTCACCATCAGCGCCGACGGTCGCAAGATGCGCCCAAGCACTCAATTTCGAAGCGAAGTCTCGAATTTCAACGAGTTCCATCTTCGTACGGTAGCCCGTTTTACCGGCCTCGCCGCCCACCTCGCGAAGTGAGCTCGCGTCGAGGTTTACCACGATGTAGTTCGACGTTGCCCTCACGGCTGCCAGATCGCTTTACGAACTGGTTGATGCCTCTACGCAAGCCGCTAAACGTACTCAAGATACGCACAATCGGGTTGGTCACTACAGACAGGGCTAGCTTTGTTGCCGAGTCAACTCGACCCGTTAATGAAGTTGCCGTTTGAATCAAATCATCTGCGCGCAGTCGTTCGTTTTGGGACTTTCGCAGTGCCGACCTCGTATCGGCAAGCAGCGGTGCAAACGATTCAGCGCTCGTACGTAACTCAACGAGTTCAGACGCGAGGCCCTCGACTTGACTCACGAGTTGCCGCACGCGCCTGGCTACTCGAATCAAGGCGACGCACATAACAATGAACATCACCATCAACACACCAACCAGCACCCAAGCTTGCGTCGTCATAGTGTTGCTCTTTCAGGTTGAACTTCGCCGCGGTGTGCTCTGAGGCGTTCAGCAATCCGGCCCTCATGACCGTTGCTCGTTGGCTGATAAAAACGAACATCGGCTATTTCGGAAGGAAGATATTGCTGATCCACCCAACCATTCGGGCTGTCGTGGGGCAAACGATAGCCTTGACCGTGACCAAGGGCTTTTGCACCTTGGTAGTGGCTATCGCGAAGATGCGTCGGCACTTCCAACACAGAACGTTCCGTAACAAGGGCCATTGCTGCCCAAATGCCTTGGGCTACGGCGTTTGACTTTGGAGCAAGGGCAAGATGAACAACTGCCTGAGCGAGATTGATCTGGGCCTCTGGCATTCCGATGTGCTCAACGCACCGAGCAGCTGCTTCGGCGATAACAAGTGCCATCGGGTCAGCCAGGCCAATATCTTCTGAGGCCGCTATACACAGTCGACGGGCGATGAAACGAACATCTTCGCCAGCGGTAAGCATACGGGCCAGCCAGTACAGCGAAGCATCAGCATCAGAACCGCGTATTGATTTGATAAGTGCACTTGCTATATCGTAATGATCATCGTCGCCGTAATGAAGTACCCGAACGTCCACGGCTGATTCCGCATCTTCCAGTACAACCCGCCGGGGCTCGGCTCGCTGCGGATCGTCAGCAATCGCAATCGCAACTTCCAACGATCGCAACAACGACCTTCCATCGCCATCGGCACGAGCAATCAAGTGTGCCAAAGCATCGTCATCAATCGAAGCATTCTCGACTTCCAAGGCTCGACGACACAACACCCGCAACGAGTCAGGCGTATGTGGGCGCAGGCGAAAGACTGTTGACCGGCTGAGTAACGGCCCGTTAACACTGAACGACGGATTCTCGGTGGTCGCCCCGATAAGCACCAGGGTTCCGTCTTCAACGCTTGGCAGGAGGGCATCTTGTTGGGTTCGATTGAACCGGTGTATCTCGTCAAGGAACAAGATGGTGCCGCGCTGCTGAAGTTTTTGGGCTTCCCTGGCTCGTTCGACGGCATCACGAACATCTTTTACACCGGCCGTTACTGCCGACATAGGGATGAATTGTTTTGATGTGGCCGACGCGACCAATCCGGCGAGCGTGGTTTTCCCGGTGCCAGGTGGGCCCCACAAAATTACGGACGACAACCGGTCGGCTTCGATGAGACGACGCAGGGGTTTCCCAGGATCAAGTAGATGTTCTTGACCTACAACCTCAGCGAGGAACTTGGGTCGAAGCCGTTCAGCTAGCGGGGCGTGTCGAGCTGTTCGTTCGGCTGCTGCTGCGCTGAAAAGATCGGACATAGTTACTCAACGACTCACTCGACAGGCGGAAGCAGAATCCCGCGATCAAGGGCAAGGTTAACTACTTCATGGGCGTAGTCGGCTAGCACAGTTGAGCCGCCGGGAATCGTGGAGTCGATAAGCCGACGGGTTTTGTCCGCCGTTACTCCGTGTGCCGCCCAAGAACCCCCACCCGACGCCAGGTTTAACAGCATCGGGTGCACCCGATCGATGGCCTTCGCAAACCGAGATTCTGGGGTTTGTTTCGCTTCAAACTCATTCCATCGAGCTCGCAGTAATACAGCCTGATCGTTGGGGAGAAGCCCGAAAATTCGGTCTGCTGCTGCGGTTTCGGCTAGTTCCTGAGCCGCGGCAACTGCTGGATCATTGGCGGCGTACACAAACGTGTCGCCAGCATCAATCTCAACGAGATCGTGAAGCAACAACAGTTCGATAACACGCGCCACGTCGACCGGTTCATTGGCATGCTCGACCAGAACCGTCGCGCACATCGCCAGATGCCACGAATGTTCGGCTGTATTTTCCTGTCGCGAAGCGTCAGAAATCGGTGTCTGACGCAAAATCGTCTTCAACCGATCAATCTCAATAAGGAACTGCATCTGCGCGACGAGCCGCTCGCCACCAGCGTTTGGAAGCGAGTAAGCCATGCGACTTAGGCTTTCGGAGGAAGGGTTCGTAAACCCAATTCGTTGAGCTGCTTATCAGTGATAGTCGTCGGTGCGTTTGTCATGGGGTCAAGGCCGCTCTGCGTTTTCGGGAACGCAATGATTTCTCGAATGTTCTCTTCACCGGCCAAAATCGCGACGAGCCGGTCGATTCCGAAAGCAAAACCGCCATGAGGAGGAGCACCATACTTGAACGGGTTTAAAAAGAAACCGAAGCGTTGTTGAGCCTGCTCTGGCGAAATGCCGAGAAGGTTAAAAATGCGTTGCTGCAAATCAGGCTTGTGAATTCGGATCGACCCAGAACCCAATTCCCAGCCGTTCAGTGTGAGGTCATATGCCTGGGCCCGTACACCGAACGGATCGGTTTCGAGCATATCGACATCGTCAACATGCGGGTGAGTGAAGGCGTGATGGGCCGGGGCCGGGGTTCCGTCATCTTTGGTTCCGTGGAACATCGGAAAGTCAACGATCCACAAAAAGTTCAGGCCACCTTCGTACACGGGCGGACGCCCGAGTTCGTTACGCAATTGGCCAAGAATCGTTCGAACAGGATCTTTGTCTCCGGCTTGGAAAAACAACAGGTCACCCGGTTCGGCCTGCATCTTGGCAAGTACAGCCGAAAGCTCGTCAGCCCCCATAAATTTGGCTACGGGGCCATCAACTTCGCCACCTTCTTTCACCTTGAACCATGCCAGGCCTTTGGCACCCCACGATTTGACAAGGTCAGTGAGTTGATCGATTCGGTTACGGGTGAGTTCCGCACCACCCGGCAGTCGTAGACCCTTTACCGATGGGCTTTGAAACACCTTTGCCTCGGTGTTCGCAAACACATCGGTGAGTTCTACGAGCCTCATCTCAAAGCGCACATCTGGCTTGTCAGAACCATACGTTTCCATAGCGTCAGTCCAGGTCATACGAGGTATAACCGTCATTGGCCGTGAACCGGTGACCGCTTCAGCCGCAGCAAGAACCGCTTCAGAAATACAATCGAGCACATCTTCTTGAGTTACGAAGCTCATCTCGGCATCAAGTTGTGTGAACTCAAATTGACGATCAGCGCGCAGATCTTCATCGCGCATACAACGTGCAATTTGATAGTAACGGTCGAGACCGGCAACCATCAAGAGTTGTTTGAACAACTGCGGGCTTTGTGGAAGCGCATAGAACGACCCCGGCGACTGGCGAGACGGCACGACAAACTCGCGAGCACCTTCCGGGGTCGAGGGCATCAGCATCGGGGTCTCAACTTCGGTGAAACCTTGGGCGTCCATGGCCGTACGAATTGCGGTGTTAACCCTGGCCCGAGTCTTCAGGTTTTTCTGCATTTTGTCGCGGCGAAGGTCGAGATAGCGGTGTCTCAGGCGAAGGTTTTCGTCCACCGACGGACCTGACTCACGATCAGCGATCGGGAACACCGGCGGTTCGGCAATGTTCAAGATTTCAACGGTGCACTGCTTCAACTCGACGTGACCGGTGGTGAGGTCAGTGTTGATCGTGTCATCTGATCGGGCCATCACTGTTCCGGTTACCCGAATCACGTACTCGTTGCGAAGGTCGGCAGCACCGTCGACGACGCATTGGATGATTCCGGTTCGGTCTCGAAGGTCAACGAACGCAAGGTGCTCACCATGTTCACGACGCCGAGCGACCCAGCCACACAGAACCACTTCACGATTGACGTCACGTAGACCCAATTCGCCGCAATAGTCAGAGCGAAGGCCGCGAGCCCGGTCAAGGCGGGCGGCATGAGAACCAGATGCTGTCGACATAAGGCGTCAATTCTCGCAGACGGTTCCGTCCGCCCGAGTCACTTTTTCCTCGAAGGAACGAGACCCACCCCAACTCATTCCCATCTCGCGCCCTTCTCCCCCGTCTCAGGCCCATGTCTCCCCCGTCTCGGTTGTCATGTTGGGTGTCGGTTGGCAGGTTCGAAGCCTTCCCAACCTGACAATCGAACTCCAACATGACAACCGACCTCACCCCTGCAAATTTGGGGTTGTATTTTTCATTCAGTTTCATTACTTTTCATACACATGGAAGCTGTCACTCGCAAACACCTCCTCGCCACTGGATCGTCCAGTGCCATGATTTCCCGGGTCCGGCGAGAGGAATACGTCGACTTCACGAGTCGGGGTATTTACCGATTATCCGATAGCTGGCTAGCAACCGCCGATGCGTATCTACTTCGCGGCGGCTCTGGTTCGGCACTCAGTCATCGGTGCGCCGCCCATCTCCACGGCTTCGACGGGTACGAACTGCCAGGCCATGTCGATCTCACGGTTCGACCAGGGTCCGCGTTCCGGAAGAAGCCAGCGGTACGGTCGGCGACCCTTTCATCCGATCAAATCGTGACCGTGAGAGACCGGCCGACGACTTCCGTGGTTCGAACCCTCCTCGACCTTGGACGCTTCGCAACTATCGACGAACTTGAGATGGCGGTGGAGTCAGCACTGAGATCGACAAACCCTAAGACTCCGACTGATTGGAACAAGCAGCTTCTCGCAGGTCTCATCGACGCGGCTTCAAATGGAACAAGCCGAAACCAACAGGGCGCTCACCTCCGAGCAGTGCTGGCCCGGCGGCCCGACGGTTGTCGACCAACGGGAAGCCCAGCTGAAACCCGGGCGCTTCAGATACTTCGTAATGTTGGTTTTGGTGATCTACATCGTCAACCGACAGTGTCTGTGATTGATCACTCTACCGACCGCACCGGAACCTTTTTTCCCGATCTTTTCGACTTAAGATCCTATGTGGGCATAGAAATCGACGGCGAGGGCTATCACCTCGAACGGATTGCTCAAGATCGCCAACGAGACAATTTGCTCGGTGAACCCATACGGATTTTGCGCTATGACGCGAAACGCACCCTCTACGACCGTGCCTCAATAGCTTCGGAGGTAGCGGCCACCATCGCCGTGCGCCGAACACAACCCTGGCCCGCCCCACCGTGGACCGCTCGAACGGTTGCCGGATCACTCGTCCTTGAGCGCAGGTAACCCTCAGTTGTCACGTTGGGTGTCGGTTGGCAGGTTCGGAGCCTTCCCAACGTGACAAACGAGCCCCAACCTGACAACCGAGGTCTGGGGTCGGGGGTTTGGGATCAGGGTGCTCAGGTTCGGATTCGCAACTGCCGATGCTTCTTCACAGCTCACCTCACCTTTTTGAACTTCGATTCAGCTTTTTTACCTATGGACCGGGGATGATTCAATACGTTCAGCCACGCAGAGTGAACACAGATCCAGAATCAAACGTACAAGCCATGACCAAACCATGACCAGATTTTCCAAATTCAGAACATCTCGCCGACAAAAGATCGGTCGAACCGAATCAGGAGCTGTCGCGGTCGAAATGGCGATTGTGGCACTTCTTCTTGTTCCGATCACCGCCGGAATCATCGATTTTGGTGTGCTCATTCAACGAAGCCAATCGTTGCAAACGGGTGTCCGAATGGCCGGTCGGGCCAGCGCGCTGTCGTGCAGCGAAGCGACACCAAGTTGCGTGTTGGGGAATCGACCAGATGATGACTTCCGAATTCTGCAGGCACTTGGCGGCTCGCTTCGGTCATCGGGAAATAGCATCGTTCGAGTGGTCGTCTACAGCGTTCCGTCAGGAAACGCTCCGGTTGACCCTTCACCGCCGACTGCGTGTATCGCTGGAACCGCTCAGGCCGGGCTATGCAACGTGTACACGGCGGCCGACCTCGCACGGCCGGCCACCGATTTCAATTGCACAACCGGACTGGCTTCCTACTGGCCCGCCTGCAATCGGGTCAGAAATTCGACTTCTGCGGGCTTCATCGGGGTCTGGGTGCAAGTGCGACACTCATGGATCACGGGCCTCTTCGGAAAAGCGCGGACACTGTCGGATCAGGCAATCTTCCGACTCGACCCCCTCCCCACCCCAATCACCCGTATTCGCCGTTACGTTGCCCCACCACCCACGCCGACGACGACGCTGCCACCGGCACCTCCACCACCACCACCACCACCCCCGCCGCCCGGACCACCGACGCCACCTCCACCTCCTCCCCCGCCACCCCCTCCACCACCCCCGCCCCCTCCCCTTGGTGGTGGGTTTTGATGGAGCGGGTTTTAACAAAGACATCTCAGAGCAACGAGCGTGGTGCCGCAGCTGTCGAGGCTGCAATCGTCACCCCATTTTTCCTGCTGCTCATTTTCGGAATTGTCGAGGCCTCAACCGCCATTCTGAACTGGAACGCAGTCCACGGGGCAAGCCGTGAAGCAGCTCGCATTGCGAGTGTTGGCGGCGCAAACGAAGTTTCGGATTTCCTCGTGCTTCAGGAGGTCAAATCACGACTTCGAGCTTCGGTAGCCGACCTTCGCTACGTCATTGTGTTCAAGGCTGCCGATGTTCGACAAGATCCACCCGCCGCATGCACGGCCTCGGCAGAGTCGGGAGGAACCGGCGTGTCGAACGTTTGCAACGTGTACCGAAGCGCGGACTTTGCCCGCCCGGAAGAAGACTTCTCGAACGGAACTTCAACCCAAGCCGACCAAAACTGGCCAGCGATAGATCGAGTTGATTGGATGAACGGCCCGGTTGACCTCGTCGGTGTCAACCTAGCGACCAACCACCAAAGCCTGACCGGAATCATTCCTTCCATCACGCTGAGATACACCACGGTGTTCGCTGTTGAGGCGTCAACAGAAGACGGTGGACTATGAACACCTCAGCCCGGGTGCGCATTGTGACGAGAAACGATCATAGGCGCGCTGGGTATCTTAGGCGAGGGTCTATGAGCGAACGGGGCTATGTCGCCATCGTAACGGCACTCCTCATGACGGTACTATTGCTTTTCGTAGGTCTTGCGACCGATGTTGGCCTTTGGTATTCGCGGTCGTCGGCGATTCAACGAGCAACCGATGCCGCAGCTTTGGCAGGGGTAACCGGCCGACCGACCTTGGCACGAGAGATTGAACTAGCGACACAAAGCTTGCAGCGGAACAATCTTGTCAATGGTCAAAACGGCATTACCGCAACGGTTGGCCCAGAACCCGGCTTTCCGAATCGTCTTCGAGTCACGGTGACCGACGCGAACACCACCGGCGTGTTCACCAAACTCTTCCGATCGGCCCCCGTGATTTCGCGGTCGGCCTCGGCCGAGTTCATCAATAACATTTCGTTGGGTTCGGCTTTCAACGCAATCGGAACCGGAAGCCTCGCTGGCCACCTGCCAGACAGTCCTACGTCAACACAAGGCTTTTGGCTAGCGGTAAGTGGCTTTTGCACCGCGAAAGAAGATGGTGACCGGCTACTTTCGAACGCTGATGGAAGCCGAAGGAACGGTTCGTTTGAGTACGCCTGCAATGAAGGCACTCCCGGGCATCCCGATGTTACGAATGCATATCGTAACGAAGACTACGACAACGCTGGGTACGCTTACGAAGTCAACGTTCCGTGCCCGTCTGCCCCCGTTGGTCAAGCGTGTCCGCTTACCCCCGAGACCACCCAAGCCATCACTGTTGAAGCCTTTGATCCGTCGTACAGCCCAAACATTGGCGATGATCCGCTTGATACACGGATTGATCGCAAAGCGGTCGCAAACTCTCAGCACTGGGCATGGTGGTACTCGGCAATCACCACGACGTTCAATATTTACGGTCCTGATGCCACCCCGGAAGATTCATCTGACGACGTGGTGATTGGCGGGCCATATGTATACAGAACATGCCAATGGGCTCCAGGGTGCCCCGGTGAAACCAATGCATGGGCTCCGCTTATGACGATTCCGGCGGGCAGCGCTGGCGGAAAGTATCGAGTTCAGGTTCATACCGAGACGAACGAGTGGGAAGCATACGGTCACAACGCATTCGCCCTTCGAGCTCGTCTTGGTGCCACGTGGGCACCGTGCACCACGATTCCGGCGCAACCGGGTTACGACGCGACCTGCCCGAGTGTCGCCGGTGACGAATCGATGAGCGTTTTGGCCGATAAGGCTGGCTCAACGTCAGATTTCTTTTTGGCTAAATTGGCCCCGGCCGAACAGTACCGAGGAAAACGTATTCGTATCCTCCTATGGGATCCGGGTGAAGGTGCTCGATCCATTCAAATTCTTCCGCCTGGCTCAACCGTGCCAGTCAACTTCCGCTATCGCACCTGGGATCCGGGTCTGCGCCGAGTATCTGACGGCGTCGTGATCGAAGACAGGGCCGAGGGTTGGAGTACCAAGCTTGTTACCAACACCCTCGACGTGTCAGGCACTACACCGGTAACGGGAACCTTCAATAGCGTGTTTTATCCGGTTTGGGCCATGAGCAGTCGCTATGGATCATCGAAGTACAACGATCGTCTGGTCGCATTGGAATTGACCGTTCCAAAGAATTATGGCCGAGACGCAACGGGTGCCCCGATTCCGCTACCTGATGACGGGTGGTGGAAAATTCGTTACAACACCGATACGGGCATCGTGCAGGACCGAACTACATGGAGTGTCGCGTTGGCTGGCGACCCTGCGCACCTTGTTGACCAAGAGGACTAGCGGTCGAGTTTGGAGGGCGCTATGCGCTCAGCGCTGTTACGGCGGCCTTCTTGCCTGGCATCATTCGTTGCACGTCGAACACCGACTCGACTCGTCGAACAGCTGCCATGACAGCTTCTAGGTGCGACGGGTCGGCGAGTTCAAAATCGAAACGCTGCCTGGCGACGCGATCGTTTCCGGTGTGAGTGGTGCAACCAAGCACGTTGACATGATTGTCTGACAACACCCGCGCAACGTCGGCCAGTAGCCGGGCCCGATCAAGCGACTCGACCATGATCGAAACAACGAAGCCTTTGGCTTTCGAATCAGTACCGTCCCATTCGACTTCGATCATGCGGCCACCCGCGCCGGTTTTCAGTGAGTTCGAGTTGGCGCAATCAGACCGATGCACAGACACACCTCGACCACGGGTCACAAACCCAACAATTTCGTCACCGGGCACCGGAGTACAACATCGAGACAATCGAATGAGCACATCTTCGAGACCTTCGACGTGAACACCCACACCGTCGCGGGCACGACCCCGGCGTCGTTCACGCGATGGTCGGGCTCGGGTGGGTTCGGCCGGAAGTTGCTCTTCGTGTTCGCCCCCACGAAGTTCACGAGCGAGGCGCTGCGCAACCCCTTGAGCACCCGTGTGACCTTCGCCGATACTCACGAACAATGCAGCCAAATCAACAAACCCCAACGATTCGACAACAGCTGCCAGCACCGGGGAATCCACCAACTTTTGCGTCGGTAACCCGTCTTTTCGCATTACCCGAAACAATTCGTCGCGCCCATTGTCGAGGGCATCGTCGCGACGTTCTTTCGAGAACCATTGCTTGATTTTTGCTTTCGCCCGTGGGGTAACAACGATCTGCAACCAGTCACGAGACGGCTGTGCGGTTTCTACCTTTGACGTGATGATGTCAACGGTTTCACCCGAACCTATTTTGGTATCGAGCGGAACAAGTCGACCATTGATACGTGCACCTATGCATCGATGACCGATATCGGTGTGAATTGCATACGCAAAGTCGATCGGGTTTGCACCAACCGGAAGCGTGACCACTTTTCCCTTCGGAGAAAAAACCACCACTTCGTCTTGGTCAAGGTCGCCCTTGAGCGAGGCAAGGTACTCACTTGGTTCGGACTGGTCACCAGTTGCTGACTCGCTGATGCGTTGCAGCCAGGCCATATCGGTGGCATCGATTCGACCGGTTCGACCTTCCTCCTTGTAACCCCAGTGGGCCGCAACCCCCCACTCGGCCCGTTGGTTCATTTCGCGAGTACGAACCTGAAACTCGAGTACCTTGCCTTCTGGCCCAACAACGGTCGTATGTAACGACTGATATAGGTTGAACTTTGGCATCGCAATATAATCTTTGAAACGGCCTTGTACCGGCTTGTAGGCGGCATGGATTGACCCCAGTGCCGCGTAGCAATCCTTTACCGACTCAACAACGACACGTATGCCCATCAGGTCGTGAATCTCGCCAAACTCTTTGCCCTTCACCATCATTTTTTCATAGATCGACCACAGGTGTTTTTCGCGGCCTGTCACCACCGCATCGATACGAAGTTCAGTCAGCCGCTCTTTCAACTCATCTATTGCGATAGCCAAGAATCGGTCGCGTTCAGGGGCGCGATTATCGACCATTGACTTAAGTTCTGTGTACTTACGGGGTTCAAGCGCCCGAAAACTCAGGTCTTCGAGTTCGTGCTTTATGCCGCCAATGCCCAGGCGATGGGCAAGCGGCGAATAGATGTCGAGCGTTTCTTGAGCGGTGCGTCGGCGCTTCCATTCTTCGGAAACAGCATCGATGGTGCGCATATTATGCAGGCGGTCAGCCAGCTTAATAAGAAGCACGCGTATGTCTTTAGCCATGGCCACAAGCATTTTTCGCATGGTCGCGGCTTGCTGGGCTTCTTTTGAGTCAAACTGCAATCGTTCGAGCTTCGTCACGCCATCAACGATTTGAGCAACCTCGGCCCCGAATTGACTCACTAGGTCATCGAGCGTGATGCCGGTATCTTCAACGGCGTCGTGCAAAATCGCGGCCGCCAGCGTGATGTCGTCGAGGCCAAGGTCAGCGAGTACCGTCGCAACGGCAACAGGGTGCGTGATGTACGGCTCACCAGACTTTCGCTTCTGGGTACTGTGCGCCCGTGCCCCCAACCGAAAGGCATCAACAATTCGTTTGGTCGATGCCTTTGGGTGATGTTTGCGATAGCTGGCCAACAACGGGTCAAGCAAAACCTCAAGATCCTTGAGTTGATCTTCGAGTTCCTGGTCGATAACCGTCACATCACGAGGTTACCGTGCGACGGCCCCCTAAAAGGCGATCAGAGCACCTCTTTAAAAGGCGATCAGAGCATCGACGCTCTGGCCAACAAGTTTGTCTCGTCCGTTCAAAAAACCAAGTTCGACAAGTACCAACACCCCAACTGCTTGCGCCCCGCACGCTTGAACCAACGCAACTGCTGCGGCGGCAGTCCCTCCGGTGGCAAGCACATCGTCAACCACGAGCACACGGTCGCCTGGGCCTACGGCGTCGACGTGCAACTCAAGCATGTCGGTGCCGTACTCAAGGCCGTACGACTGTTGGTGCACCTTCCAAGGCAACTTCCCAGGTTTACGGGCCGGCACGAAGCCAAGACCCAACCGGTCGGCGACCGGCACCCCAAACAAAAAGCCCCGGCTTTCAACCCCCAAAATATGGGTAGCTTCGAAGGCAGCGGCCCGTTCGCTCAATAACGCCATCGTTGAACGTAACGCTTGAGCGTCGGCCAAAAGCGGGGTGACGTCGCGAAACAACACCCCGACGGTTGGAAAATCGGGAATGTCTCGCAACATCGCCCGAAGTTCATCGACGCCGAGTAGATCTGCGTCATCAGTCGTCTGAGCGTCGTTCATCAACCGCGCTGCTTACGAGGCCGAGGTACCGCACCACCAGTCAGCGCAGCAGTTGCACTGATATCTGACGACGCCGATTCGGCTGCGCCAAGCGTCGCCAACGATGACGATGTGCGGCCGCCGAACTTTGCGGCAATGGCTTTCCAGTGCGGTTCGCGTTCCTTAAGTAAAGCAAGTAGCGGCGAGGCAATGAAGATCGACGAATACGCACCGGTCAAAAGACCGATAAACAACGCAAACCCAAAGTCAGCCAACGCGGAGGCACCAAGGAAACCGGCGCCAACAACAAGCAGGGACACAATCGGGAGAATCGCAACGAGCGAAGTATTTATCGATCGCATGAGTACTTGGTTCATTGACAGGTTGACAATGTCTGTGTACGTAGTTCGTCCCTGAGCCGCTGCGTACTTTACGTTTTCATCGACTTTGTCAAACACCACCACCGTGTCGTACAGGGAGAACCCAAGAATGGTGAGAAACGCCACCACGGTCGCTGGCGAAACCTGTAGGCCGCTTAAGGCGTAAATGCCAACCGTGATCAAAATATCGTGCACTACCGCAGCAATTGCCGCCAGTGCCATCTTGAATTCAAACCTCAACGAGATATACGCAACAATAACGAGGAAGAACACCGCGAGGGCTTTGAGTGCTTTGCGGCTGACGTCCTCGCCCCAAGATGCACCAACTTTGGAAACGCTGACATCTCGAACATTGGAGCGGGCAACAGCACTCAATGCAGCCGACACCTTCTTTTGCTGATCAACGGTTGTTTCCTCGGCCTGAATTCGCAAGTAACGAGTTCCGCTTGCCGTCAACGTTTGAATTTTCGCGTTTGCGATACCAAGCGATCGAACCGCATCTCGGGCATCGCTCACCGAAGCAGTCTTGGCAGGAACCTGCCAAACGGTTCCGCCTTTGAAGTCAATTCCGAGTGTGAGACCCCTAATACCCAGGGTGGCCAAACCAATCAAAATGAACACCATCGACAGGCCAAACCACTGCTTCCACTTACGAACAAATTCGTATTTGGTTTCACCGTGGTAAAGCCGTGAGAACAGGCTAGAAGGCTGCCCTCCAAGGGGGTCGGAAGGGTTCGACGACGACAAATTGGGCGGTGTAACGGTGGTCACTGTGAACCTCCACGAGAAGTTGATCCGGCAGAACCGGGTCGGATGACTGTTCCACGGCCACCAGACGCAGCAGCGGGCGCAATGACCGCACCAGGCGCAACGCCCCATTTGCCACTGGTGAAGAACGTCGATTGGGCAAGGGAGGCAACCATAGGACGGGTAAAGAACCAGGCCACCAACATGTCGAGCGCCGTAGAAAGCATCAACATCAACGCGAAACCCTTCACTGAGCCGGTGGTCAAGAGGTACAACACGGCTGCACCAAGGATCGATACACCGTCGGCAGCCAAAATCGTGTGCCACGCTTTCACGAAGCCCCGGTCGATCGAGGCCTGCACGGATCTTCCGGCCCTCAGTTCATCTCGAAGTCGTTCGAAATAAACGACGTACGAGTCAACGGTGACACCAACCGACACAATGACGCCGACCACACCCGAAAGTGAGAGGGCCAAACCGCTGGTTCGAGTGAGCAAGGAAAGAATCGTCCACAACAGCGAAGCAGACAAGGTGACACCGGCGATCATGACGAAGCCAAGCGCTCGATAGTAAAAGAGCATATATACGGCAACAAGCAACAATCCGAGAAGGCCAGTCCATAAACCAGCTCGAAGCGAGTCACGACCGAGTGACGCGCTCACTGTCTGAACTGTTTGCTGTTCGAGCTGAACCGGCAGCGAACCGTAACGAAGCACAGTTGCCAGATCTTTGGCCTCGGCTGACGTAAAGCTTCCGCTGATAACCGCTGACCCGCTAAATTGTGCAACTTCAATCGAAGGTGCACTTATTACTTCAGAGTCGAGCACGATCGCCAACTGGCGACCGACCATTTGCGCGGCCATTCCGTTCCAAAGGCCAGACCCCTTTGGAGTGAAGTCGAGTCGAACCGTCCAAGCACCTGACTGAGGGTTTTGCTCGGCAACTGCGGTGTCAACAATTTCACCGGTCAACATGGTCGGACCAAGAAGATAGCGAGAGCCATCTAGGTCGTTGAGTACCACGTTTGCGGTTGCTTTGTCTTGGTTTCGGGGGGTAGCTCCGGTTACCGGATCGGTTTCAGGAAACTGAAACGGCGGTGAAACAGTTGTCGGCGGGACAATGGCGGAACCTGCCGACCCCTTGATTGTGGATCCCGGCTTGACCGTAGTACCGGGCTTGGCCGTAGTACCGGGCTTGTCCGTAGTACCGGGCTTGTCCGTGCCCGGAACCGTTGATGGGGTCTCGGCCGCAAAAGGAACGCCGAACCGTCCGCCGCCGATAAGGCCCTCGGTTGAAAATGCGACCGTTGTCGGGGCACCGGTAGTTGGTACAACCTGTGTCGACACAGCCGGTTTCGTTGATGCAGTTGTTGATGCGGTGGGGTTCGTTACAACGACGGTCTTCCCGGCGATGGTGGTTCCGGCTTTGCCCGCAACCGTTGAACTTGGTGTGTCAGAAGCCGGTGTGTCGGTTGATTGTGGACTCAAATTACTCAGCACCGGACGGAACCGAAGTTCAGCAGTTTGGCCAACAAGGTCAAGTACCTTCTGCGGATCTTTGACCCCGGGAACTTCGACCACGATCCGGTTGTCTTCGACGCGGATGTCGGGTTCGCCAACACCCAAGGCGTTGACGCGTTGGTCAATAATCGACCGTGCCTGTTCGAGGGCACCTTCACGTACCTCGCCTACTGGCTTCAGTACAACAGATGCACCACCTTGAAGGTCAAGGCCAAGGCCCGGCCTCCACCCGAAAATTAAAGTACTCAGTACCCCAATCACGGCCAACCCGACAATAAAGGCGAGTGATAAACGATTACGGGACTTCATGAAGCATCCTCCTGTCCATCGACACCACGAAACGCAGCGGCAGATGGAACATCAGTATTGGCATCGGTCAGGGTGCGCGAAACGGCACCGCGAGCTACGTATAAACGGGTGGTCGGAGCTACCCGAAGACCAACGACGTCTCCGGTGAGTTCTTCAATAACGCCAAAGAGACCGCCAGAGCACATCACACGATCTCCAACAGCCAAACTCGCCAATTGAGCACGTTGCTCGGCGAGTTTGCGACGTCGAGGAACAATCGTCACCGCCATAAGGGCGACCAGAAAGATAAGTGGAAAGGCGTTTTGCACGGTTTATGGTGTGTGGGTCTGTGTTGAGTGGTCTCTTTGACGAAGACCGACCGGCAAATCTAGCCTGCGGGCCGGTCCCATATCGCGATGGTTCGCTTCCGGAGCGTTTCGAACGTTCCGGCTGTGATGGATTCGCGAACCTCAGCCATCAAACGATGCAGAAATGTGAGGTTATGGATGGTGAGAAAACGACCGGCCGAACCCTCACCAACTGCCACCAAATGCCGCAGATACCCCCGACTAAAACGCTGGCAAGTCATGCACGAACAATTGGCGTCGAGTGGGTCTTCAGACCTTGCAAACTGGGCGTTACGGATCTGAATTTTACCGGCGGAAGTCAACGCAGTTCCGTGGCGGGCTAACCGGGTTGGCAACACGCAATCAAACATGTCAATGCCTCGGGCGATACCTTCGACTAAAGAAATGGGGTCACCAACGCCCATCAAATACCTCGGACGATCAGGCGGAAGATGATCGGTTGCAGCGGTAATTGAAGGCAGCATCTCGTCGCGAGATTCTCCCACCGACAACCCGCCAACGGCGTACCCGTCGAAGCCAATGGCGACCGTTCGCTGCGCGCTCTCTGCTCGCAAGGCCAAATCGGTTCCGCCTTGCGAGATTCCAAATACGCATTGGTCAGCTCTGGTTCGAGCATCTTTGCATCGCTGCGCCCAATCAGCAGTGCGTTCCACGGCCTGGCGCAATACCTCAGTGGTCGCTGGAAGCGCCGCACACACATCAAGCACCATGGCGATGTCTGCACCGATTTGCTCTTGCACTGCAATAGCTTTTTCGGGGGTGAAACGGTGGTAACTGCCGTCATAGACGGAGCGAAACGTAACGCCGTCATTGTCGACTTTCGGATCGAGCGAGAAAACCTGGAACCCACCTGAGTCGGTGAGCATGCGACCCTTCCAACTGGTGAAGGCGTGTAAGCCGCCAAGCTCTTCAACCAGGTCAGCGCCGGGGCGCAACATCAAGTGATAGGTGTTGCCCAGAATGATCTGCGAACCAATAGTTTCAAGATCATCGGGGCCTAACGATCGCACCACCCCACGGGTTCCGACCGGCATAAACACCGGGGTATCAAAACTGCCACCTGGAAGCGTGACGGTCGCCCGTCGAGCTGCGCCACAGGTGGCATGAATATCGAATTGCAAACCCACGGGCTGCGAGGTTACTGCGCCGCAGCCTGACCGGCAGCCGGGGGTTACTTCAGAATGATTTCGATACGTCGGTTTTTCGGGTTACCCCGCGGAGACGTGTCACGGGCCAGCAACTTGGTCGACCCATATCCAATTGCGGTGACACGACTTTCGGCCACCCCGAGGCGAACAAGTTCGCTACGTACAGCGTCCGCTCGACGCTGCGACAGCGCCTGGTTTCGCTCGGCTTTGCCTCGACTGTCAGTGTGGCCACCCACTTCAAGGTTCACAGCGAGCGCCCCAACGAGATTGGAGACATCAGCAATAACTTTCTTGGACGCCGGGGTGAGTGCTGCAGAGTCAGTTGCAAACTCAATTCGGCTGTTCAAAAGCAGGGCGTCGAGTTCAACCTGTTTTGCGGCAATCACAGCCGGGTCTCCAGGGGTTGCGGAACCAACTGAGGTAGGTGCTGACGGGTCGCCGACAACAGTTGATCCGACGCTTGAACCCGGTGTTCCAGTCTGATTTTCAGCGATCAGCAAATCGGTGACGGTCATTGGGGCAACGGCCGCTTTTAGCGATGTGATCAAAGATGCACGGTTTGAATCGTCGGCCAACACACCAGTAAGCGTCAAACCCTGTTCGTTCACATTGAGATCGGCGCGTCGAACACCCCAATCCGGGAACCGGCCAAACGCGAGTCCTAACGCTTCATATGCAGCCAGATCGGCGTTTTGAGCACCCGAAGCAGATGGTGTGAGTTGATTCACTACTTTGGAATCACCCAGCCCTCGGCGAGCCCCAACTAGGAGAATTCGTTCGGCACTTGCCCCGGGGCTAACCCCTTCAAGTGTGAGTGCACCTTCGTTGTATACAGCGTGCAATGGCAAAACACCGATTCCACCACCGGAGCGAACGATGAGCTTGGATGTGTCAACCGATCGAACCAGGCTGAGGCTTTTCACAAGTTTTCGGGCGTCATCTGCTTGTTGCTGGCTCGATACGGCGCCACTCAGTGTTACCCGATCACCACGTACCCCAACTTGAACACCGGTGAAATCTGCACCTTTTAACGATCGCTCGGCGTTCGTCCGAATTTTCTTTTCGATACTCGACTTTCCTGAGGTTGCGCCTAGGAAAAAAATGGCCGCGAACCCGACTAAAAATACGATCACACTGGCCCGCCGACGACGCCTCACGCGGTCGCGTGTCGCTGTCACAAACGTCGACTCGGCCAGAATCTTCACTGACCTTTTCCCGGAGGTTGTGGCCGTTGAAGACTTGGCGGTTCGAGCGTCATCTACACCGTCGGTGGCCAGGTCGTCGACGTGGCCAGAGTATTCCGACCCGTCATCGGCGGGCAAATCGGGCACGTTAGTCATTGGCGGACCCAGCAGCTGAAGAACTCAATTGTTGGGCGGCTTGCACCCAGCCCCGTGCGTCTATCGAACCTTCTGGTTCGCCCAACATCGTTTCAAATCGCATCACATCGGCGTCGGCCCAGCCAGCGATTTCCGCGAAACGAGTAATACCAAACTCGTTGAGGTTTGCCACCAACGTCGGGGTGATGTTTGGTAGCAGTTTCAAGTCGTCGGCTGGCTCTACCTCTGGGTCATCGGGGTACGACGCTGGCACTGACCGGCGCCCAACTAACGACGTGCGGGCCCGATCAAGGCGATCGGAGAGGGCCTGCATCGACGTTTGTTGACGGGTCGTTGCTTCGCGGAACTCAATGAAGTCTCTGGTCAGGTCTTGGAGATCTTCGTGAGCAACGTCAGCGCGCAGACGAGCGTCGGAAAGTTCAAGGTGCAACGCAGACAGTGCAGCCTCGCTTTCGGTTCGCCCGGTAAGCAACGACTGCTGCGCGTTCGTAAGTTCGCCGTGTGCACGCTGAAGCTCGGATTCGGCCTTTTTGGCTCGTTCATCGAGGCCAAGTACACCGGTACGTAGCCGAGTAAGTTCGGCGTTCAAACGATCGTTTTCAGCGAGGCTTTCCGTGAGCCGGTCGTTTTGGGCTGCGATCTCAGACACGAGGTGCTCGTTCTCGGCGAGGGATTGTGCTGTTCGTTCGCTCTGCGAGGTCAGGCTACCGGCTAGACGCTCTATCTCGGCCGCCGATTCGGCTGCACGGCCGCTCCGTGAGCCGAGGTCGGTCGTCGCTTTTGCCAGGTCGCCAGCCAAACGATCATTTTCGTCTTCGACCGCTTCGACTCGCTGGCGAAGTGTTGAAACCGATTGACGTGAACGGGCAAGTTCAGCTTGTGCTTTGGAAAGTTCCAGCAATAGATCGTCGACCTGATCGGAAGGAACCGTTGCGTCGCTTTGGGTTGAACGTAGGTTGATGATTTCTTGACCGAGAGAATGAAGTGACTCATCACGTTCGCTGAGGCTTGCTTCAGCCACCTGAAGCCTTCGGGCCAACTCGGCCAGTTCACGCTCAGATGCTTGCGATCGTGCTGCGGCTTCGTCCGATCCACCCTGGGTGTCGGCGAGCTCAGAAGCAACCCGTTCGTAGGCACTCTCGAGTTCGGCTGCTCGACCAGTCGCAACGTCACGAGCAATCAACGCGTTCTGAAGCTCTTCATGAACCCGAAGGAGTTGTTCGTCGGCGTCAACATTTCCGGTGCCCATGTTTGCAACTTCGGCCGCGAAACGCTGATGGGCAGCTTGTAACTCGTCGTGTGCGCCGTCGCGCTCCGTGATCAGTCCGCCCCGCTCCTCCATCAGGCTCGCACGTTCCTCCATCAGGCCGCTACGTTCGGCCAATGCCGAATCTCGCTGACTGGCAACTCGATCTACCTCGTCGCGAAGCGAATTTGCCTGGGTTCGGGTCGAGGCAAGATCCTCTTCGAGTTCAGCAAATCGTCTGACTAGCGCCTCGTCACGAGCGCCTTCGGGAAGGGTTCCGCCTTCGACCAGCGTGTTGTAATCGTTGCGAAGCACATCGAGTTCGCTATCACGCTGCCGCAGAATGTCGCTCACTTCTTCATGGGCTGCCTTGGCTGCTGTCACGTGGCTATCGCGAACATCGAGATCTGCGTGTACCCGTTTCAGGCGCTTGCGAAGACGGGCGATCTCTTGCTCGCGAGCATCGACCTGCGCCGCCAATTCGTTTGACCGCTCTTCATCAAGCACGCCACCTACCGCAGAGGTCGCCTCAAACGGCTCGCCTCCCCAAAACAACCAGCCAATAACAACGCCAATAACAATGGCAATCATCAAGTAGCCAAACAACGAACTTAAGAGAGACATCTTTTCAGATTATCGCCGACTGTCGGCCCGCGGGTCGATACTAAAGAAAGTTACTAAGGAAACCCGCCATCGAAGCTTGAGAGAATGCTGGAAAAGCTAACCCGAGAAGTTAACGAAGTGCTACGTGTACTTGAATTCTGTTTTGCCCTGTTCCTGCACCGGTAGCTCGAACCCGTTCGTCTGACAGACCCGCTTGCATCAAGGCTTGTTTCACGGCTTCGGCTCTCAGAACACTGAGACCTTGATTGTCAGCGGTATTTGGCGCATCACTGGCATACCCAGTGATGTCGACGTTTGCGCTTGATTCGCTCAGTAGGCGAGCGAGCCCGTTGACAACCGAAAGCCCTTTCGAAGTGAGCAATGCGCCACCGGTTGCGAACTCGATCGTTTGCGAGCCTACTAATTCGTCAATCGTGGATTGCAGCTCAGCAAGCGAGGCGGGAACCAACTCGGCATCTACAATTGGGTCTTGGTTCACGCTTCCTTCTTCAGGAATGATTGGATCTCCGCCTGCCGTTACCGGAGCACTCGTCGAGGCAGGAATCTCAAGCGTTTGGGGCACACTCGACACACTCGACGCCTTCGGGCTGGTGGCCTTGGGCGCTGAAGGGGTTAGCGGGTCAACGATGATGTCTGCGGTTCGGCGTCCTGAAACGTTGGACGCGTCCCTAATGAGCGACGAATCGCTTCCGTTCGGCAAACGCAAGGTTGCATCGCGACCGTCGTAACTTACCTTCACGCCGCTCACCCCGGCGCGCTGCAACGCTTCCTCGGTGTCGCCAGTCAAGGTCCGCTCTATGAGTGGCCGAAAACCCAGAACACCGACGATGAACAGCAAGGTAAACAGTGCGGTTGCGGTAAGAAGCCCGGAACGCCAACGTGGCATCGGATCTTCATGACCGCCGCCCACGCTCAACTGGTCGACCTGCTCGCGATTAACTGATGACCATTGTCCGGTGATGTCGCCAGTGAGATCAGTATCGCTCGGTTCGCCTATCGAACGCACCACTTGCTCGGCGTCAGGGGACCGAACGTTGCGCAGCCTCACCCTTGCAAACCCCGTTCATCACGACCGGCGACCAACATCTCGGTAAATCGAAGGAAGCCTTCCTCATCGCCGGCCACAAGGTACGCAGCTTGTTTCGACCAACCAACGAGGCTCGGGGCGAACGTCAATCCAGCTGAGGCAAGCGCATCTCGAAGTTGGCTCGGAGATGCTGCTTCGAGTCGCACGAACGACGAAACCCCGGCCGCTTTCAACGCTGCTTCGATCTTGGGCCCGATGCCTTCGATACGTTGAAGGTTGTCGCCTGCGCCGGTCGTCGCAGCCTCGGACTGCCGTTCGGTGCCAGGTGCCTGGGTTAGACCTCGTGAAGGTTGGCCAACATTGGTTTGCGCAGTTGGTTTGCTTGGACGAATTCTTCGCGGCGCACCGGGTGTTGCCGACGACGAATCAACTGCCAACAGTGAGGTTGACACGTTCAAGGAAGTACGGCCGCTTTTTGCCTGGGCGACTTCGAATAGCTGTCGCAACTGAACAACTTCGCGCTTCCAACCACCTGCTTCGGTTGACATCGCGAACAGCGCATCTTCGGTTTTTAACAAACGTTCGGTGACCAGTCTGTTGTCCCGCGCTTGTTGGGCTTCACTCACTTCATTTCGTCGGATTGTGTCAAGAATGATTCGTTGCTGGACCCGGTCTTGGTCATGCGCAGCCAACAGCTGTCGATCATTTTCCTTCACCGTGTTTTCGAGCACAACAAGTTGCTCGTGAAGTTTGGTGACGACTATTTCTTGTTGTTCGACATTCGTCGCAGATTCTTGCAACCGTGAATCAAGATGTGAAAGCGCTATGCGCGAAGACAAAACCTCTCTCAAGGCAGTGT
The DNA here is from genome assembly GCA_031430595.1 of Acidimicrobiia bacterium. Classification (GTDB taxonomy): domain Bacteria; phylum Actinomycetota; class Acidimicrobiia; order Acidimicrobiales; family JANYDT01; genus JANNBN01. The sequence goes on from JANPBU010000010.1 coordinate 302,423, forward strand.
CTCGTGTTTCGACGGTTGATTCGAGCAGTTGGTTTACTGCTTCATGGGCAAGGTGAAGTTCGACCCGACTCTTTTCAACGGCGGCGTTGTCGTTAAGTAGCAGTTCGTTCTGCTCGTTCACGTCGGCGAACCGAACAGCGAGTGATTCTCGTTCGCCGTTTAGGTCTGTCAGCGCCGATCGAAGGGAGACTCGCTCTTCGGTCAACAACGTGATCACCTGTTGCAGTTCGGCCTGTTCGGCTTGTTGAGCCTCACGTTGCGTCGCGGCCTCGATCTTGAGCCCTGTGAGCGTTTCCACCAAACGATCACGCTCGCCCTCCAGACCGTGACGTTCAAACGACACACGCTCAACGTCGCTGAGAACCTCTGCCAAACGAGCATCTAACAGTTGAGCCTGGGACACGTTTCGCTGGCGTTCAACTTCCAAATTGGCCAGTTCGGACCGAAGCACGACACGCTCATCGCTCAGCCCGGCATTGTCGTGCTCAAGCGAAGCAATCACGCGCTGGGCAGCAACTCGCTCAACGTCACGATCTACCTCGGCGAGTCGCAACACTTCCACCAAACGATCACGCTCTTCCTCCAGACCATGACGCTCAAACGACACACGCTCAACGTCGCTGAGAACCTCTACCAAACGAGCGCCTAACGCTTCAACCTGGGCTACCAATTCAGCCTGTTCGTCGAGCAACCCGGCCTGGTCAGCCTGCAGCACATCGCGTTCGTCGAGTAACCCAGCCAGTTCAGCTTGCAATTCGGCCAGGCCGCCCTGAGATGCTGACAGCTGCGACCGCAGCAACGCCCGTTCCTCTGAGAGCCCAGCGTTGTCATGTTCAAGCGAACCAATCACGCGCCGAGCCTCAACTCGGTCAACCTCACGTTCAACTTCGCGTTCCACTTCAACCGTCGCCAACGCATCTAACAAACGATTGCGTTCTTCCTCAAGCCCGTGGCGCTCGAACGACACACGCTCGACGTCAGTCTGAACTTCAGCCACCCGAGTTTCCAACGCCTCAACCTGAGAGGCAAGCCCTTCGATGATGGTGTCTTTTGTGGCGGCTTCCACCTGCATGGACCCAACAGCTACCTGTGCGGCATTGCGTTCACTGAGTGCTTGAGCAAGGTGTGTTTCGAGGCGATCAGCGCTCGAGCGAGCTTCAACGAGGCGTCCATCGACTGCTGCCACCTGACTAACGAGTTCAGACTCTCGATGCTTGTGCAGGGTATGCAAATCGTCAATGTTTTGGGCGTGGTCTACACCGAGTTGGCGCTCTCTGGTCGCGAGCAATTCAGCGCTTTCCGAGCGAAGTTGAAACTGGGTTTGGGCCCGTACTTCATTTCCAACGGTCGAAAGCTGTCGTTCCAGCTCATTCACTCGTTTGTCGCGAATCGTAAGGTTCATTTTCTGAGTTTCGATTTCATCAAACCGTTGATGTAGGTCGCGACGCCAATGATCGATAGCCAATCGGTGCGCTTCAGTAAGAGTCGTGGCTCGACGTTCAAACTCGGTTCGCATTGTTGCCTCTCGTTTTGCTGCTTCAACATTAGTTTCCGAGAGTTGGCCATGAGCAACCGCCAACTCGGTCAGTGCGTGTTGTTTCGCCGCGTCAAGGTGCTGCAGGGAAGAAACGAACCCATTTCGTAGTTCCACCTGTTGGCTCTGCAACACCCCAACAGCACGTTTCGATGCACCAAGTTGTTGTTCGGCCATGGCGCGTTCCGATTCGGCTTTGGCCCATAACCGGCGAAGCGTTCCGATTGCACTTTCAGCGTCGGACTTCATCGATGTTTGCGTGGCGAGCGCCTCGCCCCGCGTTGTTTGGTGATTGAGTTCTAGCTCAACGAGTTTGTTTCGCAGGTCGTCAAGGTCTCTACGGGTAAGTACTAAGTCGTGTTGACTTGCCGTCAGTTCTCGTTGACTTACATCAAGCGATTGTTCACTTGCGCCGAGCGCAACCTGGGCGGTTTCAATTTCGAGGCGGGCCGTTTTGGAGTCGGCCACCGACGATTCCACCGACAATTCCAAGGAGGCGTTCAGTCGCGCTACTTCGTTGTGAACAATGTCGAGTTGCTGTTTGACCCCGTCGAATTCAGTCCGCAACGAAGCGGTCTGTTGGTTCAGCCGATCGAGTTCAGCCTGAGATTCACTTCGAATATTTGCAAACTGCGAGATTTCATACTCAGCGGTTGTGAGGTTGGCCTGCGACATACGAAATGCTTCTCGGGTGTTCGCCAACTCGTCGAGTTGGCGTTGCACCTCAAGACGGGAACCATCAAGCTCATTCGCCAATCCCCCGAATCGTTGTTGCAGACGCCTGCTTTCGTCTCCGAGCGAGGCAATCTGAGTGCGAAGCACCGCCACGTCAGAGCGATGCACCTCTCGCGCTTTTCGTAAGGATCGCGCCCAAATGAGCCACCCAACTACGACGCCCGCGACCATTGCCCCGAGTAGTAGCGGGATGAGTTGAATTGCAAACCACAACATCGAAATTTCCTTTTTAACTCACGAAGCGCTCTCGGTATCAACGACCGGGTTCGCTCGACCTTACCGAATGTGACTGCAAAACGCGGTCAATGGGTGCTCGACGCTGTCGAAGAGTGAGCGGAATTCCCTGCCATGCCAAGAAAACCGTTGCTTCACGAAACCGACCGCTCAACGAACATTGCATCGCCAAACGACAGCATTCGGTAGTTTTCGGCGATCCCAAGTTCGTACAGGTCACGCCAAACGGGTCCGACGAATGATCCGAGTAAGGCCAACAGTGTTGTGCGCGGCATATGAAAGTTTGTCATCAACAAGTCAACAACGGCCCACGGGTACCTACCGTGGATGAACAGGTTCGTTCGTCCGAACAATTCTCCTTTTGCCGCAGCGCTCTCGACAGACCGAACACTTGTGGTTCCAACCGCACAGATTCGACCCCCAGCCTGTTGGGTGTCGTCAATCAGTTGCCACGACGACTCGGGCACGCGGTAGCGCTCCGTATGAATGACGTGGTCTTCCAATGTTTCAACCGAAACAGGCCTGAACGTATCGAGTCCAACAACGAGTTCGACCGGAGCGACGCGCACGCCCTTGTCATTTAGTTCACGGAGTAATCGTTGGGTGATGTGTAGCCCCGCGGTTGGCGCAGCTACAGAACCGGGAACCTGCGAGTACACGGTTTGGTACCGTTCAGCATCGGCAAGCGGGGTGGTGATGTAAGGCGGAAGTGGGGCCTCGCCATAGGCCAACAAGATGGCTGTTTCTTGTTCGGTAGTCATGGGGTCGCCATTCGGAAAAAGAAACCTGACAACACGTTGTCCGTCGCCCACCAGGTCAACGACTTCAACGACGAAGGGGCAATTGTCGCGATGCAACACCGTGCCCGGTGGCAGTTTGCGGCTCGGCCGAACAAGCGACCGCCACATATCGGTGGTGTCGTTGCGTTCAAGTAGCAGTACCTCTGCTTTGGCACCGGTCGATTTCTGTAGATGGAAACGCGCTGGAAGCACCCGGGTGTCGTTGACCACGAGTAGGTCGCCCGAGCGCAGCAATTGCGCAAGGTCATAAACATGGCGGTGGGTCACTTTACCTCCCAGGTACGTCAGTAGCCTCGCTGAATCGCGTGGTTCTAGTGGGGTCTGAGCGATTCGATCTTCAGGCAGGTGGTAGTCAAGTTCTTCAGTACGCATAGTATTTCAGCCAGTGAGACGGGTGAGTCTTGGTCTCAGTCGAAAAGGGTTCGGTCGATACTACGATCTGATCGGTCTTCGTCGAGTGCATCGAGCAGGGTTCGGGCTTTTTCAGGAAGGTCGAGGCCAAGGTGTCGCCAAGCATCTTGGGTTGCTACTCGTCCACGGGGGGTTCGACGTAGAAACCCGATCTGAATAAGGTATGGCTCGTATACTTCTTCGACCGTTTCTGGGGTTTCGCCAACCATGATCGCCAACGTAGACAGCCCGATGGGGTCACCACCACGGTTGCACAGTGCAGTCAATATCGCGCGGTCAACACGATCAAGACCTATATCGTCCACATCGAACACGGTGAGCCCAGTTCGAGCAGCGTCAAGGGTTACCACCCCATCACCGCGAACTTCGGCGTAGTCGCGAACCCGTCGCAGCAGGCGGTTAGCAATGCGTGGGGTGCCGCGTGAACGGCGGGCAATTTCGTATGCACCTTCTGCATCAATGGACACGTTGAGGATGCCGGCTGTTCGTTCAACGATGGCTTGTAAGTCGTCGACCCGGTAGTAGTCAAGGCGTGCAACGTGTCCGAAGCGCGCATATAATGGGCCGCTGATCATACCAGCGCGTGTCGTTGCGCCAACGAGCGTGAACCGGGGCAAGTCAAGACGAATTGATCTGGCCGTTGGGCCTTTACCCAGCATGATGTCGAGCTGAAAATCTTCCATTGCCGAGTACAACACTTCTTCGACTGTTCTTGGCATTCGATGAATTTCGTCGATGAATAACACGTCTTGATCGTTGAGCCCGTTCAGAATGCTCGCGAGGTCGCCGGCGCGTTCGAGCGTCGGACCGCTTGTGACCCGAAAACCGGCACCCATTTCTACGGCAACGATCGAAGCCAAACTTGTTTTGCCCAATCCTGGGGGGCCAGCAAACAGCAGGTGATCGGCGGCCTGACCCCTGCGTCGAGCGGCTTCGAGCACGATACTGAGGTGTTCTTTAATCTGGGTTTGGCCCACGAAGTCAGCGAGCGATTTGGGGCGAAGGTTGGCCTCGTGCGCCGAATCATCTGGCGCATCGTTGGGGTCAACCGAGACCCCACCTTCGTCCGGCGCAACACCGGTGGACCCAACATCGATCGGACCGTTGTCGATCATGGCAACGTTCCGTCGGCGATAAGCACAAGGGCTTGACGCAACAGGGTTTGTTGGGTTCCGGTGGCCGGGAGCCGACGGATCACGTTTCGTACCTCGTCGGTACCGTATCCAAGTTCGACGAGCGCCGCTCGAACATCGTTTCTTGGGTCAGGTTTCGATGACTCAGTCGACCCAGTTGATCCTTGCGACCCGACCTTTCCGGCTGCAGTTACGAGTGCCACCGGAAGATCGAGGTCGGCATTGTCGAATTTGGATTTCAGCTCGATCAACAATCGAGCGGCCGTTTTCTTGCCGACACCCGGAACCATCGTGAGGGCATCAACATCGTCGGTAGCTAAGGCAGTACGCAATGACGATGGGGTGTGCGCGCTCAGAATCGCCATCGCCAGCGACGGACCAACCCCGTGAGTAGAAATCAGTAGCTCAAAGGTGACGCGTTCGTCGCGGGTTGCGAACCCGAACAAGATCAGAGCATCTTCTCGAACATGTGTGTGCACATACAGAAAAACACTTGCGCCAACCTCGGTTGAGCTGCCAAGTACCGTAGGGGTTACCGTCAGACGATAACCAACGCCGCTAATAGTTTCTACTATTAGTTCACCTTTGGCGCTTCGGTCAAGCACCGTTCCCCTGACTGAGCCAATCATGATTGCGGGATCGCCGAGAGACGAGCGCCGCCAACTGATGTTGCGATTCGCAACGGTCGGCCGCCGTACGCGGCTACCGACGAATCATCGATAGCTCGCCCGACCGATTTCGCGCCCTTGACTGCAACGAGCAGTGGCATCACCGCAAGGTGACACAACGCCAAGCCGAGGGCATCGGCAGCATCGGCAGGTTTCGGAATCGATTCAAGTTTCAACAACCGAGCCACCATTTCTTGCATTTGGCGTTTGTCTGCGGCACCGTATCCGGCCACGCTCAGCTTTACTTCGTTCGATGTGTACTGAACGACCTGAGCACCGCGTTTCGTTGCCAGGGCCAGCGCCAGCCCGCTCGCTTGCCCTACGCCCATGGCTGTTCGGGCATTCGTTTGAAAGAACACCCGCTCGACCACCACCACCGAGGGTCGAGTTCGGTCAAGTAGCGCCTCAAGTTGTTCCATCATCGACGCAAGTCGGAAGTGGATTTCGTCAGTCGGCGAGGTTGCCATAACGCCATATTCAACGCAACGATGCCCGGAACGGCTGGTCGCCTCAACGACCCCAAACCCACAACGAGATAATCCGGGGTCGATCCCGAGAACGAACATACATTCGACCTTAGTACAACGACTTTGCCGTCCGGGGTAACCCCAACCTATGGTTATTTGCATGACGCTGCTACCTCTTGATGCTGATCAGTTACTCTCCACTACTCGCGCCGTACGCAAACGCCTCGATACCAGCCGCGATGTTCCGAACGAACTGATCACGCAATGTGCGGCCATTGCTATGCAGGCTCCGAGCGGATCAAACCAGCTCACAATGCAATTCGTCGTGATCAAGGATCAGGCAAAACGAACCGCCATCGCCGACATTTATGCGGACTGTTGGCAGGCGTATCAAAGCTCTCCGGTGTTTGCGGGCTCAATCAAACGCGCTGACAGCGACCACCAGGCCCAGCAAGATCGAGTAACTGATTCAGCCACGTACCTGTCCGAACATATGGCGGAGATCCCTGTGTTGGTGTTAGCCTGCACCGGAATTCGGAGCCGCAAGGATGCCCCTTTGGTAGCCAACGCTGGTGTCATGGGCAACATCCTTCCGGCGACGTGGAGCTTTATGTTGGCAGCAAGAGCCCGGGGCCTCGGAACTGCTTGGACCACCATTCACCTCATGCAGGAGGAACGGGTAGCGAACCTTCTTGGCATTCCGTTCGAAACGGTTGCTCAAGTCTGTTTGTTTCCGCTGGCGTACACGCTAGGAACAGATTTTAAGCCAGCGACGCGTCCTGACCCATCAACGATTATTCATCATGATGGCTGGTGAGTCTGAACAACGTTCCATCGCCCGACCGGCAGTCTGAGAGTGAGCCGGCCAGGCCGCCTGCCAGGCCGCGCTGGCGAACTGCCTCGTACAGCGTAACGACGGTCGCCATCGCAACGTTTAGCGAGTCAGCTTGTCCAAGCATTGGTAAGCGAACTTGGTGATCGCACTCGCTTAGCCATTCGTTACTTAAGCCGGTATCTTCGGCACCCATAATGACAGCGGTCGGAATCGTCAGGTCGACGTCGTACAGCGCCGTTGGTGTATCAGGTGTCGTCGCAACGCTTTGGATACCGTGACTCTGCAAAAACTTGATCGTGTCGGCGCGTGCCGCCCGCACCACCGGCAGAGAGAAAACGACGCCGGTTGAGGAACGAATCACGTTCGGATTGAACCGATCGACCAACGAATCGCAAAGTATCACCGCATCGCAGCCGCAAGCATCGGCACTGCGCAGAATTGACCCAAGGTTTCCTGGCTTCTCGATACCCTCAGCAATGAGAAGTAGCGGGGTGTCGCTCAGCTTCACTAGGTGAAGTTGAGTTTCCCATTGGTTGGCAACACCGATCACACCTTCAGGTCGATCACGATACGTACACTTGGCAAATGCTTCACGACCAAGGTACACAACCTCGGCTCCGTCACCCTCAGCACGAGAGATGAGCCGTTCGATGAGTTCGTCACCGCCAGCCCATTCGGTGGAAATATACAATTCGTTAAGCCTGCGGCCGGCTTCAATCAGGCGCTCGATGGCTCGAAAACCTTCCACAAGAAAGACACCTTCTGCATCGCGATCGCTGCGGTCGGCGAGACGCACCAATCGTTTCACCCGGGTGTTCGAGGTAGATGTAATCACGCGCTGAGCGCAGCCATCACCGCATCGGAAATGTCAAAGTTGGCGAACACTTCATTGACGTCGACAAGGTCTTCGAGTGCATCGATGAGCTTCAAAACTTTGCGTGCATCCTCTTCACCGAGCTCGATAGTTGTATTCGGCACCATCGGGCGATCGGCTGAATCAAATGCAATTCCAGCATCGCTGAGAGCCGAACACACGTTGCCAATGTCGGTTGCTGAGCAACGAAGTTCGAACGTTTCGCCGTTATCGAGAATGTCTTCGGCGCCTGCGTCTAGGGCTGCCATCATCAAATCGTCTTCGGTCACAACCGAGGCTTTCTGCTTTTTGTGAATGACCACAACGCCTTTGCGAGAGAACTGCCAGCCGACCGCTCCGGGTTCGGCAATCGAGCCGCCATTCTTCGAAAACGTTGACCGAACATCGCCTGACGAACGGTTTCGATTGTCGGTTGAGACATCGACGAGGATCGCTACGCCTGCAGGTGCATACCCTTCGTACATAACATCTTCAGTGTGGATATCGGCTTTCAATTCACCGGTACCACGCTTGATAGCCAGGTCGATTTTGTCGTTCGGTAACGAGTCAGCTTTGCCCTTCGCAATCATGGTTCGCAGGGTCGCGTTCGACCCGGGGTCTCCTCCCCCTTCGCGAGCGGCCACCTCAATGTTTCGAACCAATTTGGCCCACAGCTTGCCACGAGCAGCGTCGGCTGCACCCTTTTTGTGTTTGATCGTGGCCCATTTGGAATGTCCGGACATGTCAACGCTCCTGCGGAGGAAAGGAAAGGAAAAGCTGGTGGATACGCAACTCGGGGGTAAGTTCGGGGTGAAACGACGCGGCCATGAGTTGCCCGTAAGCCGCCGTGACGAGCACCGCAACGTTGTCGTGGGTAGCCAATACGGTTACCGAGGTGCCAACTGATGCAATCTTAGGTGCACGTATAAATGTGGCGTGTACGGGGGGTCCGTCGATACCGATAACGTCAAGGTCGGTCTCGAACGAATCAACTTGGCGCCCGTATCCGTTGCGCTGCACCGATATGTCGATCGCACCGAAGGATCGTTGGTCGGCACGACCATCTAACACTTCGGTCGCCAGCAAAATCATGCCGGCGCACGTACCAAAGGTTGGCATACCGTGCTCAATTCTTGCTGCTATCGGGTCGAACAGGCCCGTTGACACAAGAAGTTTTGACATAGTTGTTGACTCGCCGCCGGGAATAATGAGCGAATCGACCCCATCGAGGTGCTTTGGCTGGCGAACTTCAATGCTCGTAGCACCGAGCCTTGTAATAGCAACACTGTGTTCGGCGAATGCGCCTTGCATCGCCAAAACACCGACTATACGACCCTTTGCGGGGGCTGAGGCAACGCTTGGTAGGTCGCTATCGTGAGGCCGAAGCCAGCCCGACACCGAATTCGAGTGGTTCACGGCGGCGTTCGATGCGACATTCACCTGGGGGCTCCGAATCGGCAGGGTAGGAAGCTTCAGACATTGACCACACGTTACCTGACAACAATGCTGTTACTGCGAGAACAGCACAAAATGATTAGCGAGTTTGTTTGAACCGTTGCACCATCCAAAAGTCTCCGTTTTGCGATACCACCCCGAAGCCGAACGAGTCGAAGGCCGGGTCGACAATATTTGCTAAGTGACGGGGGCTAGCCATCCAAGCTGCGTACACCGCTTCGATACTCTCCCCGCGACCAAGGTTTTCACCGAGCTTCGTCCAGGTGTTGCCCATTCCCCTGCCCAAGTCTTTCTTATGGTCAAGTCGTTCAACGTTACTTATGTGTACAGCCCATTTTTGAGCAGCGGCCGTAAGCACCGCGTCTGGCTCCAACGGCTTAACCCCGTATTGAGCGCGAGTCTCGTTGACGAACTGAAGCACCTGTGATCGGTAAGCAACTTCCGAATTTGTTTGGGCACTTGCCCTTTCCAACGGCACCGTGGTCATAAGCCCACAAACTATGAATGAGACCAAAAACAGACGACGGTGCATCTTCATTGAGTATGTATCGGCAAATTAACCGTCACACTTGATCGAAACTTCACTTACGACCAGAAACAGAGTGATTTCACCTGCACCCACATTTACTCAATGCCGGGTACGACAGCGCCGCATTTTGGACCGATAATTGCGTGTGACCAATGATCCGTTGCCCGTCAGCGGCAAACCCGGATCGGCTCACGGGCCCCAGAATTACGACAATCGAGCCACCTGGAAGGCGCTCCCTGGCGCTGGCCTCGCCCTTCGATTTGTGGTGGCTGTTACGCCGATTGCTGTCGCATTTCTTGCCACGTTTTTACTCGGCCGCTGGTTTGTTGAACCTCGATGGGCACTCGCCCAACGAGTGTTATGGGCTGTTGCAATGTTCGGGGTGGCAACGGTTATAGCGTCCACCATTTCGCGAATACTGAAACGGCTTGTTCCACTCGGGGCATTGTGCCAAATGAATTTGTCGTTTCCCACTGAAGCGCCAAATCGACTCAAAATTGCGTTGCGGCTAGGAAACTCTGCGAATACCACCAAGGTGGTTGACGACTTCCATCGGCAAGGAATCTCGGCCGATCCGCAAACAGCGGCGCTTCAAACGTTGCATCTCGTTGAAGCGCTCAACCAACATGATCGCCGCACTCGAGGCCATTCAGAGCGGGTGCGCGCCCTGGCCGACGTGATAGCGCAAGAGATGGGGCTCACTGAAGACGATCGCAACTACCTCCGTTGGGCGTCGCTCCTGCATGATGTTGGAAAATTGTCGGTACCGGCAGAGATTCTCAACAAAAAGGGTCGACCAACAACCGAAGAATGGGAAATTCTTCAAAGCCACCCGTGGTCGGGCCACGCCCGCATCGCACCGCTGAGCGGCTGGCTAGGCGAATGGGCGTTGTGTATCGAACAGCATCACGAACGTTTTGATGGCACCGGCTACCCGAAAGGTTTGCTTGGCGAATCCATGCCACTCGGCTCACGAATTGTTGCCGTCGCGGACGCTTTCGAAGTCATGACTGCTACGCGCTCGTATAAAAAACCAATGACGTTCGACGACGCTCGGGCTGAATTGGTGAAGTGCTCGGGTACCCAATTTGATCCGAAGGTCGTTCGGGCCCTCGTGAATGTTGGGCTAAAAAACCGGCGAATGGGTGCTGGCTTTCTTTCAACGCTCACCGGTGAAATCACGCTTTCATTTCAGCGACTTACGTCCACTTTCGCCGCAAATGCAGTTACTACCTCGAGCGCAACCGGATTCATCGGCAATCTCGGCGCGGGAGCAGCCCGAATTGTGGGAATTGCGACACTGGTGACTGCGACTTCGACCGCATCAGTCGCAGCAGTTTTGCCTGAGGCAGGCGACCGTTCTCTGGGGGTCGAAGTTGTCATCGCAGCCCCAACACTCGATTGGGATCAAGACATCGTCGCATTCGAAGCGCCCAAAGAACTTGCGTTGGTTCTTCCTCTGGAAGCCGCGGATACCTCGATACGTTTGGTCACCGGTGGACCTACCTCCATTTCACGGGTCTCGGTGGTTGCTTTGGTGCTTCCTACGACGCTGCTTCCGGTGACCATTCCAAATCGCTCGACAGTGCTCGACATCATTCCGAGCCCGTCTGCCCAACCGGTTTCTACAAACTCGACCTCCACCATACTGACGACCACCACACTCACGAACACCACACTCACGACCACCATAACGATCGCCCCAACGACTCGCCGACTGTTAACGACCACTTCGCCAGCCGCAACCGCAGCGAGCACTTCACTACCACCGACAACTGGTTCGTCGCCGAGCACGACCCTCGTCACCTTCACACAGCCCCCAGACACGACCCCCGTCACAACCTCTTCCACACCAACACTTCTCACGACAACCACGACACTCGCACCGACCACGACACTCGCACCGACCACGAACGTTCAGACCACCTCCCAGCCCTCAACAACTCAGGCGGGCAACGGCAACGGCAACGGCAACGGCAACTCGGGCAAACGGTAACTCTACTTACGAGTTCAACTACAGCGGGCTGTTGCCGTGTTTCTTTGCGCTCATTAGTTCACGTTTTGATGCCAGCAGGGTAATGGCCCGACCAACCCAACGCCTGGTTTCTTCGGGGTTGATGACAGCATCGACGTAACCGCGCTCGGCGGCCACAAACGGATTCAGGTAGTCGCGGGCATACTCGGCCTCTTTCTGCGCCCGAACTTCGTCAGTGTCTCTACGATTGAGAATCTGTACGGCCCCTTTTGCACCCATAACCGCTAGTTCGGCGCTGGGCCAGGCGACACACAAATCGTTGCCCATGGTTTTGCAGTCCATCACGATGTAGGCCCCGCCGTAAGCTTTTCGTAACACCACACATACTCGCCCCACACTCGCTTCGGCGTACGCGAAGGCCATCTGAGCGCCGTGGCGAATCATTCCCCGCCATTCCAAGTCTTTCCCCGGAAAATAGCCAGGCGTATCAACGAACGTGACGAGGGGTATGCCAAACGAGTCGCAGAACGCCACAAACCAGGCCCCTTTTTGGGCGGCTGGAATATCGAGGGTTCCGGCTAGGGCGATCGGTTGATTGGCCACGACACCCACCGTTCGACCACCAACCCGGCCGAAACCGACGATGAGGTTCGAGGCCCACCTGGCCTTTGATTCAAGAAATTCACCGTGGTCGACGACTGCTTCAATAACCCGTCGAACGTCGTAACTACCCGTAGAAGTTGCTGGAATGACGGCAGCGAGTTCAGGTGCATCTCGTTCGATTGCATCATCGCATTGAAGTAGCGGCGGTTCGTCATCGACGTGATCTGGCAAAAAACTGAGGATATCGGCGACACGGTCAAGTGCCGTTTCGAGATCGGCAACTACATGCGAGGCCAGGCCCGAGGTTCGAGCATGAGTTTCTGACCCGCCAAGGGTGGCGTTGTCAACGCTGAGTCCGGTGAAATCGGCAACCATCGACGGGCCACTCAAAAACGCGTACGCGTCGGCGGTCATAATCACAAAGTCGGCCAAACCGAGTATCAGTGATGGGCCGCTGACCATTGGGCCTTGCACGATCAAGATCACTGGAACCGAGCCAGAGCATGCCGCAATATGTCGAGCAGCGACGCCCCAACCATGAAGTGAGTTCAAACCGTCGAGCACATCGGTACCCTGTGCACTTACAATACCCACTAGTGGGCGACCGTAGGTTTTCGCAACCTGGGCCGCGACCGCAATTGCTTCACCGTCAACCAGATCAAGCATCGAGTCGGTAGCGTCGACTTGGAACGTGATAACCCGTCGATCACCATCGAGGCGGTCGCTGAGCGAGCTGACACCTACCCGAACAGCCCCGGGTTGGTAGGCACGCAGAGCAAGTTCGAGCTCGAGCGATTCTGCGTCGGCAACAGGTTGGCTCAGTGAAAGCGCTAATGCCTGCTGCGAAAGATCAACCCCGGACGACCGAACTAAGCGAGGCGCGCGCCGCCGTTCGGCCAACGAAATACGGGGTGTTTCGGTCACAAGAAATCAAGCCGCCGCAACACGGGCCGCATTGGCCGCAGCACGCTCGGTAATGCGAGTTGCCAACTTCCCAATGCGATTGATTTGCTTCATAATTCGTTCGCGGGCCTGCTCTGCCTCAGCCGTGAGGCCTTCGAGTTTTTCTAGTGCCCAGTGCCGCAGTACGACCGGAACCAAAATTTGATCGTAATGAAGCTGAAGATTGTAGATACCGGCCGAGGCAATCGCGGCGGCGTGAGCTGCATAACCAGCGATACCGGTACCCGGCATTTCAAAATCCTTCACCTGGCGTTCAATGGCGCACACGACAGTTGATGGGTCGACCGCAATCATTTCTGACGTGATGTCTCGGTAGAACAAATAATGGAAATTCTCGTCGGTGGCCACACGAGCCATGATGTCGTATCCAGACGTAACAGCCGGGTGGTCGCTTCCAGTGTCGGCGAGAAGCTTTCCGGTGTTGCGGTGAGCAATTCGAGTAGCAAGTTCTTGCAACGCCACGTAAACAAAACCATCGGCAACCGACTGTGGTTGCGGTACTTCACCTCCCGACATTTGCCCCATTCGAGCATCTTCAAGTTGGCGAGGGTCAATCGCTCTGGTAACCGTCAGGTAGTCGCGGATAGCCACTGAGTGTCGTGCCTCTTCGGCCGTCCAACGATGCGACCACGAACGCCATACGGTGTCACGACCAAAGACCCGGTTGATTGTTTCGAAGTAGTACGGAAGGTTGTCTTCGGTAAGCAAGTTGACATACAGCGCGCTTCGCACTGCGTCGGGGAGTGGGTACTCGTTCGGGTTCCATTCTTCGCCGGCAACAAAGTCTCGACCCATGCTCCACGGCACCGATTCGTGCGGGTACCAGGGTTTACACGTGGTGAGGTGCCTCTCGTACAACCGCTCAGCGGCAGGCGCGAGGTCGGCAAGAACGGGGTCAAGATCCACTGTCACAACCATGACTCTACCCACTGGTTGGGCGCTTACGATGCTTCGCGTTTGACTTTGCCTTCACAAGGTGGCCAAGTGGCAGACTGGCAACATGAGTCCGAATGCAATTCCATCGCCTGACCGGCAGTCTGAGACCTCTGTCACTGGTGAGCCGCGTCGTGCCGCATTCTTTGATCTTGACCGAACGCTTTTGGCCGGGGCTTCGGCACCAGTATTTGCGAAGGCTATGAAGCAGCTTGGGGTCGCAACACCGAACATTCCGGGACAAGACCTCATCTTGAAGCTGTACGACCTCATTGGCGAAACGAAGACTGGCATGCAGGTTGCGCGTGGTGCCGCCGGAAAGTCTGCTGGCCTTCGTCGCTCTGACGTTTCCACTGCTGCTGAGGGCGCCGTCGAAGAACTCGTTGCGAAGGTTCAGCCGTTCGTAGCAGGGTTATTTTCTGATCATCGGTCGGCTGGCGACATGTTGGTCTTGGCAACTACGAGCCCGTTCGACTTGGTGTCACCGTTTGCTCGGGCGCTCGGGTTCGATGCAGTTGTTGCGACCCGGTACGAAGAAAATGAGGGTGTCTATACCGGCGATGTTGACGGCGAGTTTGTATGGGGTGAAGGCAAACTTGCGGCAGTTGAGGCGTGGGCTGAAGAAAACAACGTGTCTGTTGCCGATAGTGCTGCGTACTCTGATTCGTTCTTTGACTCTCCGCTGCTCGGTGCCGTGGCTCGACCCATGGCAATCAACCCTGATCTGCGGCTGCTCGCTACAGCTGCGCTAAAAAAATGGCCGGTTCGTTGGCTCGACGTGCCATCGGGGGTACCAAAGCTTTTTGGTATAGAACCACTCGACATTTTGCGGCGAACGATTCGACCAGAATTCTTTCCGTATGCGCGCTTTTCTTTTGAAGGAATCACGAATATTCCGCGTACCGGGCCGGTCATCATTGCCCCAAACCACCGAAGCTATTTTGACCCGTTGGTCATTGCATTGGCCTTGGCCAAGGCGGGGCGAAACGGTCGATTCCTGGCCAAAAAGGAAGTACTCACGACCCCGGTATTCGGACAGATTGCGAAGGCTTTCGGAACCATCCGAGTTGACCGCGGAACCGGCTCAGATCAACCATTACGCGAAGCTGCCAGGGCCCTTGCCGGTGGCGAGGTCGTCGTGATTTTGCCTGAAGGAACCATCCCGCGGGGCGAGGCGTTTTTCGACCCGAAACTTGTTGGACGCCCCGGCGTGGCCCGCCTGGCTGCGATGTCGGGTGCACCTGTGGTTCCGATGGGTTTGTGGGGCACCGAAGTGGTGTGGCCACGAAATGCCAAGGTTCCGAATGTCACCAACGTGACGAATCCGCCTCGTGTCACGGTGTCGGTTGGCTCACCCGTGAGCGGTTTGAAGCTCAGCGACAAGTCGGTTACCAAAGACGTTGAGAAAATTATGAAATCGATTTCGGCGTTGCTTCCTGAGGAATCGAAGAAAAAGCGCAAAGTGTCGGAGGCCGACCTCAAAAAGACTCGTCCAACCTGATCCAGTTATCCCGATTAAAGCGAACCCCCTGGGGCGATCCATTCGGTTGGCTGGCCCGTGATGCCGGCGATCCGGTCGAAATCTTTCGTCGTAGTGAAGCACCGTGACGCCGAACGCTTCGGCCGCGGCTGCGATGAGTAGGTCGGCAATCGTGACGCTTGGATGGTGTAGCCCAACTACGTGCGCAAGTTGTCTTTTGCGCTTCGGGCACTGAGCAGAACTTCGAGTGCAACCTGGTCACAGATGATTACTTTGTCGCGAAGAATGAGTTCCTCCCAACGACTCTGTATCGCCGTATTTCGATGCCGATTCCAGACGCTTGTGTCGGCTAGGTATCTCACGGGGCAGTTGGACGTGCCTGGCTCGTCACTTCGTCGCTGAAATCGAACTTCTCTGGGTCTCTCAGTTGGTCAAGCAACGCGATACGGCGGGCCTGACGGACGATTTGATCGAACGCTGCATCAATCGTGTCTTTGATTCCGGTCGTTCCGAGAAGTTTTCTCACCTCAGCAAGTCGTTCGGAATCGAACTCGACAGTTGGGCGTTGAACCAGCAGTGAGCAAAGCCAAAAACAAACATCCACATAGCAAATGATCAGACTGATGCTGTATCAACCCGTAAAATTCGGGCACTGCACCACCAAAGTTGCACCATCGGGAACGGCATCTTCCCCTGCGCCTCCCTGGGCCCGCCGAGCAAAGCCCTATTCGGCGATGAATTCGATTCGGTTTCCGAACGGGTCATCGGTATGGAACCGCCGCACCCCGGGAATGTCTTCGTCCCAACGAGTTTCGTATCCGTCGGCGGCCAATAACGCAGCCAATTCGTCGAGCCGACTCGTCCGGAATGCAGGGTGCGACTTCTTTACGCCGGCCTCAGCCGGAGCTACCCCAACATGGATCTCAACCTTGCCGTCGGGGGTCGCAAACCAGGCACCTCCCCTGGCGGCAAGCACAGCAGGCTTTTGATGCTCGACCATCCCAAGTAGCCCGCACCAATACTCACGAGCTTGCGCTTCGCCATCCACTGGGATGGCGAGTTGAACATGGTCAAGCGCGGTGATCCATGGCCCGGCTGCGACCATAGCGCTACCCCGTTACTTTCCGGCGTTGGCCCGAATGAGGTTCATCGCCCCACCGGCCCGGAACCATGTGATGTGCTCGTCGTTCATCGTATGCTTACAGACGATTTCGTTTGTTGAGCCATCGGGGTGGTGCAGTACAACCTTGACGGGAGTGTCGGGGGTTAGGTTTGCCAGGCCAACCACCGAAACTCGGGTGTCTCTGCCAATCTTTTCCCAATCGGTAGGGTCGGCAAATGTCAGCGGCAACACACCCTGCTTCTTCAGGTTCGTTTCGTGGATGCGAGCAAAACTGCGGGTAATGATGACCGCTGCCCCCCGGAATCGCGGTTCCATCGCTGCGTGTTCGCGTGAACTTCCTTCACCATAGTTTTGGTCACCAACGGCCACCCACGAAACACCAGACGTTCCCCACATTTTGGCCACATCGGGGATCATTGCCTCGGATTGGCTCAGCGTGTTCCACCCCATACCTGGTTCGGTGGTGAACGCGTTGTTCACGCCAATGAACAGGTTGCCGGAAATGTTTTCAAGATGGCCTCGGTACTTCAACCACGAGCCAGCCATCGAAATATGATCGGTCGTACACTTACCTTTTGCCTTCATGAGCACTGGCAAGTTTTCAAAATCTTTGCCGTCCCATACCGAGAAGGGTTGGAGCAGTTGCAAGCGATCTGAGGTTGGTGACACCGAGATAACTACATTCGAACCATCAGCTGGCGGTGCCTCAAACATGGTGTCACCCGATTCGAACCCGCGACTAGGCAACTTTTCACCAACCGGTTCGGCGAGCATCACTTCGGTGCCGTCGGTGGCTGTGATGGTGTCTGTGAGCGGGTTGAAATCAAGTGTTCCGGCCAGCGCATAGGCAATCACCGTTTCGGGTGAAGCGACAAACGAGTTAGTCGTTGCGTAGCCGTCATTGCGCTTAGGGAAGTTTCGGTTGTACGAATTGATGATCGAGTTCGGTGTTCCGTCGGCCATATCGTCACGCTTCCATTGGCCGATACACGGCCCGCAAGCATTCGCCAAGACGGTGGCACCAATGGCCTCAAGGTCGGCCAAAATACCGTCACGTTCAATGGTGGCACGAACCCGTTCAGAGCCGGGCGTCACGAGCAACGGGGTTTTGACGGTGATGCCAGCCGCAGCGGCCTGCCGGGCAATCGAGGCCACCCTGGTCATATCTTCATAGGAAGAGTTAGTGCACGAACCGATAAGCGCACTTGACAAATTGAGTGGCCAACCTGCGGCTTTGGCATGTTCACCGACCTTCGAAACGGGGTGAGCAAGATCAGGGGTCATCGGGCCGTTGATGTGCGGTTCGAGGGTATCGAGGTTGATTTCGATAACTCGATCAAAGTACTTGTTTGGGTTAGCTGCCACGTCATCGTCTGCACGCAGAAGTTCGGCATGCTTATCGGCCAGGTCGGCAAGGGCCTCGCGTCCGGTGGCCTTGAGGTACATCGCGGTCTCGTGGTCGTACGGAAACACTGAGGTGGTCGCGCCAATCTCGGCCCCCATATTGCACACGGTAGCCCGGCCGGTTGCGCTGATCGTGCCTACCCCGTCGCCGAAGTATTCAACAATTGCGCCGGTTCCGCCTTCAACGGTCAAAATGTCGGCAACCTTCAAGATGATGTCTTTTGCGCTCGTCCAGCCACTCATTCGGCCGGTCAACTTGACGCCAATAAGTTTCGGGTAGCGAACCCCGAACGGCAAGCCAACCATCACATCGACTGCGTCGGCACCACCCACACCAATCGCGATCATGCCCAAACCACCGGCATTCGGAGTATGCGAATCGGTTCCAATCATCATTCCGCCTGGAAACGAGTACTGCTCGATAACGACCTGGTGGATGATCCCTGAGCCGGGTTTCCAGAAGCCAATACCGTATTTTGCTGATACGGAACGGAGGAAGTCGTACACCTCACGATTGGTATCGACCGCTACTTGCAAGTCGGTCACGGCACCTACCCGAGCCTGAATGAGGTGGTCGCAATGAACCGTCGATGGCACTGCAACCTGTGCCAAGCCAGCGGTCATGAATTGTAGAAGTGCCATTTGTGCGGTGGCATCTTGCATGGCAACGCGGTCTGGGAAGAAATCGCCGTAGGTCACTCCCCTGTCGTAACCGTCGTTCGCGGCATCACGCATATGTCCGAACAAAATCTTCTCGGCGAGCGTCATTGACCGCCCCAGGCGAGTTCGCCCGATCGCAACATTGGTAGCGAGTTTGGCGTAAACCGCTTCGGCCAGTTCAACAGGGGTGGTTGCAGAAACTTTGGACATGAGACAAGTATAGGACAAGTGGCTTGCGTTGTGCCATGCTCAAGTGCATGAAACGGTGCACAGAATGAAATCGCATTCACAGTGACGAGGGCGAGTGCATTCCGTTATCAGGCGATTGCTGACGCGCTTCGAATTCGAATTGGTGAAGGCGAGTTTCCGGGCGGAAGGGTGTTGCCAAGTGAATCTGATTTGTCGGCTCAGTACGACGCTTCACGGGTCACTGTTCGCAAAGCCCTCGAAGCCCTGAGAGATGAAAGCCTGATTGATTCGCGACAGGGTTTCGGGTGGTTTGTTGCCACCGACCCACTTCGCCAATCGCTTGGTCGTCTTGGCACTATCGAAGCCCAACTGGCCGAAGGTGGTGTCGAGACCAAACGCCATATTCTCGGGTTTGGATTTGTGACGGCACCTAAAGATGTAGCCGAGAAGTTGAATGCGACCAGAGTGTTGGAGGTGGTTCGCCTGAACCTTGCCGATGGCCAACCGTTTGCCCGGGTGACCGTATGGGTTCCTGACGATCTGGCTGCAGAACTTTCTTATACGGTTGCTGAAAAGATGAGTTTTTACGATTCGTTACCGGTCAGCATTGGTGGGGCGACCCAAACAATTGGAGCCGCGCTTGCATCAGACGCTGACGCTGGTTTGTTGCAGGTTCCACCCGGCTCACCTATTTTGCGATGCCATCGACTCACCAAATCAGTTGACGGCCGACCGGTCATTTTTAGTGAGTTTGTGTTTCCCGCCCACCTCACCGAGTTCGTCGTCGACCTACCTCAAGCTGACGCTTCGATTGCCCCAACCGGTCTGCGCCTCGTCGACCAGCCTTGATCTGAACGGGTCGCTGTACCGAGCCCTTAGGGCTCAAACACCAACACTTCAGAATCTGAAAACGCCAACTCTTCGGGGGGCATGGGCTCGAAAAACTGCAAGGGCTCGGAGAACAGCAAGGGCTCGGAGAACTGCAAGGGCTTAGAAAACTGCAACAGATAAGGAACTTCGTCGAGAACAGGAGGTGTCGAAACGATCTGGGCTGCTCCACCTTTCGCAATAATCGAAACTGCGGCTAAGCCCACCATCATTCCGGTGAGCCGTCGGTGGTTGACCCGTTCCCGAAGTGTGAGTCGAGCCAACAGAATTGTGCTCGCCGGGTACATCGAAGCGACCACTGCGACCACGGAAAGCAGTCCGTTTCTGCTCGCATAAAAGTAGAGGGCGTTCGCGCTGGCATCAAGGAGCCCCGCAACTGCACACAACTTAAGAGAGCGACTCGGGGGAACCCATGCCGCATCAGCGTTGCCATATCCGAGAATCAATATCGTAAGCCCAAGTACAAGTGTGGCCGCCGATCGTCCGGCGACCAAAGACCACAACCCCGACTCGTCACCGGATCGTGAAAGCAACACGAAATACCCACCAAAAAATATGCCGGCACCGAGTGCAAACAGGGTCGCAACGTTCGTGGTTTCGTGGTCGGCGGTCTTCTTTTCACCGGCGATCAGCCAAATCGCAAACACCGCGATACACACCCCAGCGAGAACGAACTTCGATGGGCGTTCCCCCAGCACCAAACCAAAGATGATGGGAATTGCACCTGACACGACGGAAGTCAACGTGGCAACCGGTCCGAAAGAACCCCGTCCCATCGCTTCGTAGAACAACCCGAGCCCAATCATCGAGCACAGACCCGCGCCGATTCCCCACCCTAAGTCCGCAACGACAAGAACACCGCCTGCTCCAAGCACCGACACCACGACCAGACCAACGAGTCCCACGCCCTGTGAAACAAACGTGGTGCCGATTGCTTTCGCGTCACGGGTCGCTAAACCCCCATAAAAGTCTCCGGCACCCCAAGCGAGCGCTGATGCCAGAGCAAGCAGAAGCGGAAGTTCAATCATGGGACCGAGCGATGCCGGGGATTAAGCATCAACAAACATGAAAGTCGAAACCTTTGGTGCCACCCGGTCACGCACGGCAGGGATCTCAAGTGGTGTCGCAGTTTCGATAGGCGTGAGTCGCATCGTCACTCGATCTTGCCAGTGGTTCGCCGCCAGGATTGTTTCCGGAGCAACCCCTGTCATCCAATCGAAAACGCTGAACGTTTCGTCGTCGAGGGCACGTTGAAGCGTCGCTGTTTCGAGGATGCGGCCTGGCGAGAATTCCGCAAACTCACCGTTCATCCGGCCGTCAAGAACCCGATATGCATCGCCGTCGACGAGTGAGATCACATATGCGGCAATCGACCCGTTTATGGTGAGCGTAGCAAGCTCGAGCTCGTCAGTGTACGTATGAGTTACGACGGTTTCTTGCCAAAAGCGGCGTTCAAGAACGTCGTCAAGATCAGATTTGTTTCGCTGCGCGTGATCGCGATTGATGTGTATTGATTCAATTTGGGGAAGCAACGCCATGATGCTCGCTGTCCCACGATGAAAGTCGACCTTCCAGTTGGGCGCCAACATCTCGAGCTTTGTTTTCACACGCCGCAATTGTTTGCGCATGTTCTTTCCCAACAACTCGTCGAGATTCGCGACGTCATCCAACAGCACCCTTGGAACACTCAATTCGGGGGTCGACTCGATCTTCGGTAGGTACTTCCGCAGTGCGTTAGAAACAGCGTTCGTTCCGGCGATTTGACTCATCTCGAGCGTAACCGCCTCGTTAGACCCGAGTACAAGGTCGGCAAGGCCACGAGCAAGCGCATCGGCCGAATCATCGTCTCTGGCAAACAGGCTCGCAACATTGGCACTCTGGTTGTTCACTGAAAATAGACGTATGGAGTGTCCGTCACGCAACCGCCCGAGCAGCGCGGCGGCGTCAATCTTTCCAAGCGACGATCGCACGAGAAGACACTGCACCTCTACGTCGGGATGCAGTTGGAACCATGCCGACAGCCATGACCACCGGGCAGTGATTGGTGCTCGGACGTCTCGGTGAAACGCTTCTAGTTCAGGCAGAACCATCTCAAGTTGGCGAATACCGCTGACAACTTCAGCATGACTTTTCGAAGGCCCAGATTTGTTTCTGGCTTTTGCCGGGAGCGGAAGAATTTGCTCTTGTTGGTTTCGTCGAATCAGCAATTCTTCAAGATCCTGTGCAGCCACCGGCCGGGAGAAAAGGAAGCCCTGAACCAAGTCGCACTTGAGTTCAGAAAGAATATCGAGTTGCCTCTGGTTTTCAACTCCTTCAGCCACGGTAGTTCCACCAACAGCTCGGGCGAGGTCGATAACTGTTCTCACTAGAGCGTGTGACGTCACAGAGTCATCCAGTTTTTGAATGAACGATTGATCAATTTTGATCGTGTCGACCGGGAAAGAGTGGAGGTAGCTCAGTGATGAGTACCCAGTACCAAAGTCGTCAATTGCGATTTTCACTTTCAACGCGGTGAGTTGTTGCAGAGTTTGGGTGCTGGTGCTGTCAGCCACCAGCAACGACTCTGTAACTTCGAGGGTGAGGTACTCGGGAGATAAACCAGATGACCGCAACGCGTCTGTGACTGCAAGAAGGAGACCTGGGTCGTGGAGTTGGCGTGCCGACAGATTGACGCTGGCGCTGAGTTCCCCACAATGCGGGACATTAAGTTGCCACTGGCGAACCTGTTTGCAAGTTTCACGCAGCACCCATTTACCAATTTCGGTAATACTTCCCGTTTCTTCGGCCAGTGGTATGAATGCATTTGGTGAAATCATTCCTCGAACCGGATGGGCCCATCGAAGCAGCGCTTCGACCGAGCGAATGACTGCAGAATCGGTATCGATTATCGGTTGGTAGTACACCGCGAATTGATTGTTCGCGAGGGCAAGTTCAAGGTCTTCTTTAAGCGTGAGACGATCAATAATCTCGGCGTATTGATGCTGCTCAAAGAACTCATAGCGACCCTTACCTTGGCGCTTGGCGAGATACATGGCAACGTCTGCCCCGCGGAGTAATGATTGCACGTCGCTGTGCTCGTTACTTTGGACTGCGACACCCACGCTCGCACCAACTCGAATCTGACGATTAAGTACCGTCATCGGGTCGTGAAGCGCACGGATGATTCGCGATGCCGTATTGGCAGCGTCCTGGCGGTCAATCGCTTTGGCAATGAGTACAGCAAACTCATCGCCACCAAGTCGAGCTACCATGTCACCGTCTCGAATTGACCTGGATATTCGATCAGAAACCTCGTTCAGAACAAAGTCACCAACCTCATGGCCCATGCTGTCATTCACAGCCTTAAAATCGTCAAGGTCAATCATAAGTACAGCTACTGTTCCACTACCGGCCTTGAGGGCTGCCGTCGTCTGCTCGGTAAACTGGGTACGATTTGCTAACCCTGTTAGTGGATCTTGACGGGCTTCTTGGTGCAGAAGCTCACGTCCCTGTTCAACGGTTCGTACCAGCCCAATAACACGCCCAAGCATAAGCGCGAAGAGTACTGCTGAGCTCGGTAGGGTCACGTAGCGATCTGATGGTGTGCCCCACACCAGGTCGATGACTGGGACCGTCAGCGTAGCCATGAACATCAACGAAAGACGCACGTTCGTGATCCGCTCGATTTGTTGGGTTCCGGAGCGAATTCCTCCCGGTTTTGATGGGCTCAAAGCGGCCAGGGCGAACAGAACGTAAAAGCCAAGCCAAAACGCATCAACGGTGCTTCCGGTTTGAAATGCATCGGCTGCATTCAACACGCCGTACTGAACATCGGCGATAACAAGCGACGTCAGCGCTGCGATAATCAACGTCAACGAGCGGTTACGTCGGTGCATGACCACTGCAAGGCGAATCGCTACGAACAATACAGCTAGGTCCATCACCGGGTAGCTCAGTGAGATCAACCGCTCCGCTGTTGCTTGACCGGCTATCGGAACGTAGGTGTCCATAACTAGCACCCAGAGAACAGAAAACAGGGCGATGCCAAATATTCCGGCATCAATGAGACCGGCGCGATCTCTGTTTTGATTGGAGAACAGCCGAATCTTGAGTGCCAACCCGGCGATTACCAATGGATACATCAACAGGTAGAACCCGTCGGCGACTGAAGGAAACGGAACCTGCTCGCTGTTCGTTTCAAGCCAGTAGTAGATGAGGTCAGCCGTAAGGAACGAGGTCTGGCCAAGTGCGAACATAACCCAGGGGGCACGTGCGCCCGCTTGATGCAGCCGAATACCAACAATCGTTCCGAGTAAGCCCAAAAACCCGACACCGTTGTACAAGACAAGCTTCGTGGTCGGTGTAGGGCTTAACGTGAAATACGCCGTTGACATCGACGCTATCGCGAACAGATAGACGGTCAGCGCGATTCGTTTCACAATAAGGCTATCGACGACTAAGCGAAGTGGTGAGTCATCAGTCTTAATCAAAAGCCAAAGTAGTTGCGTAGGAAACGGCGCTCAATCAGGCGTTATTCGATCGCCCTCGGCATTACGGAGTTACCGCTTTGCGGAAATAGGCTTCTCCGCTGTTTGGTTTGAAAAACGTTTGAATGATCTTGCGTTCATCAAAGGCAAGGAATGCGCCGGTTGACTTATCGAATCGAGCCAAGTTCCCCCGGGCCTGACTTCCTTGAATCACATTGTTCGACAGCGGCGCATCGCGAAGCTGCTGCGCCATCAGTAGGTAGTTCGCCTTGGTGATCTTTCCGAATTCTTTGCCGTGCTTCAGGAAGTGGTCGTCGAGTCGTTGCTGGCTACGAAACCCAACCGAACGATCAACCGAGCGATCAGATAAGCGATCAGATGAGGCTTGCGGTCGGGGTTCAGAGCTACCGCCCTGTCGCTGCTGCAGAAAAGTGGCGAACGACAACACCGTCGCAACAATCACGGCGAGATAGCGCCTATTAGTGCGGGACAACCCGACCGACTGTTGTTTGACCGGGGGTTGCGGGGATAGTTGGTTACGGCGGGCCACGACACCTAACCTAGCGGCGTGGTGAGCAACGCAACTCGTGAGCAAATTGACCTTGCCGATCGGTTAGGCCGGGTGATGCATAAACGCGTAGAGGGGTTGGCACGCCTAACCGGTGGTGCGTCACGCGAGACGTGGTCATTCGATGCTGTCGACCCAACGAGCGGTACCCGCCAAGAGTTGATTCTTCGCCGAGACCCACCCGGCGCAGCCCGCGGTCAAATGGAACTTGAAGCGCGCTTATTACGTGCGGCAGCGAAGGCGGGCGTTCCGGTTCCGACCGTACGAGCAGCTGGC
Organism: Acidimicrobiia bacterium; assembly: GCA_031430595.1. GTDB lineage: Bacteria > Actinomycetota > Acidimicrobiia > Acidimicrobiales > JANYDT01 > JANNBN01. Next base: position 327,605 of record JANPBU010000010.1, read on the forward strand.
CCGGCTGATCAGCATCGTATGGATACCTCGTTTATGGTGATGGACCGCATCGGCGGCGAAACTATCGCCCGTCGAATATTAAGAGAACCGGAATTTGTCACCGCCCGTGCGGGCCTTGCGACTGATTGTGGCCACGCCTTAGCGAAACTGCATTCCGTTGACCCGCTATCGGTCGTGGGGCTCGAAACAATTGATCCGGTCGAGCGCTACCGAACCACTTACACCGAGCTGAATCAACCAGTCGAGACCTTCGATCTTGCATTCACGTGGCTCGATGAAAACCGTCCAACCGGTCGCCCGACGACGCTGGTTCACGGTGACTTCCGCCTCGGAAATCTTATTGTGCGCGCTGACGGTTTGGCGTCGGTACTTGATTGGGAACTGGCTCATGCTGGAGACCCAATGGAAGATTTGGCTTGGTTGTGTATTCGAGCGTGGCGTTTTGGAGGCGAACATCCGGTGGCCGGGGTTGGTTCGTTTGACGACCTATTCCGAAGCTACGAAGAGGCCGGCGGAACCGTCAACCAAACCGCGTTCGATTGGTGGATGGTGGCCGGAACCCTCATGTGGGGTGTTATGTGCATCATGCAAACCACGGCCCACCTCAGCGGCGCTGTGCGGTCGATTGAACTTGCGGCTATCGGGCGACGAGTGGTCGAGCAAGAGCATGATTTATTGCTCTTACTTCGCCCGGCTGAGTTGGCCGCGGCAAAGGCCCGATCCAACCCGTTACCTGAGGGCCGACCCGATACCCCGGACGCTTACGGTTTACCGTCGGCAGCGACGCTTGTAGATGCGGTGCGAGAATTTCTGGAAAATGACGTGATGACGTCGACCGATGGACGGGTGAAATTTCACGCGAGGGTGGCTGCCAACGTGTTAGCGATTGTTGAACGACAACTGCGCGCCGGTCAACTCGACGCCACGCACCTAACCGGCACCCTTGAAGACCAAGTCGTTGAGCGCCTAGCGGTTGCAAACCCTAAGTACGCCTAATACAACGTTCCAAAAAAACCTCTATAGATGAGCGTAAATATGGACCCAGCAGGATTCACCTGATTGATCGCTACTCATCCTATGAGCGCTGTGCGAGGGCCTGTCGCCGTTAGGCGGGCAGAGCATGGCGTGTCGATCCGCACTGCAACTAGCTATCCGGGCGCGCTAAGTGATGTAACCGAACCGAGTACAGCTCACATACTTCGCCAAGATTGTCGGTCATCGTACTGACGGCCAATTCCGCACCATGGACCACAGCAGAAGCAATCGCATCAGCAACAACAAACCCAATACGACCAACACCAACCTTGATTGATGATGTGGTGTTCAACGAAAGCCCGGCATCAAGCAGGGTCACGATTGGAACCGGGGCAAGTGCACGGGCAAAGAACCGTTCGCGACGATTCGCGTCGAAACTATGGAATCGACTCGAATGTTGTCCTTGCGGTTCAGGTTTCATGATCGCAATGAGTAAGCGACAGTGCCATTGCGTTGTTGTCGCAAGTTCGGCTGGGTCATGTCCGTTAGGAAGCCAGTCGTATTCGTTCGCAAGCGCGCGAAACGTCAAGTAATCGTCAAGAATCAACATGATTGGACCGTTTACTGGTCGGAATCGGCGTCGCCGAAATCAGCGTGGATCGCAGCGAGCGTTTGGGAAAGTTCTCCAGAAGCCGACTAGTCGTGTAGGACCTGCACTAGTTCTGAAGATAGTGGTCCATTATGCCCGCTCAGCGATCGTATTGGAAGCCCTTAATGGCGGACCCCGCCTCGACCCATGCCAAGTCTGATCAGAGTAAATCGGGAAACCCATCGCTCGCGATCAGGTCTTAGTTCATTGAAATGTCGGGCGGAAGTTGGATTGTTGAATCAGCTTCGGCTGCTGCGGTGACTTCTTGGGCTTGGGCCACCCAGCCCGGCATCCACTGCCAGAAGGCGAGAGCACTCGACAGTGTCTCCGAGATCAAATCGTCGACGAGAGGCTGCGTCACCCCAGCCCCAAGCGGAAACTGACTTTCGAGATGTACTTCACCTTGAGCCTCGGGTGACGACGGGTCGCCGCCGACGGCTAGGTAGGCCTTCGGGTATCGGCGTTCGAGGTTCCACTGATTGCACGCCGACATGACCGGCATCCACATTTCGCGTGGAATGGCAGCCATACCGATGGCCCGAACCACACAGATGTCGCCGTTTGTACCCTCGGCCCCAAGGAAAATGGCCAATGTGATGCCGTCTTCGTCTTCAGAGACCTTTAGCCCGAATTGAAAGTCACCGTCGTCGTCGGTGTCGTAACTCATCTCACGGGTATCGAGATGTTCTTTGATCATGTCTCGATCGAAGGGCCGAATGCCCATACGTTTTGGAGGCTTGACCGGATCAGTTGTACTCATATAAATGTCTTTCGCTCGTTACGCGCCGATGGCGTGATAGCCACCGTCAACGTGAATAATTTCGCCGGTCGTCAACGGCAGCCAGTCACTTAACAGTGCCACGACAGAACGGGCTACGCCGACAGAATTGTTCACATCCCACCCGAGCGGCGCCTGTTCAACCCATCGATCTTCAAACTTTTGGAAACCCGGAATCGACTTAGCTGCAACGGTCTTTATGGGGCCGGCCGCGATGAGATTTGAGCGAACCTTTGCCGGACCCAGGTCGCGAGCAAGGTAGCGGTTGAGTGATTCCATCGCGGCTTTGGCGACCCCCATCCAGTCATAGGCTGGCCACGCCACCGTTGCATCAAATGTCAAGCCGACATATGATCCGCCGCCAGCTTTTTCCCACAGGGGAAGCAGTGCCTCGGCCAATGGCTTCATGGAGTACGCCGAGATTTGTATGGCGGTTGCAACGTCTTCCCACTGCGCTGGCCAGATACCGTCGCCGAGACAAATAGCTGGTGCGTAACCAATGGAATGTAGGGCACCGTCGACACCACCCCAGTGAGCACCGAGGCGTTCGGTCAGGGCGCCGAAGTGTTCGGGTACGGTTACGTCTAATTCGTATACGGGGATACTTTCCACGTCTCGGCCGTTCGCCGTTGCCAGTTTGCGGGCCATACGTGTCGTTAACGACAACCCCCGCCCCGCACCGGTGAGCACGATGTCGGCCCCCTCGCTCAGGCAGAGCGAGGCAACGCCGTAAGCAAGCGAAACATCGGTAAGTACACCGGTAACAAGTATCCGTTTACCTTCAAGAAGACCCATAGGCCCGACTGTACCGGCTAGGGGTTCTTTCCCTTGACTAAGTGAACCGGATCTCCGACGAGATTCACCTTCCAGGTCGTGAGGTCGGTGATGCCGATGTATTGGGAGCACAACTTGACGGGTTTCCCGGCCACGCAAGTCGACGTGTCTGGCGTCCAGGACTTTATAACGGGCGTGTACTTGATTTTCCACCAACCCCCTTGTGGGAGTGCTTCCTCAACACAAACACCATTGCCTGGTAAGCCGGTCACCCCCGCGCATCCATAGTTCTGCGGGACTGTAATTTGAATAGTTACGTTGCGGTCGTTGAAACGCCCACTTTGACACTCAAACAAAAACGTATTCAAAGATTCGGTTGCGCCCGTTGTTGAGTTGACATAGGTGCCAGTGTGATTCTGGCAGGGGTCTGCGGCAGGAAAGGTGTGACCAGAAGGAACACCGTATTCGACCCGATCGTACCCACGTGTCGAAAAACCCTCACGAGTAGTGGTTAACAACGCGCTCGTGCTGTTCGCTGGACACGGCACGGGATCAGTTGCTGCAACTTTTGTTTGCTCAAGTTTTGTCCATGCACCACTGACGTAGAGTTTTGACGCATCGGACGTACTCACCGTTGAACACTTATCCGCAAGCGCCGCTCCGCTGGGGTCTAAACCCTTGATGCCGGTCTCGTTTATTCCCGGGGCGAAGACCTTCCAGTTGAACTTGCTCGCGCAATATGTCGCTGCTGCATCCAACGGATCAATGTCTTGAGTACTGACCCCACCCAAAACAGGGCAGGTACTCATGTCAGCGACCGGTCGAAGTACCTCGAGGCTGTCGCCGCCCTCGCCCGGATCCCAGAGCTGCAATTCAATTTTTTTACCTCGGTATTCTTTCGCCGGAGCCAGCTTGGCAAGATAAAACCGTGAGACGTCAGGAACTGAGGCGAACACGCTCATGGCAGTGTCACCGGCCACTGACGGACACGTATTTGAGACCAAGGAAGAACAAGGGGTGTAGGTCGGCCCGAAAAAGGCTCGCAGTGCGAAACCGTTGTTGCCGAACGAGTTTTGAGACGACACCGTTCGCATGTTCAGCCGAAACCGACCCTTGCTGTTCTTTACATCGGTCCCTTTAATCACTGCGATTGTTCGCCATTGCGATGCATTCGCCGCGCAATTCGGGTCCGCTGCGAATGCTGGTCCCCCGACCACCAATGGTTCCCCGCCAACATGATCGGTTGCGGTAAGTACTCCGTCTCCGCCGGGCGCGTCAGGGATGAAGTCGTAATTTTCATCGGGGATGGCCGCAAGTGGCGACACCTGCGTGAAACCGTCAGTGATGTTCACACACGAGCCAAATCGCAACACCTTGTTAGCTTCTGCTGGCACGACAAACGCGTCGGTGAGCGACGCGACCACGTTGGGCTTGGCACTTTGATCGAGCAAACTTACTTGGTCATCGCCGTAATACGTTGGTGAACGATCGGGTAGGTACACCCGAACATCGGTCACTACTCGAACATCTTTAGGGTTCACCCCAGGGTTCACTCCTACTGCGGCAGTTCCATTGCAGCCAACGGGGTTGGTTTGTTGGCAGTTCGTTACCGGCCGCCGAGGAACCCCATACGAATCAGGCTTGATAGGCTGGTTGAACTGGTTGAAGCGCTGAACCGAATCGGGGTTGAACACCGGGTCAAACACCTGGATGGTCAACTCACCCGTAAGTTTGTCGTCAAGCGCACAGGGGAAACGCCGAGTTGTGCCGTCGACTTCAACACGGCACGGCACCTCTACGATGTAGTTGTAGCCACTCGGGTCACTATCCCGATTTATCGAGAGACCGTCGAACAAGCTTGGGTTGGCAAGCTTCAAATTGGCCATATAGGCCAGCCGGGCACTTTCGAGCGCACCCTTCGCATTCGGGTCGTAATCGCACAGACGAGCAAGTTTATTGGCATTGCCGCCAGCTGCTGCGTTAATCGAGTTACCGTCGTAGCGACTCGCGAGTTGGTCGCCAAGCTCTTTCGGAGCGCATGGTCCGGCGATACTCAGCCAAAAGTTTTGCAGCTTCATACCTTCGCTGGTCAGTGGGCCAGTACCGATTGCGTTCAATGCGGAACCAAGCGGAATATTGGACACGTATTCGGCAGTTGAGGTGCGGGTCACATCCCAAAACTCTTTGAAGATCCGACCGAAGAACAGCGGGATCTTACGGTCGCGAACAGTGACATTCAGACGACGGTTTGAACCAACCGGAGCATCCGCCGTAACGGTGACGCCGCCAAAATCATTCTCTACTCCGTTTTGTTTGGCAGTTTGCAATGCAAGGTTACGAGCATCGGACTCAACCGGCATACGAGTGACCCCAGCCAAGGCTGAAGAGTCGGCTACTCGTTGCAACTCGATCGATCGCGCATAAAGGTAGGTAACGTCGGTGGCGAGGGCAACAAAAAGCACGAGAACGGGAAGCAGAATGCTGGTCACGACGAGCACGTAGCCGCGTTCGCCTGCCTCGTGGCGTCGACGCTGTTTGCGACCAACTTTCGTCATATGACGTTCACGGGCAACAACATTCGGCGGAGTTTTCGGCGCGTTGTGCTGATCGGACTTCTGAATCATTGGGCAGTCCTTGACTCAATTTGAATGATGGAGTTGTGGCGTAGGCGGCGAGTCGGAATCATGCCGGTCGCACTCTTGTAGGTTTGCGAAACTTGAACCCCAAGTAAATCGACGGGGCCGATCAGTTTGTCGACGCGGTTTGGTGCCGGCCAAAAACGGTCAGCGCTCGGGGTACTGCCGCCTTCGATTGCTGCTTTGTTGTATCCAAAATCAGTATCTACCAAGGCGAGGTGGCGTGCGTAGTAGATGTTGCAGGCCACCCTCGGTCGGGGCACGTCGGTCCAGATGAAAGCCTCAACATTTTGGAGACCTGCGTCGTCTATGAACACACCAACCGGCTTCAATTCGTCACCTGGCGGAACAATCCGTTTAGCTTCTGCCTCATTCACACATTCAACCGGTGGCCTGTCGGTAATTGACTTGGCCCGGTAGATAATGACGTAGTCGAGGCTTCCGCGCATTTGGGTCAGTTGATTACGAACCGTGTTGATGGCCGAGAAATCTGCTTTTGAGTCAGTACCGGAGACGGCCGCCTCGTGAGCGGCCTCGGTGGCCGCATTACGACCCGTACTCCACGAAACAAAAAACAGGCCGAACTCGATAATGGCAAAGATCAAGAAGAAGAACAAACCGAACACCATGGCGCCCTCAACGATGGCTGACCCGTCCTCGGCCTGACGGTCAGGCCGAGGTTTCTTTGATTTCTTTGGTTGTGATGTTTTGATCATGTTGATCCGCCACCGATAGGACGGGTAGTTACGACTGGCTCGTCATCGTCAATAATCTTTCCATTGCCGATCAGGTTTCCGGCATCGAGACCGCTAGACAAATTCGAGAGCTGAACTTTGAAGGTTTCATCAGGTTCATCGGCAGTATCAGGAGTGGTCTGTACCTGAATTGTTTTGGTCGTTTCGCCGATCGCAAAGGTGATCTCGTAAGACAAATTGGTATAGTCATTTACGTTTCCAGAGGGGCCTGCAAGTGTTTGGACCGTGACCTTTTGAACTGCGGTTGAGGGGCCACTCAGTGTGACCGTGAAGGAATTCGGTGCGCTCGACGAAGGGCCCGTGATTCCGCCCTCAGTTACTGTCACGACATTCGAGTTGATCGATACGGTCCGTTTGAGGATGTCATCGTCATAGATCGTGCCGTTTCCGTCCACAACACTCGTGGCCAAGTTCACACCTGCTCCCGGGGCGATTTTCACAGTGAACGACTCAGTAGATTCATTCACAGTGTCGTTCACGGCAGTGATGTCATTCGACCATTTTTGGGTCTCACCCGGAGCAAACGTGAGAGTTTGGGTAACGGTGTTGTAGTCACTACCTGGAAGGGCGGTGCCGCTTCTAGTTTCGAACGCAACCGAAATTGGGGAAGATGACGGTCGTTCTAACCAAACCCGAAATTTCTTGGTTTCACCTTCGGTGAATGTCAACGTATCGACCTTCACGTAGGGTGCGTCGTCGTTGTCCGTGATGTAGCCAATCGCAGTTGCACCGGCAATCGTGATGCCACTTGATGGGTTAGACAGCGTGACGTTGAATTGTTCGGTCGGTTCGTCCGTTCCATCGTTACCGGTTGACACTTGGCACGTTGCTGTGGTCACGTTTGGCCCAAAATTCAACGGGCAAGTCCTTGCTACGTAGTCCGAGTCTGCGGTTGTTGCCGAACCGTCGGAAGTTGTCAGCGTTACCGATTGAGCCAACGGATGGTTTTGATTCATAGTTACCGTGAAGACTGCAGGTTGGCCTTCGACCACCGTGACATTCGTTACTGAAACGCTTCGTTGCGCGTAGTCATTGTCTTCGATCGTGCCGGTGTTAGTGCCTGTTCCAATTGTCAAACCCCCGGTTGGAGAACTCAACGTAACAGTGAACGTCTCGTTCACTTCAACGATCGAGTCATCAATGATCGCAACTGGAATGTCTTTTGAGGTTTGACCCGGCGCGAAGGTCACCACCTGTGACGAGACAGGAATAGGCGTGAAGTCCGCAGCCGATGCTGATCCAGTAGTTGATTTAATGACAACGGTCAGGGTGTTTGTTGAAGCCGACGACAACGACACAGTGAAGGTCGCTGGGTAACTACCTTCCTTGCCCCAGCCCGAGCTGACGCTTACTGTCGGCGAATTGTCATCGTCGAGAATGGTGCCATTCCCGACGGTTCCAAGGGTAAGACCACTGCCAAGGTTCGTGAGGATGACGGAATAATTTTCGTCAGGTTCGTCGGTAGTGTCTTGTTGGGACCACACCGTCACTGGCTTCGAGGTCTCTCCAGGTGCAAACGTAAATGTTTGATCTACTGCCCAAAAGTCGGTTCCCGATGTTGCAGTACCGGTGGTGCCGGTTTTAAACGTCACAGTTTGTGGAAGCCCATGGGCGGCGCTGAGTTTAATTGTGAAGACTGCACCGCCACCCTCGATTGAGGATGCGCTTGCTACCGAAACTATGACGTTCGGGAAGTCCATTTCGGTGATCGTTCCCGTTCCGGTCAAGGGGCCGGTTGTGCCAAGGCCCGTAGGAACCGTTACCGACACATTGAATACTTCGTCGCCTTCGCCCGAAACGTTGTCATCGGTCGTAGGTACAGATACGGTTACAGACGTACTTCCCGCAGGGATCGTGACAGTGACCGATTGGGCTGTGTAGTCGAGGCCAGCTTGGGCTTTCCCAAAACCGGTTCCGGCGTTCGAGGTAGTGAAGGTAAATGTTCGATCAACTGATGATGGGCTAGATAGCTTGATCGTGAACACTGCCGGCGTACCTTCGGCGACGGTGACGTTGTTGACGCCTGCCGTTCCATTGGTAACTGTCACAGTTGGGCCGGGGGTTGAATCAGTGATTGTTCCTATGCCCTCAAGGTCGTTCCCGGAGGCTGCAAAAATGCTTGGGCTTGTGGTGGGCAAGGTGAGAAGCACTTTGTATGTTTCGGCTGGTTCGTCAACGTTGTCGTAGTTCACTTTGACGGTGAACGTGACCGACGTGTTACCGGCGGGAATTGTGAACGTTTTGTTTGAAACACCTTGGTAATCGGCGATCGGGAACGCTGTAGACGTTGTCTGTTTCGCTGTTAGCTCAGCGGTATTTACCGTGAAAGTTTGGTCGGTTGACGCAATTCCACTCATCGTGATGGTGAAGGTTGCCGTGGTCGTACCCGAAGTCGTTGGTTCGGCCACGGTGACGTCATTGACACTTACAGTTCGAAGCGGTTGGTCATTATCAATGATGGTTCCCGTCGCCGCTGTTTTGCTACCAGCAGCTATTCCGGTGCTGTACCCGGACAACAAACCAGTAAAGGTTTCATTCAATTCTGGGCTGTTGTCACCGATCACCCCAACGCTGACAGTCTTGGTGAAGTCAGTCGGTGAAAAGGTTACGGTCTCGGTTTTCGCAATGTAGTCGGTAACCACTGTCGCCGGGTTAGTTGTTCCAGCAGAGGTCGTAAACGTAACAGTTTGGTTGGTTGACGAAAGAGCCGACCTCGTAAGCGTGAATACCATGCTGGTGTTTGTGCCGGTGTTGGTTTCTGTCACCGATGTGTCGGCAATGTCAACGACCGGTATTGCGTCGTTGTCGATGATCGTGCCGGTTCCACTCAGTGTGGTTCCGTAAACAAGACCCGGTGATTTGTCGACGATTGCCCAGGTAAAAGTTTCTGCAAGTTCGTCGATATCGTCGCCCGGTACCTTGATGTTGAACGTTGTTGAGGACGTGTTTGCCAGGATATTTACCAGTTGGCTCGATAGGGGTACGTAGTCATCTGGAGCAACTGCGCCGGCGCTGCCAGTTCCGTTTGTTGTACTTACCCTCACCCACTGGTCGGTTGGATACGTGCCGCCGACCAGCGAAACTGTCACGGGCATATTAACTTTGGTGCTGGTCGCGACGGCCGGTTCAGTCACTGAAGCCGACGTACTGATGTTTACGGCTCGCTGCGCAAAGTCGTTGTCGTTGATAATTCCGAAGGCCTGCGTGATGCTTCCAGTTGGATTAACGCGAGGTGGCAAATTAGACAGCGTGGCCCTGAACTGCTCTTGCGGTTCAACAATGCTGTCATCCTCTACTGGGATGAACACGATCGATGCGTCGCGCTGCGTCGCCGGAATTTTCACGGCGAACGTCTGAGGTGTTGGTAATTTTGCGGCATCAGCTGGGCTGTCCGGAGGAATGTTGGCGGTGTCACTCGACACTGTCAACGTTACGTCGATATCTTCGGTTGAGACAGGCCCAACGAGCGATACTTGGAACCTCGAACCGATGATGGTTCCTTCGGTTACGGCTTCGAGGCTAATGATCTTGATCGTCGGCGAGACGTCGTCATCTTCAATCGTTCCGGTGCCAAGCGAGACACCAAGGCCGATTGGTGAACCGCTCGGGATTGAAATATTGACAGGGAAGGTCTCGTCCAACTCGTCAATATTGTCGTCCGTTGTCTGTACATCGACAAACTTTTCCGTTTCGCCCGGTTGGAAGGTAAGCGTGCCTGATTTCGGGTCAAAGTCAATTCCGGAAAGAGCACCGATCGGCCCGGTACCCGAGTTGGTTGCAAAGTCGACCGTCTGGACGGTACTCAATGCCGCCGTAAACGAGACCCTGAACCTAATTATGCCGTTTTCCTTTACCTTGGTGGGTGAGTTGATGGACACCGTTGGTGCATCGTCGTTGTCTAGAATGAGCGCCTTGGCGGTTTTGGTGTTTCCGCCCGCATTGATGCCTGTTGAATCAGGAATAATCGTCGCGTTGAAATCCTCATTACTCTCGTCGTAGCCGTCAGGAAGAATGTCGACGTACTCGGTGACAAACTTGGTACCGGCCGGGATCGTTACTGCTTTGTTACTCACGCCGGTGAAATCCGCACCTTGGGTGGCGTTTCCCGACGATGTGCTGAAAAGAACCTTCTGAGGTGCTGAGGAGACACTCGACAGTTCAATTTTGAACGAGGCTTGCTTCGGGGCAGGATCCTCGTCGACGTTCGGGGAATCCCAAATTTTGACCGTCGGCTTTTCGTCGTCGTCACTGATTTTGACCTCACCGATTGGATCACTTCCGGCCATGTCTGGGTTCAATCCCGATGAGGTGGCGGTAACTCGAAGTTCGAACGTCTCGGTATCCTCGCTAATGAGGTCGTCTGCGATCGGGATCTCGACTACGCGCTCCGTTACCCCGGCGGGAAAACTCTGGACAGCATTTGCTGCTGGAAAAGTAAAGTCTGATGGATCAGTTGCGGTGCCAGGTACCGCCATCACCGTAACGGTTTGGGCCGACGGAGTCGCACCAATCGTTATTTTAACGAGCGCCTTCGGGAAGGCGGTATCGCCCTCTTTGACAAGAAAGTCGGAGAGAATTACGGGTTGTTGGTTTCCGTTCCCGCCGCCGGGGACCAGCAGGGTATCGTTTGCCAACGGATGTGGCTCAAGGTTAAACATCGACCAAGCGCTGAGCGTTCGGTTCTGGCCAACCAGGCCAGTCACAAACGAGTGGCGCATACGCACATACACGCCCATTGAGGTTGGCGAGTTGATATTTCTGGTTCGATGTGGTTTGCCATCGGCGCGCTTACCGGTCGGGCAAAACGGCTTGCTTGGTCCAGTGTCGCAACGGAACGTTCCTTCAAGCAGATCGAACTTATACGAGAGGTCGGCATTAAAAAATGAACTGAGGTTGGTAAGTAGGGGCTCACCCTGTTTTGGGTGTGCGGCCGCAGCTAAGGGCGTCCGCGGCGAGTACACAATCGGTGTTGTTTTCGTATAAACGTTGCAGTAATTCTCGATACCGATGCCAGTCAAACAACCTTCGGGAGGGGCACCGCCACCCCGTACGTCATTGTTTTCAGCTGAATAGATAACGACCTCTTCAACTTCGTTCATACGCCCGCTGAGGCCCGATTCAACGGCACGCAAAATCTTGAAGTCGTCCCACTCGGTGTTCCCTTGTAGGCAGTAACCGTCAGCCACGTTCGCCGTTGGGCCAGTACTGCCTCCCGAGCAGGGTGTGCCTGCGACCCGCCCAGCAAGGCGAACACCCATGTTCAGGTCGTGTTTCGCCGACAACAATAAACCGAATTCTCCCGCGCCAAGGGCCATCGTGATCAACAGCAGTGCTCCGATAGCAAACTCAACGGCTGCCGCGCCGTGTTGAGATCGGTTTCGACGTGCGTTAAGGAGACTTCTGCCTAGATTCACCCTTGCATCATCGGTAGCTTTGAGCGTTTAGGCGTCCTGAGCTTCTATGAAGTCGAGAAGGTGCTCAGGTCAGTACTGAACGGCAATTATTCGAATGAAAAAGCGTTCAAATCGGGCCGGAACCGGCTGCCAGTTGGAACAACACCCCAAAGTAGGCAATGGTTGGCAAATGAAAATTGCCATGCTCGGTGGAACCGGACCTGCAGGTGCAGCCCTTAGTGCACGACTTGCGTCAGTTGGATACGAAGTAGCTATCGGCTCTCGTTCAAAGTATCGCGCCATGGAGGTTATCGACACACTCCGCCAGCGGTGGCCGGATGTTGACCTGGCTCTCAGCGCCCACACCAACGAAGAGGCAGCATCGCTCGGCGAAGTTGTCATCATTGCCACCCCGTGGGATTCGACTGCGACCATGGCCCTCTCGGTTTCGACTCACCTAGAAGGCAAGGTCGTCATCTCGATGGCAAACGCCCTGGCCAAGGTAGGTAACGAGTTCGAACCGCTCGTTCCTCCACGAGGCTCGGTCGCGGCCAGCGTGCAGGCCCTCGTCCCGCGAGCTCGGGTCGCCGCTGCGTTCCACCACCTTCCAGCTCGGGAATTGGCCGACCTTGCAAACCCGGTCGAATCCGATGTGTTGATCTGCTCGGACCATCCGAGTGCAACTGTCGTCGTGTCGGAGATAACCGCGAAAATTCCCGGGTGCCGACCGCTCGATTCAGGTTCCTTGGCCAACGCCACCACCATCGAGGCGTTCACCGCAGTGTTGCTGCAGCTCAATGTTCGCTACAAAACCCGCTCGGCCCTACGCCTCACCGGAATCAACCTGCCGATCGACAAGCCAACCGAAAGAGTTGCTACCGACAAACCGCCCACTGCGAAGGTTCCAATCGACTAGAAAATAACGTCGTGAGTATGCGCCTTTACGACACCGCCAAGCGAGAGATCGTTCCGTTCGAGCCGGGGCCGATTGTCACCCTCTATACATGCGGGGTTACCCCATACGACACCACCCACGTTGGCCACGCCACGGTGTTCATTACCTACGACGTGTTACAACGCCGCCTACGCGATCTTGGCCATGAAACCCGCTGTGTTCGAAACGTCACCGACGTCGACGATTCGATCCTCGGGAAAGCACGCGAACTTGGTATTCACTACCTCGACCTTGCCGCAGCCGAGATGGCGAAGTTTGATGCTGATATGCGCGCATTGGGTCAGCTTCCGAGTTTCAGTGAACCCCGGGCTACAAGTGCCATCTCTGAAATTCTGGGTTTCATCGATAAGGTCATCAACGAAGGACACGCCTACGCTGCTGGCGGAGCGGTGTACTTCGATGTTTCGTCGTACCCAAAGTTTGGTGAAATCTCGGGGTACTCGCGCGAAGAGATGCTGACGTACGCGTCCGAACGAGGCGGCAACATCGAAGACCCAAACAAACGCAACCCCCTCGACTTTATTTTGTGGCAACCATCGTTACCCGATGAACCAGCGTGGGAATCGCTCTGGGGGCCTGGCCGCCCCGGATGGCACATCGAATGCAGCGCACTTTGTATGCGCGAACATAATACGACCACCATCGATCTTCACGGCGGTGGCGAAGATCTCATCTTTCCCCATCACGAATGCGAAGCGGCTCAAAGCGAAGCTGCGACCGGGCAGCCACTCGCCCGCCACTGGATGCACCAGGCCTACGTCAAACTCGACGGCGTCAAAATGTCGAAGTCACTCGGCAACATGGTGTTCGTTTCCAAACTCGTCGAACAAGGCGTCGACCCCATGGCCATTCGTCTCGTGATCGTGAGCCACCACTACCGCGACGGGTGGGAATGGTTCGATCATCTCCTTCCGATCGCCATCCCCCGCTTGGCTGCATGGCGCAAGGCTGGCCGAGGCGACGGAGCGTTGACAGCGGTTCGAGCCTGCCTCGATAACGACCTCGATTGCCCCGGCGCAGTCGCAGCCATTGACGAGGCGGTCGCCCGAGGCGAAGGCGTATCTGCCGCAGCTGCGCTCCTCGGCATCTCGCTGTAATACCTAAGTCGCGGGGTAAACGAACTGCACGTAGCTCGTTTCCTCATCAACACCGAAAGCAACAGTAAGTTCGCGACTCAGCTTGAGCATTGCCAAATTTTGAGGATGTACGGCCCACCCTGCGTATGGCCTGCCTGATCGCTCTCTCGCATCGGCTACCAAAGCAACGAACGCTTCCCTTCCAAGCCCACCACCACGAAAACGGTGATCTATAAAAAGCGCAGCTATGTACTGAACATACGGCAACTCCTCATGGTTGTAGTGGAGACCTGCTCCGACAACTCTGTCGTTGCTGTCGATGAGAACGAAGGCTGAACCGGCATCGCCAAGATGACTACGAGCAGTTCCCCCAAAGATGATTTGTTCAACTTCTGGCGCAGCCGGCGATGGCGCCGACTCAGGTTGCAAAACACCAAGGCGCCACAGAGACCGGGTGCTCAATTTGTAAAGTTTGATCACATTTGCGCCTTGGCTCGGCGCTATTGACGGTCCAGGTGCCTACGAAGCGCCGAACCGAACCTTTGGGTAAAGGCACTGTCTACCAAGGTCGGAATCGGACCGTCAAAAGGCTCGTTCCACCTGATAAAGAAGTTGACTGGGTCGAGGCTTCCAAGTCGCCGAGATTCGTCGAGCACCTCAGCCAGACCATCAAGAAATGCTTCGCGGTCTGACAGTTCCCAACCTGCGATGAAGGCAATTTGGCCGAGCACAGCTGAACTTGGACTGGGCCTCCGGCATTCAACCTCGGCTCGGGCGTGTAGTTCGTAGTAGTCGAGAATTCTTTCGGTGGTGAGGTCACGGTCTTCGGTCTTGAGTACAAGCATCAAACCATCGGCATCACGGATACGAATGGGTTCGCGCCGGGCAGCGTCCACCAGTTCTCTTCGCTGCCTCGCCAAATCTGACACCACATAGGTACTGGACATCGAACCTCCTCGGTTCATACAATCGTAACACCGAGGTTGCGCGTGTAGATTCCGTTAACTCTGACCTACGGCAATTCGCCCCACCTTGGAACGATCAGAACGTTCGTCAGAACAGGAATTGCGCTATCTCTCGTGGTACCAGCACTGGATGACGCTTTTCGAGCGATTCAGCCCACCAAATTTCCCCCTGTTTAGGGTTAATCACCAGGGCTCTTCCGAAATGGACTGCCACGCCCAAAACCCCCGAAAACCCCCAGTTTTAGCCCCAATTCTGCTACTTCTTGGGGGTTTTGGGCGTGAGGTTGGGGGTTTTTGGGGGTCAGAGTGGGGGTTTTGGGCTTCAGATTCGGGGGTTTTGAGTACGGACGGATCGGAAGCAACTCACTGGACGGGTGGATCCCGTGGCAACCCCTGAAATTGGTCGGGTCGAAGGGCCTTACCCCGGTAATCTGGGGTCTATGGCTGAGATTTCTGTACTTCTTCCCGATGGTTCGTCCCGCTCTCTCGAGGCCGGATCAACTGCTGGCGATCTTGCTCGGTCAATCGGTGCCGGTCTGGGAAAGGCTGCCCTGGCCGCAAAGGTCAACGGGGCTGAGTGGGATTTGAATCGTCCGCTCCCCGACGGCGCATCCGTCGCCATCGTTACCCCGGCAACCGATGAAGGCCGCGAAGTACTTCGCCATTCAACCGCCCACGTACTTGCCCAGGCTGTGTGCGACGTGTTCCCTGGGGCCAAGTACGCCATCGGTCCGGCGATCGAAAATGGGTTCTATTACGACTTCGAACTACCCGGCGATCAGCGCTTCACCGAGTCAGATTTGGAACGGGTTGAAGCGCGTATGCGCGAAATCGTGAAACTCGACCAGCCATTCGTACGGGGCGACATCACCGCTGCCGAAGGCCTTGCGCTGTTCGCCGACCAGCCCTTCAAACTCGAAATAATCAAGGGTGTTGGCGGTGCCGAAGATGCGGCCGAAGGTGGCGGGGCTAACACCATCAGCTTCTATCGAAACCGAGACGATTTCGTTGACCTCTGCCTCGGTCCCCACGTTCCAACAACGGGGCGGCTCGGCTCCTTCAAACTGATGAAGGTCGCCGGGGCTTACTGGCGAGGCGACGAAAAACGCCCGATGCTGCAACGCATTTACGGCACCGCATGGGAAAACGACAAAGCCCTTAAAGAGCACCTCACCCGTTTGGAAGAAGCCGAAAAACGCGATCATCGTAAGCTTGCAGTCGAACTTGACCTGCTGTCATTTCCTTCGGAACTTGGTGGCGGTTTGGCCGTTTGGCACCCCAAGGGCTCGATGATTCGAAAGATCATGGAGGACTATTCGCGCGACCGCCACGAAAAGGGTGGCTACGAGTTCGCGTATACGCCTCACCTTGCGAACGCCAAGTTGTTTCAAACGTCTGGTCACCTCGATTTCTACGCCGACGGCATGTATCCGCCCATGGAAATGGATAACGGTACCTACTACCCGAAACCCATGAACTGCCCGATGCACTGCCTCATTTTTCGGGGTCGTCAACGGTCGTATCGAGAGTTACCACTTCGCCTGTTTGAACTTGGCACCGTGTATCGCTACGAACGCGCCGGTACCCTACACGGCCTTATGCGTATTCGTGGCTTCACTCAAGACGACGCCCACATTTTCTGTACCCAGGAAAGTGTCGCCGACGAGATCACGTCGCTACTTGAATTCGTCATCGACCTGTTGCGTAATTTTGGGTTCACCGAGTTTGAAGCCCAGTTGGCAACGCGAGACCCTAAGAAGTCGATTGGTACCGATGACGTTTGGGAAATGGCCACCGAAGCTTTGCGCGAAGCCATGGTTCGAAACAACATCGACTACAAAGTGGATGAGGGTGGCGCCGCGTTCTACGGTCCAAAGATTGACGTCAAGGTGAAAGATGCCATTGGTCGACAATGGCAACTTTCGACCATTCAGGCTGACTTCAACCTGCCGGAACGCTTCGACCTCGAATACGTTGCCTCAGACAACACCCGCAAGCGACCGATCATGTTGCACCGGGCACTGTTCGGTTCGGTCGAACGGTTCTTCGGGGTATTGCTTGAAAGCTATGCCGGTGCGTTTCCCGCTTGGTTGGCACCGATACAGGTACGTGTACTTGGGGTTCGCGACGACCATCAACCGTATGCCGACGAAGTCATCGAAATCTTGCGGGCTCGCGGGCTTCGTGTCGATACCGCATTCCCCGATGAGGGCCTTGGCGGGCGCATTCGTAAGGCAAAACTTGAAAAGCTTCCGTATGTGCTCGTGGTTGGTGACGATGACGTAAGTGCACGTACCGTCGGGGTAAACGCTCGAGGAAAAGATGTTGCACGAGGTGTTTCGATTGACACCTTTGCCGATGCCCTGGTTGCTGAAGTCGCAGCGAGAGGTCTTGCAGAATCAACCCCAGCGGTCGCCTGAAATGGCTGAGGGTTTGCAGCACCTGTGGGCTGGTTGGCGCGGTGAGTACATCGCCGATGCCAACACCACAGCCCGAACCGACGTTTCCACGCACGTTCCCGAAGAGTGCGTGTTCTGTCGTATCTTCACATCGAAGCTACCCGATACCGAAACGTTCGTAGTGTCGACAGGGTCATTGTGTGTGGGCATACTGAACCTGTACCCGTACACATCGGGCCATATGATGGTTATCCCGAAGTCGCATGTCGCCAACCTTGGCGACCTAAGTAACGACGAATCACGCGAACTGTGGGCAATGATCAACCGGGCCGATGCTGCAGTTCGTAAGGCGTTCAACCCCGATGGTGTCAACGTTGGCATTAACCAGGGTCGCGCCGCTGGTGCCGGAATACCTGCACACTTACATGTACACATAGTTCCCAGATGGTCAGCCGACACCAACTTTATGACCGCAATCGCCGATACGCGAATCATTCCCGAGTCGCTCAGCCGCACCCATTCGCGCCTAGTTGAAGCCTGGAATACCCTCTAACTCACCGACGGCTGCGTTGCTGGGAGGGGTCAAGCGAACCGGCCAACGCAATAAAGCTTTCGAGTTTTGGTTCTTCGTTGTTGAGCCAGTCCATAATTTCTGATGCTGGTTTGGGTCGACTCACCAAGTAGCCCTGTGCAAGTTCAACGCCAAGTTGGCGTGCGACTGCCCAGTGTTCTGCGGTTTCGATACCTTCAGCGACCACTGATGCATTGAATTTCATACCGGTTTGAACATCGAGTTCAACGATTCCACGGGCACGCTGGTCAGTGCACATATCTTTGACAAACATACGATCAATTTTGATTTGATCGGGTGCCATACGGTATAGCCATTCGTGAGTACTGGCCCCGGTACCGTAATCATCCAACGAAACACGAACCCCGGTTTCGCGAAGGTGGTTCAGATGGTTCGTGGCTCGTAACGGGTCTTTAAACATTCGCCCTTCGGTAACTTCGAGGTATACCGATGACGGTTTTAGGCCCGTTCGTTTCAGGGTCGCGATGAGTGCTTCGCGCAGTTCGGGGTTCGAAATCGATAAAGGTGAGATGTTGATACCGATATCGAGTTCGCGCCCAACATGTTGGCTCCACCTGGCCACGTTCGCGAACGCTTGCGACATGATCGAGGCGGTCAACGCATGAATATGCCCTGTTTTTTCGGCGAGGGCAATAAAACTTTGCGGCATAATCACGCGCCCCTGGTCATTCCAACGGGCAAGCGCTTCAAACCCTGCGACACGGTACGTTTTCATGTCAATAATGGGCTGAAAAAAGCATTCAATGTCGTTGTTATCGATCGCTGCTTTCAGTCGCCAACCGTCAATATCAAGGCCGAATGTGTCGTCACCGTAAGCAGCGTCAGCAAATACGGCCACACCCGAATCGTCTTTGGCTGCGAACATAGCGTCGTCAGCATGACGCATCAGTACCGTGAGGGTGTCTCCGTGAAGGGGCCCGAGTGAGATACCAATAGTTCCCGAAACCGACACGGTCGCCCCATCGACGGTAAAGGGCAATTCGAGGGCTCGACGCAGATCGACCCCTAAGCGTCCGGCATCGGCACGGTCACCGTCGCCTTGACGGGTATTCGGAACAAACGCCGCGAATTCGTCACCGCCAATGCGGGCGATATGTGCGCGATTCGGAAGTACGTGCTGTAGACGCCGCGCCGCTTCACACAGCACCTTGTCGCCGCCGCCATGACCAAGGAAACTGTTGGTTTCTTTGAAATTATCTAGGTCAAGAATGAATACCGCCACCGTTGGCTCGTCCTTACCGTGCGCTTCCCAAGCTTCGTTGAACCCCAGCCGGTTCAGCAGTCCGGTGAGCGGGTCGTGTATTGCCTGGTGCGTGCGGGTTTGCATGTCGCGGCGCATCTCGGCCACCAGCCGGTCTTGTTCCAGCCATGGCGACAGATTCGCGGCCAAGCTTTCCGCAATCTCTTTCGTGTCGTCGGTAACGCCCTTCGTGGCATCGAGTGGTTCGGTGCACACCAACAAACCAATCGCCTGTCCTTTCACAATCAACGGATGAACAAGCGACGCTGTGGTTGCCGCTTCGTCGGTATCCGTGAGGGCCACCTGTCCGCTTTCCAGCACTTCACGCCACACCTGGGGCAATTCAGAAATCGGCCCCGTGGAACGTCCGTCGGCACTGATCGTCACCGCGCTGTCGAGTTGGCGGTCGATGCCTTCACGTTCCACAATCACCAGTTGCACCTGGCGGGTTTTGGTGGCCTGTGCGGCAAGCTCTAGGGCAGCTTCCACGTTGTCTGACGTTGAGTTTTGTAGAAGCCGAAAGAAACGGTGCAGCGCACGATACGTGTGTCCTTCGAGCAACTGAGCAAACACCGGTGCCCCATGTCGACCCACGATCGCTAGCGGCACGGCAATCAGAAACGCTCGCAGACCCCATCCAACGGCCGGCACCGCCATGCCAATCATCATTGTCGGCGCCGACAAATTTAGGGCATCGACAATCGAGTGCCACGTGTTATCCAACGTGACCGTTTGACCGGCAAGCTTGCGTCCGGCGATGGGAACCATCAAGTCCACCGAAATGCATGCAACCCATGCCACCAGCAAGACCAAACAGCCAGTGAGCGTGAAGTCGTTGTTCCAGTTAAATGCCGTTACAACCACACTGAACGCGCCGACCTGTGCGGCACCCATCGAACCGTTACCGAACCCAGCCTTCCACGACGGTACCGCCGGATTGTTACGCAGTCGCCAGGCCGTCGCCAATCCAATTGCGACAAACCTCACCCCCACATGAACTACTGGGGCAAGCAGCGACGCACCCAACAGCAACGGCAATTCGGTAGCCACAAAGTTCAGATTATATTCACCCACACCCAGCCGTAATGCCAAACGCTCGACCATCGCGTAGGAGATGAACACCAGCAAAATGGCCCATGCGGCCGCTACACCGTTCGATGGCGGACCATCGACCCGGGTCAAATACGCCAACGACGGAACAATCACCAACCAGGCAAACAGTGGGATCGTCACAAACATCGACCGCTTCCGAACCGTACTCACGACATACTTCCCAACGACCACGTCGCAACCTTTGATGACAAACCGCTGGTGTTTGCTTCACAAATGAGCCACAATTCAGAGTGGGTCATGTGTGGTCCTTCTGGAAGCGCACATGAACCACTACTTTTGCCCCCACTCTCGAAGGATATTTCAATGAGCGGTACATCAGGCTGGTAACAGCATTGGGACGTAGTCTTCAACTGGTTACGCCCCTTTCATAGTAAGAAATCAAGACCGGGTTGCTCATTCACGTGAGCAACCTGTTTTGTTTCATCGGCCTCCATCGGGCCACCCGTGATCATTCATTCACATGAAAAACCGGGAGACCGCCCACCTCACGAAGAGCCAAATCCAGCCAACATGAGCAAAATGGCTCAAGCTTTCCGAGTTTCTAGTGTGCACGGGTACCGGGGTACCGTCGTAGGCCATGGGAACCGCCGATCTACAAATTGTGTGGTTCAAACGTGACCTGCGGGTCCGAGACCATGAGCCCCTTACCCGGGCCGCCGAACGGGGGCCGGTACTTCCGCTGTACATCGTCGAACCCGACCTGTGGAAACAACCCGACGCAGCCGCCCAGCACTACGACGTCATACGCAGTTGCCTCGTCGAACTGCGCGAATCATTGGGCAAACTGGGGGCACCGCTACTCATCCGAACCGGTGATCCGGTAGGTGTTTTTACCCGTCTCGCCGAAGAATTCCACGGCCGCATAGGTCACCTCTGGGCGTATGAGGAAACCGGTAATGACTTCACCTTTCGTCGCGACGTGTCTGTTTTGAAATGGGCCCGGTCGGCTGGTGTGGGGGTCACCGAAATTCCGCACGATTTCATCGTCCGCCGCCTGGGTGATCGAGACGACTGGTCAAGCATTGCCCGCCAGCGCATGGCCCAACCCATCCTTCCGGCTCCAGCACGTTTGATACCGGCCAACGAGACCATCGACCAGGGCCACCTCCCCACCCTCATTGATCTTGGCCTCGCCCCCGATGCACCTACCGGAACGCACGAGGTTGGTGAAGCAGCCGCCCGGGCCACGCTCAAGTCGTTCCTTGGTGAACGCTGCGTTGGATACGAACGGCACATATCGTCACCGATTGCCGCATGGGACGGCTGTTCACGACTCAGTACGCACCTCACCTACGGAACCATTTCGTTACGAGAAGTTATTGCCCGCACCCGGCGAACGGCAGCAGAAGATGCGTCGAAACGATTCTCGTTAAAGGCCTTCGAAGAACGGTTACATTGGCGGTCACACTTCATCCAAAAACTTGAAGACGAACCCCCACTCGAAAAACGTAGCTACATCGGGGCCTTCGACGGTGTTCGACTCGACCCGAAAACCTCAACACTGGCAGCAGATCGTTTTGCGGCGTGGGCCACCGGAAATACCGGTTACCCGATGATCGATGCGTGCATGCGATCGCTCAACGCGACCGGCTGGATCAACTTTCGTATGCGCGCCATGCTTGTTTCGTTTGCGTCGTATGACCTGTGGCTTGATTGGCGAGCCACTGCGCCACACCTCGCAAGGGCATTTGTTGACTACGAGCCCGGTATTCACTACCCCCAGATTCAGATGCAAAGCGGAACCACCGGCATCAACACGATCCGAATATATGACCCGGTCAAGCAGGGGCTCGATCACGATCCGCGGGGTGACTTTGTTCGGAAATGGGTACCAGAGTTGGGCCATCTAGAAGGTGCATCGGTGCATCAGCCGTGGGCCCTCGAAGGAACCTTCTGGGGTGTGCCAGAGGGGTACCGTGCACCGATTGTGAACCACGCAGAGGCCGTTGCGTACGCCTGGACTCACATCGATCGAATTAAGGGCAACGCCCGTCGAACAGGACAGGCTGCGGCGGTCTTGGAACAGCACGGCTCGCGACGCCCTCCCCCGGTTGTTCGTAGCCGCGCCCGCCGCCGATAAGCACCAAAACTCGTAAGTGCCCGTGCGGCCAATTACTTGTGCCCTCAAGCTTGCCTGCTGAAGAGTCGAGATTCTGTGAAGTTCCGCTATTGAGGAGTTTCATAGTATGTCGTTCGTCACACGGGTAAGCCAAAACAAGCTGTTACGTCTTTGCGTTGGCCTCACGCTGTTTGCCGCCGGAATCGCCCAAACCCAAAAGGTTTCGGCTGCACCCGGCACTATCGCCGGTACCGTGTACCTTGACTTCAACGCTGATGGCGCTAAAAACGCGTCGACGAACCAAACCGATCAGGGCGTCGGCGGCATCACCGTCACGGCCTACAACGCTAGCGGCGTGTCGTGTGCGACAACCAGCACCAGCCCCGACGGAACCTATTCGTTGGCCCACACGTGTGCCTCGCCAACCGTTCGGCTTGAGGCAACGTGGGATGAGACTCAGACCCAATTCCTTGGCATCAAGCCAGCCCCGCACGGAACTGGCAATGCAACGACCGTTCAATTCGTGCCCGACAACGCGATCGGCATCGATATCGCGCTCTTGCGCCCAGCTGACTACTGCGGAGCGAATCCACAACTGGCAATCGCGTGTTTCCTGAATGGCAGTGCGACTAACGACCTAGCAACCGCAAAATCAATCAGTCGAATTGGTTGGGCTGATTCAGGCGACGGACGAGGTGCCACGAACCGCCTTGCTCAACGTCAAGACACCGGCTCGGTGTGGGGAATAGCTACCTCGCGAAAAACAAAAGATGTCTACAGCGCAACTGCCCTTCGACGCCATATCGGAATGGGCCCCGGCGGACTCACCCAAATCTATAAAACAACACCTGCGGGCGTAACGACCCAATTCCTGACGCTTCCGGCAACCTTCGGGTCATTCGATGAAACCACTCGTGGGCTAGGCAACGCAGCAGACCCGGCGTTCGATAACGCAGCGTTTGCTGCAGTGGGTCGAGTCGGCATTGGTGACATCGACCTAAACGAGTCGGAGAGTTTGTTGTACGTTTCGAACCTCAACACAAGGGAGATCGTTTCCACTCCGCTGTCTTCATCGCCAACCGTCGTGTCATACGGAACACCACCGCTTGTCTGCGCTTCCCCTGCTGTGGCACGAGTGTGGGGCGTCGCCAGTCGCAGCTTCACCCGCAACGGTAGTGCGATCGATCGCGTCTTCGCTGGTGCGGCCTGTGACGGCCCAACCGGTGCCATTTCAGCAGGGGTGTTCTCGATTGATGTCAATCCGCTCACCCAGGCACTGGTTGCAAACTGGTCGCTCGTAGTCAGCATTCCGTCATACCTTTCGAACGGGAAATGGGGAACAACCGACCAGATACCTTGGCAGGCTTGGAACGATGTGTACGACGTGAAGTCGATGATTGTTTCTGATATTGCCTTCGATGCAAACGGTGACATGACCATTGGCCTGATGGACCGATCTGGCCTACAAATGTCAGCCAACAACTACAACGCACCAGGCAATTCGCCGCAGACACTTGCTGAATATCCAGGGGCTTCTGGCGATACATTGAAGGCGTGCGTTAATACTATCGGTACATATGTTCTTGAGTCTGGCGGGTCATGCGGGGGTGTAGCAACCGCAGGTACTGGTGCCGCCCACCCCGGCCCGGGTAGTGGTGAGTTCTACAACGAAGACTATTGGTATGGGGGCGGCGGAACGGCACCGAGCCCAACGGCCGGTCACCCCGAAGTAAGCCTTGGGGCTCTTGCCCTACTACCGGGTTCTAACCTCGTGGCATCAAGCACCTGGGACCCGAATGCCTGGCTCACCGGAGGTGTGCGCTGGTTCAACCAGACCACGGGCGCTGACGCTCGCGACATATTGCTTGTTGGGGCATCTGGGCCGCTAGCAGACCTCTCGAATAATGATCCGGGTGGTCTTGGTAAGGCCAGCAGTATTGGTGACGTTGAATTGCTGTGCGACCAAGCCCCATTTGAAGTTGGCAACCGTGTATGGGTCGATACCAATTCAAACGGAGTTCAAGATCCAACCGAACCACCACTATCGAATGTACGCGTAGAGTTGTATTCACCAGTTGGCCTACTTCTTGGGTTCACGACTACTGATGCTGATGGCACCTATTACTTTTCTTCATCGACCATTTCTGGCTTGACTTCAGACACGGCCAACTACGAAATTCGTATTCCCGCCAACCAAACTTCGCTAGCAAACTACGCGACAACCGCAGCTAACGCCGATACCTCTAGCGGAGGCGACCTCCGAGATTCCGATGGAACCAGACTCGTAGGCACACTTAACGGTTCATCGTTTACCTTTGCAACGACAACGGCCGGTAACAGCGACCACACGATGGACTTCGGCTTTGTTGCTACCTATTCGCTCGGAAATCGGGTGTGGATGGATACCGACAACAACGGAACGATTGATAGCGGCGAAAGTGGTGTTGATGGGGTCAGCGTTTCGCTGCTCAATTCGGTCGGCACCGTCGTTGCGACCGCAACCACTGCGAACGGCGGTTACTACCGGTTCGACAATTTGTTGACTGGCGACTACACGGTTCGTGTCGACTCCACAAACTTTGCAGTGGATGGAGCGCTAGTTGGAAAGCTTTCATCATCAACAACTGTGAATGACCCGAATACCGACGTCGACTCCGATGACAATGGCATCGACCCGGCACTTACCGCCGACTACCTCACCACTGGGGTCACGTCACAAATCGTTACCCTGGGCGGCCAGGCTGAACCAACTACCGATGTCGATGCCGACCCCACAAACCCAGTCGGAGAAGCACCCAACAACCGTTCGAATCGCACGGTCGATTTCGGTTTCTATACCGACCCAACGCCTCCCCCAACATCGACCACGACGACTTCAACCACCACCACTTCGACAACGACCACTTCAACCACCACGACCACCATTGGCGTGTCGACGACGGATGCGGCAACGACGACGGATGCGGCAACGACCACCACCGATCCAGGAACAACCACGACCACCATTGCGGGAACAACCACGACCACCACAAGCGTGACGACCGAACCCTCAACGAGCGAAACGACTTCCACAACCTCCACGCTTCCGGTGACCGCCGCCAGCAGCACGACCACACCACCGGTCGTACTTCTCTTCGAACCGCCGGTAACGCCCGCCCCGGAAACGACTGTCGCACCGACCATCAACGCCAACCCCGTCGCCCCAACGACGAGCGCGAACCCGACGACGACCAACCCGACCACGACCGGCGGTATCAAATCAAAGGTATTCGTCGACGGTAACGGCGACGGAAAACAAGACCCCGGCGAACCACCCGTCGTTGGTGCCGTTGTTGAGGTGCGAAACGCCAAGGGGGAAGTCGTCGGCCAAGCCGTGACCGATGCAAATGGTGACTACGAAATCGTCGGTCTGATCCCAGGCAGCTACCAAGTTGCGATCAGCAAGGTCGATGGCTACGAACTGCTGTCGGATGACTCAGTCAAGGTACGCGTACTCACCAACCAGATCAGCCAAACTGAATTTAGAGTATCGGTGAGTTCATCACTGATTGCCTTTACCGGTTCGAACAGCACACCCCTTTCGCTGGGGGCGCTGCTCCTTATGGGGCTCGGCATCGCGCTAGTTATCGCAGCAAGGCCCCGACGTCGCAAACAGCTGGCTTGAATCCAGCACCCCGGGTCGACCGGCGTTGGGTGGGTTAGCCCGGCAACTCGCCTAGCCTTTGCCTATGGCAAAAGCCCCCGACACCCGAGATCAGGCCGATGTTCTTCCCGAAGACCTCGACGCCTCTGAGTACGTTGGCCCCTACCTCTTTCCTGATAACAATCGTCGCCGTTGGCCCGCCGGGTTGTACCTGATTTCGGGTGCGGCCATGGTTATTGGTTACCTCACCCGGTCCAACGATTCGGCCGCCTTAAACAAGGGCGTTTTTCTTGGTGGAATGTTGTTGTTGGCCCTCGGCGCGTATCACTGGATGGCCGGAATCAAACTGAATGTGCTCGAAGTCGACGCACTCGCCGCAGCGTCTTCAGCGGTTGGCTTCCCCGTAGGCCATGCCTCGGCACAACTTGGATGGCGGGGGCTCATGAGTCGCCCCACCTGGAAAATTCTGTTGTACTCGGCCGAAGAACCCCCAAAGACACGAGGGGTTGCCATGGTCGACGGCAGCGATGCCACCGTGGTTGGACACCACGTTGAAGCAAACCCAGAAGACTGGTCAATTTATGAAGATGGCGGAAAGCTGACAGCTTCGTGATTCGACTGCTAACATTTGCAAGCACAGTTGCCGTGTCCCCCAGGAGCTCACGTGTTTGACGGTTACCTCAGAAACATCACAGACAAAGGCGTCGAACCAGTCGGTCGCGGGTTAGCCCGATTAGGTATCACCCCCGATCACCTGACGGTACTTGGCCTGGTCATGGGGGTTGCTACCGGTATTTCAATCGGTGCAGGCCACCCGCTACTCGGGTTCTTTTTGCTGGTGACATCCGCATTGCCCGACCTGTTCGACGGTGCCGTCGCCCGTGCCACCGGAACATCGTCGATGCGTGGGGCCTTCTTTGACTCAACCGTTGACCGTGTCACTGACGCACTACTTCTTGGTGGCATTGGTTGGTACCTTGGCGAAACTCGCGGGTTCCGTAGTGCGATGCTCGCATTCGCGGTCCTTGGTGTCTCGACGCTCATTTCCTACATGCGAGCCAAGGCCGAGATCTACAAGCTCGATGCCAAAGGTGGCCTAATGGAGCGTGCCGAACGCATCATTGTCATCTGCGTTGGTTTGGTGTTTTCGTCGCTCATGGTTCCGGTCCTTTGGCTGATGTTGACGTTGACCTCAATTACTGCGATTCAGCGGTTCGTGAAAATCTGGAAGCAAGCCGATCGGCCGATGCCAGCCCAGCGCCCCATGTCGGCTCGACGCAGCCCTGCCGGACAACGTGTTGCTGCAGCCGACCGTCGTCGCCCAGTCGCAGGCGCACAGGCAAAACTTACCCCCGGGGTTCAAGCCGCAGCATGGCTTGAACGACTTCGAACAGAACGATCAGAGTCAGCAACGGCGCGAGCGCAACGGGTTGCTCAACGCCAAACGCAACGCCAGGGCAACCGAAGCGAACGCCGAGCCTCGGCCACCAAAAGTAAAGACACGTACTAGTCGGCACTCGGTAGTGACCGAGAGCAGCCCGGCAAAGGCTCAGGGAAAACTGGCCCAGACCGCAACGGTGAGTGCATACAAGTTCGCGGCACGGCTTGTTCCACTGGTGCCTCGGCGGGTTGCCACGCTCGGCGGAAATGTGCTGGCGAGGGCATTGCAACGGGCGATGCGAGCCAGGGTCGATGTGGTTCGTCAGCATCAACAACGTATCGGGTCCATCCAACTCGATAGGCCCCTTACCTCCACAGAACTCGACACACGGGTCGACATAGCCTTTGCCTCGTATGCACGTTATTGGGTTGACTCGTTTCGCCTGGCTGGCCTGAAACCCGAGGGTTTTAGCGACGAGATTGAGATTCAGGGTCTCGAATATGTTGACGCTGCTTACGTTGCCGGGAAAGGGGTTGTGGCAGTAATGCCCCATATCGGCGCGTGGGATTTGGGTGGTGCATGGCTGGCAAGCAACTACCCGCTCACCGTTGTGGCCGAACGGCTTGAACCACCAGCCCTGTTTGATTGGTTTGTTGAGATGCGCCGAGAAAATGGGATGGAAGTCGTTGCCCTCGGCGACCCGTCTGCTGCCGTTGCTCTATCAGCACGCTTACAAAGTGGTGGCATCGTTGGCTTGGTATGTGATCGTGACATTCTTCGTGATGGCATCGACGTCGAGTTCTTCGGCGAACGCACCACCATGGCTGCCGGCCCGGCAATGCTTTCGTTACGAACGGGGGCACCGATACTTCCAACCGCCGTGTATCAGCGAGGCACCGACCGCTGCCTCGGGGTGATTCGCCCGCCGATTGTGTTCGAACGAAATGGTCGGCTACGAGACGACGTGGCTCGCCTCACGCAACTTATCGCCCATGAACTCGAAGCACTCATACTTGAGGCACCCGAGCAATGGCATGTGTTTCAGCCGCTCTGGCCAAGCGATACACATCGTTAAATACCGCGCCCACCTCAGACCCAATCCGCGCCCACCTCGGCCAAAACTCAGCGATTTTCGACTGTTTCACCGTGAGGTGGGCGCGGATTGGTTTAATCGAGCCCTGGCCGCTTGCAAATTCTGGATATGGCGGCCTTCCTCTGATTGGTCAGCCACC
Organism: Acidimicrobiia bacterium; assembly: GCA_031430595.1. Classification (GTDB taxonomy): domain Bacteria; phylum Actinomycetota; class Acidimicrobiia; order Acidimicrobiales; family JANYDT01; genus JANNBN01. The sequence goes on from JANPBU010000010.1 coordinate 356,220, forward strand.
AATGAAGTAGCGACAGACCGGTGTTGTAGCGACGTGAGCCGGGCCAGGCTGGCGTGCACCGCGTCAAACGACCGGCGTTTGGCCCGAGGGAGTGCTTTGCGGGTCGCCCGAATTCCCTTCCACGTAGAAAAGACTGCGATTTCGGGTGCGAACATTCCGAGCTTTGCAGCCAATGCCGGGGCTGCCGTCACAAACCGTTGCCGCTCCTTGTTTCGTACAATCACACACATAGCGATTGCGGAAAAGAACAGACCGATAAAAGCCGGGATCGACACCAGCAAGATTTTGCCGTCACCTGACTTCTGCGACCACGTCAACGAGCCGTTCCAGGCTGCGTGAGTCAACATTGCGAGGGCCAACCCCCACGGTGCTGCCACTTTCGGTGATCGACCCCGAGATACCGCCCGGCCAACGGCAAGACCCGTCCACGCGGTAAACAACGGATGCGCGAACGGGGTGAGAAGGGCTCGCACCACGAACACCGAAACTATGCCGCTACCTGCTTGGGCGAGGTACAGGAAGTCTTCGGAAACAGCGAAACCGAGAGCCACCCAGCCAGCGAACACCACCCCGTCGATCGTGTCGTTTATTTCGAAGCGTTTCACAGCCCAGAGTATTCCGAGGCCTTTCATACTTTCTTCAAAAATCGGGGCCGAGACAACTGCTGCAATGCTTTCGTTCGTCACCGCACCCACAATCGTGTTGACGATTCCTGCCACCAACGGGGCAACCGTTGCACCCCACAACAGCGCATGAATTTTGGCCGAGCGTGGCTCTGGCTCAACCCGGTCAAGCCAAGCCAGCGCAGGAAGCACGATCAACAACGGGACGAGCCCAAGCAAGACCGCAAATGGGGTAGCGAACGTCAAGTAGCAAACAATTGGCACGACGATAAGCGCAGCAATCACCACCGGAACCGACAACCACGAGGGGAGCCGGGGCTTGATTGGCCCGTTCACACTCGGGTGGCTACCAATCGCGGTGCCTGGTGACACGTATCCGGTCCACTGGGTGCCATCAAACCAGCGGAAGGCAGACACCTTCCAAGGGTCCGCATGCCATCCGGGTGTCACCGTCCAGACTGCCGGTCGGGCAATGGAACTGCGTTCAGTTTCTTGGTCAACTGGCAAAGTCACCCTCGGAACGTAGTTCGACTAAACATCACTCATGAGCATCGACGATGACATCTTGCTTGACGATCCAATTGACCCCGCTTCAGATCCTGGCCCGGATCCTGCCCCGGCGGGGGACGTGCACTTCCGAACGTGTCCGCTGTGTGAAGCGGGTTGCGGTTTACAGGTCGAGGTACTCGATGGTGAAGTGACCCGTATTCGCGGAGACCGCCAAGATGTGTTCTCGCACGGTTACATCTGTCCGAAGGGCTCGACGCTTAAACAACTACACGAAGACCCTGATCGTCTTCGCAAGCCGCTGATCAAACGCGACGGGCGCCACGTTGAAGTGAGTTGGGCCGAAGCGTTCGCAGAGGTTGACCGTTTGTTGACCGATGTCATCAGCACCCATGGCCGTGCGGCGATTGGTTTTTATGCTGGCAACCCAACCGCCCACAATCTGTCTGCTTCGATGTACATACGTACACTTATAAATTCGATTGGTACCAAACACCGGTTCAGCGCGTCGACCGTTGACCAAATGCCAAAACACGTATCAAGCGGCTACCTCTTTGGCACCCCGGTTACGGTTCCGGTGCCCGACCTTGACCGAACCGACTATCTATTGATGCTGGGTGCCGACCCCTACGAGTCGAACGGAAGCCTGTGTACCGCCCCTGACTTTCCTGGCCGCCTTGAAGCTATTCGCGAGCGAGGCGGACGGGTAGTGGTCGTTGACCCTCGCCGCTCAAAAACTGCTCAGCATGCAGATGAATGGATCGGGATACTTCCTGGCACCGACGCAATGTTTCTGCTTGCCGTCGTACACACGCTCTTCGCCGAACAATTGACCTCGCCCGGAACACTGGCCGCGTTCACTCACGGCATCGACGAAATGGAAACCCTTTCGAAAGAATTCAGCCCGGAAGCCGTAGCGACGCACGTAGGCGTACCCGCTGAAACCATTGCGAGAATTGCCCGAGAACTTGCTGGTGCCCCGACGGCCGCCGTCTACGGTCGGGTTGGTGCGTCGATGCAACGGTTTGGCACACTTTCAAATTGGCTCGTCGATGTGGTGAATATTCTCACCGGAAACCTCGATCGGCCCGGCGGTGCAATGTTCACCAAACCTGCCGTCGGAAACGCAACCACGCATGGTTCGCCACGAACCGGGTCGGGTTTCAAGATTGGTCGAGGCCATACCCGGGTTCGGGGGTTGCCTGAGGTGCTTGGCGAATACCCTGTTGCTGCGATGGCAGAAGAAATTGATACGCCAGGTGAAGGGCAACTCAAAGCAATGGTGATGGTTGCCGGTAACCCTGTGCTGTCGACACCCGACGGGGCTCGCCTTGCCAAGGCATTCGACACCCTTGAGGCGATGATATGTGTAGATATCTATTTGAACGAAACTACGCGCCACGCCAACGTCATTCTTCCCGCACCATCCCCATTGCAGAAAAGCCACTACGACGTACTGCTTTCGCAGTTCAACGTACGTAACGTCGCCAATTATTCACCGCCTGTTCTTAACCTCGACGATGACCAGCCCGATGAGTGGGAGGTTCTCGCAACCCTTTCGTCGATTGCGCAAGGAAACGGAGCGAACCAAGACCCCCATGTCGTCAACGAGGTCAGTGTTACTGCGATGTTGCAAACCGCTGTTCGTTCAGAATCCGGAAACGTGTTCGGCCGCGACATTGAAGAGTTACGGGACCAGATTGGTGATTTACGAGGGGTCGAGCGCCAACTCGATGTGATGCTTCGTACCGGCCCCTACGGTGATGCCTTTGGTACAAAGCCCGACGGTTTGAGAATGAGCATCTTGCAGGCCAACCCTCATGGCGTTGACCTTGGCCCACTACAACCCCGCATGCCAGACATTCTCAGAACCCCCAGCGGTATGATTGAGTTAGCGCCGAAGCCGTTGTTAGAAGATGTAGATCGTCTGCGCGCTGCGCTTCTTGAGCCGGTCGATGTAACCAGTATGCAACTTATTGGTCGTCGGCAACTTCGCTCAAACAACTCGTGGATGCACAACATCAACGTGCTGATGAAGGGCAAACCGCGGTGCACCCTTGTGGTGAATACCGACGATGCCCTGCGTATCGGTCTTACCCATGGCGGTAACGCAACCATCACGTCGGCAACCAGCCATGTGGTGGCAGTGGTCGAAGTGTCGGCCGATATTCGTCAAGGGGTCGTCAGCCTTCCGCACGGGTGGGGCCACGACCTTGACGGAACCACCATGGCGGTTGCATCATCGAAGGCCGGGGTGAACTCGAATCTTTTGGCCGGAACCACCAATGACGATCTTGATATTCCATCAGGAACATCGGTGCTGAACGGCATTCGGGTCACGGTTACAGCATGAGCAATTCAACCGATATTCCGAAGCGTGAATTGCCACAGCTAGAACGGGCACAAAAGCCCTCGCGTAAAACGCAGTGGCTGAACCTCGCTGCTCTTGCCGTCTTGGTTTTCGTAACGATTGGGCGTGATACCCACGACGGAGGTATCGATGCTGCCGCAATCATCGAAACCGCTGCCCCGTTCATGATTGCGTTGGTCGCGGGCTGGGTGGCGAGCAAAGCGTGGAATACCCCGACCGACATCAAAACTGGCCTCACCGTTTGGCCGGTCACGGTGATTCTCGGGATGGTATTGCGTCGTCTCTTCTTCGACCGGGGAACAGCCGCGGCCTTCATCATTGTCGCCACCACTTTCCTTGGTGTCGCCCTGGTTGGTTGGCGTGCAGTTCACCATCTCGTTGCAAAGAAACCGAAGCCTGTCGCATGAACATGCGAACGATAATCCTTGTAACAATAATAGTAAGCGCAGCTACCTTTGGTGGTGGGGCTGCTTCGGGCCAAGAGGGTAGCCAGGCCTTCTTTACCAAATCAAAAAACATCGAATGCATCTACTATCCAACCTACGTTGATGGGCCCTTTCTCGAATGTTTGGTACTGAATTACACCGGTAAAATTCCGAAGCAACCGGCTGACTGCGATTTGGATTGGTCGCCGCAGGCTTCGCTCGAAACGAAGGGTCGGCCCCAGATCTTCAGCTGTCGGGGTGACACGCCCTACCAACCGTATGCCCCCGTCGTCGCCTACGGTTCGACATGGAAGCGTGGTCCGTTCACGTGTTCTGTGGCAACAATCGGGGTGACCTGCCGAAACGCTTCGAAGCGAGGTTTTTTTGTGAGCCGAACCTCGATTCGGGCCCTCTGAAGACCGCTACTGAACTATCGTCACGGGGTGCGCATCGGGATCTTCTCGCCGTACTCCCTGACGTTGCCGGGAGGGGTTCAAGGCCAAGTTCTTGGCCTGGCTCGGGCGCTGCGAAAACGCCATCACGCGGTGCGGGTGCTTGGGCCGTGTGACGGACCGCCTCCAGATGCTGGCGTCACTCCGCTCGGCAACTCGATTCCTACGTCGGCCAACGGTTCAGTGGCGCCGATTGCCCCCGACCCTGCCGCTGCACTTCGAACCATTCGTGCGCTGCAAGATGAAGACTTCGACATCATCCACTTACACGAGCCGTTCGTTCCCGGCCCTAATGCCACTGCCCTGTTGGTCGCAACGTGTCCCATCCTTGCTACCTTTCATGCAGCCGGAAGGTCGAGTAGTTACAGATATTTGCGACGCCCAATCCAGCGCGCTGGTCGTCGAATTTCGATGTGTACCGCCGTGTCTGACGATGCCGAAGCGCTCGCCCGCCTGGTAGTCAATGCCCCGTTCGAATTGCTGTTCAACGGTGTTGAAGTCGAACGGTTTGCTGATGCGCCTGTATGGAAAGACCCGAACGGTCGAGGCCAGCAAACCATTCTGTTTGTTGGCCGTCATGAACCTCGAAAGGGCCTTGAAGTTCTGCTCGAAGCCCATAGCCTGCTTGAATCGAAGCATCACCTAAGCGATGTGCGCTTATGGATTGTTGGGGCTGGTCCACAGACTGCTGAATTGAAAGACCGCCACCGGAATGCGAATATCCAATGGCTTGGACGCGTTTCCGACGGCGAAATAGCAAGTCGCTGGAAAGCCGCCAGTGTCTACTGTGCACCCTCACTTGGCGGCGAGTCGTTCGGGGTGGTGCTGCTCGAATCGATGGCTGCCGGAACGCCGGTAGTGGCTAGCGATATTCCCGGTTACCGAAACGTGATCACCCCTGAGCTAGACGGCGTAATCGTTGAACCCGAAAACCCGGCCGAACTTGCGAGCGCCCTGAAACGGGTGCTGAGCGACCAGGCGCTAAGAGATCACCTGATCGCTAACGGCGAAATTCGTGCTGCGGCGTATTCAATGGACAATCTTGCGGCTCGATACGAAATACTCTACGAACGCTTGGTGCGCCACCGGTAACGATTGAAAGTGTCACACTAGGGGCCTGTCTTTTCCGTGAAAGGAAACTCGTCGTGCCCTTCCTTGTTATTTTGCTGATCGTTATTACCCTGATCGCTTTGTTTCTCGTTGGCCAGTACAACTCACTCGTCAAGGTACGCAACAGAATCGAGAGTGGCTGGGCCCAAATTGAGGTACAACTCAAGCGTCGCCACGACCTCATCCCCAACCTGGTCGAGACCGTCAAGGGGTACGCCGCCCACGAGCAATCAACGCTCGAAAACGTTATCAATGCCCGTAACGCGGCGGTAAGCGCCAAAGGTGCCCAAAATGCTGCAACTGCCGAAAGTGGCCTTACCCGCCAACTTGGTGGGCTGTTTGCGCTTGGCGAGTCGTACCCTGATCTCAAAGCAAATACGAACTTTTTGAACCTGCAAGAAGAGCTTTCTGGCACCGAGGGCAAGATTGCTTACGCCCGCCAGTATTACAACGACGAGGTACGGGCATATAACACCAAGGTACAAAGCTTCCCTACGAATCTAATTGCCAATCGTTTCAAGTTCATGCAGCGCGAATACTTTGAAACTGCCGAAGAAGAGCGCGGCAACGTTTCCGTCAAGTTTTAAGTCGTGTTCGATGAAATTGCGGCGAATCGCCGTCGTAGTGTTGCACTCATCGGATCTTTTGCGGTTCTGACTTTTGTCGTTGCATGGGCTTTCAGCCAGGTCATTGGGGGCGGTGCACTAGGCCTGCTGGTTGCGGTTGTCTTTGCTGTTGGCTCTACGTCGGCTGCCTATTGGAAAAGCGATTCAATAGCTCTGAAAATGAGTCATGCCCAACCAGCCGATGCAACACAGTATGCGCGCCTACATAATCTTGTTGAAGGTCTGTGCGTCGCTGGCGGCCTACCCAAACCTAGGCTGTACGTTGTTGACGACATCGCACCGAATGCGTTTGCTACCGGGCGAAACCCTCAGCATGCTGCGATTGCCGTGACGACGGGTTTACTCGACAAAATGAATCGGATGGAGCTTGAGGGTGTGCTCGCCCACGAGCTTGGCCATATCAAGAATCACGATATTCTGGTGGCCACCATTGCAGTGACCATGGTTGGCATCATTGCCCTCATGTCAGATTGGGCGATGAGGTTTCTGTGGTGGGGTGGCCCCCGCCATCGAAACGATCAAAACTCGAACGACAATAACCCGCTTGCCCCGCTGTTCGTGGTGCTCGGTCTGGTGCTGCTCGTTGTCACACCCCTCATTGGCCGCCTGATGCAACTCGCGATTTCGAGGCGACGCGAGACCCTCGCTGATTTGACGGCGGTCAGCCTGACTCGTTATCCGCCCGGTTTGATCAGTGCGTTGGAAAAACTCAAACACGATAAAACAATCGTCCATTCTGCGTCGAAGGCCACTGCGCATCTGTGGATCGAGTCACCCATTTCTGACGACCCCGATTTGGTGGTGAATCCAAAAGAGGGTCGTACGTCTAAATACAATCGGCTCTTCATGACGCATCCGCCAATCGACGAGCGCATTGCGGCGCTTCAAGAGCTGTAGATCCGCTCTATTCGGGTGTGTTCTCGTGCCGCTTGCTGACGAACCTCTAATGTGGTCGGTAAGCGTTCTCGGGGCGATCAAGGTAACGAACCTCACCCTGCCGGTCACTCTTTCGTCGACTCACTCCTCACCCAACCTTTCGCCTACGTTGCTGCGCATCGTTGCGGCGCTGGTGGCCTCGCATCCAGACCCGGTCGATCGAGTCACGCTCGTCAACCGGGTGTGGGACGTGCTTCCTGACACGTCGGCGTCGTCGCTGCGCAACTTTTTGGTTCGGCTGCGAACTGCTTGCCCCGGGCTTATCGAAGTGTCGGGTGATTTCATTGGTTTCGCGCCTCAGATGGTAGAACTCGATTCGGCGATAGCCAACGCTCATATTGAACGCGCCGATGGGGCCCGCTTAAGCAACAACACAGCGACCGAAAGCACCGAATTGGAACGCGCAAATTCGCTTTGGTACGGCGATGCAGCGTTCGCCAATATCGATGCAGCATGGCTCGTCGCACCGCGAGAATTTTTGGCGGTTCGCCGACGAGATGTTGTGCGCCGCCTCGTCGAACTGCTCGATGGGGCTGGCGATGATGCTGGCCTTGAACGACTCTTACGACCACTTGTCTCCGCCGAAAATGTTCCGAGTTGGATGATCAGTCGTCTTGCGGAAGCGTTGACCCGTCTTGCGAAACCCGAGGAAGCCCTGTCGACGCTGGTGAGGGCCACGGCGCTTTGGGGTGAAATCAGCGGAGCCCAACCACCGAGCGCCTGGCAGCTGCTCGCTTCAGATATTTGGGCTGGTGCCATTGAACCGCGTCACTCGATTTCGGCTACCGCACTACCGCCAGTGCTGAGGCTGTCAACCGAACAGTTTGTTGGCCGTCATGAGGAACTCACCAAGTTGTCGAACCCACTAGGGAAGTCACTTTTGATCTGTGGGCAAAGTGGCGCAGGAAAGTCATTCCTAGTTGCTACAGCGCTGCGGTCAGCGCTTGACCGCTCCGCTATCGAGGTGGTCTACGTGTCATGCGAGGTCTCTGATCAGCGGCCTCTCGAATGCTTTGCCCGTGTACTTAGTTCTGCTGGTGAGGTGTCAGTGGCGAGCATCGTCGAGAACCTTCTCAAGCGGTCTGACAACCGGCCCCTGCTGGTTGTTGTCGATGATGTTCAGTGGGCCGACAGCGATACCTTAAGAGTGATCCAACGTTTGGCCGAGCGACATACCTCTGAGTTGCTCGGTGTCGTTTGCCTTGGTCGACCCTCAGAGTCGTTAGAGCGCTTACGAAGTCGACCTGTGTTTCGACCGGTGATCGAGCTCGGTGGTTTGGCCGGTGCCGATCTGGAAACTTTCTGCGAACAACGCCTCGGTCGATCAGTGGCTGACCTTCCCGCCGGTGCAGTCGAAATCACTGGCGGGTTGCCGCTACCACTTGAGATGTTTGTTACCAGTGGCGGCAACGCAATACTCGCCACGTTTGATGCCACTCAACAAGATTTTGTGAGGTGCGCAGCGGTACTTGGCGACCGTGTCGAAGTTGATGTACTGAGTACTATCGTCGAGATTTCAAAGAAGGAAACCATACGTATTGTGCTCGACCTTGAAGCCGCTTCGCTGCTCAGCTTTTATGAGGGGTACGTACGATTTCGTCACCCGATTGTGCAACGGGCGATAGCTGATTCAATACCCCCGGTTGCTAAAAGTCGCCTTCATGAACGAATCGCCACCTGCACAGTCGTACCGCCGTTGGTTCGAGCACGCCACGCAATGCTTGCGGTTCCACTTATCGATAGGTCGATTGCGCGTTCGCAGGCTACTGACGCCAAACATGAGGCCAGTCTTCTCGGGCGCTTTGGTGATCAAGCCGATTTGGCGATGCTCCTTTTAGAGTCTGATGGCGAATTGCTTCGCTTGAACCCCCAAGAAGAAATCGAATTACTTCTGGAAGCGGCGACCGCTACTGAACGCGCGGGAAGGTTCGGAGCAGAACTCTTTCGAGAACGAGCCCTTGCCGCCGCTGAGGTTTCCCATGATCACCAATCGGCGTTGCGGATTATTCTTGAACCCTCAATTCAGGGTCGAAGCGCCAGTATGGTGATTACTAACGACTGGATTACCCGTGCACTTACTTTCGTCCATGCAGAACCAAACGATGACGCGATTGTTGGGCTTCGTTCAGAAAGGCTCATGAGAGCGGGCCTTAACGGCGGCATCGATGAGCTTCTCGTTGATGTTGTGTGGGCCCGTGCAATGCACTCAAAACCGGATTGTCCAAGACGATCCGAACTAATACGTGCACTGATTACATCGACGATCGGCTCCACGGATTTCGCAACCCGCTTTGCGCTCACAGACGAACTTTTCCAGATTTCACAACATGGGTTGCCCGGATCAATCGATGAAGACGTTCGAGCTGATGCATTGTCTCTGCACGTTCGATCTGCGATGGAAGCGGGAAACCTGCCAGATGTATTGCTCGCCAGTCACTGCTTCGAACCGGTCGATGAGCCACACCGGAATGTTGACCATTGGGCTGCGCAAGCGGTGCGTGCTGGCATCGCTGCTCTCTCTCAAAACTTGGGCGCGTCGATAGCGCTTGCCTACGACGCTGCGGTGCTCGGAACCTCCAACGGCATTGCCGACGCATTCCCTGTATGGATGCTCCAATCGTCTGAGCTCGCCGAATGTGGGGCGCCACCGGCGCGAGGTGTCATTGATCCGACCATGACCTTCCTTCCCGGGGACGAGACCCACCGCCCGCTCGCTGAATCATCGCGGAACGCTCATGCTTACGTAGGGGCATTTTCAGCACTATCGCTTGCACGCATTGGTGAGCATCTTCAAGCACAGAAACTTCTCAGAATTGCACTTGAGGTTCATCACCCGGCATCTACCGATCTGTTGATGTTGCCTGCGGCTGGATTGGCGGTTGAAGCGTGTTGGTTGCTGCGTGACACGGATTCGCCGGTGATCATTCCGAACGAAATCGTCGAATTGTTTCGCCAGCTCGAAACCACCCATGTGTTGGTGGGGGCCACCCCGGTGTGGTCGCTCGGGCCGGCCAGTCGTTTCGTGGCCCTCGCCGAGGTCATGAAAACCCGAGCGGGCCTGCATGCTGGCGTCTTTTCTGCGGTTATCGAACAATGCAAAGGTCAGGGGCAAGGTTTGTGGGCCGCGCGAACGTTAAGTGATTTCAACCAATTCCGGTAGGGTAAGCCCGCTGTTGCGCTGTTGTTGCGCACCACTTCGTATGCTTTCTATGTCGCTTTACGACGGATACCAGCGCGCACCACATCGGGGGGCGAGTTGGGGCTTTATCGCCCCGACTCGGTAGTGTCTCAGCCGTCCACTTCCCCTATCCTGGCCCACGTTTTGCGCTGCGCACGAAAAGATGCACATGACGGGCTCGCATCATCACTTGTGTGCATGGCACCGTATGAACGGACGATAACTGGGGTTCACTGATGAAACTCGTTCGCGGTTTGCCAGGCCCCGGTCATAGGATGTCAGGCATGAGTGAAAACGACCGTTCTGTTGGTACAGCCCGAGTAAAGCGTGGCCTCGCCGAAATGCTGAAGGGTGGCGTCATCATGGACGTCATGAATGCCGAGCAGGCCCGCATTGCTGAAGACGCCGGGGCGTGTGCGGTGATGGCTTTGGAACGTATTCCGAGCCGAATTCGTCGCGACGGCGGTGTTGCGCGATCGAGCGATCCGCAAATGATCGAAGAAATCCAGGCCACCGTGACCATTCCGGTGATGGCCAAAGCACGAATCGGGCACTTCGTAGAAGCCCAAATCCTTGAAGCCCTTGGCGTTGACTACATCGACGAATCAGAGGTTCTTACCCCAGCCGACGAGATGCACCATATCGATAAGTGGGCGTTCAGCATCCCGTTCGTATGTGGCGCTACGAACCTGGGCGAAGCGCTCCGCCGCATAAACGAGGGTGCCTGCATGATTCGTTCAAAGGGCGAAGCTGGTACCGGAAACATTGTTGAAGCGGTTCGGCATATGCGCCAAATCACGGGCGATATCAAAAAGATCACCCTCGCTGACAAGCAAGAATTGTTCCAGTGGGCGAAGCAGCTCAATGCCCCGTACGAACTAGTCGCCGAAATCGCCGAAACGGGCAAACTACCGGTTCCATTGTTCTCTGCTGGCGGAATCGCTACCCCGGCCGATGCTGCACTGTGTATGCAGCTCGGTGCCGAAGCGGTATTCGTAGGCTCAGGCATCTTCGAGTCAGAAGACCCACTGCATGTAGGCAAGGCCATCGTCGAAGCAACCACAAACTTCCGTGATGCCTCTATCTTGGCGAAGGTATCTCGTGGGCTCGGCAACCTGATGCCCGGCCTCGAAATCGGCAAACTCGACGTTCGTTACGCAGAGCGCGGCTGGTAACAAACGTCATTATGCGCCGGGTTGGCCCGAAAGCGCTTCGAGCGCTTCGGGCAAGATCGACTCGACCACCCCGTACTCTTCTACGACTGCTGCAAGCCACGCGGGCCTCGCAGCAGTACAGATGTGTACCGCTGCTACCTCAATCGATGTGGCCCCGACGTATTGGCGAACAAACGACGACACGTAATTCGGCGGCCGGACATCAATCGCAAGTTCCATAAGGGCGAACGGGTCAGGAGTTCCCCCAATGCCTGGCGACGCCGGAACCATGATCGTTTCAGAACCTGGTCGAACTCCTCCCCCGGCCAAACCCGGTCCTCCTTGCACGATGACCCCTCGAACCCGTTGCGGTGCGGCCCCCGCAATGAGCAGCGCGACGTAACCACCAAGACCACTTCCCAGCAACGTTGACGGTCCAAGGTAACGCAGCGCCGTATCAACGTCGGCCATCAAAATCTCGCACGAGTACCCGCCACCAACCGCCACATCGGAAGCCCCATGGCCACAAAAATCGAGACCCCACACTGCCCCTGGCCACCCGATTTCTACTTCTGCCGAAAGGTGTTGCTGGGTGGCTTCGCCGAGACCGTGCAGGAGCAAAAGAGGAGATGCTGCTACCACGTTCGACAGAGCGTTCGCCTCGGCGGGTCGTAGCTCGTGCAACACCAAATCAAGTCGACCGTGACGCAGGGTTACCTTCATGCCGGTGACCCCAAAAATTCGGTGACTTTGCCTGCTGTCCATCCCGGTTGTTCTATGTGTACAAAGTGTCCGGTTGAAGCCACAATCATTTCCGATTTGACGGGTAAATACTTGGTGACGTGGCGAGGTCGGGTGCCCCATCCCATTGGCTCTTGGTCTTCACACAAAATAGCGAGCAACGGCATCGAGAGCTGCGCCATTCCTTCAAGGGCCCATTCGGGTCGCCACGGCCCGAATCCGCCGGGACGAAGCATCGGGTCAATCTTCCAACGCCAACCATCGGCATCGCGTCGAGCCCCCACGGTCACGAGGTAGCACAACCACCGATGGTCAAGTCGAGGGTTCATTCGGGCTCGTCGTTGGGCCAAACCTTCAAGGGTATCGGGGCGACGTTCTTTGGTACCTGCTGCTTGTCGATGATCAAGCCAACCCGCAAGGTCTCCGCCAGCAAGACGGGTTCGCATCGCATCAACAACATCCGGTTGCGGCGAATTCGACGGAATGCCATCGATGTTGACCACTTTTGCAAACCGGTGCGGCATCGCTTCGGCCAGGCGAAGGGCCATTGCTCCACCTTTGGAGTGCCCAACAATCGGCACCGGGCCATGCGAAGCGGGGGCAACAAGATCGAGCACCGAAACCGCGTCTCGAAGATCGGAACTCCAGTTTCCCATCGCTGCCCATTCTGAGTTTCCGTGGCAGCGATGATCCCAACTCACTACACGCCATCCGGCCGATACGAGCAGCGGCGCAAACACATCGTAGGTTCGAGCGAAATCGAGGCCACCGTGAACCAGCATAAGCACAGGGTCATTCACCGAGCCCCACTCGTACACCGTGATTCGAACCCCATGTGAATGAATGTCATACGAGCGATCGGGCTGTTGGGCATGGGAAATCGAAACGGTGCCGGCCGGTTCACTGATAACGGCACCATCGACCACGTCGTTCATGGTCAGAGAAAACAGAGATTCAATCATCGCAGGGTCACTTTGTTGAGTTGTCCAGGTTCACCGTCAATGTCGGGCGTGCCAGCTTCAACGAACACCCTACGACCAACCCCTTCCGACGCAGTAAGTGCACGTACCTCGTCATCTGATAGCGATCCGTTTCCGACGGTTCGTCGGCCATCATCGAGTAGCACGATGAACATCGATCTGATGGGTGCCCCATCTCGGCCGTACTCAATCGTGTACGAAACCACGTGCCCCTCGCCAGACACACAGTCAACAACTTCGGGGCCTTCTAGTGCTTCTTTCGACAGTTTCACTTTAACACCACGATGTGTACCGACACGCTGAGTACCACTACGTACCGCATGCCCACCTAACAAAGAGATTGCGTGTTTCGTCGCCGTCATACCAAGCGACGAAACAAGCGCCACGTTGCCTTCACCACCCCTGATTCGCTCAACGGCAACACACATCGAATGCAACGCATAACTGTTTCCCGGGCCACCCGCATACGCCAACCCGCCGGTTAACGTCACCCCGCGTGCATCGTTGTCTTCGATGCCAATAGCCCGCATCGCCATCTGAACCGCCGACGGAAAGCACGAGTACAGATCGATCAGATCAACTTCGCCCAGCTCGACACCGGCCTGTTCAAATGCTGCGGTCGCCGCTGCCGCAATAGCAGGAGACTCGGCAAGGTCAGCTCGTTCAATAGGAGTCCACGCATCGGTACACGAGGCACCTCCCAGAAACTGCACCTGATACTCACGTGCAATACCTCTTCGGTCGGCTTCGGCTTGGCTCATGATTAATAGCGCGGCCGACTGATCAACTTCCATAATCGCGTTCATCCGTTTCGGGTACGGAAACGACACCCAGCGATTTCCCGGGTCAACTGTCGCAATCTCCGCAGCAGTCAATGCAGTCGGAAACCACGCGTACGGATTAGTCGCAGCGACCGCTGAATTTCGGGCCATAAGTTCACTTACGTGTTGTTGATGTTCTTCAATTGTGCGACCTGCTTTGGCCCGAATCGCATTTTCGTACATCGGGTAACAGTGAATCGGGGCAACCATGCCGTGGCGAACTTCGGTGGGGGTGGTGAGCGGACGTTGACCCTTCAAGAAATCGCGGTGGCCGGGAAATGGGGTCCAATGCTCTTTGAGGTCCACGCCTTCTTTCCGGGCCCGCCGCAATGAGTACACGACCTCGCTACCGGTAAGAACAGCCACATCTAACAACCCGTCAGCGATCGAGTTGGCTACTTCGTGCAGTAGGTCACCGGGGCTATTACCCCCGGGTGGCCAGATAAACGTTTGGGTCACCCCCGCTAACCCGGCTGAGCTGGCGGTCGAAGCGCACAGATCGGTGTACCCCCAGCCGAGTGGGTCGACACACGCAAGCGCCGTGACCGTGGCCCGAATCTGTTCGGAGTCGCCTGCCCCATGTGCTGCTGCATCGTCGATGGCCTTATCGATTGCTTGCGCCATCAAGTTTGCTGGCTCAATCGGCTCCCATGGTCCGTCGAGTTCTGGTCGTCGCCGAACCTGCCCCACCCCAACAATGACGGCTATGCGGTTCGAGGCCGATTCGGTGAGTGATTTATCGTCAATTGGGGTAGTACTCGACACGGGGGTCAACTCTACGAGCACACGGCCACGCGAAAGGAATCGTGGGCGATCGTAGAATCGTGCTCAAGGTCGACGAACAAGTAACCGATGTTGATTGCATCTATGGGCCTATTCACTGGACGCAAACAAAAGGAATCCGCACCGCAGCCAGCCATGGCCGGTGGCGAACGCGTCTATTCACTTGGCCCAACTCCGCAATCGATTACCGCCAGGGAAGCCTTCGCCGCCGTTACACCGTATGTCGAGGCGACGGGGGCAAGCCGACGGCTATTCCTCATACTTTCTGGGGCGAACCTCAACGAAGAGGGACGCGCTGACGAGTGGCAGTTCCACTACATCTTCCCGAATGACCAGTGTGAGACGGTGTACACCGTCATGGTTGGGGCTGGTTCGCCCGTTGCTGGCTGCGCTGCCCTTATCGAGGTAGTGACACCGTGGCCCCCTCCAGGTTCTACGCAAGAAGCCATGTTGCAGTTTCAGGGTCCGGCGGCACGCCTGGTTGTTGAACAGCAGTGGACCGATCGTATTGAACGGCTTCCCGGGCTTCCCGAACAGTTTGTTGACTCGACCGTTGCAGTGGCGCTCATGAAGGAAAAGGGTTCCGACCTGCAACTCGATGGCGAATCGGTGCGACTAAAAGGGCGTACCCCACCCGGCGGCTACCCCGTTTGGGAAATGATGACCGGGTTCGAGGTACTTCGAACCCCGTTCACCCAGCACTAGCCCTGCCCTCTTCGCTAACTGGAGAATTTCCGGCCTATTAAGCCGGAATTCCTCCAATTAGTGGTGGTTGGCGGGTTACTTTCCGGTGAAGATCGGGTCGCGGCGTTCGAGCATCGCGGCGATTCCTTCTTCGGCGTCCGAAGTTGCCGACAGCCAATCTTGGGTTTGGCGTTCATGCGCGAGTTGTATCCGCACCCGCTCGGCGAGACCCTTGCGCATTGTTGCCCGGGTGGCTTGCACCGCAAGTGGTGCAGCCGACGCAATTTCGGTGGCAAGTTCGATGGCGGTCGCCCGAACCTGATCACGTTCGACTATCCGGTTCGCGAGGCCTAGCGACATACATTCCTCGCCACCAATTCGGCGTCCGGTTAAAAGAATGTCGCTGGCTCGTGCTGGGCCAACGAGTTCTGGCAGGGTCAGCGAAATGCCGAATCCGGGATGGATACCGAGTCGAACAAAGTTGGTCGCCATGAATGCTTCGGGGCAGATAACGCGCAAATCGCAAGCGGTCGCCAGCCCAAATCCCGCGCCAACCGCAGGTCCGTGTACCGCAGCCACCAGCGGAATGTCCACCGAAAATAAGCGCACAGCCGACTCGTAAAACGGCCCGATTGGGCTGTCGTCAACCTTTGCGACGAACTGGTTGAATCCGGCTGCTCGGGCTCCGGAGTCTCCGGCGAATTGTGCCCCGGCACAAAACGACTTTCCTTCGGAACAAATCACGGCGGCTCGGGCCCCGTCGGCTTGGGCAGACAGCAACGCATCGGCGAGTTCATTCATAAGTTCAGCCGAGGCGAAATTGTGGGGTCCGGCAAGAAGTTCAACTACGACAACGTGCTCAAGGCGAGAAATTCCAACAGTCATGGACCGAAGCCTACGGCTCGATGATCGCGAAACCCGCACTGAACACGTCAAGGTGACCGAAAATGTGGGTGAGTACCATCGGGTCTCCGTCGAAGGCGACCTTTTCGGCAGCTACTTGTTCAATAAACGTCGTTTCAGCCCCCAAGATCGCAAGCAGTGTCGAGCGGTCAATCGTCACCGTGACGATTGCCGTAGGGTCTTGCGAGTTCGCAACCGTATGCAGGGCCCGGTTCGACAATCCCACGATCCAGCGCTCGTTCACGTCGGGAAAAATCCAGTTTGAGCGCAGCGTCAGCCCACCAATTTCCTCGGCCTTCAGTCGAACGCCGATGGCGTCGAAAATGAATTCGATCGTCATCCCGTCGAGTAGCCCTTTGGAACGCGCCGGGTTCGACGCGGGTTTGATTGTGGCCCGCAGTTCTTGCGCTCCAGTGAGGTACGCGTTACGAAACGTTGATGACTCAGACTGGTAGCCAAGCTGTTCCAACGCCGATGCCTGTAACGAGCGTGCAGCCATATTGGTGGGGTCGGCGAACACCAGGTGGTTCACCACTTCGACGACCCACCGGTAATCACCTGAGTCGAATGAGGTGTGCGCCTTAGCCAGCAACGCTTCAGCCCCTCCCATAAACTCGACGTAGCGGCGGCCGGCTTCAACGGGCGCGAATGGGTTGAGGTGGGCCGGGTTTCCGTCATAGAAACTGAGGTACCGCTGGTACACGGCCCGAGCGTTATGGCCCAACTCACCATAAAACCCCCGGGTGTGACCTTGTTCGCTGAATTCGGGTGGCAGCTCCAACGTGGCGGCGATTTCGTGCATGGTCAGGCCGAGGTTCGCGAGACGCATTGACTGATCGTGAATCCAGCGATACAGGTCGCGTTGCAATGTCAGAAACCCACTGACTTCTTCGGTTCCCCATACCGGCCAGTGATGCGACGTAAAGAGAATCTGGGTGCCAGGTCCGTACAATTCGAGCGATTCGCCAATGTATTTCGACCATGCCAACGAATCACGGGCCTGGGCACCTCGAATCGGCACCAGATTGTGCATGGTTTGCGAACAGTTCTCAGCCATACACAGCCAACCGTGATCAGGAAAGAAGAAGTTCATTTCCGCTGGCGCTTCAGTATTCGGCGTGTATTGAAAAACGATCCGAATCCCGTCAACGACCATTTCCTGGCCGGTATGGGTAATGTCATCGGTGGGGGCAATCAGCCCGAGCGGCGATAACGGAATCGCCTTGCCGAGCCCGCAATCAACATGTTGTCGAGGCCCGGCCGGAAGCAGAGTTCCGAATTGATACATCGCTCTGCGTGCCATGGCCACTCCGCCGATGACGTTTTCGGCCACGGTTTCTCGCAGAAACCCATGCGGGGCAATCACCCGACAGGAACCGGCGTCAACCTCTGCTCGGCTGACGACTCCCAGCACGCCACCAAAGTGATCGCCATGCGAATGGGTATAGATGACAGCAACGACAGGCCTCGCACCAAGTTGCTCGTTGATCAACTGAAGTGCGGCTCGAGCGGTGTATTCCGAGGTCAGCGGGTCGACCACAATCCAACCCGTTTTCCCGGCTATGAAGCTCACATTTGAAATGTCGTACCCGCGCACCTGCCAAAGGCCCGGCGCCACTTCGAACAGCCCGTGAACCGCGTTGAGCTGGGCTTGACGCCACAGTGCAGGGTGCACGGTGTCCGGTCCGGGTTCAGCCAGCGCCGCAGCATTTGTGCCGATGAACTCGTATTGGCTCCAGTCCCATACTTTGCCGTGCGGACCATCAATACGTCCACTTTCGATCGTTGCGATGAGCCCGCGGGTAACGCGCTCGTATTCGTCGTTCCACCAGCGAGGGCCGCTGTTCAGCTTCGTTGAGCTGTCTGCATACGCCGAGAGGGTGGCCCGGGTAGACGGCTGGGGCTGCCGCGGTATCTGCGGTATCTGGGGCTGAACGAGATCATTCATGACTTCAGTCTCACCGATACGAGGGAAAACTTTACAAACGGTACACATTCCGAGTTTTCCCGTACCAGTATGAGATGTATGAATGCAGTTGCCACGCAAGATCTTCGCCTCGGCCTTACCGCCGACATGATCAATAAAGGGTCGTACGACAATGCTGTGAAGCGGTTTCGTGAACGAAAAATTCCGATGCCGACGTTCGCTCAACTGGCTGACCCAACAAAAGCCCCGGCGGCTGCGATCGCCTCGCTTCAGGGGGTTGACCCCGATGCGGCTGACGCCGCAAACCTGTGGCGCGTGAACTGGTACAACTCAGCTGACCGTCGAGGCCGCGTCGAGGTACCTGAACATGTGGTGCTTCCTTCCGAACTCACCGGCGTCGATGCAACGATCATCGTGGTGATGGGCAACAAGTTCCCGATGATCCGGGCCCATAAGGTGCTTGCGGCGTACAACTGCTTGACCCCTCGAATCGTGACCGGCCAGTTCGACCCCACTTCGCAGCGTGCCATTTGGCCATCAACGGGAAACTATGCGCGCGGAGGTGTGGCAATCAGTCGCATCATGAGCGCCCGCGGAACCGCTGTGCTTCCTGAAGGTATGTCCAAGGAACGTTTTGACTGGTTGGCAAAGTGGACTGAAGACCCGGCCGACATTATTCGCACCTACGGTACCGAGTCGAACGTCAAAGAGATTTATGACGCGTGCAACGAACTCGAAAAAGACCCGCAAAATGTGATTCTGAATCAGTTCAGCGAATTCGCGAACTACCTGGGTCATTACAGTGTGACCGGCGAGGCGCTGGCCCATGTCTATGAGCATGTTGCGGCTTCATTTCCGGCCGGAAGTCACCCGCGACTGCGAGCCTTCACGAGTGCCACCGGTTCGGCCGGAACTATTGCGGCCGGAGACAAACTGAAAGAACGTTACGGTTCGATGATCGTGGCTTGCGAGGCGCTTGAATGCCCAACGATGCTCGAAAATGGGTTCGGTGAACACAACATTCAAGGTATCGGCGACAAGCACATTCCGCTCATTCACAACGTCATGAATACCGACTGTGTTTCGGCGGTGAGTGACCATGCCACTGACCACCTCGATCTGTTGTTCAATACGCCTGCCGGTCGAAAGCATTTGATCGAGCGAATGGGTGTGCCTGAAGCCATTGTTGATCAATTGGTTCACTTCGGTTTTTCCGCGATTTGCAACACGATCTCAGCTATTAAGTATGCGAAGTGGTTCCGACTTGGTTCTGACGATGTCATCATCACGGTCGCTACCGACGGCCACGAGTTATATCCGTCCGAGATGGAAAAGCTCATGGCTACTAAGTATGCCGATGGTTTTGATGCAGTTGATGCTGCCGACATTGCGGCCCGCTACCTTACGTCGGTTGATACCGATCACTTCTTAGAATTGTCGGCGCGTGACAAGAACCGCATCTTCAACCTCGGCTATTACACGTGGGTAGAACAACAAGGGATCAGCGTTGCCGATTTCGAGGCTCGTCGCTCGCAGACGTTCTGGAACGGAATCAAGTCGTTGGTTCCACAATGGGACTCGCAAATCGAAGCTTTCAACGAACAAACCGGCATGGCATAAAGGGCAAAGGGGCGTAGCGGTGTCGGCGTCAATCTCCACATCGCCGACCTCAGCGTCGGCCTCCGTTTCGGTGGTGCTTCGATGCCGCGGTTGCGCTACAAGTGTTGACCCACTCGACCCGCTGACCGGTGGGGCAACCGCTGGGTTCCGGTGCCCCAACACCACCCGGGCCCCTCGAATCGACCACGTGATGCAGTGGGAGCCAACGGCGGTTGGGGTCGATGAGTGGCCGAGTGATCAAAGTATCAATCCGTTCATTCGATACCGAACACTTCATCATTCGTATTGGCTGGCCCGTGCACGGGGTGTTTCAGATGAGACTTACATCGACAAGGTCGGCCGTATTGATCGAGCGATTTCTGGGGTGGCCGGTACCGGGTTTGTGATCACGCCTTTCGGACGCGCCGACATCTCCTCCGCTGCTCTTGGGGTCAATATTTGGGCCAAAGACGAAACTGGAAATGTGGCTGGGTCGCATAAGGCCCGCCACCTTATGGGGCTCGCGATTCATCTCGATGTTGAGAAGGTTTCGGTGGTAACCCGCTTAGCAATTGCTTCGTGTGGAAACGCAGCCTTGGCCGCATCAATGATTGCCAAGGCAGTACGACGTCCAATCGACGTATTTGTTCCGTCGAGCGCCAAACCAACGGTACTTGCTCGTCTCACTGAACTCTCGGCCAGGGTTACCCCCGTGTCTCGAACCGCCGCCAGCCCGCCCGGCGACCCATGTGTTCACTCGTTCCACGATGCGTTGTCTCGTGGCGCGTTGCCGTTTTGCTGCCAAGGTAACGAAAACGGCCTCACCATCGATGGGGGCACGACGATTGGTCACGAACTGGCCGACCAACTCGTGGTCAACGATGTTCATCCTACGAAGCTGTTGCTTCACGTCGGTGGTGGCGCGTTCGCAACGGCAGTGACACGCGGGTTGGGCCAAGCAATGCTGCTCAAACATATCGAATCGTTACCGCAGGTGATATGTGTACAACCCAATGCTTGTGCCCCGCTTCGGCGTGCGTGGATTGCGATAGCCAATCGGGCCCTCACCGCGATTGGTGATGACTTGCGTGCAGATGATTCGAATGAAGATGATTCGATTGCAGGAGGTTCTCAGCAATTAGCAAACGATGCAGCTATCGCCGCCCGTCTCGTACTTCCCGATGCCCAAGAAGCCCTCACAGCTGCGTTGCAATTTGCGGTTTCGAACCGAGCAAGTCATATGTGGGCATGGGATGATCCGGGCACCACAATTGCGAGCGGAATCGTTGATGACGAGACTTACGACTGGTTTTCACTCGTCGGGGCGATGCTGTGCACCGGCGGGTATCCGGTTGTGGTCAACGACGAACAACTTATTGAAGCGAATCGTTTGGCCGCGAGCGCTGCCGACGAAACCGGTACTGCTGGCCTTGCCGGTGTGATCGCCCTCAAGTCTGCTGACCTTCTCGACGAGCACGACTGTGTCGTCACGATTTTTTCAGGAATCCGGCGTCAATAGCGAAACAAACGACACTTCGCTTGGGACCAGACGGGATGGGCATACGCTGGTGACCATGTTGATTGGTGCCCACGTTCGTGATCGAGACCCACTCGCTGCCGCCCTTGAAACCGGCTCAGAGTGTATTCAAATGTTTTGCGGCGACCCGCAATCGTGGAAGATTCCTGCGCCCCGAGAGGATGCAGCGGAACTCAAAGCGAGTGGCCTGAAGATCTATGTACATTCTCCGTACATCGTGAACCTTGCATCGGGCGACAACAAGATCCGTATCCCTAGCCGCAAGGTGCTGCAGAACTGTTGCAATGCAGCGACCGCCGTCGGTGCCCAGGCCGTGATCGTGCACGGTGGCCATGTTTCGTCCGATGACGATGTGTCTGAAGGTATCGCGCGTTGGAAAAAAGGTCTTGATTCACTCGAAACCGATATGAAGATTTACCTCGAAAACACCGCGGGCGGTAACCATGCCATGGCGAGGCGTTGGGACACGCTTGCGAAACTTTGGGATGTTATCGGCGACGACCCAAGGCTCGGCTTTTGTTTCGACACCTGCCACACCCACGCAAGCGGCGAAGAATTGGCGGGGTCGATTGAACGTGTACAGGCAATTACCGGGCGAATAGATCTGGTTCACTGCAACGGTTCGCGTGACAACGAAGGTTCAGGTAAAGATCGTCACCAAAACTTCAGTGTGCTTGAGAGCGACAATCAGATCTCGCCTCGAACGTTAGTAAGACTGGTCGAACTTGCTAATGCACCTGTCATTTGTGAAACCCCCGAAAGCGGCCTGGCCTCAGACGTCGATTTTCTTAAACAATACGTTCGCAGATGATTGTTCTCGTGGTCGGTGATGTCGTCACCGACACGATCGTTCGGCCTGCTGCCAAGTCGTCAATCAGATTTGGTACCGATACCAACGCAGACATAACAGATTCACCCGGCGGACAGGGCGCAAACGTTGCACGCTGGCTGGCCTCAACCGGCCGAGTGACTCCGCGACTACTTGCGACTATTTCCTCTCGCCCTTCGGCCGGGTACGGGGCTAGCGAGGCACTGAACTCGCTGGGCATCGAAGCGTGCCTGATTGAGGTTGATGCTGCACCGGCAAGGGTGATATCAGTGGTTGAGCCCGATGGCACCGAACGAAGCTTCTTTACGCAGCGTGGTGCAGCAGCGTTGCTCTCCAGCGAACATGTCAACGAATCTGTAATCGAAGGCGTCGGTTGGTGCCACATTTCCGGGTACCTCCTCGCCACGCCGGCCGGTCGCACTTGTTACACACGCATACTTACGATGTGCCAGAAGGCCAACATTTCGGTAAGCCTTGACCCGGCATCTGTAGCTGTCATTGAGCACATCGGCCTCGCAGAGTGGCGCTCGATTGTTAAACAGATCTCGATACTTCTCCCTAATGCCGACGAGGCAAGGTTGCTCACCGGCGAAATCGATTTGGCGAGCGCTGCACAATCGTTGCGCTCAGTCGCGGAAACCGTTGTCCTCACCAACGGCACGCATGGGTCGTTGACAGCAATTCACGACGCTCAATTCGTGGTTCCCGCTGAACGCATCGAAGCGTGTGACCCGACTGGGGCAGGCGATGCATTCGCTGCGGGGCTCATCGCCGCGCTTGCGACAGGGTCTGATCTTGCCGCAGCCGTTGTTGACGGAACCCATTTGGCGGCGCGTTGCGTCAGCCAAATCGGCGCGCACCCGTAAAGGGCCTGACGCGAGATACCAAAAGAAGCCAAGATCAGCCGTAAACTCGTGATCGTGGAAGAAACGTATCCCCATCAATATGCGCGAACCCGTCGCTTTACGTGCGGTGAACCGCGTTCGTTCACGGTCGCCAACGGTTGCATGTTTTTTCTTCGCAGTGCCTCTGGCGACGACCCAGTCAACCAACTGTGGACGATCCAACTTCCGACTGATGCCAACAGGCAGGTACTTGGCCCTGAGCAGCTCCTCGCCGATCCGGCCGTTGTGTTGCAGGGACATGACGAACACGATCTTCCGGCCGCTGAACGCGCGCGCCGCGAACGTTTGCGCGAAACCGCGGGTGGAATCACGGCGTATTCGATCGACCGTGCGGCGACGAAAGTCGTGTTTATTTTGGCCGGTCGACTCGTTGTCGTCAGTACGGGCTCAGCATCCTTCGACAGTTTCGAGGTGGCTGCCGGGGGTTACGAGGCACAGATATCGCCAGATGGGCGCAGGGTCGCCTACCTTGCGGACGGGGCGCTGCGCGTCATCGATATTGGCGAGCCCGCGTCTGCTGAACGCGACCGTGTCATCGCCCACGAGTACGACCCCGACATCACCTGGGGTGCAGCAGACTTTACGGCTTCGGAAGAATTCGATCGGTTTCGCGGCTACTGGTGGTCACCTGACAGCAATCACATTCTGGCCGTTCGGGTCGACAACACACCGGTACAAACGTGGTGGATTTCTGACCCGGCACACCCCGAACAAACCCCAACTTCGCATCGTTACCCGGCAGCCGGAACCGCCAACGCAGACCTATCGGTGGCTATCTGGAACATCGCAAGCGATGACCCGACGTCGCGCGAGGTCGATATTGGCCTCGATGCCGAGTATCCATACCTTCTACATGCTGATTGGACAGAACTGGGCATCGTCTTAGTCACTCTTGACCGGTCACAGAATCACCAGTGCACGTATCGATTGCTCGACCTCGACGATGCGCCTGTGCTCGCCAACGATCAATACCGTTCGGTGTGGATCGAACTTACGTCTGGCACGCCTCGTCTTTTCGACGAAACGCGACTACTCACCACCGTGGCTTCCGGTACGACCGACGTCGAACCCGAAGGAACCGTGCAGCTCGCCATGGTCGATACTGTCGACCCACAGAACGCGACACCAATCACCACATCACTTCCAAATCTTCAGATTCGTTCGGTCGCTCAAGCAACCGCTCAGCATGTGGTGTTTCAGGCGTCGGCTAGCCAACCAATTACGGGACTAAATGTCGCAGTTGGTTCCGAATTTCAGATGGTTGGCGAACTGGCACTCGACACGCCAGACGCCCCTATGATCGTCTGGGCAGGCGGTTCGACTGAACCCGGGCAGCACTCTGTCGCGGCGCTCGACGGTGATGTGATGGTCATTCGGTCGGCAACGGTTGCCTCACCCGGGGCCCGGTTCCGAATCTTCGCCAACGGTAGCGAACTGGGCGTTGTCACCTCGTTTGCCGAGCAACCAATCGTCGTTCCGAGTGTCGCGTTGTTGAAGGCTGGATTACGACAACTTCCCGTCGCCGTTTACCTGCCAACCGATCCCGCTCTGAGAGAGCCTGGGGTCTCACTTCCCATCGTTATGGATCCATACGGTGGCCCCCACGCCCAACGCGTCGTCGCTTCGTACAATGCCCATCTTTCTTCACAGTGGCTAGCCGATCAAGGTTTTGCGGTGATAGTGGTTGACGGGCGCGGCACTCCAGGTAACGGTCCGGTTTTTGAAGAAGCCCTCCATCGTGATCTTGCGGGCCCACCACTCGCCGACCAGATCATTGGCCTGCTTGAAGCAGCGAGCGAGTTTCCCCAGTGCGACTTAACCCGTGTTGGTATCAAAGGTTGGAGTTTCGGTGGGTACCTTGCTGCGCTAGCGGTGTTGAAGCGACCCGACGTGTTTCATTGCGCCGTTGCCGGGGCACCGGTAACCGATTGGCGGTTGTACGACACTGCGTACTCAGAGCGATACCTTGGCAACCCTTCCGAAGACGACGAACCATATGCTCACTCGTCACTTATCGACTTAGCTTCGGGGCTCAGTCGACCGTTGATGATTATCCATGGTTTGGCTGACGACAATGTGGTTGCGGCTCATAGTTTGCAGCTGTCTACTGCCCTGTTGGCTGCGGGTAAGCCACACGAATTTCTTCCGCTGGTAGGCGTCACCCATATGACCCCACAGCCAGCGGTAGCCGAGCATCTACAAATGCTGCAGCTCGATTTTCTTCGACGCCATCTAGGGTCACCTCGTGTGTGACACCCTGGTTGCACTTCCAGCGGTGACTGGCGGCCCAACACTTTTCGGAAAAAATTCAGATCGACCCCCCGGCGAAGTGCAGACCCTTGAATTTCACGCTTCTGAACTCAACGGGGGTGCTCGTACGTGTACATACGTCGAGGTTCGTCCATATTCGGGCACAACGTTTTCAGTTCTCGGCTCACGCCCAAATTGGGGTTGGGGTTTTGAACATGGCGTCAATGAGGCAGGCGTGGCCATTGGCAACCAACGCATCACAACGGTTCACGATCCGCGGCCGTACCCGAAGGCACTTACCGGAATGGACCTCGTTCGCCTCACACTTGAACGCGCACCAAGTGCTGCGGCAGGTGTAGCCATACTTACCGAACTGCTCGAGCGTTATGGTCAGGGCGGGTCTGGGTTCGACACGGCATCGCACAAGCCAACCCCCTACTGGTCGTCATTTTTGTTGGCCGACAGTTCCGATGCGTGGGTGATTGACACCACCGCCCGAATTTGGATCGCGGAACAGATCGTAGGCTCACGTGCTGTTTCAAACCGGCCTGCCATTGCATCATTCGACGCCGCGTATGGGCATGCGAAGGCCCCCCCTCGAAGAGCGGGTAGATCCGAGGCTAACGGCCAATCGGGCTGCGCTGCGAAATCCGGTGTTGAATCGCGGCTTCGTCACCCGCCAACACATATCCGATGCACTTCGATCACACGAAGGCAACGGGGGCTGGTCGACCTGTATGCATGTTGATGGAGTGCAACAGACGACAGCCTCAATGATTGCAAAGTTGTTTCCGAACAGAATGCCGCGCGTATGGGTGACTGAAGGAAGCCCGTGCCAATCGATTCATCGTGAAGTCGCATTCGGCCCAACCAACCAGCACGTGTGACACACGGCATACAGAAGGTGTCATCCACACGGTTTCATTGATCCGAATACGTAGGTGTAATCCCCCAACCGTTAGGAACCACCATGCGTAAACGCTTACTTTCTCTCACTGCAGTGGCTCTTGTCGCTGCCCTTGGCCTGTCAGCCTGCGGATCAGACGATGCAAAGACAACTGACGTCGTCGACACGACCGTCGCTTCTGAGGCACCGTCCAGCGAAGCCGTAGTCACGGAACCGGCCGCCGCCGGAGAACTCAAAGACATCGTTGATACCGCTGTCGCAGCTGGAAGTTTCAACACGCTTGCCAAGTTGCTTACTGATGCCGGACTCGTTGAGACGCTCAAGGGTGAAGGCCCATTTACTGTCTTTGCGCCAACGGATGAAGCGTTCGCCGCTGTCCCGGCTGACACGCTCGCAGCCCTGGCGGCCGACAAAGCACTTTTGACCAAGGTGCTCACGTACCACGTTGTTGCTGGCAAAGTACTCGCCGCTGACGTCACAACAGGCGACGTACCCTCGGTCGCTGGCCCAGCTTTGAAGGTCGTTGTCGCTGACGGCAAAGTCATGATCAATGACGCAACCGTTACGACTGCCGATGTCTTGGCAACTAACGGTGTCATCCATGTCATCGACAAGGTGCTTTTGCCTCCAACTGAAACTTCAACACCTGACACAACGGTCGTTGCTGCCGCTGGCGCCGCCGCAGCGGGAGCTGACACGACCTTGGCTGCCCCTGCTGCTTTGGCCGACATCGTCGATACGGCTGTAGCCAACGGAAGTTTCACCGTGTTGGCCAAGTTGCTCACCGACGCTGGCCTTATCGAAACCCTCAAGGGTGAAGGTCCGTTCACCGTGTTCGCACCGACCGACGCAGCATTTGCGGCCGTGCCAGCCGAAACCCTTGCTGCACTTGCTGCTGATAAGGCCCTCCTCACAAAGGTTCTGACTTACCACGTTGTCTCGGGCAAAGTTGTTGCCGCTGACGTCAAAACTGGTGACGTACCTTCGGTTGCTGGCCCCGCATTGAAGGTCGTTGTTGCCGGTGGCAAAGTTATGGTCAACGACGCGACCGTAACCACCGCCGACGTAATGGCAACCAACGGCGTTATCCACGTCATCGACAAGGTGCTTTTGCCACCAGCATGATCTCAGTTTGACAAGCAGTCTGAATTCCCCTTGGGTACCGCACAACATTTGACGGAAGTATCTCCGTTGAAGGTTGTGCGGTCCTTCGCGTCTAGCGTTCTTGTTATGACTGGCCACGTATCAGAAGAGGAACTTCGCATCGATTTGGCAGCGGCGTTTCACTTAGCGGTTCAGCATGATTTGCATGAAGGAATCGCCAACCATTTCAGCGCGCTCCTACCCGGCGACCAACACTTTTTGATCAACATTTACGGGCTGCATTTCAGTGAAGTGACCCCTTCCAACCTGGTGGTTTGCGACATGAACGGCGCTGTTGTTCGAGGTTCCGGAGCCCCAGCGGCGAGCGCCAAACATATTCACGCACCGATTCATCGACTACTCCCCCAGGCTCGGGTGTTACTTCATACCCATCAACCGTACGCGACGGCACTCACAATGGTGAAGGGTGGCCGTATCGAGATGGCGTTACAGGCCGCTGCTCGTTTCTACGGTCGCGATGTGTACGACACAGAATACGATGGTGTCGCGCTAGATGATTCCGTAGGTGAACGTATGGCCAAAATGATCGGCGCGCATGAGATCGTGTTTTTGGGCAATCACGGTGTTATGACGGTCGGACCAACGGTGGCCCGGGCCTACGACGACCTGTACTTTGTCGAACGAGTCGCAAGGACTCAAATCCTTGCGCAAAGTACTGGTCTTCCGCTGGCAATTATGTCGACCGACATGCTCGAACAGACGGCCCGTCAAAGTGAATTTGAGCGCATCGACCTGGGCTACGCCGAGAACCATTTTGCTGCGCTCAAACGCCTTCACTCGGGTCACTAACGACTGGTGGGCGTTAAAGGTTGCGGTACTGCCCTGGCGTCAAACCGGTGGCCAAACGAAACTGTCGCGTGAATTGGCTCTGATCATAAAATCCAGCCGTTGCGCTCACTTCACTTAAGGTGTTTTCTGAAGTGCTGAGCAATCTGGCCGCGAATCCTATGCGTTCAGCTTGAAGAAAACCTTTTACGGTGACCCCGAGAACGCGCTGTACGCGTCGTTCAAGCTGACGTTCCCCGATGCCAACCAATGCCGCCAACTGGCTCACCCGCCAGGCTCGGCCCGGGTCACCCCTCACCTCGTTCAGTAATCCCGAGAGGTCATCTAGCGCCGAATCCTGCGAAACGGGTGCGTTCAGATCGGTAGAAACAACCACAACCACCGGCGCTGCGTCGCTATCGACTCTTAGCTTGGTCGTGATAAACCACCCGGGTTCTCCGTCAGCGCGCGTAATAATTTCAAGGTGGTTGAGTACTGCAAGCCCGGTCGACAGCACAGCACGGTCTTGGCGGTCATACGAACTTGCCAGGTCGATCGGAAACAAATCTGATGCACGTTGGCCAATCACGTCTCCGACGCGAACCTGACCGCACCGGCGAGCGAACGCCCGATTGACGGCAACGTACGTGCCATCTTCATCTTTGATACAAAACAGCACGTGCGGCAACTCGGCAAACACAGTTACTAACAGCAATAGCTCAGTACCGAGGGTTACCTTTTTCATGCTGCCTTACCTCCAATTTCATGCTGTGTTAACTCCAACGCATGGGTTGCGGGCGGCCATGGCGGTGCTGAGTCACGGTCACGGCCTGCTCGCGGGTGAACCGCACCAGTTCAATGGCCGGGTCCTCACTCATAGGGTCGTCGTCGATACGAATACCGCGTTCATGCGCAGCTCGGCGAAGCGTATCTGATGCGGTTCCGAGAATGCGCAGCCGATCAGGGTGCTGCAAATCCATGGTGTGAATGACCGCCGCCTCTGTATCGACACCAGATCGAAACACCGTTAGGTGACAGTCTGCGGCGGCGGCTGCGGTACGCAACATCTCCAGCTGGTTTTCGTTCGTTACGGCAGCATCGAAGTTGACCCACGCAACCACCCCCTGCGGTAGTTGACGGTACCTCAACACATTTGTTTCCGCATGCAACCCGCTTGGGTCATTCGTGGTTGCCGCCAGAGCAGTGACACCGGCAAGTCGACTGGCCGACGATCCTGCTTTCCAGCGTCGAAGCACGTGCACATACGATGGTCCCCCCGCTTTAGAACCCGGCCCAACGCACGACTGTTTCCACCCACCGAATGGTTGGCGGCGAACAATGGCCCCGGTAATTGTTCTGTTGACGTACAGGTTTCCCGCTTCAACTCGATCAACCCACTGAATAACTTCTGACTCGTCGAGTGAATGCAGCCCGGCCGTGAGCCCGAAAGGAACAGCGTTTTGCAGGCGAATTGCGTGATCAAGATCGTCAGCGCGCATCACACCGAGCACCGGTCCGAAACACTCATTCAGATGGAACCACGACCCCTCGGTTACGCCAAGGCGCACACCGGGTGTCCATACGTTCGAGCCCTGTTCGTGACGTGGCGACACGATCCATTCTTCTCCAGCTTCGAGCAAAGTAAGGGCTCGTAACAAGTTGTTCGAAGGTGTTTCTAACAAGCCTGGAACATCGGTCCGCGGGTCGGTGGAGTCGCCGCACAACAGCGTATTCACTGCGTCAGCCAAACGGCGTCGAAAGGTCGGGTTGTCGTAAATGTTGCAATCCACGATGGCGAGGCTCGCGGCAGAACACTTTTGGCCGGCATGCCCAAATGCTGACTTAACCAGATCTTTGATGGCGAGGTCAATATCTGCTGAGCCCATAATGATCATTGAATTTTTGCCGCTCGTTTCGGCCAGCAGCCGAAGGTTTGGTTTCCACCCCAGGAACATTCGTGCCGTTTCAATTGCGCCGGTCAACACCACTGCATCGACTCCGTCGTGGGTCACAAGGTGTTTGCCGGTGTCGTCATCGGGAACCGCCAGAAGGTGCAACGCCGAAGCTGGAATGCCTCCTTTCCAACAGTCGCTCGCTACCCGAGCAGCTATCGACGGACACTGCGGGGTTGGTTTCAGAATGACAGCGTTGCCCGCAGCAAGTGATGCCAAAACCCCTCCCATGGTGATCGCATATGGAAAGTTCCACGGAGGGGTTACGAGCACCACCCCCAGCGGTGACGACGCGTCGCCATGCGCATCGAGTTCCTCGGCGAGTGTTGCGTAATAGTTCGCGAAATCGACAGCCTCGCTCACTTCAACGTCACCTTCCAAAAGAGTTTTACTTCCCTCGTGGGCGAGCAACCCTACGATTTCGCTTCGTGATTCCGCGATGGTGTGCGCCACCATTCGAAGGTGATCGGCCCGGGCAACATGTGTGAGCTCGCCCCATGTTTTGCCACCCTGTCGCGCAGCGTCAACCACCGCATCGACTACCTCGGTCGACTCGATGACGGGCGCACGAAACCCCGGTTTGTGCTGCGAAAGGCTACCTGTCAACGAATCTCGAACCTCGGGTTGAGTAACGTCCGAGTCGGCAACATTGGCAAACCCCGTCGCCGAATCGATTCGTAACGATCGACGGCTGGTCGTCGAAACTTCGTGTCGATGCCTCAACGCTGCTGCGAATCGGTCTCGCTGGTCTCGGTACGATGCCGACCCCGGTGACAAATCGATAAGTGCACGCAGAAAATTCTCGTGCCCGGTATTCTCGTCAAGACGACGAGTCAGATAGCCGATTGCTGAAACGAAGTCTGACGCATTCACTACCGGCGTGTACATCAACAGGTTTCCGGTCGTACCTTTGACGGCTCTCGCTTGCGCATCGGCCATACCTTCAAGCATTTCAAAACGAAGTCGCTGCGCTTGGCCACGTTCAGCCAGTGTTTCGCTTTGGAGTGTCGCCCACGCAACGTCAAAGAGGTTGTGGCTCGCGGCACCCACTATGGCTGCACCATCAAAGTCGGCATTAAGGATTGCTTCAACGAGAAGCTTCCAACTCGCATCAACGTCAAGTTTGGTTGGATACGTTGCCGCAGCCCAACCATGAACCTCGGCATCGACAAGTTCCATCTGAAGATTCGCCCCCTTGACGATTCGAATACGAATAGGAGCACCGCCCTTGGCGACTCGCTCAGAGGCCCACTCGCACAGTATGTGAGCCTCCGCGTGCGCATCGGGAAGGTACGCCTGCAACACAATGCCACCTGTATACATACGAAAAGCTTCTTCACTCAGAAGTCGCCTAAAAACTTCGCAAGTCAAACTGAGGTCGCGGTACTCTTCCATATCGAGGTTCACGAATACGCCATGTTTGTTTGCCGTTTGGTACAGGGGTCGTAGCGTTTCAACCAGTCGCTCGACGGTGGCGTCAAAGGCAAGCGTGCTGAGGTTTGCGGCAACCGAGCTCAGCTTCACCGATAGGGCTTTTGTAGCGCCTCGTTCCATAAACGCAATTGCTTCATGTAAACGGCGGGTTGCTTCACCTTCTCCCAAAATCGACTCACCCAAAAGGTTGACGTTCAGTTGAAAACCGTCGGCTTCGCGTCGGTGTCGATGCGCATCGAAACGGGAAATGTCAGAAGACACAATCGTATTCGAGGTTTCGCCTTTCAACCTTGCCAACACGAGAGGCATCACGATACGCGGAAGAACTGGCGCGACCAACGCCCCCACTCGAAGCATCACGCGGTCAACAAGCGAAAGCGAAGCTGCTGAATGTTCCGCAACCAGGGCTGAGAATCGTTTGGCGGCTTGCTTCGGGTTATCGATCCGCAATACCTCATCGGTCAGGGCCATCGTCAAGTCGGCCGTCCCGGGGTCGCCAATCACAGCCGCCAGTCGACGACCTCGGCTTTTCGCTGATCGAGATGAGGCGGCTTCGATGACTTCGGCCTGCTTGAGCCATTCGGTGACTATTGATTCGCAGCGGGCGAGATCTTGATCGTCTTGGGTGGTGCGAGACATACCTCTACTCGACTCGATGTGACCCCTGAAAGTCTTGCACAGTTGCGATCAATGCGATGTCGGGTTTATACCAAATCGGCTATCTTGCTGCGGGTCTCTACGATGGCTTAATGCAAAAGTTTTTGGTTTCAGTACTTGCATGTTTCATAGTGACTGGTTGTACCACTGCAGAAACGACACAAACAACGGTGCCCTCCACCCCACCCCAGCCCGCCTCCACCGTCTTGACAGCGACCTCCACTTCCGTCGTGCCACAGACCCCCACGACCGAAATTCAGCCCCTTTTGCAGACCGCAACGTTTGAAGCTGCCTGGAACCCGAGTATCGAGGGCCTCCTCACCTTCAGAGGAAACCCGAATCGAAACTTACACGGGGTCGGTCCGGTGCCTGGCCCAATTGAGCCAACGGTGGCTTGGACGTACCCGAAGTTTGGCAATATGTGTCGCACATCGAGCGCCAAAGGTGAAACAAAAACGTGGTGTGGTGCGGGTTGGACGGGTCAACCAACCATTCATGTTCGAAACGGCCGCACCTGGCTCGTGTTCAATGGTTACGACGGTGCGGTTCACTTTGTTGATGCCAACACCGGGGACGATATTCTTCCGCCGTTTCAAACCGGAGACATCATCAAAGGGACAGTAACTATCGACCCCGATGGCTACCCGATCGTGTACTCCGGAAGTCGCGATAACTACTTCCGAGCTATCGCTATTGACCGGCCTGACAAAGCAGTCGAGCTCTGGAGGCTGTCGGCCAATGACGTGAGCCCAACGCTGTGGAACAACGACTGGGATGGTTCCGCACTCGTACTCGATGACTACCTACTTGAAGGTGGCGAGAACTCTCAATTCCATGTGGTGAAACTTAATCGTGCATACGATGAAACGGGAAAGGTCACCGTCGATCCGAAGCTGGTGTTCAACACGCCAGGTTGGGATGATCAATTGTTGCGCGATCTTGCCGGGCAATCGGCAACCGAAGTGTCAATAGAGAATTCCGTTGCGGTTGACGATGACGTCGTGTACTTCGGCAACTCGGGCGGTTTGATCCAAGGGTGGAACATCGGGCCACTTCGAACGGGTGAAGTACCGCAACGCGTGTTTCGTTTCTGGATGGGCGATGATACCGATGCATCAATCGTCGTGGACAACGAAGGGTTTCTCTATGTAGGTGCCGAATACGAACGCGGCAACGCCCGCAGCAAGACCGTCGGCCAGTTAGTGAAACTCGACCCAACAAAACCCGATAATCCATTGGTCTGGAGTTTTAACGATCAAGGTTCACGTCCTGCTGGAATTTGGTCAACGGTCGGGCTGGCGAAAGGTGTTGTGGTTGCGACAACTAACGGGGGGCGTGTTGTTGGGCTTGACCAGGCAAACGGGGCCGTGCTGTGGGAGTTTCGGCTTCCGGCGCCGGTTTGGCAGTCTCCAGTGATCGTTGATGACGTGCTCATCCAGGGTGACTGTAACGGTGATCTACATGCATACGATTTCGCCCAACCACGCGTACAGCCGAAAGAAATCTGGTCGATCACACTTGGTGGGTGCATCGAGGCAACCCCTGGGGTCTGGAAGGGTTCCATTTACCTAGCAACGCGCGGCGGAAAGTTCTTCGCCATCCGCTAGACACCACGGCGATCAAACTTGTAGCGTTGTCGCATGGTTCAACGACGGAATCACAAATTGACCTATTCGCCGCGTCATCGCTTCGTCACTGCGCTCGGCGCGGTGCTCACCACGGTGCTCACCACGGTGCTCACCACGATGGTCTTTCTCTCCTACACGGCGCAGGCGGGCCAACAACATGATGCCCTGCGCGCGAAATCTAAAAAGCCCGTCAAAACGGTTCAGAAGATTGTTGCCAACGGTAAACCTTGTGCCCAACTCGCGTCATCATCGACGGCGAAGGGGACAAGGTTCGATTGCGTAGCGACCTCAAACGGCAAACAGTGGTGGCAGGGCGGAACCCGCCAAAACCCCATCAAAGTCAACACGCCGATTCGATTGACTGATTCTGTTACTGGAAATTGGGAGGTCACCATCCTCGGCCGAACAGACAACGAGACCGAACGAATGCTGGCAACTGACCCAAAAAACAAGGTTGAAGATCCGACCCGGTCAATCTCGACTGCCCGTATTCGCCTCGCCTATCTGGGCCCGGCCGATCAGTTCCAGTTTCGCCAGGTTGGATTTCAAGGAGTGAGCGGTTCGCGAAATCAGATCGACCGCTGGATAAGTTTTGCTACGACAAAAGATGATTGCTGGACGAATGAAAACATCGCAAAAGGCACCCAGAAAGAGTGTGTCTTGCCCTACGAAGTATCACCCGATGAGGTGGCAATTTTCAGACTTGCCGTGGCAACACTCGCAGGGTCTGCGAGGGTATTCATGGATACTGCAACAAATCAGCCCTTCCTCCCGTAGGTACCCCCGCCGTTCATTCGGTAGGTAGGTCAGGTTTCGATAGGTTTAGGGCTGAAGTCGGAAGGTTTTTTGAGTCGAACGACGTAGCATCGCATTCATGACCTCTTTCGACGTGCAAGCCTCAGGCGGATCGTGCGGTGCGACAATCAGTGGCGTCGATCTTTCGAACGATTTGTCGCCCCATCTCGTTGAAGAAATTCGGCAGGTTTGGCTAGAGCACCTCGTGGTTGCGTTCCCCGACCAACACCTCTCGCTTGCACGTTACGAACAGGTGGCGCTGCTTTTTGGCGACTTCGGCGAAGACCCATACTTCAGGGGGTTAGCTGATCATCCGCATATTGCCGAGGTAAAACGTGAGGCCGATGAGCAAACGCCACTCTTCGCTGAAGGCTGGCACTCCGACTGGAGTTTTCTGGCACAACCCCCATCAGCAACCTTGCTCTACGGCCGAGTGATTCCACCTGTTGGTGGAGACACGTTGTACTCCAATCAATACGCTGCATACGAAGCCCTCAGTACACAGATGAAAGAACAAATCGATGGGTTGCAGGGTGTTCATTCGGCCCGTCGCGGTTATTCAAAACAGGGTCAATATGGTGAAAAGGATGTGGGCCGGTCGATGGCTATTACGTACTCAGACGATGCGTTAGCTACCCAACTCCATCCGCTGGTACAACTTCATCCAGACACCGGGCGTCCTGCCCTTTTTCTCAGCCCTGGGTACACGATTGATATCGAAGGAATGGATTCGACGCAAGCCCAAGAACTGTTGATGTTGCTCTATACCCATCAGGCGAAAGATGAGTTTGTGTATCGCCACCGCTGGTCAGAGGGCCTGGTCACCATGTGGGACAACCGTGCAGTCATCCATGCTGCGACCGGCGGATACCAAGGGCATCGACGGATGCTGCAGCGAATCACCATTACCCAGCGCACCTAGTATCCGCACCAACAATTTTTTTCTTCGATCCGCGAGCACGATTAGTCAAAGCTAGGTATCGTCAGCAGATGAGTTCAAACTTGCGCAACTATGTCAAAACGGTCTACGGATTCGATCATGTCATGAAGCTAGTTCCCGAGAAGTCGCTCACCAAAAAGTCGCCCTGCACAGACTGGAAGGGTATCGACGTGATCGAACATGTTCTCGGCGGATTGAAGGCTGTCCATTCTGCGGCAACCACCGGTGCGATGCCTACGAAGTGGCCAAAACCAAGCTCAGATCCAATGGCTGCTTGGGCCAAGTTACGAGATCAAACTCTTGAAGCGCTCGATCAACCCAACGTGCTGCATAAAGACGCTCAGACGTTTTTCGGCCCCATGACGGTTGAAATGTTTCTTTCATTTATGACCACCGACCTACTCGTTCACACGTGGGATCTGGCCCGAACAGCCAAAGTAGACGAGCGCCTCGACTCGAGTCTGTGTAAGTCAGCCTTCACTCTACTCAAAACCAATATGCCCGAATCGATGCTGCGCCAAACAGGGGTATTCGGCCCGGCGGTCAAACCAGCAAAGGGTGCCGATGCACAGCAAAAACTGCTCAATTTTGTTGGTAGAACGGGTTGAGTCCCACCAACTAACTCGTATGCTTAATTGGCAACCTCTCGGCCAAGGGTCTTACAGGCCCTTGGGCTGTCACCCGCCAAAAACTCTTTCGCCTGACGAGGGTCAAGAGCCGTTGTGGCAGAGCAGGCGGCTTCAACTAGCAACACGTCAGAACGCAACAGGGAGCCGTCAATTCTGGTCCACCACAGCCGTCCGTCAGGCGCAACATCAACCCCCCGGGCATCGGCACCTCCAGCGACACTGTTTCCAATTCTTCCAAGTGATTCACCGCTAGGCCCATCCCACAACGACACCAGGCCGTCACCATCGGTAACGGCCAAGGTCTGCGAATCGAAAGCCCAAACAACCGACAACGCTCCGCCACGAAACGGGGTGAGTACCTGCGGGGCAGCATCGATTCCGCGTTCGGTGTCGTACACCCAAACCGACTCGTTAGCTGAACCAATGGCAAGGTATCGCCCGTCTCGCGAAACTGCAACATCCCAGAGGGCGTCACCGGTCGTGCGCTTGGCTTGCCTCGCTTGCTTCCCATCAGGATTCCACCACCGCAATTCACCGCTTCGGTCGGCACTCACTATTTGATCGTTCCACCAAGCAACAGCATTTCCTTCGTCGTCAAGCACCATTTCGGAACCAACCGATTCGGTCAATAACGAAGGTCCTTCAAGAGCAATATTCCATCGACGTACCCGTTTGTCGGCACCCGTTGTTGCGAGTTGTTTCGCATCGTTCAAAACGGCAAGGTCTGTCACTGCTCCTTGATGAGCAGCTGCTTTTGAGACAAGTTTCCCGTCGACCCACCGAGCGACCGTTCCATCAGCCGAGCCGCTCAGCAACGAATGGTCGGGCAGCCACGCAACGGATGAGATCCGCTTTGTACCGGCGGAAATATGTGTCACTACCTTACCGTCTGGTTCAAGAATGGTGATAGTGCCCATTCCCGCAACGGCTACGCGCCCAGTCGTTGCGTCGATAGCGATACCGTACAATTTCTTAGGGGTCTTACTGTTGGCAGCCACCATCGTTGAAACAATCGGCGTTGGCGTTCCGTAACGCCAAATGCGCAGTTGCTGGTCGTCGCCGACGGTCGCAATCACTCTGCCGCTCGCGTCGCTTGCCGTGTCATCAATTCCTTCAGAGTGTCTACTTCCCGACACGATCGCCGGCCCCGTTGTGGCACTCGATACAGGTCTCGTCCAAGTACGCAGCCGACCATCGCGTGCACCGATTGCGATACCTCCGTTCGGAATCAATGCAGCCCCCGAAAGTAGAGTTCGAGCGTTAGCCCCTTCGCCAACCAACTCGCTCACAAGCGTCCAATCACTCGTCGACCAATACCGAGCGGCCCCGTCGCTTCCTACGGTGTACACCCCGAGCCCATCAGCGGTTGGCAGAATCTCCCACACATCTGAGGTTCCATGAGCCTCGGCAATTCCTTTGAGCAATTTGCCGCCACGGTCAAGTACAGCAATCATCCCAATCCCAGACCCGGCAATGATTTGTTGACCATCAGTGCTGAAAGCAACACTTACAAAATCGATCGGACCCATACTCGGCATGTCACGATCGTCGCGAACCAAGTCGATTGGGGCACCTCCGGAAGCGTTGACCTCCACGAGGCGCCCATCTTCGGTGGCCACGATAACGACCGACTCGTCGGGAGAAATGGCAACACCCCACACGATGGTGTCTAAGTCAATAAGGCGGATACCAGCAACGGTTCCTTGTGGAACCGAACCGTCACGCTCACCAATATCCCATCTCCAAACATCGCCCTGATCATCAACACCCACAACAAACGACCCGGTCGACGAAAATGTTGCTTTTTGAATGCCTCCCGTGGGCCCAGCGAACGATGCTACGCGTGCATGAGAGTCAACATCCCATAGGCCTAACACTCCACTAAACCCACCGGCGACAACTGACTTTCCATCGGGAGAAACAGCAACCGTCAAACTTTCGCCCACCAAGATTTGCCCGCCATCAGGCCGCAGTGTCGCTCGTGACAATTCGATTCGGCTGACTACCAGTGACCGCCGGGCCGCCACCGTCGTCGCCGTCGTCCTCACCATTGCTTCAACAGCAAGTCGAACTGCTAACGAGGGGTCATCGGTGGCCAATTGTTCAGCAGAACTCGCCAGAGCTTGGGCAAAGCGTTCCTCAGCCAAGATTCTTGACGACGATGCTGCCCGTTCGTTTTTCCGGGCGTTCCGCAAACCCAGGAGTGCAAGACCCGAGGCCAAAACAGCGAAAGCCGTTAGTATCGAAAGTATACTTAGCGTTCTTCGATGCGACCGATGAACCCGACTTTGAAGTTCGTCTTGAACGATCTTGCCTTCATTGAGAAACGCCTGTTCTCGTTCGCCTACCTCGCCCTTCGCAGCCCATTCCTGCGCCCCCACCAGGGGTATTCCGCGAAGCAGCAAATCGGGTGTTCGATCTTGTCGTTCCCATTCGGCTGCTGCCGCCGCAACCCGGTCACGGGTAAACAGTTCGGTTCTGGCTTCCTCTACCCAACTACCAAGACGTGGCCATGTAGTGATCAGCGCTTCGTGCGCAACTTCGACGTACTCTCCGTCAGCTGTCAGCAACCGGGCATCGACGAGTGCAGCAACGACTGAATCATCGTTCGGGGTGCTTCCCACATCTGTGCGTAACACTCGACGAAGCGACTGACCCGATGATCCGCTCGGTGACACCAACCGTAGAAGTATTCGGCGAACAATTTGCTGTTGGTGAAAGGGAATCGCTGCGTATACCTGCTCGGCTGTTTGAGCAAGTGCACCAGCCACGCCACCGGAGACCTCATACCCAGCGAGAGTCAAGAGGCTTCCCCGTCGTTTCGACCACGTCTCGATGAGTGCATGAGCAATCAGCGCGAGTGCCCCTGCATTGATTCCGGCGTCATCAATGATCCTGTCAGCGAGCCCGTCTTCGAGACGAAGCCCGACCCGTGTGGCCGGCCGTTCGATCGCGTCGCGCAATTCGTCGCGACGCATGGTTCCAACCAGCACCTGGTTTTCATTAACTCGATCGGCAAGCCAGGGGTGGGATGCTGCTTGAGAGTAGAAGTCAGCGCGCATAGCTAAAACAACTCTTACTTTGGAATCGATGCCGGCCGTTAGACCTGACAAAACGGCGAGAAAGGCTTCGACATCGTGGTGTTCGTGGTGAAGGGTAAAGAATTCTTCGAATTGATCAATGGCCAAAATAATCGGTGGCCCAGACGCGGCGAGTTTCTCAAGAATTGAAAGCTCAGTGCCGGTAGTTTTTGAAATGCCCAGGTCAGGGACCGAATCGCCATATATGACCCGCAACTGCCGCTCAAGCTGAAGTAAGGGATTGGTCCCTGGGGTCATCAGTATTTGTTGCCAGTGCTGGCTACCAGGCAGCGCAGCGTTCTCGAGGGCGGCGAGAAGGCCCGCCCGAATAACCGATGACTTTCCGCTTCCTGACGGCCCGGTGACCACCAATACCGGTGAGCGCATCAGGCGAGCTACTAACTCATCTACGAGTACGCGACGACCGAAAAACAACGGGGCATCTGTTGTTTGAAATGCCGCCAAGCCTTTATATGGGCACGTACTACCGTCGATGGGCAGCTCGCGACGAACTACTAGACCTGGCCTGATCGAACGTTGGCCGTCGTCACCATCGCCCAACAGTTCAAGGCAAGCGTTTCGCCACGCAGCGATACTCGGATACCTGTCAGTTGGTTCGAAGCCCATTCCTCGTGAGAGAACTTGTTTCCATGCCGGGTCAAGGCCTACTAAACGCAAGGCAACCTGGTCAGCTTCGGGGGGTTGCTCGCCAGTCAGCATGCGCCAAAGCAACGCAGTTGCACCGTAGACGTCTGTCGAAGAAGAAATTTCCGCGCCCAATTGAGCTTGCTCTGGGGCCCGATACCGTGCTGAGCCACCAAGCACCGTTGGCCCATAATCAGTGAGTCGCTGATCTTTCGCCAAACCAAGGTCACCAATGGCGACACGATCAGCCGGTTCGACAACATTCGTCGCCATAACAGTTCGCGACGCAGCGCCTAACGTATTAACTCGCCGGTTGCGATCTTGACCCTGCATGATGAGCAGATTGTCCGGCTTTATGTCTCGGTGAAAGATGCCAGCCTCATGAAGCGCTTCGAGCCCCGCTGACACAGCAATTACTATTCGTCGAATACTCGAATGGTCGACAGACTGACCCGGTATAAACAGTTGGCCAAGCGATGTCGATGCGAGTTCCATGACGAAATATGGTCGACCATCATCGAGTTCACCTACATCGTGCACCGCTATCACGTGAGGGCTTCTTACCCGTCGCAACAGACGAGCCTCATGAACAAAACGTTCACGAACATCGCTATCGTCGGCACCGACCGATCCAAGAACCTTAATCGCTACCTCGGACTGAAGCGCTTCATCTTCGGCTCGAAGCACGACCGCGAACCCGCCGATGCCAACCACTGAGCGGACACGGTAGCGACCTATGAACTGCGGTAGTGCCGTCAGTGCAAGGTCGACAGACATCAAAGCTGCGCGCTTACATCCATGCAGTTCACCAGCGTCGAATCAATCACATTGTGATCACGGTCGCCTGCGGTAACGCAAAGTTTTGTTGATGTTCCTCGATTTTTCGTGGAGACAACATCTTTCGTTGTGAAGGTCGGCGAATCGGCGGTTGGTATCCATTCGCCTTGCTTCACGCCACGCGCTGCAGCATCGTTGCTTACTTGTTCAGCCGAGTAGGTGTCCCAGTACACGTGGTAATGGTTGAGCGATACGTCGGGAGAAAAGTTTGACTCAAGTGCCAAGGCAAATTCGTTACCTTGCTTCTCGGCGTTTTTGATCGTTATTAAGCACCCGTCAACGGGACACGCATTTCCACTGCCGACGCTCACCGCAGCATCCGCAGCACTCGCAGTGCTGCTCACTGGTACATCGGTGACCGGGGCGACAGGGTCGCCGCCGTCACCGTTTCCGCATGCCGCCAAGGTAAACGCCGACAAACATACGATTCGACCAGCCCATGATACAAACCTCATTGTGATCCCCCATCATTGGTAACTATTCGAGTTATAGAGTTACCTATCACGCTCAAAATACAAAAATAAGGTACCACGGGAGCCCTGCGAGATGCCGATCAGATTCTTGAGAACCTCGCCCAATCAACCGTGTGAACCACCTGGGTCTCGGGGAGCCCCTTCAATTCAAGTTCAAGTGGTTCGCCAAACGGGATGTCTCCACGTGGCTCAGCAATTTGTTTAACGAGGCCTGAAACCAAAATTTCACCACCGGATGCGGCCGCGCCAACGCGCGCGGCGGTCACCACATGCTTTCCGAATAGATCACCTCCGTCATCGATCATCACTTCACCAGTATGCATACCAATACGAACCCGCACTGCGTCATCGGGGTGCTTCGAAGCCCATTCGTGAAGCGACTTCTGAATACCGATCGCGCACAGAATTGCTGAACGAGCACTGCGGAAGCACATCATGAATCCATCGCCCTGGTTCTTCACAATTCGCCCTCGGTGGGCATGAACCTGCGCTGTCACCAAGTCTTTGTGTTGGCCGAGAACCGCGAACCAAGCGGTGTCGCCAATAGCTACCGCTCGTTGGGTCGACCCTTCGATATCACTGAACATAATAGTGAGCGTGTCTGGCTCGTCAGTAACCCCAGAACCAACCAACACCACCGAAAGGTCGCCCGAGATCGCACGAACAACCTTTTCCATTGAGGTGAATTCTGGTGAGGCTGACCTACCGACGAACTCGGTCACGTTTGCCGTTCGAGCACCCCATTGCGCTGCGAAGGTAGCTACTTCAATGCGGGTTCCGCCGAGCGAAATAATGCTACCCACGTTGGCAGGTGTCGTACCAACGGTCGTAGCACCGTCAACCGTGGTGCCATTTGACGAACCTAAGTCAGTGACGAGCACCACGCCATCGACGCCGGGCTCGATCCGAACGTGTCGGCGTGACACCAACGAATCGCCAAGACTCAGCCCATCGCACTCGCGACCCATGTCGAGGGGTTCGGTTAAAACGATTCGAA
This sequence comes from Acidimicrobiia bacterium, assembly GCA_031430595.1. GTDB lineage: Bacteria > Actinomycetota > Acidimicrobiia > Acidimicrobiales > JANYDT01 > JANNBN01. The sequence continues at coordinate 398,464 of JANPBU010000010.1, forward strand.
GCGTTTGGCGATTGGGCGTTCGAACAATGAGCAGATGATGCGTCATGAGATTCGCAATGTACACCGACGAACTCGTTCGAGGTGCAATAATCATTTCTATGTCGATACCAACATCGCCATCATCATCATCGCCATCAGTGTCAACGAAGCGGGCCGCCATTGTGACTGGTGCCGGGTCAGGTATCGGTGAGGCAGTTGCTGAGCGCTTATGCGACGAGGGATACGAAGTCATCATCGTTGGGCGGCGTGGCGAGGTACTTCATCGGGTCGCTCGTAGGATTGGTGCAATCGCGATTATCGGCGATGCAGCAGATCCGACCGTTGCTGGCCAAGCTGTTGACACGTGTATAGAGCGGGCGGGTGGTGTTGATGTAGTTGTGGCGAACGCTGCGAGCGGGGGTGGCGGCACAATTGGCGAGGTAGATGACGCCAGTTGGCTGGCCTCATGGCAATCGAATGTCACCACTGCGTTCGTTACGATTCGAGCGGCGATGCCAAGCCTCAGAGACCGACGAGGGTCAATCGTGGTCGTATCGTCGATCGCTGGATTAGGTGCCGGGCCAGGGTCAGGTCCATACATCACTGCTAAGCACGCATTGATTGGCCTCACCCGATCAGTTGCTCGCGACGAGGGTCCGCTAGTACGGGCGAATGTCGTGTGTCCCGGATGGGTCCGAACCCCCATGGGCTACGACGAGATGGATCGACTTGCTGAACTTCATGGTCTTGCGGGTCGCGAGGCTGCTTACGGTCTCGCTACGAGCGACACCCCGCTACAACGGCCAGCCGAGGCCACGGAGGTCGCGAACGTTGTGTGGTTTCTTGCCTCTCCGCAAGCTTCAGCAATGACAGGTGCGGTCATTACGGTTGATGGCGGCGCAACGGCAGTTGATGTGCCGACGCTGGCCTTCTCAAAGCAACGGGCTTAAAGAAACGCGCTTAAAGAAAAGGTAAGTAGTACTTGGTTTCCCAGTCGGTCGTATAAGCACAGAACTTCGCCCACTCATCGCGTTTGATGGCTAGAAAATTAGCCACGCTCTCGGGGCCGAAGGTTTCCACGAACTCCGCGTCGGCCTCAAGCAAGTCAAGGGCATCCCCAAGATTTTGCGGCGTTGATCGATTAGTGCTCGCCGTTTCTAGTGCGTCACCAGTTTCGATAGTTGGCGGTTCGATTTTCTTTTGGTAGCCAAGCCACGCCGCCGTAAGCACGGCAGCCGTTGCAAGATAGGGGTTCGCGCTCGCATCAGCCTGGCGATATTCGAGGCGGGTTCCAGCACCACGCTCGGGCGATACTCTCACTGTGGTAAATCGGTGATCAAGCCCCCAGTTGGCCCAGAAACCTGCCATTTGACCGGCTCGTAAACGTTTATACGAATTGACGTTCGGGGCGACCACCGCCGACATTGCTTCGTGGTGTTCGAGTAGCCCACCAATCACATGCCGGGCGACGTCACTCAGACCATACGGAGACGCAGGACCGTCGAAGATGTTGTTTCCAGACGCATCTCGCATCGACAAATTGACGTGTAACCCACTACCGCCTTTATCCGAGAATGGCTTTCCAAGAAACGACAGGTGTAGCCCCTTGGTACGCGCGATTTCTTGCGCCATGAGTTTGAAGACAGCAATGTCATCTACATGCTTGAGTGCGGTTCCGTAGTGGAGGGCAAACTCAATCTGGGGCACATCGTATTCAGTATGGGCACTTTCGACCGGAAGACCAACCTTTGCCGCAGCTTCGAGCACGTCTTCGATGAGGCCATGCGGGTCGGCAATTGGGCCTGTCTGGTACACAATGGAACCGGGTACGCTGATTGCTTTCCAGCCCCCGTTGCCATCGGGTTCAAGTGGAAAACCTTCTAGCTCAATCCCAACATATGGGGTGATCCCAATTGATTCCCACCGCTCGATTGCCCGACGCAACACTGTCCGCGGACCTACCGGAAACAACTCGCCCTTGTACATAAGGTCGCATACTGCGAGTTGTTCACCATCAATCCAACTTGGTCGTAACTCGTCACTTGAGTACACGGCTTCAACGTCAGGCATGCCTTCGAGAAACTTCGAACCGGGCGCCCCTACCGTCATTTGGTTGTCGAAACCCTGCGAGAAAAGTGTCATGCAATGCCTGACACTTTGGTCTCGGGGCCCTCCAGGTAGGTAGCGTGTTCGGGCCAACCCGAGGTGGTCAGTAAACAATGAACGAATTCTCGGGGCAACCATGTGAACGTGTTCTTTCTAGTCAGTCGTGATGCAAGGCGAAACTAGCGGCAGCATCGACACTTTCACGCCGGGTCGAATACAGATAAGCCAACCATCCGGCAACAGCCACGACTAGGGCGAGCGCAAGATGTCGTCCCCAAAGGGCGTCACCGACCGGTGCGGTTCCGCTGACGAACTGGGCGAGCAAACCTCCGCCAGCAGTAAGAATTCCGATGGCCACAGCAAGAAACCCTTTCGGATTGGATCCGGCGAAAATCTTGGACGCACCGACACACAGCAACACGTAGACCACGCAAAACATCATTGAGCCGATGGTTGACAGAATCAGGAAAGCGTTAAGTACATCGGGTGGTCCGACCGGTGCGCCGTCTGGGCCGAGAGGGATCTTGGTGCCGTACTTTGCTAGCGAAATGACGAGAACCATCAACGAAATGACCCCAAAGACCAGCGTTGCAAACGTTGGGTTTGACTTGGCGTTGATTTGGCTTAATCGCTTCGGCATCAGCCCATCACGAGACAGTGTGAACAAACCGCGAGCAACAGCTGCACACATACCAATTCCGATACCAATAATGTCAAGCAGGATGGCCAGTTCAATAAGCACACTGAACTTCGAACTTACATACTTAGTGGCCAGCGATGGAAAGTCAAACGGTAGGTTCTCGGGGCCGCCGCTTCCAATGGTTCCGGCGTATTGGGTGATCAAGTAGAAGCCCATCACAATCAAAATTGTTGAAATGACTGCGGTGGGAATCGACTTTTTCGGGTTCTCGGTTTCTTCACCAAGGGCGGCAGCCATTTCGAAACCAACGAACATCAGAATCGCAAAGAGTAGGCCCTTGAATACCGAGCCACCCTCGGCAACATGGCCCGGGTTGAAGACCTGCAGGGTATTCCCACTTGAGCCGCCCTTGGCAATAATCACCACACAGAGGATCAAGAACGGAATCGCTGACAACCCAATGATCGCCAACTGCGACTTCACCGACAACTGCACGCCAACCATATTCACGCCGATGATGATTGCCAGAATGACAAGACCCCACACCCACCACGGAAGGTCAATGCTCATATGGTTATTGAAGAAGTCGTGAGCCGTCATACCTCCAATTACTGGAAGGCCGGTTGCGAGGGAAGTAAGCGCTAGGTAGTAACAGGCTGCACCGAACACCCCGGTTGGTTTACCGGCGGTATGAGCAATCAATTCGTAGACGGCTCCGCTTCCGGAGTACTTCTTCGACAACTCCGAAACAACGTATCCGATTGCCAGAATTCCTACGGTGGTGAGCAACACCACGAACGGCCCAACTCCGCCCGAAAGGCCAGCTAGAGCCCCACCGATCGCCGCAGCTGAGAATATTGGTCCAACCGCTAACGACTGAGCAATGCAGTCAACGGTGGAGAGTTTTGCTCCGCCTTTGAGTGATGGTGCGTCTAAGCCTTCCATGTTTCCCCCAAGAGTTTCCCTCGTTTTCCGAGATCGTTTGGAACCTTACAACGTTGGTGGTCATCTGTCACGTCACTTGACAAGTAGCAAAACCTCTGAATTGTTTGGTACCGTACGACTCATGATTTCTGCACCCGAACCGTTGAAGAAGCGGGCGGTCATGGTGCTCAGCGAAAACTGGACGCTGGTAGATCCTCACCACCTTCGAGCTGTTATCGAGCTGGCAAACATCGCAGAGGACTGCGGCGTCGATACCGTGATGCTTTCCGAGCACGTGGTGTTGGGAGGCGATTCAAACCAAACCGGCCCGATGATTAACCCCCGAGACTACGCTGCCCCACACAATCAGCACCCGTTCACCCCTTGGCCCGACTCGATAGTTTTGGCCTCAGCAATCGCGGCGGCAACCTCAACATTGCGGATTGCCCTTGCCGCTGTGATCACACCGTTACGCCATCCCTTGTTGCTTTCTAAACAACTCAGTACGCTTGATTTACTTGCCGAGGGTCGTCTTGTTGTGCAACCAACCGCGAGTTGGTCGGAAGCCGAGTATCAAGCGCTTGGGGTCGACTTTCGCCAGCGTGGCGCCATTCTCGATGAGCAACTCGAGGCGATTCATTCCACATTTCGAGCTGCGCCGAACACGTCGTCGTCGCATCAGGGCGAACGGTTTTCGTATCAGCACGTGTGGGTTGAGCCGCGCCGGACGATGCCTGTCAACATGTGGTTCGGAGGCGAGCATTTACACGATCCACTCATTCGACGACTTGTTACGTACGGAAGCGGATTTCACCCATTTGGCACGCCCACCGCTGACGAGCTCGCCCGATTACATGTTGCATTGCGAGACGCCGGTCGCCGCCCTGAAGATCTCGAATTGATCGGTGGAATCCGCGGTCGGTTCGAAACCCCCCACGATCTTGCTGATCTCGACGAGGCCCTACTTCCCTTGGAAGAAAAGGTTGCGGCCGGATTCCGGTCGATCTGCTTCAAACCGTCGATGTTTACAGACGAGATTTCCGGTGTGGCCGAGGTCTGTCTACGAGTCGTCTCTGCGCTCGACCGAGCCTAATTTTTTGCTAGAGCTGTTCCACGTGCCCGAGCAGTTTTCGTAACAGGCCTGCGAGCTGTACCTGTTCAGAAGTCGTAAGTGCACCGGCAACCAACGCTTCATGTTTATTGAACAATGGAAACAGACGCCGGATAGTTGATCGACCACTTTCGCTCAGCTCGATGAGCACTAGGCGACCATCATCGGGATGATTTGACCGAGTGGCCAAACCTTTTCCTTCAAGAGTACTCACGATCCCCGTCAGGGTACCTTTCGTGACACCACACTCGACGGCTAGATGGCGGGCTTCTTGCGGACCCCACACCCACAACACAAACAACGCAGTGAAGCCGGTCCACGAAATGCCATCGGGGCCAAGAATGTCTCGTTCCATATGGTTACGAATTGCACCGCCAACCCGGTAGATATTGGATATCGCGTTCATCGCCACAAAATCAACGTCGTGCAGTTCACCGACCCTGGCAGCAACCTGCTCTTCACGGGCAGTCAATGCATCTTTGTTTGGGCTGGGGGGACGCTTCGTCGACATCACTACCGACCCTAACCTGCCGCTCGAACGCCACTACATCGAAACGTTGAATCTTCGGGGGAACTTCAGGGGAAAGCATCATTGCAATTTCTATGTCGTGTGACGAAGTCGAGATCTTGATTCGCCCCGACATTGCGGTGTCAGCTTCCGCGACATGGCCGAGCCGCTCGCCCACGTTGGCCACCAGTTCATCTGCCTCCCTTCGACGAAGTTCAAGGGGAAGGTCGAGATCAACATTCATGGCCCATTGTGGCTCGGGTGTATTCGGCTCTGGTGATTGCCAGAGCCAATCGACCAACCGTTTCGCAGCTTCCTCGAACACTGCCGTGCCAGTCGGCCACTTTTTCGACGCTGGCGGAATAAGTTGCTGTAGGTTCAGCACTTCGACCAACTCAGCGGTGAGTAACCGCATGGGTGCATACGTTCGGTTGCCGAGAGCCACGACGCCGAAACCACGATCAGGTATCCAACGCATATTCGAGCCGTAGCCGGGAAGCCCACCACTGTGATGCACAACGGTACCCAAATCGGGGTGTTGCATCACCATGATGCCCATGCCGTACCCAAGTTCGGTCATTCTGTGCCCGTAGGGTGTTGCAACGATTTTTGGCTCCCACGAGGTATGCACACATTGCATTTCCCTTCGACTCGCCCGACTCAACATTGGTGAGTCGTCACCGTCACGTGCCGGATAAGCATCACTAAGGAACGCGACCCACGTAGCAATATCGGTAGCCGTCGACCACAATCCGCCCATTGGAGCAAAAGCCCCATCACCAAGTGCGGGCCCCACGTCGAGGCCATCACGGGTGTGGGTGCCGGCAGCGATATTGCCCGCAATTGGTGTCGTCCAGGTGGTCGAGTGCATCGAGAGTGGTGTCAAGAGTTCATCCGAAATATAGGTCTGCGCCGAGACCCCCGTCACTGCTTTAATAACCGAACCCAGCAGTGCGTACCCGTAGTTCGAGTACTGCCACTTGTAACCGGGAGGATATGCAAACGACGCACCACCCTTAACCATCGACCGAAATACGTCGTCGGAAAGGTCGAGCATCCGGTCGCCCCACGGGTCGTCACTGGCCAAACCTGCCGACATAGTGAGCAGATGGCGGACGGTAACCGCCGGGCTATCAGACGTCGGGCCAACAATGGCTGCGGCCCAGCCAAGCACATCGACAATTGCCATATCAAGGCTAAGCAACCCAGCGTCTCGAAGTCTAAGTATTGCTGCCGCTGTAAAGCTTTTCGTCATTGAGGCAATACGAAACACCGTATCGAGATTGGGAATGCTGCCATCGTCAAGTGCTCCGCGAACATACGACTGGGTGATGTGCCCATCTTCAACGATTGCGAGCACGATCGCTGGCGCCGCTTCGATTGCCTGCGCGCTGAGGAATGTTTCGACCGCCGACCCCAGCACCGTAGCAACCGATTTCAGGACGTCATCCCGCCATCAACAATAAATTCCGAACCGGTTGAATAGCTCGATTCGTCACTCACCAAAAACAGAACGAGCCGTGCAACTTCAATGGGTAGCGCAACACGCCCTAACGGTATTCGGTCAACAACCGAGTCACGAACACCAATGTCATCAAGGGTTTTGAGCATCGGCGTGTCGATGATGCCAGGGTGAACCGAGTTGACCCTGACGCCAAACCCGGCCAGTTCGCGGGCTGCCGATTTCGTCATTCCTCGTACCGCGAATTTCGAGGCGTTATAGGCCGAGAACCCAGCAGCACCAGTGAGCCCGGCAACCGAAGAAATGTTGACTATCGAACCCGACTTCTGTTCGACCATGTAACGGGCCGCAGCCTGCATACCAAGAAACACGCCAACCAGATTGATATCGATAATACGACGAAACTCGGCTTCGGTTGTGCTGAGCAGCGGGGTGAAATGGAAGATGCCAGCGTTGTTTACAAGTGCGTCAATACGACCGTGGTCAGCAACTATCTCTTTGGTCACCATCGCCCATTGCTCGGCATCGGTCACGTCGAGGTGTAGGTAGCTAGCGGCTGGGCCGATTGACTTGGCCGCAGCTTCACCCTCGTCGTCGAGTACATCAGCGAGCACGACGGTTGCTCCCTCAGACGCAAACAGTTCGCCTTCAACAGCCCCCTGCCCCCGAGACCCACCGGTGATCAACACAACTTTTCCATCTAGGCGACCACTCATGATTAACTCACCTTCCAGTTCGGCAAGAATCTTCGTTCATGGCAGTGGCACTTTGCCAAACCAGCTGCGATGAACTTCTGATTACTCCTTAACAGTTTCCTAACTTCCTCTACGAACATATGTTCGATGCAGGGTGGTAGGGTGGGTTATGGGGTCAGACGAATCACTCAGCGAACATGTGGCTTCGGCCCTGGCGTCGCTTGATGCGGTGCTGGTCTCACTTGCTACGGGCGTTGCCTGTGTTGATGCCGGGTTGGTGGTTGCGGCACGCAGACTGGTTCTTGGCCGAGGTTACCTGTACCCGAATGGTTGGGTTGTTTGATGAGAACCGCAACTATCCCGAGCTTGGTTGTACCGATCTTGGGTCGTTCCTGGCGGCGAATACGCACGCCCGCAGGTCCGAAGGAGTCACGCGTCAAACCCACAACAACGTGTTGAGTGTTCTCCCACGGTTCTCGGAGGCGTTGTATTCAGGGCATGTCGGCGTCGGGCACCTCAAGGCCCTCGCGGCCGCGATATCGACGGAACGTCAAGATCTTGCACTCAAGCATGAAGAGTTGATCGTGGCGTCCGCTGCGAAGTTGTCGGTGGTGCAATTCGGGCAGTTCATGAACCACTGGGCAGCACTCTGTGACGATGGACTCAATGACCCGGCTGCCGGTGATGAGCGCCTCATTCCGAAACGTCAACTGAGTGTGCGTGAACTCTCTGACGGTATGTGGCGTCTCGCCGGTTTACGTGATCCGCTCTCCGGCGAAACAGTTCGTGCTGCGATCGAAGCAGCGTTACCAAAACCCGCGCCAGATGATGTTCGAACTTTGACGCAACGACCAAACGTGGCCATTCATATCGAAGCATTCACCGGTCTCGCGTACACACCACAACTGTTCTCCCTCTCAAAGATCACGCGTGACATGGTGTGCTGTGATGCAGCCGTGTCAGCCGTCTGGTTAAACACCTCAGGGAAACCATTCGATGTAGGCACCCCAACAACAGACATACCAGCGAGGAACCGTAAAGCAATCGCAGCCCGAGACCTGTGTTGCCGGTGGGG
>JANPBU010000011.1:0-1554 GCA_031430595.1 Acidimicrobiia bacterium
TTGTCTTGGAAGCGCGCGATTTCACGGTCGCATCTGTCCTGCCGGTATGCCCCCGCTTCGTCGAGCCGGAAGAACTCGGTCAGCACGGCAGTCAGCGCTGCCTTTTCGTCGCGCGTGCGGACGCCAAGGAGCCTTGCCGCATCGACCGCTGGCAACGCACACTCGCGCGTGTAGTACACGTCGAGAAGTCGCGCATAGACGCCGTGCTGAAGCAGCGACAGGTGCGCCGTATCCTTGAGGTAGTCGCCGATGTGGCGCTCGTAGTAGTTCACTCAGCCGCCCTACCCTGCGCGCCCATGCCAGGCAGCGCAGCCTGAGAAGGCGGGCGTTCAAACTCAAGCGCAAGCGCGCGCTGCCGCAGTGGGCCAGCGGCAGCGGCAAGGGCTTTGTCAAGTTGCAAGCGCAAGTCAGGCCGGTTCGGTGCCAGCGAGACGATGAAGCGCGCCACGTCGACTGGGTGGCCGCGTAGGGCGCTCACGCTGCTGCCCTCGTGAGCCAATGCGCACGAAACCCACGCCACCAAGACCAGGTGTAGAGCGCGTTCATTGCGTAGCCTTTCGTGCGCGGCGCATCGTGGCCGCCTGCTCGACCGGCGTCGCCCATCGGCAGTTACCCGGCTCATAGTTGCCGGCGGCGTCGGGGAAGCGGTCAAGGGTCCTGCCCTTTGGACGCTCGCCCATGTCAGCCAGGAATGCCTCGAACGAGTTGGCCCAGCGGGCGCAAACCTTGACGCCGCGGCCGCCGTACCACTTGAACTGGCGACACTTCGCAACCGTGCACCGCTCCTTCATGTGGGCCCACGAGATGTACGTCGGTGATCCGGTAAGGCCGTGCGTGGTCCGCGCCTTGCCTCGCTTGGCTTTGGCCTCAGAGGTGGTCTTCCAACAGCCGCAGGAAATAGTGCGGCCCGCGCGCAAGCTTTGTGAGAGAACATCGACGGAATCGCCGCAATCGCACGCGCAGCGCCACATCGGTCGCGTGGCGTCGACTCTGAAAACTGCCAGCAACCTGCCGTAGCGCTGCCCAGTGATGTCAGTCGCCTGCATGGGCCACTCCGGCAATCCAGTGGGAATGAAAGCCCTTCGCCCAAGAGAACGTGTACAAGGCGCAAAGAGCCAAGATGCCGTACCGCTCCGCACTGACGGTCTCGGCAATCCAGAATGGCTGCCCGGCCAGGCCGAAGACGCTGGCCCACTTGCGGCGCTCGAAACGCAGGTCTTGCGACAGGTAGATCGCTGTGACGCCACAGATCGCGATGCCGACTTGGGTGACGATCACGCGGCACCGCCTTGCGCTACCGAAATGCCGACGGCCACCGGGCGCACCCAAACGGGTGCAGCCGAAAGGGCGAACGTCTCGCCCGACCACGCGAGCAGCAGCGTTCGGCCCATCTCGCTTGCGATGGCTTGCGCGGCGGCCGGCGGAACGGCGTTTCCGATGCGCTCGCGCCAAGCGCTGTCGCTCAGGCCGTCGAGCTCGATCTGTTCCTCGGGATCCACCAGCGACTGAAGCGCCGCCAGTTCCAACGTCGTGAACGGCCGGTGCCAAGTGCCG
>JANPBU010000012.1:0-1532 GCA_031430595.1 Acidimicrobiia bacterium
AGCGCGAAGAAAGCTGGATGCGTCTTGAAAAAATGTTCGAGAAGCAAGAGAAGGTCAACGGCGTCATCTTCAACAAGGTCAAGGGCGGCTTCACGGTCGATCTTGACGGCGCAGTGGCGTTCCTTCCCGGTAGCCAAGTCGATATCCGCCCGGTCCGCGACATCGGCCCGCTGATGCATCAGTCGATGCCGTTCCAGATTCTGAAGATGGACCGCCGCCGCGGCAACATCGTGGTTTCGCGCCGCTCGGTACTCGAAGAGACACGCGCCGAACAGCGCGCCGACATCGTTGCACGCCTCGGCGAGGGCCAGGTCATCGACGGCCTCGTCAAGAACATCACCGATTACGGTGCGTTCATCGATTTGGGCGGTATTGACGGCCTATTGCACGTGACCGACATGGCATGGCGCCGCGTCAATCATCCGTCGGAAATCCTGAATGTCGGCGACACGGTCAAGGTGCAGATCATCCGCATCAATCCCGATACGCAGCGCATTTCGCTCGGCATGAAGCAGTTGCAGTCCGATCCGTGGGCAGCAATTGCAGAGAAGTATCCAGTTGGCGCCAAGATCAAGGGCGCTGTCACGAACATCGCTGATTACGGTGCGTTTGTTGAGCTGGAGCCGGGCGTTGAAGGCTTGATCCACGTTTCCGAAATGAGCTGGGTCAAGAAGAACATTCACCCTGGCAAGATCGTCTCGACCAGCCAGCAGGTCGATGTGCAGGTGCTCGAAGTCGATCCGCAGAAGCGCCGCATTTCGCTGGGCTTGAAGCAGACGCAAGACAACCCATGGGATGCCTTCATCTCGGCGCATCCCAAGGGCTCGATCATCGAAGGCCCGATCCGCAACATAACCGAATTTGGCCTGTTCATCGGTCTCGACAACGGCGTCGACGGCATGGTGCATCTGTCGGATCTCGACTGGCAGCGTCCGGGCGACGAAGTCATCAAGGACTTCAAGAAGGGCGACACCGTCAAGGCCCAGGTTCTCGATGTCGATGCGGGTAAGGAGCGCATTTCGCTTGGCATCAAGCAGCTCGGCGGCGACCCCGCCGACGCCATGGCCAAGTACAAGAAGGGCGATCAAGTAACTTGCACCGTTGTGACGGTTCAGGAAGCCGGCCTCGAGGTCAAGATTGCCGACAGCGATATCGTCGCTTTCGTTAAGCGTGCCGATCTTTCACGCGAACGTTCCGAGCAGCGCACCGAGCGCTTCACGGTTGGCCAGAAGGTTGATGCCTCGGTGCTGACAGCCGATAAGGCGGCGCGCCGCATTACGGTCTCGATCAAGGCACTTGAAATCGCAGAAGAGAAGCAGGCCGTGGCTCAGTTTGGGTCGTCGGATTCGGGCGCTTCCCTAGGCGATATCTCCACGGCCCCAATAAACACGCCCGCCCCCCACCACGAACCATACGCCGAGTAAGCCCCCGGGTTGGACGATGTAAACGACTGGAGGCATCGGGAGGCTATTCCCGGTGCCTTTTTTGTTTCATCGTACCATTGTCCAGTCTGGGTTCAGTCTGGGTCGCCT
>JANPBU010000013.1:0-281180 GCA_031430595.1 Acidimicrobiia bacterium
GCCTCGCGAACCGCAAAACACGAGCCCTATTCCATATGCTCCACAACGAACAGAACTACCTCACACAACCCGAACGCCAACAACAAAAAAACAACGAAAACCTACTCAAAACCGCTTGACAAAATCATAGGAACACCCCCCCTCAGGTTTCGATGTTTGCGAAACCGCCACCCCAGCCAACAGGCTTCCGACCAACACCACAGCCGAGAAGAGAACCTGAATATCGCGTCGTTGCATGTAACAACCTTTGTGCCGATAAGAGAATTCTCATCATCAGACAACACTTGCAGTGACACAGTCAAGTCAAATCATAGAAAATCCATTTTTCACCTATATTCAGGAGATCTTCGGCCTTGCCCTCACAGAATTCTCATGCCTACTCTGGAAGGCTAAAGCGCCCATGGTCACGATGTATTTTGCTCTGCTTGCACTCGGCTCGCTCGTGGCCGTCTTCGCCGTGCTTGTTTCAAGTCTCGTCTCGGTTCCAATGCGAAACACGTGGCGCGATCTCATTGGCCCCCACGCCCTTCCACTTGCGATCGTCGTCGCAGTTGTTACGACCGGCGGATCGTTGTATCTCTCTGAGGTGCTCGGTTACCAACCGTGTCGGCTCTGCTGGTACCAGCGCGCCGCCGCATATCCCCTTGCCTTCATGCTTCCCGTCGCGTTACTTGTTAAGCGCCCGAACATACATCGAGTTGCAGCGCCAATGGCCATTGTCGGTGCACTTATCAGTTGCTACCATCTTCTCATCGAGCATTTCCCCTCGCTTGAGTCGTCTACGTGCGACCCGAACAATCCGTGCTCGCTCATTTGGGTTCGACACTTCGGGTTTGTGACGATTCCGTTCATGGCACTCGCCTCATTTTTGCTACATCTCGTTCTGGTTGTTCTTGGTGAACAAAACCGAAAGGCTGCAACATGAATTCCCCGGTAAAAAAGGTCGCTTCACAAAAACAGGTACAGGGCCGCTGGCTATTTTGGGCGGTGGCGGCATTTCTGGCCGTAGCGGCAATTGCCACAGTCATTGCATCGAAATCTTCGAAGGCACCTACCGAAACTGCCAGTGTCAAGCCACTCAGCGTAAATATCAGCGGACAAACGCTGCCTTCCCTCGGTGAACCAGGCACAACCGATACGGCGGTCGGGCAGGCTTCGCCGATTATTTCAGGGCAAGACTTTGCCGGTACCGAACAACTGGTGCCCAAGAAAGACAAACGAACGATGATCGTGGTCGTTGCCCACTGGTGCCCGCATTGCCAGCGCGAGATCCCACGGCTCGTTGAGTGGGAAAAGACAGGCGCGGTACCAGCCGATCTTGACGTGGTCATCTTGTCAACGTCGGTCGTTGAATCGAGAGGAAACTTTCCGCCCGAAGCCTGGCTCACCCGGGAAAACAATCCGTTTCGGGTGCTGAGCGACGACGATAGCTCGTCAGCTGCGCTCGCCCTTGGCAACACCGGATTTCCCACGATGATTCTGGTCGGGTCTGACGGAAACGTCATTCAACGAATGTCAGGTGAACATACGATCGAGGAAATCGCTGCGTTCGTACAGGCCTAACGTTTTCTCATCCTTGGCCGAAACTCGAGTTTCCCTGAGCGAAAAAAAGCGGCGCGTTCGCTTGGCCGTTTGAGTCGACAACGATCAATCAAAAAAGCGAGACATGCCAACCCGACGATTTCCAACAACACGTTGACCGCAAGCGGACGGTCAAGAACAAACTGCCTCCCGGTAAACTTGGCCCCGGTAAGCGGCCACGAAAACACTCTTGTTCGCGTCCATGCCCCGTCGAGTACAAGCCCGCCGAAGCCACCGAGTGAGAACGCAATCAGTCGTTTCCGCATAGGGCGCCTTCCAATCGTGCCCAGCATGACCACTGCGAGCCAGACAACGTGAACCACCATTGAGTGACCGGGCCCAACGCGGGTTGGGAACCCCGAGATGGACCCAACCGCCACGTCGATCACGATCGGAGCAAGCGACCCTGCCGCCACCATTCGATGATCGAGCCGTGGGTCTTTAAACACAAACACGACACCGGCCACGGAAAGGGCCATGAACCACACCAACATAAACTGAGCTTTCGTCCGGCGCGCTAACGAACCAGAATCACGGAACACTCTTCACAACGAACCAAAATGTCGGGCGAAAGGTTTCGTATACGGTCGAGTTCGATGGCTGGCAGTTTGATTTTGCACGACATACAGGTGCCGTGTTCAATGAGCACGGCACCTACCCCCCGGTTCTTCGCCCTCGTTGACTCGTATAGGGCGAATGTGTCGTTATCGATCGAACCCATCAACTCAGTTCGCTCAGCAACGTGGCGTGCCGCAACCACATCGATTTCCGCCTGTGCCGCAACAACTGCCATCTCAAGTTGCGCAATGTTGGCTCGATGCGTAGCGACATCGCCATCGGCCCGAGCGAGCACCTGTTCGAGTGGTTCGAGTTCGTCAATCAGCGCCAACTCGGCATCTTCGAGATCACTTCGTCGTCGCTTTAGGCTTTCGCGGTCAGCCTCAAAACCCTGCAACTCTCGAGAGTTCGTAATGGTGCCGGAGAAAAGGGTTGTTTCAACGGCCTTAATTTTTGCGTCGAGTTCATGAACCGAAACCTCGATCTTGGCCATCTTTTCATTAACCGTCTCGGCAGCTTTTCTTGTCGCAAGCGATCCGGTATCGACGCTGGCAATCGCGGCCGAGAGTGAAGCAATCTCAAGATGTTCAGGAAGATGGCCCCGCTTATGGTGAAGTTGGGCGAAAGCGGTGTCGTGCGACTGCAGGTCGATCAAGATCGAAAAGATACTCACGCCATTATCTTGCCAGGCTGGCCGGGTACAGCGTGCTCATTCCAGTTGCGCCGGCGGAACGGGTTGTTCCACCGGTACCGGTTGCGGTGGAGCAGGCTCAGGATCGGGTACCTGCTCGATTGGTTGCGGTGCATCTTCTGAAGGCCTCCGGGGTGTTCGCGCTGGAACCGAATCGGGTGTCGTTGTTTTTGGTTTCTTCTTCTTTATCGTCGACTTCTTCGATGTCGAACTCGATGATGACGAAGACCCGTTGTACTCATCTCCCCATGAAGCACATGAACTCGTTCGGGCTTTCGTCGACTTCTTTTTGGTACTCGCCTTCTTCTTCTTTTGAGTGGTCGGAACTTCTACTTCGTTCGAGATCGACACAGAGAAGCGGCCAACGGTTCCGAGCGAATCGAACTCGAGCGCATTCTCCGTAACGGTGTCGCTCGGTTGCGTCGACACCGTCTTTTTCTTGACGGTCTTCTTGGTCGGGCTTTTGCTCGTGCTTTTAGTCGGGCTTTTGGTCGCGCTCTTTTTGGTGGATGACTTGTATGACGACTTGGCTGGTCGCCAGTCTTTGTAGCCTTCTTCCGGCTTGAGTAACTGCAAACATATCGCTTTCCCAGGTCCGCCGGTTTCGTTCGGCTCGGCGAAATCTACGACCGGCTGCGAATTAGTCGCCGTGACCATGTACTCGTGCCAAATCTTGGTGGGATACGAACCACCCGATACCGACCGTCCTCCCACATTTCGCATCGGAACTTTTCCGGTTGGCGATCCCATCCACACCGCTGTTGCAATTTGAGCTGTGTACCCAACAAACCAGGCATCTTCGTAGTTCTGCGTCGTTCCCGTTTTTCCGGCAACCTGACGATCATTTTGTAAGCGTGCTTCGGTTCCCGTGCCGCGTCGCACAACTTCGCGCATTGCCTGAGTCGCGGCCCTGGCAACATCTCGGTTGATGACTTGTTTACCGCCCGAAGGGGCTCGCCAGAGAACGTTTCCTTCAACATCTTCTACTCGTTCAACCAAGTAGGGCTTCAGGTACCGCCCGTCGCGAGCGATCGTGGCATACGCTCCAACCATTTCAATCGGTCGAACCTCTTCGGTTCCCAAGGCGAGCGCAGGGACATCATCGAGTTTTGTCGTCAGACCCAAACGTCGAGCCACCGAAATGACCTTCTGTGTACCTACGATGGCGTTCAATCGCGCATACGCACAGTTTGAAGAGTTAACCAGCTGATCGACAAGTGAGCCAGTAAAGCCTGAGGAACCGTCGTAGTTACTCGGGACATATGGGTCGATGTCGGCTTCAGGATTTGGTATCGGGCACGGTTCGTTTCCGCTGATCGTCGAGGTTGTCGAGTACCCGGCCTCCAAAGCGGCGATCAACGTAAATGGCTTCCACGAACTGCCGGGTTGACGCCGGGCTTGGGTGACGAGGTTGTATCGATCAGTTTCGAAGCCTCTACCGGCGGCCATGGCTCGGACAGCGCTGGTTTGCACATCGACGCTCACTAACGAAGCCGTGAATTCGTCTTCAGATTTGTCAGGAATAACGTCAAGGACAGCCTGTTCGGCTGCAGCCTGCAAGGCCGGGTCAAACGTGGTGTACACCCGCAAACCCCCGTTGAACACCGCTTGATACCGTTCGCCTTCAGTGTCGCCCAACCTCGGGTCGTCGAGGAGTTCCTGCTTTACCTGTTCAACAAAGTAGGTGTTTGGTACTTCAGTATCGGCCGATCGTTGCGGAAACGGCAGGGCCGACGCACCAATTTCATCGGCTTCTGCCTGGGTCACCACCCCAACAGTCACCATTCGAGCGAGCACGATAGAGCGACGCGATCTACTTCGATCTCGAAACCGGACCGGGTCGTATCCGGTCGGATTTCGAATCATGCCAGCCAGGAAGGCCGAATCACCGACCGTAAGTAAACGTGCTGATTTTCCGAAGTAGTAGTTGGCTGCCGCCTCTGCCCCGTAAGCACCACCACCGAAATACACCGAGTTCAGATACAGCTCAAGAATCTGATCTTTCGTCTGAGACTTTTCGAGTTCAACTGCTAAGCGCGCTTCACGAACCTTGCGGTCAAGCTTTTGGTTTCGATTCAGAAAGCTGATTTTGACTAGTTGCTGGGTGATCGTCGAGCCGCCCTGTTCAACCTGCCCCGTCGACAGGTTTTCAAGCATTGCACGCCCGGTTGCCTTCGCACTGAAACCCTTGTGTTTATAAAAATTCGAGTCTTCTACGGCAAGGATGGCATCGACGAGGTGCTGAGGAATGGCATCGAACGGCACCACGGTTCGGTTCTCTTCACTCTTCCAGACGGCAATCTCACGACCGTACCGATCAAACACCAGCGATCGTTCTTTGAGTCGTCCAGCCTTTGGCAGCTTCGGCGGCTGTATCGCAACAGCCGAAGACATCAATGAGAGCCCCGGCAGCGCAAGCGACAAACACAATGCGATGGCAGTTCCACCGGCAATGATCACGATTCCCAGCGCCGCTAAGCGAGCCACAAACCGCGCAAATTGTGCCGAGATTCGCTTCACAAATTCCATTATTTCAGCGTAGGCGACGTACCTGGACTCGCCCCGTCAACCCCGTACGCTAATTGGAGGAATTCCGGCTTAACAAGCCGGAATTCCTCCAACTAGTGGGTCAGCTAGCCTTGATTACATGGTGCCACTTTCAGTCGTTGCGTCGCTACCAAGCCCATCGACGGGGATTCTGAAAATTGGGCCACTCAGCCTGCACGCGTACGGGATGACAATTGCTCTGGCGATGATCGCTGCGGTTTCGCTCAGCTCTCGCAGATGGGTCGCTCGGGGTGGCCACAAAAACGATGTTGGAAGTGTGGCGACGATCGCGATTCCGGCTGGAATCATCGGTGCGCGGATTTACCATGTGGCGACCGACGCAACTTCGTTCAAGGGACGCTGGATTGATGCGTTCAAAATCTGGGAGGGCGGCCTTGGTATCTGGGGTGGAATCGGTCTCGGTGTGGTGGTCGGCCTGATTGTTGCGCGCACTAAAGGCCTGTCGCTTCTCGCACTTCTCGATGTTGTTGCGCCGGCGCTACCGTTGGCCCAAGCCATAGGCCGTTGGGGAAACTGGTTCAATCAAGAACTCTTCGGGCGACCCAGCAAGCTTCCTTGGGCCGTTGAGATTGCCTACGAAAATCGCAAACCAGACGAGTTTCGCCCATTCAAAACGTTTCATCCAACGTTCCTGTACGAAAGCATTTGGAATCTATTGGTCGTCGGTTTGGTACTCACCGTTGAACGCAAGTTTGGTAAACGACTGAAACCTGGACGACTCTTCGCAGTGTACGTGGCCGGCTATACGTTTGGCCGGTTCTTCATTGAACGTATGCGCGTTGACTATGCAACCCGGATCTTTGGGCAGCGTATCAACATCTTCGTGTCGCTCGTACTGTTCATTTTTGCACTGGTCATGGTTGCCACCGGAATCCACCATCGACCCGCAGCAGAACTTTCGTCGACGAGCGTGTCAACGCCTACTTCGTAGCAAAACCAGCCCATATGTTGACCGGCCCGGAGGCAACGGGAATCTCGTTCGCTGAATCGAGCACACAGCGGGCACGCTTTGGGGGCGTGACACCTTGGCCCCCACCCTTCGGGATGGCACCGACCTGCACTACCCAGCCCGGGCCTAGACGATTCGCTTGGGCATCACCCAAAAAGTCCCATCCGGTATCGGATGCCCCACCAGTTTTGTCTTCGGTACCCGTCCATTCCATTGGTACCTTGCCAGAAGCAACGGTTCCGTCACTTTGCTCGACCGACATCGTGATCGAGATCGGAGACGGCGGCTGCTCACCAGTAAAGGTAAAGCCACATACAATTCCGCTGTAGGTAATCTTCGAGATGTCGACGGTCAGTTGTTTCGACGGGGCTTTCAACGTCACCGGCGTTTCTTTTAACGGGCGAGGATCGTCGATTTTCGATTCGTCGTATTCGATCGCTACTGCCCCGTCGACGTTACCGAAACCAGAAGTTCCGCCGCTGTCGACCCGGGAAGCTGCGCTCGTGATGCTTGGCTTACCAGCATCTATTACCGTTTTTTGTGTCGACTGACCCGACGGAGACGAGCTGCCAGATGACGAGCACGCAGTTACCGCCAGGCCAGCTGCAACCAGCAACAATGCAGTTCGGGTTGAGTTACGACGCGATACCAACAACATTCCTCCACGTTACTGGCCCAGCAAACCAAACCGGTCCATACCCTCGTGAACAACATCAGCATCCCTCGGGTAAGTCAATAGCGTTTGTGCAGTCGATGCGGTTACCCAACGCAATTCGTCGACCTCTTCGTTTGCTTCGAACGTCGACGCCTCGACCATCGGTTCATGTAACGGAACGGTCATCAGCCAGTACCGAACAATTTTCGGTCGACCTTTGTGGTCAATGTATTCGACGGGCGACAGTTCGTCTTGAAGTTCAACGACCTGGCCTGTTTCTTCAACAAGCTCGCGAAGCGCGCAGTCTTCGTCGGTCTCGTTAACCTCTCGCTTACCCTTTGGAAGGCTCCAGTCGTTGTAGCGAGGTCGGTGAACAACCAGTACCTCCAATTGGCCTTCCACCGTTCGGATGACGGTTCCGCCACTGGCTTTTACCTGCTTGTTACTCATAGTTATTCAGTTTCCTTGATCTAACGACTTGGCTGATCTAACGACTTCGCTCGCGACTCAATCACGTAGAGAGCTGCAGCCACTGAGGTTGCCAGATTCAAACTTGAAACACCAGCACGCATAGGAAGCGATACGAGGCATTCGACGCGACGACGAATCTGTGGGGAAAGCCCAGCACGCTCAGCACCGACGGCGATCACCGAACCGGCTGGAATTTTGTAGGTGAACAGATTTTCACCCTCGGCATCGAGCCCAAATATTGGCCCGTCGATAGAGTCGATCTCAGCAGTATCGAGCCTGGCAACGTCAAGCGCGAAATGGGTACCGGCTGCAGCGCGGACGACCCCAGGATTCCACGGATCAACCTCACCCGTTGTGAGTACCCCGACCCCGCCCGCACCTGCAACCGCTCTGATGACAGCACCAAGATTGCCAAGGTGGCGCGGATGATCAACGAACACCACAGACCGACCGACCCGAGCAGCGAAGCAACGAGTCGCCCCCAGATTTTCGGGTTGCCTTGCCGTCGCCACCAGCCGGGTGTGGTGCACCGACTTCAGGCCCCACTCGCCTGCCAATCGACCTAACTCGGCTGCCGAAACCACTTCGATTACGTCTTGAGCGACCTCTGCCAAATCTGGTGCTAACTGGGCAATCAACCCATCGACACCACTGCGATCATCGGTCACCGCTCGAAGAATCGATGCGCCGAACCGAGTCGCGTGCTTCCATGCATGGAAGCCATCGAGTGTGGTGATTTGAGGAAAACCATCATTCACCCCTTCAGTCTCGCCGTAACGGGCCGATATTGTTGACATATGAACAAATGGCGAAAGCCCGGGCTGTATGCCGTTGCGGTTGCGATCGTCGGTGCCGTGGCATCTTCGGTCTCTAGTTGGGAAATCGAGAAACGGCGAACCTCGAATTCGAGAGGCGAAGAACGCCTTCCGCCTGGAGGGCTCATCGTGGTGGCCAATCACACCAGCCTCGCCGATGGGGTGTTTCTGGCGTTGGTTGGTGTTCGTCTCGGGCGACCCTTGCGTTTGCTTGGTACGGCCGGAATCATTGAGGCACCGCTGATTGGCCGTCTCTTCAAAAAACTTGGGTTTATCGCGGTCCATCGCAATTCCAAAAACCCTGCCAGCGCTCTTGAACCTGCGGCCGCAGCATTACGCGCCGGCGATGCCATTGCCCTGTACCCCGAAGGTCGAATCACGCGCCATGCGAAGCACTGGCCCGAACGAGCCAAAACTGGGGCGGTTCGTTTGGCATTAATCACGGGGGCTCCAGTGGTTCCGGTTGCCTCGGTCGGGGCAGAAAAAGTGATGGGTCGAAGCCGGGGGGCAATGTTGCGCAGTTTGTTCGTCAACCTGGTGAAGCGTCCACCGGTTCGCATCAACGTTGGTGACCCCATCGATGTTCGTCAGCTCATTGGTCTTGGCCCAAACCAAGAACCAACCACAGAAGAAGTTCGCCTGGCTGCGGACCGAGTGATGGCAGTACTTGTGGCGATGGTGGAAGAGTTACGAGGCGAGACGGCCCCAGATCCGCTTGGTGTCGAGCGGGCACCTGAGGCAATCTGACCGGCCAGTCGTTACCATCACGTGTGTAGTAGCTACTCAGCAGATTCGTATGCCTGCAGAATATGGGCACGTATACGTTTGCGATCCGACCACGAACTAAAACTCGAATCGATTCCGTTGAGTGCAAGCTGCGCCACCTCGCTGTTCGAGAGGGCAAACGTGTTCATCACCGCAAACACTTCACTTGAAACTGTGACGTCGCTCATGAGGCGGTTGTCGGTATTCACCGTGACCCGAAACCCGGCCCGCAAGAACGGGCCGATTGGGTGTGCGGCCAGTTCGGGAACCGCCCCAATTTGCACGTTGCAGGTTGGCGCAAGTTCGAGTGGAATCTGCCGTTCCAACACAGCCCTCGCCACGCGACCCATCTCCAGCGAGCCAAGGTCAGAAATATCAGCGGTGAGCCGAACACCGTGACCAATTCGCTCGGCTCCCTGATTTAACGCATCTTCAATGAGTTCGATGTCGGGCGGCTCAGAAGCGTGAACAGTCACATGAAGTTGGTTGCGCACAGCATGTTGTAGGGCATCGCAATGCAGTGAGGGCGGCCAACCGGTCTCGGCACCAGCAATATCGAAGCCAACGATTCTGTCGTCACGTTCGCGTAGCCGAACCGCTAAACGAGCGATTTCAAAGGATCGCGTCTCCGTTCGCATTGCGCAAATAATCGTATTGACAACAATCGAACGACCCGTCGTGTTCGCGTCAGCCATGCCCCGATGAAACCCCTGTTGTACAGCTTCAACGATCGCTTCTAGGGCAAGCCCCTTACTTTGATGGAGTTCGGGGGCAAATCGAACTTCGGCGTACACAACACCATCGTTTGCTAGATCGATTGCAGCCTCATATGCGACACGCTCAAGGTGCTCTGGTAGTTGCATTGCTGCGAGGGTGTGTTCGAACGTCGCCAGGTATTGCAACAGATCTTTCGTCTCTGCACCCTTTCGAAACCAACCGGCCAGTTCGGTGAGATCGGTTGAAGGAAGATGGGGTGTCCAACCAATCTCGTCAGCAATTTCAAGAATGGTTTGCGGTCTGAGGCCGCCGTCGAGATGGTCATGCAGCAGCACTTTTGGTAGTAGTTGAATAGCTTCAAGACTGAGCGTCATGGTTAGACGTCCTTCGCGTTTTGAGATCTTTCGTAGCGGTATCCAACCCCTCGAACCGTGACGATGTATTTCGGGTCGGTTGGGTCGATTTCGATTCGATTTCGAAGCCGATTAATATGCACATCTAAGGTTTTGGTGTCACCGACGTAATCGTCACCCCAAACATTTGAGATGGCAGACTCTCGCGTAACAACGCGTCCCAAGCGTTCCATCAGCAGAGCAAGTAGCTCAAACTCTTTTAGCGGAACCGTAATCACTTCACCGCGTACCGTTACTTCGTGTCGTTCAAGATCAAGGCGGACCGAACCGACTTCAAGCACATCGCTACTAGCTGGAGAACCAGTATCGCCAACAAGGGGGATCGATTCAGTAACCGCATCGACCCGTTGGCCGTCTCGCCGACGTTGCACCGCCCGGATTCGGGCTACAAGCTCACGGATGCGGTATGGCTTCGAAACGTAATCGTCGGCACCAAGTTCAAGGCCAAGTACAACGTCCAGCTCGCCGGTGCGAGCCGACACCATAATGATTGCCACATTGCTGCCCGACGAGCGAATCGCCCGGCATACGTCGATTCCGCTAAAGCCAGGCAGCATGACGTCGAGGAGAACAAAGTCAGGCGACACCTCACGAAAAAGATCAAGACCAGCTCGACCGTCGCGTGCAACATGCACTGCGAAACCCTCCCGTTGAAGGCCGATCAAAAGTGCGTCAATATACGATTCTTCGTCTTCGACAATAAGGATCGACTGAAGCGTCACTCGATGGCCCCGTTTAACGATTGCGTTGAGCCCGTCGGCAGTGAACCCTGCGGCCGTGAACCCTGCGGAGTTGGAATCGGAAGGCGAATCGCAAAGGTTGACCCGTGGCCTTCAATCGATACGACGTCAACGGTTCCACCCAGGTTGGATACCAGGTGACGAACGATAGACAAGCCGAGGCCGGTGCCACCCGTGCCGCGCGCCCGCGCTGGGTCCACTCGATAAAACCTTTCAAAGATTCGAGCCCGATCTGGCGAAGGTATACCTTCGCCGTGATCAACTACAGAAACACACACCTCGGTTCCATTCGGCTGATCGATATGCACTTCTACGATCGACCCGACTGGGCTATATTTCACGGCGTTATCGAGAAGGTTGTGCAGCGCAGAGGCGAGTTCTGCTGATGTTCCGTTCACAGACAGTTTTTGTGGAGCAGCACCTTTGACAAGTTTGATCACAATGTTCTTTGCCGCTGCACCAGGAGTAATCCTGTCGAGGGCAATTTCGACCGCTTCGAATACTTCGAAATGGCTATCGCTTGCCGGGTCACTCGATTCAGCAATCGCGAGTTGTAACAGGTCGTCAATCATTCTTGAGAGACGCGCCGCTTCAACGTCCACCCGATCAGCGAGCCTCAGCAACACGTCGGGCGACTCGGCGCTCGTCATCATTTCAGCTAATACTCCGATTGCCCCAACAGGTGTGCGCAGTTCGTGCGAGATATTCGTGACGAAGTCTCGACGGGCCTCATCGTGTTTACGTTGCGCCGAAATGTCAATCACACGAACGGCGACGCCGAGTTGTTCGCCATCATCAACGAGTGTTTCGCCAACCACGACCATGTCGCGCCGCGGCGGCCCATAAATCTGAACTATTTCTATGTTCAACACACCAGATTCAGCTTTGCGCTTCACTACCTCAATGGCAGCATTCAAACGGGTTGCGCTCACGCTCGGTCCAACAAACAAGGCCGGTTCGCCGTGGTGCGTAAACACCGCTCGACCAGTGTGATCCCACACCAAACACGTCGGACCCGGTCGGTTCGCAAGATCGGTTGGGGCAATGGCAATAGACAAGTCACGATCGGAACGAAGTGCTGCTTCGAGGAGGGCTACTCGATCTTGCAGCGATGCAACCAACTCGTTGTGCAGATCTGTTGCCAAACCGGGGGTCTGAACATCTTCGACCGGTTGACGACGAGACCATGGTGAGCGTCGCGTGTCGCGCGGCTCAGACATTGAGAACTTTCGCATCCACCCTGAGTGTCGTAAGCGTCATGAGCGTCAGCCGAATCGCCCAGTGATATATTCCTCGGTACGGGTTTGGCGTGGTTTTGTGAAGAGGTCGTACGTTGCCCCTTCTTCAATCAACACGCCTCGTCGAACGCCGACCTCTGAAACATCGACCCCAAAAAAAGCGGTTCGATTCGATATGCGCGCAGCCTGCTGCATGTTGTGAGTAACGATCACAATAGTAAACTCTTCGCGTAGCTCAATCATGAGTTCTTCAATTCGCGCCGTTGCTATTGGATCAAGCGCAGAGCACGGCTCGTCCATCAAAATGACATCGGGACGAACAGCGATAGCGCGAGCGATACAGAGGCGTTGTTGCTGACCACCAGAAAGCGAGAGCCCCGATTGTTTCAATTTGTCTTTCACTTCGTCCCAAAGCGCGGCACGACGCAAACAGACTTCGACCCAATCATTGAGGTCTCGCTTCGCCATTCCGGTCACCCGTGGACCAAATGCCACGTTGTCGAATATTGACTTCGGAAACGGATTGGGCTTTTGAAACACCATGCCAATGCGTCGCCGCAATTCGATCGCGTCAACATCGGGGCCGTACAGGTTGATGCCGTGATAGCGGACGAGCCCGCTAACGGTTGCCCCAACAATGAGATCGTTGGTTCGATTGAAACACCGCAACAACGTACTTTTTCCGCAACCGGACGGGCCGATGAACGCCGTAATTTGATGCTCGGCGATATCTACTGAAACATCTGACACGGCCAAATGGGTGCCGTAGTGAACGTTCACTCCTCTGAGCTCAAAGACTGAAGACGAACTGACGTCGCGCAACAAGTCAGACGAAGGTACGGCAACTGGAACAGTGATCGAGCTCATGCGTTTCTCCGTGCGTGGTTCCGTATCCAAATAGCGAGCGAGTTCAGCACTAACAAAATGCCCAACAACACCACGATTGCAGCAGCAGCTAACGTTCGAAATTCTTCCTGCGGTCGAGAAATCCAGTTGAAAATTTGGATCGGGAGCACGGTAAAGGCGCTGCTAGGCCCCGTCGGACTGAACTTAATGTAGGTCAGCCCACCAATCAAGATGAGCGGCGCCGCCTCACCGATTGCGCGTGAGAGTGCGAGGATGACGCCGGTAGCAATTCCCGGGGTAGCTGCGGGCAAAACCACTCGGCCTATCGTTTGAAGTTGCGTTGCGCCAAGCCCAATAGATGCCTGACGTAGCGAAGATGGGACCGCTTTGATTGCTTCACGACTCGCAATAATGACTGTCGGCAACACCATCAGGGTTAACGTAAGTGCACCTGCAATGACGGTTTGTCCAAGCCCCAAACCCCGAACCAAAAACGACAACCCAAGTATCCCATAGACGATCGATGGAACAGCTGCGAGGTTCTGCACATTGACTTCGATTAGACGATTCCACCACCGATTGTTGTCGGCTAGTTCCTCCATGTACACCGCAGCTCCGACACCAATAGGAATACATAGCGCCGCAGTAAACCCAATTACCCATATCGTTCCAAAAAAGGCTGATCGAGCGCCAGCCATTTCGGCTTTTCGGGCAGGGAATTTGGTGATGACATCGAGCGAAAGTCGCGGCCAACCTTCAACGAAGACCTGCACGACAAGGGTTGCAAGTACCAGCAAACCAATCGCGACACAGGCTCTGGTGATAGTTGGAAGCAACCGATCGGCCAAACGGGCAGGATGCTGTTTGCTAGTGCGAAGATCGATGATTGGCGCGCTGTTCGCCGCATTGATGTCGGTCATTCGTACACCTCGCGGAATCGACGAACCATATGCGAGCTGAACAGATTAAGGAGAAGAGTAAGTACAAACAGCGTCATGCCGACAGCAAAAATTGTTCGATACTCATTTGAACCCTGAGCCAGGTCACCCATACCCGTGTTGGCGATGAACGAGGTCATTGTTTGCATACCTTGACGGGCATCGAGGGTGAGGTTGGGTTGGCCACCGGCGGCAATAGTTACAATCATGGTTTCGCCGATAGCACGCGAGATCGCTAAGACCGAAGCAGCAACTAAACCCGAAAGTGCAGCGGGAAGGATGACTTTCATCGTCGTTTGAAAGCGATTCGCCCCTAACGCCAACGAACCAGCCCGCAGGGCCACCGGTACAGCAGCCAAAGCATCTTCAGACAGCGACGCCATCGTCGGAAGAATCATGATTCCCATAACGAGGCCAGCTGACAACGCGTTGTAAATGTCGGGCTCGGTTCCGAACGGCCAAAACCGTTGCAGTAGGTTCGGGGTCACGAATGTCAACGCGAAGAACCCGTACACAACTGTCGGGATGCCAGCGAGCAACTCAAGCATTGGCTTGAGGATTCGCCGGGAACGTAGCGACGCATACTCAGACAGATAGATCGCTGCGCCGAGGCCGAGGGGAACCGACACCAGTATGGCGATCGCGGTGATGACGAGGGTGCCAACCAACAGCGGTCGAATACCGTAGGTGCCCGGGTCGAGAAGCGGTGCCCAGTCTTTGCCAGTGAGGTATTCCCACAGGCTTACCTCGCGAAAGAACTGAACTGCCGGACCGAGCAACGAAAGAATG
The DNA here is from genome assembly GCA_031430595.1 of Acidimicrobiia bacterium. Lineage (GTDB taxonomy): Bacteria > Actinomycetota > Acidimicrobiia > Acidimicrobiales > JANYDT01 > JANNBN01. Next base: position 14,735 of record JANPBU010000013.1, read on the forward strand.
ATGCCGACCGTGGTCACAACGGACACAGTTGCACAAGCAAGCAAAAACCCCTTGATGGCGGTCTCTCCGTGGCGACTGCGTCGCTGGGTGATAGCCAAAACATCTGAGGCGAAGTTCCTTTGCGTCACCGGCAGCCGGGTTGGTTTCATTGAGGTCAGAGAGCTTTCAATTCTTCAAGGGTTTTCTTCGCAGCGGCCTTCTGGGTAGAAGTTAGTGGCACGAACAACGACTCGGTGGCAAGCTCGTCAAGGTTTTCGAGCATAAATTCGGCAAAGGCCAGCACCTGCGGTTGTTTGAGGCTTTTTGCGCTGACGTAAAAGAACAGTGGACGTGACAAAGGTTTGTACGACCCATCTTGGACCGTCTTGGACGAAGGAACTACGCATGTTCCGTTGCCCGAATCGATGCCAAGTACTTTTACTTTTTTCTTGTTGAGTATTGCGTAACTTAGACCAAAGTACCCGAGCGCACCCTTGGTACCCGAAACGCCTCGTACCGTTACGTTGTCGTCTTCGGTTGCGTTGTAATCCGCCCGGCTCTGCTTGGCCTTCCCGTTAATGGCTTCGGTAAAAAAATCGAACGTTCCGGAAGCGGTGCCTGCACCGAACAGCTTCAATGACAGGTCACCAAACTTCGGATCGATTTCTTTCCAATTCTTGACCGTGGATCCTTTGTCCCAAATTTTCTTGAGGTCGGCAACCTTCAAGCAGCTCACGGCCTTATTCGACGGGTTGACCACCAGTGCAATACCGTCGTTGGCAATCACTAACTGACGATACGCGATTCCTTTTGTTTTGCAGCTATCGATTTCGTCTTGCTTGATTGGTCGAGATGCTGCTGCCAGGTCGATCTCACCGGCGCAGAATTTTTTGAATCCGCCACCTGTACCTGACTCGCCAACGGTGACTTGAACCGACGGATTTTCCTCTTGGAACAAATCAGCGGCTGCTTCTCCGAATGGAAAAATAGTCGACGAACCGTCGATCTTGATTGAACCAGCGAGTTTTGTTGCGGCGTTCACCGGGGCCGGGGTTGCGACCAGTAGACCGCCCACCAAAGCTGCTCCACAAGTGAAACCTATAACTGCCTTTTTGTAGCTGGTTGTTGCTGCTGGGTGTCTCATGGTCTGCTCCTCAAGAGTGGCTCTTACGTTGACAAGACCAACGTAGGAACTTCAGGTAACGAGAAGCTCCATCAAAAGTAAACGGAATCTAAACGCCATCACAAGATCTGATCACCGGCCGTACAAGACGAGCGCGAAACACTATGTTGGCATGATGCTCACTAGCAGTTTCCAACATGATCTTGACGAAATCGATCTCAAAGTCGGTCAACTCTTTTCGTTGGTTGCGAGCGGAATTGCCGTTGCAACCGACGCGTTTCTGACTGGTGACCGTCTCGCTGTGAACGTAATGCAAGACCAAGAAGAACTCATGGACAAGACCTATGCCGAGGTCGAGGAACTTGTGCAGCGTTGTCTAGTACTGCACTCCCCCGTCGCCCAAGATCTGCGGTACCTACTGTCGTGTGTGCGCATAGTACCCGAACTTGAACGCTGTGGCGACCTGGCCGAACATATCGCAAGAAAGGGTGGTCGTGGGTTAGCCCAGGCCTTGACCCCTCGAACTCGTGGCTTCGTTGAACAAATGGGCGAACTCGCTTCCACGATGTGGACGCTCGCTGCGGCGGGTTACACCGATCGAGATGTTGCAGCTGCTGCACGCTTACGGTCGCTCGACAATCGTCTGGACGAGCTGCACGTGGCACTCATTGCCGAAGTCGTTGAAGCCGACCCTCCAACCCCGATAGCGATGGAAATGGCTCTTGTAGCCCGCTTCTACGAACGACTCGGTGACCATGCGGTGAACATCGCGAATCGTATGCGGTACGCAATCTCGGGGATCAGCGTTCGTGAACCCGACCCTGAGTGACAGCTTCTATTTCAAGTTCACTCAGCAGGTCGCGAACCCGTTGATCAATATCGTTGCGAATGGATCGAACTGCGTCGGGCCCCTGCCCTGCTGGATCTTCGAGAGCCCAATCAAGATATCGCTTGCCAGGAAAAACCGCACAGGTGTCACCGCAACCCATCGTGATCACAACATCCGAGGCTCTGATTGCAGCCTCATCAAGACGCTTCGGGTGGGCGCCAGCGGCCACGAGATCGATGCCCATTTCGGCCATGACTTCGACCACGGCCGAGTTGATCGTTTCCACGGGGGCCGTACCCGCGGACCGAACGATAACTTGATCACCGCCATAATGAGCAAGAAGTGCGGCCGCCATTTGTGAGCGGCCAGCATTGTGCACGCATACGAATAAAACTTCTGGTGGACGACCTGAACTCATGTTTGGTTCTCCGTTTGTTGAGCTGAGGTTGGTTGAGCTGATGCGTTGTCTGGATAAAGAAAGCCGATGATGCCGAATGCAAGAAACGCGCCGAGTACCTGCATCACGATGAACATCGGGGCCGAAGAGGGCTTGATCCCTGCAAACGTGTCGGACAGGGTGCGCGCAATTGTAACTGCAGGGTTAGCGAAACTCGTCGATGAGGTAAACCAATGGGCCCCAGTAATCCAGGCCCCTACGGCGAACGGCACCGCCGTTGATCGGCCGCTTCGCACGCAGCCGTGGATAACGAGCAGCAGACCAACGGTGGCAACAAGTTCTGAGAGCCACAGTGCACCGGAAGATCGGGTGTGAGTCGAAAACCGAACAACTGGAAGTTCGAACATGGTGTTGGCGATCATCGCACCAACGCAACCACCAATCGTTTGCGCAATCGAATAGAGAACAAAGGTCTTTCGACGACAGGGTACCGAAAAGACGCTCTACCATCGTAACGATCGGATTGAAGTGGGCACCAGAGACAGCACCAAACATCAAGATCAAGCCGATTAAGGCCCCGCCTGTCGCCGCCGCATTCTCAAGCAACTGAAGGCCTACATCCGTTGGGGAAAGCCTGCTTGCCATAATGCCAGACCCGACCACTCCAACAATCAAAAAGCCCGTGCCGATGGCTTCGGCAATCAGGCGTCGACCGAGCTCGAGTAACGGTTCGGATTCGAAGGCGGTTTCAAAATACATCTTTCATCGGCAGCTTTGATAGCCATCACTTTACGATGCAGTTCGAACCCGTTCCTCGTATCGGTAACCGACCCCGCGAACGGTCGAGATACAGGTGGGGCACGCCGGGTCAGGCTCAATGCGAGACCGCAACCGCTTGATATGAACGTCGAGGGTTTTCGTATCACCCACATATTCGAGACCCCACACAGCGTCGATCAGGTGGTCACGGGTAAGAACTCGTCCTGCCCGTGTCATCAGGGTTTCGAGGAGCTCAAATTCCTTCAGTGGGATGGCGACCTCCCTTCCGTCAACCTTAAGTTCATGACGCTCGAGGTCAAGGCGAACCCTTCCGATCGACAGGACATCTGTCGGTACGTGGATGGTCGACGGCACAGGCCCACGGCGCATAACACAACGCATACGTGCCACCAATTCGCGCATGCGATATGGCTTTGTTACATAATCGTCAGCACCCAGCTCTAGCCCAAGAACGACGTCGATTTCGCTTGTTCGTGCGGTGACCATGAGGATCGCTACAGAGGCCGATCGAGCACGAAGAATTCGACAGACGTCGATGCCCGACAAACCAGGAATCATGACGTCGAGTAGCACGGCATCAGGCGAAATTTGATCAAAAAGCGCGATTGCCTCGAGCCCGTCAGTTGCAACGAACACCTCAAAGCCTTCTCGATCAAGACCAATTTTTAGTGCCTCGACGTAACTTGGTTCATCTTCAACTATCAGTACCTTCTCAAGAACTGCCATACCAACTTTCTACGAAAGCAAATTCACATACTGATGACTACGACCTAAACGAGTGATGACATTCTCAATAACCCCATCTCGCCGTGGCTTCTTCAAGCCGCTTCGCCACGCCGCTACCTTCCCGGATACTCGCGAACTCCCACACCGAGGCTTACGTAGCGAATGCGGTTGGCCACGTTCACAGCGTGGTCACCAATTCGTTCGTAAAACCGAGCAAGAAACGCAACCTCAATCGAGATCGGAATGCTGAGGTCTGCGTCAACGAGCTCGGCCAACAGCAACGAATGAAGGTCGTCAAGCTGGGTGTCTCGGTTTCGGAGTCGATCAGCCATAAACGGGTCTCGTCGCCGGTATGCCTCTTCCGCACCAGCCCACAAGGCGGCCGACACGCTTCCCATATCGGCGAAAAGACTACGAAGCGAAGGCGTCATTGCTGACCCCAACCGCCGACTCGCACGTGTCGCGACGTGGCTCACTAGATCACCGGTTCGTTCCAATTCTGGAACCACTCGAAGCATCGACAACAAGTATCGCATCTCGGTACCTAGCGGGGTTTGCAGGGCAAAACAGGTCTGAATCTGATCTTCTATTCGCGCATACAGTAAATCGACTTCATCGTCCGAATCGACAACTCGACGGGCCATCTCTACATCATCGGTGAGCAGTGATTCCGTTGCGCTCGTGATTCCCAATCTCACCAGCGTGAACATTTCCAAAACGGAATCGCTGATGACTGCCAGCTCGCGGTCGAAGTTTGCGTTGCCCATATGGCAAGGCTACGAACTATCGAGAGTACACAACAGCACCGAGCACAAGATTGGGCCGGAGTTCATCTTTTGTTCACCTAAACGACCAGACTATGAGAGGTGCGCGTCGCAAGATTCGTTAATGTCGATTGCGACCTCGTCCGACCTGTTCGATCACAGAAGCCTGGCAGAAGCGCCAAGAGAATTACACCAGCCCGTCACTCGTGCTGACCGAATCTACCGGGCCGTGACTACCGGTGCGGCTTTCACGTCACTTATCGTCATGGGTCTCATAGCCCTGTTCCTCATCATCCAAGCTATTCCGGCATTCCGGGTGGCCGGTTGGAAGTTCTTCACCGAATTCGAATGGCGCCCAGATGACGTCCCGGTCAAATTCGGTATCGGATCCATGCTGTACGGAACCGTGGTGATCTCATTCATTGGCCTCATCATCGCCGTGCCAATTTCGATAGGCACTGCGTTGTTTGTAAACGAGTACGCACCTCGCCGATTGCAACGAGGTCTCATCACATTGATAGACCTGCTGGCCGCCGTACCGAGTCTGATCTTTGGTTTGTGGGGCCTCTATTACTTGCAGCCCCGAATGGTCGGGGTTGCTGAATTTCTCTCAAACAACTTTGGGTTCATTCCAATCTTTAAGACAAACGAGATCTACTCATCATCGCTCTTCATCGCCGGCGTTGTCGTGGCGTTAATGATCATCCCGATCATTGCTTCGATAAGCCGAGCCGTACTCTCTGAAGTACCCCGGTCGTATTGCGAAGCCGCTCTGGCGCTTGGGGGCACACGATCGGGGGTTGTCAGTACGGTGCTGTTGCCACACAGCAAAAGTGGTCTCGTTGGGGCCTCGATGCTTGGGCTCGGTCGGGCTCTCGGAGAGACCATCGCAATTGCACTCATCCTTAGCTTTGATTACACCGTGTCGCCTCGTATCCTTCAACCGGGAGGGGCAAACATTGCAGGAACCATTGCGCTTCGGTTCGGCGAAGCCCTCGAAACCGGAAAAAGTGCCCTCGCAGCAGCAGGCCTGACCCTTTTTGCGCTAACGCTTTTGGTCAACCTCTTCGCTCGAACCATTGTGAATCGATCAAAGTGAGTAACCGAAAACTCGTCATCGATCGTCTGACGACTCTCATCATTGGTCTGTGTGCTTGCGTTGTCGTCGCACCGCTAATTCTCATCGTTGGATACGTTGCGATGAAAGGTCTTCCGAACCTCACGCTGACATTCTTCACCAAGACACTTGAAGGAATCGATCCGACTGCCCCCGCTTCCGATGGTGGAGCGGCACATGCAATCGTCGGAACGTTGATTCAGGTGACTCTCGCTGCGCTCATCTCGCTACCCTTCGGTGTTCTCACTGCTGTCTATCTCAACGAGATCGGAGGGCGAATGTCGGGAGTGATTCGGCTGTTCGTAGACGCAATGAGTGGGATACCAAGCGTCGTGGCTGGGCTGTTCATCTACGCAGTCTGGGTGGTAAAAGCTGGGCAGGGATACAGCGGATTCGCAGCCTCGCTTGCGCTCTCGGTCCTGATGCTTCCAACCATCGCCCGTACGACTGAAGAAATGTTAAAACTCGTTCCGGATGGACTTCGTGAATCAGCGCTAGCCCTTGGCGCACCTCAATGGCGAACTTCGTTACAGATTGTGGTGCCAACGGCTCGGGTGGGAATCGTTACGGCGGTCATTCTCGGAATCGCCCGTGTTGCTGGTGAAACGGCACCTCTATTGATGACTGGTTTTGGAGCTGACCAAGTGAACAGCGCCCAGACGTTTTCCGAACCTCAATCTGCACTTCCGCTCTTCGTCTTTCAGCAAGTTACAAATTCCCAAGGCGCTGCAGTTGAACGGGCCTGGACCGGCGCGTTTGTCCTCATAGCCTTAGTACTTGTGTTGTTCACCCTTGCCCGGTTTATCGGGCGACCCGCCTCCCAAAGGAACCGATGATGCAACTACGACCACCCCTACCCGCAACGTTCGAATCAGATGCTCACATAGCATCGAAAGTTCAGTCCACCCACGAGTTGGGCACCAAAGATGTGCCGCCGACGCTCGTTGCAGAAGGCGTATCGGCATGGTTCGGCAAACGAAAGGTACTCGACTCGGTTTCGCTTGCGGTTCCTGCGAATGCAGTCACTGCACTGATCGGCCCCTCCGGGTGCGGTAAGTCGACCTTCCTACGCATCCTGAATCGTATGCACGAGTTGGTTCCCGGCGCGTCGCTGAGCGGACGCGTTACCCTCGACAGCGTCGACATTTACGGTAGCGAACTTCGCCCAACGCAAACCCGTCAACGAGTTGGCATGGTGTTTCAAAAACCGAATCCGTTTCCTTCGATGTCGATTTATGACAATGTGCTTTCAGGCCTGAAACTCACCGGAACAAAGACAGATGACAAAGATGGGTTGGTTGAATGGGCGCTACGACGTTCGAGCCTTTGGAACGAGGTCAAAGACCGACTTCGTACACCGGGTGGGTCGCTTTCGGGCGGTCAACAACAACGCCTTTGTATTGCGCGATCCTTGGCCGTTAAGCCGCAGGTGCTGCTCATGGATGAACCATGTTCTGCCCTTGACCCCACATCGACACGCCGAGTCGAAGATACGATTCGCGAAATTCTCGACGAGGTTACCGTGGTGATTGTCACCCACAACATGCAACAGGCTCAACGTTGCTCTGACCAGACGGCGTTCTTTCTCGTCGACGAGAACCGCCCGGGCCATATTGTTGAGGCTGGACGTACTGAGCAGGTCTTTTCTAACCCGATCGACTCCCGAACCAACGACTACGTGAACGGCCGCTTCGGCTGATCGAGATACCTAGTTGGAAAAAGTGTCTGAATGTCAATAGGCCCACCGTCAAGGTGGGCCTATTGCTACGTGCACTTTCAAGTTGTTGCTATTGGCCGATGATTCCGCCGTCAATCTTTCGGATCGCAATACTGGCGGGCCGAGGTTGGGTTCCGGGCCCATCGGGCCAGCTGCTCTGACTATTTACTCGGGGATTACGGCCTGTCACGCTGCCGTCTTCGCCCGGATGTTGAACCGCAATGAACAACGTCTTTTGGTCGTCAGTGAACTCAGGGCCGCAAGTTTCTGCGCCAGCCGGAACACTTAGAAACTGAAGCACCTGACCACGTTTTGGTCCGGTGGTAGGCACTGCGTGAAGGGCATCGTTGTATCCAATCACGTTGGGCGCTCCGTCGGTCGCTACCCACAGCATCCCATCAGGGCTGAAGGCCACATTGTCGGGTGCCCCGATTGGACTGACTGCACCTGTATAGCCACCAAAGTAAAGATCTTTCGGACTCGAAGCTTTTGATGGTGCCGAGACGCGACTCGTCCCTACTGCGGTGGGATCACCTGCAAGCACGAAAATTTCCCACGAAAACGACTTTCCGGCATGACCCATCTTTCCAGTTTCGCTAAGTTCGAGCAGGTGGCCAGTGCGATTTCCGTCCGAACTCGAAAATCTCGGATTTACAGCACGTTCAGCATCGTCGATCGCGGGTGTTCTACGGTTTGAATTGTTGGTCAAAGCCACGTATACCTTGCCCGTTCTGGGGTTAGTTTCGACGTCTTCTGGCCGGTCCATTTTGGTTGCCCCCACTGCGGTCCCAGCCTCACGGGTCCGCATCAAGATGTCACTTTGCGAAGTAAACATCGGTGCACTGAGTTCAGGGCGACTTCCATAAACCAATGGAATCCAATCGGCGGTTCGGTCGCTGTTAAGTTTCGCTACATGCAAGGTGCCAGTCTTAAGTAGTGCAGAGTTCTTCTTGCCGATCGTTGGGTCGTAGGTTCCATATGACACGTATTTGTAGAAGAACTCGAACCGTTCATCGTCGCCGGTGTACACGACAACCTGACCGGTGCTTGCGATAACGACAGTCGCTGCCTCATGCTTGAAGCGTCCCATGGCGGTATGTTTTACCGGCACTGAAGTTGGGTCGTCGGGGTCGATTTCAACAACCCAACCATGCTTCATTGCTTCGTCCTGATTGATCGATACATCAAAACGGTCTGGGTACGCCTTTTCCCAAAGCCGCTCAGAAGCCAAGGCAGGAAGCCCCATTCGCCGATAGTTGTCACGCAGTTGGCCAGCGGGCATCTTGTCAACGTTTGCGAAGTACTGGTTGAAATTTTCTTCAGCGCTTAAGACGGTTCCCCAAGGGGTTTTGCCACCGCCGCAGTTGTTCAACATACCGGTTGCACCACCGATGAGCCGCGCATCCCGTGCAGCAGGTCCAGAGAAAACCATAGGTGTCATCGCTGTTATGCGACGGTTTCGTTTACCGCTGCGATTCAGCTTCCAAGCACTCGTTGCGTCAGGTCGGCTTAATTCGACGATCGTTCCTCCGTGTGCAGCCAGTTCAACATCGACCCAGCCTCGAAGTTTCGACGCATCGTTCGTTGACTTGTCATAGCCAGGAATCATTCTCGTGGCATCGGTGTACTCGTGATTAATCCAAAGGGTACCGGCCGTCATTTCGATGTTGTTTGAGAAGAACGCTTGGAAGTCGTGGTTATAACCAACCTGCTGGGATTGGCTGCTTCCTGACTGTTGATCCGGGTTGAATTCGGGAGCATCCGGAAAGATCGGGTCACCCCATTTTGCAATCACATCGACGACGTAACCAGCCGGCACACGTACTGCATCGTCGGTAACCGGTGCAGCCGCAATAGGCGCGAAGAGCAAACTCTCAGCGATCGGAAGCGAGGAAAGAGAAACCAACGTCTGCGGTGCCGGAATCGATTCGACCAGCACATTCGCAACTTCCTTTGGAACTGCAGAAGCTGGTGTCTTCGTAAAGATTGTTGGCAGGGCTACGGCAGCACCAAGTAGTGCTCCTGCCTGGAGAGCCGATCGACGACTGAAACGTTGTTCAACAAGGTCTTCGTAGTCGTTTGAGTCGAGCGGGAAGGGTTGTGTGTCGGTGACTAGATGGGATTGGGAACTATGAAGGTTCATCGTTTGAGACGGTACTGAGATGAGGTTATTCGCGGGCAACAGCAAGATGACTTTTCAACCACAGCTCGGTGAATGATCAGCGTCAATACCAATTGGCCCCGAATGTGACCTGGTGTTCACCATTCGTTTCCCTGGTAGCCGATTTCTGTTGTCATGTACTTCGTAGGTTCGGTTGTTGTAATCCCCCAAACCCCTTCAGGAGTACCACATGTCACGCAAACGCCTCGCCACCCTCGGTCTGATGACCGCCGCGGCGCTCACCGTTTCAACCGTTGCCTCAGCACAAACCGCGACACTCGACACCTCGATCACCTTGAGCGGTGCCGGTTCGTCGTTTATGTCGAACTTCGTCGAACAATGCAAAGCCGACGTGAAGAAAGGTTTGAATATCAACATCACATATCAGCCCACTGGATCAGGTGCTGGTCGTACGGGGTTTATCAGCGGAACAACTGACTTCTCTGGGTCAGATGTTGCCTTCACTGCTGCTGAGCTCGCAACCCTCAAAGAAAAGTTTGTGTACATACCAATTACGATTGGCGGTATCGCGATTGTGTACAAGGTGCCTGGAGTGGCCGATCTCAGACTTTCCGCGCCGACCCTGGCCAAAATATTCTCGGGAACCATCGGCAAATGGGACGCTGAAGATATCGCTAAGGAAAACCCTGGGGTTTCACTTCCGTCTCAGACCATCAGGGTTATTGTACGATCCGACTCGTCTGGAACGTCAACGGTATTCACCGACTACCTTGCCTCAGCCGGCAAGGGAGAATGGAAAAAGGGGATCACCGGTACGTTCCCAGTTCCGGCGGGTACCGGTATCGCTCAACGTGGATCAGATGGTGTAACGAACTATGTTGCCAGCGCTCAAGGCGACTTTTCAATAACGTATGCCGAAGCCAGCTTTGCGACTGAACGGAAACTGGGAATTGCCAAGGTCATCAATACAGCCGGCCAGGCTGTCGCTCCAGATCCAGCCAACATCAGTGTTGCCATGGGTGAAGCGGCCGTAAACGACGACGGAACACTGCTGTTGAACTACAACACAACGAAGCCAACCGCATACCCCATCTCGACGACGGCCTACCTCATCGCCCGGCAAACCATGGACCCTAAAAAAGGTGATGTTCTTCGTGCATTTCTTACGTATTCGCTTGGAGGCTGCCAAGAAAAAGCTGGAGCCATTGGATACGCTCCATTGCCAAAAAACCTCGTCGCTCTTGGCGTAAAAAATTTGGCGTTGATTAACCCTGGTTCGGCGGCTTCACCCGTTCTAGGAGGGGCAGCTGTCGTCACACCAACGACACTGGCAACAACGGCAACGACGGTAGCTTCAACCACAACCGCCACCACGATTGCGAAACCAGCAACGACAGTAAAGAAGACAACCCTAACTAAAAAGAAGACCAAAACAACAAAGAAGAAGTAGTCACCCTTCTCAATTCGCAGATCAGCGCGACATGGAACGTTCTTACAGCGACGTTCCATGTTGCGCGTTCGGGCTTAACCTCTATTGGAAGACAACCGTTCGGTTACCTACTAAGAGCACACGGTCTTCGGCTTGCCATTTGACTGCACGGGAAAGCACTTGGCGCTCAACATCTTTGCCCATCACTACCAACTGTTCAGCATTCTGAGCATGTGTGACACGCTGAACGTCTTGTTCAATGATTGGGCCCTCGTCGAGGTCTGACGTCACGTAATGAGCGGTGGCCCCGATGAGCTTTACGCCGCGGTCATACGCCTGATGGTAGGGCTTTGCGCCTTTGAAACCAGGTAAAAACGAGTGATGAATATTAATCGCACGTCCGGAAATGGCAGCACACAATTCGGCCGACAAAACCTGCATGTACCGGGCAAGCACCACAAAGTCAACATGGTGTTCATCGACGAGCTCTACGAGGCGCTGTTCCTGCTGGCGCTTGGTTTCTTTGGTAACCGGTAGATGCACATACGGTATCCCGTAGCGGGCAACTAACTCTTGGCAATCCCAATGGTTTGAAACAACCAACGGGATATCTACCGGAAGTTCACCTTCGGAATGCCGATACAGCAGGTCGATCAGGCAGTGCTCAAACTTCGAAACCATGATAAGCACACGTTGCTTAACCTCTTCGTTTCGAACCGTAAGCGTACCGCCGAACTGCGCAAGCTCTGCTTCAAGTACGACCTTGATATGTGTGGAGTCGGCTTCATCTGTTTCAAAACGGGTTCGAAGGCAAAACGTTCCGGAGATCGGCTCGCTGAACTGTGATTTCTCGATAATGTTCGCCTGCATTTGCAAGAGCGCGCCCGAAACGGCGTACACAATTCCCGGTCGGTCTGGGCATCTAAACGTCATGATATATGTCGACACCGATTCAATCTAGCGGGCCTGTTCTTCCCAAACGAGACAGGAATCACGTTTATTTGATTGTTTCTTGCCCGCAGAATTTGGGCTTGCGGCCGTATGCTCGGGTGGTGGTGACGGAGAAGACTGACGGAGAACTTGGACGCAGTGTGCCCATTGTCGTCATTGCCTGCGGTGCTCTTGCTCGCGAAATTCGTTCGGTGTTTGCCCAGTTGGTTCAGCCTGACCGGGCAATACCTATGCGCTACCTGCCCGCGCCTCTCCACAACCGCCCTGAACGAATTCCTGGGGAAATTGATGCCCTGATTGATTCGGTGATCGCGCAGCAAGTCAGTGGGTCAGCACCGCGCTTTGTACTCGGTTACGCCGATTGTGGCACCGGTGGCCTACTTGATGCGCTCATTGAGCGGCGACGGGCCGAAGGTATCAGCATCGTGAGGCTTCCGGGGGCCCATTGTTACGAGTTTTTCGCCGGTACCGAAACCTTTACGAAACTCACAGAAGCCTCGCTTGGCACGTTTTATCTCACCGACTATCTTGCGCTCCACTTCGATGCACTGGTATGGACCGGCCTTGGCCTTGACCGCCATCCTTCATTACGTGACACATACTTTGGTAACTACGACCGGATCGCGCTTATCTCGCAATCGCACGACCCCTTAGTACTTGAACGAGCGATAGCTGCGGCTCAGCGGCTTGCGTTACGATTTGAACACCACCATGTTGGCCTGAATAACTTCGCAACGGAACTTGAGAAACTCATCGACGTTCAGTGATGGTTGGCACCCGAGGAGTCGACGTACTCGGTCCCCGTCTGGTCACCGTTTACTGGCGAGATATACCGCTCACGGTGAACGCTCAATCGGGGCGAACTAGGTTCACTCAACAGTTACCTCGACGTTTCCGTCGGGCTGTCGACAATGCTGCGGTCTCGATGCCAACCGCGCTGGCCGCCGCGCGCGCAGATTGGCGGGCCGAATCTAGAATGTGCACATATGACCTTGAACTCGAGGTTGTCGCCCAGGTTTCTCGACTCGACGACGTGTACGGCACAGAGCGGTTACGACGCCTCGTGAGCAATCAAGGCCGAGATAGCCGCTCGAGGTCGCAACCAGTCATCAACGACCAACGTCGGACCAGCTAACCAGAAACTGCTCACCAGAAACTGCTCACCGGAGACTGTTAGCGACGACTCGATCGACGCGCTCGACCTTCGGTAGCAGTTGGCTGTTTCGAAGCAAGTTCGCCAATGAGTGCTTCAATGACTTCGACGGTCGGTTGTACCCGACCGGTGTTCTTCACTTCTTCGGCACCAGTGTCGATTCCTTTGCGGATAGCCGCAAGATGCTCGGGCGAGGTACCGCAACAGCCCCCGATGATGCGCGCACCGGCATGAACGGCTAAGCGACCATAACGTTCCATCAGTTCAGGTGTACCCGAGTATTGGATCTCGGCCCCAACAAATTGCGGGATGCCACAATTACCCTTAGAGATAACCGTATTTTCTTCACAGTCGATATGTGTGACCGTGACCAAAATGTCTGACGCACCAACGCCACAGTTGGCACCTATTCCGAGTGGTTTTTGTTCGAAGTCGTCAAACACTGCAGCCAACGCATTCGGGTGAACGCCCATCATCGTCTTGCCAGCGGTGTCGAATGATGCGGTAGCGGTGTAAGGCATTCCGACAGCGATCGCAGCAGCAGCCGCAGCCTGGATCTCTTCAATCGAAGACATCGTCTCGATCCATACGACATCTGCTCCGCCGTCTTTAAGACCCTCGATTTGTTCGGTGAACAATCGGACGGCCTCATCGTGGGTAAGCGGACCCATTGGCTCGAACAATGCGCCTGTGGGACCAACCGACCCGGCAACAACAACTGGACGGGCGGATGCATCAGCAACGGCACGAGCGTTTTGTGCGGCAGCAACGTTGATCTCGTGAACCCGGTGCTCGTGGTGGTGTAACGCAAGGCGGTTTGCGTTTCCACCAAAGGTATTGGTCAATATGATGTCGGCACCCGCATCGACGAACTGTTGATGAAGCGATTTGACCCGCTCTGGGGTATCGACGTTCCACAATTCGGGCGGTTCCCCTGGCCCAAGGCCCATCGCCATGTAGTTCGTTCCGGTTGCCCCGTCGCAAAGCAACACAGGGTAAGAGGAGAGCAGGTTGGCAAGTGAGGTTCGCATGGCCCCTACAGGCTAGGCGCTCAACAAGCCAAAGTGATCGACGCAATAATCGTCGATTCAGTACACATATGTTACAGGGAACCTCTGGGAGCAATCCAGATGGTCGACTGTCCGGTAATCGATGCAATCCGATCAAAATCGGCGTCGTAGTGCCAGACCGTGTCACCTGCCGCTCCAGCACTCGCTGCAATTATAAGGTCAGCGATTTTTACGCTTCTATGATGACGTCCCCCGATGTGGGCGAGGCGACGCTGCACTTCAATAGCGCGGGTCATCACTGATGGCCCTGTCGGCACCGAATGGAGTGACGAAAGCTCTTCTAGTAGTAACTCGTAGTTGGCAGCGTTCTGAGCTGAATACAAAATCTCAAGCCGTACTTGATCACAAATTGAAATCAGGTCTGCATCAAGTTTCGCAATCCATTCCGAAGCTACAAGGTGATGTTCGGCTCGATGCCAGGCACTGGTATCTACACATAACCGTGTCAACGTGATGGCCTGGATTCGGCCAAAATCTCGGGGCTCCGGTCAATCCCTGCTCCGCTGACAATCCGCGCTTTCAACCGGGTTCGACGATCTGCGCGCACCAACTCAGTCATCGCACCCTCGACCGTGTCGCGAATTCCACCGGTACCCAGTATTCTTTGGCACTCAAGCAGAAGTGCTTCATCTAGATCAATTGATGTGCGATGGGACATAACTGGAGTATATCAAGATCCGGCTTATGAGTATGCAAACTATCCGCCGAAAATACCGCTGATCCAGTGATTGGTTCCGAGAAAATTATTAGTCGAGGTCTTCCACGATCGTGTCTGTCGAGGTGTCTCGGGTAACGGTTGACCATCGACGGCAGCCTGAATCGTGAAACCATCGCTCGACCTGGGGGCCAGACACATTGTCGAGATTCCAGGCATAGTCGAGGTTACGGTCGCTCTCGCCAACGATCCAGTCGGGCACATGGGGTGCTGCGCCACCAAAACGAAACTCTTCAACAGATCGGGGGCCGCATGTTGGGCAGTTAATGATCAGCATGATCGGCGAATGCCCCTACCTTGTTCCGGTCGAGCCCTGATCGGCCATGGTCGTGTCGCGAGCGAAACGGTCAAGCGCAAAGGGTGCGATCAAGTCAGGAACTAGCTCGGTCGCCAAGTACGAGGCCATAGTTTCTCCGCTCACCGGAATCGCTTTAAACCCCCAAGTACCCCAACCCGTTGTGATAGCGAGATTTTCAATGCCGGTTGGCCCCATGATCGGCGAAAAGTCAAGGCTGACATCGCAGCGACCTGTCCATTGCCGCAAGATACGAAGATTTTTCATAAACGGAAGAAGGTAAGCACCTTTGGCAGCAACCGATTGCATCGCCCGGAAGGTGTTGTGCTGCGAGTAACTCGGCTGTGTCTCGTACTCGGCCCCCATAAGCAATTGACCACGGGCAGTTTGTGACACGTAAAACAGCAATTCAGTGCTGCTAACAATAGGGCCCAGGCCCTGCGCGTAGCTGTTGGTGACGAACGCTTGAAGCGGATGGGTTCTGACAGGTAGCCGCAACTTGGCCAGCGCCGCTACCTCGCTCACGTTTCCTCCGGTAGCCAAAAGCACTCGGCCAGCCCCGATCGTGCCCTCATTGGTATGCACACCGACGACCTTGTCGCCGACCATGTCGAACCCGGTCACTTCGGTATGTTGATGAATGTCGACCCCGGCCCGCATTGCACCCTGGGCGAGCGCCCAATTCACCCGGTCGTGTCGAGCCGTTGCCCCCGGGGCGTGATAGCTACCACCAACAACCGGATACCGACCTCCGCCAGATAAGTCGAGCTGCGGGCACAACTGCTTAGCCTCGGCAGGGCTAATAAACGAAGTTTCGACGCCAAGTGCCAAGTTGAGCATCGATCGAGATCGCTCTGCACGCATACCGGTTTCTGTGTGAACAAGCCACATGATTCCCTTAGTGGAATGCATGATCCAGCAGCCAGTCTCGGCTTCGAGGGTGCCGTAAAGTTCAAGTGAACGTTTGTAGAAGTTCACACTTTCCGGGATGCCGTAGTTCGATCGAATGATGGTGGTATTTCGCCCCGAGTTACCTGAGCCAATATAGTTTTTCTCGATGACCGCAACGTTGGTTATGCCATGCCTGGTCGCGAGGTAGTACGCAGCCGACAAGCCGTGCCCGCCCCCACCGATGATGACCACGTCGTAGTTCTTCTTGATCTTTTGCGGCCAACTCAATGAGAGAAGCGTTTCAACGAATTCATTCATAATTCCGACCCCTCTCAGCCGAGTCGTTCGATGAGTTCATGTACCAATGCAGTTTGGACAAAGAGCAGTACGTCGTCATCGTCGCTTCGCATCCACACCTTGGCTGGCACCCCGGCAATGAGACCCTGCGCCACCGTCGGTCGAGCAGTAGGAAGCTGCCAATCAATCGTATGCGCACAGAGCTGTAGGAAGGCAGCTATGCCCAACCACGCACCAGACCACCCATTGTCGGCTTCGATGATTGCCGAAGGGTCAGACACAGCAATGCTTTCCGGAGCCGAATCACCGATAAAGAGAGCCTCGTCGGGGGCGATTCGAATCATGGGCTCCGAGACCTGGGCAGTATCGAGCACGCTCGACAGCGCGGCTACCCGAACCGCCTCAATTTCGCTGAAATCAAGCGCGGGCACGGGCACCTTCCTTATCGTAGAAGGGGGTTTCGGAGAGGTGGGCAACTCGACCGTCGATCACATACGACTCGGGAATTCCACTGTGCGGATCCCATGACCGTTTCAACATCGCAAGCATGATTCCATGGCCAAGTAGCGGTGAGCTAAACGAAGTCGCAACATGCCCCACGAGTAGCGTTCCATCGGCTGAATAGAGCGGACTGCCCTCCATGGGTGCCGCACCGTCGATTCGCAGGGGAACGAGTTTGCGCCTGTCGTTTGCCACAAGTTCATCGGCGGCGGTGCGCAGCAACGAGTCTTTGCCTAAGAAAAACGGCTTGCCCATTTTCACTGCCCAATCATGGTCAATACGGCGAGGTGTGGTATCGAGTTCCGTATCCATACCTACGATGATGTGACCCTTTTCAAGGCGTAACCCGAAGAGCGCTTGCAACCCATGCGGTTTGATCCCAAGGTCACGCCCAGCTTCCATTAGTGCGGTCCACAGTTCGACCGATTGGTTCCACGGATGATGAAGCTCCCACGATGCTTCGCCCGTGAACGACAGCCGCATCACATGGCAGGGAACTCCCGCAACGTCGAGGTGTCGATGTTGCAAAAACCTAGGGACGTCGTCGACCCCGCATCGACGCAGCAATTCTCCACCAAGCGGGCCGGTTACGTTGATCGCAGCAAGGCTTGTCGTTCGATCCATGATTCGAACATCGAGACCCCACGTTTCGGCCCAATCTCGCATCCATGCCTCTGCGTTCGATGCACCACCGGAAGTGAACGACAGCGAAAACCGTGGAACACCGTTTTGGTCGTCGTCTCGCAACACCATGCCGTCATCGAACAGGTGACCTCGCTCGTTGAGTAACAACACGTAACGGCTTCTGCCTACTTTGATGTCGGCGATGGTGGTCGGATACATTCGTTCGAGGAATTCGATGGCATCGGGGCCTGTCACCAACAACTTGCCAAGTGTGCTTACATCGCCAAGAGAAACGGCCTCGCGAACTGCCCAGTACTCGGCAATGTGATCGCCATAGTTCCAAGGGCGCCACCAGCCACCAAAGCGATCCATCTTCGCACCAAGCTTCAAATGTTCCTCATGCAGGGGCGTTCGCTTCCACGGGTCAGACCAGAATCCTGCAGCAGCTTCGCCCATCGTGATTTGGCGACTTGCTGGGCGAGCAGTGAACGGCTGCGACAACGAATCGTCGGTGGTTTGCGACGAAACGAATGCGCGCAGATGAGGCATACACGCCGAGCCCTGGCAAGTACCGGTTCCGCAGAGCGAAGATCGCTTGATGAGTTCGACTTCGTTAAAACCGCGATCCCATACCCCGCGGAGATCTTCGACAGTTACTTTCGAACAGGCGCATACGAATCCGTCGATCGGCGAATCGGGAAGTGAATACGCCTCGGCTGCAGAACCGACAACCGACACCGAGACGCCAGTTGCCATACGAGCCAAAACATCTCGCGGCGACTGTCCCAGGTTGATCACCACGGTATCGGCCTCGCGCTGACCCTGATCAGTGACAACCGCCGTCACCCGATTCGCCGAATTTCCATCGAAGCGAAGCATCTTTCCGCCGAGGTATTCACACCCGCCAAGAGGGGCACCTATAACCACGACTCGACCATGGTCAATACCTGCGGCCGTAGTTTGCTTAAAGGCACCAGCTGTCAGTAGCCCCGAAAGTTGGTTACCCTCACAAACCGGAAGCAGGTCGGCAGCGCCAGTCGCCAGCACTACATGGTGAGCGTGAATATGCATCATCGCAGTTGCCGTCCGAACGACAAGCATCGGCCCGGCATACAAGGCAACGACTTCGCCCTGTTCGACACCATCAACGCAGCGACTGACATCCGAGTCAAACGAGACAACGTCGTCAGAAGCGGTTCGTTGTTCGATCGCTGCACCGATGCCGGCTGGCCCTGCGCCAACGACAACGACATCATGGTGACGATGTTGGATAGCAATCTCGGTCGAGGTAACCGGGAGATACATCGACGGAGCATTCGGGTTCGGGTGACGTTGCACCACCATTGCTGGCCGGGCAACGGTTTGACACGTTCGCACCCACGACACGCCGTCAACGGTTGCAACGCAGTTGCCACAATCACCGGCCAGGCACAGCGTACCGCCCGCATTCGGAACTTGACCCGCCCGAATCAAGGCAAGCGCAATCGATTCACCATCAAGAAATTCAATTGGTTGTCCATCAGTGATGATGCGCATCGTTGTGACCTTAGCCCGTTACCTTTGTCCCGTATCCTCGTCCGTTATCCTATGCCCGCATACGACTTCCGCTAGGGTCAAGCAATGCTTCTCGTTGCAAGATCGCTGGACGGCGTTCACCAATGATCTCGATTTCGAACCCACTTGTTTCGTTGAACAGCGCAGCTGGGATATACCCAAGCGCAATCGACTTTTGCACGTAGTGACCGTACCCGCCAGAGGTAATCCAGCCCACGACAACATTATTATGCCAAATGGGCTCGTCGCCAATAACGTCGGCGGCGGCGTCGCCCTCAGCAACATCAACGACGAAGGTAACCAGTCGACGATCTGGCCCTTTAGCAATCTCTGCTTCGTAAGCTTCTTTGCCAATGAAGTCGTGCGACAGTTTCACGTAGCTCGTAATACCTGACTCGGCTGGTGTGTAGATCGGCCGGTACTCGCGATACCAGGTGCCGAAGCTCTTTTCGAGTCGCAACGACAGCAGTGCCCTCAGCCCGAAGAGGCGGATACCGAACTCTTCGCCAGCGGCCATGATCCGATCAAAGAGCGCCATCTGGTATTCAGGGGCTACCCAAATCTCGTAACCAAGGTCACCGGAGTACGTAAGGCGACCAATCATCGCCGGGATCATTCCGAATTCCATTTTTCGGAACGACATAAACCCGAAAGCCTCATTCGACACATCGGCATCAGTAATTTTCGCGAGTACGTCGCGCGCATGAGGTCCAGCGATCGAAAGACCGGTGAGCGACAGACCGCGTACCGTAAAGTTCACGCTTCCGTCAGTTGGGAGGTAGTGCATAAACCATCGTGAATGGTGCACTTCGGCGGGCATTGAGCCGAAGAGGAAAAAATGGTCGTCAGCTAACCGAGCAACGGTGAATTCGCCTTCGATGCGACCGTTCGTATTGAGCATTGCGGTCAAACACACTTTGCCAATCTTTGGCATCTTGTTAGTAAGTACCGTTTCAAGCCACGCCGCTGTACCGCTTCCGGTTACTTCGTACTTCGCGAAGTTCGACACTTCCGTCAAGCCAACTCGTTCGCGAACAGCACGACACTCTTCACCAACAACGTCGAACGCGTTTGACCTTTTGAACGTAACGTTCTCAACCGGGTCGAGGCCAGACTTCTGGAACCACAACGGATACTCCAAGCCGAACGAAGCCCCCCACACCGCGTTAGCTTCGCTTTGACGACCATAGATTGGGGTCGTCAGAAGTGGTCGACCCGCAGGAAGTTCTTCGTTCGGGAACATGATGCGGAAGCGACGCTGATAGTTCTCTTTCGACTTTTCTGCCGTGTATCCGAGTGTCGCATAATCACCGTAACGAGCAACATCCATGCCCCAAATGTCCATCGCCGGGTCGCCCTGCGTCATCCACGAAGCCAACGACAGCCCAACGCCACCGCCTTGCGATAGCCCGGCCATGACGCCACAAGCCACCCAAAAATTGCGGAGACCACGTACCGGACCAACCAACGGGTTACCGTCAGGGGCAAACGTGAACGGTCCGTTTATGACCCGCTTGATACCCACATCTTGTAAGCGCGGATAGTGCTCAAATGCGATACTCAACGGCTTTTCTAGTCGATCAAGATCTGGGGGCAATAGCTGTGGGCCAAACCCCCACGGCGTTGTTTTTGGTGACCACGGAACGCAGTCCCACTCGTAGCTACCGAGCAACATCGAATCACCTTCTTGACGGAAGTACGACTCACCAGCAAAGTCGACCGACATAGGAAGTTCTTTGCCGTGCTTCTCGCGGTACTCAACGATTTCAGGCATATCGTCGGTGAGCAAATACATATGTTCGAATGCCAAGATAGGAAGTTCAAGGCCAACCATGCGTCCAACTTCTCTGGCCCACAAACCACCTGCGTTAACAACGTGCTCGGTATGGATCTTTCCCTTGTTCGTATGCACGTCCCACGTACCGTCGGTACGTTGCGTGAGGTCTTCAACCATCGTATGGCGATATACCTCTGCCCCGGCATTTTTTGCACAAATCGCATACGCATGGGTGACTCCTGACGGGTCAACGTGACCTTCATCAGGGTCAAACATGCAACCAAGAAAGTGCTTCGGGTCGAGCAACGGATGCAACTCGGCTGCCTCTGTCATCGAAATCATTTCAAGGTCCATACCGAGGTAGCGACCGCGGGCTTGCGCCATTTTGAGCCAGTCGAGACGTTCGGGGGTATCGGCCAACATGATTCCGCCAGGAAGGTGAATCGAGCAGTTCTGCCCCGATTCAGCCTCGATTGTTTTGTACAGGTTGACCGTATACTGCTGGAGCTTGGCGACATTCGGATCACCATTCAACGTGTGCATACCACCAGCCGCATGCCAGGTCGACCCGTGAGTCAGTTCGCGACGTTCCAGCAACACAACGTCAGTCCATCCAGCTTTGGTGAGGTGATACAACACGCTGGCACCAACCACGCCGCCACCAATGACAACAACTTGCGTGGATGATTTCATACCGCTATCTGAACGGTCTTGAATATCGTGAAGAACGGGGGTTTCCTGGACTGGCATGATGCTCTCTACTTAAGTTGTATCGGGGGTCTGGCGACGAAACTGACGGAATTTTGATTCAAAGGTACACGGATTAATAGTCGGTAGGTACGCCACCTTCGGCGTGACGACGGGCAACGAAATCGGCAAGTTCAGCGGTTCGTGCTTGATCAACTACCGGGGGTTCATACGCTCCAAGCATGTCTTTCCACATTTTGTTTGCTTTGTCGTAGGTGCTGGGTGAGCCAGCTTCCTCCCACGTTTCCCAGTTTCGCCAATCGCTGAGCATTGGCTTATGAAACGCCGTGCGAAAACGTTCTTGAGTGTGTGCGGTACCAAAGAAATGGCCGCCGGGGCCAACGTCGCGGATGGCCTCGATCCCAATTTCGTCTGAGGTGACGATTGGCGGTTCAAGGAACGATTCGAGCATGCCTAGCAATTCAGCATCAAGCATCATTTTTTCGTAGCTGGCGTGCAGACCGCCTTCCATCCACCCAGCACCATGCATCAAGAAATTCACGCCACCCATGAGCGCACCCCAAAGCGAGAACACCGATTCGTATGCAGACTGTGCATCGAGTGTATTTGCTGCACAAACATTTGACGATCTGTAGGGCACTTGGTAGCGACGGGCCAACTGACCACCGATCATTGCTGCTTTCATGAATTCGGGGGTGCCAAAAGCCGGTGCCCCTGATTGCATGTCTACATTCGATGTGAACCCGCCGTAGATAACAGGTGAGCCTGGCCGCACCAACTGCGTCAGAGACATTCCCAGCAGCGCTTCAGCATTTTGCTGTGTTACGGCTCCGGCGACGGTCACCGGCGCCATGGCACCGGCCAGAGTGAACGGGGTGATGCAGACAACCTGGTTACGACGAGACATTTCCAATATTCCTGTGGCCATTGGAAGATCGAGCCGCAAAGGTGAAGATGTATTGATGATGGTGAAGAGCGACGGTTCGCGCTCGAGCGTTTCATGATCTATTCCGCGAGCGATACGAACCATTTCGATCACATCGCGATTTCGTTGTTCCCCAAGCGAATACACGTGAATGGGCTTATCGGCCAAGGTCAACGCGTCGTATGTTGCATCGAGGTGGCGAATCGATGCATGAAGGTCAACTGGCTCAACCGGATACCCAGCAAAAAAGTGCACTGTGTTCAGCATTTGGCCAAGTTTGATCAGGTTTTGATAGTCAGCGCGATTGCCAATACGGCGACCGCCTTCGCGATCATGAACGTTAGGCGCACTTGCTACCGATCCAAATGCCACCCAGTTTCCACCGATATGAAGCGAGTGTGCCGGGTTTGTCGCATGAAGCGTAAATTCGGTCGGCGCGCTCGACATTGCGGCTTGAATAATTTCACGCCCAATCCGAACCCGCTCGCCGTCAACGATTGCACCGGCGGCAGCGAAGATGGTGCGAGCTTCGGCGTTCAGTACGTCCATTCCGATGTCTTCAAGCACGGTCAATGACGCGTCGTGAATCATTTCGAGTTCGTCAGCCGACACAATCTGCGTCGGCGCGTACTTCAATCGAGATTGACGAAAGGGGCGTTGTTCCGGAAGCCGACTTCGGCCAGAGTGATCTTGGCGGCCCCCTTTACGGCGGCGGGCACCGGTTTCGACCGACGAGCTTTCAGATTCGGGGGCGGGGGTCGCTTCACTCATGAGTTCTATCGAACCATATATCGACCAATCCAAAAACCACTAGATGGAACACTCATCCCACATTGCGGGACAAATGAGGGGCATCGGAGCCGAGCCGGGCCGAAAGCATCACAATCGCGGCAATACCTCCGAGCCCGACTAGGGCAGGTACCCCAAACACCCAGCGCCAGCCAAAACTGTCTGCGACAAATCCAGCGAGCGGACCAGCAAGGGCCTGGCCGAGGTCGTTGAACATGAGTAGCGAGGCAACCGCAATTCCGCGTTCAGCCGCCGGCGCTCGGTAGGTCACAATCGCAGTGATCGCCGGGAACGACGCGCCCGACCCGAACCCGATACACGCCATCGCCACGTAACCAATGGCTGCGTTGGGGGCAACCGCAGCGAGGGCAAGACCGAAGGCACCCAAAATGATTCCCGGAACAGCCACCGTAAACGGACCCCTCTTGTCAGCGATACGACCACTGAACAAACGAACGGCAAGCACTGAGAACGCGAATGTTGCGAACAGGGTCCTCGGGTAACGAAGACCCAGATTCTTTCCGTAGTCACCAGAGAAGGCGCTCACCGTAGAAAAGGCAAATGCAACGGTAAGCAATGCGACGCCCGGGCCGATCGAAAGTGGATGCACAACTCGTCGGCCAGGTTGCGGCTTCGACTTTGACTGCGGAGGCGCAGTCACGTCCGCTATTGGCGGTCGTTGTGGATAGTGGATAGCGCGTGCTGCAAAACCGGCAACGAGATGGAACCCAGCTGCCCCAATCCACGCAGCGAAAAAACCGAAATGTAGCAAGCCCTCGGCGATGAGGGGTCCAATAACGAACCCAAGGTACACCGCGATTGAAAGTCGAGCGACGGCTTTGGTTTGAGCACCCTGTTCAGCCAACTCTGATGTCAACGAAAGCGCAGCCGTGTAGAAGCACGCCCCGACAGCACCAGCACTAAAGCGCATAATCGCTACTACGGGGGCTGATCCAGCGAAATGGAGGGCAACAATCAACACCGCTGACATCATTGGTGGCCACACCAATAAAAGTCGTGACCCCGAACGGTCGAGGAAGCGTCCTATAAACGGCCGTGCGATCAATGCTGAAATGAAGAAGATCGTGGTCGCGAAACCCGTTAAGGCACGACTCGCCCCCAACGCTTCTCTGAGGTACGCAGGCACCGATCCAATAGCAATACCGGTGGCCAAAAACTGACCAAGGACTGCAACGTCGAGCCGACCAGTAGGGGTTGACCAGCGAGAGGTCACGATTGCCCACCAGGGGCTAAGAGTGTCACTCGTTCGACGGTAGACGAAGTGCTCAACCCGTCACAAAGAGGGCCTGGTTTCGAAACTGGTGACTTCGGCAATAATCCAAGCTCGTTTGCGTTCCATGACGGCAACGGTAACGAAAGGTAGATTTGAACAAATCCAGGGGAAGGTTAGGTCTTGCAAAATCTTGAGCTTCGCGAGCCAAGATCAAGCCATGACGAAGCAACGACAATTGAAACCAGCTCGCACTATTGGTTTCGCCATGCTGGCAGCTACTTTCATTCCGTGACAAAACCGAACCTTGAGACCAAACCGTGCGTCTCGTGTGGACGAATTATCACGTGGCGAAAGAAGTGGGAACGTAACTGGGCTGAGGTTCGCTATTGCAGCGACTCTTGCAGATCGCAGAAGGTATCGGCTGTCGACAGCCAGCTTTCTGATGCCATTTTGATGTTGCTCAGTAAACGAAACGACAATGCATCGATATGTCCATCCGAAGCGGCACGAGCGGTTTCACCCGATGATTGGGAATCGCTGATGGAACCGACTCGTCGCGCCGCTCGGCGTCTAACAAACGAGGGCCTAGTCGTGATCACCCAAGCCGGAAAGATTGTCGACCCCTCCACGGCCAAAGGCCCAATAAGGATTAGAACAGCATGAATATCGCCGTAACCCTTCCACCACACGATGATCTTTCAGCAGTTCAACGCTGGGTTGCTGACCACCTCGGGCACCTGACGCTGGAAGGCCCCGATACCGTTACCGGGTCGGCACGCTTTCGAGGTGGACAGTCAGCCGCCGATACCGCCCTTCACAACTTCGAGGTTCGCGGCTACGCCGCACGACGCAGCGAAGTACTTCCGGTGACAAAGCGTGGGGCCTCGGCATTGTCACCATACATACGACATGGCCTTCTGACACTGAAAGAAGTTTGGGATCACGTCGATGGCGGCCCATCCAAAGACGTTGAGAAGTTTCGCGACGAGTTGATGTGGCAGGAGTACGCTCGCCATCTATATGCGCGCCTAGGTTCGCAATTGGGGGCACCGCTAAGAGGCATTCCTAACGGCTCGGGAACCGCGTCGGCTCACGACCCATGGGATCGTTCCATGGCATGCATGAGTCTGGTTCTCGGCGAACTTGAGGGTGATGGTTGGGCCGTCAACCAAACCCGCATGTGGATGGCTTCCCAATGGACCGTTCGTCATGGTGCCGATTGGCGTCAAGGTGAAGAAGAATTCTTCCGCCATCTACTTGACGGATCACGGGCCGCTAACCGAACCGGATGGCAATGGACCGTTGGTTCGGGAAATGGTAAGCCGTACGGCTTCAGCCGCTGGCAGGTTGAAAAACGCGCACCGGGTTGTTGCGATGGGTGCGTACACCGGCGCGCCTGCCCAATTCAACAATGGCCAGACACGCCAGAGTGGCTTCCATCAATCGGTAGCCTTGATGCACTTAAACACGATATCGACCTTGCCAAAACCCAAGGTCCATCTACCGTTGATCGACTCGATAATGCCGAGGCTGTTTGGATCACGGCAGAGTCGCTTGGTGAAGGAGACGCAGCTCTTTCTGCGCATCCAAATCTTCCAGCGATCTTCGTATTCGACGAGCCCCTACTACGCCGACTTCGCCTTTCCGGCAAGCGACTTGTGTTTCTCACCGAGGCACTCGCCGAGTTGGCAACCTATCGAAGCGTCGAAGTGTTTATTGGTTCACCGGTAGAGATCCTGACCGACCGCAAACTGGCAACCACTTTCACCCCGGTTCCAGGGGGCCACGCCCTCAGGCGCAAGCTAAACATCACCGAGTTGCACCCGTGGCCATGGCTGCGCAAACCTGGCAACGGTTCAGTCGCATCATTCAGCGCGTGGCGAAACGGGTTACCAAAACGTTAGCGGGTGCTAGCAACAGCGAAGCAGCGTCCGGGCCGAATCAATCAACACAGCCGAGCGGTCGGCGTTCAACGACCACCACATCCAGCGGCCCCGCTTTTCCCCGATGAGCAAGCCCGCTTCTGCAAGCACCTTCGTATGATGACTTATCGTTGGCTGTGACTTACCAAGGGCTTCGGTGAGATTGCACGAGCAAACTTCGCCCTCGGCGGCAACCATCGATAACAATCGAAGGCGAACCGGGTCAGCCAGCAATGCGAACATTCCGGCGAGATCTTCTGACATATCGATTGACATCGATGTGTTGTTCGACGATACTTTGATGACCATCGATATAAAGTACCCGAAAGATGACCATCATGACCACCACTGCTCCACAGCGCACGGTTCCAACCACCGGCCGTATTCAACTTGCATTAAATGTCTCGAACATTGACGAAGCCGTCGATTTCTACACGAAACTCTTCGGTGTCGGGCCAGCCAAACGACGTGACGGTTACGCAAACTTCGCAGTCGAGACTCCCCCGCTAAAGTTGGTGCTCATTCAGGGCGAAGGAACACCCGGCACGATGAACCACCTTGGTATCGAGGTCGCAACTAGCGAAATCGTGCAAACCGAAATTGCTCGTCTAGCTGAAGCTGGTCTCACCGAAACCATTGAAGAAAACACGACCTGTTGCTTCTCGGTTCAAGACAAAGTGTGGGTCAACGCGCCCGACGGAGAACCATGGGAGGTGTACACCGTCAAAGCCGATGCCGAAGTTATGCACGCGGATGACACTGCTTGTTGCACACCGGAAACTTCGATGCCACTCACACTTGGCATTTCGCGTCCAACTGCACAATCAACTACTTCTCGTTAGAAATTTGTTCTTTCGCCTCAGGTACGGCTGACGCAAGCGAACGAATTTCGTTTGCTGACACAGCCGGTTAGGTCAGCGACAGAATCGTTACCACCCCTGTGTTGCCGTCAACTCGAATGAGGGCACCGTTTGGAATGCGCCGGGTTGCGTCAGTTGCGCTAATCACACACGGGATCCCAAGTTCGCGCGACACAATGATTGCGTGGCTCAACGGTGCCCCAACATCGACAACCACCCCACCTGCCGGAACAAACAGTGGGGTCCACGACGGATCAGTAATGGGAGCAACCAATATGTCCCCCGGCTCCAACGCCGACGGATCACCCGAGTCAAGAATGACCCGTGCCCTACCCTCGACAATCCCGGTACAACCCGGCATGCCAATCAGCGTGTCGCCCTCGCCCAACATATTGTCGGCTGCAGCGTCACGCCGAGCCCACGTAGAAATGTGCGGGGGTACAGCATCGAAAACAAAGGGCGGAACAAGCTCTTGCAGCTTTTGGTATTCGGCCCGCCGTTCACGCATAACCGCCGTATACGAATGCGGGTTGACAAGAAAGTCAGCCATCTCATCGTTCGTGATGAAACCAAAATCTTCAACCTCATCGAAGGCACCCGAAGCAACCATACGATGCCCGATTTCTCGGATAGCCATACGCATTTCCTGAATGAGCCGAATGTTGTTTGTTTTCGACCGTTCACGACCGGGTAACCACGCACGCGAAGCAAGTATCGCAGCGGACAATTGTGCATGTGTCGCTGGGTCAGCTTCAACCATTGCCAACAACTCAACCGCTGCTGCTTCACGTTCAACAGCGCGCTCAGCATTCATTCCTGCCGGATTCTGGCTTTCAAGCGCTGGGCGCATACGGTCGATTGCCGCTAACGCCAGCGCTGGACGTGTTTCCCATGTGGGCGACCGAGTTTCCCACTCATTTGGCCCACGCGACCCATATTCGTAGAGGAAGCGAGCAAAGGCAACATCAAACTCAGGAGACCCAGCATCAAGGCGAGACAGTGCCCACATGGCATGACTTGGTTCGGCAGAGTCAACCTCGCCAATGCCTGCGAGAATCGGAAGAATCAAATCGGGTCGACCAACTGCCGTGGCGATTGCAGAAATGATTCCAACCGGAACAGTAGCCATATACGAGGTAAAGATATGTTCACTGAATAACGTTCGGTGATGCGGCAACAACTCAACATTCATTCGTTTCCAGAGTTCGTCGTTTGTCATCTTTGTTAGGTCGGGACGGTTCGCTCGAAGTTCCTTCGTCAATAACTTGTGCGCCGTGAGGTTCTCGATACTGTCAACACTGTGGTGAGCCATTGTTTCCATGAACGTCACACCAATCTTCTCGGTGAGGTCGGGTCGGTCGTCTCCGGGGCGTTCTACGAAGGGAGGAATGCCTGGCTGCGCACCAAAGAACTGAGCGTCCATGTCTTGCCACGTCAGACCGGGAGCACGAAACCCGAAGAGTCGAATCAGCGAAGCATTGAGGTAACAGTACCCACCAACCACCCCAAGCTGACAAAACTTGTCACCTGACAGTTCACTCATTTCGAACGCGCCCATACGAACCCATGCTTCACGCCATCCAACCTCGGCCATCTCTAACGCCGAGGTCGCAGTAAGCGGTGTCACTGGATCAGGAAACACCTCGCCAACGTTGGCCCTGGTGTACAGCTCGAACATGCATGACAGCGTCGAATCGGTGACGTAGAACGGTTCCATTCCGCCACCATAACTTGGTACGTGACTGCCGTCACGTTTGGGCTAGACCTGTGGAGTGGCTAGGCGACAGAAACGTACAGATTCGCGCCCAGATCGGCACCAACCGCAATCGAGCGGGTGCCTACCTGCAATGAAACGGTTCCGTCAGGGGCTCGGGTCGCAATGAACGCCTCGCTGCCCGTGATGAACGCATTTTCGCTGAGATACGTCATGGCAAGGTGGTCGATCTCAACAGTTTCGGTGACTCGTTCTAGGCGAATCTTTGCACCGGCCGTCATGTCACTCAGTTTGAACAACTTGGTCGTAACCGGCGTGGTTCCAGGGATCGGGTTTCCGTGTGGACACGTATTGGGGTCGTCGAGTAACACACGAAGACGCTCTTCTACCTCGTCAGAAATGACATGTTCCCAACGGCCGGCTTCGAGATGAGCCTTTTCCCAAGGTAGGCCAATGATGTCGGTAAGAAGGCGTTCAGCGAGGCGGTGCTTTCGAACGACGCTCTCGGCAAGGGCCTTCCCCTCGGGGGTGAGCGAAAGTGTTCGGCCGTTTTGCTCGACGTAACCCTTCGCAGCGAGGCGTTTCACCATCTCGTAGACCGACGGGGCCGAATGCCCAAGCCGTTCAGCGAGGCGGGCCTGAATAACGGTCACACCGTCTTCGGCCAGCTCGTAAATGGTGGTGAGATATTCCTCGACCGGGGGATGGAACTCGTCAGCCACGGTGTCGATGCTACAGCCGATCGGGCGCTTACATACCGCTGTCCTCGCTTTCGGGCACCGAGCGTTTAGCGTGCTGGCCCGTGAACCAGTTCGACGCGACTTTTTTAGACCCCATTTCAGGCACTGTTGCCGCCACCGCCAAGTGGGACGACTCGTTTGAAGAGCTGACCATCGTGTTGGCTTCTGGCCCGCTTCCAACGCTTCGCCCATTTAGCGCCATTGAAGGCGTTGGGCTCGGGTCCTTTACTCCGAGCGGCCACCTGAACATCCGCGCCGATCGCTCATCGGGTACGCCGGTCTTTCACATCGAGTTGGCTGGACGAACCCTGGTTCGCCAAACCACCCTTTCGGCAAGCACAGCCCCCTCCAGCTCGCTGGTCTGGACCCAACCCGGCGCCGCAGTTTTGCCGCCCACGATGCCACCAACGCCATCGATGCCGCAGTTGGCGTCAATGCCACCGGCCCCCCAGTTCAGCCCCCAGTTCAGTCCCCAGTTCGCGCCCAACGCACACGGCCCGATCACTTACGGACAGGCGCAGCAGGCCAAAAAGAGCTCTACCAAAAAGTACGTCCTCATTGGTCTTGCAGGGGTCGTTGCCGTATCACTTGCGATTGGCGCAGCCGCCCTGTTTGTTCGAGGTCGCAACCAGGAAACCCCTATCAAAGCTTCCTTCGATTCGGTAACGGAGACGACCGTACTGATCAATCCGGGCGTCAACCTCGACCTTGATCCCGAGGCCGGATCTGGGCAACCTGCGCTATCGCTTCCCCTGCCAACTCTGGATGAACGACTCGTCGAAGTCGCCAATGAGTACGTTGGGGCAGCGAACCCCGAGGCTGTGGCGGCGTGCGTGAAACAGACGTAACCGCTGGTTTCGCTGAGCGATCTCGAATATCCAAATGGGATACCTCCACTTGAAAGAGCATTTTTCCGTTGCGCACCAGCTGAGTCAGCTCAGCAAATCGAACCGAACATCGTTGTGGCCGGGATATCAGATACCGACCGAACCTGCGCGGCTCAGGGCCTGGTAGAAGGAATGGGCGAATTGACAGAGGAAGAGTTTCGGGCGGTTGCTGTTTTCACCAATACGAAACTTTTCCCGCCAGAGATCAAAGCACGCCTCATTGCCACGATCGAGAACCAATGCCTATTCATGGAACCTGAAATCGCGGCACGAGTAATCAACGAGTAACAAAGTGTTTGTCGATGTGAATCTCGACAAAAGCAGCCTGCGGTATGCGTAAAAGTCCGGCGATCGAGTCTCAACTCCGCCAGGATCGTAAACACATCTGAGTGCCAAAGATCTTGAACAACAGCGCGAGCTAAGTTGGACAAAGGGAAAAATTGGAGGCGGCGCCCGGAATTGAACCGGAATAGAGGGCTTTGCAGGCCCTTGCATAACCATTCTGCCACGCCGCCAGGCGGGAAGACCCTCAGACCTTAGCCGCTCAACTCGTTATAGGAGCACCCTTTGACACGACAACGACGCCTTCATCGGAAATCGTAAATCCGCGAGCGAGGTCGTGCGCCCGATCGATGCCGATCTGGATTCCGGCCGGCACGATGACGTTTTTGTCGATGATCGCTCGACGAATAATCGAACGAGGCCCAATCTTGGCACCGTGCATGATGATCGAGTCGTGCACGACTGCACCGTCATCAACGAACACGCCGGGAGAAACGATTGAGCGTTCAACGTGACCGCCCGACACGATCGCTCCTTGGCAAAGTAGAGAAGCCGACGCGGTTCCGGGGGCCCACGATGACCCCTGCACCAGCTTCGCCGGAGGCAACGGCGACTGGGTGGTGTACACCGGCCACTGCTGATTGTACAGATCAAACACCGGGTCGGGCGAGATGAGATCCATGTTGGCGTGATAGTAAGCGTCGAGGGTACCTACGTCTCTCCAGTAGCCGCGACCCTTTTCGGTCATCCCCGGAATGTTGTTGGTATTGAAGTCGTACCAATTTGCTTTGCCCTGCTGAGTGAGGTTCGGAATAATGTTTCCCCCAAGGTCGTGCTTTGAGGTTTCGTCTTCGGCATCTTCGGCAATAGCTTCGAGCAAAAGCTCGGTATCGAACACATAGTTACCCATTGAAGCGAGCGCCATGTCGTCGTGGCCAGGCATACGGGGTGGGTCAATCGGCTTCTCGTGGAACTGTTTGATCTTTTCGCCCTGCACCTCCATAATGCCGAACTCAGACGCTTCATGAACGGGAACCGGAATCGCTGCAACTGTCAAACCGCCGCCCATGTCTCGATGCGCCATCACCATTTGGCGAGGGTCCATCCGGTAGATGTGATCGGCACCGAACACGCAGACGATGTCGGGCATTTCGTCGTAGATCAGGTTGAAGTTTTGGAAGATGGCATCGGCTGAGCCAACGAACCATCGCGGACCTCGCCGCATTTGCGCCGGAACCGGGGTCACGTAGTTGCCAAGCAAATTCGAGAACTGCCAGGTTGCTGAAATGTGGCGGTCGAGGCTGTGGCTCTTGTACTGGGTGAGCACGACCATCTTCAAGTAGTTGGCGTTCGCGAAGTTCGACAACACAAAATCGACCAGTCGATAGGTGCCTCCAAACGGAACAGCAGGCTTGGCCCGATCGAGCGTCAAGGGCATGAGTCGTTTACCCTCGCCGCCAGCGAGAACCATCACAAGAACTTTTGGAGCAATAGCCATGTCGTGCACCATATTCGACATTTCTGTCCTCGTTTGGGTTGGTTGAAAAAAGCTGATGGTTGGGTGAATTCGGTTACCGCTCGGCGGCGATTGACCGGTATACCTTCAGATACTGCTCTGCCGGAGACGTCCAACCCCAATCGGCCTTCATGGCTCGGCGCTGCGCCGATGAATGGGCTCGTTTACTGGAAAACAGGCGAGCACCTCGGTGAAGCGCATCGACTATCCCAGCCGTTGTCACCTGGGACGACACAAACCCGGTTCCAGTCGTTGGGGACGTGGTGAGGTCAATCACCGTGTCGACGAGACCCCCTACCCCGGTCACTACGGGCAAAGTCCCGTATCGCATTGCCTGCATCTGGGCGAGCCCGCACGGCTCGAACCGACTGGGCATCACGTAGAGATCAGCACCCGCAAAAATACGGTGCGACAGTGTGAGGTCGAAACCTTCGTGGAACGCCACCCGCTCGTGATGTCGAGTAGCCGCAGCATGTAGCTCGTCACAAAACGACCGCTCACCCGAACCCAGTACAACGAGTTGGGCATCCATAGATGGCAGAAACTGAGCAGCCTCTACAAGGAGATCGACACCTTTTTGTTCAACGAGACGACTCACAAACCCAATCAACGGACCCGTCGTTGGTTCGAGACCCAACTGCTGACGGAGGTCGGCTTTACAGACCGCTTTGCCCCCAAGGTCACCAGTACCAAACGATGCCGAAAGCGCCCGATCATTGGAAGGATCCCATTCATCAGTGTCGATACCATTCACAATGCCGACGACCGAATCACCTCTCTCCGCCAACAGATCTTCCATGCCGCATCCCATTTCTGGGCCGGCGATTTCTTTTGCGTAGTTGGGGCTGACCGCAATGATTCGATCGGCAAGCGAAAGTGCACCCCTCAAAGGATTGCAGTTTCCTTGCCAATCATAAGCAAGCTGACGTTCACCAAACACCATCAGCCAACCTCGATCGCATGCCCCTTGATATGCGAGATTATGAATTGAGACTACAGAGGGAATACCACCAGGTAAAAACGCAAGTGCCGCCGATGTGTGCCAGTCATTGACGTGAACAACGTCGGGGCTCGTCAGAATCGCCAGGGCGGCAACTGCAGCCGAGAAACGAATGAAGCGCCGGTCATTATCCCAATACCCGCCACCACCCGGGTCTCCGTATGCCCCGAGGCGTGCCATGTCAGGGACATCGACAAGCGTTACGTGCCCAAAATCAGCGAGCACCCCGTGGCGAGCAACGGCGGGGCCAGCCCACTCTGGAACATCGAGGTCGATGATGGTTTCGTCGGCAAGTGCTGTGCCGAAATAGTCGGGAAGCACCACATCGACATGCACGCCAAGACGACGCAATTCACGCGTCACCCCGCCGCTCACCTCACCGAGGCCACCAACTCTGACCAAGGGAGCAAGTTCGGCGGTTGCGAATAGTACGTGCACAATGTCACCCTATTCCGTGGCCAAAGTTCGTGCTGTCAAACGCTAGCCACCAGCGTGATCGCCGATCGAGCGGCAATCATTTCAGCGACTATTGCGAGCGCGGTTTCTTCCGGGGTACGAGACCCAATGTTGAGACCCACCGGCCCGTGCACACGGCCGCGAGTCTCGCTGCTCAACCCGTGAACCTCGACAAGGCAGTCGTTGCGCGCCCCTTGCGTGTGTCGAGATCCGAGCGCGCCAACATATCCGCAACCAGCGTTTAGGGCTGCGGCCAGCACGCTCGACGATGCCCCAATATCGTGAGAGAGCACCACAACACCATCGAGCGGACCGGCAGATCCAGCGAGCGTTACCGCTTCATCGATTGACACGCCCCCCCGATCCGAGCGAACTTCGACGACCCAACCCACGAGGTTTCCTTGCTTCACCAAAGCGGCCGCAAGTTGAGCTTCACCAAAAACGAGCAGTCGAGGTTGTGGCGCAAGCAACGTCAAGAACACATCTTGATCGCCGATGGTTTTCATCATCTCGATCGGCCCCTTCTGAAGCATCCGTCGACCGGCAACGGTGACCTCTTCGTCAGATGTATCAGACGTCTGAGATGTCTCAGATGTCTCAGATGTCTCAGATGTCGACGAAGGCAACCCGAGCGAGCCTTCTGCCTGCGTTGCGGTGATCGCAATTGAACCAGTCGCATACGAAGCCAACACCACGGCTTTGGCTTCGCCGACCGTTTTCCAAAACAATGGAGGCAGCGCCTTCGCAACCTCGATCAACACAACGGCGTTTCCTCCGCAGGCGAGGCCAGCAGCGACGGCATCGGCATCACCAACCGGAACGGACACCACGATCGCCTTGTGGGATCTGTCACGCAACAGTGTGCGGGCCGCGCTCGTCGTCGCTTCGTTGGCGGCACCCAACGCGAGTTCGCCTACCGATTCATCGAGGCTCACCCCCATCAACTCGCCACTGCGCTTTCCCCCGAACCCCGTTACCGACACGATTCGGGCGAGCGCGGCTGGCTTCGCAGCACCGATTTGTTGAGCGAGCCATCCCAAGGTGTCAGTTGTTGATTGCGAAGTCTGCATACTCAAACCCTCTCACAAGCGACCAGAAGTAGTCGGTTAGGTACTCCTAAGTCATTCGTGTAGATTGAGCGTGTGTTCTTACGTAACAACGCCTTTGGTCGTTTCGCCGCAATTGCAACCGTCATGTTTGCTGTGCTGATGGGTTTCAATGCCCCGAGCGCATCTGCCGGCGGATCTTCGGTTTCACGAGAAGAGGCTGTTCGGTTACTCAGCGAAACTCGCCAGTCAGTCGACGAAACACTCGCACTGATTAAGGCTGGCGAAGTAGATCGGGCCCTCACTGAAGCGAAGTCTGGGTATCTTGCGCATTTCGAACAGGTTGAAATTCCGCTTCGGATCGCTGACAACAAGTTGACTATCGAAGCTGAAACTCAGTTTTCGTATGTACGCCAGTCCATCAAAGACGGTGCCCCGGTCGAAACTATTCGCCAGGAAATTATTGCCCTTCGCACCCTTCTCGATCAGGCCGAACGAAAGCTCACCGATACTGGGGTTGGCGGCCCGGCACTGGTCGCTACCCAAGGTTTCCTCATTCTGTTTCGTGAGGGCTTTGAGATCGTGCTGCTTCTGTCAGTACTTCTCGGGTTTCTTGAATCGGCCCGTAGCCCCCAATTCATCAAACCAATTTTGGTAGGTGTTGGATTAGCAGCGGTTGCCACTATCGTAACTCTTCTTATTATGCCGACGCTCTTCGCTCTTTTGCCGGTCGGCCGTGAAGTGCTTGAGGCTATTACCGCCCTCGTCGCCGTGGCGATGTTGTTTTATGTGTCGTTTTGGCTCATTGCGCGCCTCGAACAAAAGCGTTGGATGGAGTTCGTGCGGGCCCGTCTGTGGAGCGCTGTCTCTATGGGCTCGACCACGTCTCTCATTGCTGTTGGTTTCACGGCAGTGTACCGAGAAGGGTTCGAAACGGCGCTCTTCTACCAGTCGCTACTCAGCTTCGGTGACGGTATGGGCCGATGGGTACTCGTTGGCGTCACTGGTGCTTTGGCGGCGTTAACTGTCGTTGCCTATCTCGTGTTCAAAGTCGGTCGCAAACTCCCGATACGCACGTTTATGAATACGGCAGTTGCGATGGTTATGGCAACTTCAGTCGCCTTCCTCGGAAACGCTATGAACACGTTGCAATCGGCTGACGTGATTGCGTTTAACCGCACAGCCGGCCCTCGCCTACCCATCTTCCTTGCTGAAGCCACGGGAATCTGGCCGACCGTTCCATCGATTGTTGCGCAGCTTGCGCTGTCGTCGGTATACATCAGCGGTGCGATCTATGTGTTTGTGATGAAGCCACGTTTGGCTAAGCGTCCGGCACATCGACCAACGATGGCTGCTGCTGCAACATCGTGACGCGAGTACGCGTCGGCGTCGATGTTGGTGGCACCTTCACCAAGGCTGTTGCGATCAGTGTCGTTGACCAAACGCTCGTAGCTTCAAGCATCGTTGCGACCACACATTCATCTAGCGGCGGAGTTGCTGTCGGGGTGGTCGAAGCGGTCGTCGAACTGGCCAAGCAGGTTGGCCCCGACCAAATCGACCTAGTAACCCATTCAACGACGCAAGCGGTGAACGCCCTACTCGAAGGAGACGTAGGCGTCGTTGGCGTCATCGGGTTGGGCCGACGACCCGACTTACGCCAGACCGAGAAACGAACTCGTATCGATGATATCGAGCTGTCACCCGGAAAGTTCTTACGGGTAAAGCACGCCTTTTTTGACGTGAGTGACGGTCTTCCGCTTGAAGCTATCGATGCCACATTGAAGCAATTCCAAACCGATGGCGTTGTTGCTGTCAGCGTGGCCGAAGCGTTCTCGCCCGATGACTCAACGAACGAAGATGCGGTGACGGCACTCGCTCGCGATCTCGGCTTACCGGCGTGCGCGTCTACCGAACTCAGCGGCCTGTATGGCCTTGAACTTCGCGCCGTGACGGCCGCACTCAACGCATCGATTGTTCCGATTGCCCTCTCAACGGCCGGGTACGTCGCTGAAGGTGTACGCGCCGCTGGTATTGCAGCACCGATCATGGTGATGCGAAGCGACGGCGGTGCCACCGATTTGGCTGGGTTTGCAGCATCACCGGTGCGAACGTTGTATTCCGGGCCATCGGCGTCAGTTTCGGGTGCGCTTCGATACACGGGGGTTACCGATGCCATCGTCATTGAAGTCGGTGGTACTTCAACCAACGTTGCCGGTATTCGAAGTGGTCGCCCAGCTTTGTCATATGTACGCGTGGCTTCTCATGCAACTGCAATGAGATCCGTCGACGTTCGCGTTGAAGGTGTCGCAGGTGGCTCAATGCTTCGGGTTCGCCGACGCGGTGTCTTTGGTGTCGGCCCCCGGTCGGCTCATATTGCTGGCCTGCCGTACGCATGCTTCGCCGATCCGTCTGTGTTCGATGGTTCCACTGTCGAAATCATTTCGACCAAGGAAGGCGACCCGGCCGACATCGCTGTGATTCGCGCTACCTCTGGCGAACGATTCGCCGTCACCACTACTTGTGCCG
The DNA here is from genome assembly GCA_031430595.1 of Acidimicrobiia bacterium. Lineage (GTDB taxonomy): Bacteria > Actinomycetota > Acidimicrobiia > Acidimicrobiales > JANYDT01 > JANNBN01. Next base: position 52,151 of record JANPBU010000013.1, read on the forward strand.
CCAACGCACTTGAGGTCACCCATGTTGGTGACTACTGCTTCGCTCCCCCGGCGGCCGGGCTCCGTGCATTCGAGATTCTGGCGGCAACACTTCGGCCAAAACCACTTGTAATAGCCCAGCAGATGCTCGATGCTGCAGGTTCTGTCGTATGCGAACTTGCAATACAGGTTGCCAAGTCATCAAAGCTTGAGTCACCTACCATCATTGGTGTCGGCGGCGGTGCTGGCGGTTTAGCCCGCTACGTTTCGGCCATGCTGGGCTGGAAACTTATTATCCCTGAACATGCCGAAATCATTTCTTCGATTGGCGATGCACTGTCGTTACTTCGAGCCGAACGAGAACGCTCGACCGAACTCGCCGATGCCACGGTTATTGACGCAATGATGGAAGAGGTTGAAGCCGAACTTATTGCTGCGGGTGCAAGCCAGGCGAGTATTGAGGTTCGTGTAGAAGAGATGCCCGAACGCAGTGCCGTACGAGCGATCGCAACCGGTTCGGTTGGGCTTTCGTCTGGTGCACTTCCCGGTCGCTCTGAACTCGACGAAACATCGCTTCGGGCGACGATTCCAGCCGGAAACACTCTCAGCGCTGCTGGGATGTACTGGTTGTCAGCCAGCGACGATCATATTGACGTGCTCGATCGTTTCGGTGACATAGTTAACTCGATCAGTGGCGAAGTGAGTTCCGAGTCAACCCTAAGTACCACTATTGAACAACACACGCGTTACCGTGGCCCAGTCACGCTGCGACCCTCGATTTGGATTATCGAAGGTCGAAGACTTATCGAATTGGCCGCATCTGACGCAACCACGAATCCTTATCTCGGACGTCCGAACGTCACCTACATTGTTGGGAGAAGTCGCTAATGGCTTTGTATGTGTCACAACGGATTCGACAGCGCAACGCGCTACTAGCTGTCTTAGCTACTGCGGTACTGGTCGGGTCGCTTGGTGTCGTGATTGGCCGCCAACAGGTACCGTCGATACGCGAACGGGTTACAAAAATCTCAACGCAGGGAACCGATATTGCCACCGGTGTCGAACGGCTAGATATTGAATACGAGCAGGTACTTTCGGGGGAAGGCGACAGTGTCGAGGCTGGGGTTCTCGAGCCACTTCGCGGCCTGCGAATTAGAATGCAAACCACCCTCGACGAAGCACCTTGGGTATCACCGAGTGAACGACGAAATGTGATTGATTCGTTTACTGCTGTTGAAGCGGCCGCAAACGCGAACGTGTCACCGATCGAATTCACTGCAGTGTTGCAGACGACCGGTGACATCATTCGCTCTGCCGTCTCGAACGGCTAGCGGCTTCGTTGTTGGAGCGAGTTACGCAACAACCGTGATCGGAAGGTACATGCCCAACATGTAATGCTTCTTACCGTTCTCGATGGTGTTGCAGAGCAAGAGGTACTTGCCTGGCGTCACCGTAGCGTTGAACGCCTTGCTTTTACCGGGCTTGATACCCTCGGCTTCGTTGACGAGGGTCAGCCCGACTCCGGCTTCATCGACGCCACCTTCTTCGTCGACAGGAAGGCTGTCTGGTTCAAGGTCGGTTTTGAAGAGCACCAATTCATGCGTCTCGTTGCCCTTGTTATTGCCGGTGATCGTGACATCACCGGCTTTGAGCACGGTGGTGTCACCCTTCACCACAAAATCGGTGAGATCGGCGTTGAGTTCCGTCGCCGCACTCGGCGAATCGCTTCCGCAAGCACTCAGCAGTGCTGACGATCCGAATGCAGCCGTAACGGCCAAAGCGGCGATGATGCGTCGGGGGGGTTTGGTCATGATCGTGCCTTTCGGGCTGCGTGTGGTGGGTTTAGGCCGGATGTGCGGCTAGATACTTGGCGGATTGGGCGGTAAAGAACTCGAGCCCGGCCACCGCCTTTTCAGGCTGAGAGTTTTGGATACCGATTTTGAATTTCGCCAGACCATCTTCGAGTTCAAGGTACAGCGGTTGATCGGTAACCCGAATCGTGCCTTCGAACTCGTACCACTTGTCAAACATTTCAACGACGGTGGCCTTCGCAGTTTCGACCGATGTAGCTGATTCGGCCTGGGCTCTAGCTGCTAAAAGCGTTACCGCGCCTAAACCGCTGGCAACGTCAGCATCGCTCACAACTTCGTATTGTGCGCCACCACTGGTGGTTTCGGTAGCTGCGGGGCTACTCGAACCGCAGGCGGCGAGGCCAAACCCCGCCGTCAGACATAGTGTTACCGTCATAGCTACCTTTGAAAGACTTCTTTTCAACATTAGTCAACCCTAACATTCAATCCAAGGGCAATACAAACTTTACTTCTGGCCGACGAACACCGCTCTGGCACGAAATCGAAGGGGTTCTTCGGCAAACTCCTCGATTGCATGAGCCGACCACCCAGCAATCCGCGCAACCGCGAAGATCGATTCGCCGGAATCCTCCGGAAACCCAGCCACCAAACCAAATGCAGCAAGTGCCATGTCGATGTTCGGTCGAATGTCTCTGCGTTTACGTACCGCGGCAATGATGCCATCTACGACGCTCATCTCCTTCGAACCACCGGCCGTCAACCGCAACAGCGAAAGTAACTCGTCGGCTCGGGGGTCACCATTTTTGTAGACCTTGTGACCGAAGCCGGGATACATAGCGTGCAACTTCAAGGCCTCACCAGCCGCTCGTTCAACCCCCTGGGTGCCGTGTTCAGACTGCAACATCGCCGCCTCAAGCATGCGGCGTGCCGCCCGGCTGGCACCACCGTGAAGCGGCCCGCTGACCGCAGCTACCCCTGCTCCGATTACTGCGTAGGGGTCAGCTCTTGTCGATGCCGTCACCCGGGCAGCGACCGTCGACACAGCAAGTTCATGGTCAGCCATCAGCACAAGTGCTGCATTGAGTGCGGCAACGAGCCCTGGAAGAGGACGTCGTTCAGATAGGCGTGCCCATAGCCGACCGGCGATTGTTGACCGATAGGTTGCGTCGTTCAACTGCAATCGTGGGATGCGACCGTTTACTGCGGGCGAATCGACCACGGCAGAAATAAGTGTACGTGTGATGTGCGCGACCGAGTTGGGAGACAAGTCGTTTCGAAACGGATCAGCCGCTCCGGCAACGATGCTCGTCAAACTCACATGGTCGAACACCGAACTCGCGGTTGGAACCGTGAGTGATCGCACCGGCCACGGAACATGGTCATCGAGTGAGCCCATAAGCAGAAGATTCGCAACCTGTTCAAATGTCGCCATTCTTGACAGGTCGATGGCATCGTGACCGCGGTACTTCAGGTGTTGTTGAGAAATTGACGTGATGGCCGTTTCGATGGTGAAGTCAAGCGAATTCGCTCGACTGGCCTGGCGCGGACGGCCTCTATGGGCGAGAAGCTCGACTTGCGAAGCAGAAAATAAACTGTGGCGGCCGTCTGCAGAGGGCTGGGTCACCAGCATCCCTCGGCTCACGTACGCGTAGATGGTCGCCGGTTTCACCCCCAAACGGTGGGCAGCCTGCGTCGTTGTCAAACTCGTCATTTGACCAGCCTACCCATTGTCGATTGCGTCCACATTGACGAAAATCAATATTGACTATTAGAACACCGGTTCGCACAATCAGACCATGACTTTTGCCGCGATTACCGTCGACTCGCTCACCACTCACCCGGCAGTGATTGCGTCCCCACAGGAACCACTGTCAGCAGCGATACAACGGATGCACGATCATCGAGTTGGGTCAATCGTGATCATGGACGATGCCCGTATTGTTGGAATTGCAACCGAGCGAGATGTTTTGCGGGTTCTTGCACAGGGCCATACCGCCGAAATCTTATTGAGCCAGGTCATGAGTAGCCCGGTCGATTCGGTCGAAGCCACCTCTAGTGCGGGTGATGCCCTCACAACGATGCGCGAGCGTGGTTACCGTCACGCACCAGTCACGCGGGGCTCGGAACTTATAGGTGTCGTGTCGCTCCGTGATCTTATGAAGGTAGCAAGCATCGCATCATCGGAGACCATTACCGCCGAGGTTCCGAGGGGGCTTAAAGGCGTCGTGGTCGCGGATACCGAGGTTGGCGATGTGCGGGGCCGCGAAGGTTTTTACCATTACCGCCAGTACTCCGCGACCGAGCTAGCAACAAGCCGACCGCTCGAAGATGTATGGAGGCTGATGATCGATGGATCACTGCCATCTTCGGTCGGCAGCCGAGTTGAATTCACTCGGGAAGTCAACTCGTTTCGAACGCTTCCACCCTCCGTCGCTGAAGTGCTTCCGGCGCTCGCCGACGCGGCTAGGCCACTCGATGGCTTACGAAGCGCGCTTTCTATGATTGGTGCACACGATCGAATGCGACCGGTGCTTGACCTAACTCATGTTGAGCGCCGGGCGAATGTGCTGAGATTGTGCGCTGTTACCCCAGTTGTACTGTGCGCCTTACACCGACTGTCTCGTGGCGGGACACCTATTGACCCACGAGGCGACTTCACGTACGCAGAGAATTATCTGTGGATGATGACTGGCGAGACAGCGCCACCCGAACGGGTCAGAGCGATCGAGCAGTACCTCATTTCCACCATCGACCACGGCTTCAACGCATCAACATTTACCGCACGCGTAATTACCTCGACCGGTGCCGACTGCGCAGCGGCTGTTGTCGGGGCAGTCGGTTCGCTTTCTGGTCCGTTGCACGGCGGGGCGCCAAGTCGAGCCTTGGAGTTGCTCGATGAGATTGGTTCAGCCGACCGAATCGACGCAGTCGTTAGGCCAAAAATCGAACGGGGCGAACGAATCATGGGGTTTGGCCACCCGGTGTATCGAACCGACGACCCGAGGTCGTTGATGCTGCGCGATATTGCGATTGGTCTCGGTGGACCCCTCGCTGAACTTGGGGTTCAAGTTGAGCGGCGTATCGTCGAATTATTGGCCGAACTCAAACCTGGTCGCGAGTTGTATACGAACGTAGAGTTTTTCGCAGGTGTCGTGATGGCAACCTGTGGGCTGCCTCCAGAAATGTTTACGCCCACGTTTGCATCAAGTCGAGTTATTGGTTGGGGTGCAAACATCTTGGAACAGGCCGCCGACTCAAAAATCATCCGCCCCAGTGCCCGATACATCGGGCCACCGCCGCCCCAACCAATCGCCACGATCACCCCCTGAGGGGCCAGCCGTACGCAAACAAATTTTCTCGCTTCTGACGAAATGCAGCCTGCAGTATGCATTCGCTCCGCAACATTAAAAAATGGTAGGGAAGGCGTTACCAAAGAGTGGTTGGCTTGCCGACAAGAACCTTCATCAACTTTGCATGTTCAGCATCTTCGAATTCGACGTCGGCTCCCCGATAGTCGTAGCCACCTGTTCGCAACAAGGCAGCGTGTTGGGCTTGGTGCTCTAATTTGGATTCCAATGAGCGGCGCGGCAAGACGATGCAGTACGCATCGCAGTCGAGAGCATCAGCACTCATGCCGATTGAAGTGCGGATTGCACGAATCCATCCGCAAGCCCGTGGTTCGAGGCGGGAAAGAAGCGGCTGCACAAAGACGAATTTCCGATCGAGCTTGTTTCTGGATTCTGTTCGATGGTTGGCCATCAGCTGATGGTATCGACGGGGTATGTCAATGCATGGGGTATGTCAATGCATGCGGTGGGTCAATACACTGAGGCATGCCCTCAATACCTGTTCCTTTGCTTGACACCGACGTCGTGCTTGATGGCACCAACGTCACGGTGTTGATAGGCCGCGATCACGGCAAGTATCCGACCAGCAATTCCATGATGGTCGTCGGCACCGAATCGGCGCTGGTCACCGACCCGTCGATCGACGTACATGCACGAGGCGGCGCCCCGGCAGACATTGACCGCATTCTGGTCTCGCATGCCCACGAAGACCATCTCGCCGGCATCAACCAATTTCCTGATTGCACTCTTGGCGCCCACCACCACGACGTTGGTGCCCTTCGAAACATCGAGTCGCTGCTCGATGTGTACGGCATGCCCCAACCAGCCCGCGACATTTGGAAGGCGCAACTAGAAACTGACTTCAATTACACCGCCCGCCCCGACGCAACCGGCTTTGCCGACGGTGACCGGTTCGATCTCGGTGGAACTTCGGTCACCGTTGTTCACCTTCCTGGGCACACCCGCGGCCATAGCGGCTTCCTCGTTGAACCTGACGGCGTGTTCTTCGTGGCCGACATTGACCTCACCAGTTTCGGGCCTTATTACGGCGACCACTGGAGCGACCTTGAAGACTTTGAACGTGCGTTGGATACAGCAGCCGGGGTGAACGCCCGCTGGTACGTAACGTCGCACCACAAAGGAATTGTGGAAAGTCAATCGGCATTCGTTACCGCCCTCAGTGCATTTCGGACGGTGATCAACAACCGAGAACAACGCTTACTTTCCTTTTTGCAAGAACCAAAAACGCTGGCCGAAATGGTGGAGCACCGAATCATTTATCGACCAGGAACGACGGGGTTAATCTGGATCGATCACGTCGAGCAAACCTCCATTGGTATGCACCTGAAACGCCTCATTCGCGACGGTTCAATCATCCAACTGGAGTCTGACCGCTTCCGAGCGGCATGATCTCTTCCGTGACTTCTTCGTCAGACCCCACATTCCCATCTGAGCAGGTTGACCCAGCCGGTTTCAACGTCGCCAACCTCACCGTTTGGTTGAGTGAGCACCACCCAACTTTTCGTCCACCGTTTACGTTTACCCAGCTCACCGGGGGCCATTCCAACCTCACCTATCGAATGACATCGACTGATGGCCAAAGCGCAGTCGTGCGGCGAGGTCCACTTGGGCACGTCTTGGCAACCGCCCATGACATGGGACGAGAGTTTCGTGCCATTCAGGCACTCGGACCGACGCCGGTTCCGGTGCCCGAAGCCATCGGGTTCTGCGACGATGAGTCTGTCATTGGCGCACCGTTTTACGTGATGGGCGACGTGCACGGGGTAGTGTTGCACGATCTTGCCGCTACCGCCGCACTTCCCGAGGCGTTACGGGGCGAAACAAGTGAATCGATTTTCGATACGTTGGGCGAACTTCATGCGCTCGACATTGACAGTATTGGTTTAGACGCACACGGCAAGCGTGAAGGTTATGTTGAGCGCCAGCTGAGGCGTTGGTACCAGCAGTTCACCGCTATGAAGGTGTCAGAAGTTCCAACCGTCGATGCCGCATACGAAAAACTCATCAAAAGTGTTCCGACCCAGCAACGATCAACCGTGGTGCACGGTGACTTTCGGCTTGGAAACTGCATTACCAATACGACGAATGGAAAAATCGCGGCAGTACTCGACTGGGAAATTTCGACACTCGGAGACCCAATGGCTGACCTTGGCTACTTGGCAACAACTTGGGTTCGAACACTCGGGCAGGTAGGTAACGGTGACGAAAGTGCACCGCCAACCATGGCCGACGGGTTTCTCGATATCGAGCCACTCGTAGAAAGGTATGCGCGCAAATCAGGGCTCGACATCAGTCAGCTTCCTTGGTACGAGGCCTTCAACCATTGGAAGGGTGCATGCATTATTCAGGGTGTCGTCACCCGTTACCGAGGCGGGGCAAAAGGTGACACCGATCTTGACCTTACGGTTTTTGACCGCATCGTGGTTGATCGAAGTACCGCTGCGCTTGCGGCGCTCGAAGCGCTCTAACCCTTGAAGGGCTGCTTCGACAAGACTGTTGCCAATGAAATCTGTGCTGGTTCTTGGCGATCAACTCAATCGGGATATCTCGTCTCTTCGTGACATAACGCCAAGCGACACACGGATTGTTTTTGTTGTAGCAACGAGCCTTATGACCCGCCGCCAGTGGCATCGACAGCGGCTCCATTTGGTGTTATCGGCCATGCGTCGATTCGCGAATCAGCTTGAACAAGAGGGTTTCAGCGTTGATTGGCGGATCGCAACAACCATGTCAAACGGTATTGCGGAACATCGAACCGCGTTCGCACCCGACCATATTGTTGCGATGTCTCCGATGAATCGAAGCGGTCTCAAGGTGCTCAGTGTTTCTGGCGTTTCACTCGTCGAAAACAACCAGTTTCTTTGCGACGCCGAAACGTTCACGAGTTGGGCGGCGTCTCGCAAAAGCATGAAAATGGAAGACTTCTATCGGTGGCAGCGAACACGCCTCGATGTGCTCATGGATGGGATTGAGCCAGCCGGAGGTACATGGAACTACGACCATGAAAATCGCGAACCACCACCGAAAGATGGAAGATCTTGGCCGGAACCGGAGTATGCAGCACTAGACGACATTGACACTGAAATATCCGCGCTTATTGATGATCACGCACCGCTTACCACAGGTGCCCCATGGAACGGATTGTGGCCCACCACGTCGGCTGCGGCACGTGAACGCTTGGAACGTGTCATTCGCGAGGTGCTCCCGAAGTTCGGGCCGCACGAAGATGCAATGCTTACTTCCAATTGGCATCTCGCACACACTGCGCTGTCGAGTTCACTCAATATCGGGTTGATTCGTCCCCACGAAGTTGTCGAAGCAGCCGAAGCCGCTTACCGGCAAGGCAACATTCCCATAGCGAGCGTTGAAGGCTTTATCCGCCAGATCATTGGTTGGCGTGAATACGTGTGGGGCCTCTACTGGTTGTGGGGTGACGAATATCGGAACATGAATTCACTCGAAGCAAACGCCCCCCTTCCGCCAGCGTTCAGAGACCCAGCGGCCACAAAGATGCGATGCGTACAGACGGCCGTTCAAGGAATTGAGGACCGCGCATACGCCCATCACATCCAACGTCTTATGGTGCTCGGAAACCTGGCCCTCATTGCCGGTATCAACCCGCAGGAAACCACCGATTGGATGCAAGAACGATTCATTGATGGTGCCGAATGGGTCATGGCCCCGAACGTTATTGGAATGTCGCTTCATGCCGACGGCGGCATGATGGCAACCAAGCCATACGCAGCGGGTGGCGCATACATTTCGAAAATGAGTGACTCATGTAAGGGGTGCGCTTACGATCCGAAAAAACGAACCGGCCCAACGGCGTGTCCGTTTACGACGCTCTACTGGGACTTTCTTGCCCGTCACGACGAGCGGTTCCGCAAGAACCACAGGATGGCCCAGGTCATGGCTGGCGCTCGAAAACTCGCCGACATGCCAGAGGTTCGTATCCGAGCCACCGAAGTTCGAGCACTTCTAGCAACCGGAGACCTCTAACCCGGTTGGTTGCGTGACCCGGGGTCGGTCAGTCTTCGAGGTATTCCTTGAGCTTTTGGCTTCGCTGCGGGTGACGCAACTTAGCCAGGGTTTTCGTTTCAATTTGTCGAATACGTTCTCGTGTCACCTGAAACTCTTTGCCGACCTGCTCGAGCGTGCGCGCTTGGCCGTCGATCAGCCCAAAACGTCGGCGAACTACGTCTCGCTCTCGATCAGATAACCCCTCGAGCACCAGTTCAACTGCTTCGTTGAGCATCGAACGGGTGGCCGCTTCGTCTGGTCTGATCGCTGAAGAATCTTCGATGAAGTCGCCAAGGGTCGAACCGTCTTCTTCGCCGACAGGTGATTCGAGCGAAAGCGGGTCGTAGGCAATCCGTTGTACCTCGCGGATTTTGTCGGCCGTCATATCGAGACGAAAACCGATCTCTTCGGCGAGTGGCTCGCGTCCAAGTTCTTGTAGAAGGTCTCGTTGGGTTCGAGACACCTTTTGAATGATCTCAACCATATGAACCGGAATACGAATAGTACGGGCCTGGTCAGCGATCGCTCGGGTGATTGCTTGGCGAATCCACCAGGTTGCATAGGTCGAAAACTTGAAACCCTTCGTGTGGTCAAAGCGTTCGACTGCGCGCATAAGACCAAGGTTTCCCTCTTGGATCAAATCGAGGAGGGTCATGCCACGGTTGGCGTAGCGCTTCGCAATCGAAACCACTAATCGTAAGTTCGCATTTGTGAGGTCGGTTTTCGCGTTGTCACCAAGACGCTTTTCACGATCGAGTTTACGACGCTCTTCAAATTTGACGTCTTGACCACTCGCAGCTATCTCGGCCAGTCGTACTTCGGCCAGTACGCCAACTGCTATCGCTGACGCCAATCGAACCTCTCCTTCACCGTTCAGAAGGGGTACGCGACCGATTTCTTTTAAGTACTGGCGAACCGGATCCGCGGCGTATCCACCGGCACCCGTTAAGGCTTGAGGTCTTGTCCCCTCGCTGGAGTCTCCGAAGTCAGTGTTCCCCATGTCTGGAACCAGGGTACCAACTGGCGGAGGGCCCCGGAACGGCTTTCTGATTCGGTCAATTCCATCTGCCTGAGACGCAACCAACCCACCTCTGTTACCGCTGAGTGCGTTGGATGACGACGCAAAAAGTCGACGGTGCGTGCGACAGCAAGCTTGACCACCAGCGAGGCGACGTCTTCGGCATCAGATGGCACCTCCTCGACCGCTAGGCGTTGCAGCAACGCCAACATGTTGTGAGTTTCCACTGCCCGACCGGCAGTCTGAGCCTCATCATCTGCCTGACCATCAATCTCGGACTGACCGGGAGTCTGGAGTCGATCAATCGCCAACGTCACGTCGCCTACTTCCATCAACAACGCGAAGGCGCTTGCGTGCAGTTCCGAAGAGAAAATGGACTCAGTAGCGAATTCGATTACCGACTCAGGTTCATGAATAAGCAGGAGAAGCAGGTTTTCTTCGGCGCGACCGCTTCGTTCTGTTGCGGCCGTCGCTGCTGTTGCGGGCGAACTCGCTCGGCCAATGACGCGAGCCAGCGGACGGGCTCGTTTGAAGACCTCACCGCGTGAAAGATCTACCGCAGCACCAGGGTCTTCATTCGGCACACTTCGGTCGGACGTCGAACTACTGGTCGCACCGGATGAGGCTGGTGTAGAGGTTCGAGACCCGGTTTCGGTTGGCCCCACACTCGGTTGATTCGCTGGCGTTGAACGTTTCGCAGTCTTGGCCTGCGGTGGATTCTTGACCCGAACCGGACGTCGTTGCAGGTCGGCAAGCACGTTCGCCATGATCGTTTCTGAAACGTTGCATCGATCTGCGACCGATCGCAAATACTGCTCTCTCACGAATAGGCTGGGATGTTCGTGCACGATTTCGGCTGCTCGTTCGAATGCTCGCCCACGACCCTCTACCGTTTTGAGGTCAGATGCATCAAGCATTCGTTCCAAGCGGAACAACAAAAAAGGCCGGGCGTTGGCTACGGCAAGTTTCAAGGCTTCCGGGTCGGTCCGAGCCAAGTCAGCCGGGTCGGTTCCCGGTGGAAAGTCGACAACTGCCAAGTCGATTTCGTATCGACGTTCCCATTCGTAAAACTTTTCGGCCGCATTCTGACCGGCCGAATCTGCGTCGTAGGCCAACACAATTCGACGGGCAAAGTTCTTCAACATTTTGAAATGCTCATCGGCAAGAGCGGTGCCACACGTTGCGACTGCCCTGGCCATTCCCGAACGGTGGAAGGCAATAACGTCGGTGTACCCCTCACAAACAATGACCTCGCCAGCGTCGACAATGCCCTGTTTGGCCCAGTTCAGGCCGTACAGGGTTCGACTCTTTGAGTAGAGCAGCGTTTCTGACGAATTCTTGTATTTGGGCCCGTCGACATCAGGAAGTTTGCGTCCGCCAAACGCTATGACTTGGCCCGAGGTGTCGAAGATTGGAAAGAGAATTCGGCTCTGAAAAAAGTCGGTGAGTCTCCCGCTTCGGTTGATATAGCCAAGCCCGGTATCTTTAGCAATATCGGCCGGGATACTCAACGACTTCGTCAGTTGGTCCCATCCGTCGGGTGCCCAACCAAGTTTGAAACGGCGAACAGTTTCACTGTCGTACCCGCGTGATTTCAAATAATGCCGTGCTTGGCCTGCACCCGGGGTCGTGAGAAGTTGTTCGTGGTACCAGTCAAGCGAACGATCCATCGCCTCTTTCAAACGTTCACGCCGACGACGATCTTTGCTCGTCGATTCGTTGTCATACTCAAGCGCAATCCCCGCCTTTGAAGCCAACCTTTCAACCGCAGCGGCAAAATCGAGATGTTCAAGCTCCATAACGAAACGGATGACATCGCCTTTGGCCTGGCATCCAAAGCAGTAATACAGACCCTTTTCAGGATTAATAGTAAAACTCGGTGATTTTTCAGAATGAAAAGGGCACAACCCTTTCCATCGTAAGCCAGCCCGTTGTAGTTGCAAATGTTCGGAAGCAACCGCGACGAAGTCGGTAGCTTCACGCACCTTTAGTATGTTTTGGTCTGAAAAACCCATGTGGGTACCTTGTCGTTGTACATTGTCGTAGTACGACACGGCTTCAACGAGTCGCCAACTGATTCGCGTCACGGGTACGCGAATCACCCAGAACAGGCAAAGCCATCTATGAACTTACAAGAGGCAGCCGACCGCCTCGGCGTTCACTACCAAACAGCATACCGGTGGGTACGCGAGGGTCGACTTACCGCGATGAAGGTGGGTGCCTCGTACGAGGTCCCCGACGATGAATTGGCCGTGTTTCTCTCGCGTCGAGCGGTTCCTGTTGGTCCACCCGAACGCATCAAGGTACGAAGCTGGCCAACGATTCAAGACAATTTGTTTGCTGCGCTTCTTGATGGTGACGAACTCGATGCTCGGGCGATCGTCGACAGATTGCACGACTTGAATGTGCCGCTGCTTGAGCTCTGTGAAGAATTACTTGCACCAATCATGAGGAGAATTGGCGAAGGCTGGCACGCCGGCGAAGTATCGATTGCGGTGGAACACCGCGCCACGGCGATCGTTGAACGACTGCTGGCGAGAATCAGCACCAACCCGCGAGGCCGACCGCGAGGCAAGGCCGTCGTTGTGAGCCCTCCTGGCGATATGCATTCGCTTCCGTCCGCGATGGCGGCGCTCGTGCTTCGAGACGACCGTTGGAAGGTTCACCACCTTGGCTCAAATCTTCCGGTTGATGACCTCTTAGAATTTTCTCGCGAAGTTGCTGCTGACCTGGTCGTGCTTTCGATGACCTTTGTTCCACGCAATTCAGAAAACCCGTCGTATAACGGAACCCGCAGTCTTGAAGGCCTCATTGCAAAACTTGAGAGCCAAGGTCATCGCGTGTTATTAGGTGGTCCTGGCCACACCTTGAGTGAACTTGTGGCAATTGCTCGAAGCAAAAACCGACTGGTTTCAGACACTAAGCCAGCTTAGCAATTCAACCTGAGTTGCGAAGTGCGGTTGCGATACCGTTAATCGTCAGGTGGATGCCGCGTTGCACGAGTTCATCGCTGTCACCTCCACGGTGGCGGCGAAGCAACGCCAGTTGCAAAGCGTGCAGAGGCTCAAGATACGGAAATCGATTTCGAATCGAGCGGGCGAGCGACGGGTTATCAGCCAGCGGTGCTGCACCAGAAATTTCGCGAAGCCAATGCACGGTCAACGAGTGTTCGTGAGTGATTCGCTCAAGGACTACTTCGCGTTTGCTTTGATCTACGATGAGTGCTGCATAGCGCCGACCAATCCCAACATCGGTTTTGGCTAGCACCATGTCTAAGTTCGACAACATGGTTCTAAAAAATGGCCAGCGTACATACATCTCTTGAAACACTGCCAACGAGCCGGGGTCTTGTGCGATGACTGCGCCGAAGCCACTTCCGGCCCCGAACCAACCGGGTAAAGACAACCGAGTTTGTGCCCAAGAAAACACCCAAGGGATTGCTCTCAGGTCTTCTATTCGCGTCGAAGGCTTCCGAGACGCTGGACGCGAACCAATGTTCAGTTGCGCAATTTCAGCAATCGGGGTGAGTGCTCTAAACGCTTCGACGAAGCCTTCGGTTTCATATACGAGTCCCCGATACGACGATCGTGAAGCTTCAGCGACTTTGGCCAACAGCAGACCATAGCGTTCGCAGTCTTCGATAGAAGGTTCATGGTTGATGGCGGTCGCTTCGATCGTTGCAGCGACGAGGGCTGAGAGGTTTCGGTGGGCAAGTTCTCGATCAGCAAATTTCGCCGCAACCATTTCACCCTGTTCAGTCACACGAATTGATCCGCCGACCGTTCCACTTGGTTGAGCCAACACTGCGTCATATGTTGGGCCTCCTCCACGACCAACCGTACCGCCCCGGCCATGAAACAACCGTAGTTTTACCCCGGCCGAGTCAGCGACGTTCGCCAACGACCTAAGCGCCCGGTACAACGCCCAGTTAGCGGCAAGATAGCCACCGTCTTTCGTTGAATCGCTATAGCCCACCATCACTTCTTGTGTGTTGCTGCGACCCTCCAAGGCCCCTCGATATATCGGCGTCGCGAGCAGCCGGGCAAGGGTGTCGGATGCTGCGTGAAGGTCACCAATGGTTTCGAACAAAGGAACGATATCTGTACGCAGATGAAGTCGACCATCCATGACCTGCGCCAAGCCAGTTTCTTTCGCCAGCACGGCTACTTCAAGCATGTCGCTCACCGATTCACACTTCGAAATAATGAGGTGGGCTATCACATGGTCACCCGACCGGTCCATGACCGTACAGGCCATTTCAAAGATGGCCAATTCATCTGCCGCGATTTTGTCGAGATGCGCCGTTCGGCTGCGCAGCGGTCGCGGCGAGAGTAACTCGTTACTCAGCAAAACAACTCGTTCGGCTTCGGTCAGGTCGCCGTACACTGACGATTCACTAATCACCCCAGCCTGCGCCAAAAGTTGCGCAACCACGTGCTCGTGAACCTCACTGTTTTGGCGCAAATCAAGGGCACACAGATGAAACCCGAAAATCTCGACCGTTCTACGAACCGGTCGAACCATTCGTTCGGCCAGTACTTTTGCACCGTGGCCAACGAGAGAGTCTTCAATCGCCTGAAGGTCAGCGACAAGTTCCGAAGGGCTGAGGTACGGAGGCAAACTCTTTGTATGCGTACGAAGATCTACTCGATCATCGATTCCGGGGGCCATCAGTCGAGCGGTAGCAGCCAGGCGGCTGCGCATACCTCGCAACGCCCGACGATAGGGCTCATCGGTGCGAAAAAGCGATGCATCAAGCGATGATTCGGCCAGCGCAGATACTTCAGCCGTAACCTCTACCAATCGATCAGAAATCGACAAATCGTGGCTCAGCGAATCAAGAGCCTCCATATGGTGCAGTAGGGCAACGCGAATCTGGGCGCTTGTTGCAGCCAACAAAACATCGGCCGTAACAAACGGGTTTCCGTCTCGGTCACCCCCAATCCACGTACCCATCGTCAGAAGTGGAGCGGGCTCGTAGGCTGGCTGCCCCGGCCACTGGCGATCTACCGCACTACCAATTTCGTCGTGGATACCGACCATCTCGGTAAACAACGACCGCTCGAAATAACCGAGGGACTCATTTATTTCATCAACAACTCGAAGTTTTGAGAGGCGCAATATTGCGGTTTGCCACAGCAATAACACTTCCGTTCGAAGCGACTCTTCCCATGCGGTAACAACAGCCGAAATCTCATCGGCTCGGTCGGCACTTAACAGCAACACCGAAATGCGGTGCTGAATATCAAGGATTGTTTTGCGACGAACCTCGGTAGGGTGCGCTGTTAACACCGGAACCACACTGGACAGTTCAAGCAGTTTCAGCGTTTCCTCGCGACTCCAACCGTCTGCACACAAACGATCAATCGCATGGTCAATACTTCCGACCTGCGGGGGCGAACCAAGTCGGCGGTGATATCGACGACGACGAGTGTGTTGCACGTCTTCGGCGACGTTGGCCAACAACGAGAAGTAGCTAAACGCTCGAATAACGTCGAGTTGTGTCTGAATTGTCTGGCCAGAAAGGAACGTATCAAGTTCATCAAGTGTCTGAGCTCGTTCAGTTTCGGTTTCGGCGTCACGATGCAAATTCACCGACAATTGCCGAGCGTGCTCAACAACATCGAAAATGGCACCGCCTGCCTGCTCGCGCACCACATCGCCAAGCAAACGACCAAGAAGGCGGATGTCTTCGTCAAGTAGGGCGTCCTTTGACGCCTCGACGGTGTTCGAAATACCTTTGTTCACGTATTTCATTCTTGCGGATGTGGCGGGTGTGCCCGACCCACTAGGCCCGGCAGGGTCAGCCAGTCCGTTAGCGTGGTGACACCGATGCATTCGCCAACCCCGCAACCCACACCGACACCTGGCTTCCTAGGGTGGTCTGCTCGAAATGATGCGCTGCTCGAGAGCATGGCGCAATTGGTTGACAGCAATGTTCTTATTGGTCGAGTCATCATGCAACATCGGGGTCGTTGGACCGTCTCTACCCCGTTGGCCAATTTCCAAAACGATCTGCCTGGTCGCTTCCGCCTCGGCGATTCTCTCAACGTTCCAGCGGTTGGCGATTGGGTTCGTTTCACACCCCGCCACCTTGATCACACCGGAACTATTGTTGATGTTGTTGCGCGAACAAGTGCGCTGGTTCGCTTATCGATCGGCGGAACAAGCCTTCCGCAAGTCATTGCCGCCAACGTAGACATCGTCTTGGTGGTTGTTCCCCTTGACGCGGAAATCAACATTCGGCGAATCGAACGTCAACTTACAACCGTCTGGGAAAGCGGCGCTCGACCGGTATTGGTCGGAACCAAACTCGATAGCGAATTCCCCGGCGCTTCAGACGCACTTCGAGCTGCTGCGGTTGGGGTTGATTCGTTGATTACTTCGGCAGTAACCGGGGAAGGTCTCGATTCTCTTGCTGCACTCGCAACCACCGGTGTCACCTTTGTGTTGCTTGGTACATCTGGTGCCGGAAAGTCAACGCTTGTCAACCATCTGGTTGGCTACGAGGTTATGGCCACCTCAGAGGTGGGGGTGGCCGGCAAAGGTCGACACACGACCACGCACCGCGAACTTGTTGCGGTTCCGACGGGGGCCTTTATGATCGACACACCCGGAATGCGCGAAATGGGGCTCTGGGTCGCAGGCGGCGAAGATGGGCTGGCTGCAACATTTTCTGATATTGATGAAGTTGCCGAAGCCTGTCGCTTCTCGGACTGCAGGCACGCAGGTGACGCCGGTTGTGCCATTGCAGCAGCACTTTCCGATGGCACGCTTGCTTACGATCGAGTTGATGCTTGGAGAAACCTATCGATCGAGCAATCGAGTATTGGCAAACGTCGTGAAGAGCGCGTCGCTGCAGCACGGCTGGGTGCCCGCCAAGCGGGGCGGGCAGCAATAAAGCCCCCACCACGCAAGGGCATATGACCTAAACGAGGTGAACAGCGACCTCAGACCAAAAACGATCGTATGTGTCAGTACGTTGTTGAGCTGACTTTCCGAGGGTGAAATCGGGAAGAATGAACTCGTCAATACCCAATTCTTTGTACTGGGCGATCATTTCAGTTAACTGAGCCGGGTTACCAATCAACGAACGGTCAACCGGAGCGTTGGCCCGAATTTTCTCAGCGACCGCCTGATCATCGACCATAAAGACCAACGCTTGAGCGCTGCGGCGAAGTTTCGTTGGCGAACGGCCCTCTTGTTCAAGCGCAGCGTCCATAACAACACTCGCCGTTTTCACTCGCTCAGGGGTACCCCACACGTTCCATTCGTCGGCCCAACGCGCCGCTATTCGGCTCATTCGTGGCCCGCTGGTTCCGACCAAAAGAGGAAGGGGTGATTGCACCGGTTTCGGCTCGCACGGGGCATCAGTGATCGAGAAAAAGCGACCGGCGAAACTTGAGCGAGGCTGACTCAACAACATTCTTGTGATCTGAATCGCCTCATCGAAACGAGTGACACGATCACCTGCTTCAAAAAGTTCAATACCGTAGGCAGTGTGTTCGTTTACCTGCCACCCGGCCCCTAACCCCAAAATGAACCGACCCCCAGAAATCTGGTCAATTGTCGCCGCTCGATTCGCCAAAATGGCCGGGTGATGCACCGTTGTGGGGGCCACAAGCGTACCGAGACGAACCCGCGATGTCGCTGCGGCGAGTGCACCCACCGTTGCCCAACACTCAAGCCCCGGGTCATCGGACACTGATCCGTCAGGACGGTCCATCATGTAATGGTCAGCAAACCACAGGCATTCCCAGTAACCGGACTCGCCGCCATCAACATGGCGGGCAAAGTCGAGCAATTCGTGCCAGGGACGTTCGAAGCTTGGCCACACGGAAAATTTCATAGAGTTAGAACCTAGTTCCGTTCCCCGGCCCGAAGTCTGAACGCAGTTCCATTGACTGACAGGCGGTCCGAGAATCAACTTTGACGTGACGAATGCCACTAGGTTGGTTTCATTATGGCTACCGCACCAACCATGTCGTTCGAACAAGCAGCTGCCGCCGTGACTGCCCCCGGACAAATGTTCGAGATCGTCGAGGCCGATGTTTTCGGCCGAACGAGCAACGTTTTCAAGAACTCTCCGCCGAACCTGTCGGCCGTGTTCGCCGCCGCGAGGGGTCATGGCGAAAAGACGTTTCTTGTCTACGAATGTGAACGGCTGAGTTTTACCAATGTCATGGCCCAAGTCGATGCACTCGGCTCGCTGTTGGTGAACACCTATGGGGTAGTACCTGGTGATCGCGTCGCGGTTGGTATGCGTAACTACCCCGAGTGGGTCGTGGCCTTCGCCGCAATAGTAAGTGTCGGTGCTATCAGTGTGTCGCTAAACTCATGGTGGACCGCTGACGAACTCGACTTTGCGCTAGGCGACAGTGCGGCAACCGTCTTGATTTGCGACAAAGAGCGTCTAGCACTTTCGGCACCGACGTTGGCCCGCCTCAACATTCGCCCGCTCGTTGTTCGCGCAGGCGATGCACCCATTCCTGCTGAAGTCGATCGTTGGGAAACTGTGTTGCCTCTTGGCGACGCAATGCCGGTGGTTGCGATCACACCCGACATGGACGCAACGATTTTGTACACGTCAGGAACAACCGGCCGACCCAAGGGTGCAGTGTCGACCCATCGGGCCGTTGTCAACGCTTTGATGGCATTTGCTTGTCGGGGAGCTGTAGACGGCATTCGTCGCCCAGCCGACCCAACCGTCGAAGCACTTCCTAATTCGTTCATTTTGATTGTGCCGCTATTCCACGTAACTGGCTGTGTACCCGTCATGCTTGGCTGTTTTCTGAGCGGGGCCAAACTCGTCATCATGTACAAGTGGGATGCCGAAAAGGCCCTACAAATCATTCAAGACGAACAGATCACGAACTTTGTTGGAGTTCCGACGCAGTCATGGGATTTGGTCCAACATCCTCGTTTTGAAGCATTTGATACGTCATCGTTACGAGCCGTTGGAGGTGGCGGTGCCCCAGCACCCGCAGCCCAGGTCGAACTCGTTTCGACGAAGGTGAAGCAGGGTGGCCCCCAACTCGGTTATGGCATGACCGAGACCAACGCGTATGGCCCGGGTAATAACGGTACCGACTATCTCGACCACCCGACCAGTACCGGTAAAGCACTTCCGATCATGGACGTTGTTATTCGCGATGACGATTTGAACCACCTGCCAACGGGGTCTCGTGGCGAGATTTGGTTCAGGGGTCCAATGCTCATTCGTGGCTATTGGAATCGCCCTGACGCCACCGCCGAAACCATTATTGACGGATGGCTTCGTACCGGTGACATCGGTCGTTTCGATGACGAGGGGTACCTGTATATCGAAGATCGCGCCAAAGACATGATTTTGCGGGGAGGCGAGAACGTGTACTGCGCCGAGATCGAGTCAGCCATTTACGAGCATCCGGCCATTCATGAGGCTGCGGTCTTCGGGATTCCTCACGAACGACTTGGCGAAGAGGTTGCGTGTGCGTTGGTTCTCAAAGAGGGCGCGGTACTTGAACCAGGCGATCTTCGCACCCATGTTGCCCAAACGCTCGCCTCATTTAAAGTACCCGCACATATCTTTTTTCGAACTGAACCGCTGCCTCGAAATGCGGCCGGAAAGTTTTTGAAGCGAGAACTTCGTGATCAGGTCACTCAAGCGTCGTAGTGATGGCTCGCGTTGTAAAACCTTGCTCACGCTTAACTTCTGTAGCGTGTCGTCAATGAGTTTGCCGTCTGAAACAGTTCTGGTTCGGGTAACGGGGCCTGACCGACCCGGCATTTTGGCGGGCGTACTCAGCCATATGGCCGCTTCGGGTTCAGAACTGCAAGACATCGAACAGATCACGATTCGTGGCAACCTTGATTTGAATCTTGTCGTCTCGCTGGCGAGCGGTCGAGATTTACTCAAAGAACTTCTGATGTTTGGTTGGGAAAATAGCGTCGATATCACCTTCGATATTGTTCCTTCTGACCACACGCCAATTCGACCGCGTGTCATCGTCACGGTGCTCGCTCGAACCGTTGGGCCGGTTCAATTGCAACCGATTACCGCTGCCATCGCCGGTGTCGGCGGAAACATCGAACGAATTGTGCGACTGGCGCGCCAACCCGTGCAGAGTTACGAGCTACTAGTTGGTGGCGCCGATGATCATCTCGACGAACTTCGAGCAGCGCTTCTTACTGCATCACGGGCTCATGGGGTCGATGTCGCGGTACAACGCGAGGGCCTTGGCCGACGAGCGGCACGGCTCGTGGTGATGGACGTCGACTCAACGCTCATTCAAGATGAGGTGATCGACCTATTGGCCGAGGAAGCCGGCTGCGAACCCCAGGTTGCTGCAATAACCCGTTCGGCAATGGCAGGCGAACTTGACTTTGAACAATCGCTTCGAGCCCGCGTCAAACTGCTCGAAGGTTTGCACGAGTCAGCTTTTGTATGTGTGCGTGAAAAAGTTCGCTTAACACCTGGTGCCCGTACCTTTGTCAAAACCCTTAAACGCCTCGGGTACACGACTGCAATAGTGAGCGGCGGGTTTACCCATATCACTGATCATCTGCGCGCAGACCTCGGCCTTGACTACGCATACGCCAACCAACTTGAGGTTCGAAACGGTTTCCTTACCGGCGAACTTGTTGGCCGAGTTGTAGACCGTGCCGGTAAAGCCGAATTGTTGCGCTCGATTGCCGAAACTGAAGGAATTCCTCTTGATCAAACCGTGGCCATCGGCGACGGGGCGAACGACCTCGACATGTTGGCGGTCGCTGGTTTAGGCGTGGCATTTAACGCAAAACCGAGTGTTCAGGAGCGAGCCCAAACCACGGTCAACGTTCCGTATCTCGATGCTGTCTTGTTTTTGCTTGGCATTCGTCGCGACGAGGTCGTCGACTAGCCCTGGCTGGTTAAGGGGCGAGGTCAGCCGTCGAGGTCAGCCGTTCCAACGGCGAACGTCTCTTAGGTTTCGCCATTGCTGGGCGGTATCGAGGCCGTAACCAACCACCCAGTCATCAGGAATTGTCAGCCCAAGGTACTTCAGCGTACTGAGATTAACGTGGGCAACGGTTTCTCGAACAAGAAGCGCACATACTTCAACGCTCGCCGGATTCCGCCCTTTGAGTAGTTCGACGACATAGTTCATCGTCAACCCAGAGTCGATGATGTCTTCCACCAAAATCACATGCCGCCCGGCAATGTCGGTATCAAGGTCTTTTACAATTCTCACAACACCGCTTGATTCGGTAGCCGCGCCGTACGACGACACGGCCATGAAGTCGACTTCGCAGCTCAGTTCGATCGCCCGGGCAAGGTCGGCCATAAACACAAATGCGCCACGAAGTACACCAACGAGTAGCGGGCGCTTGTCGGCATAGTCAGTCGTGATGGCTGCACCAAGCTGCCGTACGGTGGTGTCGAGTTGGGCCTCGCTGACGAGCACATCGCCCAACTCTGGGAATCGGTCAGACAAAGAGTCTGAACGTAGTTCTGTTGCCTGACCGGCAGCCTGAGAGTCACGAGGTATCACCTGAGCACCGTAACCGGGAAATGTGGGATCTGCATCTCGGCGTAACGCCGAATTAGTCGGTCGATCTTTCGAACAAAAGAGGTGCGAAAATCGACAACACGCTTACAAACGCAAGGACGATGACCATTCCCTGAACGGTTGAGAATCGAATCGACCCCTTGCCAGCCAGCCACGGGCCAAAGCCAGCACCGATCGCTCGGGTGACCGTAACGAGTGAGTGGTCAATGCCAACGACCAACCCCCGCTTGCGGCCTCCTACCTCGGACACCACCGACAGCAACGAAACGTACCCAAATTCGAACCCGCCAAACAGCACCAACACCCCGGCTACGGCGAACACTTTGCTGTTCGATCCACCCATCAGAAGTATCAGCGAGCCCGTCGCCATAATGAGCGATCCGATGGCAACGCTTCGCCGTTGACCGATGCGGTCGGCAAAGGCCGCAGTGCCTCCGCTTCCCACCAGTTCCATGATTCCAATCCCGAGGGCGATTGCACCGAGGCCACCAGTCTTCAGGCCATGGCGATCTTCAAGCCATGGACCAAACGACGAAAAGGTGCAAACCGCACCAAAGGTAAGAAATACTGAGCAGCCAATTGCCGAAACTACGGCGACCCACGAAATTGGCCCAGCCTCAACACCTTCACCGGCGAGATGCTCCACGTTTCGCATTTGCGTCGTGGCATCCATACGCATACGAATGAGTGGAGCCATTGCCAAGATGAGTACACCAACGATGACAAACGGCGTCACCCACGAATAGCTTCGAATCAAAAGCCCGCATATCGGGGCACCGATCAACAGGGCAAACGCCCACGAAGTTTCGTACAGGCCAATTGCCCTCGCTCGCCTGTCGACGGGAATTTGATCGCCCAAAAACCCGTGACCCGACGTAGTGAAAACAGCAACACCGAAACTGATCGCAGCGAAACCAACCAGTAAAGCCCAAGGGGCCCCAAAAAGGGCCATCAAAAGCGACCCGAAACCAGCTACGACAACCCCGATCAACGTCCAGCGACGGTGATGCCCACGGTCGGCGTCGCGGCCCACAAAACCTGACGCCAAGCCAGCTAGTTCGCCAATGCCCAACAGGCGACCGGCTTCAACGGTGGTGATACCAAGGCCCCGTGACACATCGCCCAAGAAGGGAAATGGCAGACGCAGGGCACAGTTGATAAGAAACTTTGCCAGGGTCAGGGTCGTCAACGGAACCCGACCAGGCTTGAGTGGGGTTTGGGCCAACATCAGCGTTGCAGACTAACCCGACGTCAATGCTTCACAAAAACCGCACACAACACTGAAACCATGATCGAATTCGACGTTGGAAAGGGGTTTGTGCGCGGTTTTCGTACTGTCTGAACACCACCCACCCCCGCTTCGTCGTACGCTGGGCTCAACCAAAATCGCAAACAACGAGGTTGAACGATGTCAAAACTGGCTCCCGTCTGGTCAAAGGTCACCGATTTAGAGGTGACTCACGGAAAAGGTTCATGGGTTTTCACCACAGATGGCGAGGAATACCTCGATTTTGCGGCGGGAATCGCCGTTGTATCCACCGGTCATTCGCATCCAAAAGTTGTCGAGGCCATCAGTACGCAAGCCGGACGCTTTATTCACGCCCAGGTCAACACGTACCGTCACGATCTACTTGAACCGCTCGCCGAAAAACTCGACACCATTACGCCGCCGTCGATCAACTCGTTCTTCTACTCAAACTCGGGTGCTGAAATTACCGAGGCTTCGGTCAAGCTGGCCAAGCAAGCAACACAACGACCCAACATCATTGTTTTCAACGGTTCATTCCACGGACGTACTCATCTGACGATGGCGATGACCACATCGAAGACCATTTACCGTGCTGGCCATGCTCCCCTACCGGCAGGTATTTTCCCAGCCGCTTTCCCCGACCTTTCTGGGGTACCAGCCGACAAGCACGATTGGGTTGTCGATCATTGCCTCGAACTTCTTGACTACCTCCTTAAGAGTCAAACTGCCCCTGAAGAAACAGCAGCAATGATTCTTGAACCGGTTCTTGGCGAGGGCGGATACATTCCTGCACCGGCGCGATTTATTGAAGGCGTTGTAGAGCGGTGCCGGGCCCATGGCATCTTGTTCATTGCTGATGAAGTGCAATCGGGCTTCGGACGAACCGGAAAAATGTTTGCTGTTGAGCACTACAACATCGAGCCAGACATCATATGTATGGCTAAGGGTATTGCGTCTGGCTTTCCGTTCTCGGCACTGGGTGCCCGGGCCGACCTCACTGCGAAATGGCCCCCCGGGTCACACGGCGGCACCTACGGAGGTAACCCCATTGGTTGCGCCGCTGCCCTCGCAACCATCGACATTTTGACCGCCCCCGGCTTTCTCGACAACGTCAATGCCCGCGGGGAACAACTCCGCGAAGGGCTTCACTCGATCAACCAAGATCATGGTGGGTTCACCGACATTCGCGGCCTTGGCCTAATGAACGGTGTGCAATTCGAACAACCAGCCCGAGTCGCCGCAATCATTAAACATGCCCTAACCGAAAGCCGGGTCATCTTGATGAATGCCGGCACCTACGGAAACGTCATCCGGTTCATGCCACCGCTCGTGGTGACCGCTGATGAGATCGACACCGTGCTTGGGGCAATTCGATCGGCCATGAAGGCGACGGCCTGACCGCCTTGGCCGACACTACGCGTTGGGTCGAAATTGACGGCCCAACGCAACGATGGCGGTTCGATGCCGACTTTTTGACATCGACCTGGGAATGTATTTACGGTCGAGGTTGTCGGGGTTGTCATGTGACCCAAGATGCTCTGCGCGCAGATGGTTGCTGCACCACCGGCACCCAGTTCACCGACGGCGAAGACTGGATGCTGGTTTCAGGGCGAGTTGAAAACCTCGATCCTTCGGTATGGCAGTTTCATAAACATGCCCAGCAAGTCGGTTGGTGGAAGCAAACCACTGGCGGCTCGCTGCGCACTCGAACCGTCGATGGTGCTTGCATTTTTTTGAATCGACCAGGTTTTGCAACTGGCCCAGGCTGCGCACTCCACCACGACGCCGCTCGACGCGGAGAGGATGTGATGCTGGCCAAGCCCAATGTGTGCTGGCAGTTTCCACTTCATTCACAGCTGTTTCCCGAATCTGATGATGCGAAGTTTATGACCGAGGTTCGTCCCTGGACTCGCCACGACTGGACCGGCGCATCGAATTATGACTGGTGGTGCACCGATGCGCCCGAGGCCCGGGGTGCAGCGACCCCCGTTTACCGGACCATGGAGACTGAACTTCGAACGATGTGTGGAGACGCCGTGTTTGATGCTCTTGTGCTTGCACTTCAACCATGAGTGAGAGCGCAGTTCGCTTGCCTGACAGGCAGTCGGTGAACAAACCGCCTGATCGGCTGTTATCGACCTCAATATCAACGTCAATATCGGCCCGAGAACGCATGATTGTGTTAGCCATCACCATTGCTTCGTGCACTTACATTTTTTGGCGATTTCGAACCGCCTGGTTTTTCGGTGACGAGTGGAGCTACATCGTTGATCGACGGGCCGCCTGGAGCGAGGGGCGTTACGGCGATGCTCTCTTCCTCCCACACAACGAACATTGGACCACCCTTCCCATCATTGCGTTTAGCGCACTCTTCAAAGTGTTTGCCCTGAAGACGTACTTGCCGTATCTCGGCCTTCTGGTGGCACTCCATGGGGTAACCGTGATGGCGCTCCACAGCCTCCTCCGCCGAATCGGGGTGGGCCGGGTTGCTTCGATCGCTGGTGCAAGTCTGTTTGCTTTGTTCGGTGCGGGTGCCGAGAACCTGTCTTGGGCCTTCCAAATCGGGTTTGTGGGTTCGATTGCATTGGGTCTCTTGCACCTAATCGTCGTTGATCGACCCGAAACATTGCGGAGTTTACTCACGGGTTCTCTGCTTGGGCTGGTAAACGTAATGACGTCGGGCCTGGCCATTCCCATGCTGATCGCTGTCGTAGCCGCCTTAGCATTCCAGCGCAGATACCGGGCGATGGCGATTCACGTCGGACCCGCAGCTGTCGCATACATAACGTGGTACGTAACGTATGGACACAAACGAACGCCATCGACGATCAAACCAGAATTCTGGGCATCTTACGTAGAACGGGGGGTGTTCGCCACGTTGGAAGAAACGACCCATCTTCGACAAGGTGGTGCCGTGCTTGCTGTGTTACTGCTGATTGCGGCCGTGCGTTGGTGGCCAAACCGAGCTGAGTCAAGCGTTGCGTTGGGTTTATTGGTCGGAATGGTTTCAATGTTCGCGGTGTTTGCCATCGGCCGGTCTTCCTTTGGTGCCGACCAGGCTGCTTCGTCACGGTACCTTTACGGTTCAGGTGCATTGGCGATTGGGCCGCTCATACTTATGACCTGCACACTTATTAGAGACCAACGGCTCCGCAAATGGATGCTGAGCGGTGCATTTGCCTTGGCAATCGCCGGAAATGCTTCAGCCATTAACCTCTTCGCAATCGGTCGACTTGATGCAGTTCACGCCAGCAAAGCGCGCATTCTGGCGACGGCGCGCCGGCCAGATCTTGGTCAACTCACAACAGACATTGTGCCCGATCCCGACTTCACACCCGGATTGCGTGGCTCACATCTACGGGACTTAGTTTCTTCGGGTCTTCTACCGGTTGGTCAAAAATGAAGGCAAGCCCTTCAAGAAACGATCGTTTTGTTGCACTCGCAATCGTGGCACTGGGCTGTGCTTACCTGCTCTGGATCTTTAGGAACACGTGGTTCTTCGGGGACGAGTGGGCGGTTATCGCAACGCGACGTGACCTTTGGGCTCAAGGGCACAAGGGCCTCGCGGTGTTTCGACCCCATACCGACCATTGGGTGACGCTTCCCGTATTGCTGTACTTCGCGATGTTCAAACTTTTCTCGTTAAGCAGCTACCTCCCGTATCTTGGCATGGTAATTTTCGCTCACGGTTGTACCGCCTTCGGGTTGCACGAACTCTGGCGGCGCATGGATATTCGACGACTTCCCGCGTTCGGTGGTCTGGTTCTTTTCACCCTGTTCGGAGCCGGTGCAGAAAACCTTTCGTGGGCCTTCCAAATCACCATCGTGGCGTCGATTGGTCTCGGCGTTGCTCAGGTACTCGCTGTCACCGCACCCACAGTTGTTTCACCGTCGAACTCGATGGGGCGCCGAGGTCGACTTGCTCAGATGGCTGGGCCCGTTTTGGGTGGCCTCAACATCATGACGTCGGGCATGGCGTTTCCTATGTTGCTCTGCGTCGCAGCCGTGCTCGTTGTACAGCGCCGATACCGACACCTGGCAACCAACATTGGGCTTCCCGCGATCATGTACGTGTGCTGGTACCTCACCTACGGAAATGAGCCTCGACCAAGCCTTCCGAGTCGCCCCGGACTTTTCGCTGCGTATATAGAGAGGGGCGTGTTTTCCTCGTTAGAGGCGGTTACGTTTCTCACTGGCGCTGGTGCGATTCTGGCGCTTGTACTGGTCGCATGCCTCACAAAATGGTGGCCGCGACGTGAAACTCATGCCCTTCAAATTGCCGGGGTCGTTACCGGTTTCGGTATGTACGCGTTGTTTGCCGTTGGCCGGGCGGGGCTTGGGGCAGAGCAGGCTGCACAGTCTCGATACCTGTACGCATCTGCCTCGATGCTCATCGGGCCACTACTACTTGGGCCGGTGACCTTGCTGTCATCTCGACACCTGCAACGCGGCCTTGTCGCGTCACTGTTGTGTTGGTCAATCATTGGGAACGTGTCTGCACTTACCATCTATCGGGACCATCGACTCGTGGATGTCGATTTCACCCGCACCCAAATTCAGTCGGCTGCGGCCCTTCCGACCCTCGCTCTCCTTGACCGTGACGCAATCGTCGAAAGTCGATTCTCGCCCGATCTACTCGTTGGAACATTGGCTGATTTTGTAATGAACGGGCACCTCAAAGCGACCAAACGCGCACCTACGCAAGCCACAGTCAACAACGAGGCCGAGCTCAGCATCCGGTTTACTCAAAGTACGGCGCCAAGCAACATACCGTTGCGGTTTATAACCGCAGACACGTCATATGAATCCGACAATCGACCTGACTGCTTTCGCACGATGGGTGAAGGCGCACACCTAACTTTCTTCGTTGAACGACCGGGTATGTTCACGGTACGCCCGGTGAACGCAGCAACAATTGTGCTGCCTCCCGTCGAGGTGCGGCTAATCAAGTCTGGTTTGGCAAGTGAGCCGGTACTGGTGCCGATACCGAATCTTGCGGTGCAACGCCTTCGAATTGCAACTTACAAGGCCGAGATTTCGATCACCGTTCCAGCCCATCCCTTTGAGATATGTGGGGTTTCCGAGTTATTCCCACCTGACAAGTAATTTGTTCCATTTTCTGAACAACGTCCCGGTCGGCCCCCCTTCGGCATCGTCAAGAATAAGGTCTGGGAGTATCCGAAACGTCGCCTCAATAATCGTCTGAGCCTCATGCTTCGCAAGATGCATTGCTATGCACGCATGAGGTCCTTGGGCGAACGTCACATGCGCACTGGCATTTGACCGATCCGCAATGAACCTGTTTGGCTGGCTGAACTTCTTCGGGTCACGATTCGCCCCAGCGATCGACAAGATGACCATGTCACCTTTGCGAATCAGTGCAGGTTCGATGTGAACGTCTTCGGTGGAAAAGCGGTCGACCCGGGTCACTGACGGTTCGAGGCGAAGCGATTCTTCCAGCGCTAGTAGCAACCGGGCCTGGTCTGAGGCAATGGTTGAACCGTTCGGGTGTTGCAACAGGTGGCCAAATGAATTGGTGATCATGCCTTCTGCGGTTTCGATGCCCCCGAACAAACAGACCGCCACATTCGACATCAATTCGGTATCACTGAGTTCTGCGGCCGAAAACCCGAAGGAGTCAAATACTGCCGAGCCAAGCGACTCCATCGCTACCTTGTAAGGTGCACTTACTTGTTCGAGCACATAACCACTTGATAGTTCTGTCACTGCATCAACGATGTCTCGGTACCATCCAAGTAACGCGTCGCTAGTGGTTTGTTCGAGACCCAAGGCGATCCGCATCACTTCGGCGGCAAATGGGCCAGCGATGTGGGATCGAAGATCGATCTGGCGAGACGGGTTCGACTTCAATTTGGTGACAAGTTCGTTGGCGAGGTTCACGATTCGATTGGACAAGTCACGACGACTCATTGCTGCGACGCCGAACATTCCGGCAAACGGGGTTCGATGGCGGCGATGCTCGTCACCGTCGAGCGAAAGCATGCTCGGCCCAACGATTTGTGCAGTCGAAAACCGTGGATCGTCAACGGTGAAACGAGTCGCGTCGCGCATACATTCGACAACGAGCTCGTAGTCGGTGACGACCCATGCACTGACTTCATCGTCCCAGGCGACCGGACCATTTGCTCTCAGTTGTTCTATTCGGTCGTGGAAATCCATCGCTTCGAATCGTACGTCGATAGGAAAACCGATCGGGTCACGCGAGATGTTTTACGTAAACCACCCCGGCCGACCACCCCGCTTTTCGTGCAAATGAAGGATCATGCGAGCCGGAATCACCATTGAGGAACTCGCAGCGCGAGAGCTCAGCGCCCTCGAGACCCGTTTGAATTTGTCGGCATTGGCGAAGCGGAGGTTTCCGCTCTTGATATCGATCATGCTTGCCGATGGTTTCGGCACCTAGTGATTCTCTTGTTCTGGCTGAAGCCAGCTATTTGATTGGTACCGTGCCCGGCCCCTCTGCTGAAGCAGCGTTGTTACGGTCGATGACAACTCGTCGCTTCGAAGTGATTGGGCCGACTCCTGAGGATCTTACTCAGATGGCCGCCTTAGCCTCCACATATGAGGACCTTCCGCTCGGCGCTACGCTGAGTCGGGCCGAGCAATTCAGGACTACAGCCCTGTCTACTCTCTGGGTAGGGGCACCGTGTTTGGAAAAATCGCCGACGCAAGGTGTCAAATCGATCATGCCTTCGAATGACGGAAGGCCCTTTTGCGTTGGTACCGAAAGGGGCCTCGGAGCCGGGGTTGTCGTGGGCGTTGAGGGACTCGAACCCCCGACATCTTCCTTGTAAGGGAAGCGCTCTACCAACTGAGCTAAACGCCCGACCCGGTTACCTTAGCGGCTGAAACGGGCCACGTAGATCGGTTTGTTTTGAGAATGAACCAGTCGAGCGTTGCCTCCACCGATGATTCGGTGACGTTCGCTCCTACTGACTGAAAGCATTCCACGATGTCCTTGACCCAAGGCGAAAGCTCAAGTGCGACCAGAACGTCCCACCGGAAGTCATAGTTGGGTACAAGGTCTGCACACATACGCAAATAGGAGTTTGCGGCTTCGAGACCGGCGAGTAAGGCAATTTCTACTCGGCATCGTGAGACGTCAACCTCAGCAACACCACGACACCCGTGAGCCCAGTCGACAATCCCAACCCAACACCCATTTTCAAACAGAACATTGCCGGGATGAAGGTCGCGATGCACAAACCGATGCGGTCCAGAAGCTGATGGGAGAACACCGTTTCGAAAATCTTCAAGAGACCGATTAAAGCGTGCGGGTGACGAGCACCATCGGGGGGTTTCATCGCTATCCGGAAGCCACGGCGCAAAGTCGGTGACTTCATCAAGCGCAATACCGGAACCGGCGATTTCATGCGTCGAAAGACTGAGACCTCGAAGCCAGTCAGGAATCGACCTTGGCACCATCTGCGGGCTTCCGACGACAAGCGATTGCAAAATAGCTGGCGAACCAGAGGCTGTGCCGAATGGATCTGAGGCCAAACATCGAGGAGCCCACAGGCAGTCGACAAGCCGGTGAAGAGTGTCAGTTTCTTGCATAATCAAACTGGTTCGGTTGTCAACCGTGCCATCGTCGAACTGAGGGTGCTTCAACACAACGGCGAAAGTCACACCCCGTTGTCTAACCATAAGCTTGTATACAAATGAACTCACCCCGCCAAGTAAACGCTAAGCGCTAACAACCCTGGCGTCGTCGCCGAGTTCCGCCTCAACCCAAACCTGTGATTGGGCTGTTAAGAGTCCATCTACGCCCGGATGCCCAAACCTCGATTCTTCTAGGTTTCGAGTCCCTCAACGCCCACAAGTCTTGACCGGCCGCAGTACACGACGAAACCACCCAGCACCTAAGACTCAAGGTCAAGTTCTAAGTCCATGACTTCTCCTGCCCCGTCAACTCCAAGCATGGCGAATAAGGCGAACCGGCCAACCAGCACCCCGGAACCTATGTAGACGCGGATTTCATTGCCTGGAGGAACTGCAACGGTTTGTCCATGAAAATCAGCAGCAAGAAGATCACGAACAGGAGGCAAATCGTAGAGAAGGAAGTCTGCAGAAGATGGTGTTCCGTTACCACCTCTCACCTCGGGGAGTAGTTCATCGAGGCGCTCAAAAAACATGCCACCGAAGCGAACCGCTCGGGCTTTCACTCTCGCTGGCCGGTACGCACGATCTGACTGAGCATTAGGGCTCGGTCGATGACTCTTTGTCGAAACTCTGCAGGAAGCTCATCCAGACTCAGTACCGTTCCAGCCCCAACCGCAGCCGCTCGCTCATTGGGAGTCATCTGGTCCATTTCTTCTGGCGTAACCACTCTTCGCTCAAGCATGGGATCAGTGTAGCGAGAAGCCAATGAGACGTTGGGCTACAAGACGTTTTGCGGCTGATCTGCCCAACTGCATACTGCAGGTTGCATTTGGTCCACCAAGTCTCAAGACTAAAGCCGACCCCTCGACCCGTCAGAATCGATCAGTCGGCAGGAACCGAGTCAAGCAGACGAATTGCTTCATCTCGGTTCGGCACAAAACCGGGGGCGTCGCGGCAGAACTCGACCATGATGCCGTTCGGGTCAACGAGATAAATCGAATGACACCAGCCGTGATCTGCTTCCATGAACATCGGAATCCCAGCAGCAATCATATGGGCACGAACTTCTTCCTGGCGGTCAATCGTTGCTCGAAACGCCACGTGGTTTACCCACTTCGGGGTGCCCGTCGCATCAGAAAGATCGGTTGACCATTCAGCGGTTTCACCGACACCATGCAAATCAAAGAACGCCAACGACGATCCGTTACCAAGGTCAAAGAAAATATGGCGCAGGAAGTGTTCAACGCCATCTATCACCCGGCCGGTGACTTCGGTATGAACCAGCGGAAACCCGAGGCCCTCGTAAAAGTCAACCGTCTCTCGAAGGTCGCGACAGGCAAATGCAACGTGATGGAACCCAGTCATACTCTCATCATGCACCATCGATAGGTTTGAGACCGTAACTCGCTCGAAGCTCAACCCGGTCGAGTTTTCCCGTTGAGGTCATTGGCATTGCGTCGATCACAATAAGATCACCCAGGCGTCGATCCGAATCGTCACGAGCCCGGTACACAGCGAGTACATCCTCAGGGCTCATCACCGGCTTCTCTGGCCATAAGGCGACCACAGCGCGAGGGCCAAGTGGCCCCGGAACAACGGCCACATGTCGAACCGATGGGCTGCACGCCAACACCGCCTCTTCAATTGGTCGAGGAAGCACGACGCCATCAGGTGTGTCGATACGTTCGCTGAAACGCCCGAGCGTGGTGACATGGCCGGTGGCAGCCATGCGGCCTAGGTCTCCGGTTCGAAGCCAACCGTCACGCACCGCCAAAGCTGTTTTGTCGGGTTCGTTCCAATACCCCCACATGAACCCACCGCGAATACACAGTTCTCCAGGGGAACCGATTGGCACCTCGACACCGAAATCATCCAGCACACGTACCTCTTTATCGGGCAACGGCTCACCAACAGAACCAAACAGTTGTGTCGCCGGCCGGGCTCTGCGAGCCAACCCCACGAAACCCCCCAACTCACTTTGCCCATAGCTTTCACAAAACGAAACCCCAAGTTCATCAAAGTATGCGCGCTTCAGTTCAACCGGAACCGCTTCGCCACCCGACACAACAAGCTGAAGCGAAGACGGGGCCTTCCCACGGGTACGACATTCAGCCAGCAGGTCGCTTAGTTGTGGAGGGTTCGACGCCAAGTATGTGACCCCGTTTTGCTCAATATCGTCATATACCGCAACTGGGTCCCAAGCTTTTCGTAGGCCCACACACATTCCCCGGTGAAGCCCTGGTAACCAATGCGACACGAGGCCATATGAACTCGCAGGTGACGTGGCACCGAGCGTGCGGTCTTCGGGCGTGAGCTGCAGGCGTTCAGCGATACAGGCGGTGGCCCGAACGGTTGCTTCCTGAGCCAATACCGCTGCCTTCGGCCGTCCGGTTGAACCCGAGGTGAACGACAGGTGAAACGGTAGCGATGCATCAAGGCTGAGTATCGAAACGGGATCAGCCGCAACGAGGGCATCGGACCATCCAGCTGCACCGGGCTGAGGGCCATCCATACAGAAATACTGCTCGATGAAGGGCATCTCAGAACGGTCTCGTTCGATCGCGTCAAACAAATCGTGGGTGTACACCAACACTTTCGGAGTGCAGGCTTGCGCGTACGACGCCAATTCGTTTCCGGTCATGACGCTGATATGCGCAGAGATCGCCCCGAGCCGCCACGCGCCAAACATTGCAATGACGTAGTCCAACCCATTGTGTGCAAGCAGGCCAACCCGATCACCAGGCCCAACACCCGCACTTCGAAGCACTCCGGCAGCCTTCGCCGAAGCAGAGTCAACTTCGGCAAACGTCATCACCCGGTTGCGATCACTCCATCGAAGAAACGGCTCGTCAGGGCGACGATTTGCTTGCGTCGACAACAGTTCAGGAAGGGTGAGAAAAGCCATTCCCGATTCTGCTGTGTCAGCACGCTCATGCCAAATCAAACAGAAATATCAGGTTTTGGAAATGCCCTTGTTTCGCTCGAGCCGAGTTCGCCAAGTCGACAAGCCAGCAAAGTAACCGAAACACACCACGAGTACGGCGTTAATGATCCACGATGACTTGCCGAAACGAATTGATGCGACGAGAAGTGCAGTCAACCAGACGGCCGTCATGACCAGCGTGGCAGTCCGCATTCCGTCGGACCGGACCGGATGGGGAAACTTCACATTCGTAAGCAACAAACCGCACAACAGCACCACAGCAATTGCATTCGCCCACTTCGGTGTTCCGAGCACCAACATTGACGGGGCGACCATGTTCCACGTGGCCGGAAAGCCGTTGAACCAGTGGTCGTCTTCCGTCATCATGTCGGTTCGACTGAACCATATGGCCGACAGGAATACGACCAAACAGACGATCGGAAGCGAGACGGAGGAAGGTAGCAACCCGAACCGGTGCAAAAAGGCCGCGGGGACAATCACACAGGTGACGTAATCGATGACCAAATCAAGCACGTAACCATCGATTTTTGGAACGCGATTTTCGATGTCGACCGACCGAGCCATTGGCCCGTCTATTCCATCGATGATCTGCGTGACCAGCAGATACACCATGACCGCTTTGGCCCGCCGGTCGAACACAGCCTCAAGGGCCAACATTCCAACAAGCGCACCCAAGGTGGTGAAAAGGTGAACTGCCCATGCCTGACGCACCTGAGACCGTGAGGACGTCGACGGGGTCGATGCAACCGGGCCACTTGACGCACCGACAATTGATGGATCGACGGCAGTCATTGCTTAGACGATACTTCGAATAGCGCCGCAGGGCAGAACCTGTTGCTCAGCTTGCCGCAACGAGCACAACCGATAGCGAGGCTGTGGCCAAACCGAGTACCTGAATTCGAGACAGTTTCTCATGCAAAATGGTGCTGGCGAGCACAACCGTAGACGCCGGGTACAACGACGAGATGACCGAAACCACCGAGAGTAACCCTCGACGAACGGCCAGTAAATAGAAGACGTTCGCGACTAAATCGAAAAGGGCCGACACCGCAATCACCCCGAACGAAGGTTTTAGGCTTGCGACCGAGACCCGTTCGCGAATCGCAGGCACACAGAAGATCAGCGCGCTGAACGTTACGAACGAGCTAAATCGGCCGAAGACCAACGGCCATAACCCTGATCCATCAGTGGTTTGGTCGAGTGCGATGAAAAACACGCCAAACCCTAAACCGGCACCAAGCGAAGCTGCCAGGGTAAGCGGTTGGATCACGGTGGGCGATTCGCCAATGGCATCACCCGACGAACTCATCACCAGAATTGCGAGAAGCGCACCAACTATTCCGACCCACTGAAGCGTCGACGGCCGTTCACCACGAACAGCACCGAAAATGATGGGAACCGTTGCGGCGACCACTGCGGTTATCGGGGCCACCACCGACATCGGCCCGCGACTCAACGAAAAGTAGAGCATCAGTAGGCCGAAGGCTCCGCAAAGACCGCCTGCAGCGCCCCAAACCACGTCGAGGGCTGCAGGGTCGCCGGAACCAAGAAGCAGTGCTGCAGTGCTGATCGGA
The DNA here is from genome assembly GCA_031430595.1 of Acidimicrobiia bacterium. Lineage (GTDB taxonomy): Bacteria > Actinomycetota > Acidimicrobiia > Acidimicrobiales > JANYDT01 > JANNBN01. The sequence goes on from JANPBU010000013.1 coordinate 87,264, forward strand.
ACCAGCACCAAACCGTGTGCAACCCAGCCAACCACGAGGGGGTGCACCCGTTTGGTAGCCAATCCCCCAAAAAAATCTCCAGACCCATACGAGAGCGCGCAAAGTAAAGCTAAAACAATGACCACCAATTCAGTCTGCCCGATGGGGCATCGCTCGGTCGCCGGTGGCCAAGTACTGACGCAAACCAACTAGACAGAGGTCGTGGCAGATTCCATCATCGGAAACCCGATTGAGGGTTCAACTCGGAGGAGAAGCACTGGGTCGAATATTGTCGGCGATTCTGCGCCACCGCCAGCGCACGGGCCGTTTGATACAGAATTCGATACAATCTTCGACGTTCACTGGCAACCACTCATTCGCCTTGCTCGCCTGTTGTGCACAAATCAGGCCTCGGCCGAAGCAACTGTCGAATCAGCCTTTCAAGAATCATATGCGCACAGACATCGAGCCCAATTTGATTCGTGGAGTTTTTGTGAAAACAGGATCGCCTTCTTGGCCAGCCGAGATGAAACTGGTCGGGTAACCGAATCCACCGTCAGTGCCTCAGTAGTTGCTGACAAGGTTAAGCATGCGGTCGATGCTCTTACTTCTGGCCAGCGGACGGCCTACATACTTACGGCGATTGAAGGCTGGCCTGCTGCGAAAGTTGCTGATGCGCTGAAACTCAGCCTCGGTGAGATACACGATCTGGTCGAACTAAGCGTCAAAATCCTCAGCGAATCTGATGAACGATTTCGGCTCAACCGTGCCAACTTTGAAACTCGCCTACGCAACCTGCTTATTGCGGAGCTTCCGGAATCGTCACACAAAACCCGACAGGCTATTCGTCTGCGCGCAGAGCTCATGGAAACTCGCGCCCGACAGCGAAAACGAGTGACTTCCTTACTTGTCGTCTGCGTCGCGATTTCGCTGTCATTTGTGGCAGTCCGTTCGGTTGGCCGCAAACCAACCCCAACGGCGAGCGTAACGACCGTCAAACAGGATCTCAAACCGTTGTACGACTCTGTCGCCAACCAACCAATGCGTCTTTTGCCGACGGGGTTTTCAAAAAGTGCCACCGGATCGGTGAAACCCGTGCGTATCGCAACTCGGCCAATCGAATTCGGCGGCACTGTTGGCGTGTGGGGTTCAGGGCTACGACACGTCACCGTTCGGGTTACACCCAAGGTTCGAGAGTTTCCAATCGGTATGTTTCGCCAACCAACCCGACCAGATTCGCTAGACAAAGCCGCCCTTCAGGGCCCGTCCAAAGACTTCTCAGAAATTTCCGGTCCGAACCCTTTTCCCGTTTTCCTTTCGTGGATTGCCGGAGATTCGGTTGTAGAGGTGACTACCCCGCCGGGCACCACTTGGAACGCGGTGGTTGGGATTGCGAGAACCCTCAACATCAACACTGACAACCGAACGTTTTTAGTGACCCAACCGCCATTTGGGCTCACTCAAGTTTTTCTCGGTGCTGAGTCGATAGTGCAGCCAACCGAAACTTGGTACTACCGAATCTCAGACAACCGTTCTCACGGAAATCTGACCATCGAACGACTTTCACCGCAGGGGCAGGCGGTTCGCAAAGCCCAATACTTTTCAGACCCGGCAATAGTAGGCGTGCGTGGCAAAAAAGGTTACGCCATCTCGCAGCCTTCCTATTCTTATTCAGTTCGAGCCGAGGGGGAAATCGGAAACGTTATGCTCACTTCCGATCGTGATGTCTCCGTCTCAGTGGCCGATGGTGATTGGTTGCTCACTACAAGCGGACAAAATGAGCAGGTCAGCAAGCTGGTTCAGATTCTAAACGGGCTAAAGCAGGTCGATCGAGGCGAATGGAACGAACTAGTTGCCAGTGCTGAGCTTCCCGCTGGTGAGACTCTCGCTTCGATGCGTACCCCGACACGCGTCGTGAGCGTCGGTGAAATTGGCGAAACGAAGTGGAACATCGCGGTGGCTCAACTCGTAACGAAAGCCGGGTGCCTCAGCGTTCGACTTGATGTCGGTGGCACGATCACTGGGGCATGTGTTCCCATCGAAAATCGAGCAACTGCGGGGCCGCTCGCACCAATACTTTTTCACCCAAAACCCCAACCCAGCACCAAACCCCAATCGGTCGCAGTGGTCTTCACGGACGAAACCGTCGAGTCGATTCTCGGACCGATCGGTAACGTTCCGGTCGATAGGGTCGTTGTCAAAAGCAGCGGACTCTACTCAACCTTTGGGGTTGCCGTCGTTGCACTGCCCGACAAGTTTACGCAAGTTACCCTGCAGCAGCTTCGTCGATCTCCGGACGGACGTCTTGAGCAAATTCAAGGCCCGGTTATCACCGATTCACCCGATGCCAAGTAACTCTCGACCCTCGTTGATGGCAACATCATGGTCAACGAGGGTGATGGCCTCGATCCCAACGTTGCGAGCCCCTTGAGCCATCGGGGCAAAATCGTCGATGAACAGGGCGTCAGAAGCAGATATGCCGAGACGATCGAGTGCCAGTTGATAGATCGCCGGGTTTGGTTTACGAAACCCCACCTCGCACGACATCACAACAGTGTCGAACACGCAACCGCATCGGTTCAACACGTTGTTCCAAGCCGGAAGCCATTCGGTGATGACGTTTGAGACAACGCCAATTTTTCGTCCGCTGGCTTGAACGTCTTGAACAAACTTGACCATACCCTTATGCGGTTCGAATCGTTTAAACACATACTGTTCTGATTCTGGGTTAAACAACGCTTTAGCCGCTTCACCGCTTGCACCTGGGCCATCGCTCAGACCCGCCAAAAAGGTGTCGAGCGACAACAAACCTCGTTCCATGAGGTGTGCTGGTTCGTCACCATCGCCCTCTGACACAAACATGGGTCGCAATGCCTCTTGCAGCCCCGTGAGATCTAACCCGGTGGCGATCGCAGCCTCGATAACCAACGGGGTAAGCGGTTGCGTGAGCACGCCGCCCACATCAAAAAGAACAGCAGAAATGGTGGCCATCACTTCAACGTAGTTGGCAGAATTCCGCTCACAGGTGCTAGGCACCATCCATGCCAAACGAAGCCGTCACAAACCCCCTTTCCGATGCATCGTCATTCTCGGCACTGATCGCGCCTCTCATCGACCGCACCGCCATTTCGGTGCATAACGCCATCAGCAAAGATGCGCTCACTGCGCTTCGCGGGGATCACCGGTTTCATCCGGGGGCCTTGGCCCTAATCGCTGGATCGCTTGCGGCTGGCCCAATCTCGGGTGAGGAGTATTCCGAACTGACCCGATACCAACACTTTGGCCCAAGCGACACATTCCTTGCCGGTCTCGCTGATCGTGGTGCCATTGTGCTCGACGACACCGGGGGCTTTACGGCTACCCCAGCCGGGCTTGATGTTTGCAAAGCGCTCGTCGCGTTGCAGGGCGAAACAAACGAACAACTCTTTCGACCTCGTCAAGCTTCACTTAACGGTCTGCGCGCCATCCTTGATCAAGCTGTAGCCGCAGCGGCAACAGATCCCCACTCGCTGCTGGCTAGGTTCACTCGTCGCTCATGGATGCCAGATGATGCAAGTGATGCGGCCCATATCTGGAACAATTCGGTCGTGTTACGAATGCACCGAGCCGACGCTCACGCCAACGCTTGGAAGGCAGAGGGCCTCGACGCCCAAACAATGAGACAACTGCCGCCCGGTGCACAGCGCATCAAGATCGAGGAAGCAACCAATCGAAACGCAGCGTTCCCGTGGGCCAAATTGTCAAACGAACAACGGCTTACGTTGCTTGCGGGCCTCGGCGCGTTACCAGGAACAGGCTCACCTATTTGAGCCGGTCATTGCGCACGGCAAACCTTCTCACGACATAAAGATTGGCGAGCGCTCGTACAAACGCGCCAGCGGTGAAATTCGCTCGACATCGTCTTTGGCACAGAGGTAGATAATCTGGATTCCCTGTTTCGCAGTATCGATCAACTGCGAAAAGGCGTCATGCGAAGTAGACGCAGCCCAACCCGAGAACACGTCGTCAAGAACGATCGGAACCGGAGCAAACGCAGAGATTTTTGTGAGCGCGTCGACTCGGGCCTTGATAATGAGTTCCATTCGGGATGCAGTGATTGACTCGCCCTGATGACGAGAAACATCAAGATACCGCTCCGCAACTGTTTCCACCTCACCGGTCGCACCGGCACCAATGGAATCCAGAAACAGCGCCAACTGATGACGGAAACCCTGTCGAATAACGGTACGTGTACGTAGGTGTTCCGCCAAAGATTTCGTTGGATCGGCACCGTAACGTTCTTCGAAGTGTACGTGTGCAGCCAAAAAGTCCATTTCGGCCGTCCCCGGACGGAATTGTCGTTCGCGGCGATCAACGCCTTTGCTTTCAAGTTCAGTAAGCATTCGTTGATGTGCCTCAAGTCGCTGCGCTGCATCACTCATGACTGCACCCTTTTCAGCCACGAAAACGTCGTAGTTTTCGAAGCCAACCTCGGCCACGATTGCGTCACGGGCGCCTTGGGCATCGAGTAATCGATTAAAAGCGCTCGGCCCGGCGAACTTTTTGTACGCCGCAGCTTCGTTAGCGACAACACCTTCCTGTGCCGCTTGAATGCGAGTAAAGCCCTCGCCGAGCTGTTCGATCCATTTCTTCAGCGCCGCTACATCGCGACGTGCCGCAGCAAGATCGCCACCCGGTGTTGCTTCAGCAGACTGATTCGTTTGCACCGCGTCGTCTTCAAGTGTGGTCATACGACGAAACACTTCAACTGTTGCTTCGCGGGGGCTGGCATTCGGGTCACTCAGGGCCCGAATCACTGCAAGCGCAGACTCAATTGCAACCGAGCCAGGCTGCGCCGGACGATTTGTACGCGCAGCTACGAGTGGTGAAACCCCTCGAAGATTTTCGACCAGCGTTCGACGAAGCCCCTCGTCGAGCGTGATCGTACTTCCCGAAATTGTGACAGTTGGAGCTTCTATCGCCAGCGACGTCGAGGCGGCAAACACCGTCTCGAACATGCGCGCAACATCATTACGTTCGATATCGCTACCAGCTGCAACCACATTGAGTCCTGGGCGGAGGTCACCCCACCTTCCTACTGACAAGAAGTCCATGTCGATGCCCGATCAGAACGTGGGAGGGGTAGGAACGCGAGGGCGGGGTGGTGCTTGAAGCGCGGCTTCGACGTCGGCCAGGGCCGCAGCATTCAAACCGGCCTGAGCCGATGCCTTTGCCAAGTTACGCATCGAAGCATCTTCTTGATCAGCGTTGAATTCATTGGTCGGAGCTGACATTGCAGGCCCCATCGGAACCCGTGAACCTTTGGGCGACTGTGCCGGAAATGCAGCTTGCCCAACAGGCGAGGCGACCGGGCTCACCGGAACCGACGAGGCGGCCGCCGGTGCAGCGAACAATTCGTTCTCTGCTTCTTCGGCACTCTTGGCCTGGGCGACCTTCAACAGCAACAAGGCGAAGAGTGGCTTGGCAATAACGTCAGCAACCGAGTAGCCAACTTGGCGAATAACTTCCGATGCCCCGGCAGCTAGGCCAAGCAGGGGAAGCAGGTAAACAACCGGGTAGACCGTCCAGCTCGAAACGAGTAGCAAACGGGCAGTCGAAATGGTGCGAACGACGTTCTTTGGTTGACGGCGAAGTGACTCGCTCATGCCAACGTAGAGCACGTACACGAGGTAAACGAAAGGAATTACGCCAAGGCCCCAGAAGATCAACTTCGTCGAGTTGTTTTCCGATACTTCGCCGGGGTAGCCAATGGCGACCATGAGGGCAGCAGCAGTACCCATGCGGATGATGAGGCGTCGAGACATGCGTCCGTCGAGCGCGAGAACCATGACCAACTGGGCAACGAGCAACGGTACGGTAATCAACCAGTCGGCATATCGGTACCCGTGGAACACAGGTGCCCCAGTCGAGACGTACTTTCCCGCCTGATAAGCGAACGAATCGGTCCACGAGTTCAAAATACGGCTGTAGTGGAAAGCAGCGATGCCGGTGTAGACAGCGGCAACCAACACTGCTTGGCGTTGACCTCCACGAACCGTTTCACGGCTCACCAGGAAAAATATGGCGGCAGCCAACATGACGGAAAACGTTCCGGCGATGAAGGTAGCTGCGAGTTGATACTCCAGCGAAGTCAAAGTCATGGCAGTTACGTCGACAGGTTTACGAGCTCACTTAAGACAGTTCGAACAGATTTAAACATTGGAAATCTTTCCAAAGAAAAACCCCTGATCACGAATCCCCGAAAGGGGATCATGATCAGGGGCCCGACGAACAACGCCGAAGTAAATAGGAGACATTTGTTAGGCAGAAATGACCTGGCCGAGTTCGTTGAGTGACAGATCGCTTACTCGAACCTTCGGAGGTCGACCCCGACGACGCTTGGCCGCCAAGACTTTCCCGTTCATAAGAAGTTCGCCTCCCCATACGCCCCACGGCTCACGACGGATAAGTGCCCCGTCAAGGCAACGATCAGTCATGTCACAGTTTGAGCAGATGGCCTTTGCCTGGGCGATCTCGAAAAGGTCTTCCGAGAAGAACATTGAGGCAAGGGTGCCAACTCCGTCGGCGCAACGGCCGCGAGCAACGAGCTCGTGGTCAACCGAGGTGAGCAACAGGTGGGGTGGGATGGTTGTGTACTGAGTAGACATAATCCGGGCTCCTTCAGCCGGTGTTACTGGGTGTGAGGTGTTACTGGGTGTGAGGTGTTTGAGGGAAAAGAAAAAGACCGCCGGGTGATCCCGACGGCCTCGTGAGCTAACGCAGTGGTTTTTGTACAACCCGGAAATTAGTCGGGTGGTCCACTGAAGCTCTGAGGCCGCTTGATGCACGCTTTCGCCTGGAACTTGGGTGCATCGGCGGTGATGTCCCAGGCATAATCAAGGTTGGCTGTTGCCGCTGGCACGTAGGCCGCAACTTCAACGCCACCTACGACAAAGCCACCAATGGTTTGGTTGACGTTTGACGCATGGGTAAGCCCATTGATGGTTCCGCTATTCGATCGGCGGGCAGCAACGAATACCGGCATAGTTGCCAAGACCGGCAGAATCGCCGCAGCCGACATTTCTGTCGACGGAAGCAACGACATGCGAGGGGCGAGAGTGCTCTTCGTTATCATGTCGTCACCTCATTTTCTTGGTCAGTATGCGATGCGGTATGCATCGGCTTGTACGCATGTTTTATGCGCGCTTCGTAAGCAGTTATTTCAGAGTTTCGCCGCTTACGCGTGGCCGGTCAAGTGAATTAACGAATAAATTTTTCAGGGTCGCACTATTGACCGACGAGCTTCGGCTGCTTGTTCCCAAACTTGTTGCGAGCAGGCAGCAATCGGGGTTCGGCGGGCTGCGTGATCAAGGGGCAACAATTCACGTCCGAATGCATCACCAACAACCGCCCCTGCTTCGGTACAGATGAGCATCGCACCCGCGTAATCCCATATCCCGTGGGCATCAATCGAACAATCGACGTACGTGTCGAGCACACCGCAGGCAACCGCGCTCATGTCGAGCGCGCAGGCCCCAAGCGCGCGGAACTGTGACCATCCAAGCCACCGAGGGGGTAAACCTGACAGCCCCGTGATCGCCTTTCGCCAACTCGGGCAACTCGATGGTGAAATTGGTAATCCGTTTCGAAAAGCCCCTCCCCCCCGAATGGCGTGGAACCGTTCACCGCTTGCCTGGTTCACCACGAGGGCTACTCGAAGACCCTCGTCATCGACGGCGGCTAGCGAAGTTGCGTACCAGGGAAGACCTCTACTTGCATTTGTTGATCCGTCGACCGGGTCGACAATCACGACCACATCCGACGACCGACGGTCCAGACCGCTTTCTTCGCTCAATACACCGAGCCCAGCTCGTTCGAGAAGAGTCAAGGCAGCATGATCGGCGACTACATCACTCGCGTGCTGACCGGAATGGGCCCCGCCCTCGGCGAGAAGACCCCAATCGTCGAGGCCATCAAGCGCACGGCGAATCGAGACTGCGATTTCATCGAAGAGGGAAAGTAACGCAACGTCTGAAATGGCCATGATCTCATCGTGTCACGCCATGCCTCCTCGGCGTGAGTGGTCACCTCACCCGCACCCGACCGCACCCCCAAACCCCACGCTGCCCAACCTCACGCCCAAAACACCCACCTCACGCTGACCGCACCCCCAACCCCCGCTCACACAACCTCACGCCCAAAACACCCAAGCGAGGTGGTTTTGCGGTAGGAATTCACCCGTTGTTGAGTGTTTTGGGCGTCAGGGAAACAAGTTTGCTCACAGGACCTTTCAAAAGGTCCGCTAGTGCGCGGAGTTGCAAAGCGAGGTGATCCTCGATTTCAATCGCTGGAAACTCGATCCAACGCAAACGACCGCCGGCGAGTCGTAGGCTGCAACCATGGCTTCGGTGTGGCTCGGAACTGCCGGGTGGTCGTATGTGCCCGACTGGGTCGGTGCGTTTTATCCGCCCGGCACGTCATCAAACGAGTCACTCGAACAATATGTCGAAGCTTTTCGATTCGTTGAGGTTGATTCAACCTTTTACGCGGCTCCGGCCCTCACGACCATCGAACGTTGGGCTCGTATCTTTCCGACGAATTTCAGGGCGTCGTTCAAGGCACCACGAGAGTTAGTGCAAGACACCGGTTTGCGCGTCCCCGACGTTCCGTTCAATCACTTCTGTCGAACCTTGGCGGAAAGTCTCGGGCCTCGACTTGCCCAGATTGTGGTGCAAATGCCGCCGGGGTTTGTTCGAACGTCGTACAACGATGGTGCGCTGCGAGCATTCGTGGCGGACTGGGCCCCACATTATCCAATTGCTGTTGAGTTGAGAAGTAACCCTTGGAACGAAGCGTCGGTGGACGACATGTTCCGAGAACATAACGTTCCCCGGGTTTCGAATGACCTGCACGATGTGCCGGGTTTAGAGCGACGCTGCTACGACACATCTACCACGTCTGCTTACATTCGCCTTATTGGGAAACATGACGGTGTCGCGAAAGATCATGTGCAACGACCGCAAACTGAAGCGCTGCAATGGTGGCGCAGGCAGGTAAACGATCTACTCGCCAAAGGGGTACGCGATGTGTATCTCGTTGCGAACAACCATTACGAAGGGCATGCCCCCGAAACCTTGCGCACCTTTGCTACAGACCTTCTAGCGGACGGCGCCCCCGTTGTTTCGTCGAACGGATACCCAGATGGGCAGGTTTCGCTGTTTTGACCGGCGTCTGCGGCCTAGAGTTTGGGTGACATGGCCATCATTGACGTTCCTGGATACATTGCCGATCTAAAAGACCACGCATCGGTAGATCATGGTTTTCATGTGCACGATGAACGGCACTTGATCGAAACGTATTCGTCTCAACAGGCGTGGGAAGTTGATTTGCATCCTGAGGAGGGTTGTAACGGCCCGCTCAATTTGCACCTCACTCTTGAGGTGCATCCTCGGGTGCTGTTTGCCTTCGAAGACAAAGTTGCTGAACTCGATGAAGATGTTGACCCACCTGACGAGTTTTTTCTTCCCCTTACCCTTACTTGGGCCTTGCCCCCGTTGAAACAGCCACCAGACCTGTTGTTGCTGGCGACCGAGTTGGCCGGGGTTGGCGGGCGTGACCTTCCGCTTGAAGTCACTGCGCTTGACTCGTTTAACAACGTTACCGACGCACCGGAACGCAGCATCACTATCGTGGCTCGCCGTTCGGTTTCGTTAGCTCGTATCTTTGGTGGCGAAGAGATGCTCTGTGACCTTTGGGATGGCTGCAAGCGTGTATCTATGTACCTTCTTGAGCGGGCCCCGCGGTGGATTGGCGACGATGAGCGATAGCTGGTGAAAAGCAGATGGCCGATCCGGGGGAACCGAATCGGCCATGCGTGGCTCCGAGAGCAGGGATCGAACCTGCGACCTATTGATTAACAGTCAACCGCTCTGCCAGCTGAGCTATCTCGGAATGGAAAAGAACAACATACCAGCGCCAGACCGCGATGTTGCACCTTTTAAGCCTGCGATACCATGAGGGCGGTCTTTTGATCAGGTCGCTTTGCGGCACAGGGGGCGGTAGCTCAGTTGGTTAGAGCGCGGGACTCATAATCCTTCGGTCGTGGGTTCGAGCCCCACCCGCCCTACAGTATTTCCGCAGGTCAGGAGGGGTGTGGCCTTCTGACCTGCAGTCCAAAACTCAGTTTGTCCCACATTTGTCCACGGATTTATAAACTGTCCCACATGCGAGGGTCTCTCCGTGAGAAGCGTGCGGGTTACTGGGAAGTCCGAATCGACGCGGGTGTTGATCGACTGACGGGCAAGCGCGTGCAGGTGAGCCGTTCTGTCGAAGGCTCTCGTCGAGACGCCGAGCGGGTCCTGAACACGCTGATTTCGAAACACGAAACTACGTCGGTCGGTGGGTCAACGACTGCCACGTTGGGCCAGCTGCTTGGCGCTTGGCTCGAACAGGTTGAGCCGGATCTGGCGTATCACAAGGAAGCTCGCGCCAGCGACAGTTCGGCAAGCGCACGCCGTGATTCGCTCCGCGTTGAAACAAGGCGTGAAGTGGAATTGGATTCCGATCAACGTTGCCGAGAAGGCGTCACCACCACGACTGCGAAAAGCGACGACAATCACACCTGAACCGGTTGACGTGTCGCGCCTAGTTGAGCGCGCTGCCGCTGGTCGTTACCCAGAGTTTGCAACGATGCTTCATCTTGCGGTCATCACCGGAGCGCGTCGAGGTGAGTTGTGCGGTCTTCGTTGGAGTGACCTCGATACTAAGCGTGCAGAGCTTTTGATTCAGCGGTCGATGTACGAGACGACCGAGCGAGAGATTCTGGAGAAGGACATGAAGACGCATCAAGCTCGCCGCATTGCGCTTGACGAGGGAACGATGCATGAGTTGAAGCGACATCGAGAATGGATGGAGTCTCGTTCGGAATTCTGCGGCGTGGAACTTGATGCGCACGCTTACTTGTTCTCGGATCACGAGCGAGGCGTAGAACCATGGCGACCAGACCGCGTGTCGCTTGCCTTCCGCCGACTCTGCGCCGAACTCGAACTGCCCGGAATCCGCTTTCACGACCTCCGCCACTTTGCAGCTACCAACCTGCTGTCAGCAGGCATCGACGTGCGAACCGTCTCAAGCCGCCTCGGACACGCAAACGCTTCAACGACGCTCGGAACGTACGCTCATTTCGTCGGCGCTGCAGATCGAAACGCTGCTGAGGTTCTCGGGAATGTCATTGGCCCCCGTTAAGATCGATCTAACTGATCTCTCGGCATTCTGCCTCGTGGTCCGGGTGGCAGCGATCCCTTCGGGAACAGCACCTACTCGGAGCCTGGCCCCGGGTTGCGAAGTTTCGCATGGGCCCACGCACGCCGACGTTCAATTGACTCACCTCGCAGTTGCGATTCCGCTTTACGGTAGTCCCCCAGGATCTCCTCGAATTTGTCGTACCGGCGGTTGGGATCAAGCTGGGCTTGGATCTCCGAGACGAAGAGTCTCTGGGCGTCGACAAGATCGTCACGGAAGTGCGAACGCTTATCCCAAGACAAGTCGTCACAGATATCGAATGCGGCCACGACAGCATCGAGCACGGGTTGCCGCAGCCCGCGATACGCAGGATCTTTCGCTACGCCGTGCTGGTCCTGAACCAAGTTTGGAAAGAACCATCGCCCACGCTCCACTTGGACCGAGATCGCAGTTCGTAAGTCGGCGACCCGACTTTCAAATCCAATTTCAGCGGACGAGGTACGGCACTCTCGGATGAGCTGAACCAGCAGTGAGACGGTCTCGTCGGCCCACGATCGAACGCGCTCAAGATGCGAATCCACGAGGCCAACACGATCCAGGCGTTCGGCACGTCGCCCGAACCAGACTGTGATGACGGTCGAAATGACTGCCACGACGGCCGAAATGACCGAAATGACCGAAATCCACATTTCCACTATGCGCTCATTTCCGATATCGGCTGCTGCTCAAAGAACACCGATTCGCGAACTCGTAGGAATAGCGGACATCGGAGGCCGTCCCAACCGACTGATTCATCGACACGGAACTCAACTCTTCCCCCAACGGCTAGCGATGTACTTCTCGATCTCGGCCTCGTCGTCAACGGAGCGCGTTCCATTGTTCATGCGGACGTAGAAAAGCCGCTTCTTTTGGTGCTGGCCGTTCTTGTCGACGACTGTTACCTCGGCGTGAACCGGATGGCCACTTGGTTTGATGTGCACACGGCAAACGTCGTGGCCGTCAATCGTGTGCACTTGCGACGTCACGTTCGTCGCCGCCGCAGCACCAACCGAATTCAGCACTGCCTGGGTTAGCGCCAGTTGCAAAAGGTCGGCGTCATCTTTGCCTTCCTTGCGCAGCGTTGCATAGTCAGACTCGAGACCCAACACTGATCCGTTGTCTGCCACGCCGACCAACAACGTTCCACCTTCTCGGCTGTTCAAGAACGCAGCAACGGTTTTCAACACCGCTGTCTCCATGGTTTTCGAAACGACCGCTTGTTTCAGGTCCCAGCGAAAAGTGCTCTTGTATTCCAAGTGGGCGTCTTCGCCTCGTGCGAGTAGCTCACCGATGGCGCAGTGCTCTTGATGGGCGACCTTCGCTCGCCCGTAGATGAGTGGCAGGTACGCAGCGATCACATCGGAACGGAAGTCGGCGTTGTCGAGAATTCGGTACGTGAGGTCTTGGCTCTCGTTGAGCCGATCGACAACCGCATCGTTAAACCGTTGCTCGAAGGCGATGCGAAAATTCTCGACGTTGTTCGCTGCTGCTTGTTGCTGCAACGTCGGATCGGAAACCAACGATGCTGCGATGCCGTCGAAGTGCAGCCGATCCGCCTCCGTTAACTTCAGTCCGTATCGTTCGTTCAGCCGTGCGATGATCTGCGACAACGCTTCCTCCGCAGGGTCAACCCGCCGACCGGCACCATCCGAGATCGTTCGCACCTCGCCGATATCACTCGTGAGCGCAACCGAACCTTGGAAAGTCATCTCATGGCGAAGGTGAGTCAACTGCACTTCGCTTCCAAGGTCCAAACTTGCACCGGGATCACGACGAACGAAGGCTGCCAACGCTCGGCAATACAGATAGTCACGCTCCAACTTCGTGTCGCCGAAACTCACGAGTTGCGACAGAAAGGAGTATGTACGAACGAATCGATCAAGTGCGTCACGGAACAAGTCCTGGTTCGCAGCGTCAAGCGCATGGAAGCGATCAATTGCCGGTTGCAACGCTGCATGTATGCGCCCGTGGTCTTTGGCAGAAGCCATCGTCACCAGCAAACCCGCGACCTTCTCGATCTCGTGGCGCATCAACACGCCAAACGGGTCCAACACCGAGCGAGTGTCGTACAGAAGATTCGGATCGGTCGGTGGCGCAATCGTTTTTCCGAACCACGGCTCGAACGCTTCACGGATTGCTTCGGCATCGTTGCGGAAATCAAGAACGAACGTGCCGTCTTTACCGTCCGCGATTCGATTCAAACGAGACAACGTTTGCACCGCATTGAGGCCAGTCAATACTTTGTCTACATACATTGCGTACAGCAGCGGTTGATCGAAACCTGTCTGATACTTCTCGGCAACAACGAGGATGTGGCCCTCGTCATCAAAGCGTTTTGCGGTCTGACTGTCCGGGAAGCCGTTGAGCTTCGCTTCGGTCACGTCGATGCCGTCGTCGTTCACGGTGCCCGAGAACGCGACGTGCACAGTTACGTCGCCGTATCCGTGATTGGCAAGATACTGATCGAGGTACCGCTTGTACCGAACCGCATGAAGACGTGACGACGTAACCACCATCGCCTTCGCCCTTCCGCCGATGCGAGGGGCGACATGGGTGCGGAAGTGCTCGATGATGATCTCTGCCTTTTGCGACAGGTTGTGCTCGTGCAAACCAACGAAGCGTGCGATAGCCCGTCGCGCCGCCGGAGCTTCATAGGTTGGGTCATCCGCAATGGCCTTCTCCAAACGCCAGTACATCTGATAGGTCACGTAGCTCGACAACACATCAAGGATAAAGCCCTCTTCGATCGCCTGACGCATCGAATACAGATGGAACGGCTCGAACCGCCCGGTGTCTGCGTTCTTCGTGCCAAAGAGCTCCAACGTCTTGGCTTTCGGGGTTGCGGTGAATGCGAAGAAGCTCAGGTTCTTCGGCAACCCGCGAGCAGCGACCGCTTTTGCCAAGGCTTCTTCGACGTATGTCCACTTAGTGCTTCGGCCAGCTGGGTGGAATTGTCATCGATCTTGGCGACCACACCATGGGCATGCTCGAATTGGTAAATCGTGTCCTGCAGTTGGGTATCGAGCACCAATCGATCGGTGATCACAATTACCTTGTCAAACACCTTTGTATCGGTGACGTCATGCAGAGACGACAGGCGATGCGTGAGCCAACCAATCGTATTCGACTTACCCGAACCAGCCGAGTGCTGCACCAGGTACTTCTGGCCCGCGCCGTTTGCGCGTGCATGATGTTCAAGAGCAAGCACTGCATCCCATTGATGCCATCGGGGAAAGATCACCGAGGGCGCTGCGCTAGATCCCTTCGGGGCGGGCTGTACATGCACGAAACGGCCGAGCAGATCAAGCCACGCGTCGCGGTGCCAAACCTGCTCCCACAAATACGCCGTGCGGTGACCATCGGGATTGGCGGGGTTCCCTGAACCGCCACCATCGCCACGGTTGAACGGTAAGAACCGGGTCGAACCACCAGCGAGTTTGGTGGTCATCGCCACCCGTTCCGTGTCGACGGCGAAATGCACCACGGCGCGACGGGCAAGTGCCGTGGCATTCGGATCGCGATCGGTGCGGTACTGGCTAATCGCATCTTCAACTGACTGATTGGTGAGCTGGTTCTTTAACTCTGCCGTGGCGACGAGCAAGCCATTGATAAAGAACCCAAGGTCGATTGCCTTACTCGAACCGGATTCATATGCGAGCTGACGAGTTACATTGAGTCGGTTTGCGTCGAACTTCGCGACCAGATCTGGGCTGAGACCGTGCGCCGGGCGGAAGTAGGCAAGCTGAATTGTGATGCCGTGATCAATCACGCCATGGCGCAGTACATCGACAGTGCCCCGCTTGTCGATCTCGGAGGCAAGGCGGGCAACGAACTTCGTCTGTGCTCCCGGAAGACCGCCGTGGCGTTGCTTCAACTGATCCCATCCGTCCGCTTGCGTCGCCCCTAGGAACGCGAAGAGATCTTCGGTATCAATGCCCGGTACCGGATCGAACGCCGACGGGCGTGCCTGACCCGGTCCTTTCACTTCGGCATAGCCACCGTGTTCGACCAACCATGTGGAGATGTATTCCTCGAATGCTGCTTCGTTGGGTTTCATCGGGTGACCTCCGCCGGGCTGAGAGATGGGTTGGGCGACGCGTTGAGTGCGTCGGATGTGAACAAATCAAGGAATGGTGAATACCGGTACACGCGGTTGCGTTTCTGGCCGGTGACTTCACGGACGACCTCAAGCGCAACCAATCGATCAAGCAATCCACCTACAGTCGACGCCGTTCCACCCAACCGCTCAATCGCGAACTTCACCGTCACTACCGGTTGTTCAACCAACAGATCCAGCAGTGGGACGGCATAGCGCCCCATGTTTTCCGATGCCGCGAGGCGAAGATGTTCGACCCGCAGCTCAGCAACCGACGATGCGACTCGCACGGCGTCGTCGGCAGTGACCGCGACACCGTTGAGAAAGAACTCAAGCCAACCTTCCCAATCGCCACGAAGCCGAACCGCCATCAGGCGGTCGTAGTACTCCGTACGGTTCTGCTTCAAGAACAACGACAGATACAACAACGGGCGCGACAACACCTGACGTTCAATCAACACCAGCGTGATCAACAAACGACCGACGCGGCCATTGCCATCGGAAAACGGATGAATCGTTTCGAATTGCGCATGCGCCAGCGCTGCAGTGATGAGTGGCGGTAGCGAGTCGTCGTTAAGGAAACGTTCCAACTGCGCAAACTGATCAACCACGATGCCCGGCGGAGGTGGAACGAACGTGGCAGTGTCGACAGCGCAACCGGCAGCGCCGATCCAATTCTGGGTGCGACGGAACTGACCCGGCTGGCGCTCCTGCCCGCGTACCCCCGTCAGCAGTTCTTTGTGAACGGCCCGCACGAGGCGAGATGACAAAGGGAGCTTGTTGAGCAGTTCTAGCCCGTTGTTCATCGCCCGCACATAATTGACCGTCTCGGTGATATCGAGTGGTTGCACCTGCCCCGGTGCCGACGCTTCGAACGCAAGCACATCATCCAAACTGGATTGTGTGCCTTCAATTTGCGACGAAAGCACCGCCTCGCGCCGTACATACATGGCGACAAACAAATCAGGGTTCGGTAGTGCACGAGCAACACCATCAAGTCGTCCAATTGAACGATCGGCGCGTGACAATGCTGCGAGCAAACGATCACTCCACTGCACTGCAGGGTCGGGGGGAAGTGCCTTAGGTATAAACGCGCGATAACCGCCGACCTGTCTCTCGTACCGTCCCGCTCGCGTGCTCATTTCGCTCGCAATCTCCGGTTCGCAGCAACGAGATCAAAAACCTTGGGGTCAAAGCCCTCCGGCGCCCAGCCGACCATCGATTCATGTTCTTCATCCGTTGGATCGCTAAGCACACGTAGCAGTTCTTCATATCCACTCGTGCCACCACAATCCTCGGGTGGGCAGGTGCGTTCACCGGCCGTGACGATTGGATACTTCTTCTTCCCATCAAGCGGCTCGATGACTTCAACGACAACATCGTGTTCCCAGTTGTCTCCAAAGTCATAATCCCACTTCAGCGAACAACCAACGCGTGGCAGCAAGTGTGCGACGTTTGCAACTCGCTCGTCGATGAGATGCGGCGCATCGTGTTGAGTGTTGCCAAACAGCACGCCGGCGACGTCGAACAGGTGCAGATGCGTGCTGTCCCACCCCATCGCTTGCTCCAGCGCAGCAGCGAACTTCGGCAACGGCATGTCGGAAGCAATGACAACACGCCGCCACACCTCCGGCTCGACATAGCGAAGCGACAAGCGGAGCACGTGTGCAGTCGGTCCAAAGTAGAAATCAGTCATGACACCTCGTCGGCGATATCGCGTGCAAGGTCGAGTTGCCCGGTCACAGCGGCAGTGATCAGCGCCTGCTTGCGGCTGACTGCGCTTCGACGAGTACACGGTGTTCATTGCCTCGGCTTGGGACGACGACCCGGGGAGTCGGACCAAGAGGCCACCAACCTGTTCGAAGTTGAGACCCTCTCGATTGCCGCCGACCTGCACGAGGCGAATCTGATCCTGGACCATCCGAGATTGGAGCGATACCTGAACGAGTAGTGGGTCGACACCCCTGCGACACCGGATCAAACACACATGCTGAGACACGTTCGCAGGCAGGACCGATTCGGTAACAAGCGCAGTTCTTCCGATCGACCCGCCCGTGATGTTCAGTAGTACATCGCCGGTCCGAAGTCTGGTGCGTTGGAGCTCTGCATCCTGATCCGCGGTGATGTGAACAACGTCGGAGAGATCAACCTGGCCGTCCCGAACGTTCTGGCTCCTGAGAAAGCGAACTCCCTCGGAGACGTAGACGTCCGAACCACCGGTCGGCGTACTGCCGCTGCCGATCTTGGTCGCAAAGCGTTTGACGGGCTGCGGCGACAAATCTCCCAGGAGTGTCTCCACAAACGCTTCCCACCGCAGGTCAAGAGCCGCCAACAGTTGTTGTTGCCTGGCGATCAGCTGATCAATCCGAGCAGTCTCGGCGTCGAGGAAGTCGGCGATCGCTCGCTGCTCGGCCGGCTCCGCAAGAGCGACGTCAATATCAGCGAGATCGTCCCAGTAGAGCCGCCACTGTGAGGGGCGAATACCCTTGGACCGAACTGCGTACTCCCCGATCATCGGGCGCGACCGAAGGACGGAATGCAGATAACGCCGGTCGACGATCGAGTTGACTTCGCAGACCAGGTAGTCGCCACTGACAATTCCGTCGAAGTCCGATATTGCGAGTGAGCCCTGCCAAGCCTTCATCTTGTTGACGACCAGGTCACCCCGCCGCACCAACTTATAGAGACTGAGATCTTCGGGAGTCTTGTTGAAGTTGTCGTCTCGGTCGCCTTTCGGCACAACACCGTGATCGCGGTAGACCGACAGCACCTGTTGGTCCAGCTTCCCGCGAACGTCGCGTTCGCGGAGCAGGTACCGCAGCCTCGTCACTCCGTCACCTCCGCCAACAACCTTTGGATCTCGCCCTCCAGGGCCTTGATCTCCGCGTCGATCTCCGCCAACGTCCGGGGCGGCACGTACTTGTAGAAGTGCCTCGTCAGCGGGACCTCGTAGGCGATCTTGGTCTTGTCGTGATCGGCCCATGCATCGGGCACATACGGCAGCACCTCGGCCGTCACGTAGTCCTCGATCGCAGTTCGATACGGCAGTGTTGCTAAGCGCGCTGATGGATCGGCTTCGAACGCCAACGGACCGGTGGGAAGGAGCACATTCTCGGCGTCCCGCAAATCGGGGTCGGGTTCGGCGTTGCCCTTCTTGTCGGTAATCGGTGGTGCGTCGGGGTCACGAACGGCAAGTGCATCCCACAGCGCCTTCGTCTGCGGAGCCGTGAGCGAACACTTCTTCGCCACACCATCGATCACCTTTGCTGCGACCTTGCGATCCGTCGCGCTTAATCCAACTGCCGAACGAAGCGCAGCTTCGAGCGATGCCGTTGTATCGGAAGGGAGCTTTGCCAAGCTCTTCGATGCCAATACCAACGCGATCATCTCGTCGGTAATTTCCCATCGCAGGCGCAGCGGACGCTCGACCGTGATTCGGAGAAACCCAAACGACCCGTTGGGGAGGATCTTGACTCGGTCGCCTTCGGCGAACTCGCCATAGAGGCGGGTAATCTCGGCGATCTGATCCGACGAGATTTCCTTGCGCTTTTCGCCGAGGCCCTTGCGCATCTTCACGAACAATTCTCGAGCGTCGAGAAGCTGCACCTTGCCGCGCCGATGCTTGCTCTTGCGGTTCGTCACGATCCAGAAGTACGTCGATATACCCGTGTTGTAGAAGAGCTGGTCGGGCAGCGCGACTACGGCTTCCAACCAGTCGTTCTCGATGATCCAGCGGCGAATCTCCGACTCACCCGAACCGGCTGCGCCGGTAAACAATGGAGAGCCGTTGAACACGATGGCCAAACGCGAGCCGCCCTGCTCGACCGGTTTCATCTTGGCGATCATGTGCTGCAGAAAAAGAAAACTGCCGTCATTAATCCGGGGTAGGCCAGCACCGAATCGTCCGCCGAATCCGGCCTTGGTGTGCTCGGTGCGAACGGCGCCTTCGACCTTCTTCCACTCGACACCGAACGGCGGGTTCGCTAGCAGATAGTCGAACCGTGCGCCTTGGTGGCCGTCTTCGCTGAACGAGTTTCCGAACGCTATGTTCGCGGCGTTTTGCCCTTTCAACATCATGTCGGAACGGCAGACTGCATAGGTCTCGGGGTTCAGTTCCTGCCCGTAGACCTCCAACCGTGCCTGCGGATTAAGAGTCCGCAGGTACTCCTCAGCGATTGACAACATGCCCCCCGTGCCGCACGCCGGGTCAAGCATCGTCTTCACAATCGACGGCTTTGTCAGTGCGTTGTCATCTTCGATGAACAGCAGCCGGACCATGAGTTGGATGACTTCTCGCGGGGTGAAGTGCTCGCCTGCTGTTTCGTTGGAGAGTTCCGAGAAGCGTCGAATCAGTTCTTCGTAGAGATAACCCATCTCCAGGTTGGAGACCTTGTCGGGGTGGAGGTCGATGTCGACAAACTTGCCAATGACCTTGTAGAGCAAGTTCGAGCGGTCAAGGCGCGTGATCTGCGCGTCGAACTCGAACTTCTCCAAGATGTCGCGTGCACCCGATGAGAACCCGGAAATATATGCACGCAGATTACCGGGGACGTTGTTTGAGTCATCGAGAAGCCGAGGCAAGTCGAGTTTCGAGGTGTTGTAGAACGCCTGCCCGGCGGCCTTCGTAAGGATTGCTTCGCGGTCGCCGTGCTTTGCATGTTCGGCGAGTACCTTGGCCTTCGTGGGCTCCAGTACACAGTCGAGTCTTCGAAGTACCACGAGCGGCAGGATGACCTTGCCGTACTCCGACTGCTTGTAGTCACCCCGCAGTAAATCGGCGACCGACCAAATGAAAGACGCGTGATTGCGGATCGAGGGAGATTCAGACATCGCATGCCGCTTGCAGGTGGTGCATCGGAGAGACCTTCGCGTTATTCCAGCCCGCTGAAATAGCAGCCTGTCGAGAAGCATCCTATTCCACTGATCTCCCCTCCGCTGGAATAGTCGAATTTCTTCGGGTGCCATATCCCACGCCCAAAGCACGACAGACTTGGCCAGGTGAAGGGACCACTACTGTGACGAATTACTACCGAATTATGCCCGGGCGGCGAAGCTCACTGCTGGAGCAGTGCTTGGCGGGCGGCTAAATCGGCGCCGACTTTGACATCCGGGAAGACCTGACCCAACAACTCCCTGATAACTGGCGGAACTTCAATAAACAGTTCATCCCCGTCTTGATCGCAAACCAACCCGCCAAGACCAAGGTCGCTGCCGGACTCAACTGCGGAATGCTTTGGACGATTTGTCGAGGGATGTCAGAGGGCGACATCGTGCTGGCTCCCGATGGCAACGGCGAGTACGTCGTTGGCACCGTGAGTGGACCCTACCGGTTCGACGACACTCAACAGCTTTTGCACCAACGCCCTGTCCAATGGCGGCAGGGGCGAATCAAACGTGCTGACATGAGTGACGCTCTTCGACGATCCGCGGGCTCGATCGGGACGGTGTCTAACGTGACCGACTATGCAGCCGAGATCGAATGTCTGCTGAACCCAGCGCCACCGGAGCTGATTGCGTCCAACCCCGAGGTTGAAGACGTCACTACGTTCGCCCTTGAGAAACACCTAGAGGACTTTCTCGTCGCAAACTGGGGAGCGACCGAACTCGGTAAGAAGTACAAAATCTTTACCGACGAAGCAGGAGACATTGTTGGTCAGCAATACCCTTCCGATACGGGGCCGATCGACATCCTCGCCATCAGCCACGACGGCTCCGAGTTGCTAGTGGTCGAACTGAAACGAGGACGTGCGAGCGACGCAGTCGTTGGACAAATCCAGCGCTACATGGGCTACGTCCTTCAAGATCTTGCAGAGCCGACCCAAACGGTTCGAGGGATGATCATTGCGCTCAACGACGATCTACGCCTACGCCGTGCACTCGCTGTTGCTCCAAACATCTCGTTTTACCGGTACGAAGTTTCGTTCCGCCTCCTGCCTTAGCCCCTCCCTATTGACACTCCGTATCGACCACCTAAAAAATTGGTCGGTTGTACGACGGACACAGGGCAAAATTGAGCGATGAAAGACCACATGCTTCTCTCGAGGTTGCTGACTCTTCCACCGTTGTCGTACGAGCCAGGAAGTTGGAAGACAGTTTCGAGCTTTGGACTTGCTCTTGTGGAAGCGAGGGAGGCAACCGGGCGCGACCGCACAACCGGCGAGCGAGTACAAAGCGAACCGCCGACGCAGTTTCTCGGGGCTGTCGGTTACATGTGCCTGTTGGACTTGATCGGCACAGCTTTTTCGAATCCCTGAAAACCGACGGACGTCAAACAAGAAGTTCCAGCAAGGGTTTTGAGCGAGCATTGGAGAGGTTCACTGATCTTGCGCATCATCAAATTGACGTGTTGTATGCGCTCCGCTGCGCGTTCGTGCACGACTACTCCCTCATGAACAACAGCCGCCGCAAAGAGCTCGTTCACGTGTTCACAACGGCTTGGGATGAGCACACCCCGCTAATTGAGTTGCCGGAAGAAAAAGATCGGTGGGATGGTCGACCGGAAGCAGAATCTCTCGAACGTGCGGATTCAACTACCGTAAACCTGCTTGCGTTCACAGAAATTTGTGAGTCCATTGTAAAAACCATTTGCGGCCTTCATTCGACTAACGATCTCGCTCTGGCAATCCCATCGGAAACCGTAAATCATCGGTATTTGATGTGGCGGATGACCTGACAGCGCTGCCACCAGCCTGAGACTAAAGCTGCGGCAAGCTGCCATCCGCCGAAGGCTAGCTGCGAGCGAGCATCGGCAGTATGAAGCGGCGCTGAGCGCGCTCCCAATAGGGGATCAGGATCGCCAATCATCGTTGTTCTCCATCCACGAAAGTAGTTCTTCACCGATCGATGGGTCACGACCTGGCCCTGTCAGCAAATCAGCGGCGAGTTGCGCAGGATTCGCGCAGACGATGTTGTCACGCCGAATGACACGTTCGAAAACTACTTCGCTTGCGGGCTCGATAAGCCAAACGTTGGAACCCGAGTCCACAGTTCGCAGGCCAAGCCGTTCTGCGAACTTCTGGGCATCGGCGACATACAGTGACACAAGGCGGGTAGGGGCAATCTCGGTGAACTTCGATGCTCCGAATGCGCCCGTCGCCGCGTAGCCAGATCCGATCGCCGAGAGCTGCTCGGCCAGTGCCGGAATTCCGCGAATCGAGAGTGCGCTTACTGCATGATTCGACCGACTCACGCTGTAGTCCTTCGCCCAACGTCGAATGACTCCACCTACGTCAACTTGTTCGATTGGACCGCGCCGATCTCGTTTTAACAAGCCGTCTCTATCGAGAAGATCGACGGTCCTCGAAAGCGTTCCCAACGCGACTCCCGAACGTTCGGCTAGTTCACGAATGCCGAAGGGCGGGCGGAATTCCACGAGCGCACGAACGGCTCGTGCGGAACCCCGGCCTCCAAGGCCTCGCAATTTGTCGTCCGATGGCGAGGGTCACGTGACGCCCCCGTCGAGCGAACATACAGTGCAGGCTTGTCACTCCGGATCAGAACGTTCCCAGTCATGTCCAGAAAACCCAGGGCACTCCAAATCTTTCGTGGGGCGGATAATGGTACGAGCGACGGCCCAATTCGACAGCCACAGCAACCGAATGAATTGGCCAGTCAATCTGATCAGGCCAACCGGCGAGATTCGGTACCGTTGGCGAAGACCATCCTCCCGAGATGCCGAAGCTGACAGCCAGAGTGCCAGCGAGGTCACCAAGAGTCCAGTTGCGACATTTGTCGGTGAGGTTTCGCCCCACACACCACACCACACCACACCACTACACACAACGACGTTGTCCCAAGACGCCAAGATGAAACCGCAAAGCGGTTCGAAAGGCCCCTCATTTTGACAACACTGCGTTCACATACGACATGGGTTTCATAAGTTCTTCAGCCGCTACCTCGCAATATGCATACAACGGGCCAACAAACACAGCGATGAGTACCGATGAACCAACAACGCAGATTGTGGCCAGCGACATAAACGGTGAAATCCGTAGTGGTCCTGGCTGGGCAACAGAGATGCGTGACTCGACGCTGCCCCAGAAGGCGCCAACCCAAATCTTGGTCATGGACACAAGCGTCAGAATGCTGGCCAGCAGACTGACAGACACAATCACCCATTGCTTGTTTTCGAACCCAGCCGTCAACAGCGCAAGCTTGGCGATGAAGCCGGAGAACGGAGGAATTCCCGCAAGGCTGAGAGCTGGAACCAAGAACAACATCGCAAACGGTCCGGATCGATAAAGCAGGCCACTGATTCGATCAAGGTTCGAGGTACCGGTGCTCCGCTCGATAATGCCTTCGATGAGAAAGAGCGAGGTCTTGGTTGGGATGTGGTGGATCATGTAAAACACCGTTGCAGCGATCGCTGCGGAACCGCCGATGCCAAGGCCCATGACCATGTAACCAATTTGGCTAATAATATGGAAGCTGATGATTCGCTTCATGTCGGACTGGGCAATTGCGCCAAGAACACCAACGATCATCGACAAGTCAGCAACGGTTAACAACACTGTTCGCTGTCCTCCTGGGAAGAGCAGTGTCTCGGTTCGGATCAAGGCGTACACCCCGATTATTGTCAGTAGCCCGGCAAAAATCGCTGCGACTGGGCTGGGAGCTGTTGGGTAGGCATCGGGAAGCCAAAAGAACAACGGAAGGACAGCGGCCTTCAGACCAAAGGCCACTAGCAGCAGCGAGAGGTAACGCAACGAATCCAAACACCCACCGCCCCACTCGTTGCCCGAACAGAGCACAGCTAACGGAAGCGAGGGCGAACGTACCAATCAGCAGCAGCATCGAAACGCTTGCGATGTATCCATTGAGCCAGAGAGCGATTGTTGCATCAGAACCTTAAGATCGCTGCCAAGCAGGCGTTGGCTGCAAGATCGCCATCCGGTACAAAGACGGTGCTTCCCCCCTTCGACAAGACCACTTCGATGAGTTCGTCAACGATGTCGTCGATCA
This sequence comes from Acidimicrobiia bacterium, assembly GCA_031430595.1. Lineage (GTDB taxonomy): Bacteria > Actinomycetota > Acidimicrobiia > Acidimicrobiales > JANYDT01 > JANNBN01. The sequence goes on from JANPBU010000013.1 coordinate 111,559, forward strand.
CTCCAGTAGCAGCCGGATCGCTCACACGTGTGAATCCTCTGCCATCGAGCATTGCCGCTACAGCGAAGCTCTCTTCGACAACAAGCAGTTCGACCCGACCCTCTGCAGCCAGAGGCCAAATCTCTTCAAGGCCGCCCGCATATCGCCGTTGCGATCGAGCTTCTTCAAGCAGACTGAGCGCACGACTCTTATCGGTTCGGAGCCAGTCGGTAACCAACGGCCAGGCCAGGTGATGCAACCCGCTCCAACCGGTTTTGTCGTGATTCCCAGGGATGATTCCAATCGTTGATGTGGTTGCATCCGGAAGGGCCCGTCGCACAGAACGGGCGACACCGGCAAACACAATCGGCAACGGGGCAGCCTCTTGTTCTTCTCGCAGCGCAGCGGTCAGCATGGTTCCCCATGTGGCCACGCTTGCCTCGTCAGATCTGACCAGAGGCCAACGTTCAGTCAGTTCCTCAACCAGTCGTTCGCGACTCCCAAGGAACATTCGTGCACGTTGATCGCTGATCGTCATGACTCGATAAAGTGCCGTCCGATTGAGGTCGGCGACTAGGTCACGCGTCGCAAAGGTTTCATCGATAATGACCCGCTCGGTTACCGACTTCGCCAGGCGAACGGCACCGTTGCTGTTGGGCGAAACAAAGATTGCGATTGCGTGGGGCGCAGCAACGTTCGTTTGTTGCTTTACCAAATCCGTAAGTGTCTCTACCATCCGGATTCGCACCGCGTCAGTAACTTCATCGCGTAGCCGATAGTCTGCATCACGCACGAAACCCATAGCGGTAGCTAGCTGGGCGGGCTCAGGATTCACACCGTTGCTGGTATTGAACAGAATGGTGATGCTGGGATAAGCCCGTTGAGCTTGCAATTCAGCAAGTAGCGCACGTTGCATGAAGACTGACCTTTCGAAAGACATGTTGTCATTTCGAAGGTCTCCCCCGCTAACACGATTTCGATGAGGACGACAGCCTCACAAACGAAAACTTGCTAGCCGAGCTTCCGGTCACCCATGGGAGTGACGTATTGACGAAAGCACAGTGGTTGGGGTACTCCCCTTCTGCTTGCAACTATAAGTTACAATCGACCTCGACGGGAACCCTTTTCTGACATTTCTGCTTGACGCTGGCAACTAGGCCCGGCATCACTACGACTTCGCTCGGTTCAGAATGTGGTCCCCCACGGACCCATTCCCCGAATCTTGGTTGGGGTGATTCGAATAACAAAACCAGCGGGAGGGTTGTCCATCGGCGGAAATTTCGTTCCGGGCCCGACGTAAATTTGCGCAAGTTCGTGCAACAGTTCTGGTGCCCCGCCTTCAGTGATAGTGGCTGTACCTTCGACAACGAGGTAGTTAGTCATCCCGTATTGGTTACCATCCGCTTCGATGGAAAGCGACACTCGATTGTCTCGACGTATGTTTGCGGTCTTTTTGTCTTCGGCAAGTTTGCCGACAACGATTTCATCGCCATCGCAGCGAGCCCAAACGATGGTTACCTGCGGAGAACCATCCGGATTGATCGTGACCAGGTGGGCGAGTCGGCCAGAATTTACGACGTCTTTTGCGGTTTCAGGAATTTGCATGTCAAGTTACTTTCTATTAGTCAGAGGTGAACCGTTTTCGGTTCAAGGTTTGCGTTAGTTACGCGATTTTTTTGGTCGTGCGAGATGCGTTTTGAATAATCGCTCGTGCAGCCCCACCGACAGCTCGTGCTGGGTTTGTTTCATGAGGGCCAAACATTCGGGCAGCTCCGAGTGAGCCGTCGAGCAGGAGGAGTAGTTGTTGAGCAACAACCTTCGGTCTAACGAGTTTTGCTTCACGAGCTAAGCGTTCGAATTGATCAATGACTTGTCGCTTATGTGTTGTTGCGACCTGATGTACCGGGTGATCGAGTTCTGGGAAATCCGAGCTAGCCATCATGAACGTACAGCCGGAACAGTAAGGACTTATAGCGAAGGCTTGTGTACCGTCAAAGAACGTTTCCAGCCGTTTGATTGGCGAGAGTTTGGTTGCGGTCAGCGAAGCGTTGGCCCGCTCCCAAAACAATTCGTTTGTTGCGTTTAGGTAGGCGATGATGAGGTCGTCTTTGGTCGGAAAATTACGGTAGAGACTCATTTTTGCGACGCCGGAATGCTCTATGATTGTGTCGATCCCGACTGCCCGGAAACCCCGCTCATAAAACAGCTCGGCAGCAGAGGCCAGTATTCGTTCCTTAGCTGAAAGGGTGGTTGACACCTTTGGCTCCTTTAACACTTTCTCGTCAAGCCTCGATGGCTTGACTTCGCTTCATAGTCAAACTATCGCAAGAGGAGACAGTTCTGTCTACTTTTGAATCACGAGGGTCTCGAGCATTGCCCAAAGGCTTTGCCCGAAGAAAGCATCGTTGAGCGCCGAGGGGACGGGGCTGAGTTTGCCTTGCTTGTAGTAGCCACCGTTTTCGACTGGCTCGGTGCCGATCTTGACGAACCTTGCCGCTGCTTCATCGAGAGTGGTTGCTTGGCCGATCAGTTTCGTCATGAAACCGCCCACGGCCAACATTGCCTTTGGCATTTCGCCACCGAAGCGGGTTCCGGGAATGATACCGGGGTGAAGGGAGACCGCCGTTACATTGCGAGTCGCGAAATGCTTTCCTTGTTCCTGCGTTAATGCAATGACTGCAAGCTTGCTGCGAATGTATGACTGCATACCAGCTCCGGCTTTGATCCCCGATAGTTCTTCAATCGTTGCCTTGGACCGCTTGGGAACGCCCGTAGTGATGTTCAGCACTCGGCCCTGTGCTGGTTCGAGCGATGGGAGAAGTGCCTCGCTCAGCGCAAAAGCAGCGGCAACATTAAGCGCAAAGGTGCGCTCGAGACCATCAACGGTTCTCTGATCTTTTTGGAATGACCCGCCGGCATTATTTACGAGCAAATCAATCCTTGGGGCAACATCTCGAAGAGCCTCACCGAGACGATGCACGTCTGCAAGCGAAAATAAGTCGGCCGCAAAAAATGTTGCACCATTCCCGGCAGCGCCAGCTACCCGTTCACCACGAGTCTGGTCACGTCCAACTATCAAGACTCGCCATCCGCCTTTTGCGAGTGCATAGGAGGCTGCTTCGCCGAGGCCTGAAGTTCCGCCGGTGATTACTGCTGTCTTCTGGTTGCTGTTCATGATTGTCCTTCGGGTTGTTTGGATCCCTCAATAATAGAGACAGGTCTGTATCATGTCAAGGAGGACTTTCCATTTCGTCGATGCACCGTTTAAGATCCCCGTTGATGGAACTGGTTCGCCCGGCGTACGCAAACATGGCGGATCAGTACATCGCGCTCTTCGGGAGCAGCACCCATATGCACCCCGACGACCTCGACCTCATCAACCGTCACCTATCAATCCAGTCCGGAACCGTGCTCGACGTTGGCTGCGGGCCGGGTCATCTCACCGAACTTCTGCGAGCGCTCGGCGTAAATGCCATGGGAATCGACATCGTTCCCGAATTCATCAACCACGCCCGCTCGACCTTTCCCGAGGGCCGGTATGAGCTCGGCTCAATGCAACAACTACCTACGTCCAACGGTTCCATCGCCGGAATTCTGGCCTGGTACTCCCTCATCCATTTCGCACCGATGGATATTGACAGCGTGCTTACAGAGCTGCGACGGGTGATGACAGCCGGAGGCGCACTGGTCATAGGGTTTTTCAACGGCGAAAACCTCGTGGAGTTCCAACACGCTGTCGCAAAGGCGTACTACTGGCCAATCGACGACCTCTCTGATCGACTGCAGCGGGCCGGCTTCACGGAAATCGAGCGCCAGGTGCGACCCGGCGTCGACGAACCCGGTCGTCGACCGGAAGCAGCCATCGTGGCAATCGCCAGCTAATTAGAACAACCCGAAGCGGGTTCTACAACTACACCGAGCCGGTTAAGTTCGACACCGCCCAACTGTCGACAGGTCGGCGTGTTGCCTCAGTTCGCAACGACCGCAACCGAATGAAAGGCGGCCAAGCAACAGAAAGCGGAGTGCAACGTTGCCGCTGAGGGGTAACGGCAACGCTGCATTAACACCTCAATCCTAAATTCATACTAAACGCTGCGCTATCCAATATACGTAGAAATAAATCCGATTTACGTGACAACGTACGCAGCACGGTCAATCAAAGTATTCTTTGCCTTTCAGGATTTGTGTGCACAACAAGGACCTTTCATGGCGCGTGACGCAGCAATGGCCTACACTGCCCGCCCCGGACCTTCAGCGACTGAACAACCTGCCAGTAGTGGGGAAAGCGACTATTCGACGCTTAATATTTTTACATTGGATCCTTTCGAAGCGCTAGATATTTCCTCTGCCCTGTTTTTCCCACACCGATACACCTCAATAGGTACGTCTCCATTTTCCTGGGGGATCAACGTCGCGGTGCTCGATGCCCTGACGGTCGGTAGGGTTTCCTTAGGCGGTGAGATAGCGGTAAAAAACGATGAATTGGGTTCGTACCACGTACGTGCGCCCCTCGTCGGTCAACTTCGTTCAACGACTCGGTCAGGTGAAATTTTTGCTTCACCTACCAATGCGGCGATCTACCGACCTGACGACAAGACCACGCTTACGTGTCTTCAAGGCGAGACCGTCATTTGGTTGCTCAAATTCAAAGCGATCGCACTGGAACGGCACCTATCTGCGCTTTTGGGAAGACCGGTTTCTGACACCGTCGATTTCGCACCGAACCTCGATCTCACCTCTCAACCAGGTGCCACCTTTTGGGCATTCACTGAGGCGCTTCGGAATCCGAGAACGATTGCCACTCTCGCTGCGGTTCCAATGGTGTCGAAACCGTACGTCGAAATGGTGGCAAACGCGTTGCTGTGTTGTGTCACCCACCGGTACAGCGAAGAGCTAGCGGCCCCAGCGCATCGGGCGCCGCTACCGAGCGTCACCCGAGCTGTAGAACTCATACGGGAATCTCCCCGCCACAGTTGGACCGTTGCCTCGCTCGCCACGGCGTCGTTTTGCAGCGTTCGATCGTTACAGGCAGGTTTTTCGAGTGAACTGGGAACCACACCGCTGCGCTATCTTGCGAGTATTCGAATGCAAGGCGCACATAGAGATCTACTGTCTGGTTCGCCCCATCAGGTCACGGTTTCAGCCATAGCTACCGATTGGGGTTTCAGTCATCTCGGACGGTTTTCGGCCGCTCATGAAAAAACGTATGGCGAACTTCCTTCGCGCGCCCTGCACCGAACCAGGTAGTGACCGGGTTTCGATTCAGACCAGAGGCCCCGGGTCTCGAGATGACGAACCGGCAACTGTTGCGTGCTCGGTCGTGTCACCTTTGCATCGGTTTGCGTTGTAGTTCGATGAGCGTCTCGATCGGGATATGGCAGCGCATCGAATGACCAGGCGATACTTCCCGAAGCGGCGGCTCAGTAACCTCGCAGACTCCAGCGATCGCCCGTGGACACCGAGGATGGAACACGCAACCGGTTGGTGGGTTTGCCGGTGAAGGGATCTCGCCCTCTAACCGGATGCGAACCTTTTCTTCACCGTCAACACTTGGAATGGCTGAAAGTAGCGCCTCGGTATACGGATGGTTGGGGCCGTTGAATACGTCATCGGTGTCGCCAACTTCTTGGATTCGCCCGAGGTACATCACCGCGATTCGATCGGCGAGATAACGAACAACCCCCATGTCGTGGGTGATGAACACATAACTCGTCTTCTGCTCGGCCTGTAGGTCGGCGAGCAAATTGAGAATGGCAGCCTGAACTGATACGTCAAGCGCACTGGTTGGTTCATCGCACACAACAATGCGAGGGTCGCCCGCAAATGCGCGTGCGATGGCAACCCGCTGTTTGAGACCACCAGAAAGTTGACGTGGTTTTAAGTCGAGATGGCGTGGAGTAAGCCGTAAGTGCGCAGCCAATGCCTCGACTCGTTTGTTCGCCTCGTCGCCTTTCACGCCCGTAAGTTTTTCGACGCTTCGCATGAGAATTCGACGAACTGACCACGACCGGTTGAGTGCCGAGTCCGGGTTTTGAAACACCATCTGCATCGACCGCTTGTTTTCGGCAGAACGCGAACCGGTTGGCGAAGGGACTGCCGTTCCGCCCATCGACACCACACCGCCGGCATCGACCGTTTCAATACCAAGCATCGCTTTGGCCAGCGTTGATTTTCCCGAGCCTGATTCGCCAACGATGCCCAATGTTTCGCCCTCAGACAAGCCAAGTTCGACGTCAACCAAGGCAGGCACAGAAACGCTGCGTTGCCGGAACGTCTTGGATACGTGACTCAACTCAAGCACGTTGGGCTGAGTCTCCGAAGGCGCCAACACACTGATCGGCACCTGTGTGACCTCTTCTTTCATCTCCTTGATGCGCTCAGGATGGTGGCAACGCGTAAATCGCTCTCCGGTGACACCAGATGCACCAGCGAATCCAACCGCGACAAACGGCGGCTCTACTGTTCGACACGTATCGCTTGCGATCGGGCATCGATCCAGGAACACGCACGTCGGAAGCGATGTTCCGATAAGGGGAAGAATCCCAGGAATGGTAGTAAGAGCACGTTCGGTTTTTCGAACACCGTGCCGGGGAAGTGACCGCAACAAGCCAACCGTATAGGGGTGCTGCGGATCGTCGAAGACTTGGCTACTCGGGCCTTGTTCAACGATTTTGCCAGCATACATAACACCTACCCGATCACAGAGCGCTCGGATGATGCCAAGATTGTGTGCGATAAGTAGAACCGCGCAACCACTTTCCTGACTGAGCACCCGAACCAAATCAAGCACCTCAGCTTCCACCGTCGCATCGAGGCCCGTCGTTGGTTCGTCAAGAACCAAAAGTTTCGGGTCACATGCGAGCGCCATGGCGATTACCACCCGCTGTTGCATACCGCCCGAAAGCTGGAAGGGGTAACGATCCATGACCCGCGCCGGGTCAGCGATTCGAACCTTGCGAAGTGCTTCAAGCGCAGACGAAAGTGCCTCCTGCTTACTTTGCCCCAGCAAGGTGAAACTCTCGATGAGTTGTCGACCAACACGTAATGTCGGGTTCATGGCCTGGGCCGGGTCTTGGTAGACCATCGAAGCATCTTTCGCCCGAAACCTTTGCAGTTCGTCAGTCGTCATTTTGGTGACGTCATTGCCGTCGACCATCACCCGGCCTTTTAAAATCTTGCCGTTACTCGGAAGATATCGAAGCGCCGCGTACGCCGACGTCGACTTTCCACACCCCGACTCGCCGACCAAACCAAATGTTTCTCCGGGGGCGATAGAGAACGAAACCCCGCGCAACACAGCCCGATCGATCCCTCGCACCGTATAGGCGACCTCGAGACCTTCGACGGCAAGCGCTGCAGGAATGGTCGCAAGAGCGCCAGCGCCTGACTCCACGGAATGAGTTGTCGAACTCATGATGCCTCCATCACTGACTGAACCGAGTCAGCTATCAAATTGACCGCAATGACCAGGCTGGCAATCGCCATGGCCGGAAAAAATACGGTCCACCAAAAACCCGAAATGATCGAGTTGTAGTTCTCACTCACCTGCGCACCCCAGTCGGGTGACGGAGGAGGAGGCCCTGCCCCGAGAAACGAAAGCGTCGCAACAGTGAACACTGCGTAGCCGACGCGGACGGTCAACTCGACAATGATCGGCCCCATAACGTTTGGCAACACCTCGCGGAACATAATGAAAAGGTTGGATTCGCCCCTCAATTTTGCCGATGTGACGTAGTCAAGGTCTCGTTCGGCAAGTACTGCGGACCTAACGGTTCGAGCGACAACAGGCGTGAATAGTGCGGCTACCACGCCAATCACGACCCACGATGAACGGCCAAGCGTGGTGACTGCGAGCAGCGCAATGAGCACTACTGGTAGGGCCAAGAACGACTCGACGATACGGCTCGCAATCGTGTCAAACCACCCTCGCAGATAGCCCATCATCATGCCGAGGATGACGCCGAAGATCACACCAAGAAGTGCTGCAACCGGTGCAATACGCAGCACATCGCGCGCCCCAGCCATCACTCGTGAGAGAACGTCGCGTCCGGTTGCATCGGTACCGAACGGAAATTCGGCCCGGGGCGAGAGGTGTGATCCGGCCCGAAAATCGAGCGGGTCATGCGGGGTTATAGCTGAGCCGAGAACAGCACAAACAACCCAAAAACTCAAGATGACTATCCCGATGATGAACGCGGGACGCTTTCGAATCAGTCTCCAGTTTTCTCGACGTGCCTGCTTTCGTTCGCTCACGATCGGTGCCTCTGTGGCGTCGGGGGCGAGGGTCAGTACTTCGCTCATTTTATTTGCCGTCCAATCGAACCCGAGGGTTCAGGTATGCAATGAGTAAATCGGCCAAAAGGGTCGACACCATGTAAACCAAACCAACTAACAACACAGCCCCTTGAAGAACCGGTACATCTTTTGCACCGACCGCCCCGAGCATCGTTGAACCAAGGCCCGAATAGTTGAAGACCTTCTCAACACCGATGATTCCACCGATAAGATAACCAATCTGCACGCTTATTACAGTTATTGTAGGTGCCAAGGCGTTGCGCAAAATGTGACTTCGCATGACCTTGCCTTTCGGTAGACCCTTCATAGTGGCGGTTCGCGTGTAGTCGGCGCTCAAAGCATTGATGACACCAGAGCGAGTCATTCGCGCGATGTAGCCGAAATAGGCAACCGCCATCGCTAGAGCAGGTAAGAAAAGGTACTTCAGCTGCCCGACCAGGCTGGTACCGTCAGGAGGGTTCGCAAATGCTTTTCCTAACTTGAATTGAACTGCGAACAACGCGAGTAGCACCGCTGCGGTCACGAATTCAGGAATTGATGATGATGCAAGACCCGCGTTAACAATGAGACGATCAGCGAACTTATCTTTTCGTCTTGCCGCATAGATTCCGGCAAAGATCGAAATCGGAATCGTCACTACAAAGGCTAAAACTGCAAGTTTCGCCGAGCGACCCAGTGCCGGGAAAATGATCTTCGAAACAGCCGACTTGGTTTGATACGAGGTTCCAAAATCAAGCGTGAAAATACGTTTGATTGACTTTGCATACTGCTCAACCAGTGGTTTGTCGGTACCGAGGCGCTGATTGAACGCCACAACTTCTTCCTGCGGTGCAAACGGGCCGAGCACTTTGCGCCCCACATCGCCGGGTAGAACGTTTACCAGCATAAACACAATGGTCGCCAACAGCCACATGGTGACAAGTATCGAAGCTAACCGTTGAAGAATGAACTTTTGCATCGCACCCTTTGGACTGCTGAGAGAAGTTTCTACAAAATGTCCACAAGAAAACGACGACGGCGCAGTTCTGCGCCGTCATCGTCATCTCATTGGTAGTACATGCCCATAACGGGCACCGGTTTAGGCCGTGAAGCCAGCGTTACCGAGGTAAAAATGGCCCAACCCAGTTGCAACGATTCCAGCGACGTTCTTTTTACGAGCCGTCAGGGTGTCGTAGAAGTAAGGAATCACGTAGGGCACGTCCGCGTTGGCAATAGCCTGCACATCTTTGATCGCAGTTTTACGATCTTCCAGTGTCAGTGAACCCTGATACTTCGTAACGGCAGCATTGAATGGCTCGGAAATGTAATGCGCAGAGTTCCATTCGCCAGTCTTGTATGCCTTTACTAAGTACACATCGGGTGTTCCGCGATTGCCGTAGTCAACGATGCCGAATTCGACACCGCCGTCACAGCCTGCAGGCTCTTTCTTCGAGTCGTACACCTTGCACCACGAATCATAGAAAGTATCGGTGCTTATTACATTGAGAGTGACAACCATACCGATGTCTTTGAGCTGTGTCTGAATCAATTCGGCAAGTTGCGGAATCTCTTGCAACTTCGGAACCGCCATAGTTACAGCGAGCCCTTCCTTTCCAGCTTCCTTGAGTAGTGCCTTTGCCTTTTCGATGTCACGTTCACGCTGCGGCTGTGAGCTATCGAAGAATTCATACGACGGGGCGACTGGATGATCGTTTGCCACCTGACCACGGCCCTTAAGTACGACATCAACAAGTTCCTTACGGTTGATGCCCAAAGCGACGGCTTCGCGAACTTTAACGTCGGTGAAGGTTCCTTCGCGAACGTTCATCCAAAGCTGGCGATGAGCCGCACCAGGAATCGATTCGACTTCAACGTCAGGATTGTTCAAGAGGGCATCACCACCGACGACTGCGAACAACACGATCGCATCGGCTTGACCGCCGAGCACGCCAGTGATTTGGGTTGCGATGTCATCGGAGAACACAAACTCAACTTTGTCAAGCTTTGGCTTGCCGCCCCACCAGTCGTCGTTGCGAACGAATGTTGCGCCAACAGCGACGTCATACTTCTCGAGCTTGAATGGCCCGGTTCCGGCTGGCTGACCATCAAGCGTGGTGCCGGTCTTGTAGGCAGCTGGCGTAATCAAAGACTGAGGGTTGTAGATCGACATCTGGTACGGGAATTGCCCGTCAGCCAGAAGCAGCTTGACCTTCACCGTGGTCGCATCGACTGCAGTGGCTCCACCGGTGGCAACATAGGCTTTGAGGTTGCCAACGAGGAGGCGTTCAATGGTAGCGACAACGTCGGCCGAGGTGACGGGGGTTCCGTCGTGCCACTTGACGCCCGGGCGAAGTTTGAACGTCCACTCGCTACCGTCGGCATTGGGTGACCATGATTCGGCGAGCATCGGAGCGATTGCTGCGCCCTCGCCCTTGCCGCACAGGTACTCGAAAGCAGTAGTAGCAATCGTGTACGAACCAAGGTTGTCCATGGCGACCGGGTCGATAGGCCCACCAGGGCGCTGGGTCGCAACGCGCAGCGTGCCACCGTCTTTGATTGCACCGGCTGCTGGTGTTGCGGCTGCCTCTGTGGTTGGGGCATCGCTGGTCGGCGCATCACTGGTCGGTGCATCGGTCGAAGCTGCGTCAGTTGTCGGTGCATCTCCAGCGACGGTCGTGTCTGCGGCCTTTTTGTCGCTGCCGCAAGCGGCAATAACCGAGCCGAGGAACGTAGCGCTCAGCCCCATAATGCTTCCACGTACAAGAAGATCTCGACGCGAAAGGTTGCCATCAACGTACGAGTTGACCAAGCCTTTTTCTAGCTTGCCGAGGTTTTCTGCGCCTTGAATTCTAGGTTTTCTCATTTTTCCCCTTAGATGGATGGTGGTGGTGGAGCCCATTGCATTGAGAGTGACGACCGTCACCGTAGCGCATGGCATCTGTCCGTGCTACTCAGATATATCTCTGATAGCAGCCAACCTGGCGCATCGACCATAATCAACTGCATATCAACGGTGAATGGTAGCCACCAACCACCCGAAACGGAGTACTTTTGGTTTCGTGAAGCTGAAGTAGAAGCTATCCCGGTTGTTGTCGCCAGATCGGGTGGTCAAAACAAGGAGGCTTTGAGATTTATTTGATGGATGGCAGTAACGGCACCCAGCTCTGGAACATCGTCAAAGAAGCGGGCAAGCCGTGGGATATTGGGCCCGGCAACCCCAACGTTCACGAACGTATCGAAAGTGGTTTGCTGTCATGGGGTGGTGACACCGACGACGAAACGAACCCGTTCGAAATTCGTATGGAGCGCTACGTCGATCTCGATGTTCCCGACGACACGATTGGCATCGAGGCCCTGCGACGAAATCAAGGCAGATGGGCCGAAACGCCATCAGCTAGGCGTCATTTTCGAAGGCCAAGATCGAGCCACGGCCGTGTTCACTTGGTCTGACATCCTGATGAATGGCAAAAAGATCGGTGATCTGACCAACATCATTTGGTCTTACCGATTGGAAGCAAACATCGGGTTTGCCCTTGTCAGCGTTGATGCAACAGCAGGTCAAAGCGTTTCGGTCGCCCTATCAACCGGAACAAAAACCGGCAAACTTGTCGACCTGCCATTCATTTAACAGCGCGAACCTTAAGGAATCAAGATCAAAACAATTGAAGACTTCGAACTGCGAAACACGACGGTATCTATCGACGGTGATGGCATCGTAACGGTCGCTCTCAGTCGTGCAACTAAACGAAACGCTCTAGACATAGTGACGATCGAAGAGTTGATCGATATCTTTTCTCATCTGCCTCGAATGGGTGCTCGTGCGGTTGTGCTCAAGGCTGAAGGCGATCATTTCTGCGCTGGGCTTGATCTTGTGGAGCATCATCGCGAAGACCGAAGTGCCGCCGATTTTATGTTTGTGTGCATGCGATGGCATGAGGCATTCAACAAAATGGAATACGGCGGAGTACCGATCATTGCAGCGCTCAAAGGAGCCGTCGTTGGTGGTGGGCTTGAGTTGGCATCATCTGCTCACATTCGAGTTGCTGATCGATCTACTTACTTTGCCCTACCCGAAGGTCAGCGCGGTTTATTCACGGGCGGTGGTGCGACCATTCGCGTCGCCGATCTCGTGGGGAAGGCCCGAATGATCGACATGATGCTTACGGGTCGCATTTACCAAGGCGACGAAGCCGTCAACGTTGGCCTAGCCCAGTATCTTGTCGATAACAGTGAAGAAAAGGCATACGAAATCGCTCGTCTGGCTGCACAGAACCCTCCCCTGTCAAACTTTGCGATTTGTTCGGCAATCTCGCATCTTCAAAACATGTCGGGTCTAGATGCTGCATACGCCGAAGCTGTCATTGCCGGGATCGTCAACACCCAACCAGCATCGAAGGAGCGCTTGGCCGCGTTCGTTGACAAGTCTGCCCCTCGAACCCGCCCTACCTAAGATTGAACAGTGCCGTCTCAACAGTCGTCGCTGCCGTTTGGGCGAATGAAAGCCGAAGTGGTTCCCGGGGCCTGGCACTTCCCCGATTGGCTCGATATTGATCTGCAGCAACACATTGTTGACGAGTGGCTGAAATGGCAAACGAAACCGGGTGCTTTGCAACGCCTCAAACTTCCGAATGGAAGCGCGATGTCGGTTCAAACCCTGTGCCTCGGATGGCAATGGGTTCCGTATCGATACCAACCAAACAACATCGAAGGTCAGTCGGTTGCTCCGCTGCCCGATTGGTTGTTCTCTCTGGCACAGCGCGCCGTGACAGATGCATTCGAGCACAACCGTAAGTACACACCCGATGTGGCCCTCGTCAACTTCTACGACGGTCAGGCAAAACTGGGTCTTCATCAAGATAAGGATGAACTGACTAACGACCCCGTCGTGTCGTTAAGCGTGGGTGATGCTTGTGTGTTTCGATTCGGAAATGCCAACACTCGAACAGGCCCGTTTACCGATATCGAACTTCGTTCTGGTGACCTCCTCATCTTCGGGGGCCCAGCGCGCTTTGCGTACCACGGGGTCCTTCGGACTCTTTCAAAGAGTGGGCCACCGTTGAAGGGCCTACCGACTGGGCGGCTGAACATCACCACCAGGACAACAGGCCTGCCCGATCATGCGTGCGTAACCTACTGCGCGGATCTAGTCCCTTAGTAAGGGACTAACTGCTCGCAGTAGGTTCAGCGACTGCGACCGTCGTCAACAAACGGGCGTACCTTGACCCGTTTGCCTTTGATCGTGGTTTGCGAAAGGGCTTCGATTACCTGGCGTGCCGCCCCCGAAGGTACCCCGACCACCGAGAACCGTTCCGAAATCTTGATGGGCCCGATTTCTCGGCCGCTCAGGTTCGATTCGTTAGCAATTGCGCCAACGAGGTCACCGGCACGAATACCGTCGGCGCGTCCAAGTCCGACGAAAATGGACGCAACGTCGGAAGTATCGTGCCGACCAGACGAACCACTACCCCGGCTATCACGGTCAAAGCCTTGGTCGCCACCACGGTCGAATCCGCGATCGGAATCGCGTTGAGGCCGACCAGGTTTTTGGTTCGATGGACGATCGTTGCGACTGGCGTCGGGAATTTCGCGTTCGTCAACGGTTGCGCCGGTCGCAGCGTGAGCAAGTTTGATCGCAGCAAGCGCGACTGCACGCAAATCGGCTACCTCGGTCAGCGCATCGATAACGACTGCGTACTTTTCGAGGTCTTCATCGTCGAGTGCTTCTTTAACCGTCGCAATCGTGATCTCGATTTGGCGGGCCCGAAGGTCGGCCACGGTCGGAACTTTCTCTAACACGATCTTCTGTTTTGTAAGGCGCTCAATATTCAGAAGAAGTCGCTGCTCTTTTGGTTCGGCCAACGTGATCGCAATACCTTCACGCCCAGCCCGACCGACACGACCTATTCTGTGTACATATGATTCCGGCGCGGCCGGCACGTCATAGTTGACGACGTGCGTGAGGGTATCGATATCGAGCCCTCTGGCGGCAACATCGGTTGCAATCAGTAGTTCGGCGGCACCGGTTCGCAACCGACCCATCACCCGATCACGCTGTTCTTGACTCATACCGCCATGTAGAGCTTCGGCCCGGTATCCACGTCCGGTCATAGTCTCGGTGAGGTCGTCTACCTCGGTTCGGGTTCGACAAAAAACGAGAGCTGCGGTTGGTGCTTCGATATCGAGAATTCGCCCAAGTGCCGCGGGCTTGTGGGACCGCTGGATGATGTAAGCGGTTTGGCGCACCAATGCCTTTCCCGGTTTCGTGTCGCCGAGGCCAATCTGAATCTTCAGCGGGTCGCGCAGATGACGTTTCGCAATTGCCGTAATTCGGGGCGGCATGGTTGCTGAAAACAAGACCGTCTGTCGTTCAACTGGTGTGGCCCGCAATATCTCTTCGATGTCATCGGCGAAGCCCATGTCGAGCATTTCGTCGGCCTCATCGAGTACAACCATTTGCACGGTACCGAGGTTGAGGGTTCGTCGAGCAATGTGATCGAGCGCCCGACCCGGGGTTGCCACCACAACGTGCACTCCACCCGACAGAGCGTGAAGCTGACGGCCAATGGGCTGACCGCCGTAGATCGGCACGACCTGTGCACCAAGTTCGCGACCGTACTTGTACATAGCTTCTGAAACCTGGACTGCAAGCTCGCGGGTCGGGACGAGCACCAAAGCAACCGGTGTGGGCTTTCCCTGCGACCGCTCAATGAGTTGCAAAATAGGTAGGGCAAACGCGGCCGTTTTTCCGGTGCCTGTTGCAGCCTGGCCAACGAGGTCACGCCCCTGAAGTAGTAGCGGGATGGTTTCGCGTTGAATAGGGGTTGGCTCTTCGTAGCCAAGAGCGGTGAGGGCTTTCAACAACTCGGGTCGAAGCCCAAGATCAGAAAAACCCACGGGAGTAGTTTCGGCGTTCAAGCCCTCAAGGATAAGCGCTCGCAGAGCATCCGACGCCATATCCAAAAAATTCGCCCGAGATGTCACTAAGTAATCGCTACCCTGAGGAAATGGGTACGACGGGGCGGGGTGGCAAGGAACGCCCTAAAAATTATCCGGACGCAACGTCGTCATGGCAACTTTTTGCCAGATTGCTTCAACCACACCGCCAAACACTGGCCCAATTTGCCTCCTTTTTGTCGGTCGCAACAGCAATTCCCCTCGCCTCCGCCCTTGTGCTGCAACGCTTCATTGACGCTGCGGTACGAAAAGATCCAACGAGTCAACTCGTTCGACTTGCGTCGACCTATGTCGCACTTGGTCTGCTGAGCTCCGGCGTAATGGTTGTTGTGGTCTGGAAGACGACCGCTCTGGCCTGGCGAATCACTGACGAACTACGTCACGAACTTGCCGAACAGGTGTTGAGCGCCGACCTCGCATTCCACCGAGATCACACCCGCGGTGACCTGGTGAGTCGAGCCGACGACGACGTCACTGCCATGGCACTTTTCATTTCTCAATTCGTTGCCCGCGCCATTGCAATTGCTGCTTTGGCCATCGCTGCAACGCTGGTTCTCTTGGTCATGGAACCAAAGTTGGCGGCCCCATTTGGTCTGTGCATGACGGTGTCTTTGAGCCTGTTGTGGTTTCAGCGCGATGCCGCACTACCCCAGGCCATGGAACAGCGTGATGCCAAAGCAGCGGTGAGTGGCCTAATAGAAGAACGTATAAGTGGCAGCGACGACATTCGTTCGTTGGGGGCTGGCGCACACTCGGTTGCACGCCTGGCACATCACAGCGAACGGATTG
Organism: Acidimicrobiia bacterium; assembly: GCA_031430595.1. Taxonomy (GTDB): domain Bacteria; phylum Actinomycetota; class Acidimicrobiia; order Acidimicrobiales; family JANYDT01; genus JANNBN01. Next base: position 127,555 of record JANPBU010000013.1, read on the forward strand.
TGCAAGCGGTTGGTGCAAGTGCGACGGCCATGATGACCGTGGTGGGTCGAATCAAGGTTTCGTTGATCACCAGCGAAGTAACGATGCTTATCTGGGGTGGCTACTTGTTCACGAGGGGTTCGGTTTCTATCGGAACCGTCGTGCTCGGTGTTCGTTTTGCAACGGCGGTACGTGGGCCGATTGAGCAACTCTCTTGGCGGCTACAAGATATACAGGGGGCGACCGGATCTGCCACCCGGGTACTGGCGTTGCGGTCGGAACGAAAGATTTATCCGAAGCGAACTCAGCATTTGCCAGACGGACCACTTGACCTCGCGTTTCACACCGTCAGCTACACCTACGACGACGGCGACGAACCAGTTTTAGACGACGTATCTATTTCCGTAGCCGCCGGCCGTTCCCTTGGTCTGGTAGGCCGATCAGGTTCAGGAAAAACGTCACTTGGACGCCTCGCGTTGCGACTTCTCGACCCATCTGTGGGCAGAGTAACTATCGGAGGTAGTGACCTACAAACCATTGATGAAAGCGACCTTCGGGAACGTGTCACGTCGATCCCTCAAGAGGTTCAGCTTTTTCCCGGGTCGGTTAAGGACAACGTAACTATGTTTACTGATCGGCCGCCCGACGAGGTTATTCGGGCGCTCACGGCGGTTGGCCTAGGCGCTTGGCTGAACGATCAACCAGAAGGAATCGAAGCGCAGTTGCTTTCGCGTTCTGGAGGGGCGGGGCTTTCTGCAGGAGAAGCCCAGCTCTTGGCGTTGGCACGTGCCCTTGTTCGAAACCCGTCCGTGGTTATTCTCGACGAGGCAACCTCGCGCATTGACCCTGAAACCCAATCAAAAATTCTGAAAGCAACTCAGACGTTGCTCGCACACCGAACAAGCGTTGTGATTGCGCATCGTCTGGAGACCCTCGCAGTTTGCGACGACATTGCCGTACTTTCAGATGGTCGCATCGTCGAATTCGGCCGCCGAGTTGATCTCGTAGCCAACCCAACTTCTCACTTTGCCCGGTTACTTTTGGTGGCAACCGATCTGAATGAGGTCGAACTCGATGCCGCGCTCGAAACCGAACTAGGAGCCCGGTCATGATTGAACGACGAGCACTGCGAATGGCTAACTATCGTCGTCGCCCGTTCTGGATGGGAAGCGCCGTTTGGGTCACCTTTTTCTTCTACCCGCTGATCCCCGGATGGCTCATTCGGCGGGCGTACAACGAACTTGTTGGGCAGGGCCTTACGGTTTCCTTCTTTGTGTTTGCTCTAGCAATGGTTTTCGCCGAGGCGGCCATGGCACTTTCTCTTCGAGCCGGACACCGCACATATATGCGCGCATTCGAAGCTAGCGAAAGCCTGCTTCGCGCCAATGTGCTTCACGCTCAATTGGCCAACGGTGGAACCGAACAGGGACGGCCCGCTCCGTCTTCCGGAGACGCCGTTGCCCGCCTCAGAGATGACCCACACGACATGCTGATGCTTGTCGACAACTGGGTCGATGTGCTGGGTGCCTTGATGTACGGCGTTGTCGCACTCGCGATCCTTGCCTCGATTGACCCACTCGCAGCAACTATTGCCGTCGCACCGCTACTACTCGTCGGTTTTGGTAACAACCGCGCCGGCAACCACATACGAAAACTTCGACAACGGTCACGCCGAACAACGAGCGACACGACCGACTTTTTGGCTGCAGCATTCGGGGCGTCGTTAACGGTAAAAGTTTCTGGGGCCAACAAGGGTGTTTTGGGTCGTATCGATGAGTTGAATGGCCGACGGTCGAAAGCGATGGTGAGCGATCAAACTTGGGCCGATGCACTTTGGTCAGTGAATGGAACCACCGTTGACATCTGTGTTGGTTTAGCACTCATTGTTGCCTCACGCCGAACGTTGGATGTGGGTGACATTGCATTGTTTACCGCATACGCCGTGAACCTGATTTGGCTCCCTCAAAAGGTAGGAGGGCTGATTGTTGGCCGACGGCGATTCGAGGTTTCGGCGGAACGCCTTGACTCAATGATGCCAGCGTCTGTCGGCGCTGCACCATCCGATGCCTTGAGCCAACATCGCCCCCTTCCACTGTTAGGAGGGCCGGATGCGCCTCTGGTGAAACGACCGCAACGTTCGCGCCTCACACAGCTTTCGCTCAACGACATTTCCTGCGCTGACCGAGGGCTTCTTGAGGTTTCATTTTCGGCTAACCGAGGAACCCTCACCGTTATTAGCGGCCCGGTAGGTACCGGCAAAACCTCATTGCTCCGGGCAATCCTTGGTCTACTTAGCATTGACTCAGGTGAAATTTGTTGGAACGCCAGTGTTGTGCACGACCCGGCGGCTTTCTTCATTCCCCCTCAGTGCGCATATGTTCCGCAGATACCGCACCTTTTCTCTGAAACCCTGCTCGACAACGTGCTGCTCGGGTCACACGATGACCCCTGGGACGCGATTTGTTTGGCTGCTTTCGACGACGATGTGAAATCGTTTTCTCAGGGTGTCCACACGCTTATTGGGGCTGGAGGCGTGCGACTTTCTGGAGGTCAGGCGCAACGGGCCGCGGCTGCTCGGGCATTGGTTCAGCGACCAGAGTTGCTGTTACTCGACGACCTCACGAGCGCCCTCGATGTTGAGACCGAAATTGTGCTGTGGGATCGCCTGGCAGCCACCGAATCGACGGTGATCGCAGTGTCAAACCGGCCGATTGCGCTGTCGAGGGCATCGCAAGTGATCGAACTCAGGTAGGCATGGGCCGACCGCCTGAGTGACCCGCCCGGGCCAGACGTGTGCCATGTTCCGCTGTTCTGTGCCAGGACAACCTGGCACAGGTTTGCGTTGTAGCCGGGTTAGCGGCCTCGGCCAGATCCACCACTCGGACCACCACTCGGACCACCGCTTGGGCCACGACTCGGTCCGCCAGGACGCCCCTGCCCGTTCCCGCCACCTGGACGACCCTGACCGTTTGGCCGGCCCTGCCCGCCTCCAGCGCTGGAACTGCCTCTGGGGCTCGAGCTGCCACTTGGGCTAGAACTCGGACGGCCCGAAGCACCTGGGCGACCCTGGGGGGTTCGATCAGTTCGAGGCGCACCGGCACCAGGACGACCAGCACTGTCGGGGTGACGTTGCCCACCGGGGCGACCAGGACCAACGGGGCGACCAGCGCCGCCAGAACGACCTTGACCACCGGAACGACCGAGGCCGCCAGCGCGTTCGGGGCCACCTACCCGTTCGCCGGTTTGCGGGTCGTAGAAACGCTCGGAGCGGGCTTGGTTGGCAGCGCGAGTACTTGCTCCCCTATCTGACTTCACCCGTGGTGGGTTCTGTACTTGCACGTGGCTCGCAGCGGGAGGCGGCGTATGAACAAATACCCGTTTCCCTGGGGCTAACTCTTCGAGCAACGGATGGCCAACTTCGACACCGGTTACCGTCGGAGAAATACCAGCCTTCTTGGCCAAATCCCGAACCTCTGCCGCCTGATGGCTTGTCATAAGCGTGATTACAGTTCCTTCTGCACCGGCCCGGGCGGTACGACCCGATCGATGCAAGTAGGCTTTGTGGTCAACCGGCGGGTCAAAGTGGACGACGAGAGCAATATCGTCGACGTGAATACCGCGAGCCGCAACGTCGGTAGCAATCATCGCCGCTGATGCCCCGCTTCGAAACGACTCGAGGTTCTTGATACGAATGTTTTGGCTGAGGTTGCCGTGCATCTCGACTGCCGGAACGCCAGATTCGCTGAGCGTCTTGGTTAACTTCTTCGCGCCATGTTTCGTACGTGTGAAGACCAAAATTCGCCCGGGGGCAGCGGCAAGATCGCGTAGTACCGGAATACGATCGTCGGCGTGAACCTGCAGCACGTGGTGGGTCATTTTGGTTTCGACTGCTTCGAGCGGGTCGACACTGCGAAGAATCGGTTTCTGAAGGTACTTCTCGACCAATGCGTCGATCCCGTTGTCGAGGGTCGCCGAAAACAACAATCGCTGGCTGCTTCGAGGTGTTCGGTCCATCAATTTCTTGACACTCGGCAGAAACCCCATATCGGCCATATGGTCGGCTTCATCCAGCACCGTAATCTCGATGCCGTCAAGGATGGCATGCCCAGCCCCAATATGGTCGAGTAATCGACCTGGGCAAGCAATGACAATATCGACCCCAGCTTTTAGGGTTTTGATTTGTGGTGCTGCACCAACACCACCGAAAATGGTTGTAGAGGTAAGCGAAAGTACGTGCGCATATGGGTCCATCACGGTTTTGATTTGAACCGCCAATTCGCGGGTGGGCACCAAGATGAGTGCACGAGGGCGACCAGGGCGACGATGCGTTTTCGATGTGGCTAACCGGGTGAGTACCGGAAGCACGAATGCAAGGGTTTTGCCTGACCCGGTTCGACCGCGGCCAAGCACGTCGCGTCCAGCTAAACAGTCGGCCATCGTGGCGGCCTGAATAGGAAACGGTTGGTCAATCCCCTGCTTGATGAGTTCGTCGACCAACTTCGCTGGCACACCAAGCTCGGCAAATGAAGCATCGAGATCGGGTGGGGTTCCGGTATCAAACGAAGCAAAAAGGTCGGGCTTTGCACCTGTACGTGGGCCGGATGAAGACGCTGGTCGACTTTGACGACGGGCGAGGCCGGTAGGACGCGAGCCTGAGCGAGGCGCTGGTCGCGCCGATCGAGGTGATGACATGATGATGTTGTTCAACTTCCAAAAGATGGGTGCGACCCCATCCTGCGGAAACCGAACAAAGTTCGATCAACGTGCGGAAAAACTTCCACACGTCGCAGCGAGTCGCCTGAACTCTGATTGAGCTCAGTTTTAACCCTACACGCCGAGTCGGTAATGATAGTTCGTATGCGCGCAATCGTCATCGGAGCCGGTATCGGAGGGTGCGTCACGGCACTCGCCCTTCATCAACAAGGTATCGACGTCACGGTTTACGAATCAGTTCGAGAAATTACCCCGATGGGGGTCGGCATCAACCTGCTGCCCCACGCAATGGGCGTACTCAAACAACTCGACCTGCTCGATCAGTTGCTGCCTATCGGTCTGCAAACTGGTGAGTTAGCTTTCTTCAACAAGTATGGCCAGGCCATATGGAAAGAGCCTCGCGGGCTTGCTGCAGGGTACGAAGTACCTCAGCTTTCGGTGCATCGTGGCAAGCTACAGATGCTGCTGGTTAATGCGGCAACCGAACGGCTCGGCCGCGAAGAACTGCGAACAGCTCATGCATTAACGAACTTCACTATTGGCAGCGAAACCGAGCGCGCAACGGTTGAATTAGAAAACCGCCTCACTGGCGAAGTGATTCATGACGAGGCCGATGTAGTCATTGCGTGCGACGGAATTCACTCGACTGTACGAACAAAATTTGTGCCGAATGAAGGCGATCCGCACTGGTCAGGAAACATATTGTGGCGAGCAGCGACTCGCCGTCCAGGGTTTCTTACGCACCGTTCAATGTTCATGGCTGGCCATCTTCCGCACAAGTTTGTGGCGTACCCAATCACCGAACCCGATGAAGACGGCATGCAAACCATCAATTGGATTGCCGAGCTCAATCAAGAGGCCCAGGGTTTACGTGGCCGTGAGGGTTGGAACCGCAGAGTCGACAAGTCACTTTTTGCCGACCACTTTGCTGACTGGACGTTCGATTGGATTGACATTCCAGCCCTCATAGAGCAGACCGAGGAAGTATTCGAGTTTCCTATGGTTGACCGCGATCCACTTAATAGGTGGACATACGGTCGGGTCACTTTGCTCGGTGATGCAGCCCACCCGATGTACCCAATCGGCTCGAATGGCGCATCACAGGCAATTCTTGATGCGCAAGCAATTTCGAGTGCCCTCGCGGAACATGCTTCACCAACCGACGCACTACTTGCTTACGAGTCGGTTCGCCGACCGGCTACCGCAAAGATCGTGATGAGCAATCGACAACATGGCCCCGAGCGAGTTCTTGACCTAGCCGAAGAACGAGCACCACAAGGATTTACGAACATTGATGACGTATTCGGAATTGGTGAACTCGAATCAATAAGTACACAGTACAAGCAGGTCGCCGGGTTCACGCGACCTAACAGTTAGCCCACACCTACGCCGACGCTTTCGAATGAGCGCGTTCTTTGCGAATCTCTAACAAAATGGGAATCACCGAAATCACGATAATGATCACGGCCACCAAATCGATTCGGTCACCGAGCCCAGGGAAGCGTTTTCCCAATAAGAATCCAGCCATGGTCACGCCGCCTCCCCACAGAACGCCGCCAAGCAAGTTGTACTTCAAAAAGGTCTTGGCTGGCATGTTTCCGACACCCGCAACCACTGGGGCGAATGTTCGCACGATCGGTACGAACCGTGCCATCACGATGGTTTTTGGTCCGTGCTTCTCAAAAAAGGCTTGGGCTTTCTGAGCATTCTTCGGATCGAACAGCCGTGATTTTGGGCGGTTGAACAACGCTGGCCCAACCTTCTTGCCGAATCGATAGCCCACCTGATCTCCAAGTATTGCGGCTGCCATGACCCCAATGACGGCGAGCCAAATAGGCGTGTCGAGCTTGTTCAATGCTATAAGCAAACCAGCGGTGAATAGCAGCGAATCACCGGGCAAAAAGAAGCCAATCAACAATCCACTTTCAGCAAACACGATGAGCAGCAAACCAATCAGGCCAAATCGATTGAGTAACTTTTCAGGGTCAAGGCCCAACGCAGCGATCGTGAACAATGACGTCATCATGAGATGAGTCTACGAGCGGTGGTGCAGGCCAGTAGTGTCATTGCGTTCGGCGAATTATTCTGGGAGTTCATCACATGCAGAGTCAGTCATGATCGAGGTGCACAACCTCGTCAAACGTTACGGCGTGGTCACTGCCGTCAACGATCTGTCATTTTCGGTAAAACCGGGCCAGGTCACTGGTTTCCTCGGGCCAAATGGTTCGGGCAAGTCGACGACATGCCGATTGATGGTTGGGCTTGACCGAGGTCCGGGTTCAACGACGTTCGACGGGAAGCGTTACGACCAACTGCAGGCGCCCATGAAAGAGGTGGGGTTACTGCTTGAAGCCAAGGCGTTCCATCCGGGCCGTAGGGCACGAGATCACCTTCGTATGTTGTGCGCAGCCAACAGTATCGACCAGAAGCGCGCCGATGAATGCTTAGAAATGGTTGGGTTGGCTGACGTAGCGAAACGTCGACCAAAAGGGTTTTCGCTCGGGATGGGCCAACGCCTCGGCTTAGCGGCTGCGCTGCTTGGTGACCCACATACCTTGATCCTCGATGAGCCGTCGAATGGTCTTGACCCGCAAGGTATTCAGTGGCTTCGAGAGTTTCTTAGGTTCTTGGCCTCGCAGGGTCGCACGGTATTTGTGTCATCTCACTTGTTATCGGAAATGCAACTTCTCGCTGACCATGTGGTGGTGATCGGTGCCGGAAAACTGCTTGCCGATTGCACAACGGCAGAGTTTGTTGCGAGAGGTTCAAAGGCGTGGATCGTTCTACGGTCACCGTCTTACGGATCCGTAGTCGACGTGCTTCGATCACGGGGCTGGTCAGTTGAAGCTCAACCCGACGGCTCGTTGCACATCACCGGCGCGGAACTCGCTGCGGTAGGTGATGCCGCCCACTCGGCCGGCGTCGTCATTCACGAACTCGCCCAACATCGATCATCACTTGAAGAAGCGTTTATCGAGCTGACATCGGATTCGCAACAATACAAAACGACCCTTCCCGGCTCGCCCGGCACCGGCTTGGGTGGTATCGGTTTTCCTGGCCTACCCGGAGGTAACTCATGAACCCGTTCGCTTACGAATGGCTGCGCATCAAAACGATCCGCAGTACGTGGGTCATGATCACAATCTCGACCGTTCTTACATTAGCCATCGCGATCATTGCGACCCTTGCGAACAAGGGAACTGCTGGCAACCTCGACCGAAATTGGTCAGACATTGTCCGGGTATCCATGACGGCGATGACGTGGCTGTTTGGGGCGCTCCTCGGCATTTTCGCTTTTGGCCATGAATATCGTTACGGAACCATCCGGCCCACCCTTTCGGCACTACCGAAACGCCGAGTTGCTGCTCTGGCGAAGTTCGTAGTGCCCGCAGCGTTGTTCAGTACTGTCACCGCAATCAGTGGAGCACTCGGGATTATCTGTGCACGAATTCTCGCCGGGAGTGCACTTACGATCTCGTGGAGTGCCAACCATCTAATCCGGACCTTTGCACTCACTCTGTTACAGGTTGCCCTGTGGGCGATTCTCGGCGCGGCCATTGCGGCGATCACTCGGTCACAAATTGCATCGATTATCGGGCTGCTCGTATGGGTACTGCTGATCGAGAATCTTCTCGTGCTTCTGTTTACCTGGGACGCACTTGAATCGGTAAAAGGTGTCCGTAAATACCTTCCCGGTGCCGCGGCCAATTCCATGGTGGGGACGCCCGATCCGGATGTCCTCGGGTGGGTTGGGGGCTCCATAACGTTTGCGCTGATCGCTATTGGTTTTGCAATCGTCGGAACCGAACTGTTTGCCCGACGCGACGCTTAACACTTCATCCAGCGGCCGTTTGGTGTCCTAAGGTATTCACCCTGTGAGTACTGGAACCGGCACCAAAGCAATTCTTGCGGCGCTTATCGCCAATCTTGGGATAGCAGTTGCCAAGTTTGTCGGGTTCCTCATTACAGGTTCATCTTCGCTGCTCGCCGAGTCGGTTCACTCGTTGGCCGACACCACTAATCAAGGGCTTCTCCTTCTCGGGGGGAAACAGGCGAAAAAAGACGAAACCGAGATTCACCCCTTCGGTTACGGTGCCAGCCGGTACTTTTGGTCGTTCGTTGTAGCGCTCGTGCTCTTCACTCTTGGCGGAGTGTTCGCGGTGTACGAAGGTATTCACAAACTTCAACATCCCGAGGAGATCAGTCGACCGATAGTTGCGATCCTTATTTTGCTTGTCGCAATCGGCCTTGAAGGTTTCTCATTCAAGACGGCAATCGGCGAATCGCGACCGCTCAAGGGGGCACAGTCGTGGTTTTCGTTTATTCGAACCGCCAAAACCCCTGAGCTACCCGTTCTGCTTCTTGAAGACTTTGGCGCCCTCCTCGGCCTGGTCATCGCATTAAGTGCAGTTGGGCTTTCGCTCCTTACCGACAACCCAAAGTGGGATGGTTACGGAACCCTCACGATTGGGCTTCTGCTGCTGTGTATAGCGGTAATTCTCATCATCGAGATGAAGGGTCTGTTGCTTGGCGAAAGCGCCACACCTGACGATGTGAGGAAAATCGGGACGGCACTCCGCGAAACCCCTGGTGTAGATCGCATCATCAACATGCGAACGATGCACCTTGGCCCTGAGGAACTTCTTGTTGCTACCAAGGTGCAACTTGATCTTGGTATGGACGTCGTCGGCGTAGCGGCCACCATCGATTTAGCCGAGGCTCACATCCGGGCTGTGGTGCCCATTGCTCGGCGCATTTACATCGAGCCGTCAATTTTCGACGAGAACTATGTGTCACCTTTAGCAGGGTCACCTGCCTCTTCACCAGCATCTGCGTCTTCAGCAGCATCGCCGACTGAGCATTGACATCTTACCCCCCAGCAACACCATTTTGGTAAGCCCAGATAACGGCATGAACCCTATTTGCTACGCCAAGCTTAGAAAACACCGAACTCAGATGTGTACGTACGGTTGCTTCCCCTATGAAAAGGCGAGCCGAGATCTCATTGTTGCTGCACCCCTCTGCGGTCAAAAGCAACACTTCACGTTCGCGTTCAGTGAGCGGCGAGAGCGGGTCGTCGCCAGTGGGTCGGGACGTTTTCGGCTCGCTTTTTACTGCCGCCTCAATGACTCGACGAGTCACGTCGGGGGCCAATAGTGCATTGCCTAAAGAAGCCGTCACTACAGCATCGATAATGAGTTCGGCGGATGATGTCTTCAACAGAAAGCCAATGGCGCCAGCACGCAATGCGCCGAACAGGTAGTCATCACGTTGAAACGTTGTGAGCATCACAATCGCCGGATGCCCTTCAGTCGAAGTTATTTGACGGGTCGCCTCGATGCCGTCCGTACCCGGCATCTGAATATCCATGAGGATCACGTCTGGTTGGGCACCCTCTACACGAGCTATCGCCTCGTCGCCGGTGCTCGCTTCAGCAACCACAGTCAGGCGATCGTCGGTCTCGAGAATAGTTCGTAAGCCCACTCGCAATAACGGCTGGTCATCAACGAGCATGACCCGAATCAGCGGACCGCTCACAAGATGGCTCCGGCCTGTAGCGGAAGCCGAGCTTCAACCAGCCAGCCACCCTCTGAACTCGGCCCGGCGGTCAAGGTTCCCCCCACGAGTCTCGCCCGTTCGCGCATCCCCACGATGCCCAGCCCAGTTTTCGTTGACCCGGCGTGAAGCTCGGACGGTATTCCGCTGACGTTATGTACTTTGACATGGACCCAGTCGACCTCTACAACTACGGCAACGGAGGTTCGGGCACTACCAGCATGCTTACGAATATTCGTCAAGGCTTCCTGAACGATTCGATAGGCCGATAGCGATACCGAGCCTGGTAGATCGTCAAGGTTTCCCTCGATATCAAGGGAGATGTTCAGCCCACTCGCCTGGCTGTCTTGCACCAGTTTCGTCACGTTCGCTAGAGAAGGCTGCGGCGATTGCGGCACCAGCGCCGTTGCGCCAGAAGCTACTTCACCACCTGCGTCGGGTCGAAGGAACCCGAGAAGACGTTGCAATTCATCGACAATTTCGCGACTTTGATTCGCAATCACCTTCAACGAATTTTTCGCAAAGACCACGTCGCGATCTACTACCCGTTCAGCTGCGGAGGCCTGCATACCAATGACGGTCACATGGTGAGCCATCACATCGTGTAACTCGCGCGCGATCCGAAGCCGTTCTTCGGTCACGGCCCTCTGAGCATTTCGATCTCGTTCGAACTCAAGTTCCTGCGTTCGCAAAATAAGGGCGGATGCCTGAACCCGTCTGATGCGTGTGGTGTCACCCACAAGCCAGGCCGACGCGACAAACGCAAACGTAACAACAGCAAAAAATGCAATCTCTGATCCGCGTATTGGCGTCTGCGCCGACCCATCGCTTTGAGTATCGGGCGCATAAATCACCGTCAACACAACAGCAACCGCTCCGAGTAAACGCACGGGGGTACGAAACTTTCCGCCGTAACAACTCACGCTGTAAAAACCCGTCCAGATCCAAACCACGCCAATAGTTCCATCAGAAATGCCACCAAGTAGGGCGAGCAGGCAAAGGCCCGCCGAAACCATAAACTGCACTTCAGGAAATCGTCGTCGCCAAACAATCGTCAACATGGCCAAAATGGCAAAAGGAATTGGCCAGGGTCGAACACCATTCCGCATCGTCTTTTCGCCAGCCGAATACGACACTGCGCAAGACAGCGCCATCGCCATCGTGAACACGCCGGCAAGCGCAATATCGGTTCGGCGTGGGTGACGGCGAGAGAGTTCGAGTACCTTCTCCCAGCGACTGCTAAACGTCGAGCCGAACAGACCCATAGATGGTGCCGTTGTGCTCACGGCTTCAGCCTCTCATTGTTTCAAGCGGTCGATCATCATTCGAAGCGCAGGGCATCGATGGGGCGAAGTTTGGCTGCTTTATTGGCCGGGTACACCCCAAAGCCGACACCGATGAACGCTGAAACACCCATAGCCAGAACCAACATCCATGGTTGCAAAATTGGCGCAAACCCGCCCACTTTGATTTGCGCCAACCCTGCACCGATACCAGCCCCGATCGCACCACCGACCCCCGTAAGCACGACCGACTCCACCAGAAACTGGGTGAGCAAGTGCCACCTCTTCGCTCCGAGCGCCTTTCGAATACCGATCTCACGGGTTCGCTCGGTCACCGTTACCAACATGATGTTCATGACACCAATTCCGCCAACCAACAAACTGATTCCGGCGATCAAACCGAGGAGCGCCGAAAACACAGTGCTGATCGTTCCCGAAGTAGCTGCCAGTTGAGCGTTGTCAAAAATATCGAAGTCAGCTTTCGCTTTATCTGTGATGCGATGTTCACGAAGAAGTACCTCACGAATTTTGTCCTGACCAGTTTTCGTTGCACCGTCGCGAAGCTGAATTATGATTTGCGAATACGACTCGAAGGCCCCGGTCACGGTGTCAGTCATCGCAGTTTCGGGCACAGTGATCCCACTGTCCTGGTCGCCAAGAAGCCCGCCGCCGCGGCTTTCGAACACCCCAATCACTTCGAAGCTTGACGAGCCAATACGAATCTGCTTTCCGATCGCCCCACTGTTGGGAAACAAACTGGCGGCGATTTTTGGCCCGATCACTGCCACTCGGCGACGTTGCGCGACATCAGTCTGAGTAAAGTTGAGGCCCTGAGCGATATTGCGATTATTCAACGGGGCCCATTCCGAGCTAGTTCCCGAGACTGCCGCTGTGCGACTAACACGTGCGGCCGAGACGGTCACCGTGGAACTAATGTCGGGAACGACCCGTTGAATGACTGTCGATAGTTCTGGTGATTCCAACGCTACGAGATCTCTACGAGTTAGGGCAGGCTTACGAATCTTTGACGCTGAGGCGTCAAGCAAGCTCGGGTCTTTGATAAAGACGTACAACGTGTTAGTACCGAGCTGATCTACCTGTTTGCTTACATATTTTGAAGCACCCGCTCCTACCGACAACAACAGGGTTACGCTCATCACCCCGATGAGTATTCCGAGCACAGACAACAGAGTACGAAGCTTGTTGGCCAGCAAACCACTCAGGGCAATGCGGATGTTTTCAACCAACATCACGCCACCTCAACGGCGATAGGCTCAACGGCTAGTTCAGTCGCAGATCGCGGTTTCCACAGAGGCGGTGGGGCGTCAACAGCAACAATACGTTCATCTACGGTAATGAGCCCATCGACCAAGACAACGCGACGTTTTGAGTGACGAGCGACCTCGTGTTCGTGGGTAATCCAGACGATCGTTCGACCTGCAACATTCAGGTCTTCAAGCAGGCGAATCACGTCTTCAGTTGACTTTGAGTCAAGATTTCCGGTTGCTTCATCTGCCAGCACCATTGCTGGATCGGTGACGAGTGCGCGAGCCACCGCAACACGCTGCATCTGCCCACCAGACAACTCGTTCGGACGATGATCTTCGCGGCCAGCAAGACCGACTGAAGCAAGCGCAGCCATTGCCCGCTTTCGACGGTCACGTCGACTGAGACCCGCATAGGCCAGCGGAACTTCGACGTTTCGTACTGCCGACGTACGACGCAGAAGGTTGAACGATTGGAAGATGAAACCGATCTTGGCGTTGCGAAGATCGGCGAGCGCACCCTCACTCAACGAAGCTGCGTCGACACCGTCAAGGTGATACGTGCCTGAAGTCGGCACATCGAGACAGCCGAGGATGTTCATAAGGGTTGACTTTCCCGACCCCGACGACCCCATGATGGTGACAAAGTCACCGCGCTTAATAGTGAGGTTTATGCCGGCGAGCGCATGAACCGCAGCGTCTCCTTCACCGTATGTTTTTACCAAATCACGAACATCAATAACGGTCTCTGGTTCGAGCATTTCGGTTGGTGACATCGTGATCACTTTGCGCCCTTCTCTGCTTGCGGAACCTCAACCTTTTCGCCGGCTTTAAGACCGTCGACAATTTCGACTCGGCCCTCGGCTCGGTCACCAACACTTACCGGTCGTACGCTTATTACTTCTTTCTTATCCACAATTTCAACCACGCTTACCGACGTCGTGCCATCTTTCTCAGAAAGCGTTTCGGCCGGCACCGTGAGCACATTGGTTCGGGTTCCGAGCAATATCTCGACGCTTGCTGTCATTCCAAGGCGCACGTTGCTCGGGGCACCAACAATCAGCACGCGAGCGGTGTAGGTCGATACTCCGTTGACGATGGTCGGCGTGGGCTCTACCGAGTCAACTTTTGCAGTGAGAGGTTTCGCATCGGGCAGTGACTCGAACGTCACAACAGCTGCCGCACTGTCTTTCACCCTGGCCGCATCAACCTCTGGCAGCGGAAGCCGAATCAATACCGATGACGCGTCAACCAAAACAATCGTTCCGGCTGTACTCGAACCTGCTCCGCCACCGGCCCCACCGGCTCCTCCCAGAGCAGCCGCACTGGTTCCGATTTGTTCACCGACTTTTACACCGACCGATGCGATGACACCATCGAATGGAGCAATCAACTGGCTCTTCGCCAACGCATCTTCAGCGAGTTCAAGAGACGCAGCAGCTACGTCGACGAGCGCTAACGCTCCTCGGATTTCGGAAGGTTTCGCGCCTTGCTGGCGTTGGCGTTGCTCACGTTGCGCAGTCCTCAGAGCGGCTTCAGCAGCAAGACGTTGATTCTTTGCGGCAACCATAGTTTGACGGTCGCGGGTCTTGCCTGCGCTCATCGCCGTTTCGGCATTCACCATTGCATCAGACGATCGAGCCGTGGTCTCACGTTGAGACTCAACCCGTTGACGGGTTCCTTCTAAGGCGGCCTGAGCCGAGACAACCTTTCCATCAATCCCATCGAACTTGGCCTGAATCGTTGCAAGTTCGCGGTCAGCCGCCGCCAACGCATCAACCGCAACATCTAACACGGTCTGCACACGTACGACTTCGGCCTCAGCAGCGGAGATTCGTGCGCTCACTGCACTCAACGCACCCCGGGCAGCAACGACTTGCGTATCGGGTACCAAAAGCACCACAGCGTTACCATTTCCATCAACCGCCCCTGCATTCGCTGCCCGCAATCGCTCGTAGTCTGCGGTCACTCGATCAAGTTCACGCTGCGCTTCAGCACTTTGAATGTTGAGGCGGGCCGAATCGACCCGGACCGTCGCCAGTTGATCTCTCACTTCGTTGCGACGTTTTTGGGCCACCTGAACATTCGCTTTTGCTACGTCAAGATAGGTCATTTGCTCAGAGCGGCTCGCGGTCTCGCGGTCTACTTTCGATTGAGCTTCGACCAGGCGAACTTCTTCCGTGGCAAGCACCGAGATGTCGCGGGCCTGTTGACTACTCGCAATCTCAACGGTGGCGTCGAGTTGTGCGGCTGACGCATCGTTCACTTCAGATTGTTGAGAAGCTGAGCGCTCCGCTTGAGTTGACGTTGACTTCGCTGCTTCGACTGTTGCGACAAACACTGCACGATCTGCAGCAGTCACCTGACCTTTGAACCCGTCAACCCGGGCAAGTGCCTCGGCCAACGCAGCTTCTCGACTCGTTACCTCGATACGAGCAACCGACGAATCGGTCTCGGCAATTACCTGTCCCTGCGTAACTCGCTGACCCGGCTCAACGTTGACGACTGCGACACGTCCAACGCTAGGAAATGAGAGTGCAATTTGGCGCGTTGGCTGCACGGTGCCGGTCGCGCGGGTCAGCGAACGAAGCTCGGTTCGCTCGGCGACTACGGTCTTAATAGGGCCAAGGGGCTCGCTAGAGCCTCCGGTAAGCGACGTAACACCAAGAAAACCCACAGCGACAACGACGACACCGGTGAGAACACGGCGGACAGATTTCTTCATGCCTTCAAGATAGGGAACCAATGTCGTTTTGCCATCGGCTCGTCGGATGGTTGTGCTCTACGCGTAAGCGCGGAGACCACCTCAGGGTCGTCGGGGTTGAGGCAGGGTTGAGGCAGGGTTAGGTATCGTTTGGCAGCGTTAATCAGCGTTAATCAGCGTTAATCAGCGTTATTGAATGTTGGCCGCATGGGTCGGCGCACGACGCAGATCCCAGCGAATGTCAGATTCCATAGCGGATGCAACCCGAAGCAACAGATCTTCTCGACCGTAAGCAGCAACGAGCTGAATGCCGAGGGGCAAACCGTTCGAAGACATCGCAAACGGAAGCGAGATTGCGGGTTGACCCGTCGTGTTCCAAGGTGCGGTGAAGGTCGCGAGCGGCGTTGACTTCAGTAGCGAACGCATGGGTTCTTCGGCTGTCGACACCAGGTCGCCAAGTGCCGGAGATTGAATCGCAGCGGTAGGGCTAAGCAGCAGATCAAATCCTGATCCGCCCCGCGACAGTGGCTCCCACCAAAAGGCCGTGTCTCGGCGAAGTTTCGTCTGCGCGCTTTGGGCTTGCAACAGGTCGAGTGCACTAAACGAATTGGCCATTTCACCAAGGCCCCAAGTCGACGACTCAAAGTCGTTCGGCCCGACCTCGCGGCCCAGAAAAGAGCCGACGCGGGCCATGGAGTTACGCATGTTTACCGCCCACACCAAAAGACCGGCGCGTTCCCCTGCCCACCAGTCCAGCGCAGCCGGATACGCGATTTCTACCGAGTGGCCATGATCTTCGAACCATTTCGCGGCCGATACCGACGCAGCCTCGCATTCAGCATCGATTGGCCCGGCGACTGGACGACTCATCAACCCAATTCGCAGCCGGCGATCAAGGGCACCATATTCGTCAGCGTACAAACGAATTGGCGGCGGTGCAATCAATGCGTCTCCGGGGAAGGCTCCGGCCGATATGTCGAGCAGTGCAGCGGTATCTCGGACGGTGACCGACACCACGTGCTGGACCGACACCCCCCACTCATCTTGAAGGGGTCCCATAGATATCCGGCCCCGTGAGGGTTTGAGGCCAACCAGGCCACATGCCGCCGCCGGGATACGAATCGAGCCACCGCCATCTGATGCGTTCGCTGCAGGCAACATTCCCGATGCCACGGCTGCGGCCGCACCGCCCGACGAGCCGCCCGGGCTGTGGTTGAGATTCCACGGGTTGCGAGTTGCACCGTATGCCAATGGTTCGGTTGTTGCAACGGCCCCAAACTCTGGAGTATTCGAACGCCCAACAATGACCATTCCGGCCCGTCGGTATGCACGCGTAATGTTTGAATCTTCGGGATGAACGTACCCCGCATTCTTCATTGCCATGTTTCCAAGATGAAGTGGGTCGCCAGCACTCGATGGCCAAAGGTCTTTCAGAACCATCGGCACTCCTCGGAACACACCGGCGGCTAGCTTCGGATCGGCTGCTTCCGTCAGCGCTTTCTCGAAACGCCGGTGGATAATCGCGTTGATCCCGTCTGGTCCGTCATCGAGCGATTCAATTCGACTGACAGCTGCCGCGATCAACTCAACCGGAGAAACTTCACCAGACCTAACTAGTTCAGCCTGGGCAACTGCATCGAGGGTGGCCGTTTGGCGTGCGAGGTCGTTCATACCTTCGATTCTGCATCAAAGAACGCTGCCGTGCACCTTGTGGCGCGATGGCGAGCTTTGATTGGGGGGTTACTTTCTGGGGTAATATGGTAAGCTTGGTTACTACTTCTCAGGAGATGCGCGTGACTTGGACCACACAGGCAAGCTCTGATTCAACAGCCACAGCACAGCAGATATGGTCAATGTGGTCTGACGTGACGGGTTGGCCATTGTGGGATCACGAGATCGAATTCGCCAAGATCGACGGACCTTTCGAAAGTTGCACAACAGGCACACTTAGACCGAAAAGTGGTCCTCGGTCTCGGTTCGTGATGACCGAGGTCACGGTAAACAGGAGCTTCTCCAACCGTTCCCAACTGCCGTTGACGACGCTGACCTTCTCCCACTTCTTGACAGAGACGTCGACCGGGTGCCGGCCCTGGCACGACTCGCCGAAGGCTCTGACGGATGACGGCTCGCTACTGGCTCGGTGTTGCGAGTAGGGACCACGTGCTTATTGGCGTCAATGGAGGGTTTGCTCAGGTGTGCCACGGGCGGCGAGGGCCCTTGTCTCGGATGCAGCCCGGCGATGGTCTGATTTACTACTCACCCACGGGAGTGTTTAGAGGGACAAATCCGCTGCATGCTCCGGTCGCTGCTCTACGTTCGCAGTTGGATCTCACCAGTCGACCGAATTGGGGCTACGCCCTTCGTCAAGGTCTCGTCGCACTCACTTCGAAGGACTATCACATCATCACCGCAGCGATGGAATGCAAAGATGCGCCGTGACCAACACCTTTGACTCGGACCACGCCGGACCAGACGCAAGCCCAGGGTTCTTACTGTGGAAGGTCGCTAACCTTCATCAGAACCTGCAGCGGCGGGCCCTGTCCGACCTCAATCTGACACCAACTCAGTTTTCGGTGTTGGCGTGCTATTCGTATCTGTCGCTCAGCGGACAAGTCACGCAAGCCGACGTGTGCCATCAAGCTGCCCTTGACAAGATGATGGTCTCAGATGCCACCCGAGCGTTGATCACCAAAGGACTGGTGACAAAAGCGCCGAGCGAAACCGATGGCCGGGCCTCGGTGATCTCGCTCACCCGAACTGGCCGCAGCGTTTGCAACAAGGCTCTGAAGATCATTGAACCACTCGACGCTGCGTTGTTCGCCTCTACCGGCGATGCGGTAGCCCTAGCCGACCACTTACGTTCCATCCTGCAACACCTGACCTCTTGATACTATTTAATGCGGAGGAGTTGCAGGGTAAGTTCGGCTAATTCTGCAATGGTTGGTCCGTTGCCGCGAGTGCGTTGCAAGAGTGTCGCTCCCTCGAGCCCGGCGAAGAACATATAGGCACTTAGCTCTGCGTCAAGATTTTGTTCGAATTCCCCCAATTCGACTCCTCTGGTGATTTGACTGGCGATCCACTGTGTTTGTTCTTCAATGAACAGTTGAACTTCGATTCGCGGACCATCGCCCACGTTCATCCAATCGCCAGCGACCGCGGCGCATAAGCACACAGATCCATCGGTTGCTGTTTCTTGAAACAGCAACGCGTATGAACGTAAACGAGACGCAGCACTCCTCCCTTTGATCATTGCGACCCGTCCTGCAAACCCGACCCGATACCGTTGCGCAACTTCAGCCACAAGGTCTTCCTTGTTGCGAAAATGATGATGAATAGACGGTGCTCTGATGCCAAGGTTTGCTGCGAGATCTCCGTAGCTGAACGCAGTCACCCCGTATTGCTGAATCAGCGTTTGAGCGGAGACGATTAGCTCTTCGCGTAACGGTCGGCCAGATGGTCTTGCCATGCACCGATAGTACAACGAGAAAACGAAAAGTCTATGAACTACTAGACAAGAGTGGCCAAACGCTGTACCGTCAAGAGTCTACTAATACATAGACTCAGGAGATTCACCATGCAAACCACACTTCGCGCACTCATCATCGGTGGTTCCACCGGTATCGGTAAAGCAACGACGGAACGCCTAATGCGCAGCGGAGTTGACACCACCATCGTCGCTCGCGATGCAAACCGACTCGAAGCGACCCGCGACGAACTCGCCTCTCTCGGAGCGATCACCACCGTTCAAGCTGACCTTTTGAACCCAGGTTCAGTGGCAGCGCTGCTTTCACAACTCGACGACACCGAACGTTTCGACTACCTCGTCAACGCGGCAGGTACATTCAAACCCGTCGCCTTTTTGGATCACACCAAAACCGACTACGACGGCTACCACGATTTGAACCGGTCAACGTTCTTCGTCAGTCAATCAGTTGCGAGAAGTATGGTGGTGGCTGGGTCGGGATCGATTGTCAATGTTGGCTCGATGTGGGCAAAACAAGCGATCAAAGCAACGCCATCGTCGGCGTACTCAATGGCCAAAGCTGGGCTACATGCCTTCACACAGCACCTTGCGATGGAACTTGCCGACTCTGGAATTCGAGTCAATGCTGTCGCACCCGCCGTTGTAGTTACCCCGATCTACGGCTCCTTCATTGCCCCTGACCAAATCGAAGAAACCCTTCAGAACTTCAACGGCTTCCACCCAATCGGCCGCGTCGGTCGCGCTGAGGACGTTGCCGCAGTCATCGAACGCTTGCTCTCCCCGGAGTTCGGCTGGGTAACGGGTGTCGTGTGGGACGTTGACGGCGGCGTAATGGCAGGCAGAAACTAAAACCAATACGCAGTCCCGCCACTGCTGCATCCTTGAAGGTAGTGACCCACCCCCTTGCTTCTGATTAGGCACCTTGCCACCCGGAAGCCGTCCAGCGTTCCACCTCACCAGTCTCATCAATCCGTAAAAGGTGAAGCCAAGAATTGGCAACTAGGTCGCTAACAACCGTGTGAGTACTTATTATCGTGTCGATCGACGCGCGGGGTGCCTCAATGAAGACCGAGAGTCGCAGTGGGGGGTGTCGCAGCGTTTCACCATCATGGAGAGATTGCATAGACAAACCGATCCGTAGGTCGCCACCGTTTCCTTCAAAGACCCCAATGCGCCCACCAACAACGTTATGCAACACCTTGTTGCCGCTACCGTAACGAGCGTTGTCAACCGTTGATGCGAAGTACTGCATGTTGATCCAGTTCGTCACAACCATCGGTGCAGTCATGATGAGGGTTAAGACTGACAAGTCTGCATCACTTGCAGAGTCGTAATCGTGAAGAAACACTCGACCGCCAAGGTTGAGGTGCCGAGTTCGCGACCTCGGTGCCACCACAAATGCCGCGTTACCAGCAAGGCCCCATTCGGGCCGAACCTGCGACCAGTCATTGGCCCGCTTAAGAATGTTCTCCTTTAAAACCGCCCGATTTTGCGAGCCTTCCTTGAGGCCAATATTTCCAGTTCGTTCAGCCCGAGCCGTATCTGCGGCCACAGCAAGCCACTTGCGAAGCTGATTCATTTCTTGCTCATTCGGACTTGGACAGCCTTCTGAGTCGAACAGCTTGACCTCGTCAGTAGTCGTGTTGTGTAAGCCAGCGAGAAACAATGTACTGCTCGGAATGTCGATTCCAAGCGCTCTGAGGTGAAGGCGAACATCTGAGGAATTCAACAAGTCAGCCAACACCCGAGCGTTTACTTCACCTGTTTGACCGCCACATGCTCCGCAGTCAAGGCCCGCAGCGTGCGGGTTGTTTGCACTTTGACTACCGTGACCGCAAAGCAACACCAACGCGGCAAAACCTTCCACCAGACCCATCCCCCGCAGCACTCGTTGCGCAATCAGCGCAGCGGCCGCAGGGTCTTCGCGTACCAACGGCAGTCGTATCGGAGGGGGCAATTCACTAAGCCCTTCATCTTCCCATCGCGGGGTAGGCCGTGTACTTGCCAAGCTGTCAGCGACGAGTTTTGGGCCATACAACAGGCCCATGGACTCAACAAAACTAAACACCGAAGCTGGAGTGGTTCGAAACTTGCTCCAACGTTGACGCTTTGAAAGCGCGCGTACACGTTGATCGCTCAGTCTTGCAGTTTCGCTCTCTGACTCAGCCGTCTCACTCACCGACAACGCTGGTGACAGCAGCCCGGGTAACTGCGGGCGCGTCAGTGAGCTTCCAAGAGGCGAATACGAAATAGGAAGACCGAAAAAGCCAGCAAAACCCCGAGTATGGATATCAGGGGACGCAGCCTCAAGGGCACGGCGGAACACTTCAGATCGAACGTCGATACAGAACACAGCTTGAATATTCGGTGTCTCTAACTGGTCCTGACTTTGGGTGAGGCCGTCGATTATCCCCTGTTGATACGAACGCTCAACGGCCTCCTGTAGACGCCAATCAACCTCTTGCGCGGCGGCAAGATCGACGGCCAATTGATCAGCGTGGGCCCAATCAGCCAACGCAATATCATTTGCCGTCTTACTGTCCGCGCCCGTGGCGATGGCGACATCTGTGTCAGCAGTGGTGTCTAGGTACAACAACCATTCCCATGCCAATCGAATTGCCAACAGGTCGACAATCTCATCATCGTCGCCACCAACCAAACGAGCCTGCCAACGTTCGTAGGCGCACCATGCCGCCCAGCCATTCGTCGACAGGAGTAACGCCGTGAGGTACGAAACTTCGCCTGCTGCAGGAATACCCAGTGCACGAACCATTTGTTCAATCGCATCACCTGCGACCACTGGAAGCGTGTCTAGCTTCGCATCTACCCAAGACCGACCGTGCTTCCAATTCACACCGCGGTCGATAGCTAGCTGCTGCTTCCAACTACCAAAGAGGCCAATTTCACGATCGAGATGCCAGGTAGCTTGATACCGATCGAAGTACGAGGCGCAGTGTTGACTAATTTGATGAATGACAAGGTCCTCAAAATCGCCGGCATCAGTTGCAAGCGCAAATCGCTCGATGACGATGTCGGGTTGATCCAGCGCAGATTGCGAAGCTGCGTCAAGGCCAGAAACGTTGAGTCGACCAGCTTCCCATTCACTTCGAAGCCAAGACCGTGGCATCGTCAATTTTGTGCCGCTCAATGTGCCGAGCGTGGCCGCAGCCTGTTGGATGGAAAGCTCTCGCCAACCCCAGTAGGGATTGACGGCGATGAACTGGTCAAGGGGCCAAGTTGGTGCAATTCGCGAGCAGGCTTCATCTATCTGCGACGACACACCATTTGTCAGACTATTCCGTTTTGTCATTGTCGAACCATGGCTTTCGAAAACGGTAGGTGAGTCACCCTTGGCTTTGTAGTTGGTGGTTTCCAGATTCGAAACGCAATCCGAGTGAACTTCTCATCGAGAAAGAGACCTCCAAAGAACCACGGGTACATACGACGGGGTAACCCATGTTCGGGCGCAAACGCGATAGCTGTCTGTAGTACGAACAGCAATGAAAAAGCCACACCCACGCAACCAAGCAGAATGGCCGGGGCTACCGCCCCGGTTGGTACAAGCCGACCGAAAAGCTCGTGGAGCGCAAAGTAAGCAACGGGAATTGCGAAGGCACCTACCCAGTTGCGCTTGAGTGGAACCAAGGCCAATGCAACGATTCCACCCAAAACCCATATTGTCGCCGGGAGTTCTTTTGCGAACGGTAAGAGGCTCCAACCGACACCCACTCCGATGGTCACCCCGAAAGCTAGAAGCGTTCCAATCAACAGTGATCCGATGCCATCACGCGACGCCTGACCCGCGAGTTGCTTGCGTTGAGTTTGGCGTACCGTTCCACCAGCCCCGAGGAATGCATGGGCCTTGTACAGGGAATGCGCTACTAGGTGCAGTAGTGCCATTTCCCATGCTCCGAGCCCGCATTGAAGCAACATAAAACCCATCTGCGCGCATGTGGACCATGCCAGGGAAACTTTGATGCTGACACGAGTCGTCATAACAAGAGAAGCAACCACCGAGGTAATGGTTCCAACGACAACGAGCAACACCCGTGTCTCGGTTGCCTGATCTACCAGCGGGGCAAAACGCAACAGCACGAAGCCACCAAGGTTGACCACACCAGCATGAAGCAGCGCTGACACGGGCGTCGGCGCTTCCATCACTTGGATCAGCCATCCGTGAAAAGGAAGCTGTGCACACTTAAGAATCGCAGCAACTGCAATAAGCCCAATGCCGAATCGACCGCTCATCGACTGCTGGTTCGACCCGGCTGCGAAAGCAACAATTTCGTCGATTCGAAGCGTGTCGTAAGCGGCGAAGAACAGCACAATTGAACCGAGCATGCAGACATCAGAAATTCTCGCCAGGATAAATTTTTTGTGGGCTGCCACTACCGCAGCTTTGCGGTCGCCAAAGAACGTAAGTAGCCCGTGAAGCACCAGGCTCGTGGTGGTCCAGGCCAACGCAAGCACAACCAGATTGTTGGTCACAACAACCAGGCCAACAGTGCCGATCGTCGACATCATGAGCGAAATGTACTGGCGTTGCTCAGCGTCTCCGTCGAGGTACGAGGCGGAATAGCGGATACAGACCCAACCAACGAAACCGACCAAAACAAGCACCACGCAACCAACAGGATCGCTGCGTAGCAGTGCGTTCGCCCGATCTTCACCGAACAGTCGAAGCAGCGCAGCGACGATTGCGGATACAAGCATCGCAACAGTTGCTCGTCGAGCCACCCGCCACCCTTGCGGCACTGGAGATGAACGTTGCGTCACCCAAACAGCCGTCACGAGGGCGATCGCCGATGGAGTCAAAAGTATAACATTTTGCCAAAACGGCAGAAGAGCAGGTGCTTGTACTGCGAAGGTCATGAGGGTCCTGAAGGGCGTAAAGACGGTACTGAAAAGGAGTTTGCACATCGCATTCTGAGGACCGGGATTCATTCTGTATAATTCATTGTTCAGCACAATACGTTTAGTCAAAACGAACGGTTGGTTCTTGTGTCTCGCCTCAATTTCCACCATCTCCACTATTTCTGGGCGGTAGCCAAAGAAGGCAATCTGACCAGGGCCGCGCATCAGCTGCACGTTTCGCAATCTGCACTATCAGCCCAAATCAAACAATTGGAAGACCAGGTCGGAGTTGCACTTTTCGAGCGAACCGGCCGAACTCTCACTCTCACCGATGCCGGACAACTCGCGCTTCGCTATGCCGACACCATCTTTGCCACCGGCCACGAACTACAGGCCGCGCTGAGCGAAGGTCGATCACCGGACCGCCAAGTTCTCCGGATCGGGGCCGTCGCGACCGTTTCGCGAAACTTCCAAGAAAACTTCATTCGCCCGTTGCTCACTCGACCCGATGTTGAATTGGCATTACATTCAGGCAGCCTTCCGGATTTGCTGGCCCGATTGCGCGTTCATTCTCTTGATCTCATCTTGTCGAACCAACGTGTACACGCGAGTTCTGTTGATCCGTGGCGATGCCGTCGCATCGCACGTCAACCAGTCAGCCTGATCGGTCGCCCGCAATCGAACACTTCCCCGTTCCGTTTTCCAGAAGATCTTCAACACGTCTCGTTGCTTCTACCTGGCCGAAACAACGATATTCGCGCAGGATTCGACCTTCGTTGTGAACAACTTGGTGTGAGGTATCGCCTTCGAGCCGAAGTCGATGATATGGCTCTGCTTCGACTACTGGCTCGCGACTCGGACAGTATCGCGTTGCTACCATCCGTCGTAGTGCAAGACGAATTGAGAAATGGGCTCCTCGTTGAACATGCTGTGATACCTGACCTCTACGAGAACTTTTATGCCGTCACCATTCAGCGTCGACACGAATCATCGTTGATGAAATCCCTCTTGGCCCGGTCTGAAAGCGAGGTGTTAGAACCTCCACCGGAGTGAGATACTTCGGAACTTCGCGGTACGGTCTTTGCGATGAAGAAGTCGCTGCCGGTGTCTGCCGAAACCATTGGTGAAGTCATTCAGATGGCCCTCAGCGATCATGTGAGTTTTCAGGCGATCAAAGACCTACACGGCTTAGGTGAAGACGAGGTCAAATCCCTCATGCGAACCAACCTCAAACCGGGAAGTTACCGGGCTTGGCGAAAACGCGTTCGAACCTTCGGCGACCGACGAGAGCACTACAAATCAACCGACGCTGAAACCAAACTGAGACCCGCAAAGCAAAACCCCCTGGCCCAGGTCAATGCCGAAGTTTCTAACAACGTCGGCATTGTCGATGTGTGGGTCACCGGATGGAATCTTGATCCGCTGACCAGAGGCGTATATTCCACGTTGGGGGTCGGTGGCACCCCGGCCAACCGAGTCACCCTGGCAACTGCGGTCTCTTCGCGCCTGGTTTTCGCCGGAGAGTACACGTCGGTGATGTACCCGGCAACTATGCATGGCGCCTATCACTCGGGCGTTCACGCGGCACGTCAACTCGAATGCACCGCCGGACAACACGTTGTGATTATCGGTGCCGGGATCGCCGGCTTGGTTGCAGCACGATGTTTGATTGACCGAGGTGTGCTCGTGACGGTGATCGAGGCAACGGGGCACCTCGGAGGTCGAGCCCGAGTTGAGTACCGAGGCGACATTCCCTTCCACCCTGGGGCAGCATGGATTCATGGTACCGACGCAAACCCCATAGTGCCGGCCGCCCAAGCTGCAGGGGTTGCGTTCGCTCCGTGGCCAAGTTCGGGAAGCGCAGCTGCACATGTTCAACACGGGAGAGGTCGATTGGATTCGGCGCACCTTGACGTTATTGAACGTGCACATACACGGGTGAAACTAGGGCTTGCGGCCTCAGCCTCGGCTGCGCGAACGAACAAACAATCAGACATCGCAATACGGGGCCCGATTCGCGATGAGCTGCTCGCACTTGACGACATCAATGTTCGAGCCGCACTCAGCGTCATGATGCAGCAACACGTCGAAAGTCTGATGGGTGGTTTCCTTGATGATCTTTCTCATCAACACGGAGACGAGCCGTTCAAATACCCCGGCGGCGATGCGTACCTTTTGACTCCGATGACGCCCATGTTGAACCTCTTGGCTGAAGGAACAAACATCTTGCACGATGAAGTCGTTGATTCCGTTGTTTGGCATCGCGACGAAGTAAGTGTACGTACACTTACCGGTTCCTACCCGTGTGATGCGTGCATTGTGGCCACGTCGGTCACACCCCTTCAATCAGGCGACGTGGCCTTCGATCCACCGCTACCGGCCGATTTCGTTCGATCACTTTCCATGATTCGGATGGGACACAAGGCCAAGGTGTTCGTACAATGCGAATCGCGTTGGTGGGGAAACCTGGAGCGCATCCGAGTAGCGGAAGCACCTGATCACCGAAGCGACCTAACCGATACGTCAACCATTGGAACATGGGTCGATGCCAGCGATGTTTCCGGCGTCCCGGTGTTGTGCGGCTTTATTGGCGGAACCGAGGCGTTGCGTTTGCAAAACCTTTCAGCCGCCGCCGACCTCGGAGGCGAGATTGCCCAGAGGGAATTGCTTGGCCTTATCGAAAGTCAGCTAGTTTTCTTGCGTGCCAGCCAGTAAACCAGCATCCGACAGGTCGGAGACGAACCGTGTCAAAACCGAACGGGCACGCCTACATTGGTCACAGCAGCAACTTGCCGACATTTCCGGCGTTTCGCGCCAGGTCATCGCAACGGTTGAAACTGACCGCCATTCACCAAGCGTCGCCGTGGCACTCGCTCTGGCATCAGCGCTGCAAGTCAGCGTTGAAGTTCTGTTCTCACCCAGCGCACGCCATACAAACACTCCGCTAACCACCGAATTGCCCGAAGGTACTGCGCTTGCGAAAGCAACCGTTGGAAACAAAACTGTCCCCCTGCCGCTTCCTCGGGGTGCTGGATGTTTCGATGGTTGGGGTCTGGCCGACGGCATTTCGTCTGGCGCAACGGCCCAATGGTTTGATGATTCGCTACCAGCGACCTACGTCCTGGCTGGCTGTGATCCGCTGTTAGCAATTCTGAGCGGTTTGGCCGAGCGGGCCACAGTCTCGTCACTCCATCGTATTATATGCACGCATGCTACTACCGCCCGAGCGATCGAATCGTTAAGCAACGGCGAAGCACACGCAGCGTTTGTGCACGGTCAAACCCTTCCAAAGAAGAGCCTTAACGTTGCCCGATGGAAAGTGGCCAAATGGCAGGTCGGCCTGGCTGCTCTCAGCACGAGGCCGCCGCAGCTTCTCAAACTGGCTGAACGAAACGAACCAGTAATCCAACGACCGAATGGTGCTGGAAGCCAGGCGAGTTTAGACCGCGCCCTCATCAATATTGGGAAACCCGAGCCGTTACGTGGACCTATCGCAAACAGTCATCTCGATGTTGCCCGCTGCGTTTCAACCACCAGACGAGACTATGGGGCCGGCCTCACCATGGAAGCGGCCGCCATTGCGTATGGTCTGGCCTTCACACCATTAGAGGAACACCAGGTCGAGTTGTGGATCGATCGCCGCTGG
Organism: Acidimicrobiia bacterium; assembly: GCA_031430595.1. GTDB lineage: Bacteria > Actinomycetota > Acidimicrobiia > Acidimicrobiales > JANYDT01 > JANNBN01. The sequence goes on from JANPBU010000013.1 coordinate 155,039, forward strand.
CTCGACCATCCGGTGAGCGTCGCGCTGCTCGAAGTGCTCAATTCACAATCTCTGATCAAACGAGCCGATTCGCTTGGCGGCTACGACATGTCTCGTTGCGGAGCATCGGTGCCGTGAGGAGAATCAGTGAAGTGAGGAGCATCAGTGCCGTAAATAGAAGCCGTTTCACAGCTTGCGTTATGGCCACCATCGCAACGAGTTTGGTGTTATCGGGCTGCGGCACGACCGATGCTTCGAGCGGAGCCAATCGTGCAACACGTGAAATCGTTGTCGGCGCAGCGAGCGATCTGCGACCCGCTTTCACAAAAGTCGCTGCAGACTTCACCAGCGCATCGGGCATCAGGGTGACCCTTTCGTTCGGGGGGTCTGGTCAACTTAAGCGTCAGATTGAAGATGGGGCACCTATCGACGTCTTTGCGTCAGCAGATCGAGCGTTGGTCGAAAACCTGGTCGACCAAGGGCTTGCCCAACAGAGCAGTCTGTATACGTACGGGTATGTTTCACTCGCGTTGGTTACAGCTCAGGGAATCGCTCCAGCATCCTCGATCTCAGCGTTGAGCGGGGCGGAGTATCGCCGCATAGCAATTGCAAACCCGGCGATCGCGCCATACGGTCGCGCCGCACGACAGGCGATAGATCGAACGACGGCAGGGTCGGAAATTGTCGACAAACTCGTACTCGCTGAAAACGTGGCTGACGCACTTCGCCTGGTTGAGTCAGGTGATGTTGACGCTGCGATCGTTGCGACGTCGCTCACAAAATCTACGTTGCCCCCGTTTTCGTTGACGACTTCCGAGGTCTCGACGTCCTTATACGATGCAATTCCGCAAGCGGTCGCAATCACCGCAATAAATGACCAGTCGAAACTCAATGCTCGAGCTTTTGTAGAGTTCCTCAAAGGGCCGTCCGGGAAAATGACTATGCAAGCTTACGGCTTTCGCCCATGATTGCAGCAGTCGCGTCGCTGAGCGAACCCTTTTGGCTCAGCTTGCGGGTAACAGCAATAGCAACAGTTGTTGCATCGGTGCTTGGCATTGGGTTTGCATATGTTTTGGCAAAAGGAAGATTTCGCGGACGTTCACTCGTAGAAGCGATCGTGACGCTGCCCATCGTTCTTCCACCTACCGTGCTCGGTTACTACCTCCTCACCCTCCTCGGGGTACGCTCACCAATCGGACAAGCATTTCAGCGCTTAACTGGTTCTGCGCTCGTTTTTACCCCTCGGGCAGCGGTTATTGCCGCAACGATTTCGGCACTGCCGTATGTCATTCGGGCAGCGCGGGCCGCGATTGAAAACGTCGACGAGCGATGCGAAGCTGCGATGCGAGTAGCCGGGCATTCCGAATTTGGTGTAGCTCGCCTGGTGACCTTGCCCCTGGCAAAACGCGGCCTCGGGGCTGGCATCGCTCTAGGTTTCGCCAGGGCACTTGGTGACTTCGGGGCGACGGTCATGATCGCCGGCAACATCCCAGGTAAAACCCAAACTTTGCCAATTGCCGTATACGACGCCGTCCAGTCTGGCGAAAGTGCCGCCGCCCGAAATGGTGCGCTCATTCTACTGTCGACAGCGGTAGTCGTTTTGCTTATTGTCACTGCGCTTACTTCACGAGGAAACGGTGAACATGCTTAGTGTCGATGTTGTTACGGGCCGCGGATCATTTCGGGTAACGGCGGCTTTTACTGCTACTCGTGGAATCACCGTAATACGGGCTCCTTCCGGGGCCGGTAAAACCTTAGTTCTACATACGATTGCTGGCCTCGTTCGCCCTCACTCGGGTCGAATCGAGATCGCTTCAGTAGTAGTCGCACAAGCTGCGACCCAACGGGATGCCCTCATCCATATCAAGTCACAAGATCGTAAGGTGGCAATGGTTTTTCAAGACGGGGTCCTACTTCCCCATCGCAACCCAATTGCGAATGTCGAACTAGGTATTCGGCCGGGCTCTATTCGGCCCAAATACAAAACCGAACGAACAGCTCAAGCACTGCGCCTTCTCGACTCGATGGAAGCGTCACATCTTGCCAACGCATCAACCAAACATCTCTCGGGCGGAGAACAACAACGAGTGTCGCTAGCGCGTGCAATTGCGGGGAACCCAGATGTGTTGTTACTTGACGAACCCTTCAGTGCGCTCGATCACGATTCTAGGGTTCGGTTACGTCACACCCTTCGGCGAATAGTTGATGAACGACGATTGACCGCTGTACTCGTCACCCATGACTCCGAAGACGTCGACGCGCTGGCCGATCGTGTGGTCGACCTAGAACCCGGCCGGTATTTGGAGAAAGTCGGTAGAACATGAAATACCTTCTTGCGCTCGGGTTGGTTGGGCTCTTTTTTCGGTTTGCCGGACCCAAGCGAAAACGGTCAGGTGCGACCACTTCAGCCAGCCGTCACATGGGTTGGCGCAGGTTCGTTCCCCATATCGGCCAGGTTTCAGCAATCATGCTTGCCGTTCTGTGGCTCATTGCCATGGGTTTTCTGCTTTTCGTCGTGTAGGCAACACAATTGGGAGAGACTCTCGCCATGCAATCTGTTCCTGACGCACCGATAGAGACAGCACCAGAATCGCGCTTTACGGTTGACCTTGCACCCGGTGAAAAACCCCCCAAAGGTTTTCTGAGTGGTAAATCAGTTGTTGCGGCGTGTGCTCTGTTCGTACTCATCCTCGGTGGCTTCAACGTCACCAGCGCAATCGTTGGTAGAGCGCGAGACGACCGGCTAGGTAATGACGCGAAGGTCGTTTACTCATCGGCTGTCACAGAGACCATTACCGAAGTTGACGGTGGCATGACGCAAACGTTGACGGCCAACACCCAACAAGATATTGACTCGATTCATCGTCATAGCGAAGGGCTGCTTCAGATACGCCGCAACGTTGGCGACTACAGCGTTCCTGGCCTCAAAACCGTTCCCGGACGCGAAATTCTCGAATCGAACATCGACAAGATCACCGTGACGCTTCAGAAAACCGCTCAGGGTTCAACGCTGAGTTACACCTCAAAAACCCCGGAATATGTACGTGAGCTGCGTAAATGGGGTCAAGCTATCGCACAAGATCGTTTACGACGAGAGCAGTAATCGCTGGTTGCGTTGGTTTGAGCAAACGTTTTGATTGAGCGTTTGCTCAGGGTGTGTTATCTTCACTTCGTGGATACACTCAGCTCCTCACTCATCACCCCAGAATTTCCGTATTCAGGTCTCTACGACGTCAACGTGCCCGGCTCAAGTCGCCTTGGTCGTTGGAACGATGGAACCTGGCGTAACGATGCTGCGTGTGCCGGTATGGACACGTTGATCTTCTTCCCGATTGGTGAAACCGGGCCCGCTACCGGCCAGGTGAATTTGGCGAAGGCAGCGTGCGCTGCATGCCCTGTCCGCGAGGAATGCCTGGAATTCGCTATTGCCACCATCCAAAACGACGGAGTATGGGGCGGAACCACCGAAGACGAACGGCGACTCATCAAACGGTCACGTCGGGCAGCAGCTCGTAGAAGTGCGGCTGCACTTGCGAAAGCCGAACTCCAAATGTCGCACGCTAGCTAATCAGCCGAACTCGGGTTCTTCCCACCACTGCATCAGGTCTGGAAGCTGGGTACTTGGCTTCCCGGAAAAGACGGCAGGACGTTTCTCAAAAAACGACACGACGCCCTCTTTAGCGTCGTCGAGTTGAGCCAACGCACGTACACCCCTGCTGTCGACCTTATGGCCGTCCATTGGGTGCGATGAGCCAAGAAGTCGCCACATTGCTTGGCGAGTGACGGCCACCGAAACCGGAGCTGCATTGTCGGCGACTTCACGGGCTAGGGTCATTGCCGCACCCACTAATTCGGCGGGTTCGTGTATTGATCGAACTAGGTTTCCGGCACAGGCTTCCTCGGGCGAGATCAGTCTTCCGGTGCAGCCCCATTCGAGCGCTTTCGAAATACCAACCACCCTGGGCAGAAACCACGTCGACGCAGCCTCAGGCATGATCGCGCGGCGTACATGAACAAAGCCCACCTTTGCGGTTGACGACATCAGACGCACATCCATTGGAAGCGTCATGGCGATGCCCACACCTACGGCGGGCCCATTGATAGCGGCAATCGTGAACTTTTTGAGGTCGTACAGACGAAGGGTCAACAATCCCCCACCGTCACGGTCAAACTCGCCAGGCTTCACCCCAGAGCTGAACGTCCTGTCACCGCCACTCAAATCGGCCCCAGCACAAAACCCTCGGCCAGCTCCGGTGATAATCAGTGCACGTACATTGTCGTCATTGTCAACCCGATCTAGCGCGTCGAGCATCTCGGAAAGCATCTTGCCGGTAAACGCGTTCAGTTTGTCCGGCCGATTCATGGTCAGGATAGCTACTGAGTTCGTGACCTCGTAGGTGATTTGCTCGTAGCTGCTGCTCGTGACGTTGCTCGTGGGGGTGCTCGACATAACAAACACGGTACGACCCAACGGCTCAAACATACAAGTGCACGAGCCGACAACCGCGACGGGTGCGGTAAGTGGTTCGTGCACTCGCAGGTTTCGGGGCCATATGCTCGAAGAACCATGAACCGGCCACTTGTTGATTTGCTTGACCCTGAACTCTGGCAATCCAACCCCCACGACGTGTGGGAATGGATGCGAAAAAACGAACCCGTCTACCACGACAAACGCAACGGTCTGTTTGCCATTACGAAACATGCCGACGTGGTTCTTGTCGAACGGCGAGCTGACATCTTCCCCTCGCAACACGCGTACCGGGCGATTCCGGCCCGCGAAGAGATGAACATGATCGCCCAAGACGGCCCCGGCCACAAAGAGCAGCGAATGCTCGTACAACGGTTCTTTGCCCCAGGTGTCATTGCTCGTCGAGAACCCGGCCTTCGTGCAATGGTCACCGAAATACTTGATGAGGCCATCGAAAAAGGTTCGATGGAAGTTGTTTGGGACTTGGCGGGGCAACTACCCGCTCGCCTCACCTGTCAACTCATGGGCTTCGATGAAACTCTCTGGCCGAAATTGAAGGAATGGTCTGAGCGATTGATGCAAACCGACATGCACCAGCGCGACGGTAAAATCTTTATTGAGTTCATGACCGCCAACCTTGAACTGTTCGAAGTTACCGGTCGAGAAATTGAGAAACGACGGGCAGAAACAGTTGCTCGACCCGAAGCTTCAGATGACCTACTAAACGTATGGGCGCATGCCAATGTCGCCGGCCAGCAAATGGACATCAGATCGATATTCCATGAGAGCGGGCTGTTTGTTTCAGGTGGGTCAGAAACCTCTCGCACCACCATCGCGCACGGTTTGCGGGTGTTGGCCGACCACCCCGACCAGTGGAATGCGATGGCCGAAGACCCTTCGCTTGTTCCTGGCGCAGTTGAGGAAATCTTTCGGTTCGTTACCCCGCTCAACAACTTTTTTCGTCGATGCATGGCCGAAACCGAAGTAGCGGGAACCACCATTCGAATGGGTGACAGGGTCATGCTTGTATACCCCTCGGCTAACCGAGACGAAACAGTGTTTTCCGACCCTCACAGCTTTGATATTCGACGTAAGCAAAACAACCATATTTCGTTCGGCAACGGACCACACACCTGCATCGGCGCCCCGCTTGCTCGCCTCACCATGCGGGTGTTGTTCGAGGAAATGACCCGCCGTGTTGGCTCGTTGGAAGTGCTGAGCGAGCCGGAAGTCGAGGCCAATATTTTCGCCAGGGCGGTCAAGAAATTTGATCTAGCGGTAACCGCGAGGTAGGGAGCAGTGGCGTTTCCCTCGATCGATACTGCATTCAGCCGGTTCGTCGTTGCCCTCGATATTGGGGGAAGCCACGTATCGGCGGCTCGGGTCGACATGGCAAGACGTGATCTAGCGCGGGGCTCTCAACAACGCCGAGAAGCAGATCACCGTTCGAGTGCTTCAGACCTTCTTGACAGCTGGGCAAGCGTCGCGCTTTTAGCTTCTGGAACTCCGATGCCCGTAGCGCTGGCGGTCCCTTCGCCGTTCGACTCGACGACTGGCGTGTCGAACATGACTCATAAGTTCACTGATCTTTTCGGCGTGCCGATCAGAGAAGAGTTACAACGTCGATGGGTCGGGACCCATCTCGATCATTGCCCGATCACATTCGCAAACGACGCTGATGCATGGGCCGTCGGTGAGGCCTGGTCGGGGAGGGCCAAACCGTACAACCGGGTGATTGGCCTCACGCTTGGTACCGGCCTTGGTTCGGGTTACGTGGTCGACGGCGCTGTCGTTCACGCTGGCAACGGTGTTCCCCCCGAAGGTGAGTTGTGGAACGTGCCATTCGAAAACGGCATTTGCGAGGACGTCGCAAGCGGTCGCGCAGTTACTGCAAGCTTCGGTGCACAGGTTCACGCTTCGAACGCTTCACCCCTTCCGCACGCTTCACCACTCGAGATTGCGCATCTTGCTTCGAACGGAAACAAGATGGCTCGACATTGCTTCCATCAACTTGGAATCGACATTGCACGAATCGTTGTATCCGCAAGTTCGGCGTTTCAGGCCGACGTGATCGTGATCGGCGGCAACGTCGCCAGGGCATCGAGGTGGTTTGCCCCTTCACTGCGGAACGAGTTGAGCAAACACTTCGACCGCCCCCCAATGGTTCGATTTACCCGGCGATACGAAACGTCAACACCTATTGGTGCTGCATCGATGGCTTTGTGGCCAACGCCCAACGTTGGCTAAAGTCGGGCAACGTCCGTAAAGCAAAGTATGTCAAGCTCAGGCACCCTGGAGGTACCACAATGCGCCCTCATGTTGAAGTAATCGACGAGAAGGATTACATCTTTCACGCTGCCGAATTTGTGGGGTCGTCCGGAAACGCCAAACAGAAGAACCTGTCATACGACGAAGAAGATGGTTCAGCCAGTCTGAAGGTTCATTTTGATTCGGCCTGGAGCCGTCCCGGGGGCGTTCATCACGCAGATACCGAGTGGTTTATTTTGGCCGGAGAAGTTCAAATCGGAACCCAGACACTCGGTCAATATGGGTACTGGCAATCGCCCAAAGGTGTGTACACCCCACCCATCACGGTGAAAGAAGGAACCGTCATTCTGCTCTACCGAGAGTATGGCGATTGGGGTTTTGACCTCACCGAATCAAGTCGTGATTTCATTAAGCCTCACCACGAAATCACCGTTACGAACTCGAACGACAAAGATTGGATTCGGGTTGAAGACGGTTCGCCAATGCGGTTCGATCTTGGCGGATCACCGGTGCCCGGCCTGTATATCAAAATGCTGCATCGCGACGAAGAAACCGGTTTTTATACGCGCCTCATCAAAGCCAAACCCGGTTGGAAAGAGCACCCACTCGCGCACCACCCGGTCTTTGAAGAGTCGTACTGCCTGCACGGCGATTTCGAGCTGAACTTTGGGCCAATGTACGAAGGCGTGTACTCATTCCGCCCGCCATTTATTCGACACGGCGATTTTTCTGCCGGCGAAGAACACGGCACCACATGGATCATTCGTTGCGACGGCGACCTGGTCGACTGGTACACCGATGAAGCCTCTATCGAGATGCTCGGCAAGCCACTGAATTGGGGTGAGCATCTTCCGCAAACACTTCCGCCTCGGCTTCCAGAACCGGTTCGGTCAAGAACCATCGGGCCAATGAAAGATGCCCGGTACCAGTGACGGCCGACGGACGCTTCCTATGAGTTCCACTGTTGCCAACGGCATCAACATTGAATACGAGACGATTGGTGACTCGTCCCATCCGGCGATCCTTCTCGTAAGTGGCTTTACTTCCCAGCTCACGGGCTACGAAACATCCTTTTGCGAACAACTGGCATCGCACGGCCGCTTCGTTATTCGTTACGACAATCGAGATGTTGGGAAGTCTCATTGGTTCACGGGCGAGTCTGCTCAGACGAGCGCAGTGCTGGCATTTCGAAAAGGTGAACAACCGAGGCCAAACGTTCCGTACTCACTTTCAGATATGGCTGCAGATGGTATGGGACTACTCAGCGCGCTTGGTATCGAACGGGCACATGTGCTTGGCGTATCGATGGGCGGAATGCTTGCGCAAACCATGGCGATTGAGCATCCGCAACGTTTTCTGAGTCTCATTTCGATCATGAGCCATACTGGCGAACCGGGGGTTGGCCGATCATCACCTGCGGCTGCCGAGGCGCTTTTGCAACGTCCTGCGCCAGACCGCGAAACATACATCGCCCAAACCGCTGAAGGGCGCCGTACCTGGACGTCAAAGAAGTACTTTGACCTCGAAAATGAGCAGCGTCGAGTCACCCGTGACTACGACCGTGCTTTTCACACGGAGGGAAACGCCCGCCAATATTCCGCAATCATGATGGCCGAGCCACGCGCCGATGCACTTCGGCTACTCAACATCCCCACCCTGGTGATTCATGGGCGTGATGATGAACTGATCACGCTCTCTGGTGGCGAACGAACAGCAGAACTCATTCCCGGTGCAGTGCTCGTGGTGCTCAACGATATGGGCCACGATCTCACACGTGAACTTTGGCCAACGCTCATCGGCCACATTGTGCTGCATACGGGCCTCGCGACCTCTCCCTAGCTGTGAAGCAAACCAACCCTCAATTGCTCGACGACATCGTCACCCGTCGCAAATTCGAGGGTGGAAACTTCCACCGGAACCAGCAAAACTGCTTCGGTTTCAACCTGCCCGTTGCGCATCATCGCTGCTGCTCTACCTGGAATTCGGACCACCGGGGAAGTCAGGGGGCTAACAAGTTCATCTTCACGTGACATTGGAAAAGTGTACCGGTATGAATTCCTTTCGACTGGGAATTCATCACTTTACGTATGCACTAGTAAAGGTTCAACCACGCACAGTTGCCAGAATTTCGGTTGGGTTACAGGTACTTTCGATTCCCGTTGCTAGGTTTTTTACTTTCACGACCCCGGCAGCGATCTCATCTGTTCCAGCAATCACGACAAAGGCAACCCCCTTCTTGGAGGCGTAGCGCAACTGATCACCAAGCCCCTTTTTGGGCTCGAGAAATACTTCCGTCGCTACACCCGCAGCGCGCAGTGTTGCCGCAACAGACAACGCGTGGGCGGTGAGTTCGACATCCATCACGGTAACCAACACGCGAGCTGGCGTCGATGCCCCCACCGTCAGAACACCACGTTCCAGTAGGGCAAACACCAAACGGCTCAACCCAATCGAGATACCGACGCCTGGCAGCTTGTCTTTGGTGAAATGACTCGCCAGGTCTTCGTAGCGACCACCCGAACAGATACTTCCCAGGTCGGCGTGATCAACCAACGTCGTTTCGTAGACGGTACCGGTGTAGTACCCGAGACCGCGGGCAATACGCAGATCTACCCGAAACACCTCGTCAGGTACACCAAGGCTTCGAATACCGTCAACTACCGAGCGAAGCTCGTCAAGACCAGTCGCGTACGATTCGTTTGCGACCATTGGAAGCTCGCTAAGGCGATTCAGTAATTCGTCAGTTGGCATATCGAGTTCAGCAAACCCAACAAGAGCCTGTCCAAGAGCAGCGTCAACACTCAAACTTTCAGTAAGTTCACCTATGACTTTTTCACGTCCGATCTTTTCAAGCTTGTCTACTATTCGCAACACAGCGGGCACCTGGTCGACCGCAATTCCGTAGTGTTGATAGCAACCTTGCAGCAATTTGCGGTTATTAATGCGAACCACAAAGCGACCGATTTCGAGTTCTGTGAACACCCCAAAAATCACGCTCACCAGTTCAGCGTCGTTCATCAGGCCAATGGTGTTGCGACCAATCACATCGATATCGCATTGATAAAACTCGCGGTAGCGCCCCTGCTGCGGGCGTTCACCGCGCCAAACCTTTTGAATTTGGTAGCGGCGGAACGGAAACGTCAACTGCTCTTTGTGTTGGGCAACGTAACGGGCCAGAGGAACCGTCAGATCAAAGTGGAGAGCAAACTCCGCCTCGGCATCTCCCTCAGCAGCTAGACGACGAATGGCATAGATCTCTTTCTCATCACCGCCCTTCGAAGTGAGCACATCGACCCGCTCCACCGAAGGGGTCTCGATTGGCGCAAAACCTGAGAGCTCGAATCGCCTACGTACCGTGTCGATGCACCGGTTCAGAACGATTTGGCGATCGGGCAGCAACTCAGGGAAACCACTCATTGGTCGGGGCGAAACAATACTCATGAGACCCCCACGCTACCGACTCCCCCCTACCCCGTTCACTAATTGGAGGAATTCCGGCCTATTAAGCCGGAATTCCTCCAATTAGTGAGGGATTACACGTTTCGGCGGTACCGGCCACCAACGTCGAACAGGCATTGGGTGATCTCGCCAAGTGAACACACTCGAACCGCTTCCATGAGCACTGCGAATACGTTGCCGTTGGCCAGCGCAGTTTCCTGCAGTTTCGCCAACATTGGTTCACGAACACCTGCGTTACGAGCCTGAAAGTCACTGAGGCGTCGTAACTGACTTTCCTTTTCGTCGGTACCCGCTCGGGTCAATTCGAGTGTCTCGGGAATATCGTCACCGTCGGGATTTCGAAACATATTGACCCCGATGATCGGAAGGCTGCCATCGTGCTTACGATGTTCGTACAGCATTGACTCGTCTTGGATGCGGCCTCGCTGGTACCCGGTTTCCATTGCACCAAGCACCCCTCCCCGTTCAGAGATGCGTTCAAACTCAACCAGCACAGCCTCTTCCACAAGATCGGTGAGTTCATCGATAATGAACGAGCCCTGCATGGGGTTTTCGTTAAACGACAAACCCCATTCACGGTTGATGATCATCTGAATCGCCAAGGCCCGACGAACTGACTCGGTGGTTGGCGTCGTCACCGCTTCATCGTAAGCATTGGTATGAAGTGAATTGCAGTTGTCGTACAGCGCGTTGAGTGCCTGCAACGTTGTTCGAATATCGTTGAATGACATTTCTTGAGCATGTAGCGACCGGCCCGATGTTTGCACGTGGTACTTCAGCTTTTGGCTGCGTTCGTTGGCGCCGTACCGATCTCGCATGGCCACTGCCCAGATTCGTCGGGCGACTCGGCCGATGACGGCAGATTCAGGGTCCATTGATGACGAGAAAAAGAAGCTGAGGTTTGGGGCGAAGTCGTCAATCTTCATACCCCTCGCCAAATACGCCTCAACGTAGGTAAAGCCGTTTGCCAACGTAAAGGCCAACTGACTTATCGGGTTCGCACCGGCTTCGGCAATGTGGTAGCCGGAAATAGACACACTGTAGAAATTTCGAACATCGTGTTCAACAAACCATTCAGCAATGTCGGCCATAACTTTCAAACTAAATTCCGTTGAGAAAATGCAGGTGTTTTGGCCTTGATCTTCCTTAAGAATGTCGGCCTGGACGGTGCCACGTACCGTAGAGACCGTCTGCGCGCAGAGTGCTTGGTCTTCGGCAACCATTGGGATACGGCCGTGCTCGCTCAGAAATGCGTCTCGTTGCTGATCAATCGCAGTGTTCAAAAACATCGCCAGCAGGGTGGGGGCTGGTCCGTTAATGGTCATCGAAACACTCGTGGTTGGGTCAAGCAGATCGAAGCCCGAGTACAGCACTTTCATATCGTCGAGGGTCGCGATGCTCACCCCAGAGTTACCAACTTTTCCGTATATGTCGGGGCGGCGATCGGGGTTTGCGCCGTACAGGGTGACTGAATCGAACGCAGTGGAAAGACGCGTCGCTGGCTGCCCTTGCGCCAACATGCGGAACCGCTGATTCGTTCGGAAAGCATCGCCTTCGCCAGCAAACATTCTGGCCGGATCTTCGCCGTCGCGTTTGAACGGAAACACACCAGCAGTGAAAGGAAAGAATCCGGCGAGATGCTCTTTACGCAGAAATCGCAACAATTCTCCGTGGTCGCTGTAGCGAGGCACGGCCACCCGCGACACCTTGTTACCTGAGAGGGTCTCTCGGTTAAGCGCAGTACGAAGTTCGCGGTTCCGTATCTTGACGACCTGCTCGTCACCCTCATAGCTGGCCTTCAACGACGGCCAGGTCATCAAGGCAGAAACCGTGGACTCATCGAGTTTCGTCGAAGCTGCATCTCTTAGTCTGACCACATCGTCGGTCGACAAATCAGCACAATCAAGGGCGATCGCAGTGGCTGTGAATTGCTGAACCGACCTTGCAATAACCACCTGCTCTTCTGTTTGCTGATGATATGCGCGCAGTGTTTCAGAAACCTCGGCTAAGTACCGGGTTCGTTTAGGCGGAACGATTTGCGATATGAGCGACGAGACTTTGGCGTCAACAACTGGAAGTACACCTGCCGACATCGCCAACCCACGTTCGACGAGACAACCCTTGAGATACTGGTACAGCGCCGTTACCCCATCGTCATTGAAACGCGCTGCACAGGTTCCAAACACTGGCATCTCTTCAGGTGCAGATGTAAAGGCTTCCCGGTTTCGAACAAGTTGGCGACGAACATCTCGCAGGGCATCTTCAGCCCCGCGACGTTCGAACTTGTTGATGGCCACCGCAGCTGCAAAATCGAGCATGTCAATTTTCTCAAGCTGCGATGCGGCACCAAATTCTGGAGTCATCACGTACAGCGCAACGTCGACGTGCCGCACAATAGCGGCATCGCCTTGACCGATGCCAGGCGTTTCGACAATCACTAGGTCGGCACCCCAAGCGCGACACGCCGCTACAACGTCATCAAGACACTCCGGAATTTCTCGGTCGCCACGTGTTGCAATGGACCGGAAGTACACCGGGCCACCTTCCAGGGAGTTCATTCGGATTCGGTCACCGAGAAGGGCCCCGCCTCCCCTTCGCCGTGTCGGATCAATGGCCACGACCGCAAGCCGAAGTTTGTCTTCTTGGTCAAGTCGAAAGCGACGAACCAACTCGTCGGTCATCGACGACTTGCCTGCCCCGCCGGTGCCGGTAATACCGATCGACGGGCTTACGCGCTGACGAGCAACTGATCGAATCTGTGTGCGCTGATCATCGGTACACACACCGTTTTCCAAGGCCGTAAGCAGTCGGGCGAGGGCACGCTGGTCTCCGGCAATCAGGTTTTCGACATCACCAGCCAACGGAGCAACCGGTTTAACGTCGCATTCACGAATCATCGAGTTGATCATTCCGACCAGACCAAGTCGTTGCCCATCTTGCGGCGTAAAGATTTTGGCCACACCGTGCGCCTCAAGCGCTGCTACTTCAGACGGAACAATCGTGCCACCACCGCCGCCGAACACCTTGACGTGACCAAACCCCAGTTCCCGGAGCCGATCGACCAAGTACATGAAGTACTCAACGTGCCCACCCTGATAGGAACTGAGCGCCACACCGGCAGCATCTTCTTGAACAACAGCAGTAACGACCTCTTCGACCGAGCGATTGTGACCGAGATGAACCACCTCAGCGCCCTGACTTTGCAACAGGCGGCGCATGATATTGATTGATGCGTCGTGACCATCGAAAAGTGACGCAGCCGTCACGAATCTGACCGGATTGACAGGTACGTGCAAGGGCATTGGCTCGCTCATGCTCTCAAGGCTACGCGGCATTTAGTTTGATGTCCAACTACTCCTGGATCAGGCAGCTATTCTGACGTGAGTGGCTCGCCGACCCCTTCCGTTTGACCCCATCGCGTTAGCTCGGGTCAATTGGGACGAGCGCTCGACCGGCGGGGCCGCAATGCAGTTCGCAACCTCCATTATGCGAGTGCAGCAAATCGTGTTGTCGGTAACTGATGCGGCGCTGAAACCGTTCGGCCTAAATTTCGCTCGATTCGAGGCTCTCGTTCTGCTCTCGTTTAGTCGCACCGGCTCCCTTCCGATGGGAAAGATGGGAGAACGCCTCATGATTCATCCGGCCAGCGTGACGAACATCGTCGACCGTCTCGAAGAAAAGGGATTCGTCACCCGCAATGCCCACCCCGACGATGGCCGCACCACACTCTGTACGCTCACTCAGCCTGGCCGTGCCATTGTTGAACGGTCTCTTGTCGCGGTAAATGATGCGATGTTTGGGCTCACAGAACTTTCATACGATGACCTCGAAACCGGAACTGCCCTCCTCACCAAACTTAGAGCCCAACACGGTGACTTCACCTCTGAGCACGATGTCATCCCGAGTAGCGGCAACTCATAGACCAACGCTTCCGACTTGGCGAGTCATCGCGGCGCTATGTGTCGCTGCAGCGGTAGTTGGCTGGAGCGTGCGATGGGGTCAACGAGTACAACTTGACGAACGAGTCAAACTTGGTGCCGCCCCGCTCGTTGGGCAATGGGATTGGCATGCTTCTTGGCGCATCATTGCCGCACTCACCGTTGCGGCCTTCGTCATTACCTTCTTCGACCGAATCACTCAAGATCGCCGGTGGTCGCTCACGCTGTTGGCCGCCGGTTTCGCTACCGGGGCATGGACCCTCACCCTCGCCCTTGCAGACGGCTTCGACCGAGTTCTTGTACCGGTAGTTGACCCCACTGAGTATTGGGCGAACCTCCCGATTTTTCCGTCTGTACCTGAAATGATCAAAGGTGCCGCCGATATTGACTACCTGCTGCAATTCAGCGTGCATATCAAAGGTCATCCTCCCGGCTTTCCAATGATGCTTGTTGGGCTGAACAACCTTGGTTTGGCGCAGCCCTGGATAATTGGGATGTTGTCGTGGGTTGGAGCTGCGATCGTTACCCCGGCAGTACTCACCTGTGTTCGAAACCTGGTTGATGAACATCATGCTCGGCGAGTCGCAGCGTTTCTCATACTTGCGCCGTACGCCGTCTGGATGGGAACGTCGGCTGATGCGGTGTTTGCTGCCTTCCTGTTCACCGGGCTTGCATTAGTAACCACTGCGATGAAAACACACGGCCACAGAACTGCTGTTGGCACTGCGAGCATCGGTGGACTACTTTTCGGATGGACACTTATGATGACGTACGGGGCTTCAACCTTTATGGTCGCTCCGGCCCTCGTTGTACTTGCCGCAAAAAAGATAAGATTCTCTCGCCGCTTTGTTGTGGCGAGCGCAGGGGCGGCCGGGGCCTTAGCGGTGGTCGTCTTGATGGACCGACTCGGGTTTTATTGGCGAGACGGCCTCGAAACGGTGAGGCTTTTCTATTGGGCTGGCACCGCCCAGTTTCGTCCGTGGGCATACTTTATGGTCGGAAATGTCGGTACCCTTTTCATTGCGATCGGCCCCGCTGCAATCATTGGTCTTGTTGGTCGATTCCCGAAACGCGCCTGGCTGCTTTGCCTGTCAGGGATTGTGGCCATCACCGCAGCCAATATTTCTCAACTGTCTAAGGGCGAAGTTGAACGAATATGGCTGATTTTCATGCCGGTGCTACTCACGGCAACGATGAACATCGAACGACCACGTCGCTGGCTATGCGTTCAGGCAGCGATCGGGGTCATCCTGCAGGTATGGCTTATTTCGAAGTGGTGAAACGCGACGGGCCAACCAGGGTGCCAACGGTTCCGAGACACAACATCAACCAGAAACCAAACGAGGCCCCGGTGCCACCAAGAAAACCGGTCTTGGCAAACTCAGCAGTTGTCCTCCATTGAACCAACACCGAGAGCGCCATTAACCCAAACAGCGCAGCAGGAACAATGACCAACGCACGAATTTGGGTGACTGCACCAGCAATCAGCAACAGACCGAGTAAAAACGTGATCACCGCTGACTTTTGGTTAAACCAGATGAGGTTCAGTTCCCAGAAACGCCAGCCGACCCGGGCACTGGCGCTCCAGTCGCTACCGACCGTATGTCGAACCACCAAGAAACCAACCAGACCCGAAACCGCAGCCAACGCACCAAGCGCGATTCGTGCCTTGGAAAGCGCCTCGCCGCCTCTGATGCGGGCACCATCAACGCCAATATACTGACCGGCCGCAGTAGCGAACACCACCAGGTGGGCAGCAATCATGAGGTAGTACGACCACGGCCATTCGTACGACTTGTCGTAGCCAAGCACTGACAGCAAGATATTTACGCTCAGACCGGCACCGAGGAGGCCTGCAAAGCGGGTATACAAACCCGAAATGAGCAATGCAGCCAGCAGTGCTTCCATGAGAAGGGTAACCCAACCGAAGAATCGATAGTTCTTCAAAACAACGTTTTCGATGAACCATGCGAACTGAGGATTCACCGGTAGCCGTGTGGCCGAGTCAACATATTTGAACAAACCGTTTTGTTGAACCAACCCGAAATCCGGCGGCCGTTTCCATTCGAGGTTCGCCAACCACAACACCCCTAACGTGATTCGCATTGCCCCAATGAGCCATCCCGAAACCCGTTCATCTATCCGGCTGAGTGTGCTGTGTTCGTTCATGGTGTGTCGAACCCCCTCTTACACGGACACTATTCCATCCCTTCACTTCACTGACGGATCCAATTCAATGACTTCAGCGACGGATTGCCTCGCGAAGTGATGCCTGAGCAAACTCAGCCATTCCGTCGTCAAACGAAATTGACGACGAGTATCCCAAAACCTCGCTGGCTCGGGCTGTCGACGCAAACACGTGGCGCACATCACCCAGCCGGTAGCTGCCGGTCACAGTGGGCCACACTGCGTCACCTTGCGACGCACCAAACGAACCCGCCAGCGCGTTAGCCATGTCACCGACCGAACGTGGCTGCGATGAGGCAATGTTGAACGCAGGCCCACCGGGCATACCAAACAGGGCATCGGACGCTACTGACATTGCAGCAAGATTTGCACCAGCTACATCTCGTACATGTACAAAGTTTCGCCGCTGCTGCCCGTCTTCGGTAACGCGTGGAGCGACGTTGTTCTCAAGCGCACTACGAAAGATGCTGGCCACGCCCGCATACGGCGTACCAAACGGCATACGAGCACCGTAAACATTGTGGTAGCGCAAAGCGACGACGCTGACCTCATGCTCGCGGGCGAACGCCCAAAGCAAATGTTCCTGGTGAAGTTTTGTGGCTGCGTATACATTTCGGGGCTCGAGCGGCGCCGTTTCAGGAATTTCTTCGCTGACGAGCGATGCGCCGCACCGCGGGCAAGGGGGTTCAAAGTGGCCACGGTCGAGGTCGTCAACTCGCCTCGGTCCGGGTACCACGAGGCCATGTTCGTCACATCGATATCGACCTTCGCCATACACAACCATGCTCGACGCCAGCACCAAACGACCCGAAAAGCCACCGTCATGCATCGCTCGAAGACCGTAAGCAAACCCCATATCGTTGTGATCTGCGTACCCGTCGACGTCGCCAAAGTCGACACCCAGGCCAACTTTTCCGGCCTGGTGACACACAATATCGACCCCGTCCAGTGCCGCTCGCCAAGCATCGGCATCGCGACAATCGGCCCACCTGTACGACGCCGAAGCGCTCAAGTAATCGGGTGTGTTGTTGTGTGCTGCCGGGTCAAGGTTATCGAGCACGACGACATCGCAATCTAACTTGACCAACTCATCAACAATATGTGAGCCGATAAAACCGGCACCTCCGGTGACCAGGACACGGGTTCCGGAAGAAATGTGTTCGCGCATGTTCCTACAAAACCACAGTTCAGCTACGGTGCACGCCGCATGGTCACGATCGATCTCATCATTCCCGCTTTGAACGAGGCCGAGGCGCTGCCTTGGGTGCTCGGACGCCTTCCGCCCGGCGTTCGAGCCATCGTCGTCGACAACAATTCCACCGACGCAACCGCTGAGGTTGCTCGTAACCTTGGGGCACTCGTTGTTCACGAACGTGTGCCCGGTTTCGGTTCAGCCTGCTTCGCAGGTCTGAGCGCTGCGACGGCCGACTTCGTATGTTTCATGGACGGTGACGGTTCGCTCGACCCACACGACCTTCCCAAAATTTTTGCGCCGGTGGTTGAAGGAACCGTCGATTTGATGCTCGGCGCCCGGCGACCCGAACCGGGCGCGATGACGTTCCACCAAAAGCTGGCCAACCGGGTGTTGGCTTACGAATTATGTCGTCGAACCGGCGATTCGATGAGCGATCTGGGCCCAATGCGGTGTGCGCGACGCGACGGCCTGCTCGCACTTCGGCTCACCGATCGACGGTCAGGTTGGCCACTCGAAATGGTGTTGAAGGCTGCGGCTCAGGGCTGGCGGATTTCCGAAATTGGCATTCCGTACACCCCCCGAAAGGGCGGAAAATCTAAGGTTACGGGCACGATCAAGGGTACGTATCGGGCGGTGAAAGACATGGGCCGACTACTGGCCAAATGACAACCAGGCTGTAGACGTAGAGAGCGAAGGGTACGTAGCGGCAACCCACGAAACATCGGCTGCGGTGTCGAGATCGCGCAACGTGGCAAGTTCCGCGACCGCGAGACCCAGCGATCGAAGTCGTTCTAGCTGCAACGCCCCGGTTGTTGGCTCGCTCATTGCCACACCTTCAAACACCCGTCGGTCAGCCTGGACTAACCCAATGATCCAGTAGCCACCGTCTTCGGTCATACCGATTACTGCATCGTTATCGGCGAGGGCATCGAGTGCCCGGTCAAGTTGTTCTGCGGTCACCTGAGGCGTATCCATGGCAATGAGCACAACGGGCTCGATGTCTTCGCCAAGCACATCATCAAATGCATCGGCCAAACGAATATCGAGCGTGCCACTTCGCTGCGGCACAACCTCATATGACGCCGGAACAATACCGTCTGGGTGACCATCGAAGACCGCGACGAGGCGGTCGGCTCGGCAGTTTGACACCGCAGCGAATGTATCGGCTAGCGCTGCCGTCGCGAGGTCGGCAGCCTGTTGCAAGGTACAGGGGGGGCAGAGGCGAGTCTTTACCCGTCCAACGACAGGTTGTTTGGCCAAAACGATAACTGTCGACATCGACACGAAAACTATCGGTTCGGGAATGT
The DNA here is from genome assembly GCA_031430595.1 of Acidimicrobiia bacterium. Classification (GTDB taxonomy): domain Bacteria; phylum Actinomycetota; class Acidimicrobiia; order Acidimicrobiales; family JANYDT01; genus JANNBN01. Next base: position 173,840 of record JANPBU010000013.1, read on the forward strand.
CTTTGGTGACTACCGGGGTTTCAGCATGTTGCGCCACTACGGCACCCCCTACCGGCACCCTCTACCGGATACGGGTGCCACGTCACCCCGATCGGTCACTAAGGTTTCACCACGATGCTCGTTGAATTGCTCGACCAATCCCAGGCCCCACTGCTCGCCAAACCCTTCTTCGAGGGTGGTGACCCTGGCCCCATCGTGGCAACGTTGGCAAACGTACCTGAATTACTCGAAGCGACCCTCCCCTTCATCGGAGCCGCACTGGGCGCATCGGCAATCCCCTTTCGCCAAAAAGAAATCATCATCGTGCGAACCTCGGCCGTACTCGGATGCCGCTATTGCATCGATTCGCACACCACGGTTGCCCTTGATGCGGGCCTTTCGTTCGACGAGGTCAACGCCCTCCGCTCGGCCGACGATGATGGGGCCGCAGTCGACACTGCGTTTGCGGCCGGGCCAGAACGAGCTCTCATCACCTGGATCGATGCGGTTGCTGGCGGGCGTGGCGCCATATCCACCGAAGCTAACGAGGCAGTCACCCGCCATTTTTCGAGTAGCGATATTGTCGACATCACCACCACAATTGGCGCAACGATGTACCTGAATCGCTATGCCACTGCACTTCAACTTCCTGTTAGCCCGTCGACTCTCACCCGCCTTGCCGCGGAAGGATTTTCATCATGAGTACTGCCGTCGCAGAAGCCGTAGCCACCGGGGTTATTGGTGATCGTGTTTGGTTTTACGCGAACTATCACTGCAACCTTGAGTGTTCGTATTGCCTGACCGAGTCGGGCCCAAACGTGGCTCGAAAACAACTTGACGCCGAGTTCATGGTTGCTCGTGCTCAAGAAGCAAAAGACCTTGGCTTTACCTCGATTGGGGTTACCGGTGGCGAGCCGTTCATGGTGCCATCGATGCCCGAAACGATTGCAAGACTTTCCGATATCTTGCCGGTAGTTGTACTTTCGAACGGCACCTTGTTTCATGGTCCCCGCCTCGAACGAATCGTTTCTGCACTGGCCGGAAAAGACGTACACATACAAATTTCCCTCGACGCACCCGATGCTTTCGCCAACGATACGAAGCGAGGCGAAGACAATTTTGACGATGTGTGTTCAGCGATACCTCGCCTTGTTGCACGTGGCCTTAGAGTTCGGATTGCAACTACCACCGAAGACCTCGCCGATGCAGATCGCGAACGTCTGTGCGCATTACATCGCACATGGGGCGTAACCGACGACGATCACGTTGTTCGGCCGATCGTGTCTCGTGGCCGAGCGGCCCTTGACGGTATCGGCGTATCAGCCACCGTCACTGACTTGCCAGCCGAACTCTGTATTACCGCCGATGGGGCATTTTGGAGTGCGTTTGGCCCAACGGTTCGTAACGGCCGCACCGATACCGACATGCTCATCAGCCGCACGACGGCCCCACTCTCGAAACCAGCAGAGATCATGGTGCGTTTGGCTTCTGGTCGAGCGAAGGGAACCGACGCCACCCTTGGCATCAGGTGAGCGTGATCGTTTCTGACCCGGTCGGGTCAACTCATCGTTTCACCTGCCGCACGCTGCTTCCATTCGATTGACGACATCTACTCCGTTCGGTCGAGCGGGATCATCGGAATCAACCGCACAAGTACTCGCCTTACCGAAGCTACGTTCGCTCGCATCACTTCAAACACACCCTCCATGGTGACGGGGCCGCCTTCGATACCATCGAGGCCGGCGTCGTAGTCGGTTACCAGTGCGATTCCCACGAAGGGCAAACCGAGTTCTGCCGCCAAAATTGTTTCGGGGTACTGGGTCATGTTCACGACCGAACAGCCCATAGATCCAAACCATCTACTTTCTGCTTTGGTCGAGAACCTTGGACCGTTGATGACAACCACCGTGCCGCCTTCGTGAACGGTGATTCCTTCGGCTCGTATCGCTTCAACTGCACTGGCACTCAGGGTTTTGTCGTACGGGTGGGCAAAGGTTTGATGGTGGGTAACGCCATCAGAACCGTCGAAGTACGTATCGTTTCGGCCCCACGTTCGGTCGATGAGGTCGTCGACCACCACCATGTGTCCGGGAACCAGTTCAGGTTTCAACGAACCGCACGAAAAAGGGGCGATCACGGCCCGCACGCCGAGCGAATGCAAGGCCCACATATTTGCTCGAAAGTTCACTGCGTGAGCGACGTGCGAGTGGTTGCGTCCGTGTCGGGGCAAAAATGCCACACGACGCATGGACGATCCCTTACCCAGGGTGCCAACCACGATGGAGTCAGACGGCGCGCCGTAGGGCGTGTCGATAGTGAGTTCCTCGGTGTCGGTCAAAAAGTCGTAGAACCCCGACCCACCGAAAACGCCAACGTCAGCGCGTACAGAACGAATTTGCGGTGGCCAGATGTTGGAAGAGCTCATGAACCAAGACGGTAATCGGCCCCAGACTGCTCAGAGTCAGGCCCATCCTGCAGCGGTGGCCTATGAGCAAGACGTCCTTCCGTTTGTACGCCCATTTGCCAACGCCGTCGTTCAAGCAGCAAGCGCACATCTCAGCAAAGAGGTGAGTACCCCAGGGCCAACACCTCGCATGGTTCTTGATCATGGTTGCGGAACTGGCCTGATCACGTCAATGATTCATGCCGACTTTCCTGGCGTCCACGTTCATGCGCTTGACCCAAACCCCAACTTCCTCAGCAACGTCGAAGCAACCCCGTGGCTAAGCGTTCAACGAGGCGTTGCCACAGACCTAGACCCGAATCTCGCCTTCGTAAGCGTACTGAGTAACCTTTGTTTGATGTTCTGCGCGAACCCGCGGGAAGACCTTGCAGCAATTCGTGCGTCTTGTCGATCTGGTGCGCACCTATCACTTTCGGTGCTTGGCCCAGCAGAAACCGTCCAGCCATTCCACATTTTCTGGAGTGCGTTCGCGGAAGAAGTCGCTGACGGGTGGGTGCCCGAACGGTACCCACATCACAAATTCGCCAACGCAAACGTTCTGCGAGATACCGCGGTTTTGGAAGGTTGGTCAGCCGTTGAAATCCTTCCCGTTCACGGCTACCGACAAATCGATGGGCGATCGGCATGGGATTGGTTGTCAAGTGCACTTCCTGTTGGTTCGGGCGACGGATACCTTTCAGACGTTGACGAAGACACACGCTCTCGCGCCCAACGACGATTCCTGAAACGGTGGGCCGGGGCACGTTTCTGCAGGTCACAGGCCTGGCTACTTACCGCAACAGCGTGAACACCAGACTGCCTGTCGGGCTGATAAGTAACCGTGCGTATTGCGCTGTATCCATGTCAAACTATGTCTTCGCAAACCTTTGGTACTCGTGCATATCGATACCAGCCCAAGTCACCCAATGACCGCCTCATCTCGACGTCCTTCTCGGCCCACCCCACCTCGTCCGGCTCGGGCCACCTACCAGCCCAGGTCTGATCGCGCGATCAAGGCGCCGAGGCAACGAACCGGTCGCCACCCCGACGATGTGTTGCGACAACTTGCTCGCCAGCAACATTCGAGCGTCATGCCTGAGCTCCAAACGATGTACCGCCATCGTCCACCAACAAACCCGTTCCTCATTGGGCTGTTTGCTGTCTTCGGGCTCGGCACGCTGATCGCATTGATTCCTCTTCTGGCGCCGCGCCACTCGATAACCATCGAAGGTGTTGCTGCCGGTCAAACGTTTGCTCCCCAGGGCCTTGCGACCAAAGTTGTATCTGTGGTGTTGTCACCGGCGAACGCGGCATCTACCGCGCGCATACGCCTTGACGAGCGGATCATTCAATCAACGGCTGCACCCGACGGAAAACTGAATTTTGTACTTGGCGACGGTTTACCCGACGGTTCCCACAACCTCATTGTCGAAAGCGGGTCGCGGATGCTTTGGCGAGGTGCTCCGCAACAACGGGTGAACTTCACCGTCGATTCGATCGCACCAACGCTCACCGCAACCGTAACGGGTCGACCAACGTCGCTTGAAGATGACATCACCATCATCGGAACCACCGAGCCAGGCTCTACCCTCAATCTCAACGGCCAACCGATCGTTGTGGCCAAAGATGGAGGGTTCACGACAACGCTCAAACGAGCCCCGATCGGCGCCTTTCGTTTCACATCGATCGACCTTGCCGGTAACGAAACCAAGAAGATGCTTCCTGGTCTTTCAGAGAGTCTTTTCCCTAAGACCCGCGCCGTTCATGTGAGTTTCGCAGCATGGACGTACGAGCCCCTACGGAGAGGGGTTCTCGCACTCATCGACGAAGGAAAAATCGACACCGTCGAGTTCGATTTGAAGGATGAGGACGGCTTCATTGGGCACCGATCTGCGGTACCAATGGCCAACCAAATTGGTGCCACGAAAGATATGTATGACCTGAAAACCGAAGTTGCCATACTTAAGGCGAAGGGCGTTCGCGTCATGGGTCGCCTGGTTGTCTTTCGTGACCCAGTTCTTTCCAAAGCAGCATGGCAGGGTAAGCAGTTCGACCAGGTGTTGCAAAACGCTGACGGAACCCCCTTCGCCGGAAAGTACGGCGGCTTCACGAACCCCTTCGACCGCACCGTTCGCAACTACAACATGGCCATCGCACTCGAAGCGGCCCAGGCTGGCGTTGACTCGATTGTGCTCGATTACATCAGGCGGCCAGAAGCAAAACTTGAAGACCTCAAATTCGCAGGTGTTGAAGGTGCGATAACCGGTGATCGGGTAAGTGAAGAAGTTGCTGGTTACGTTGCCGAGATCGGCATGATGCTCAACGACACGCCCACGAGACTCGGCGTCTCGGTATTTGGCGTTGCAGTGAAAAAAGACGAACAGAACAATATTGGCCAGAATGTTCCGATGCTTGCTGCTGTCAGCGACTTCATTGCACCAATGGTGTACCCATCTGCGTGGGGAAGCGGGCAGTTCGGGGTGGCCGACCCACCGGCGCAGCCTTACGACATTGTGCTGGCATCATTGAAGGCTTTTCAAGTCGCTATAGAGGGCACTGGTGCTCGGTTAACCCCTTGGTTGCAAGACTTTAACCTCATCAAAAAGTACGGGCCGAAAGAGGTACGCGCGCAGATTGTCGCCGCAGCCGATACATGTATTCCTGACTGGCTGATGTGGGACCCGAAAGTGACCTACAGCAGCGACGGATACCCAACGAATGCCCTCTCACCATCTGACCCAAACGAATGCGTCGCCCCGTAACGTTATTGACCGGTAAACAGCGGCTGACGCTTTTGCATAAACGCTTCGACGCCTTCTCTACCGTCAGCGGTGAGTGACGACCAGGCAATCGTTCGCGACTCTTGATCCATCTGCGTTTCAAGGCCATGATCGGCCGAATCACGCAATAAGCGTTTCGCAGCCCCAAACGTTTTGGTTGGACCCGACGCAATTTCTTTGGCAAGCGTACTTACAACATCGTTCAGATCTGCGTCCTCAACTACTCGGGTGAGTAGCCCCCAATCCAACGCTTGCTGAGCGCTCAATGTGGGGTTCAGTAACGTAAGTTCCTGGGCCCTGCGTAGTCCGACCACCCGGGGAAGATACCACGACGAGCTTCCATCCGGAGTCAAACCGGCTTTGGTGTAGGCCATAGTGAATTTCGCCGAGGCCGCTGCGATAACCAGGTCACACGCCAACATCGTCGAAAACCCCGCCCCGGCAGCAACACCATTCACCTTTGCAATCACGGGTGCATCCATTCGACTCAGCCGCGATATTGCACCGTGAAAATACGTCGTCATCTCTTTCAAGAGTGCACCGCGAGCATCGCCTGCCGCACCAAAACTAGAAAGATCACCACCGGCAAAAAAGGCCTTGCCCGCCCCAGTGATCACCACACACCGAACACCGGGGTCTTCATCAAGAAGAATCGTCGCAGCCAACAGGTCTTTCGACATCTGCAGGTTAAGTGCGTTGAATTGCGCAGGTCGATTGAACGTGATCGTCGCAACGCTGTCAACAGTTTCGACAACAAGGGTTTCGTAGTCAGCAGGCATTGCCTCATTCTGCCCCACCTCAACCGACTCGACTTGGTTTGCGCTATTTCAGTAACGAGGTCGCGACCCGTACTTCACCATCGGTGGTTGTGAACGACCAACTCAAACTCGTCGCATCACGAAGCTTCACCGCTACTTGATACACGCTTCCGCTGGTCAGCGGGGTCTGTGGAATCAAGACGACCGCCCCGTAGCCCTTCAACACAGACCGTCCAAATTGCTCTTCGCCACCATTAGCGTTGCGGTAGGTGCTCGCCGAAAGCACGCACAGCGCAATTCCGGTTCCTTGCGAAGTTTGAAGCGTGGCCGTCTCGACTTCGGTCGCGACACCACGGCTGATATAAATAGGAACACCCGTCGGAGCAGAAAACCCGGGACAAGACGTCAACGGATTCGGAAATTCAGGACCACGAAATTCAAGCAACGGAACAGCAGAATTCGGGCCGGGCCACACCACGGTTGCTTTGGCCGACGGAGCCGCAACGGTTCCTTCGGTAACGACCCCGTCTCGTACCGTATAAACGCGACCCGAAATCGTAACGGTGACCGTTGTTCCGTCGCTTTTCGCCTTGTGACCCTTGCCTGCCAACTCGGGAAACTTGTCTACAACCGCTTTGACAGCACTCGCGATGAGGGCCTTCACGTTTACCGTGGAAGGGCTACTGCCGTACGAATCCCACAGCAGGCTCAACGTACCAGCCCAACCGGTTTCGTCTTGAGCCGAACCAAAACCGAACCGCACAGAACGAGGCTGAATCATTCCGACACCGTGAAATGGGCCGGTCATCCAATTTTCGATCAACCATTTGTCTGACTTTGCTGCACCACTACCGAGCACGATGTTGCCCGTGCGGCCCGCTCGGTCACCTTCGACACTAAACCCCGCCCGTGTCGCATCTTCAGAATGACTGAGCAAGCGATGTTGCACCATGTACCGGCTATGCAGTGCGGCGGCGTTACTTGCCTCCGCAGCATTCACCACCGGCCCAACACCAGCGACGGCTCGATACTGATTCAGCGTTACCAGCCACTCAGGATTCGCCTGAGCTTGTGACGGCAGCGACGACCCAACACTCATCGTGGCAAATGCAACCACCAGAGCAGCAACGTTCCGAAAGTTTTGAGGGAATCGCCAACCCGTAAACCCAACGAAATAGCCTCGTGTTGTCTTTCGACCCCGATTCATCCGTTATACCTTAGCGAACAAGTGCCGCTCGGGGGACCTTCGCAAGACGCTCCGTGCGGTCACACGCCCATTTTGCAAAAATTCTGTCCGAAGAACGGGGCTCGGCTGGCGGTTGCACACGAAAATTCGGTACGTTCAATGCATGTCTTCTACCGGTCTCGTCCGCACCCCGGCCATGTACAACCTTTCGATGTCAGAAAAGGGGTTCAGCCTGTATGAGCGCGTGAAGGCCTTCATCGAAACCGAGATCGAACCAATCACCGAAGAATTCCATCGCCTTGGCCTTGGACGGGCCGAACATTGGGGCTATGGCGAAGGTCAACTTGAATTGCTTCAAACGGTCAAAGACAAAGCAAAGGCAAACGGGTTGTGGAACTTCTTCCTTCCGAACGCCGAAACCGGCGAAGGGTTATCGAACCTTGACTATGCGTACATAGCAGTTGAACTCGGCAAAAACCCGATCGCGTCAGAGTGTCTCAACTGCTCGGCACCCGACACCGGCAATATGGAAGTACTTGAGCGCGTAGGCACCGAAGAACAAAAGAAGCAGTGGCTAGAGCCGTTGCTAGCTGGAGAGATTCGTTCGTGTTACGCAATGACCGAACCCAACGTGGCGTCATCCGATGCGAAAAACATTTCAACCCTTGCGGTACTCGACGGTGAAGAGTGGGTGATCAACGGTGAAAAGTATTGGACAAGCGGTGCTGGCGATCCGCGTTGCAAGGTCATGATTTGTATGGTCGTCACAAACCCTGAAGGGCCGCCTCATCGCCGTCAATCGCAAATCTTGGTACCTATGGACAACCCCGGTATCGAGAAACTGGGGGCCATGACCGTGTTCGGTGAAGACGACGCGCCGCACGGGCACTTGCACATCAAGCTAAACAATGTCCGCGTACCAAAAGCGAACATTTTGCTTGGCGAGGGGCGCGGCTTCGAGATCAGTCAGGTTCGCCTGGGTCCTGGTCGAATTCATCACTGTATGCGAGCTATCGGCGCGGCTGAACGGGCACTCGACCTGCTTCTTGGTCGTGGGCTGTCTCGTGAAGCATTCGGAAAGCCACTGGCCAAACTAGGCAAAAACCCTGAAGTCATTGCCCGTGCCCGAGTCGAAATCGAAGCAATGCGCCTCATGGTGTTGCAGGCTGCCAAAGCAATGGATGAACTCGGAAACGCTGAAGCTCGAATCTGGGTAAGCGCCATCAAAGCCATGGTGCCAGAACGGGTCTGCGCGATCATTGATCAAGCCATCCAAATGCACGGCGGTATTGGCATTTCACATTGGACACCGCTCGCTCGCATGTACGCAGGTATGCGCACCCTGCGCTTCGCCGACGGACCGGATGAAGTTCACTACATGGTGGTTGGCCGAGCTGAAATGGCTGCATATGAGGTAAAAAAGCACGCGGCTCTTACGCCGTAGAACTTCACTGTTCGACTTAAGTTCATGCCTCGCGGGGCCGATAATTCAGCCAACTCATGGCTACTCACCCCCGTCTTCTCAACTGGCCACATGTGCCCGACGGTGCTATCTGGGCGCGTATCTACGCCGGTCGGGCAGCCATCATCTGCTTGCAGGCGCTTGCGTGTGGTGTGCTTGGGCTGTGGCACCTTTCTATTGCCTTTTTGGTAATTGGACAGTCGTACAACGTTTGGCTTGGTTATAGCCACCATCGCCAAAAAGGTGCTCATTGGTTGCTTTGTGCTGACGGAGTGTTCGCCGGGGCGATTCTGCTACTCAGCCCAAAACTTGCTGTCGGGGTAGTTGTGTCGCAGCTCGGTGGGTCGTTCGTCGGTGCGCTTGGTCGGCCCGTCAAACAAAACAACATCGGAATCGTTGCCGGTTTTGGCCTAACTGCCCTCGCTGGTCTTAAGGATCGCGATACTTCGTTGGTACTTTTTGCCGGCACCGGAATGCTTTCGTCGATTGGAGCAACTCACACCATACGTACGCTTGTAAATCGTCGAACCGCAGCAAGTCGTCGACTCAACGATCTTCTTGATGGCCTACATGCCATGGTCTTTGAACATGACATTGCGACTGGGACGATCACTTACGCGAATCGACGTGTTTCGGAAATGCTCGGGCTCGAAAATGTGACCAGAGACGACCTCAGCGAGGCCATCCACCCCGACGATCGCATTCGAGTCCATGCGGAGATTCAAGGCGCAATCCGAGCGAGAATTCCAGCAACATTTGAGGCTCGCATGCGGTCGCACAACGGTGGCTACTTTTACGTCGAACAGCGAACCACCTTCACGGCTCGTGACGGAAAATGGCGTGCTTGGTCAGTGCTTGTCGACATCTCGGACCGAAAGCGGATGGAACACACATTGAAGCATCGGTCGCTTCACGATGACCTCACTGAACTGCCGAACCGGGCCTTTCTGAGAGACCGACTGGTACAGGTTGCCGAGAAAGCAAGGGTTGTGGGTACCCCCTTTTCGCTGTTGATGCTTGACCTCAACAAGTTCAAAGACGTCAATGACGGGCTTGGTCACCATGCCGGAGATGCCTTGCTACGAGAAGTGTCGCGACGCTTGAAGTCGTGCGTGGGCCCAGACGATACCGTTGCAAGGCTTGGCGGTGATGAGTTTGCAGTGCTTCTGGAAGGGGTTTCTGTGACCCAAGCCTTAAGCCGGGCAAACATCATCGTTGAAGCGGTAGGCCGTAACCTCACCCTTGACGGCACCATCGTGAACCCGAGGGTCAGTATCGGAATTGTCGACGCACCGACAAACGGATCCGACCCAGCCGACCTGCTTCGAAGTGCTGATGCAGCCATGTATCGGGCAAAACGCAATGGAACATCCGTTTGCCTTTTCGACAGCATCGAAGATGAACGGTCACTGCGCAGAGTTAAGGATGTTGCCGAGGTGAGAGGTGCAATTGGCCGGGGTGAACTTCGCGCTTTCTATCAACCCGTCGTTGATTCTCCCACCGGAACGATTATTGGCTGCGAAGCGCTCGTTCGATGGCAACATCCCACCCGCGGTCTACTCGGACCGGGTGAATTTCTGCAGGTAATCGCAGCCGGGGGAATGTCGGTACTCCTCGCGAAATGGATAGTTCGAAACTCGATCAAACAAGCTTGCGAATGGCGCTATCAAGGTTATGAAATGCCGTTGTCAGTGAACGTATCAATTGTTGATCTGCTCGACACCGAATTCGTTGCTTGGATGCTCAGTGAATTGCGCTCTTCTGGCTTTCCACCACATCTGCTTACTGTCGAGATTACCGAAGCTGAGCTCCTCACCGACTCGCAGCGAGCCACGTCGATTCTTTTGATGATTCGGGAAGCCGGCGTCGGGGTTGGCGTCGATGACTTCGGAACCGGTTACTCGTCGATGGTATGGCTGCGCGATTTGCCGGTAAGCCTCTTAAAAATTGACCGCTCATTTGTTGATTCGATGGTGACTGATGCCCGTTCTCGCGCAATTGTTCATTCAACGGTGAGTTTGGCCAAAGAACTTGGTCTTCGAGTCGTCGGGGAGGGCGTCGAGAATGAAGCAACTGCAGAGGCTCTCGCACAACTCGGCTGTACTCAGGTGCAAGGGTTCTTTTACAGTCAACCAGTGGCAGCCGAAGAATTTACTCAGTTACTCACCGACTTTCAATCGAACTTAGTTCACTAAGCTCGCTTACCAGGTGTTGTTGCTGAGAACTCCACCGTCGACTACCAAATTGGCACCCGTGATCCACCGGGCAGCTGCCGAAACCAAGAAAAGCACAGCATCGGCTATGTCTTCTGGTTCACCCATTCGTTGCAACGGCGCAGCCACCTGCCATCGAGCTACGCCTTCCGGCCACCCATGGTCGATACCTTCAACGTTGATCAAACCAGGAGAAACTGAATTCACTCGAATTCCGACCGGGCCTAGTTCAAGCGCCGCTGCTCGAGTGTGCATAATCACCGCGGCTTTCGAGGTGCAGTAGTGACTATGCATACGTGCCGGCTGCAGACCTTCGATTGATGCGATGTTTACGATTGAACCAGCACCATCAGCCTGCCTATCGTATGTCGCCATAATCGCAGCAGCTTCGCGAGTCATCGCAGCTACCCCGCCGACGTTGATGCGGAGCATCTCAATGAGTAACGCCATGTCGATCGACAACAGCGGTACAACCGGTTGAATTCCAGCATTGTTGACGACGATATCGACATGTCCGAAAACACGAACCGTCTCAGCACAAATTTCGTGAGCCTCGCGTTCCACGTCACCAATGACGTATTTTGCGTTCACACCAAGTTCCGTTGCGAGGCTCTTCGCTGCTTCGCCACGTTGCGAGCCGTGAACCATGACCGACGCACCAGCTTCGTACAAACGTTTAGCGATACCAGCCCCGATGTTCCCGGTTGCGCCGGTAACGATGGCAACGCGGCCAGACAAATCGAGCAGGCTGGCAACGGAGGGTACGTTCATATGCTCAACGGTAGTCTTGACAACGATGCAAAGCACCCAACAACAACTCATCGAGCACTTCGCGATGACTCGCCTGCCAGTCGAAGAAACCTTCTACGTTCGTTCTTGGAAAAGTACCTTGACAACCTTAACTGGCGACCCAGCTGGAACCGCCATCATTGGTATGTATACAAATGATCCTCCAAGCCGTTCACTGCTCCATCGTTTGACGCTCGACGAGTGTTGGCATTTCTACGGCGGAGATCCGATTCGGCTCATGTTGCTTCGCCCTGACGGCTCGCACGACGACGTGATTCTGGGTCCAAATATCCTTGGCGGTCACCACGTTCAATTTGTAGTTCCTGCTGGCACGTGGCAAGCGGGCGAGCTAGTAGCAGGTGGCACCTGGGGGCTTTTCGGGTGCACGCTTGCACCGGGTTTCTCGCCAACCTGTTTCGAGGGTGGCCTAGTTACCGAGCTCAGTCGCGAGTATCCGTCGTGCGCTGATGACATTGCCAGGTTAGGAGTTGATGCCGACCACCCAACCACGTTGCCGGATGATTTTGACGCCTAAGAACCTTCGAAAAATTATTGGCGGGTGAGGTCGCCGTACGCTTCCGGGCGACGGTCACGGTAGAACGCCCAACGGTCACGAACGGTTTGGATTAATGACAGGTCGAGGTCGCGAATGATTAGTTCCGGGTTGTGCGGGTCGCCAACTTCACCAACGAATTTACCTTCAGGGTCAACGAAGTAACTCGTTCCGTAAAAGTCATTCGCCCCAAGTTCTTCAATCCCAACTCGGTTGATCGCACCGATGAAGTACTCGTTTGCCACCGCAGACGCGGGCTGTTCTAACTGCCACAGGTACGACGAAAGACCGCGCGACGTAGCCGACGGGTTGAACACCATTTGAGCCCCGTTGAGGCCAAGCGCACGCCATCCTTCAGGAAAATGTCGGTCGTAACAGATATACACACCTACCTTCCCTACAGCTGTGTCAAAGACCGGGTAGCCACCGTTACCTGGCTTGAAGTAAAACTTCTCGAAGAAACCTTGGGTCTGCGGGATGTGCTGCTTTCGGTACTTACCAAGGTATGAGCCATCGGCATCGATTACCGCAGCGGTGTTGTACAAGAAACCAGCCTGCTCGATTTCATACATCGGCAGAATCGTAACCATACCTAGTTCTTTGGCCAGCGCCTGAAAACGGATGGTGGTTGGACCATCCGGAATTGATTCGGTGTACTCGTAAAACTTCGTGTCTTGTACTTGGCAGAAATACGGGCCGTAAAACAGCTCTTGGAAGCAAATAATCTGAGCACCCTGTTTTGCCGCCTCACGCATCTGACGCTCAGACTCATCAATCATCGACTCTTTCGAACCGGTCCATGAAGTTTGTAGAAGGGCAGCCCTCACAATTTTGCTCATAGAATTGATCATAACGACGAAGTTCGCTGTGAAGCTAGCTCTATTGATCAACCAGCGTTCCGCCCATAGTTTGAAGGTACCCGTCAAGCAGTGAAGGATTGATCGCTGGGGAATACAGGAAGCCTTGAATCCGATCGCATCCCCATTCCTTCAGCAGTTCAAGGGTTTCGGCTGTTTCGACACCTTCCGCCACGGTAGTCATCCCAAGTGAGCGAACAAGGTCGATAGTTGACCGAACGATGGCTCGATCGACCTCGTTGTTCACAATTCCTGAAACGAACGAGCGATCGATTTTCAGTTCAGTGAGTGGCAGTTCCCGTAAACGAATCAATGATGAGTAACCGGTTCCGTAGTCGTCAAGCGATAATCCAACCCCCAACTCTCTGAGGCGGTACAGCCCAGGCAGAATGTGGCCATGATCGTCAAGCAGGTCGCGTTCACTTATCTCAACAATGAGTGAACCGCACGCAAGTTGGTGCTCTTCAATCAGTTCGGCAAGAAACGTCATCAACGACTCGGACCAGATCGAAGTGGCAGACAGGTTCACAGCAACAGAAATGTTTTGATGGGTCCTGTTGAATTCGGCGGCCTGCAGTGCTGCGCACGTCAACACCCTGCGATCAAAACGATCGCTCAGCCTCGAGGCATCGATTAGGTCAAGAAACACCCTCGGTGGCAACAGACCCAACGCCGGGTGATTCCAGCGAGCCAACCCCTCGACCGAAACGACGCACCCCGACTCGGTGTCGATGACCGGTTGGAACCACAACGAGATTTCTGATTCGAGCCCACTGGTCAAATCGGCCTGCAATTGCAACCGTTCAGCGGTGAGGCCTGATGGAACGCTCGTAAACACTTCAACACCGGTACGCGCTCGTTTGGCTGCATACATAGCAATGTCAGCGTTTCGCATAAGACTCGGAATTGGGTCAGCACGAGTTCCGAATGCAACCCCAACCGATGCTGATATGCGAAGCGGATTTCCGTCCATAACGACCAACTCTGCGAGTCGGTCTCTTACCTGGTGCGCGTACTCGGTAACAGCCGTCTCGAAGGAAACAGCCGCTGTGACATCGTCGATACACAGCAGACCAAACTCGTCGCCACCCAAACGAAAGACCGCAATGAATTCAGAACTTCTGAGCCGTGACATTTCACGAAGCCGTTCGCCCATGATCGTAATAAGTCGATCCCCCATCTCGTGCCCTAACGTGTCGTTCACGACTTTGAATCCATCGAAGTCCAAAAGCAGGAAACCGAGTTTGTCGGTCGGGTCACCTTCAACGGAGCCAATAAATGACGCAAGCGCTGCTCGGTTCCCGAGGCCGGTAAGCGCGTCGGTTTCGGCCAGTCGTTTCAATGCCACCTTTGACTCTTCGAGTTCAGTGACGTCAAACGAAACTCCGAGGGCCACCTGGGACTCGCCATTACGTTTGACATGACCCAGGTGTCGAAGGTAGCGATACGAACCGCTTGGTGTCTGAATTCGTAAGGTCGATTCAATAACGTCTGAGTCTTTTCCTATGAGTAGAGACTTTTTGACATCGTCGCGGTGGATCGATTCAACGAATTTTTCGGCGAGCTCACCCGAGTCATAGCCGGTCACTTCGAGTGATCGACCGTGAATACTCACCGCTTTGAACGGAGCCAGTTCCACCTCCCACAACAGGGCGTCCGCAGAATTCAACAACACTTCAACGCGTTTCGCGGCATTCAGGTAGCGGACCTGGTACCAGTTTGCGTATTGCCGAGACGGACCAGCAACCGACAAAATCGCCAACAACGGCAATTCCCAGTTCGCGATGTTGTGCACCCGAGCAGCGATGGCCAAGCCCCCAACCAGGATGACTGTAATCGACACTTCTTGCTTGGCAGTGAGAACAAAAGCTCCGGCCGCGACTGTTCCGGCGCCGACGACCGTTGCCGCAAACCATGCACCGGGAACCAGATTGATGAGGGTGACAATGCCGAGCACATCGATCATTGCCTGGCTTTGGTCTCGAAACGGGTCATTAAGAAATCGTTGAGACGCAATGATGCCGGGAACAAAAACTAGGCCCAAGATTGCACCGAACATAAAGCGATGTGGTCCAAGGGAGGGAACCAAAAAGCCGACAGTTGCGAGCAACATCGTGCCGGCGACCCGGGCGCGCACAAACGCAACCGGTCGTTCTACGTTGCTTCCGAAAACGACTTGAGCGTTGCGTCGAGCAACACGTGCCTGTTCACGGAACCAGCTTCTCATCCAGCCGATATCGGCACACTTCTCTTCAAACTAAAGCTTTTGGGCTTCGGTGGAATCTGCTCCGGGCGAAGGAATGTACCCTTACCAAAGTGATGTTCTCGGAAGCCAAATCTCCGCTTTCGCTCTTGCGTGGCCAAATACATCGAGGAGAACTCGGACCCGGTGACCGACTGGCCTCCGAACGCGAGTTGGCCAGCCTGTACAACGTGAGCCGCCTAACGATTCGAGATGCGCTCTCCGACCTCGAAGATGACGGATACGTGGTTACAAGGCGTGGGGCAACCGGTGGACGTTTCGTGACGAGCCTGGAGTTACCGTTTCAAACGTGGGCGTTGATGCGCCTCGGTGAACTCGATGACATTATCGATTTTCGTCTCGCCGTTGAATGCCAGGCGGTTCGGTTTGCCGCGGAACGTCGAACAACAACGGACCTCAACGCAATCGCTGATGCTGCGCACCGTCTAGAGAACGCCCATGTACCAGCCGACTACCGCTTGGCCGATGTTGACTTCCATTCAGCGTTGTCAGTGGCGTCAAAATCTGCACGATTGGTTGCCGCCGTTGAGCAGGCTCGCGGTGACCTCTTCGAACCAACCGACGACTTATGGAAGGAGGGTCGCGAACTGACCGTCGAACAACACTTCGCAATCCTCGAGGCCCTTCGTGACCAAGACCCCGATGCGGCCGCTGCCGCGATGGTCACGCACATCGAATCGACACGATCCGAAATGAAGGCGTTAGTGGAAACCCTGACCTAATGGTTGGTTTGTAGACCTTTAATGGTTGGATTGTGTACCATTAAGACATGTTGATCGTTGAAGCACGCAAAGAAGCGACAGACGCTGCTGGCATGAACATCCTTGACACAGAAGTATTCTGTAATCGAGCGGTGCTGCACGTAGCCGACTTGGATCAGCCGACTATCGAGGCTGTCAAGTCGTTCAAAACAGACAGCGGTCCATCGGGATACCTGCTGTTAGGCAATATTGCGGTCGGCGAGTTGACAGATACTCCTGAATCACCGATCTCACCATCCACCAAAGACGACACCAGTGAGCTTTCGCTCATCGGGATCGCATCGTTACTTGGCGAACCAGTCGGTTACCTGCCCGAACTCGGCGGGCGAATCGTTCAAAACCTGGTTCCGATTCGCTCTAACGCTACAGCCCAGACGTCGACTTCTTCGAGCGTGACACTCATGTGGCACACCGAAACTGCGTTCCACCCATACAAGCCCCGATACCTGGTTTTGCTTTGCCTCAAAGGCGAACCGGGTGCACAAACCCTGCTTTGCTCAATCGACTCGATGCTCTCATCGTTATCCTCCGAGACCATTGCCGTGCTGAGCGAACCGCGTTTTCGCGTTGCCCCCGACCGTTCGTTTCGCAACCCCGTGCAAACTGATGCCCCTGTGCAGCTTGGCTCGCCGATAAGGGTACTTGATATGCGGACTGACGATATTGAATTCACCTTCGACGCCGACCTTATGGTTGGCATGGATTCTGAGGCAACCGAAGCTCTCGAAGGGATTAGAGCCCAGATTGAACGTCACCAGGTTGGGGTTGAATTGAACAGCGGCGACTTACTGGCGGTTGATAACCATCGCGCTGTTCATGGCCGATCCGCGTTCAAGGCTCGCTTCGACGGAACCGACCGCTGGTTACAGCGCACATTTGTTGTCTCCAGCCTTGCGCCATCAGCGGGCGAACGTATCGGCCGAACCATAACGACGACGTTCTGAGGCACGGCCCGGGTAGCCTGAAAGTTGCCCCTAACGTGGGGCGGTAATGTCCGAGAGCCAAACCTTGCGCGGCCGTCTCTATCTGACGTCAACAATGATGTTGATGGTTGGGCTGTGCCTTGGGTTGTTGCTCCTTCGATCGCGAGCGACCGGTGAGTTCCGGTTCGGGTTTCTCGTGTGGAATCTCATCCTCGCCGTCATCCCGTTTCCGTTTGCCCTGCTCAGCGATGCCCTGATACGAACAAAGGCCTGGTTTGCAGCAGCCCCTTCTGTGGTGCTGTGGTTACTTTTCCTGCCGAATTCGCCCTACCTGGTGACTGATCTCATACACCTTGAACCCCAAAATGTCCCGTACTGGTACGACACGTTGTTATACGGATCGTTTGCAATCACCGGCGTTCTGCTTGGGTTCGCTTCGGTAGTTCTCATTCACACAGCCATCAGAGATCGATTCGGAATGGTTCGCGGGTGGGTCGTCGCCCTGTTCAGCCTGACACTCTCGGCATACGGCATTTACCTTGGGCGAGTTGAACGTTGGAACTCGTGGAACGCCATTGGTAGTCCGCGAATACTCGCTGAACGTGTTATCGCACCTCTGCACAGTCCACTTCAAAATGCTCGGACGATCGCCTTTGTTGGGCTGTATGCAGCGTTCCTGTGTATTGGTTATTTGGCGGTCGCCGCTATCGGTGCAGCATTCACGACCGTGGCGCGTTCAACGAATTCGAGGAATTCAATGAGTTCAACGGGTGATGGCAGTCTCGATGCCTCGCAGGGCGCTCGCAATAGCGACGAGGCGGGTCGTTACCAGCCGCTGATTCTTTCCACTGATCACGAAGCCGACTGATGTGGGCCAAGGCTTCAACATCATTGCTTCCAAGAACTTCTGCCAACTTGGCGAGGTTCCAGGCACCAGCACCGGCAAGGGTTTGCGATTCGGCCAGGTAATGCTCTTGGATCAGTGCGTCAACTTCGATAGCGGTCATTTCGGGAACAACTCGGGGCGCAATTCGCCCCATATTTCGATATGAACCCTGCATAAGGAATGGCGGTTCACCACGTAGGCCGTTTTCGAGTGTTGCCGACTTCATGTACGCCGAGTTCACTTTCATCAACGCGTCACGAACCTGAGCAAAGTTTTTGAGTGATACCACGATGCGTTGCATTTCGGGGCCGGAGTATGAGCGTTCAAAATCTTCACTTCTGATTTGTTCGCCTAATGCGGCGCGAACCCCGGGTCCGAGGTCTTTTCGTCCTCGAGCAATCACCGGAGCCAAGATTTCATTCGCGCCACAAGCGGTCTCGATGAACGACTGGGCGAATGCTTCGCTTGCTCCACCGACAACATCGCCGAGGTTGTACACGTCGGCCCGGTTTGCGAGCATGTCGGGGACACGGAAACTTGCACCAGCACCGGTGTACGGGTTGCCGGCCATAACCATCACAAATCGACCCCCGCTCAGATCATATGTACGCGGGATACCTTCAAGCACACCTTCCATTCGCCTAGTCGAGTCACACAGTGGAACGAACCGCTAAAGGAACTCGGGCGAAACATGCTGAACGTCATCGAGATAGCAAACAACGTTCGTACCCATAGCAAAGGCTCGGTTGAGTCGGCGAAGCTCTTCAGCACTCGTGGCATCAGGTGCAGCTGCCGGATCAAGGCTGGTCACATGAGACCCGAGAGCCGGGCCGTTAATCTTGACAAGCGCAAAACCAAGCAGGTCGACGAGGTACTCAATAGGCGTGGTCTTGCCGTACCCCGGAGGCGAAATGAGTAACAACAAGCCCTGGGAAGGGCCGCTTAACCCCAGTTGTTTTGCCAGGTTGTCACCAAGTAGCGGAAGGTATACTTCGTCGACAAGCTGGTTTCGAACGAATGAACTGAGCACACGGGGCCGAAGTCGATCGATAGCCAACCGTGCTCGCCACTGCGCAACCTCACTACGACGTTCTAGCTGAAATGCGTGAAACCTTGGCAGCCCATCACGACGATAACGTCGTATAAGTGAACTGATCAATGAGACTTCAACCGTAAGGGTGCCTTCGACGATGGTCGAGTGAATTGATCTCATGCCTTCAACCGTTACAACGACAGGTGCATCACTTACTTCTGAGAGCGGGTCTAGCGCCCGCCAGGCCGTTTCCGAAGCTCGCCCGAAGCCTTCGTCGGGGTGCATATCAAACGCCCACCGCGTCAGTTCTCCCAGTTGCGCCGTGCGAACATCAACGTCGTGCTTTCGGGCCCAACGAACGAGCCCGTCACCTCGTTCGGCGCCAGCCCGGGAGAGGCTGAACGAGCCACCGGTTTGCACCAGAAGCGTCACTGCGTCTTCGGCATCAAACGCCTCGCCCGGTGGGGTTGCAGCCTCCTCACAGCAACCATCCCGGTTCGTTTATATGCGCACATCGGGTTTCAAAAAGCACGTAACGGGTGTTGACATACCACCAACACATCGGTGAGCAAACCTTAGGACTATCTTGGCCGATTCCAAAAGCCGTGAGCTCGGCCCCGCGCACGTCGTATTCGGGGCCCTAGGTCGGTACCATCCTGGCCAACTATCTGGCCGCGTCTGGCGAGCAAGTTCGGGCCGTGTGGCTGCATCAGCCCTCAGTACGAATCGGGGTGGAACGGACCGATCAATCAGAAGCGTGCATACAGAATAATCAATGACTACACGCTGGCGTTTTTCGATAAAACACGTAAAGACAAGCCGACCGCGCTACTTGACGGCCGGTCAACGCCATATCCAGAAGTGATTCTGAATGAGCCCGGCGAGCGTTTGCGTCGTAAAGCCGGGTAGCGGAACGTGCTAATCGAACAAAGTGAACTCGCCGTTCGTGAGCAACAGCGCCAACGACGATTGCGGTGAGATTGCGGTTCATAACTACTCCGTAACGAAACCGGTAGCGTCGAACTCGTATACCCACATAGCGAAGGCCAATAGACATTTCCTGTCGATTATCACGATTTGCACCCAGACGTGAGCATGAACTTTCAAATGAACCGCTCTTTCGGTTGGGTAGCCAAGCCAGACATGCTGGAGGAAATGCGCGAAGCATCGCTGCGAATTGCGACCTACGCCGATTGGACGCAGGAGTTTTCGGCGCTTGCCGAGAACGCATCGCTTCAGGGTCTTGTCCTGAGAGCGGGTGCTAGTGGCGCTCCGCAGAGTTCTTTATGCAAACAGACCACCCTGAATGAAAGCCCGACCTTGGACTCGAATCGCCGCCTCAAAGCAGCCACAACCTGCGCCATCGCGACCTCCCGAATCACTGCACGGCTTTACCGAAAAAGCGTAATCAGCGGGCGAATCACACCGGCCGGTGCTTATTTCGCCAATCCCTCGGGTGACTCTCGGGCTCGACAACCCGTCTGATCTAGGGTTATTTGGTGCCTCCCCTCGGATTCGAACCGAGAACCTGCGGATTAAGAGTCCGTTGCTCTGCCATTGAGCTAGAGAGGCATATGTTGTTGACCACTTGCGAGCAAGCCGGGAAATTCTAGCTGGTGCAGCGGGCCGAAAAGGCCCACCACACCAACTTCTTGGGGTGATCGACGGGGCTCGAACCCGCGACATCCAGAATCACAATCTGACGCTCTACCAGCTGAGCTACGACCACCAAGAGACCTGTACCTTAGCAACCGATCGACACCCCGTTCAACGAATATTGGCCAACATGACTAACGAAAACCCATTCTCGAAAGCCCCGAATACTGGCGTGCGTGTCACTTCACGTCTGACCATTCCGGAGAATGAATTGATCTGGAGGTTCAGCGCGTCAGGTGGGCCAGGTGGGCAACACGCCAACACCTCGAATACCCGAGCTGAAGTGGTGTTTGATGTTGTCGCATCCGAAACGCTAAGCGAATTCCAGAAGACCCGCATCACAGAGCGCATCGGGGTCGAGGTGCGAGTCGTGTGTTCGACCGAACGCTCACAACTTCGAAATCGTGCCTTAGCTCGTTCACGGTTGGCGGAACGTCTCGCTGAAACCCTGCACGTTGAAAAGGCCAGGCGGGCCACGAAACCCAGCAAAGGGGCAATTCAGCGCCGACTCAGCGCCAAGTCAAATCGTTCAGACGTTAAACAACAACGTCGGGTTCGTACAGACGATGAGCACTGAGGGCCTCACGCTTGGTCGCACGCTCTAGCGACCGGTCGTACTCCAATGCCACGGTTCGGAGGGCAAATTGTAAAATCCGTACTTATGGGCATTGGCCTTCAGCCATCGATACCCACTGGTTGATCTCGTCAGACCGCGCCCATTTTGGGTGAAGTCAATGGCTAAACCGCGTTCGTGTTGCGAAGACCCTGGGCGGGCGGTCGGGGGCCTACAGCCCGACGAACGCATTTGGTAGATGGCATAAGTGCTTGAGCCGCAGTGTGCTCGCCGCAATGCAATTTGTCCGGCCGCACTTCGGTAACCGCCGCCACTGAGTGAAACTCCATCCCCGGCAGCAGCGGCCAGCAACGAAGCAAGTTTGCCCCGAATTGAAGCGGCAACTTTGATTCCGTTCGTGGTTCCGATCGGAAAGTCTCGTACCGGCACGATTTTGCCGTCTTTAATCCGAACCCCGTTACGCCTCGCCGCGGCTAGCTGTCGGGCTATGGCACCCTGTTGTTGCAAGATTTGACCGGCCAATTCTTTGTCGATTTGCGCCAACGAATCAGCTTCAGAGAGCGCCCGTTCGAGTTTGTCTTCCACATCGTTTGAATAGTCTTGGGTTCGAGACCGAGCAGCTACAAGCGACCGCAACCGGGCATCGGCAGCTTTTCGTTTTGCGGCCCGCCTCTTCTCTGCCTTCTTGGCTCGGCTCAAAGCGATACCGCGATCTTCTTCGAGGGCTCGCAATTTATCGAGATCATCGGTTTGTTTTCGATTCAGCACGTTTCGGTAAATCTGGCCAGAAGATGCCGCGGAAAGACTTCGCGCAGTCAACGAAATTGCAACTTGGCTGGCTGGAGGGTCGACATATGACTGAATAGCGGCCGCTTGGCGTTGCCCACCCAGGGCTTCAATGGCCGAAGATGTTTCATCAACAGCTTCTTTGGCATCAACAACTTCGATTTCTGCTTCGGCCAAGGCGCGCTTCGCACTTCCCAGTGCTGCGTTTTGGTCTTTGAGATCGTCGGAGAGGGCCTGCAGGTTCTGTTCGACCCGTTTGTCTTCGTCTTTGAGGGCACTCACTCGCCCCGAAGCAGCGATACGTTGTTTTCGAACCTTCGACTTTCTTGCCTGATTTTGAGACAACGAGACCAGCTTCGGTGTCTTTTTTCCAGGATTTGCAGCAGTCTTCTTTGTCGTTTTGGTGGTCTTTTTGGCTGCACCGATTGCTTGGGGGGTGAATCCCGCACCCTGCACGATTAACGCAAACACGAGAGCGACAACCGCTATCGATCGTTTTCGGGGCACCACCGTAGGCCCGACGACTGAAAGTCGGTCGGAAACTTCGCCGTTCGATGGGCGCCGGAAGAGGTACAAAGAGTTCATCTGGGGAAAGACGTTCAACTAGCAGCTTGCTTTCACTGCATCGACATTTCGGCCGACGAAGTAAAGCTTTGTATCTAAAGCGTGCTCAAACTTACCGCAGTCAGTTCTACGATGGGGACATTCAGCCTTCGTAGCTCAACGGATAGAGCATTCGCCTTCTAAGCGAACGGTTGCAGGTTCGAGCCCTGCCGAGGGCGCTTTTTGCCGAAGGTCCGTCCGCCTGTGCCGAGATTTTGTTGCTCGTGCCGGGTATCGGCGGCACCAAATGTCGGCACAGACGACCAAACTCGTCACAGGCAAAAAGAGACTCTTAGTCAGTGAGGGGTACCGAAAGCGACTGGGCTTGTGTGTGTCACGAGTCCACGCAGCCCGGTTACCCTCAAACGATGCCTGAACCAACCGATTCCCGCAATCCGAGGGTAGCAAGTGACTCCGATGGCCCTCTCGATGCCCTTTTCGACCGGGCCGAGGCCGCAGCAGCGCCCGACGCTGAGGCCGCGATTCGGTCGTCCCCGTCGAATCCAATCAAGCAACTTGGTTCATTTGTCCTTCGATCAGGTAAACGCATCGCGATCGCGATCATCGGCGGAAGTGTGGTTGCCGCGGGAATCGCGATGTTGGTACTTCCCGGACCTGGGTTCGTGGTGATTATCGCGGGCTTGGCGATTTTGGCTACGGAGTTTGCGTGGGCAAAAGCCGCCCTCGACCGGGCCAAACAAAAGGCCGACCAAGCCAAACGCCTTGCTACCGGTGGCGATCCGACCAGGGCAAAGTTTCTTAATATTGCCCTCGTTGCTTTAGGTGTTGTTGCCCTGGCCACTTCTGTGTGGTGGTACCGCTTTCGTTAGCCCATCAACGGGTATTCATATGCCGTTCGTGGTTGATGGTGCCGTGGTCGTAACATTGCGACCAATGTCAACTGATTCTGCTTCACACTCAAAACGGATTGCCATCACCGGTGCGACCGGCCTTATCGGTACCGCGCTTGGCGCGTACCTTCGGTCGCAAGCGCATACCGTCATTCGAGTGGTTCGGCGCAACCCAACCGGTGACGATGTGATGTGGGACCCGAACGCAGGAACTATCGAAACAGCAAAACTCGAAGGGGTCGACGTTATTGTTCACCTGGCCGGCGAGGGCATTGCTGACTCGAAATGGACCGAAGAACACAAAGCCGCAGTGCTCGATTCTCGTCTTAAGGGCACGACACTGATTGCCAAGACCATTGCGTCGCTCTCGCAGAAACCGAGCGTTTTCGCTAGCGGGTCGGCCATTGGGTTTTACGGCGACCGGGGCTCAGACGAAATGACCGAATCGTCTTCGGCTGGCACCGGTTTTCTGGCCGACGTGGTGAAGGTGTGGGAAGAATCAACTGCCGCAGCCGAAGGAATCGGGGTTCGGGTTGCGCACCTGCGTACCGGCATCGTCATGTCGACTCGTGGTGGGGCGTTGAAACCACAGCTTCTTCCGTTCAAACTCGGTGCGGGTGGCCGAATTGGCCCGGGCACCCAGTACCTTCCGTGGATCATCATTCACGACATGATTCGGGCCGTACTTCACGTCATCGAAACACCGTCCCTCGAGGGCCCCATCAATATGGTTGGGCCGCATCCTGCGACGAATGCCGAATTCACGAAGGCCCTAGGTAAGGCCCTGCATCGCCCAACGATCATCCCCACCCCCCTATTGCCCATCAAGGTGTTGTTCGGTGAACAGATGGTGAAAGAAATGCTGCTCGGAAGCAACCGGGTACTGCCAACAAAACTGTTGGCGAGTGGTTTCGTCTTCGAACATCCGGAATTGTTGGCCGCGCTTCGACTGTTGCTTGACACCCGGTCGTAACCGGTGTCACGCTTTTCGGCAACGGACAGTCCCGATGTTGATGTTGTCATTGTGGGTGCCGGTCTTGCCGGGCTGGCTGCGGCAACCGAACTACAGGGTCACGGCCTGAGCGTTGCAGTTCTGGAAGGCTCAGACGGCATCGGAGGACGGGTGCGTACCGACGTTGTCGACGGCTTCCTTCTCGACCGGGGGTTTCAGGTCATGCTCTCGGCTTACGCTGAGGCCCGCCGCCTGCTTGACTACGACGCACTTGATCTCAGGTCATTTGAACCGGGCGCCCTGGTGAGGATCGATGGTCGTATGGCTACCGTTTCCGACCCGTTTCGCCGCCCGTTGCAAACTGTGGCTACAGCCCGCGCACCCATTGGAACGTTGGCTGACAAGGCCCGTATTGCCAAACTGAAATTTGATATCAGCCGAACGAGTGTCGAGGAGATTTGGCAAAAACCCGAGAGCACCACGCTCGACCATCTACGGAAACTCGGTTTCTCCGACCTGATCATCGACAGGTTTCTTCGTCCCCTGTTTTCAGGTATTTCGCTTGACTCCAAACTTGACGGCTCGTCTCGTATGTTCGATTACGTGTTCCGCATGCTCGGCGAGGGCGACAATGTTGTTCCGGCGAACGGGATGGGTCGCATTCCGCTTCAGCTTGCTGCGAAACTTCCGAAAGAGACCGTACGCTTACATACGAAGGTTGATTCAATCGCCGATGGGGTCGTTGCGCTCAATGGCGGCGAACGTTTAAGTGCACGGGCTGTCATTGTTGCTACCGATGGTCCGGCTGCTTCGGCCCTTCTTTCAACAGCCGGAATAACCCTGGCTGTTCCGGGTTCTCAGCCAGTTTCATGTGTGTACTTTTCGGCTGCGAACAGCCCGGTTGATTCGGCAACCATCGTTCTCAACGGTTCTGGTTCGTCCAATGGGCCAGTCACCAACGTTGCCGTTATGTCGAAAGTTTCGGCTGCTTACGCACCGCCCGGACGACACCTGGTGGCGGTATCGGTACTCGGCACACCTACTACTTCCGATGACATGTTGGCCGCCTCGATACGGAAACAAATGGTGTCGTGGTTCGGGTCAACTGTAAACGACTGGGATCATCTGCGTACCTACCATATTGCTCATGCGCAGCCTTCGCAGCGGACCCTCACCCCGCATGAGCGACCGGTTACGTTAGGCAGCGGAGTGTTTGTGGCCGGAGACCATCGCGACCAGGCGAGCATTCAGGGTGCGCTTCGAAGCGGAACCAGAACCGCTTCGGCGGTGCTGGCCGAACTTGGCGCCGAGTAGCCGCGTATCTTTTTTCGTAGTTTCGGCAGCGGCGACCCAATTCCCTAGGTGCGGGTCGCAACCGCCCCGAGGTCGGCGATTTCGGCGGTTACCTGGGGCCAGCGGTGCTTCGGCAAATCGTGTCCCATGTCGTCGAACACAACATAGCGACAACCGGGAATTGCCGCTGCTGTTGCTGCCCCACCCGAAATTGGAACCAGGCGGTCCATTCGGCCGTGGATGACCAGCGACGGAACCTTGACGTGTCGAAGTGCTTCGGTCCGGTCTCCGCTCGCCATGATCGCGGCCGTTTGAAAACTTCGACCGGCCGGATGGAAGCCACGTTCCAAAGAAAGCACGGCCCGAGCCCTCGCCTCGGCTTCGTCAAACTTTGCCCCAGAAAGTGATCTCGCCATCGACACACTTGTTTCGACGGCACGATCTTTCGGTACTGGCTTGAGTAACGGAAGCATCTTGAACCCGAACGACAACGAGGCCTGACCAACGCGAGGATTTCCGGTGGTTGACATGATTGACGTCATCGTAAGTACCCGTTGTGGATAGGCGATCGCCATCGACTGAACGATCATTCCGCCCATTGACGCACCGACGATATGTGCACGATCGATACCAAGGTGATCGAGCACACTGAAGGCATCGTCAGACATATCGCTGAGCAGGTATTTCGATTGCGGGGCCTTACCCGTGACACGAACCTTGATGAATTCGGTGGCCGAAGGCGGATCACCGGGAGTGATCGTACTTTTCCCGCAATCGCGATTGTCGAAACGAATAACGAAGAACCCGGCTTCAACCAATTGCTCGATAAGACCATCGGGCCACAGAACCATCTGCGCGCCTAACCCCATCACGAGCAGCAATGGTGGTTGAGAAACGTCACCAAACGTTTCGTATTCAAATTCGTAACCGGCGAACGGAGCTTTCGTTCGCACGGCGCGTCCTACGACTGACTGCATTCCTAAAGAAATCAGTTCGGGTTCTGACGAACAATTTCGTCGATGAGACCGTATTCCAGCGCCTCTTCGGCGGTAAACCAGCGGTCACGATCGGCGTCGGCTTCGATTTGCTCAACGGTTTGGCCGGTCATTTCGGCAGTAAGCTTTGCCATCAATTTCTTCGTCTTGATGATTTGGGTTGCATGAATCTGAATGTCGGCCGCGGTGCCCTGCATTTGGCCGAGGGGCTGATGCATGAGGATACGGCCGTTGGGTAGTGAGTAGCGCTTGCCCTTTGCCCCAGCCGAGAGCAAGAACTGGCCCATAGACGCAGCCATTCCCATGCAGATGGTGACAATGTCTGACTTCACAAAGTTCATCGTGTCGTAGATGGCCATGCCTGCGTACACCGACCCACCGGGCGAGTTGATGTAGAGCGAAATATCTTTTGTGTTGTCTTCGGCGTCTAGCAGCAACAGCTTGGCGTTGATCTCATTGGCGACTTTGTCATCGACCTGGGAGCCAAGAATAACGATGCGTTCGCGAAGCAAACGCTCAAACACATCGCCTTGCGGCATACCGGAGGAAGACTGAGCAACGATTTCGGGGAGTGACATGCAAGCAGATTATGCGCTAACTCACCCTTACGAGACCGTCAGCAATCATGAATTTGTTCGACACTATGCCAAGACCGTGCAAAACTGTGCTTGCTGACCTTTGCGGGTGTGGCGGAATTGGCAGACGCGCCAGGTTTAGGTCCTGGTTTCGAAAGAAGTGCAGGTTCAATTCCTGTCGCCCGCACAAAGCCTGTGACCAGGGGAAACGGCTCCTCGGCCGTTCTGACCGGTTGGTCGGTTTCGCAAGGTGCGCCTGCAGGAGTACCTCGTTGACGAGTGGCTGCTAGCGATCAAGGCCAGTGTGAAGGAGTCCACGCACGCGCACTATCGGCCCAACGTCCGCCAGCACTTGGTCCCGCGCTTGGGCTCTCAGCGCCTGTCGGCCCTGTCTCCCGCTGCGTTGAACGCTATGTACGCAGACCTTCTCGCGAACGGTCGGGCCGACCGCACCGGCGGACTCGAGTCGAAAAGCGTGAAGGAAGTGCACACGATCCTGCACAAGGCGCTGCACGACGCCGTTCGGTGGGGCCGCCTTGGTCGCAACCCTGCCGACCTTGCCGAGCCACCGACCGTGCGGTCACCGGAAATGAAGATCTGGAGCGCCGAGCAGCTGCGCACGTTCCTTGCGTTTGTTGCCGATGATCGTCTGCACGCGATGTGGCTGCTGCTGGCGACAACCGGCATGCGCCGAGGGGAAGTGCTGGGTCTGCGGTGGTCGCCACGTGGACCACAGGAACTAGCGGGTCCAGGTCATGCAAGTGCTGAACCAGGTGGAGTACAAGCTCGTGTTCTCGGAGCCCAAGACGAACAAGGCGCGGCGTTCAGTGGCTCTCGATCCGGTGACGGCGGGGGCGTTGCGTTCACTCGGGCGGCGCAGGCCGCCGAGCGATTGGCGTGGGGCGAGGGTAGGACCGACAGCGGACTCGTGTTCACCAACGAGGACGGCCCGCCAACGAACCCGCAACGGATCAGCCGCGTGTTCGTGAGGAACGGCGAGCGGGCCCGGCTACCGGCGATCCGGCTTCACGACGTGCGGCACAGCTATGCCTCGGCTGCGCTTGCCGCCAACGTGCCCGCGAAGGTCGTGAGCGAACGGCTGGGGCATGCGAACATCGCCATCACGCTCGACACGTACTCCCACGTCCTCCCTGCGCCACGCCGATTCGGGCTCAAGCAGGTTCAACGGGAACAGCACGCCGTCGATGCGGACACCGACTTCGAGTTCGCCGCCCAACGCTTCGACGGCGTTGCGAAGTCGGCTGAGTGACATGTCGTCTGCACGTTCGAGCTTCGACACCGCAGGCTGGTTCACGTGGAGCGCGGCCGCGAGGTCCTCCTGCGTGAGCGAGAGATGCCGACGCAACTCGGCCAGCGAGTAGCTACGGATCTCGTCCTCCAGCTCGGCGCGAGCCTCGGCGCGGTCGGCGTCGGTGGCCTTGCTGAGCTTCTTGATCTCTGACCACTTCTTGGTGCCCATCAGTTCTTCTCCTTGTCGGTCTGGCCGGTCTCGTCCAGGTAGTTCTCGTACAACGCATCGGCAGCTGGCACGGCCGTCAGGTACCAGTCGTTCCACTGGCTGTCCTCGGCCTTGTCGCCGCCAAGCAGCAGGAGGGCCTCACGTTATGGGTCGAAGATGAACAGCACCCGTAGATGGGCCCGCCCCGACTTCGCCCGAAGCTCCTCCATGTTCTTATGGGTCGACGTCGTGATCTCGCCGGCGAACTCGTCGGTGCCTGAGACTTCCCACACCCCAACAGTATTCACGAGAAAGACTATTCCTGTGAAGGAATGATGCGCGAATCGGATGGGCCCCGCGCGAACATGGGCAGATGTCCGCAGCTCCGAACGCGAACGAGTTGGCAAGACCCTGCAGGAGATGGTGACGGAAGCCGAGGACATGGGCCTCTACGACCTCGACCCGCTTCCCTCCCGGCGCTGATGTACAGAATCCCAAGCAATCTCGACTTGTCGCCTGTTGTCGGAGAGTTCACCACGCAAGTTCGCGTAGGCCAGTTCGATCTCCAGTTCACGTTCGGCTCGGTCAACTTCGCGGCCCAGTCTCCGGTACAACTCCTGCGCGACGACGAGCCGATTGCTACATGGGAAAGAGGGCCGGTGGCCCGACCCCGGCTTCTACGACATCATGAACACCGCCGTGTGTCGCAGCGAGATCGTCAACGATCGCCACATCGAGATCGAGTTCGACAACGGCCTCACGATGCGACTCGTCGACGACTCGGACCAATACGAGTGCTTGCTCATCACGATCGACGGACACCTCTGGGTCATCTGAGGACGGCTCATAAATCCGCGTGCGCAATGAACCAACGGCGTGCGAGAATTGAGGCCTTCCGCGTGTAGCTCACCAGTCAGAGCACCGGGCTGTACCCGGAGGGAGCAGGGGCAGCACCTGCCATGCGGGCTATGACCGAATTCGGCGCAAAATCGCCCTACCTCAGCGGATTGCTTGCGAGGGCACGCCAGACAGTCGCCTCGCATGATTCCCTGCTGGCGCGCCAACGGGCTCTGCGGCGGATCAATCAGCTCGAAGCCACAATCGACGGCATCTACGAAGGCAAACTCAAGATCGGTTCGAGGAAGCCAGTAGCTGACCTCCCCGTTTGGGCCACTCCCGAAGTGATCCGCGGGGGCTTTGCGAGCGGTCGAGCCGCTGCGGACGTAGACCTGTCTCCCGACGAGTTGGAAGCGATCGAGCAACACTCGCTCCGCCGGGATCGTGGATCGCTCTTCCGGTTTCTGCTTACGGACGAGGGTCAGCTACTCCTTCAGTCGATGCTGGATCTGCGCTCGTACCGGGTGGACCAACCTGAGCAAGCAGCCCTCCTGGTGTTGGCCTGGTTGGTCGCACACAATCGGACCGATGAAGCTGTCGATCTTCTTCAGGCGATTACCCCGTTCGGACCACGGCTGCGTTTCCTTCCGTCCGCCTCTTCGACCGTCGGCCCGCTTCGATCCAACGAGTTCTCCCGTTGGTCGGCCGCTGAAACGGCGGAGCGCGTTGGCAACACCAAGCCGAAGCGGCAAGTCGAGGTGATGCGCGAAGCCCTCAATGTTTGGAACCCGATGCTCGACGCCTTCGTCGAGCTCTGGTCCCAGCGACTCAGTAGCGGTCTTGTCACTTCAGCGACCGATACCTGGCTCACAGAAGCACGCGGCCTGCTTGCGGTCTACGAGGAAGTAGTCAGCACGCATACAAAGTGCACAAAACATCGTCGCCCAAAGGAAAATCTCGCGATTCTCCGTGCTGCCACGCAGACGGAGCTCAGCGGAGCTTCGCTCACGCATCGCGAATTGGGACGTGTCCGGACATCGCTTGCGGCCGTGGTTTCAAAACGAGGACAGACCGGAAGCGAATCGCACTCGACAATCCGCGCAGCACAGCGCAAGCACGCCAGGTTGCCAGACCACGCCGAGTTCGGTCTGATCGTGATTGAACGGCTGAACCTCCTGCCCTCATCGATCGGTGTCACGTCAGCCCAAGCAGTTGAGGTCTCCCGGCCGATCGAGATCTCCGAAGCGCGCGGCCGCATCATCGCCGGCATGGAATTCCCGCAGCGCCTTCGGCGACTCATTCAGGACGCCCGACGCGGAACTCTCAACGAACTCCTCCGGCTGGGAACCGTCCCCTCCGCCGAGGTCCTCGCCACCTTCGGACCGCAAATCGTCTCGGCCAGCCTCGCCCGGTCCTACAACGAACCCGATCTTGGCGCGGTCATGGGGGCGAACTACGAAGCCTTCCGACGTCGACGCTCGCTCCTGTTGCTGAACCTCGAAAAGCAAGTCCAACTCAGCGAACTGCCATGGGTTACGGCAGTTGAGACGGACCGCGTCGTAAGCCAGAACGCCTCCAAGAACGCCCTGCAGACGATGGGCGCTATGACTCTTCAACACTTCCCCGGAACCATCCTGCCCAACCCGGCCGTACGTGAAATGACGCTCCTCGCTCGCGAAGCAGACCTCGCCGTCCCCTTCGTCGAAGAGCTCGCCGCAGACATCTTCATGGGCACATTCTCAAGCAAGTATCTCGCTGCCGCTAAGTTCGCAGGCGGCCATCTACGGGGCTCGTTGTACGAGCGGTACTTCGACATCGACTACTCGCTAGTCGACCGCTTGTCTGCGGAACCGCAGGGCAGAGCCGGGCCAACTACCTCACCCGGTTTCGACGCGCTCGTTTCGAAGCGCACTGAGCTGAACGACTGTGGACAGAGCTGGATCGTCCGCAATGGGGCGACAATCGAACAGGCGCAGGTGCTCACGACGCACAACGTGATCCAACTCATCTACGGACTCGGCCTTCTGACGAACGATGAGCACCCCGACCTCACGGACCTGAACGACGGTGTTCGTCGATCGTTAACCATGACGGACCTGGAGGTGATGACCGACAACAGCTACCGAACCGCTGTCTGGAAGTTGCGGACAGGCCTCGCAAGCACACGCCCGCTCGGTTTCGTCAAAGACGCTGCCTACGCATGGCGCCAGATGATCTTGTTCCTCACAACGTTCGATCAACCTGCGCAAGAGAGGTGGGTTCGGACCAAGCAAAAAGCGGTCGAGCACACGTTTGTTGGTGAGCCGGTGGTCCCTGTAATGCGCACGATGGTTAGCGGACTCGCTGCATGCCTCGACGGAGGGCGATTCGACGACACTGGCCGACTGGGCGAGGGACGTCGACTACTGGGTTGGTCAGGCGCCCACTGGGTCCTCGAGGGGCGTCGTCTCAAGTAGCGCTCCGGGCTCGGCGCGAACTTCCCAGCCGAAGAACTCGACGACTTCAACGCGAACATCGTCGGCCCCATCGAAGTCATCGTCGAGTACCGATAAGTTGGGGAGCCGTGAATGCAATCAACGGCGGCCTTAGAAAACAATATCGCGACCAGCCGGAATCCTGAATGACGCCCTTGTGGAACCTCTGCACTCAATTGTATGGTGATTAGTATGGCAACGAAGAAGATAACGATCACGTTGGACAACGAGCAGGTCGAACAGATCAGGCAGTTGGTTTCCACGGGTCGAGCTGCGAGCATCTCCGGTTTTGTTCAACACGCGGTCGGGGTTGCGCTTGACGATGTCGCCGGGTGGGGAACCATGCTCGCCCAAGCACTCGAGGCAAGTGGAGGCCCTATGTCCGCTGATGAACGCTCTTGGGCTGACGCTGCTCTCGGGCTTCCAAAGGGCCGGAAACGATCGGCCGCGTAATGGCCGGTATAACCCTCGATGCAGGTGGCCTTATCGCGCTCGACCGAGACAATCGCCGAGTCATCATTCTGCTGGCCCGGGCAGTAGAGACGAACAGTCGAGTGACCATCCCGGCCTCTGCGTTAGCTCAAGCCATTCGGCGACCCGGTCGTCAAGCACGCCTTTCCCGACTCATCCGCCAACCCACCACGAGGGTAATGCCGCTGGACCGTGTAGACGCAGTCAATGTTGGACGACTTCTGGCGGCCAGCGGCACCTCCGATGTTGTCGACGCGCACGTCGTAATCTGCGCCCGACGATCTGGCCAGCGAGTCGTCACGTCCGATCCCATCGATATCGCCCTTCTCGATCCAAAGCTCGAACTCATCACCGTCTAGAAAACTCACTCTGGCTCTTTCAAACCCGTTGGCCGGCGCGCAATCACCGTCGAAGGTACGCCCTTACGCTTTGGGTAGCTAAGGAAGTGGCAACGGTCATGCGATGAGGGCGGCAGACCCCCTTGACAGAAACCGGATCTTGGCTACTTGCGACTGTTCTTCGCGAGTGAACTGATCGAAAGCGATGTCACGATGAGCGCGGCTGCTGCGGCGTACTTAACTGCGTCCATTGGGTCTTTGACCGTCGCAAGTTTCTCGAATGCCTTGATCGCAACAACGAGGACGATGACATCGGCCAGTTTCGTTTTCAGGTCATCGAGTGATTTTATATTGAGCCATTCGGGGAGATCGAGTTCGCCGACGAATAGCTCCCACAAACCCACGGCGAACACCAGCAACACCGTGGCGAGCAATAGGATGTCGATGGCGCCGAGTAACCGCAGGAGGGCACCGGTTTCATTTTCGTCAAGGAGTTCGACAATGAAGCGGTACACGCCGAAGAACCCCCATACGAAGGTAGCAACTGCTCCTAACAGCAACGCAACTACGGCGATCACGACGGTGTATCGAGCTGATTCAAGAACTTTGCGCACACCCCAAACGTAACTCGGGACGAACCCTCAACTGTCCGGACCAGTGGGGAACACGATGTACTGGCCGGATGGGAGGAAGGACGGTGGCGATTGAGATGTTTTGCGATCGACAGTACGCGTCGACGTGGCAGCCGCGCGGTTTGAGCCGTCACGGTTCTACTGACAGCCGTATCATTTCACTATGCGCACCGACCTTCCCAGCACAATGTCGGCCGTATTGCTCACCGGGCATGGTGGTTTTGAGAAGCTCACCTACCGAAACGACATTCCAGTTCCGAAACCAGGCCCTGGTGAACTGCTCATCCGGGTGGGTGCAGCAGGCGTCAACAACACCGACATCAACACTCGGATTGGTTGGTATTCCGAAGCCGTCACCACATCGACTGACGATGCAGCATCATCAACCAACGCAACACTGGTTGCCGATGGTACGTCGAGGTGGTCGGTACGCTGCATCAGGAGCAATCGCCGGACCACTCGTTGAACTCGACGTTCGAACGCTGTACCTCAAAGACCTCACGCTCATCGGGGCCACGTTTCAAGAACCCACGGTTTTCGAAAACCTAATCGGGTACATCGAGCGCAGTGAGATTCGTCCACTTGTTCACGCCATCTACCCGCTACACGAAATCGCGAGGGCTCAAGAGGATTTTCTCAACAAGAACTACATCGGCAAACTAGTTCTCATCCCGCCACATTGAAAGGAAGTAAAATATCAAGCTGCAAGCAGCCAGCCCCGAGTACTCGAACCGATAACCGCGCCCAGCGCGGTTATCGGTTCAGGAATACGAAAAGGCTGAACCTCTTCACCCCAGGGCAAGATCAGTTGCAACGTGGTCGAGTGCTTGTTCGATTCGGGTTCGCAGCGACTTTCGAGCATTGTCGGTGACCCACGCTGCGAAGGCAACTTGGTAGATCACCATGCCTACGCCGGCGATGGCCGCCGCCCTGGGTCGGGGAATTCGTCGATCAACCAGTTCATCGATAACCGCACTGGCAATTGCGTGTTGCTTGAGGAGTTCGCGTTCTCTCAATGCCGGAACTGAGGCGATCACCTGGGCTCGGATACGAAGGGTTTCGCGATTGGGCTCGAACACTTCGGCGAGGGCTGTCATTGCGACCTGAACGAGTTGACGCGCCGACGCCTCGACTGGTTGGTTACGAATTGCGCCTACAAGATCGCCAATAATCAAGGAACTGTCGGAAAAGAACACATCTTCTTTCGTCGGGAAATGCCGGAAAAACGTGCGCTCGGTAACGCCCGCCACTTCCGCGATTTGCTCAACGGTCACCTGATCGAACCCATTTTGGGAGAACAGATTGAGTGCGGCCTCTCGCAGGCGAAGGTTGGCACCCGCTTCCCATCGACCCATCCGATCATACTAGTTGATGTCAGTGACTGACTCGTGTACGGTGGCGTGATGACATCTACTGACATCACCCCGCTGGTAGTCGTAACTGGCCCTACCCGGGGGCTTGGAAGAGACCTAGTGCTAGCGCTCGCTCGGCGCAAAACTCGTCTTATCCTCCTCGGCCGTGACCGAACTGCTGTCGAGCGCATAGCCGCCGAGGCTCGCGAAGCCGGCGCCCCGGTTGCTGAAGGAGTGACTCTAGACCTCGCTTCGTTTGCCTCAATAGGGTCGAGCGCAATGGCGGTTAATGACGTGTTGCAGCGCCTGACGCTCGGTCCGATTACCGCGGTGGTGGCAAACGCAGGTATTCAAATGGGCAACCGGCACCAAACCACCGACGACGGATTAGAGACAACCTTTGGTGTCAACGTTGTCGGCAACTACTTACTCCTCAAAACGCTTCGCCCCTACCTTGCCGCCGATACACACATCGTGGTTGTCGGCAGCGGAACTCACTTCGGTGACCCGATGACCAAATTGGTGGTCGCTGCTCCAAACTGGGACACACCAGAACACCTCGCCGCAGTTGACGCAGCGAACGGCGGAACTGCAAAAGCCGGGCAGTGTGCCTACTCAACATCAAAGCTTGGCGTGAACTATCTCGTGCACGAACTAAACCGCCGATGGGGTTCGCCCATGCGTGCCAACGTGTACGACCCCGGATTGATGCCCGGAACCGGCTTGGCTCGCGACCTTCCCCGCGTAAAACAGTGGGCCTGGAACCACATCATGCCAGCGCTCAAGGTACTTCCCGGAGTTGCATCGACGCAACACAGTGCGGAGAAACTTGCCCGACTCACGCTCGGTGAAGAGCATGGCGGAATAGCGAATGCATATATAGAGATCGGCAAGCTTTCCAAAGCGAGTGAGGCATCAAACAATCCGCGACGTGAGAAAGAGTTGTGGGAGTACTGCGAGCACATCACGACCAAATCTCAAACCAACTAACGAACACCTCAAATCCACCTCGGAGACTCTGATGACCAAACTCGGCTACCAAGTGCCAAATTTTTCCTATCCGAACATGAACACATCTCAGGTGTTCGACAACGTCGTGGCGCAAGCTCGGGCGGCCGATGAGTCCGGATTCGATTCGTTTATGGTGATGGATCACTTCTACCAATTGCCTGGGCTTGGCAACCCCAATCAGTTCATGATCGAGGCGTACACCTTGCTCGGGGCGGTTGCGCAGCACACCAAAACCGTGAGGCTCGGCGCACTCGTTACAGGTAACACCTATCGCAACCCAGCGGTGCTCGCTAAAACGGTGACGGCTCTTGATGTGGTTTCGACGGGCCGGGCGATGTGCAACATCGGAGCCGGTTGGTTCGAACGTGAACATACAGACTTCGGGATCGAGTTTGGGACATTCACCACCCGATTCGAGAAGCTCGAAGAATCGCTGCAAATCCTCACGGGAATGCTGCGTAATGAACCGGTCAGTTTGCAGGGAGCTCACTACTCAACACAGAGTCCGCTCAATAACCCAGCACCGATCAGCCACATCCCGATCATGGTCGGAGGTGGAGGCGAGAAAAAGACGCTCCGAATGGTTGCACAGTATGCAGACCTAGGAAATCTCACCTGCAGCAAAGCTGAAGTGCCTCGAAAGGTTGAGGCGCTCGCCGAACACTGCGAGGCGCTCGGCCGTGACCGAAAAAGCATCACGCTTTCGTGGTTGCGTCGCGCCCACATCGCACCAACGATGGAACAGGCTCGCGAGGAAATGGCAGCCTTTCTGAACCCTCGCGGATTGGACTACTCATCGATGGATCTCGAAACCAAGCAACGAATTGAGGCGGAATGGGTGTTCGGCGACCCCGATACGGTCGGCGAGGTTCTTCTCAATGATCGAGTACTCGGTATCGACGGCTACGTACTGAGCCTGGTGGCCAACGGGCACAACCCCGACCGGGTGGCGCTTCTTGGCAACACCGCCTCGATAGCCATGGCTGGATGAGGAAGCGCCGACCCGGGTCCGACTGGGCGCCGATGTTCTAGCCCAGCTCAGCGACGAGATCACCGAGACGCTATTCGCCGGGGCGTGATTCACCCTAGAGCGTTTGGCCGACCACAGCGTGTTCGGTGACGAACATCCGGGTACGCGAACGGACGTGTGCCAGTGAATCCGCAGCGACGCGTTTTCCGAGGTCGGTCTCATAAGCCGCAACGAAGTCGGTTTCGCTGTCGAACCACAACTCGGAAATGCCATCGAGATCGGTTGTGTCGTGGCAGGCGTTGAACACAATTTTGCGGGCGCCCGGAAGTTGATTCGCTAACGGAGCATGGTCGTTCAGCCACCAAATTCGAAACTCTTCCTCCGTCATGTCGTCACGCCGTGACAGGAGGATGACCGCTTTGAAGCTCATGCGGGCTTTCCAATTCGATGGAGCGGCCGGCCACCGACGCCAAGGGCCAGGACGGCCAAGATTTCGTCAGGCCGTGGCGCATCGTCGATGCTGATTGCAATTGCGTCCATGTCATCGAACACCCAAATGTCAGAGCAGTTCGTAAGTGGTGCAACAATTCGTGTGCCCGGCCCACCGAGCAGTTTGGTCGACGGGATGATCGCCGGACCACGTCCAAGGGCTGAGCGAATCGGAGCGCCGAACTTCGGATGAATAAGCGCAGCTGCGTGTTCAATCTCACCGTTAGTACCTACGACGGCTGCCTTACCGTATGCGGACACATCACTAATGTCACAACGCAGAGCCGCAAGGGCTTCGTCAATCAGGCGCAGACCGAGTTCAGCACCAAGGTCAACCAAGGAATCCAGGTTGTGTTGATACACACCAGCCAGCGGGTTGCGAAGCACAACGCCGGTGGCAACCTTGCGATGTAGACCTTCGACGAGTTGGTCTAATTCTGTGTGCGTCGTCTCGACAATCGAAACGATTTTGCGAATCTCCAATGCCATTCAACATCCTTTTCATCGGGAGCGACCCAACCTAGTTTGCCGCCATTGAACGGCGTCCGGGTCAATCAGAACGGCTTACTTTGTGGGCAGCCGCAATCGCCGCTATGTGGCGGGCGTCAGTGCCGCAACACCCACCTAGGACGCTGATGTGATTGTTATCCGCAAGGAGCGCAACGAGCTGACCTCCCAACTCTTTCGGGTCGCCATCGTCCAACTCCTGGCTGTTATCTAACTCGGCATGACTCTGGCGTGACGCGTTTGCACGAACACCGCGAACCCGTCGCAGGGCCGCACCGGGGCCGTCGAACACGGGCGAAAAGTGATCTGGATGCGCGCAGTTGATCATGAAGTAGGCCGCAGCGGAATCCGTCTCGGCATCGACCACTTCTATCGCTTCAGCCAAACTCATCCCCGACGGGAGACGTCCGTCGGTTTCCACCGTGAACGACACGACGGCCTGCATCGAAAGTTCGCTTACGACCCGGACAAACCCGATCGCTTCAGCGACGTTTGTAAACGTGAGGGCCGTCAGCAGGTCAACCCCACTATCTGCGAGTGCCTTAACCTGGGGTCGGTGATAGGTCATTGCTTCGTCAGCACTTGCCGGACCAAGGTGGGTGTATGCATCACCGCGCGGCCCAACGCAGCCACTCACGACCACTGTGCTGTCAGCCTCAGCAGCCCGTAACGCCACCATGAACTCAGCCGCCCGCTGGTTGACTGACCGAAGCTGAGCTGCGTCGTAACCAAGCTTCATGCCCCAATCACGACTCGCTCGCCACGTCGCAGTCTCCAAGATAAGTCCAAGCCCTGCGTCGCTCGCTATACGAAAGTAATCTAAGAAGTAATCGCGCAGCATCGCTTCACCCGACGCGTCATCGTGCAAAACGAATGAAGCGAACTCTGGAAGGTCGACTCCCCTGTTGAAGATCAGGTCCGTTTCCATTCCACCGTCGGTCACAAAGAGTGATCCATTTAGCTGCGGCAACAAAGGCAAACCAACACCCCCTTGAGAAAAAGCACGGAGCAACAAGCGGGCAAACCCAGTTGTTGTTATGCACGAGGTTACCCCAAACACCTCCTGTTGCGCCGTCTGCAGCGGAGCATTATGTGCGTCAAGCGAAAGCTGACAATCAAATTGCTGAATTACGCTGCAGAATCAGAAATTGCGAGTCGCCTACGTGCTGTTGTGGCGCCGAGAACGCCGGAAACGAAAGCCGTCGGGTGGGGCGATTTGTATGCCTTCGGTGCCCGGCTCGCCGTCTATTTGGGTTATCCACCTAAGAACGCGCCATATCCAGCTCGCAGAGCGGAGGGGTCGTCTCGCCCGCATCTCGGCCTCATTTACGGGCCGATCTTCCCCTGGAATTGCGCCCACGACCTTGGCAATCTCGTCGGCTGAAAAGCCCATGTTCGCTGCAATGTCGGCGAGGGCACTCTTAGGAATTGTGGTTCCCGATGTCGTGGTCGGGTCTGATCCAGCATGCGGTTTTTGGGGGCGGGTCACTGTGGGCTCCGTCGTTGATGGGGGTCAGAAGGGGCTAGCGGGGGACAACGTCGAAGTAGGCGGCGCTGTTGTTGCCCGTGTCGGCGTTGTTCCACGACAGGCGCAGAAGTGGGCGGGACGCGAGAGCTTCGTCGGGTCGGGCGAACACGATCACACCATTGCGGGATTGCCCGTTGGGCAGGCGGGTGTAGGCATCGATCGCTTCGGCCGGCGGGTTGGCGCCCCACTGCAGGATGCCTTGCGCGCAGCAGCCGGCGTCGCGGTCGTCACCCAGCCAGAGCGTGGTGAGCGAGCCGAAGTTTCGTGACGATTCGTCGCTGGCGTCGACGAGTGTGTAATTCACTCGAACGCCTCGAACGGTCACGCCCTTGGCTGCGTCGAAGATATCTCTTGGCTGGTTGTCCGCCCACTGCGAGACCCACCCCGACGCGTCGGGAAGGTACTCGGACACGGTGATTGTACGTGTACTGATGAGAGCGCCAGGATTGCGTTGATTCGACGACTGGGTCCAGGCGAACGTGTCGCCAACACGAAACGGGTTGACCTTCGCACCGCGGGGCTGCCATTGAAGCTTCGTGCCGGCCTTTACGCAGTCGAGGTTGAGGCTGGCCACCCGAGCACCAAGGGGCGAGCACACGCCTCCCGCCACGGGCCCTTTCGGCTTGGGCGTGTTCTTCTTTTTCGTTGCCGCATCAGCTGCCGAACCGGCGAGGGTCGAGAGTGCGAGTATCACCGCGGCCAGCGCAGACAGGCGAGCGAGGGGACGGCGGGTGACGAGAGAGTGTCGATGAAAGGCCATACCTAGATCGTCCGCGTTTTACCATTCCGCCCACATCCGGGACCCCCCGAGATTCGGGGGTTGCCCGATGTGGTTTTCGCCGTCAATCCCTGATGATTGCTTCATGACTAATCCGTCGGACCACGGCCACGCCTCGCCGTCGGTGCAACTCGTGTTGGAACTCAACCCGGGCATTGTGCCGATTGGCCACCTGCACGGGTCGAACGTCGATACGACCTTTTCCGGCTGGATGCAGTTTCTCGCCGCAATCGAAGAAGCCCTTGCGAAATCACCCGGAGGTGCGCCAGCATCGACGGTATCGTGAGCGCAACCACCTTTTCATTCGTCGGACGTTCCGCAGAACGTAAGCTACTGGCTCAAGCTCTCGATCCTCGTCGACACGGCGGACGACTCGCCGTTGTTGAAGGCCCGGCGGGCGTTGGAAAGACAAGGCTCGTCGAACTCGTCGTTGATGAATGGGGCGATTCGAGTTCTGTCGTGTGGGCTCATGCTGATGCCCTCGATCAGGACCAACCCTTTTCAGCCGTTCACGAACTCGTCCGATTCGTTGGGGACCCGTCACTGCGTGACGCGCAGCTGACTGGTGCACCCGGCTTCGTGGCCCGCCTGGCCGAGGAGGTCGAGCGAGTAGCCCGCAACCGTCCGCTCGTCGTAGTGGCCGAGGACTTCCAGTGGGCCGACCCGGCGAGCTGGCGAGTGGTCCGGTCGCTCGCATCGATCGTGAGTGAAGTCCCGCTGTCATTGGCCGTCATCATTCGTACGCCTATCGACGGAGACAGTCTGACCGTTGTAAATCGTCTGCGCGCATATGGAGCCCTGCACTGTGTGCTCGAAGACCTCACCGAAGACGAGGTCCGCGAACTCACGAGACTGGAGCTCGGTGGTCGGGCGAACATTGATGAGGAGTCCTTGTTTGAACGGTCGGGCGGGAACGCACTGTTCGTAACTGAGCTGCTCCGCTTTGCCCGCGACGGAGCCCAGAGCGTGAGGGACACAACGCTTGAGCACGACGCAACAGCACAGGCGGATTCGGCTGGTGCGATCTCACCGATTCCGAGTTCGCTCCGCGTTGCCGTCATGTCGCGCCTTGCCGCCCTGGGGACCACCGAGCGTCAACTCCTCGGGCTTGCCTCGCTACTGGGTTCGCGGTTCTCGGTCGATGAGCTCGCCGAGATTGCCGACCGTCCGGTCCTCGACGTGGTCGCCGAACTCCGAAGCACCCTCCAGGCGGGAATTCTTGCCGCCGAACGCCATGAGCTGCGGTTCAGTCATGCTCTGGTGGGCGACTGCATTCGTGATGACCAACCCGCGGCACTGCGCCAACCAATGCACCGCCACATCGCGTCAGTCCTCGCCGGACGCGGCGCGCCGTTGCCGCGAGTGGCCGAACACTATGTGCTCGCCGCAGTTGGCGACGATGGCGCGGTTGGGCTCGACGAGAACGCCGCAAAATGGTTGACTCGCGCCGCCACCGACGCGCAAGCGACGTCGCTGCCTACCGCCATAAGTCTGTTGGAGCGGGCCGTACGCATCTCACCACCAGGCGAAGGGGCGACGACGCGACGAATCGCATTGGCGACGCTCTACTTGCTTGGTGGACGACACGGTGAGGCGGAAGTTCTCTGCCGCACATTGCTCGACGACCGAGCGGTGCCGGTCGACATGCACGCCGAGACCTCAGCCCGCGGAGTGCTCGCCGCCGTGCTCGCCCTTCGTGGACCCGTTCACGCGCCCGCTGCCGTTGAGCAGTTCGATGCGGTGCAGGCGCTCGTCGGCCCCGGCGGATCGGGTCACCGTGACGCATCTCTCGCCGCCGACACACTCGCAGGCAAGGCGCTTGTGGTCCTCTACACGGGAGATATCGCGACCGCCAAAGTATTGGCCGAGCAGGCTATCGCCGAAGCGATTGCGTCGAGCAACCGCAGCGCCCGCAGCCGCGCTCATGAAACGCTCGCTCTTGTCGCACTAGTGAAACTCGACGCCGTCGAGGCGCGCGGTCAGGTCATGGAGTCGCTGGCGTGGTTTAGCCCTTCGAATGGCCCGTGGGCGATGCTCATGACGCCCCACCTCACTGCATCACTCGTCCTCGTCTCGCTGGGCGAACTCGACGAGGCGATTCGCATCTGCTCAACCGGTATCGATATCTGCACCGCGTCCGGCCACCTCATGCCGCGCCTCTATCTGTTGCCTTGTCTTGCCGTGTTCCGCCTTATCGGCGGCGATCTTGACGAAGCCCATCGTCTTGCCGCACTGACGAATGAACTCGTCGACGATTGGTGTCCGGATCATCCGACTCCGGCGACGCGAGCCATCGTCGGCTATGTCACGTGGCTCCGCGGTGACCCGACGTCGGCGATCAAACTGGCCGATCGCGCCGCCCAGGAGATGTGGAACTCCGGCACGCAAGTGGCCATTGCCGATCTCATTGCGTGGCTCATCGCGTCGGTTTACGAAGGTGTCGGGCGAGTCGACGACGCGTTCGGCGTCATGCATCTGGTCTGGAGCCTCATAGGCGGAGCGACAGGTGCGGTGGTGATGGCGGCCGATCTCGTCCGACTGTCGCTGGAAAGGAATCCAGCCGTTGCCACCGAGGTCGTTTCCATCTTGGAGTCCCGTTTCGTTGCCTCACCGACGACTCGAAACGGCATCGTGTTTCGGCGCTCGGCGGCGCTGGTTGCCCGCGACCCCGAGGCATTGCGTTCGGTGGCGGCCGAACTCGATGGGACGGGCAATGTGCTGAGCGCCATGTGGAGTCGGCGCGATGCCG
Organism: Acidimicrobiia bacterium; assembly: GCA_031430595.1. GTDB lineage: Bacteria > Actinomycetota > Acidimicrobiia > Acidimicrobiales > JANYDT01 > JANNBN01. The sequence continues at coordinate 216,606 of JANPBU010000013.1, forward strand.
CGGTCCTTGACACACGACACGGAGCCGCCACAGCGGCCGAACAATCGATTCGCGAAGCCATCAAAGGATTCGACGCGCTCAACGCGCCGGTGGCGAGCAACGAGCTACGGGCACTGGCGCGCACGATTGGGGTAAACCTTCGGCCGACCAAGCAACGGTCGCGCTGGGAGTTGAGCGAGACGGAGACCCTCGTGGCTCGGCTCGCCACGGACGGTCTCACAAACCGCGAGATCGGCGAACGACTTTTCATAAGCGCGCGTACGGCAGAGGCACACCTCACCCATGTGTTCACGAAGCTCGGAGTGAAGAACCGTGTACAACTCACGGCGGCGTTCACCGCAACACCGTGAACCGGACGTACTCAGAGCTTTACGGTTCCGGTGGAGTCAAGGACTTCGATTTCGATCGGTATTCGTACGCTTTCGATTCGCGTTCCGAACGTCGTATAGAGCGTGAACGTCTCGATGGTCTTACCGAGCGGCGCACCCCTCGTCGCTGTCACCTCGGCGATCCACCTTCCCCCGGTGCCAAGGCGGAACTGATACGTCGGAACCGGCAAATTCGCATTGATCGGCGAGCGGGCCAATGTCATTGCTTGCGCCGGGTCGATTCCGGCGGCCACGTTGATGTCAAACCGAATTGGCACGGTCGCGCCTCGGTCGACCTGGAAGCTTTTGGTCGTCGCCCGCATAGTGAACGCCCGGACGTTTACGAGGTAACTCGACGAATTGCGAGACGAGTTGACGAGCAGGGATTCTTGCAGCAGGTCGCTTCCGGCCGTGACGTTGAAGCTCAGCGAGTTTCCGATCTCCATGAAGAGAACGTCGCCGACAACGCTCTCTTGGGCGGCTCCTCGTATGTACACCGTTTGTACCCGGATCCGCCCACCTTCGACCGGGTCACCAACTGCATCGACCGTCACGTTAAACGTCTCGCCGGGCACTACGTCGGCATCGAACGGGCGAACCACGACCTTGCCGTTCGGCGGATGGCGCCAGACCACCAGTTTCGTGGTGAGGCTCTTCGTCGCCGTACCGGCGGTTGCCGTGATCGTGAGAGTCGAGGTGCTTGGCGGTGCCCCGGCGGCGGCGATGACCGAGAGCTTGGTTCGTAGTCCAGTCGTTTCTGGTGGATCGAACAACGTTGCTGACCCTGGCGGAGCGCCGCTCACGCTAAAGGTAACCGGCCCTTGATACCCTGAGCTTCGATCGAGACTGAGGTCGTAGGACGTTGTGTCACCAGCAAACATCGTGGCCGGCGAGGTTCCGATCAAGAGCTCGAACTTCGGTCCGACCGCCGTTGACGAGGGAAGAGTCGTGCGAGCTGACACCGTGGTGGCGATTGTCGTTGTTGGTGCGGTCGACACAGGCACAACGGTCGGTGCGACCGAACTGGCACCCGGGGCGACGGTCGTGACCGATGCGGACCCGGCAATGCCGGGTGCCCGGGCGACAACGGTGAGGCGCAGCAGTCGACTCCGGACCTTTGATCCCGAACGACCCGTCAGCACCAGCGTCGACTCGGCCGTCGGTGCAGTCGCCGGGGTCGTTACCGACAGTTGGAACGAGTCTTTGCGCTTCATCACAATCGCCGAGGTCGCCCCGACGGGAAGGCCCTTCACCGCCCAGGCCACGGTGCCTCGAAACCCACCGGTCCGACGAACAGCGAAGGCGAAGGCGACACTCGCACCGGCATCAACGAGTTGCTGATCCGCGGTGGCAACGATCGAAAACTCACTGCGTGCTTTCGCCGCTGCGACCGCAGTTGAAGGAGCACCAATAACGGCCGTTGCAATCGTCAACGAGATGGCCCCGAATAGCAGACGCATACGATCCGACAAGACGGAATTGCGGCTCAGGCGGGTGGTGATCGACATAGTGGGGTTCCGTTCGTCGGGGCGAGTTTCGTTGTTTGCTGCTGTGATTGAGGTAGTGCTTATTGCGGAGGTACCACTGAGTAGGCGGGCTTACTTGACCCGGATTAGCTCGTCGTACGCAGACCCACCGACGACATCTTTCGGCCCACCGGTGGCGTACTTTTCCATGGGCTCGGCGACCTGCCGATCGTTCGCCGTCATCACGAGCCGCGTGCTCGAGAGCGTACTGATTGACCGTGTGAGGCCCGCACCGTCGGCGCCGTAGTAAGTCAGGTAAAGGGTTCGACCTTCGAGACCCCAGAATCCGGACATCGGATTTCCCTGATAGTCCTGGCCGGAAAAGTCGCCGATCACCGACCCCGCTTTGGACTTCGTCCGAGTGAACGTCAGCGTCGAACCCCCTACTGGTTCAACGTCGGAGACGGCCTCGGTTCCATCCTTGAAGCGGACCGTTGCTGTTGACTTGATCCACCTCCATTTCCCCGCAAGGAGGTCGGGCGAGAAGGCCCCAGGCTTCAACTTCGTCGTTGGCGGGGACGCATTCTTCCTGGTAGTCGACTTGGCCTTCGCAGCTTGCGTCGGCACCGGGGCGATGACCGTTGATGCGGACACGACACCGAGAGCGACCAGCACGAAGAAAACGCCGAGTTGCGGCCGTCGTGGCCAATTCGATGTTTTCCGGGGAAAGTTCATGGAGCGATCGTGAACGAAACTAGGTTTCGTACACATCCGGGAACCCCCGAGACGTAGCCGCTGGAGCTGGAGCCACCGGCATCCCGCTTCCAACACCGGTCGCCGATAGCTGGGCCGTCCCGACGGTCAACGTGCAGAAGACACAGGTGCGCGCGCTATTTGTCGATTTGCGCGCGCTAACCACGAAACGACACACACGAAGGTGGTTCGAACAGTTTGAGCGCGAAAAATACCCCGTAGCGGGCGCACATGTGGTCTTGTTATGTTGCACGAACGTGTCTATGGTTACCTTTCATGTGGAGATCTTCGGTCAGCGTCTCGTTGGTTGCCGTGGCTTTAGTGGCATCGGGGTGTTCTTCAGATGCACCGAACGTGGTCGGGGCAACCGTTCAAACTGCGCCACTTTCGACAGCGCAGCGAGTTGAGACGACGACCGCCCCCACCACGTCGTCGGCCACTACTTCCGTTCAGACTTCGGTTCAGACGACGAGTACTTCAAGCACAACAAGTTCGGTTGCCCCTCCCGGGGTTGTCCCGATTTTTACGACCGCCAGTTTTTTTGATGATCCTGCCCTCGATACGTATCCGGTTGTCTCCGGTGAATGGACCGACCGTGACTACGCGCTCGTTGCGGCAGGATCGCAGCGCGAGTACACCGTGCAAACCACAACTCGAACACCCGACCTTAAACGCATTGAAATCTGGAGCACCGGAGATAACCTTGAAAGACAGCTACAGGCGTTGGGAGTGATCGCGAAAAACCGAACGGTTTATCGATCGGGAAACATCAGCGACTTCGTTGTCTACCAAGTCGAGGTAATCGACCAGGACATTGTGTTAGTGAACGCGTGTGAGCGGAACAATATGGCGGAATTTTCGGTTGGCGATGAGGCAGACCCGGGCGATGACGTCCTCATCCAAGATGACGTAGGGATACGACATGTGCAACGAGCACTTTCCGAACGGGCAAAAGGGTGGGTAGTAAGTGGCTACCTTGAACTGGAGAAAAGTCGATGCGTCGAACTCTTCTCCTGACAACCGTCCTTTTATGTGGAACGTTCGTTTTGCCGAGCCAGGCGGCCGACAAAGAAAAGCCAGTGGTTTCTACTTTGCCAGATGGGGTGGTTGTAACGGGTGCTGGTGGCGGAGGCGGAGGAACCGGTAACGGGAGCGACGGCTCTGGAGGGTCTGGCGGAACCACTCGATGTCCGGGTTACGAATCGGTTCTTTCTGCACCGGCTCAAGGCCCACAAATCGGACCCGACGGTGGCTACTACGCCTGGGAAAAGTGGCGGTTTCCGCCTGGAGAATGGGCCAGCAGATCTGTGTGCGTGTATCGGTGCCCTCCGGGCGTTCCGACAACCCCATACATTCCCCCACCGTCGCTCCCCGAGATTCAGGCCCGCTTCGCACGGTATGTCATCGCACCCCTCGGTCGATTCGCCCCACCCGTCGAAAAGCCCGAGGTCAAAGCAATAGTTGGGATGCGTTTTTACTACTCAGTCGACCCGACAACATTCCAAACAATTGCACCACCACCCGAGCCATTCCCAGGCGGATGGCAAGTCACCGCCACGCTTACCCCAGGCAAAATCAGCTACACCGCCGGTGACATCACCTCGTCATGTGATGGCCCAAATAAGTCGGGCCGCACCAAAACGGGGCGGAACTCAGCCGACCGCCAAGGCTGCTTCGTGATCTTCGAAACGGTTCCCGAAACAGGTCGACTCGACAGCACACTTACGACCGAATGGACTATCACGGTGGTCTCGACAACTGTCGAGGAGTTCGTCGGGCAAACATGGACCACCCTCGCAACCACCAGCTACAACATCGGACTCAGGGAACTTCAAGCGGTCGGGACCGCCAACTAGCGGTTCAGTGGCGCAAGCGCATCGGGGCGTGACACAATCACCGTATGAGTCGTGCATTGGTTCTTGGTGGTGGCGGAATGGTTGGCGTTGCGTGGGAAGTTGGCGTCCTACAGGGGCTTGCGGCAAACGGCATCGACCTCACCCGGAGCCATCGACCCGATTCGATTCTCGGCACGTCAGCCGGGTCAATCGTGGGCGCACTGCTTACCACCCACACGCTTGAGCAACTTGCTGAGCTATCACTGAGTGATTCATCGGCCGAAGTTTCGAGCGAAACGGTTCCGCTGCTTGATTTCGCCGCGATGATGGAATGTTGGGAAGTTTGGCGCCAACTGCCCGACTCGCTTCCCGCAACCCTCGCGACTGTTGGGGCCTATGCGCTTCGAACGAACACCGTGACAGAAGACCGTTGGGTGAACTCGATGACCGAAGTCGTCGGAACCGCGTGGCCGAGCGAACGATTTCGTTGCACGTCAGTGAACGCTGAAACCGGCGAATTTGTGGTGTGGGGCCACGAATCGAATGTTGCGCTAGACCGAGCCATCGCATCGAGTTGTGCTGTTCCTTGTATTTTCCCGACGGTAACTATCCATGGCGGCCGCTACACCGATGGGGGTGTTCGCTCGGGAACCTCGATGGATTTGATGGCCGACCATAACGTTGTGCTGGCGCTCGCCCCGATCGGCTCGTGGGGTGGTGACTCACTCGATGCTTCTGCAGCGATCGCGATCAAGAATGAAACGGCAATCGTGGAAGCAGCAGGTGGGAGGGTTCTGACCTTGCTCACCGACGATGAAACGAACCAAGCGACGCTTCTCACGCCGCTCGGACGAATGGACCCCCTCAATCGGCAGCCGGCACTCGAGCACGGCCGACGACAAGGTGCAGCCCTCGCCAACGATCTTCGAGAGATGTGGACCGAATAGGGACGCTCGTCACCCAGGGTCTCGAAACCCGACTCAACTAGTCGGGTTTTAAGATATGCTTGAGTCCATGGCTTCGCTGTTCAGTTTCCCTCGCACCGTCAATGACGTTTCCGCCCGGCTTGTTGCCACCGGTGTCATTGCGCAAGCCGCTCTCTGGCAGGCAACGCGTTGGCCATTGTTGCTCGCGACGTTGACGTTCGGGTTCGCAGCACGAGTCGCAACCGGTCCGCGTCTGTCGCCGCTCGGCCAATTTGTGACCAGGTTGGCTACGCCTCGTTTGAGCGCCCGCTTCGGATGGGCCGAAAAGATTGTTGCGGGGCCACCAAAGCGATTCGCCCAGGCAGTCGGTTTGGTTTTCACCGGCGGCGCATCGCTTGCCTGGTTGCTCGGTGCTCCCCTAGTGGCCGTGGTGTTGCTTGCGGGTCTTATCGGGGCAGCTTCGCTCGAAGCCTTTTTTGGTTACTGCCTCGGTTGCAAAGTATTCGGCCTACTTATGAAACAGGGGCTCATCCCAGAAGACGTTTGCGTTGAGTGCAACGATCTCACCGCCTACTGGGCTCGCCGACAGTCAACGGCCGCTGCCTAGCTCACTGCAAACGGCTTGCCGTTCAGAAATTGGATAACCGAAGTAGGTTGCGTCCATGTCTGATAAGTGGCAACGAAACATTCTTTGGTCAGTTCGCATAGTGCATGTTGCTGCCATCGTTTTCAGTGTCGCGTTTCCCAATCTCCCGCAATTCGAGGGAAAGGGGATGGCGTTCCGTGCACCGTTCTACCTGTTACCGCTTGGAGCTGTCCCCGTGGTGTGGCGCCTTCGCGGAAAGCGACCACCGTACCCAATGTTGGTCGATGCACTTATCATCGCTCCTTTCCTCGCCGACACCCTTGGCAATGCCCTGAACTTTTATCGACGATTCGACCGAACCGATGACGTCCTCCATTTCTTTAACTGGATACTGCTCATCGGCGGCGTCACCCTGGCGATACTGAGAACGAACGTGACGCGCCTTACTGCCTGGGTACTCGGTTGGGGTATCGGCGGGCTGGCCATCATTTGGTGGGAAGCCGCCGAATGGCTCATTCAAGAACTGGGTACGGCTGGCCTCAACCTGACCTATACCGACACCATTGGCGACCTCCTGCTCTCAAGTACCGGCGGTGCGCTGGGCGCAGCAATTGCCATCCTCGCCAGTCGCAATCGACCGGCGAGGTTGGCGACGTAGTAGCAGCTACTTACGTCCGAACCCAAAGAGGTTTTGGGCCACTTTGCGCATTTGAATTTCTTCTGAACCTTCCGTAATTCGATATCGGCGATGGTGGCGGTAAATGTGTTCAAAGGGCATATGTCGCGAATAGCCGACACCACCGCACGTTTGCATGGCTCGGTCAGCCGCATCACAAGCGAGACGATTGGCACGGTAATTACACATAGCAACGAGATGCGTCACTTCCATATGATGCTTTTCATCAAGCATCGTTGCGGTGTAACGAACGAGCTGGCGCAACATCGCAGCCTCTGTATGCAACTCAACGAGTGGAAATTGAATCCCCTGGTTTGTAGAAAGACGCTTTCCCCAAGTCACGCGCTGGTTTGAGTAGGCAACGGCCTCGTTGATGCAATATTGAGCTGCGCCAAGCGACGAAGCAGCCTGGCGGATTCGGTTTTCGTGCACGAAATGCTGGGCAAGGTCAAGACCATGATCGACCCGACCAAACAGCGCCTCTTCACCCACCCGAACATCACTCAACGACACTTCCGCATGATCTGTTGGCATATTAAACGTCCACCAGAAGAACTCAACCTTAAATCCGGGTGAGTCGGTAGGTACCAGGAACGCACTGATACCCGTCGGGTCGCCGGGGCTTCCAGATGTACGCGCGAATATGATGTCGTGCGTTGCGTGATGGAGGCCAGAGTTCCATCGTTTCATTCCTGAAATGACCCATTCGTCACCATCACGCACTGCCGTTGTTTCCATGTAGGTTGCGTCAGATCCGTGATTCGGTTCGGTGAGACCAAATGCCAACCGGCGGGTGCCGTCCAGAAAACCTGGCATCCAGTCGGCCTTCTGTTTTTCGGTTCCAAAGTCGCGCATCATCAACACGGTGGGGAAGTTGCCAACAATTGAGCTTTCGTTCTGTAGGTCGTTAAACAGACCAAGGCCCTTCATCGCCAGATGCTCGCGAATCAACGCCATTTTCAGATTTGAGGCTCCTTTGCCCCCGAATTCAACCGGAAGGGCAAGGCGTAGCCATCCTCCAACGTCGGCCCGCCTCCGCATTTCCCGAAGCAACGCCTCCCAGTCAGCAGTAGGCACTCCCCCGTTATCCCAGTCAGTACGCGAGTGCTCACGTCGATGATCGAAGAATCGTTCGTTGTCCTCGGCGGCTTGAAGCGGGGCAATCTCGGCGGCGATGAAGGCATCAAGTTCGTCGAGCGTCTGCTGAATATCGGGTGGGATGGCGAAGTCCATCCCACGTGTCTACTGTCAGAGGCCCATGAGAGAAAATTCGACACCAAAAAGTTTTCCGAACCATCGACCCGACCTCGACGGACAGTACGGAATTCGGCGTCAGCGTCGCCTCACCAACGGGGTGGAACTTGATGTGCTTGAAGCCGGACCACTTGACGGGCCACTGATCGTGTTTGCCCATGGTTTCCCGGAATGTGCGTGGTCTTGGCGACATCAGCTCAAGGCATTTGGCGATGCAGGTTGGCATGCCATTGCACCCGACCAGCGTGGATACGGGCGGTCTGCAAAGCCGACGAAGGTCGAAGAGTACTCAACCGAGCACCTCGGCAACGACTTACTCGGGTTGGTCGACCAGATTTCTGGTGTCGGAAGTTCGGCCGTTTTCGTTGGACATGACTGGGGCGCATTCCTGGTGTGGGACCTGGCCCGCGAGCACCCGGAACGAGTAAAGGCACTGGTCAACATCAGTGTTCCGTTCGTCGATTGGCCCGCACCCCCTCTTTCGCTGTTCAAGATGATTCACGGTGACAATTTCTTCTACATCAACTACTTCCAGGAAGTTGGAGTCGCCGAAGCGGAGATGGATCCGCAGGTCGAAGCGGTTATTCGAGGAATCCTTTGGGCGGCGTCGGGTGAGGGATACCCAGAGGTGATGCCCGAACCGAGGCCCGCCGCAGGGACCGGATTCCTCGACGTTATGGCTCCCAGCCTGCCGGTCGGGCAAACGAATCTCACACTTGCGTGGTGCAGCGAAGATGACATATCTGTGTACATAGATTCGTTCGAAGCGAGTGGCTTTTTTGGGCCGGTCAGCTGGTATCGAAACTTGGATCGCAATCACGCCAGGGTGAGTTCGAACCCGGTCGCCAATATGACGATGCCTGCCTGGTTTATCGGAGGGTCCAAAGACCTAGTGATCTCGCGAGACCCTACCTTCGAAGACCGTCTCAAACAGGTGCCAGGATATCGGGGTATGACTGTCATCGAAGGGGCAGGGCACTGGACCCAAATGGAACGACCCGCTGAAGTGAACGCGGCCTTACTCGGCTACCTCCATGGCTAAAAAGGGTGACCCGGCGAGCGGCGAACCTCCAGTGGGGGCAGTTACAGTCGGGGCGCTTCGACGCAAACCACGCCAGGCCCGTGCCCTCGAACGGGTCGAACGAATCCTCGACACGGCGGAACAGGTGTTTGCCGAAGTTGGCTACGAAGCAGCAACCACCAACCTCATTGCGCTCCAGGCCGATACGTCGGTGGGGTCGCTCTACGAGTTCTTTCCGAACAAGGCAGCCATAGCTGCAGCCCTTGCCGAAAGATACTCTGTACAGATAGGAAGTCTGTACGACACGCTCATTGTCGACCAGCCAGAAGTTGACGGTGTGCAAATGGTCGAACGTGTGGTTGAAGCACTTGATGATTTTTATCGACGCCACCCCGGCGCGGTACCGCTTCTTAACGGTCGCCATACGTCAGAAGAGTTGGCCCAGGCCGGAACCGCACTACAACGGGCACTGGTTCGCCGGGTTGAAGCCGTGATGGCGGCACGAACCGCTATCCCCGCCCCCCGACGTTTGCTGGTAGCCCAGGTCATCGCCGAGACTGCTCGGTCGTTGTTGGTGTTGGCCGACGAAGTACCACTGCATCAACGTAAAGCCGTGATTCGCGAGGTGGAGCGAGCGATAACCGGTTACCTCCATCAACTCGGCCTCGACGCAGAATTGGAACCAACCCCGTGAACCATGAACTTCAAGCGCAAGGCATTGCACCGGCTGCAGCCACCTACGCGTTAGCGATGATGATTCCGGCCGGAAGTAACGTTGTGCATACCGCTGGAATTGTTCCGACGAAACCAGACGGTGATGTTGCTCTCGATTTGAGCGATCAAGCAACCGAAGTCTGGAAAACCATAAGCGCGCTGCTTACTGAAGCATCAATGCTAGTTAGCGATATCGTTTCGTATACGACATACGTTGTCGATGGCGGCGACCTGACCGTTGTGATGGCAGCACGTGATCAAGCCCTCAAGGGTCACCGAGCTGCATCTACGCTTATCGTTGTTCCCAGACTTGCTCGACCCGAATGGTTGGTTGAAATCTCGGTTGTCGCTGCCAAAGTACAGGCGTAACTATGGCGACTCACACCACAACTATCAAGGTTCGTTTCGGTGAACTCGACCCGTACAATCATGTCAATCATACGGTGTACCTGGTTTACCTTGAAGCGGCGCGAACTGAAGCTATGGAGTCAATTGGCATTCCCATTCATGATCTGGCTTCATTGGGTTGGAATGTAGTGATCACCGACCTTCAGATTAAGTTTCGTGCGCCAGCCAAAGCCGGTGACACAGTCACAGTCGAAACATGTATTGCCAAAATGGGCATGGTGACGGGTACGTGGGTGCAACGAATTTTGCGAGATGACGTGGTATTGGTTGAAGCCGAAATGCGGGTTGGTTCCGTAGACATGGCCGGTCGCCCCAAACGCATGACTGCCGAAACGGTTGAGCTGTTCAACACGCTTGTTTCAGAAAGAAGTATTGACACTTAGGTAAGTAACCGCCGAACGGTATCGATGTCGTCGGCTGTACTCGCAGCGCGGTCGCTTCGATAGCCCTTCACCCGGGCAAAGCGCAGTGCCACACCACCGGGGTACGTCGTTGATTTCAACACCCCATCGAGTGCGATTTCCACAACCAGTTCTGGTCGAACCCAAACAGTGATTCCGGTTTGCGAAACTTGGCGCATCAGTAGTTCGGTGGTTTGCCAAGCGAGCAGCAGATCGGTGAGCCCTTTGAATGTTTTGCCGACCATCACAAACGTTGGTTCACCGTCGGGCGAAACCGGGCCACGGGCGCCGAGGTGCAAGTTCGAGAGAAAGCCATGCCGTCGGCCGTGCCCCCATTCGGCTGCCAACACCACCAGATCGAGGGTCTTGACCGGCTTTACCTTGCGCCAAGACTTTCCTCGACGACCGGCTTCATAGGTACTAAATGCCGCCTTGACCATGGTTCCTTCATGACCGAGAGCGAGTGCTTCTTCGGCAACTCGCAGCGCAACAGTCGGGTCGTCAGTGATCTCGCCAGGAACAAGGCAATCGGCTGCATGTTCCTGCAACAGTTCGCGTCGATCGACAAGTGGTCGATCGATTGTGTCGACCCCGTTAAGGTGCAAGACGTCGAACAGAAATAGTCGGAGGTGTTTCTTTCCTTCTCGAATGGCTTCGACTGCGTCGCCGCTGCCAAAGCGCGACATCGTGTCTTGAAAACGAGATGGTCGCCCGTCAAGTGAAACACTTAATACTTCACCGTCAGCGACCAAACTAAAGACCGGGATGTTTCTCACCTGCTCAACAATTTCCGGAAGACGACTGGTTACATCGTTGAGGTTACGGGTGAAAAGCCAGACTTCATCACCGCGCTTATGAACTTGCATTCGGGCGCCGTCTAGCTTCCACTCAACGGAAGCCATTCCCAACTCAGCAATTGCCTCACCAACAGACGCGGACGTCGCAGCGAGCATCGGTTCGAGGGCCCGCCCAACTTTAATGGAATCAACGCTCAGCGCTTCGGGTCCGTTTAATCGAACATCAACGGCAATGGCACCAAGGTCACCGTTAAGGGTTCGGGCCCTCCGAAGCGTTTTCGGGTCAACGCCAAGTGCTGTCGCGAGGCCATCGATCATGATGCCTTCGAGCGAGCCCTGACGTAGTTCCCCCGTCAGCAGTTTGGACAGGTAGTCGGCACTGGTCTGATCGCAGCGGCGAAACGTCGCGTTGAGCAGTGCAGATCGCTGCCCCGTGGATCCCTCACCCGTAATATCAATAAGCGTGCCTATTATTTGGTCGAGTTCAGAAACCGAGAATTCATCAGGATCCTGTGATGGGGCCGTACTTTTGGTGGCAGCCTCAACCGTCGCCCAACCAATACCAATTCGACCTTGACGAAGTGCGCCAGTAAGGAGCCCAATAACAATCGGCAGTTCTTCGTTGGTGCTGGCTCGCAGCAGCCGGGTGATGACCTCGGCTTTCGTCTTTCGAGACCTGGTCGATGCAATCTCGATGCTTGCTTGCGCGACCTCACTCAAGAGCATCAGGTGTGAACACCGCCATCAACGATGAGGCTTTGGCCGGTCATATAGGACGATGCATCGGAGGCCAGGAATGCGACGGCACCATCAAGCTCGTGGGTGGCCCCAACGCGTCGCAATGGGATCATCGTTTCGAAGGTTTTGAGGGCCTCGGGGTTATTCGTGAGATCTTCGGTCATCTCTGACGGGAACATACCGGGGCACAGCGCGTTGACTCGGATGCCGTAGCGCCCCCACTGCAACGCCAATTCCCTGGTCAGCCCAATTAGACCAGATTTGGCTGCGACGTATCCGGCCTGAGGCAATACGCCGTCTGACAGATGCCCGGCGACGCTCGCCACCATAACGACCGAACCCGATTTCTTTTGTGCCCGCCAATGGTTGGCCGCTTCACGGGCGATGACGAACGGCGAAACGAGGTCGATCTGGACGACACGCGCAAACTCTTCAGCGGACTCTTTCAGCGCCGGTTTTACATTCGTAATGCCCGCGTTCGCTATCACGATGTCGAGGCGACCGGTTTGCGCTATCACTGCTGCGATCAGCGCTTCGTTTGCTTCCGAAGAAGCCACGTCAGCCTCCACAGCGAAAGCTCGATCGCCGAGGCTTGTAACCAGCTGATCAAGGCGATCCTTACGTCGGGCACTCACCACCACGGTGGCTCCGAGCCCGTGTAAGACCGTGGCGAATCGGGCACCGAGACCCGAACTGGCCCCGGTGATAACTGCGGTTCGTCCGGTCAGATCAAATGGTGCGAGCGGATTAAAAGTCATGCTGGCGACCCTACCCGACTGCCTGTCAGGCAATGGAGCTACGCCCTACCTTCCACCGGGGAAAAAGTTATTCGAGGCCGGCTAACCATGATTCGGTAATGCCAGCTGGGGCACCCACCCGTATGAACCACTCCGTGCCGAAGCTCATATTGAACACTTCGTCGGGCATTTCGAGGAAGAACGAACCGTCGCTAATTTGGCTTTTGTGCGCTTTCATCGACTGCCGTTTTAGCGGGGTGAAAGCCTGCACATCGATAGCAGTGGTGAGCTCGGCTTCGGGCATACCAAACGGATTGCCGTCATCGGTACCCGGCGTATCGTCATCACCGAAATCAGGAACGTCAACACCAGCCGCCTTAGCCCCCTCCATCATGCGTTTCATATGATCGCGGTTCATAGTTGCTTCGTACACATACGGTGTTCCGGCGAGTTCGGCAGCACGCTTACCAACCCGGTGGATCGCAATGTGATCAGGATGGCCGTAGTTGCCATGCCAGTCGTAGCTGGTCAGCACATCAACTGACTCCTCCTTCAAAATCGCAGCTAGGCGTTCGGCGGCTTGATCTATTGGCGCATTCATGAAGGCATCAGGATGCGCGTTTTGCTCCCACCCCGTCATGCCCGAGTCTTTGTAGCCAAGAAACTCAAGGCGATGAACACCAAGGGCGGCACAAGACGCCTCGCATTCAACCCGTCGGCGTTGAGCCAGCGTTTCACCTTCGGCGAGATCGGCAGGAGTCTCGCCATACTCACCACCGGTACCCACAACAAGGATTACGCGATGGCCCTGCGCCGCGGCCATCGCCATAGTGCCTCCGGTGGTAATCGCCTCGTCGTCGGGATGCGCGTGAAAACAAAGCAGGGTAGCCATAAGACCCTCTGGTTTAGTGGAAGTTGAACCCAAACGGTTTCTTTCAACCCGAAAATGCCCGTCATTTGTGACATTTTCGAGCGAAAACACTTGACACTGTGGCATGAGGCACACAAGCTATAACCGAGCGAATACTCGGGTTTTCAGGAGACCACCATGACCATCGACAACCATGACCTTGATGCAGCGACATATCTCACCGATCGTGAGCGGTTGCACACCGACATGAACAGTGTCGAAGCAATCATGGCGCTCACGAATCGTGATGCGGCGGCAGAACTCTCGGTGGTTCAATCGTCGTTCGATACCCTTTTCACTTGGGATTACGCCAAGGGCAAACGGCCGCAACTCAACAAACTGTACGAGAAGGCCAAAGCCAGCCAATGGGATGGCGAACGCGATCTTGATTGGTCCATCGATGTCGACATCGAAAAGGTAGTTACTGAGCTCTCGGTCGCAACCCCAGCCGATGCATGGATACGCGAACGCGCCGTCGAGGAAGGATTGTTCAAGGGCTGGTCAGACAAAGAGTGGCTGCAACTCGGAATCGAAGGTCAAAACTGGCGGTTGTCACAATTCATGCATGGCGAACAGGGCGCGCTGATCTGTACCGCTCGAATCACCGAAACGGTGCCGTGGTACGACGCCAAGTTGTACGCAGCAACGCAGGTCATGGACGAAGCTCGTCACGTTGAAGTGTTCGCCAAATACCTCGATCTAAAGCTGTCGGGCTACTACCCCATCAATGCTCATCTTGAGGCACTACTCAAAGACATTATTCAAGACAGCCGATGGGACGTGACCTATCTCGGAATGCAAATCATGGTGGAAGGTCTGGCCCTTGCCGCATTCGGGTTCCTTCATATGCTCACTTCGGAGCCGCTTCTGAAGAACCTGCTTCGATACGTTATGAGCGACGAAGCACGCCACGTTGCCTTTGGGGTGCTCACGCTTAAGGAAGTCTACGAAGATATGAGTGCAGCCGAAATCCGCGAACGCCAAGAGTTTGCGTTCGAGTGCGGCGTACGTATGCGCGACCGGTTCCTTATGCAAGAGGTGTGGGATCGTATGGGTGTAGATGTTCGCAAAATGGTGAAAATCCAGCTCGATATGCCAAACGAATACAAAGACTTCCAACGATTGCTCTTCTCGAAAATTGTTCCGAACTGTAAGAAGCTTGGTCTCCTCGACGCCGGCGATGGTTGGCTACGCAAGAAGTGGACCGAACTTGGTGTCATCGAATTCGAAAACTGGGCGAATACCGGGGATGAGTACTTGACGATGGATGTAGTCGAGGCCGACCGTGCATCCGGCGCACTAGCCAGCTAGCACTCACTCGCTTTGGCGAAGCGCTTCAGCCTATAGTGGGCTGATATGAGTACCTACGATCAAGCATCAAGAGCACTTTCGGGTGCTCTTGAGCCATTTGTTGGCTCGGTCTACTTTGCCAAAGAGTGTCACGAGGCTTACGAGTCACTGGGTTTTGCAGCTTCAACGCGAACCGCGAACGGCGTCATGCTTCCTGATGGCCCCGCTTACTTCACCAGTCGAGGGTCACTCATGGGCCAGGTTCCTGGTGAAGTGGTTGCCGCTGCGTTCGGCGTGTTCAACCCAGCGGCAGTGATTGCGTCGGTATCGTTTGGTTGGTCAATCGCCGACGCCCAAACGATGCGCTCGACCCGGGCCACTGCGACAGTCGCGCAATTGAAAAGAGTTCTTGGAGATCAACCCGACGGTGTAAGCGACGTTCGTGAGGCGCTTGCTCGGGCAGTTGGTGCCTGCCAACCTGCCGGACGACCTTTGTTCGCCGGGGCTGTTTCAGGTGACGTGCCGAGCGATGAACTTGGCGCCGCATGGCACCTTGGCGACTGCCTTCGCGAATACCGCGGAGACTCACATACCGCAGCGTGGATTGGGGCAGGGTTTGACGCTGTAGAAATCGGATTGCTGACCGAACGTTTCTGGGGCCTTCCACAAAAATCGTATGTCCGCACACGAGCCTGGACCGATGACCAGTTAGATGCCGGCATCGAACGATTGACGTCGCGGGGCTTACTCACCGCCGATGGCCTTACTGACCGGGGGCAAGCTGTGCGCGAAGGTATTGAAGCGGCAACCGATGCCCAAATGCAACGACCGATCGAAGCCATGGGCGATCGCCTGATACTAGCCATCGACTTGCTGAAGGGCTGGTCAAAACAAGTTCAAGCCGAACATGGCTATCCGGCCTCAGGACCAATGGACCTCGCCAACGCAATCACGAAGGCGTAACCAGGATGGCGTCCTCTGCACCCGATGAGGCAGCCGTGCTTGAGGTTGATGATCGTCAGATTCGAATCACCAGCCCCGACAAAGTCTTTTTCCCAGGCATCGGGGCGACGAAGCTTGACCTCGCAGAATTTTACCTGTCGATTCGCGACCCGTTCCTTCGGGCAAACGGGGGGCGGCCGTCAATGATGGAACGATATCCTGACGGTGCATCGGGCAAGTCGTTCTTTCAAAAACGGGTACCGGACCACGCGCCCGATTGGTTGCAAACGGCAGTCGTTTCAACCCCAAACGGAACCGAATCAAATGCGCTGGTTTTAGCCGATGTTTCGCACGTTCTTTGGGCCGTGAATTTGGGCTGCCTCGGGTTTCATCCGTGGCCCTCTTTGTCGGTAACACCGCAGATTACAAACGAACTACGAATCGATCTTGATCCGCAACCCGGCGTTACGTTCGACATGGTTCGCGAAGCAGCGTTTGAGGTGAATTCGTTTCTTAGTGAATGCAATATGCGTGCGTTCATAAAGACGACCGGCAGCCGCGGGTTGCATATCTACATACGACTTGAACCGAAATACGATTCGTTTGTTGTTCGTTCAGCTGCGGTCGCACTAGCACGCGAAATGGAGCGACGTCGACCAGACCTCGTCACAGCCCAGTGGTGGAAAGAGCAACGCGGTACACGGGTCTTTATTGACTTCAACCAAAACGCTCCGCACAAAACGGTGTTCGCAGCATGGGCCGTTCGGCCAAGGGTTGGTGGCCAGGTGTCGACCCCATTCAGTTGGGATGAACTGGCAACCATCGATCCTGAGCAATTGACCATTCCTGTTGTCGTAGATCGATTCCGCGTCAGTGGCGATCCGTGGTCTGACATGGTTGATCAACCACAGACACTTGACCCACTTTTGGCATTTCACCGAGCCGACCAAGAGGCTGGCCTTGGTGATGCACCGTGGCCGCCCGTGTATCCGAAGATGCCTGGTGAACCGCCGCGGGTGGCCCCAAGCCGAGCCAAAAAACCAACCAAAGACGCAACGACCACGTGACAAAAATAAACACGATCAAAATAACCACGACCGGGATAACCACCATCGGTATCGATGCCGATGACACTCTGTGGCACAACGAAGACGGCTTTCATAAAGTCGAGCAAACCTTTGTTGACGTCGTCTCACCGCACCTCGCCGCTGGTGTGGCGAACTCACCAACTGACGTTCTCAACGCACTCGCCGATCAAGAACGACAAAACGTAAAGGTGTTTGGTTACGGGGTCAAAAGTTTCATGTTTTCGATGGTGGAAACCGCGGTTGCTCTGACGGATGGTCGTATCCCAGCACAACGGCTCACCATTCTTATTGACGCAGGCCGAAACCTGCTGACCCGACCCGTTGAACTATTCGAAGGAATCGACAAAACGTTGACTCATCTGGCCAAAGAGTTTCAATTGGTGCTCATCACAAAGGGCGACCAACACCATCAGAGCGCGAAGGTTACCGAGTCTGGGTTGGCTCACCATTTCCGCTCGATTGAAGTTGTTCAAGAAAAAGATGTGCGTACTTATGAACGAATTATGGCTAAACATGAAACCGATCCGCATCGATTTTTGATGATCGGGAATTCGGTCAAATCAGACGTGCTTCCCGTGCTTGAGGCCGGTGGTGCTGCCATACATATTCCGTACAGTGTTACGTGGGCTCTTGAACACGCCGAAGTCGAACCTCATCACATCGAGTCTGGCCGGTTTCACAAACTCGAATCACTTCATCTGGTTCCCGGGCACCTCGCTCAACTGGAACACCTCATTCAACTGGCACACCTCGCTCAGCTTCCACAAAACACGACAACCTAACGACGTCAGCCTTCGGTTTCACCCTCGACCGAATCCGGGACCACCTGCGCATCCCACCAGAATGCGCTCACGATCGTTCCAGATTTCGTCACTTTTGCAACGTCGACCGGGTCAACCCACCACCCGCCGGTTCCCTGCGCACCGAACCCAACCGACCATGCGCTGTCTGGGTCGTCGGCAGAATGCATTTCGAACAGCACTTCGAACAGGTCGGTCGCAAGACCTTCCCTCACGTCGTCATCAAGGAACGCATCAATCGTGCGGGGATCACGATCAACTAAGCGATTAAATCCGCCAATCTGGGCTGGTCCCTCGGTTCCGAGCCAACTGTTGATCGAACCAAGGGCACGATAAAACTCTGACGAATCTGCTGCCCGTAATGCACCCGCAAGAAATGGAAGCGCGCTGTCGAATCGGGCGTCGGTCGTTTCGGGAACGTTCCATTGCAACGAAAAATTCATCGCTAACGCTACGGTCGGGCCCCTCGATGGAGGCCCATCAGAACAGGTGTCGTTTTGTGGAACCATCTTCGGTGAACTCGCTGCCATATCTTCAGGTGAAACGTAGGTGACCCGCTGTGCAGGTTGGTTCACTGTTTCCTGCAACGTCGGCCCACCAGTCCAACCGGTGTCTGATCCGACCGGAACCATCTTCAGCCAAAACTGCAACATGCCTGCTTTTGGAAGCTTCGTTACGGTTCCGGTTCGCTCGGTTGTCGTAACGGGAAGCACCGGAAGGTCGGCGAGATTGAGTTGGGCCACCATACATAACGGTTCGTTGTTTATGTCGAGCGGCACGCTTTGAGTCGCAGGGATGTCGCTCGGACCAAACAGATGCGACGACCAGGCTTCCGCGTTTTCGATGATTCCGGTGTAGTCAACGGCAATGTATGGGCGAGCAGACGAGGTGAATTCTGCGTTGTATACCGACAGGTCGGCCGGAACCGCTGGCGCCGCAGGTATAAAGCTGGAAAACGCAAGTGATGGAACAACGGTACTTTCCGGTGTTGGCGCAGCGACCGGACTTGCAGACCCAGCCGCTACAACTAGCGCAAGTGTTGTCACTGGCCGTCGATCAGCGTTGTAGCGGAACGTTCCGATCGCGATGAGGCCCATGACAACGCACGCCGCCGTGAGTACTGTCTTTGCCCGGTGAGCCGACGGTTCAATCGGGGCGATGGGTGGTGAGACCGCAGCGTATGGGCTCGGAAGGTGACCGGGTTCAAGTGGGTGTTGGTCCGGGTCGTTGTTCTGGTTCGGCCCGGCTGGGTTCGGTGCTGGCGGTTCGAGCGTAGAGACCATGCGATCACGTTACCGGCGCAGCGAGTTCCAGCGGTGCCAAGTCACGTCTAGTCGGCATCAACCGCCGAGATGACAAACGCCAACCCTTCAGAGGGACAATTGACCGCAAGGCGCAGAGCCCACCCGGTATCGGGCTCACCGGCCGTCCACAGCATCCATTGAAGTTCGCCAATAGCTTCACCGAGTTCTTCTGGGTGCACCACGTCATCATGTTCAAGAACATCTTCGGCGAAGCCACCGAGCGCCGTCAGCAGCCACCACAAGTCGCTTCGGGCTGACGCAAGACCGCGACGGCGACCATGGGCACCTCCACCACTGGCAGCCCACACCATGAGCGACATCGCTAGTGCTGCATCAATCTCGGCGATATGCGGCCGTCGAACCCCGAGCGCCGCAATTGCATTCAGGCATTCCCCCTCTACGGCCAACACTTCGCATCGGCCGTTTGATTCGGTTGTCCAGGACCGAACGAGTGCTGTGAACGCGGCGATAGTCGTCGGGTCTTTGGCCAGCGGGCCCGGCGAGGCTGCCTGATCAACCCGGCTGCACATCGGCAGTGCAGGGGCGAAATGTTCGACACGGCCAAGATGAAACACAGCCGGTACGTATGTTGGCTCCCAAGCCTGAAGCTCGAGGGGGATATCGAAGACGTTCGGAAGCGAAAGTGCAGTGACGTCGGTGGCTAATCGCTCGCCAGCAGCAACGAATTCATGGGCCAGCATTGCGCCACCGGGGGTTTTCGGAACGTGAGGTGCGAGATCAGCCCAGAGATGAGTGGTAGCTACGACCTCGGGAAACGGCCCAAGTGCGAATCGCATCGATGCTGAGTCAAGTACCGAAACTGCCACCTCGGGCGGGCCGTCGAGGGCCATGCGGTATTCGGCATACGCAGCGACTGGCCACAGTTGGTGACCGCGTTCAAGGGCCGCACGGGCGCTGTCACGGGCTTCGATTACTGCGCCCCAGTTGTCGTCAAGCACCAATCCGTCGATGAGGGCACATCGATCGGCGATGTGGCTGAGTTCGACCTCCAACTCGTTTTGGTTGGGCTCGTTCACTCAGCTCACCCTAGGGCCACTACGGTTTCTCCGTGCCCTCCGCCCATCGCTTCGTCAATGACTTGACTACGCCAGCCCTACTGCTCGACGTCGATGCGTTCCAACACAACCTTTCCGTGATGGCAACACGGTTACCGGGCCGTCAGCTTCGACCGCACGTGAAGGCTCACAAAACCACTGCGTTGGCTCAGGAACAAACCAAACACGGTCACGACACGTTTACCTGCGCAACCATTCGTGAAATTGAAGGAATGGCCGCCGCCGGGTTAGGCCTTGACCTGCTACTTGCGAACGAGGTTGTCGACGCACGGCGACTTGGTGCGGTTGTTGCTGCTGGCATCGGGAGGGTCACCCTGGCGATCGATTCAGACGAAACCCTTGACGCCGCAGTTGCCGGAGGGGTTCGTGAGGTTGTCATTGACGTGAACATTGGCTTACCCCGCTGCGGGTGTGACCCTGCCGATGCCGGGCGACTCGCCGACCGTGCCCGCAAAGCCGGTTTGAGCGTTCGGGGGGTTATGGGTTACGAGGGGCACCTCATGATGGTTGTTGACCCAACTGAACAGCGCGAAAAGGTTGAGGCTTCCATGGCCCTCTTACTACGTGCACATAACGATGTTGGCGGCGAATTGGTGAGCGCTGGTGGTACTGGAACCCACATAGTCAATACCTGGGCAACAGAAATTCAAGCTGGGTCGTATGCGCTCATGGATACCCAGTACGCAGAGCATAATGAGTTTGCATTTCGTCAGGCCCTGTCGATTCTTGGGTCAGTGATTTCAGTATCTCGTGACACCGGGTCGAAGGGTTGGGCGGTGGCTGATGTTGGGCTGAAGGCGCAGGGAATGGACCACGGTTTACCCACTATTGCCGATGCTTCCGTCTGGTTTTGTTCAGATGAGCACGTGACGTTTGCCCCAGCTGAACCGGTCCACTTTGGTGATCGAGTCCGTGTGGTGCCAGCACACTGCGACCCGACCGTGGCCTACCACGACCGAATGTGGCTGGTTCAAGGTGACGAGGTCGTCGATTCATGGCCCGTTGATCTCAAGGGTTGGTAACTGACTATGAACGACACAAATATGAACGACACGAATATGAACGACACGACTATGAACGAAGAAAACGAATTCCCTGATGAAAGTAGATCGGCACCGAATGGTGTGCGGCTCTCGAAACTCATGGTGTCACTTGGCATCTGTTCACGACGCGAGGCTGACGACTTCATTGCGGCCGGGCAGGTCTTTGTTGACGGTACCGTCGTCGACGTGCTCGGAACGCGGGTATCAGCCGATGCCGTCATCACACTTTCAGACGACGCAAAGGTCGAACAGAAAAACCTGTTGACGGTCATTGTTAACAAGCCAGTTGGGTATGTATCGACCCAACCCGAGCGAGGGTACCGCCCAGCGATCGACCTCGTTCACCCCGACAGCGAGTTCCCATACGACACCGAGATTTTGCATCGTAAACACCTTCGAACCCTGGCGGCGGCGGGTCGACTCGACATTGACTCTCACGGTTTGCTCGTACTCACCCAAGATGGTCGGCTGGCTTCGCAAATCATAGGTGCGCATGCAAATGTGGAAAAAGAGTATCTCGTAAGAATTTCAGGGAATCTCAGTGACGACGCGATCGAGGTACTTAGCCACGGTTTGAGCCTTGATGACAAACCGTTACTTCCTGCGGTTGTTGAATGGGCGAACGAAAGCCAGGTTCGATTCATTCTTCGAGAGGGACGCAAACGCCAAATTCGTCGGATGTGTGAAGCAGTTGACGTGAGGGTCGTTGATCTCAAACGGGTTCGGATTGGAAATATCCGGCTCGGCAATCTTCCAACCGGCTGTTGGAGATTTCTTCAGCCCGATGAGCACGTGTAACCGGCGCGTTACTCAAACCAACAATGCGACCAGGCTGGTGAACGCTCGGGCTCGATGCGAAATGAGCTGTTTTGCTTCAGACGGTGCAACAGCGAATGTTTGTGGGGCCAGTTCATCGGCCACAAACACCGGGTCGTACCCAAAGCCACCGCTGCCCATCAGTTGTAACGAGATGTAACCTTCGACCCGGCCCTCGGCGAACACCTCGCGACCATCAGGAAAGCTCACTAACGCGACCGTTACAAACGCCGCCCGTCGAGCTTCTGGAGTGAGCGCCCCTACCAACCTAAGTTCGCTGAGTAAGTAGTTCACATTGTCTGCGTAACTAGCGTTTTCCCCGGCAAATCGGGCCGCGTAAATGCCCGGTCGACCATCAAGGGCCTCAACAAACAGGCCAGTATCGTCGGCGACCGCCGCCGTGCCGGTTGCTGTGCACAACGCCCGGGCCTTTAGCCGGGCGTTTCCGGTGAGTGAGTCAGCATCTTCCACAACGTCTTGAACCCATTCTGGGCGCGGCAGAACGCGTATATTGGGGGCGAGTCGTTGTAGAAGTTCGTTGATTTCGTCAACCTTGTGTGGGTTGGCCGAAGCCATAACGAGCTCAATCACGCTCATATGTTCAACGAGGGTCGAGTGCTCGGGGCGCTGGCGCAACTGCGAGGATGGCACGTTGGGCCGAAATGATTTGTTGGATACCAGCCTCACCAAGAATCAGCATTTCATTCAAGACGCTTCGCCCAAATGTTCGACCTTCCGCCGTGCCCTGCAATTCGGTGAACTCGCCGGTGCCAGTCATCACTACGTTCATGTCGACATCGGCGGTTGAGTCTTCTGAGTAGTCAAGGTCGAGCATCGGTACTCCCGCCACCACACCAACAGAAATGGCTGCGCACTCGGTAAGCAGCGGGTGGGTCGTGAGCGAACCTTGTTGCATAAGGCGGGTACATGCGTCGTGAAGCGCAACATAGGCACCGCAAATCGATGCAGTTCGGGTTCCACCGTCGGCTTGCAGCACGTCACAATCGAGAAGGATTTGGCGTTCGCCCAGTGCCCTCATATCGGTCACGCTTCGAAGTGCTCGCCCGATGAGCCGCTGAATTTCTTGGGTTCGACCCGATTGCTTTCCTTTTGCGGCTTCTCGCGTAACTCGTTCTGGTGAGCTGCCTGGCAACATCGAGTATTCCGCGGTAACCCAGCCCTTTTGAGACCCCTTCATCCAACGCGGTACGTCTTCGTCGACCGACGCAGTGCACAAGACTTGCGTTCGACCAAACGAAACGAGCACCGAGCCGGAAGCGAATTCGGTGAAGTCGCGTTGGAATGTGAGTGGTCGAAGGTCTGAAACTGTTCGTTCGTAACTACGAAGGGGGGTCTTAAGAGGGGAAGTTGTCATTCCGCAAGGTTAGTTCGCGACCCAGTCACTCAAGGGAGAGCCTGTGAGAGCCGATGGATAGCGCAATGCCAGTCATGTCCGCGTTCGATGTGCGTCACCTTTCCCGCCGAAGCGGGTTTGGGGCCACGCCCGCGCAATTGGCGACGTATGTGGGGCAGGAACGCGGCGTTGTGGTCGATCTCTTTTTGAATGCACCTCGCGCTGCACTTACCGTTCCGGCACTGTCACCCGGCGATTCTGACTACACGCAGCTCACCGTGATTCGGCGGTGGTGGTTACAGCGCATGGTCGACGTACCCAATCCTATTGAAGAAAAGCTCACGTTGTTTTGGCACAACCTCATGCCAACCTCGTATTGGAAGGTGCCCCGCCCCGACCTGCTACTGGCTCAAAATATGACGCTGCGAGATGGTGCGTTTGGAAGTATCGCAGCGCTGGTGAAGGCGATAGCGGTCGACGCATCGATGTTGCGCTATCTCGACAACGCCGAAAATGTTGCAGGTGCACCGAACGAAAACTTTGCACGCGAACTTATGGAACTGTTTACGTTAGGTGTTGATAACGGGTACACCCAGGCCGATGTTGTTGACTCGGCTCGCGCATGGAGTGGATACACGCTGAACGCAAGCGGTGTCTCGGTATTTGACCCGAACACCCATGATGGCGGTCTTAAGACCATTTTCGGTAAGACCCAGGCGTGGAAGGGTCCGGAGCTGATCGATGAGATTTTGACCGGTAGCCGGGCGGTCGCCTCGTCACAGTTTTTGGCGAAACGATTCTGGGCGTTTTATGCGCGGCCGAGTGAAGATGCTGCCTTGATTGCGTCGCTTGCTACTGACCTTCGTTCGGTTGGAATGAACACTCGAGAGTTTTTGCGGCTGATGTTCAAACGAGACGAGTTTTATGCTGAACCGTGTCGCAATACGCTGGTTCGAAGCCCGATTGAGTGGGGTGTTGCGTTGCTTCGAAGCACCCAGCTTGGGGTGAGCGCAACCGGTCTTGATTGGGCGCTTGCTGCACTCGGGCAGGTGCCGTTTGAACCTCCAAGTGTGTCGGGTTGGAAACCAAACCAGTACTGGATTACTGAAGCAGCACTTTGGAAAAAGGCAGCCATGGCAAGCATTATTGGTTGGACAGCTAACTCTGCGGGCTTTCTTTCTTCAATCGAAGCTGCTGATGTCGCAACCGCCGTTCAGGTTGGTCTCGACGCATTCGGAACCCCTTCAGTTTCGAATACCACACGGTCGGCGCTCGAAGGTATTTTGCGGTCGAATCGTGACCCCGGAATTGGCGGCTCAGGACAACGGTCGAATCTGGTTCGTGCCATCGCTCTCACTCCAGAATTTCAGCTCGCATGAACAATCAAAAACAGCCAGCTCGCATGAACAATCAGAAACAGCCAGCTGGCATGAACACTCAGACTCCTGACTACTCGGACGGTGCTGAGGAGATGGTTTCTGCGCCACGACTCCAGCTTTCGGCCGAAGAGCAAGCCCTCATTCAGCCCGCGATTGATCGTTTCGCGGGTCAGCAACTCGATCGAATTCTCGGATCCCTTGATCGGTTAGGTGAAGCTGCGTTGAGTCGTCGTCGGGCCCTACAAATCGCTACAGGGATTGCGGCCGGGACGATTGCATCGACTAAACTTTCACCCCTTCGACGTCTACTCGGTATCGATTCTGCGGGTGCAGCGACGAATGACGGCATCGTGGTGCTCGTGTACCTCGACGGTGGAAATGATGGGCTGAACACGTTGGTTCCGCTAACCAATTCGTTGTATCCGACACTTCGCCGAACGTTGGCGATTAACGGGGCAACCACTCTTCCGATCAACGCTGATTACGGCCTCAACCCGGCATTACCATATGTACACAGTCAGTACACGAGCGGACGAGTTGCAGTCATTCGGGGTCTCGGTTACGGCCCAGCAAACCTCAGCCACTTTACGTCGATTGACCATTGGCATAATGGGTTCGGTGCCGCAAATGGTCCGTTGCAAGCTGTTCCGCATTCCGGTTGGATTGGTCGTTACACCGACACGCTTGGTACGGCGAATCCGTTTGCGGCAGCGACTATGGGTACGCAGGTTCCGCTGTCGATGCGAGGCCTATCGAGTTCGGCATTGCTCATTCCGACGCAAGAAGAAACGCTGCTCGGGTCACGCCCAAACGAACTCAACGATGCCTGGCTGGTTGAGGCATTGCGCCAAATTGACGTTGGTGGAACCGGCGCCGGGCCCCTGGCGAACCTGTTGGCCTCTACCGGTGTTCGGGCTACGCGTGCTGCATCGGGGGCGACCAGCACCTGGAACAATGCGGTTGGCACGGCGATTGGTCGTCAGCTACACATGGCAGCGAACCTCATCAATGCAAACTTAGGAACACGCGTGATCACCGTTGCGCTTGACGGTTTTGACACGCATGCCGGTCAGCGACCGATTCACCAGAGGCTGCTGAGTGAGCTTGACACGGCGTTGCAGGGCTTCTTCCAACGTGTTGCACCAGAGCATGCGCGCAAGGTTACGGTTGTGACGTATTCCGAGTTTGGGCGACGAGCCAGGGCGAACGATTCGGACGGCACCGATCACGGCACGTCTTCAATTGCGATGGTGATGGGGGCAAACGTTTCCGGAGGTTTGTATGGTGATGACCCGGGGCTTTCCAACCTTGATGCAAACGGTAACCCGCAGGTCGTGCACGACTTCCGCCGATTGTATGCGTCGTTACTTCAGGGTTGGTTGTTAGCTGACCCCGCTCAGATTCTTGGTGCCACGCACAACCCGTTCCCGTTGTTCGCGGCGGCACCCGGAATTGTGCCGGTACCCACGACCATTGGTGCTTCCACCACGACCGTTGCCGGTTCAACGTCAACAACCATTGCAACTCCAACAACTGTTGCCGGGGCGACGACTTCAATCACGGTAGGTGCGACAGTGCCTCCGCCGACGACGGTGCCCGTTCCAGCGCCTGTTTCGATAACAGTTCTCGGTGTCCCGCTTTCGCTGAGGGCGACTCGATTCGTCGTTGAACGACCAGCGGGAATTATCAACGACTGGCTTGCTGTCGCTGCCGTTGGAAGCCCCCCAGAGACGTACATTTCCCGAAAGATGCTTCCTGGAAAAGGCGCGAACAGCGGATCATCTGCTGTGATTGCGCTTGCGATGCCGCCGGCTGGAAGCTACGAAATTCGGTACTTCTCGTCGACACCAGCACTACTGGCGGCTGTAACAATTCCCGTCTCTGACTAAGCGGCCAAACGGACCACCGCCTGTGTTTGGACGTGGGCCGGCTGGACCATTGTCGTCGCTAGGAGTAGTCGGATCATTAAGTCAGATGATGGTCACGACCATTGCTACCTCGAAAGTACGAGCATCCACCTGCAGGTTTTTTCCTGCGAAACAAAGGAACACTGAATGCTCGAACTATTCGTTTCACTACAAACTCTTGTTGGCGTTCGTAAAGCCAGCATCGAAGAACACGGGGCTACTGGCGTTCAATACGCAGCCGGAGTCGGTCTCTTTGCCTTAGCGATGATCGGCGCATTTTGGCTCTTCGATCGTGACGAACGAACGGCATTCAACATCACGGCGAACACCCTTCCGGCCTGATGATATCTGCGGTCGGCCCATTCGGACCACTTTCACGAAAAACGGATAGGTCGAACGAATCATTACGACCACCCAGACGAACGAGTTCACCAACTTTCAGGATGGCCCCTGCCACCGAAGGTCCGAAAGTACATACATCGCAGACAGGTAACACCCCAACCTGCCAAACAATAAGGAACCCTAAATGCTTGAACTTTTCGTTTCACTACAAACCCTCATCGCCGGCCGCAAAGCCGAAATCGAAGAGCGCGGCGCAACCGCAGTTGAATACGCACTGATGGTCGGCCTGATCGCCGTCGCAATCATCGGCGCAGTCTCACTTCTTGGTAACAAGCTGAAGACATCGTTCAACTCAATCTCAAACACCCTTCCAGGCTGATCCTGCCCCGGGCAAACCCTGGGTCGGCACCAACCGCCTACAAATCGAAACAAAACGAGCCCCGGCCAACCGCCGGGGCTCGTTCATTTCATCTGCACACAGAGCATCGATTCGCGAGGACCAACCCCCCATAAACCGCGTGGGCCAAACGAACCATTCCTCTGCACACGGGAAGTGGAATCATCAATTTTCGGGATACCGAGCCCTCCTGAAAACCCGAAGGTGTTTACAGCTCGCACCGTTACCCACCAAAGGAACCCCAAATGCTTGAACTTTTCGTTTCACTTCAAAACTTCGTCGCCGGCCGCAAAGCCGAAATCGAAGAACGTGGCGCAACCGCAGTTGAATACGCACTCATGGTCGGCCTGATCGCCGTCGCAATCATCGGCGCAGTCTCCCTTCTTGGCAACAAGATCAAGAAGTCGTTCAACTCGGTCTCAAACACCCTCCCAGGCTGATCCCATCGCAGGCGAACCCGGCACCGGAACCCGGCACCGGAACCACCCGCCTACAAATCGAAACAAAACGAGCCCCGGCAACACGCCGGGGCTTGTTTATTTCATCTGTACACAGAGCATCGATTCGTGAGGACCACCCCCCCGCAAAACTTATAGGCCAAACGAACTATTACGACCACACAGACGCACGAGTTCACCAACTTTCAGGATGGCCTCCGCCGCCAAAGGCCCGAAAGTACATACATCACCCAGCAGGTACACCCCATCTGCCAAACAAAAAGGAACCCCAAATGCTCGAACTATTCGTATCACTACAAACCCTCATCGCCGGCCGCAAAGCCGAAATCGAAGAGCGCGGCGCAACCGCAGTTGAATACGCACTCATGGTCGGCCTGATCGCCGTCGCAATCATCGGCGCAGTCTCACTTCTTGGTAACAAGATCAAGAGCTCGTTCAACACCATCTCAAACACCCTTCCAGGCTGATCCTGCCCCGGGCAAAATCCGGGACCGGTACCAACCGGAGATCAGAACAGAAACAAAACAAGCCCCGGCAACACGCCGGGGCTTGTTCATTTCGTTTGGTGTTCGTGGTAATCGGCCGAATCGTAAGTACTAGAAGTAAATGACTTTCTTCGCTCGTTCGGTGACCTCGTCGATATCGTCGGTGTAAGCGCCGGTCGACAGGTACTTCCATCCGCCGTCGCACACGATGGTGACGATGACTCCTTCTTGTATTTCAGCTGCGCACTTAATAGCTGCGGCCATAATTGCCCCAGATGAAATGCCAGCGAAGATGCCAGCTTCTCGAACCATGCGGCGGGTGACTTCGATTGACTCTTTCGGGCCGATGACTTTTTTCCGGTCGAGCAGGTCAAACCCGTTATTATCGGTGAAGATCGGTGGGATGTACCCGTCGTCGAGGTTGCGTAATCCGTCAACCATTTCGCCGCTGGGGGGCTCGACGGCCCAAACCTGAATGTTGGGGTTCATTTGCTTCAGGAAGGTTCCTACGCCGATGAGGGTGCCACTGGTGCCTAGCCCGGCGAGGAAGTGGGTGATCTCTGGGCAGTCGCGCCAAATTTCGGGCCCGGTGCCTTCCATATGGGCTTTCGGGTTCGCCGGGTTCGCGTACTGATAGAGGAATACCCAGTCAGGGTTTTCGGCTGCGATTTTGTGGGCCATCTTGACGGCACCGTTTGAGCCTTGCGACGCCGGAGACTCGATGATTTCGGCACCAAACACCTCAAGCATTTGGCGCCGTTCTGGCGTCACGTTTCCGGGCATGACGATTTTGATCGTGTAACCCTTGAGGCAGCAGATCATGGCCATGGCGATGCCGGTATTTCCCGACGATGGTTCAATGAGGATCGACCCTGGTTTCAGTCGACCGTCTTTTTCGGCTTCCTCAATCATGGAAAGCGCAATTCGGTCTTTGACTGAACCGGCCGGGTTGTTACCTTCGAGCTTTGCGAGAATGCGAACTCGTGGATTTGGTGACAGCACCGACACGTCGACTAGCGGCGTGTTACCGATGAGATCGAGGGCGCTGCTGGCAATCACTTCTGGGCTCGCATCAGACGGCTCCACCTGCGACGGCGGGAAGGATCGTGATTGAGTCACCATCTTTGAGGGGTGCTTCGAGTTTGCCGATGTACCGAACATCGTCGTCGTTCAGGTACACGTTGACGAAACGGTGAAGTTCGCCCTCGGGGGTGACGATTTGGCCGGCGATTCCGGGAAATTGGGTAACCAGGTCGGTGATGACATCGCCGACCGTTTCACCGGTTGATGACACCTTTGACTGCCCACCCGTGTGGGGGCGCATGATGGTAGGGATTCGGACGTCGACTGCAGCCATGTGGCGTTGCTCCTGGCGGGAAATGAATCGGTTTCGGCGATACCCGATCAGGTTAGTCGGGAATCAGTTCTAGGTGGTAGTGACTTCCGTCGTAATGCTCAGAGGAGAACGACTGTCTCTTCTTGGATCGAACCGTTGTCGATATGCCAGCTCCTCAGCATGGGAGCCTCGTCTCGAAGCGACACAATGATGTAGTGCCAGCTTGGGTCGGGGGCTTGGGTGATGTCGGTTGGTGACGGGTACGGGTCGGTATGGGTGTGGCTGTGCATGACTCCGTTGATGATCAATCCCTCGTCGTCGGCATTGCGCTCGGCTTGTAGGTGTGCTTTCGGGGGGATGGTGTACACCTTGGCCGAGTGGGCGTCGTTATCGGTTGGGTAGAACCGGGTGATGCGCTGTTGGGTGGGGCCGGCGAACAACCCGCACGCTTCCAAGGGAGCGCCGTCGTAGGCGTGGGCGATCATTTCGACGTAGGCCGAGTACGACAGTTGAACCTGGGGCTGCGATTGTTGTGATTGTTGCGAGTGGTCCACGGTGCTCAAGGTAGCGTCTAGATCCTCATGGCAAAAAAAGGCACGATGAAAGGCGCGAACAACGCTGGCTTGAAAGACCAGCGCAAATTGCTTGCGTCAAACAAAAAGGTTCGCCATGACTACGACGTGCTTGATACGTACGAGGCTGGCATTCAGCTTGTTGGTGGCGAAGTCAAGAGTTTGCGTGACGCGAAGGTGCAGCTGAAAGATTCGTATGCGCGCGTTGAACGGGGCGAGATGTATTTGCTGGGAATGCATATTTCGCCGTACGTCTACGCCATTGGGTTCGGGTCATTTCACCCAGAACGGCCACGTAAGTTGTTACTCAATAGGCGAGAGATTGATGAACTCGACGAGAAGATGTCGATTGATCATCTTTCTGTCTTGCCACTGAGTATTTATTTTCGCGACGGGTTGGTGAAGGTTGAGTTAGCCCTCGCAAAAGGACGAAAGCGCCACGACAAGCGTGACGCCATCGGCGATCGTGATGCGAAACGTGACCTTGACCGAACCCTGGCACAAGCACGCAAGGGCCGTCCGCTGCGGGTGTAGGCGCACCGGGGCGCAGTTGCTCACCGGCTAGTTCGTTGCCGACTTTCCCGTAGGAAGTTGTTGGTTTTAGAACTTTCGGTCGTTCGTCTTTTTCTTCGCCGGAACGATGAACGGAACTTCGATGAGGTGGGCGAAGGCTGCATCGTCGGGTTGGCGTGGATTGTTCATTTGCTGCAGGTACAGCTTGATAGACGCACGGGCTGGTGGCACGTGATCGCCCTTGAGTGAGACCGAACGGGCGAGAGCATCTTTGGCGGCCGTGACGCGTTCTTTGCGTTTGGCTTTCTCTTCTTCGGTGCGTTCCACTGGAGTTCCAGCGGCCTTTGCCTGTGAGGTAGCCGAGGCTGCAAGCTTGTCGGCGGTCGTGAGCTGGGCGCGGATTGCCACTGGGAATCATCCTTCGAGGTTGTGCGCATAGTTGCGCTTTCGCGCACGGTTGCGCGTGAGTCGGTAAAGGCTAGGCGAAAAGCTGGGGTAGGTTGGGCACTCTACGGGGGTGCCTGGTTTCGACTTTGGTGATCAACGCAGATGAAGCGAGCCGTGGTCTCCGGATCCACGTAAAAGAGTCGGAAACAAACAAACAAACGCCAACGACAACGTTGCGCTTGCAGCCTAAATAACTGCAATGTCGGTCTGGCCCCGGTTCCTCGGGCCAGCTGCCGGCACTATCTAGAGGGACTTACTTGGGTGCAGTGCTTGCGGGTAGCCAAGGACATTAAGTGAGCTGGGGCCCTCCGGAGTTGCCGGTGTCGAGGGTGGGCCTGAGATCTCTACACCGGATGCGCTCGGAGAAGACCTGCTGCGAAGCTGAGGGACGGGGGTTCGACTCCCCCCACCTCCACGTTGTTTTTGAAGCATTTCCGCAGGTCACAGAGGGTGTGACCTGCGGGTGTCGGTCGGTTCTGACACAGAACTGACACAGTAAAACACGAGCGCTGCAAAAAGTTGGTCGATTTTGCCGGCTGGTTCAAAAGAGAACCGCAAGAACCCTGTCGCGTTTCTGGCCATCGGAGTCGACGAAGGGCATCGACCTCGCAGAGACTTGTACTGCCCGATCACTTCGGCCTAACAGTCCAGTGAGTCCGCGAAACTCGATGTCAGCCCCCTGCTCGTCAGCCGTCGAGAGCGGACAATCATCTGCGACCGACTTGTCCTTCGGGATGTGAGGGAACCCGTTAAAGGATGCCGCGTATCGGACCCTCAGTTTCGGTGCGATCGATAAAGGAAGGTCGAACAGTTTGTTGCCCTGTTTATCGGCCTCGGCCATTTGAATCTCAGTTGGTTTGAGCTTCCGCTCCAGGAACACCATTGCCGCCTTTCGCCCGCCCAGATCCAACATACGAAGAAGCGCTGCCTCAACGCTGGCTTCAACGGCCTGGGCTGCGCCCATCGCAATTTCGATCGATGGTTCGCCGACACAGAACGGTTGCATTGTCTCTAACGGTAAGAGGAGTTCCGATGCACCTATGTCACAGAGCAACTCCTCCGTCAGCCACTCCGACTTCGTCGAACGCGAGGTACCGTCGATTTTCAGGTCGGTTCGAACTGTTTCCTTGGATGCCCGAAGAAAGAACAGATGGTTGATTTCGTGCGCCAGGGTGAATCGCTGTCTTCGCTCGCCAACACGTGTTGAAATCCTGATTTGAAATCTGTCCGCCTCCCACCGCACGGAACCTTCCTCCACGAAGTCACCGTGGGAAACGTGCGCTTGAGCGAACGACGCCGCCACCGACAGGTCGACGGGTACGGACCCGTCGATATCGGCAAGGAGCTTTCGATTGAGTTGCCGAATCAGATCCTCGGGTCGACCGTTAAACGAATGCGCTTCAAGAAGTTTTTTGACAGAGTGTTCGATCGATGATCCGCCGTTTGCCATCGATCACTCCAACTCCTGATCCATCAGTTTTGAATTTCGAATCGTGTCATAAATGTGCGCCCAACGTCTTACTGTTTGTGGCTGCTCGTTGCGAAACCGGATACTCGCCAGCATCAGCACATCGCCTTCAATCAGATTTCGCTCTTTGGCGAATTCCTTCAACGAATCATTGATCTCGACCACCGGCGCGGCGGCCGCGGTTCCGAGCAGATCCGCAATGGTTATCCCAAGCGCCGTTGCGATTTTCATCAAGATTTGTCCCGATGGTTTCGTCGCCTCACCGGATTCGAGTTCTGACAGATAACCAGCCGATAGACCGGCAGCCTCGGCCAAACGGGCCTGGGTCAACGCCGGAACAGCGGACTTCCGGAAAGTCCGGATCCGTTGGCCGAGTTCATTGAGGTCGAGACCGTCATTCACCATGGCTAATTGTAGTTCGCTAAAGCGAACAATCGGTGAACCGGCCTGCTATATTCGCTACAGCGAAGATTTGCTTCGCCGCGACCAGAAGGTCGTGTTTAACGAAGGATCGACTCAAATGAGCCAAATACATGGCGCTCGTCCGTTGCGCGGGTCGCAACAAGTGCCTCTGTCCCCTGTCAACGAAGGGCGTTTTGGACGATTGTTCCGTCGTCTTTCGCCAGCCCCGATGTATGCAGAGGAGCAACTGAATGTTCTCGCCGAGTCAATGCGAGATACGGTTCCGTCTCCTCCTGGCGGTTGGGGTTCAGCTCCGGCCATCCAACCTGGAGGTGATAACCCGAGTATCCCAGCGGCTTACACGTACCTCGGCCAGTTCATCGATCACGACATCACCTTTGATCCGAACTCAAGCCTTGACCAACAGAACGACCCCGACGCGCTGCACGATTTTCGAACTCCTCGATTTGACCTCGATTCGCTTTACGGATCTGGCCCGGCCGACGAACCGTTTCAATACGTGCCTCACACACAGCCAGCGCGCTTACTAGTTGAGCCGAATCAATTTCAGGTGGAGGACTTGCCGCGAACAAGCCAAGGGGTAGCGATCATTGGTGATCCTCGCAATGACGAAAACATTATGGTGAGCCAATTGCATCTGCTCTTCGCAAAATTCCACAACAAGATGGCAGCGCTCGTCGAGGCAGACCTCACAGTCGCTGCCGATCAAAAGATGCGACGCACACAAGAAGCCGTTCGGTGGACGTATCAGCAAATGATCATCTTCGACTACCTCGTGCGCACCGTTGGCCCCGAACCCGTCAAGGCGCTCGTGCGCATTGACCCTGCCGCAAAAGGAATCACCGCTCATCTGGACTATTACAAAGCAAAGACGCGGGCGTACATGCCTATAGAGTTTTCAGCTGCAGCATTCCGAATTGGACATAGCCAAGTCCGAGGCGTCTACGATCTCAACTCGGCGGTCGTCGGGCGTCCTGTTTTCGCTCCGGGAGATCCCGGGCCGCTGGCAGACCTTCGTGGCCGTCGTCCGCTTCCAGGCGGGTGGACGATCGATTGGTCCCACTTCGTGGATCTTCCCGGTGCTCAGCCACCTCAACCAAGTCGACTCCTCGATACGCACATCTCGGACGGACTCTTCACTTTGCCCGGTTTGCCGCGCTCGCTGCCGTTGATGAACCTCCTGCGGGGTCAATCGATGAGTTTGCCGTCGGGGCAGGACGTTGCACGATTCATGCGAGCGCCAAGAGTCCTGTCCGGTCCTGAGCTTGGAACTTCGCTCGATCCGACCCCGCTTTGGTTTTACATCCTCAAAGAGGCTGAGTTGCTGCAGGGAGGGTTGCACCTCGGTCCGGTCGGAGGGCGAATTGTTGCCGAAGTTTTGATCGGGTTGCTATTCGGCGACAAACTTTCCTGGGTGAACGTCGACCCAAGCTGGCGCAGCCCAATTCCACGCACTGGCGAATTCCCTACTTTGGCTGAGATTGTTTTGTTCGTGACGAACCCTTAGTACCGACTGCTCGCTGGTTTCGTCAACCAGCGGGCAAGTTGGTCGGGTGGGTAGCCCAGCACCCAGTTTTGTCACCGTTCCAAAACAGGCACCGAACCGATCGCCTACTCCTCGAACCGTGTTGAAGTTGGTCGCTTTTAGAGCGTTCGGTATTTTGTCGTAACGCACCAGTACTATTCCCTTAGGCGTTCGCAGCGGCGCCAATAACCGCTGCCTACTGAGGTCGTTGAATTGGCGGACAGAGATGTATCGGCGTGGCTTAATCACCTAGCGGGCGATCTACCGCGGTCTCGATTGAACGCACGCACGGTCGCGGAACTTGTCACCAACACCCGTTGCTCGGCTCGACGGGCAGTGGATGCTGCCGGAATCGACAAGGTTGCGCTCGCCCGAAGGCTCGGAGCAGAGTCTCCACGCGGTCAGAGCCCGTTCGCCATTAGTCGCGGGGATCAATTCGAAAAGCGCGTCAAACGCGACGAGTTCCTCGAACTCTTTGCGCTACTTCGTCCATTCGGCCTTGATCCGATCACGGTCGAAGCGCTTGAGCTACCCGACATAATTCCGCTAGAGGGCTCTGCTATTGATCAGTCGCTAACCGAACGAGCGGCTGCGACTCGTGAGGCACTTCGCTCGATCGCAGACGGCACTGCTCCTCCTGGGCTAGTGATCGACAAGGCCACCCTGGTATGGCGAATCGGTGAAGTTGATGTGCGGCTTGAAACCGACGCCATTGCCTGGTGGGTTGGTGGGCTTCTGCGGGTTGTGGAGATCAAGAGCTATCCGATTGAGTGGGGCCAACTTGCAGCCGACAAAGTTTCAGCACTCTCCTGGCAAACCGCCGTTTACGTCGCTGCTGTCCAAGACACTTTGCGGGATCTCGGCTTTGATCCCGCTCTCGTGAGCACGGAGATCTTCCTGGTTTGCCCACAAAACACCGGACTTCGACCGACCATCGTGGCGCACGATGTTGCTCCGCAACTTCGGCTGCTTCGCCGTTACGAGCTTCGCGAGGATTCGCTTGTCCACATTGCATCGGCTGCTGGGCACGTCAGCCTCGACACCGAGCACCCAGCCGACGCATTCGCCCGGCTCGCCCCTTCCTACCAACCAAACTGCCTTTCGACGTGCGACCTCGCTCGCTATTGTCGGCAGCGGGCTCAACGAGTCGGAGAACCTCGCCAACTCGGTAGTGAAGTCGTCCAACTCACAATCGGACTTGGAGACCTCGCCAGAGCGTTCGCAATGGGATCGTCCGGAATCGCCGATCGCGATGACGATGCCGCTCGTCACTTCGTCGGTCTAATCGAGCACCTACGTCAGATTGAAGCCACCATGAACGGAAGCGCGCCGTGACCTCGTTGAGCGCGCTCGCTAGGATCCGCGCGTTCAGTACCGGTGTTGCCCAACCCATCCGAGCAAAGCGGCATCGCTATCTCAGTAGCCATCCGCTGGTGATTGCATACGTTCGAATGGCTGGAGAGCCGTTTTCATTATGGGGGGCCCTGATCGGGAAAGACCAGAGGGATCCCCAGTGGCTCTTCACTCCAGACCCAAGAAATCGCGATGGTCAGTCAGCGGTTTTCGCTGAACTTGCGTCAATACTGGTTGCGCGCAGTAACCAATCGATGGCAAACGATCTCGAACCGTTACAAATTCTCGTTTCGAACAACACTGCAGCGTCGGATCTGCGCCGTTTTGGGCGCGTGATGCGAGCTCGCTACATCACTGACGAAGTGTCCTATGCAGGAGCACTCCTTGACCTTTACGCACAGTCTGCAAGCGCACCCGGATCGGCCCTTTGCATCGCAGCAACGCAAGCACTATCGATTCAACGAGCGACAGGACAATCGGTATTCGAAGATCAGAATTTGGCGAGTCAATTGGTGTGGTGGACACCATCTGCTCTCGACCGCATAAACGGAAGCCCGACAGACTTCGCTTCGACGTTCGAGTCGGCAGCCGCGGCGGAGGAATTAGCAATGGGAAATCTCACAACACCGGACTCCGACCGCCTGTTTGCGCCTTTAGTCGAGCGTTACAACAAACAACGCCGCAACGATTCGGTCACGATTGATATCGAGGCCGAACTGGGAGCAGCGCTTCGCTCACAAGTCGAACCGATCTGGAATGCCATTTGGCTCGCTCACGAGTTGTTGTTAGCGATCCCGCAAGCAAGGACCGCTGGTGACCGATGGGCCGACGACGCCCGCCAATTCGCGATGCAAAAGGACTGGCTCGATCGCGGCGGCGCTCGCCGATTCGTTGACTCTCCTATGCGAGCAGCACGAGTGCTGTCGAGCTGGGAAAGCAGCCAAGCCGATCTGATTTGCAATACGGTCATCGACGACGATCTTGCCCTTCTCGAGGTTGCGCTTGATGGGAAAGCCGTCGTCGGGGTAGTCGATTCGGTCACCGAGGTCCGCCGGGGAAGAGTGCGGCGACCCGTGATTGTGCTGCGCTGTCCCCCTACCGAAACAGCCGTAGGGGCAGAGATGTGGCTTCGGAACAACCCGAAGGTGGAAGGAGTCGTGACACGCATTGTCGAGAATCCCGCCGGGCATTTCGTGCACTTCGAGGTCACGGCCGGCATGCGAAACAATCAAATGCCCACTCCCAAAGAACGGATTTCGTTCATCGCACTTGACCGATCCTTTTTCCGAAAGCCCAAGACACCGACTGAGGCCCCCTGGACCCACACCAGCTGTCGTCCCGATGATCTACAGGGTGGCGATGATGACTGACCATGGCCCGAACGCAGTCCACGCCGCTGACTTACACGTTGCAGGGTTAATCAATCAGTCTGCGGCGTTACCAGCAGGCTCAATCCGAATCGTCGACGCACCCGCCGGGGCTGGTAAGACTGGGCTCGTCACGCGTTTGATTCCAGCCTATGCACGGCGCGGCCACAGTGTCGCCGTTGTGACGCAAACGAACGAACAAGCAGACGACTTAACTCGGCGGTTGGCGACCGAACAGCCACGTCTCGCAATCGTTCGTCTCGTGTCAGCGGCGCACAATCCGTCACCCCTCCCAGCCAATGTAAGTTTGCTGACTAATCCGGCTCACGCGATCGGTCATGGCCCAATTGTCGCTACCGCCGACAAGTGGGCCTTCAGTGTGGAAGCACTCGGCGGGACACGTTTCCGCGTTGGAATCATCGACGAGGCTTACCAAATGGCGGGTGGCAAACTGCTCTACATTGCCGATCTGTTCGAGTCTCTCGACCTCGTCGGCGACCCAGGCCAACTGAGCCCATTCAGCCAGGTCGATACAACTTCTTGGGCCGGCCTGGCCGTCGATCCAACACGCAACGCCGTCGACACCATTCGTCGACATCATGACATCGTCCCAACCTGTATTCCTCTAACACGTCGCCTCCCCGCCCATGCAGCAGACCTCATCAGACCGGCCTTCTATCCCACGCTGGATTTCGCTGCCGCGACCGCCCTGGGCATGCGACGCCTCGCAACAGATGCTGCCAACGCACCCACAGCGATAGACCGCAGCATTGATACTGCACTCGCCGAAGGCTGGGCCATGCTCACTCTTCCCTCAAAGGCAGTCCCCCGAACCGATCGCCAGCTCGCTGATGCAATCGCCGCCCTCGCTGTCAACCTGCTTTCGAGGAATCCGCGCAGGGTGCATGATGAACACCCCCACCTACCCCCAACGATCACCGCAGACCGAATTGCTATTGGTGCTAGTCATCGAGACCAAGTCGGCTCGGTACAGCGGGCACTCGATGCGGCCGGGCTACCCGACGTCATAGTGGACACAGCCAACAGGTTGCAGGGTCGCGAGTTCGACGTTGTAATCGCTTGGCACCCCCTTAGTAGCCAGCCTGAAGCGGGCGCGTTTCATCTCGATGTCGGCCGGCTTTGCGTGCTCACCACTCGACACCGTCACGCTTGCATCGTGGTTGCACGCGCCGGCATCGATCGCCTCCTTGACGACTGTGTGCCTGTAGGCGAGGGAATCCTCGGCGAAGCGAACGACCGGACCATCTCCGGTTGGGAAGCAAACACGATTGTCCTTGATCATTTACAGAGATATGAGGTTCTGGCATGAGTGCCGATACAATGCCACTACTCGACGGCGATGCGCTCGCCGCAGCAAGCCACCGCGGATCGCACCTGCAGATCATCGCTGCAGCGGGCTCGGGCAAGACTGAGGTGGTTTCACAACGGGTTGCGATGCTTCTCGCTGAAGGAGTAGACCCAGCAGGCATTGTTGCGTTTACCTTCACCGAACGCGCCGCTGCAGAACTCAAACAACGCATAGCGCGCCGCGTTGAGCAACTCGCCGGCCCGACCGTACTTGATCGACTCGGGGGACTTTTCGTCGGCACAATCCACGGGTACTGCTTCCGGCTTCTTCAGACGGCAGTTCCCCGTTACGAGACCTTCGATGTGCTGGACCCCAACCAACTCACCGCATTTCTCGTCCGCGAATCCAACCAACTTGACATTCGTCGCCTCGACATCAGAATCCGCCAAAAGCCGGCTCTCTTTACATCGATCGAGCGATTCCTCCGCGGTGTCGACGTCGTCGAGAACGAACTCCTAGACCCGCAAAGCCTCGACGGAGACTTCGGCGATGTACTTCGGAAGTACTACGACACGCTCGATCGGTACCGACTGCTCACCTTCGGGCAGCAAGTCGTTCAAGCCGTCAGAGCCCTCGATGAACCAGGGGTTCTCGAACGGATCCACACATCTCTGCGACACCTA
Source organism: Acidimicrobiia bacterium (assembly GCA_031430595.1). Lineage (GTDB taxonomy): Bacteria > Actinomycetota > Acidimicrobiia > Acidimicrobiales > JANYDT01 > JANNBN01. The sequence continues at coordinate 255,873 of JANPBU010000013.1, forward strand.
ATCGTTGATGAGTATCAGGACGTTAACCCTGTGCAGGAACGGCTCATATCGCTTCTCGCCTCCGGTGCCGCCGAACTTTGCGTCGTCGGCGACGACGACCAGGCCATCTATCAATGGCGCGGTTCCGACGTCTCCAACATCATTACCTTCGCGGATCGATTCGCTGGCGTCGTTCGATACCGCATCACCGTCAATAGGCGAAGCCGCCCAACAATAATCACCGAGGCCAATACTTTCGCCCAAACGATTGGAGGTCGTCTCGACAAGAACATGGAGCCATACCGCTCCGCATCAGCGCTTCCCGAGATCGTCGCTTGGAGCGCCCCAACAGAGCAGCAGGAAGCCGCCTACATCACAAAACTCATCGACGACGCAGATCTCGGCGGTCTCCCGTTCCGCGACGTTGCTGTGCTCGTACGTAGCCGCGCCGCGTACAGGCAGCTCCTTGATCAATTCGCAACGTTCGGCATCCCGGTACAGCCTGGTGGCCGTTCGGGTCTATTCGACCAGCCCGAAGCAGAAGTACTCGGACGAACCTTTGCTTGGCTGGGCGATATCGAGTGGGGCCGAGCGTTTCAGCCTCGCCAACGAATTGACCTTAAAGACCTGCTCGCCGAGTATGTCGCCACGTTCCATCTAGACCTCGCGAATCGGAATCATCTGCGCGCTTTGCTTCAAGACTGGAAGCAGGACGTCCCGCAAGACCATCGACCCGTTGACTTGATCGACCGTTACTACCAACTCCTCGTCGAACTCGACATTCGCTCGCTCGACCTTGCGAACCCAATAAACGTAAACCGGCTCGGCACTTTGGCACGGTTTTCCACTCTTCTCGCCGATTATGAAAGTGTTCGTCGCCGGGCTCGGCCCGACGATGAAGCCCGCGGCGAACAAGTTGGCGGAACAGACCGAGGCTATTGGTATTACAAGCACCTCGGAATTCACATCGTGAACTACGCCAACGAAGCCTACGGTGATTTCGATGGAGAGCCCGATGTGGGACTTGATGCAGTTGACCTCTTAACCGTGCATGCGGCTAAGGGCCTCGAATGGCCAATGGTTTTCTTGCCTTCAATGACCGCGAATCGATTCCCTACTAAACGAACCGGCAGCACTCAGGATTGGCCGCTCCCCCGGAACCTTTTCAACGCCGCGAGATACGAAGGCTCCGATGACGATGAAAGGCGTTTGTTTTATGTAGCCATGACTCGAGCGCGTGATTGGCTCTCAGTGTCGGGACATGACGTCGTCGGAGTGGGGGACCAGGCCCGTCCACAACGAACGCGAATCAGTCCCTACCTTGCAACTCTTAACCTGCATCGAGTCACCGTTGCTGACGTGGCCCTGCCGCATTTCGAGTCAACTACAGCGAATTCAAACGAGCCGATCAATGTGACCTATAGCGAACTCGCCCAGTTCCTCGACTGTGGCATGCAGTATCGACTCCGCACGCTGCTCGGATTTCAACCCCGCCTCGCTCCCGAACTCGGTTACGGGAAAGCGGTACATCACATGCTCCGACGGCTCGCCGATTGGACGAAGGAACGTGGCGACGTACCAAACCCTGGACAGATAGCGACACTTCTCGATCACGACTTCTTCCTTCCGACAGCAAACAAACCTGCGCATCGCAATCTCAAAACAGCCGCCGAGCGACTGCTTCGTACGTACGCAGATAAACATCAAGACGATCTCCATCGGGTATGGGAAAGCGAGCGACCTTTCGAACTCCGACTGGAGGGCATCACGGTCACCGGTCGTGCGGATGTCATCCTTGACCAAGAAGGCGGCGTGACGAACGCGCTCGCCATCCTTGATTACAAGACGTCAACCTCAGCCGACGCAACCCATGATCTTCAGCTCCAGGTCTACGCATCGGCTGGCCGACGCGAGGGGCTCGATGTACGCGCCGGTTACGTCCACGATCTCAAGGCTGATGTCACTGCGGAAGGACGTCGTTCGGTCGATCTTGCGGACGCTGCTGTTGCATCTGCACATCAGACTATTGAACAGGCGGCGGTGTCCCTCAGAGCTCGAATCTTCGACGCCAATCCGGGCGATCGATGCCGGCAATGCGAGGTGCGCTCCGTCTGCTCCAGTTCTGGAGTCTCTCGCTAGGTAAGTTTTCGATCGGAGCGAGCCGACAACAGACACGCAGTCAACCGTTCCTCGATCTGCGTTGTTAGGCGACCAACCTCGTAAAAATCAGCGGATTGTCGAACGATTACACCGATTGTTAAATCAGGCCGATCAAAAGGTCGCCATCAGCGACCGAACTTCATCCGTCGGAACTTCCCAAAAGTCTCGATCTCCAATCGTTCTGACGACAGTTTCAAAGGTCCCCGGTACAAAAAGCACCAATGACGCAAGATCCCCACGGTCACCGGAACTCGCTAGTCGGCCAACAGCGATTGCGCTGTCAACGATCTCGTTGTAGTCGAGTTTGATTCGCTTGCCGAGCCGCTCGCCACCCGATGCCTTGCGATGAAGCTGACAGATTCGAAGTGCTGTCGCAGGGCCCTCGTAACCAACGATTTCGATTAGTTCTTCTACGATGCGATCTCGGGAAAAGGATTCGATCGATGTTGTTGGGTGGGCCGGCCAGTTCTGATACTCAGATACCGAGGTTGGCCGAAGTTGCGTCGAGGGGCGTGACTCGGCTTGCGCCGTTTCCGTCGTTGCAACCGCCGCAGGCAATTGAACGGATTCCGTGTCGCAGGTCAATTCCTGAACAGAGGCCGCCAAACTTCTCGGCCAGAACGAAGTCCCCGACTCGGTTGCGGTTTCTCCGAACACTTTCGCCTGTTCCGGTCGATGATCAATTTGATTTGGGTACGAAAAATCAGTCAGAACGGTACTGTCCACTTCGTTTGGAAAATCAATCGGTGTCGGTTCGTTTACAAGCCCGTCCGCCCCCGATGGCATCGAAGGGATACTTAAAGCCGAGCGAATCCCAAGCTGTTCAAGGGCATCGAAAACAGGCCGCATAGCGACCGGCGCGTCCAACAAAAATGCTGACTCTCGCACACGAACGAAGGTCCAACCGCACCGCTCCAGTTGACGTTGCCTTGCGATGTCGCGAGCGACATCGATCGTCTCAGAGTGCCAATGATCGCCATCACACTCGATCGCTAACTTCTTATGTGAACCTATGACTACCAAATCGATCGTGAAACTCGCGGCGGAGTATTGCGGGACAACGGTGAAGCCTTCTCGGACGAGCAAGTTGTGCACTCGCTGTTCGAATCTGGATTCGAACGGTGGAACGCGTTCGTCGTCTCTGACTTCTCTCCCGATAGCGCCTGGGAACCCAGCACCTCGAGTGTTTCGCACGCGATAGGCGTATTCGAGAAGACGCCGTCGTAGGTCTTCAGGGTTCAGTAACGCAGCTAGATCAAGTGAATGAACGACCCACAGTTGATCCTTCGCACGTGATGTGGCGACATTGTATCTCTGCACGTACTGCTTCGCAGTCAACGCCATTGAGCGTCGGTCTTCGTCTGAACTAGAAACCATGCTGAGAAAAATCACGTCTCGCTCAGAACCCTGGAAATCGGGCGGTTGACCAACTCGAAGTTCACGGCGTCGCCACTCGGCGGCGTCAATGCGTTCCCGCAGCTTCTGGTCAATCAACTTGACCTGGGCATCGCCGAGCAGTGAAATCACTCCGAAGGTCTTTCCGTCATAGCGTGCGTCAGCAAAGCATGAGACGATTCGATCCACGATCACCTCTGCTTCAGTCGGATTTCGTTTCGTGGTGACACCCTCGGTAACAGCTCCTCGCACATGAACCGTCATGATCGGATCAAGTGCTGACGAACCCGGTTCTCGAGTCGGAATTAGTCGAATTCCATCGGGCTCGTAGGCGATCTCATTCGAAAATCCGATGATGTCCGGAACGCAACGACGGTGTTCGACAAGGGTGATCACATCGCCGAACCGCATTACGGCCTCGTCGAAAAGACTTCGGCCAGGATCCTTGAACGTGTCCTTGTAACGACTGTCGCCAAGGTGCTTTTCCGCTAAAGCCGAAACTGCGCTGACTTCAATCCCGATTGCACTCGGCGACACTTGCTTGTCGTCGCCGACAACCACCATCTTGGGCGCAAGATACTGAAGCATCAACGCGTCGAGGCCCGCTTGCGACGCCTCGTCGACGATAACTACATCGAAGCTGTTTTGCTCCATCGCGAGGGTTGATGCGATCCGATACATCGGCATAATCCACACCGGCACAGAGTCCCGACAGCGCTCAAGCGATCGTCTGATTCCGCCGCGTTGTTCTTCGGCGAGTTTTCCCGTGCCCTTACCAAGCTTTCTGACCAACTGGACGTATTGCTGTAGGTAACTACGCCGAGAAGGAGTCAACCGATCGACAGCAGCCTCCCAAGCACGCAAAGCTGCAAGCTCACTAATTGTGGATCTGAGCTCCACCTCGACGCGTGAAGCCCTCTCTAGTAGCCCGCTCGACTCCTCGTTTGGGCGCTCAGCAAGGAAGGTTGCAAGCGCCGATCTATTCCAGCTCTCAACGAGCTTTTCCTCGATGCCGACCCACTTGCTGGATCCGGGGTCTGATTGAATCGCCAGCACAAGGTTGGGAACGCCACCGTAAAGTTGCGACCCCACCGAATCGAGCTGCATCCGCAGCAGCTCTCGATCAGCCGCTCGAATCAAACGACCGATCTCGTTCGTGGCTGTGACCACGTCTAGCAACTCGACCGCGCGGACCAACGATTCACACGAAGGCATCGCTCCCAACCCAGCAACCATGCGTTCGAGGTCGGACTTCGCCAAATCAAGTGTGGTCTTGGCTTTTGCGCTTTCTGAGGCGCTAGTCAGTCGACTCCATGTTGTCGAATCGATTGTTCCCAGGGTATTGACCGAAAGTGTCGCCAGGTGTGCGTCGAACCCCTCGATCGCTTCGGCCAACGAAAGGCATTCATTTACGACACGGCGCTGGTCGTGCACCACTGCCAGCTGCAGATCCACTCCGCTTGACGGAATGACCGATTCGTCGGGCGAAGCGGTGCGGAGGCGCCGAATCACATCTAGCAAGCCGAGGTACGAAATTGCTTGGCGTATCGTCGTTGACGAGGCCGCCACTGCTCCGTTAACCCGGACACCTTCAAGAAACGGCAACGCGTTCTTCACGATCGAAGAAGTAAGCAGACCTACTTTCACTCCACCCGACTTGTCCGTCTTAACTTCTGAACCTTGTTCCACAGCTTGCAGCAGTACTTCGCCGATACTGCGCAATCTCGGCAATTCATCGCCGCCAACAGTTGTCGAACAGCTATCGCCACTTTGTGCTCGTAGCGAAACCGCTTGATCTGCGAGTCGATTCAACTGTGCGCCGCGTTCCCTCAGAAGCGTCGTCGTTCGCGCTGCCACTTCTCTCAGAGCGCTGGCAACCCACGCCTCCGGTCGGCGAGCAAGCTGGCCTCCAGCCGCCGTAATGGCCAAGAGTTGCTGATCGAAGCTTGCTTGGGTTTCAGAACTCGCAGATGAAAGCTTGGCACTAAGCACTGGATCCTGACTCCGATTCATAACAGCGCTTGCATCGATTGCGTGTTGGATCAGGCGCTGAACCTGCGTAACGTCAGGAATCGATTCGCGCTGCGGAAGTAGGCCCTCAAGAGCATCTGAGCGCGTTTCGTCTAATCGACGCAGTCCTGCGACATACTGACGAACCAAGTCACCGTCGGGCCCCTGCTGGTCGAATCTTCCAACGTCATCGAGGAGTCCGTCGAGTGGATCATCCCAGTTCATCAACTGTTCCACGAACCTTGGAAGAATGCCCGCCCCTAGAGGTGTCTGATGTATCCGTGTTTCGAACTCAACAACCTCCACAGCTCTGACTCGCAATTGCGTCATTTCACGACGTAGCGTCTGGACGCGAATCAACAGACGCTCCTGCTCCGACCGGTTCTTCGCTGAATCAAACTCTGTTGCCTCTTGGTTCAGTCGGTTGACCGACTTCGTTAGAAGCGACATCTCGTCCTGACCCGAACTCAGCACTGCGACCGATAGCTCGCGTATCTCCTCCGGTAGCTTCAATCGAACTTCACGTAAGGCCTGCTCGCTTTCGGCCGTGATCAGCACCCGTTTGCCTTTGGCCAACAGGTGTGACACAAGCGCCGCAGTGGTGTGTGTCTTTCCGGTCCCCGGCGGACCCTGAACAAGGGTCAGCGGCCGTTGATCAACTCGACGAATAACACGGAGTTGCGCGTCGTTCACGGGAAGCGGGAGCAGGACTTCGCCGTCTTGCTCAAATGCAGCACCATGGCGCTCGCCGACAAATGGACTATCGACCACTTCCATTCGTGGAACGAGGTCTGGGTCCACGAGCGCTAGAACACCGTCTGGAACGGAGTCGGAAGTACGAAGCTGCTCGGCAATCTTTCCTAACGCAGCGATCGACGCCGATCTCGAACGACGTCGAACGAACAAGACCGGACAAAATTCCGCGACCGGCCCATCACTCCGCCGAGCCACCGAAGCTGCATCCTCAGTGACGAATTGACCGTTCTGCACGGACCGAAAAGCCAGAGTGCGGAGCAGCGGCTCCAGCTTTTCGACACACAACGGATGAATCTCTTCAACTTCGTCGAGGGCTCGACGAAGCGTTACGAAAGCTTGGCCATCGCTAACCAATTCCGGCGGGAGTAAATCATCCTCAACCGCTGCCTCACCATCTATCCGGAAGAAAACGGCACCCGTTTGGTCATCGATATCCGAAGCAACAGGCCAAACCACAGCGCACCGATCGATCCCGTGTGTCGCCCAACGCGTTCGACCAACGCCGAGAGCCATCTCCCATTCCTGTGAACCGTTACTTGCCACGGATGCCATCTGCGCGAGGTCAGCATAAAGCCCTCGAACAGGGAGGTCCGCTCGCTCTTTAATAGCCCAGACCTCCCACTCTGCATGCCAACTGTCGAATTCAGACTCGACCCGTGCAAGCAATTCTGCACGTCGGTGGTTCTCTGATTCTTCTCGTTGCAAATCCTCCGCACGCCCCGACGACAACACTGGTCGCAAATCTGTCACAGCCAGTTCAAGCACCGCGTCCGCGTTCTCGACTACGCCGATTACGCGGTCGACAATCGTCGATGGCACTGCTGGTGGACGTTTTGGGACAAGCCTTTCAACCCGCAGGAAAGCAAGGTCAATTGGAGTCGTCTCGCTGACTTCAGGAAAGTGAATCGCACGGTGTACGGGCAACTCCTCCAACACGAAAAGGTTTCCACCCTGACTTCGATACTGAGCCATCGAGCGGGGTGAAGGGTTCCGGAGTCGTTGAACTTCGCGAAGAAACACGAACAACTCGGCTGCCTTCTCGGCATTGCTGCGAGACTCCATGTTGCTCACGCGACGTCGAAAACTTGCATGACTTCGTCGCCATAATCATTGATGACTTTGACAGCGATCTTGCCGGTTTCCGGTGCCGGGAATGGGCGACTGGTTGTGCTGTAAAGGGTCGCCCATGCATCTTCGTCGATCTCGGCTTTCAGGGACTTCTTTAAGCGCGCATAGGGGTCGTTCCCGCCGGTGAAATAACAGTGACGGACGAAGAACGACTCACCGTTGTAGTTCGTATCGATCATCCACAAGGCGATCAGATCTGTGTCGCTGCTGCGGACGACACCGGTGCTTGGGTCGTAGACATCGACGCCGTTGATCTTAACGACGACCTCATTGGCACTCGTGCGGCTGATCTCGATATCCGGTTCGCCGAACACCGTAAAGAGGTTGCCCGAACCCGTCTTCTTGAGCTCCTCGCCCATCAACAAGTCGCTATTCATTCGAACCAGCAAGGTCGGAATACGCCCCCACTGGCGCTGTCCAGCTACCGCAGCGAACTCCTTATCGGAGGCAAGGTAAGTGTCGGCAGCATCTATTGACTTGGGGTCAAAGGAAAAACCCAGTACACAAAGGAGATCAATTTCCGGGTCCGCAAAAGACTGTCGCGCGCACTCTTTGATGAACTTTGAACTGACCGTGCCGTATTGCGGACCCACCGCAATCGCAACGCGCTTCGGTGCCCCCTCGGGTGCATCGGACCGGATCCCAATCGCTTGAATGTGGGTTCCTGCATAGGCTTCGATCGATTCGAATAGCAGGCGCTCGTTCTTGCGACCGTTTTGCACGCCAGCCTTGGCAAGGTTGTCGAGAATCGTTTGCTCAAATGGAACAGGTGGCACGTCTTCAATCTGGACACGAATCGTCTCTTCGGGAATCGCACCCGAAAATGCGAGCGATCGGTGGGGAGACAGGCTTTCAACAGTAAATGGCCCGGACACCCGAACCTTCGTCTTGTCTTCATAGGGTCGGTCATAGAGCAACTCAAAACCGGCATGTTTTTGGATCGCAATATCGATTTCGTCCCGGGACATGCCCTCCCGAATATCGGGGTTCTTCGCAATGTCTCCCAACTTGATGTGTGGGATCCGCTCGTAGACAAACCCGTGACGGATGTCGTAGGTCGGTTGAGAGTTTGGAATTGGTCTCGACGCAAGCTTCTGCTCCTTTTGGCGACCGTCCGGTGTGTCTGAAAGCAAGTAGTAAGGAAACCTGCTACCCATGAGTCGCTGCCTGGCCAAAGCAAGTGCAACGCGTGACGTGTCAATTGTGATCCACCTGCGACCCCATTGCTCACCAACATACGCAGTTGTACCCGAACCACAGGTCGGATCGACTACGAGGTCGCCCGGGTCGGAGCACATAAGCATGCACCGCTCAATCACCTTTGTATTAGTTTGAACTACGTAGACCTTGCCTGACATAAAACTGCTCACGGTGTCAGTCCACACGTTTGTATAGCGAATTGCCGGAAAGTCGGAAAGATAACGGACGTATCCGAGCCGAGAGGATGTTGCCTCGACCCTGCGAGCCCACAGAAGGCGCTTCATACCTTCCTCACTTGTCTTCCAGACTGCTGTTCCGGGTACATGAGTGCGTCCATCAAGGGTAACTGGATACCGCGTTTTGTCTACCCCACTAGCCGAAGTCAGATTATCCAAAGCGTAGATACGTTCAGTTTCCTGAATACTCCCCGATCGCTCAGCTTCGGAAGCAGATCTGCGGCTTCCATCTCGTAGCTCAATCCGATTGTAAGCAGTTGGAACAAACGAGCCGAAACCTTTCGCCAAGAGTAGTTCTCGATACTTGACGGAGTTGAGGTTCTTTGCATACCAAACGACATGGTCGGCAACGCTTGACAGTGTCGAAGTGGATCCGCTTGGACTGCCCGCACCAGACGTTTTCTGTGTGACAATTTGGACTACGAAATTTTCGCTACCAAATACCTCGTCCATGAGCGACCGAACCAGATGCAGGTTTTCATCTCCGATCTGGACAAAACAACTACCACTCTCGTTGAGTAGGTCTCGAGCGCAAACAAGCCGGTCCCGAAGGTAGGCGAGATACGAGTGAATACCAAGTTCCCAAGTATCACGAAAAGCTTTTATCTGCTCGGCTTCGAAGGAACGGTCTGCGCGCACCCCATCGGCAACCTTCGGTTTACCGACTCTGGCCTGCCAATTGGAACCAAACTTGATGCCGTAGGGCGGGTCTAGATAGACCATCTGTACTTTGCCTCGCAGGCTCTCGCGCTCTGCGAGCGAAGCCATCACTTGCAGCGAGTCACCGAGAATCATGCGGTTCGACCAGTTGGCATCGTGCTTGTAGAAGTCGACGATGTCTAACTCATCGAGACCATCGAACGAGTCAAACAGCGTTAGCTCGGGTTCATCTACAGGCTTGGTTGCCGTTGCTCGAAGGTTCTCGATAAGTACGCGTGGGTCGATTTTTTCTTGGATGTAGATCGGGGGGACGTCGACCTCGAGCTCGCGTCGATCGGCGTCATCCTTTCCCTTCCACACCAGCTGCGGGTCGAGTGAAGGATCGCGCGCGTACAGCAGTTTTCCAACAGTCTCAGCTTCAGGATCTAAGAAGTCCTGTGCGTCGGCCGTTGGAATATTCGTTCGCTTATCGTTATGGACGATCGCCTCGATATCCACTGGACGGCTCGGCTGTGTCTTCTTCGTTGCCATGTTGTCTCGTCGTCGATTCGTTCGTGTTAGTCGTTTGCAGCGTCTGCGGTTACGAGTTCGTCGTGCAGCCCGGTGATCGGCCCGTCTGAATACAAGTTCTCTATCGCCTGCTGAAGGTGATAGCCAACGGTCTTCATGTCATTGACCTCCGTGTAGCCCCAGCGCCCCCAGCCTCCGTGATTGTTCACGGCCGCGCACCAGTGAACCCGTGTCGCTTCCGCCTTCGCTTTTGACAGCGCAGCGTTTTTAAACGATCCCGAAACCTCAACGATAAGTGTGCGAACGACATCACCTTCGTGTCGCGGCTTGAGGCGGACCAGAAAGTCTGGAACGTACTGATGACTCTGGCCGGCGTGGACATAAGGAACAGTGAAGCCAAGATGGTCATTCTTCACATACGCATCAACCGACTCGTTTTTTTCAAGTAAGTCAACCATTCGTTCCTCCCACGTATTGCCCTTGATTCCATCGAGCACCACATGGTTCACGTGCGACTTCGTGATCTCAACGCTGGTAACTACGACCTTGCGACTGTAGAAAGATACGTCGGCTGTAGAGCCGGCGTTATCGAAGCGACGAAGGATCGGAAGCAGCACTTCGCGTTCGTTACCTTGTTGACGTAGTACCGAAGTGAAAACGGTTTCCGCAGCCTTGTTACGGCCCTCGGCCAGTAACAAAAATCCGGCAGTACACCCAGGCTCATAGGTGACACAACGGTCGAGCCACTTCTTCGTCAACGAAACCACCTGAGGAAACAACCACGGCTTTTGATCGCCGCCAAGTCCCGTGAAACGAGTTCGAACGAGAGTGTCCGCAATTTCGAACGCAATCCGTTGCGGGCGAGCATTACGAACGTCCTCGAGTTCGTGCACTGCCGACTGCCCGACTATTCCTTCAGACTGCGTCCACAACGCGATCGTCTCATTATCGACATGAAGCCGAGCTTCGGCTTCATCGAAATCATCAAAGAACCCCGCATCGGGGACCTCCACACGGTATTGCTCGACTTTGGGGAACAAGATTGCGAGATGGTCGCGCTCCTCAAGTGCACGCACGTGAATCGCCGGAACCTTGGGCTTGTCGGGACCCACTGGACGATCCGTCGAAATAAAATTGAAAGGAACGCCGTAGACGTCGGCATACTCGGGTTCGAACATGCCGGTTACCTCGTCGATTGCGTAGCTACGGCGCCGGAGGCCCCGCCCAACAACCTGTTCGCACAACAACTGGCTTCCAAACCGGCGTATACCAAGGATGTGAGTCACCGTGTTGGCATCCCAACCTTCTGTGAGCATCGACACCGATACGACACAACGAACCGCCTCGCCAAGCTTTCCCTTCTTGCCCACGGTGTTCATAACTTCTCGGAGAAGGTCTTCGTCGGTGATTTTGTCAACATCAGCACCGGGAAAACGGATGCGGTAGTCGGCTTTAAACGCATCGATCTCCTTCGACGCTGCTGTTTTGAAGTTGTCGTCCATTGCTTTGCCCGATTCGAGCTGCACCGAATCGACGATGATCGTGTTCGGCCTTCGCAGCCACACGGCACGGTCGACATCAACGTTTGAAAAAAGGTTGAGTTTTCCTGGTCGTAGGCGGACTGTGTCGTCGGGTTGCTGAACTTCCGTCCCCGCCATCCAATCGAACACCAGCTTCGATACGACAGTGTTTGGGCACACAACTATGAACACCGGTGGCGGTTCACCGAGTTCCTCAAGGCTGTCTTGCCATCGCCCCCACGCAGCCTCATAGCTTCTGTACAAACTCATAAGCGCGCCTTCGAGTTCGGCAGGGATCGCCCACTCGATTTGGTTTTCGTCACCCTTCGTCTTCGCGTGGCGTTTCGGAAGCTTTGTACCGACTTGATCCCAAAGATGAAGGTACGTCACTTGCTTCCCCGACGCATCGTCATCGACCGGGATACGGGGAACTTTAACGATGCCCGATTCGATTGCGTCCATTAGCGAAAAGTCACTCACGACCCAAGGAAATATGAACCCCTCGTTATAGCCAGAACCCTTCAGGTAGAAAGGTGTAGCGCTGAGGTCGAAAATCGTCTTTATGCCTACTTTTTTGCGAATGGCCCGCAATCCTCGAAACCACACTCGAGCGCCCTCGTTGCGTTCTTTCGCTTCTTTCTTCGATTCGGAATCGAGTTCCTCGTCTTCTTCGAGCGGTTTGTCCTGATAGCAATGATGCGCCTCGTCGTTGAGAACAACAATCTCGCCAGTACCACGACCTCCGAAATCGCGGAGGACTCGCGAAACCACCTGATCCGGTGTCTCCGTGAAAGAAATATTTGACTTGTCGCCCTTGAGAATCTGCTTTGTAACTTTGCTGACGCCCTGGAACTCTTTACCTTCACGTGGAAGAAAGGCGTGGTAGTTCGTGATGATTAACTCGGCCTGCAAGACCGCTGACCAGAGATCCGTGGGCACCAGGTCACGCTCGCGGTAGTAGTTCCCCTCGTCTGCAGGCTCCAAAACCCGGAGCCTGTCGCGAATAGTGATTCCGGGTGTGACGATCAAAAATCGTTTTGCGAAACGAGCATCCCTCGGGAGGAAAACTTTGTTGACGGCCTGCCACGCAATCAGCATTGCCATCACCACCGTCTTGCCCGAGCCGGTCGCCATCTTTAGTCCGACGCGAGGCAATTTTTCGTTGTGGAGCCGATTCTCGCTTTCGAGACGCGTCCGGTAGTCGGCCGTACCGTGCCGACCTGCGACCTCGCTTATGAAGATCGCCGTTTCTGCAGCCTCGCGCTGGCAGAACAGCACCTTGTTGTCACGGCTCTCGTCGGACCAATGCAACAACAGTTTCCGGGTATACGGAGTAACGCCCGGGTAGTTGTTCGAACGCCACCGTTCTACCTCCCGCCGCACGTCATTAATGAGGGTGTTGATTTCGCGGCGCTCACCGGTGGCATCGAAGTCGAGCGCCTCTTGGGTCGTTTTCCCTTTTTTCCCCTTCTTCGTCAGAGCGACAGGGATGAACGACTCACTTAGACGACGACCAACGAGGATCTTTCCGGTCGGCTCGCCATCCTTCGAAATCTCAAAGTGACGCTCTGGCGGACCATAGGGGCCGTTGAGAATCGGTGTCGCCAAAACACTTTCAACCATTGAAATCACCGGACTGCAAAATCATCGCCATCTTTTAAACCGTATCGGAAAAGTAATCGTCCCCGTGGTCTGCACGGGGAGATCCATCGAGTCGAATGGGCCGAGATGACTGAGCCGTCGGACGAGGTTGGGCCCGGTCGAGTCCATTCCACGGATGCCACACCAATAAGCGCTCACTTCCGTCTCGGATTGGGCTCAAGTTCGTCTTTCATCATGACGCTCATCAGTTCGACGCCAGGAGCATTCACAAAGACACCGTCGTGACTCACCAATGGTACGTTCACATATCTTGCTGTCGCTGCAATCCAACGATCCGCTTCGTTCGACTTCTCCGCAAGGCCGTGCCCGGAAGCAACACACTCCGCTCGTAAGCGCGCATACTCACTGGCCAACCCGTGACCAGGCCACACGATTTTTGCGGCACCAATCGTTGCTTCCAACTCGTTACGCCGACGACCGCCCCAACCGGCACGCAACGCCCCGTAACGCAACTCCGCCACCGTAACGAACGAGATCAGCACTTCACGATCAGCAAGCATGGCTTCATACAAATCCGCTAACGGCTTTGATGACGCTGACAGATCAGCACCGAAAACTCCCGTGTCGACAACTACTGGACCCACGCCACTCACTTCCGCCGTTCCTGTTCGTTACTCGGCCAACGCAGCAGCAAACGCGTCAGCTTCAGCTTTGGTCAAACCCTGGATCTGTCGTTTGCCATACGGAATCGCAGTCGCAGCAGCACGCAACGCTTCAGGGGACTCTTCGAGCGACACACCAATCGGTGGATCAGCCACGGTGCTCAGCAACCAGTCTTCCATCGCTTCAGGATTGATGCGTACCAACGCAGCAATGGGCTTGCCGTTGCGCGTGACAAGAGCGGGTTTGCCGGAGCGTTCAACCTCGTCAACGACCGCGCTCGGATTCCGACTGAGATCACGAATACTCACAACGCTCACGGGACACCTCCTTCGATGGTTACGTACAACTGTCAAACATACACCTCAAGCCGGTAAGCCGAGCGGCCACTTCATGATTTCTTTGACCAACTGGGTGCGGGTTGTGTCGGTCCGGTTCCTTTCGGAGTGGTGCTTGGGGTTGCGTTTCGCTGATTGGTGACACGGCCTTCGCTGCGCTTCGGCCTTCCGAGCATGCGTGACCCGCCGGTCTATTGCCTGCAAGGGCACCCCATCACGCCCACCACACCGATGGTGACACTGCGTTTGCCGGACGCCACGGGAATCCCCACCCTTGCAGACGACCGTCGCGCAGCACTCCACTTCGTTTCGCTCACGCCAACACGGCTTCACCAGCGAACGCCACCCCGGCACCGCAGCCCGAAAGGAAACACCGTGAACAATCTGCATTTGATCGGAAGAATCACCAAAACCCCACGACTCACCTACACAACCGGTGACAAAGCACGAGTGAACTTCACTCTCGCCATCGACGGATACAACGGAGCAGTCGACTACGTGCCCCTAACCGCATTCGGAAAATTGGCGGAAACGATCCACGAACACACCGACAAAGGCCACCTCGTCGCCATCGAAGGCCGCATCACAAGTGGTAGGTACACAAACGATCAAGGCGAAACGGTTTATACCTTGGACGCCATCGCAGGGACCTGCCAGTTCCTCAGCCGACCCCGGGTCACAACGACCACACCCGACAGTGTTGATCCCGAAGGCGAGGTGGCCTGAACCCACCCGACGGAGTATCCCGGCCCTCAATCCGAGGGTCGGGGTCTTCACCGTAAACCGGTCACCATCATGAGCGCAATGGAACTACACATCGACCACCTGGCCGCACTGGTCAACATTGGCCACCAACTTGACATCCAAAACGTCTACAGCGAACACTCCAACCTCACCCAACGCTTAGCCCTCGACGAAGAGCGGGATCGGAACTACGTCCTCACCGAGCTGGTCTGCCAAGTGCGAACCTCCGTCGCCTACCGCTACTCCGAGAAAGCACCACTCATCTCCGAAGTACCCGAGGTGCACATGGTAAGGATTCCACTCAACACAATCGCCAATCTCGCCCAAGCACTCCAGTGGGTGCGCTGCTACCAATACCAATCATGCGAAGACCCGAAATGGCGAACAACCTTCGCACATCACTACACCAACACGTTGATGCAAGAACTGATCACCAAGATCATCAGTGCACATAACACCAGCTGGACCTACAACGGGCCAGCGCTCACCTGAACACGAGATTCCCACTGCCGACTCAACATCGGCAGTGGGTTCTTCACCCGTACATTATCGGTGCACATATCTTCCGGTCATTGTCGACGTGAAGCTCACGACTTCCCGCTCTCGTCGCAGTGTCGCAAATGCGGTATCGACGGATGAACGATGCCACCGGCCCGGAAAACTGATCCGTCAAGGGCCGTTCGCTGCGCTACCGGGCACACGTGCCAACCCTGTTGCCCTTGACTGATCACCGGCACGGCAGACAACGCACCCGTTAACGATGCCGCACAACGCGACACGCATAGCGAGGAGCACACGGTCATGAACCGCAACACAACCACCACACGATTTCCACTCGCCGACACCGGGTTCACGAACATGTGTCACCTGTCCAGGGTCTGCGGCTACCCCGTCCGCACGCTGCAACGCTGGAAAATCAGTGGCATCCCGCTCTACTCAGCCGACAAGCTCGCCATCAGACTCGGACGTCACCCCGCCAACATTTGGCGCAACTGGTACAGCTACTAACTCACATCGCGAGGTTGCGGTCCTGGTTCAACCGGCGGGAGTCAAACCAGGACCGACCTGTCACGCGAGACCGGCGGAGGCCACCAGCGCAACTGGAAACAAGCATACGCGCCACCCATCCACTCACGACAAATCACGCTCGGGCTTTCACGCGGGCGGACACCACGGCGCGAGCTTTGCCTCCCTGGCGGTAGCTCGCAGTCATCGGCGGGTTTGTGTCGGTGGGTTGTAGTGAGCCAATGGGGCCCCGTCTAGTCAAGGGCAGCCCGATGCTGTTCACCACACCTGCGGTGACGCTGCGCTTGCCGAACACCACCAAGCACCCACTCCCTTGACCAGCCACCCCACCGGCCAAACCGATGCAGCCAACGGCTGCAGGGCACTTCGCCCCGCAGCCCGGAATTTTCTTTTCCGGCGCACCCAACACGAAAGGACATCCAACGATGCCAATCCTCACCGTATATGCCACCAAAGGCGGACAAGGCACAACCACCACAGCCGCCGCCCTCGCACTCACCGCCAACCAACACGGACAACGCGCACTACTCATCGATACCGGCGGAGACCTCCCCGCCATCCTCGGACACCCTCAACACCACGGCCCCGGGCTATCTGACTACCTCACAGACCCGAACATCACCCTTGCCGATATCACTGTCTCCATACGCGAGGGTCTCGACCTCATCACCCGAGGAACCGGCCCGATCACGTTCGATACGTACACCTACGGACTTGTCACCGGCGGATGCGACCGATACGACACCGTCATCATCGACCTAGGCACCAACAACGCCGACCCATGGAATAAGCACGCAGACGAAACGGTAATCATCACCCGGCCCTGTTACCTCGCCGTACGCCGAGCGATTCACCTACCCCGGCGACCGTCACACGTGATACTCATTCACGAACCCGGACGAGCACTCAGCGCACATGACATCGAAGTCGTACTCGGCGTACCGGTCACCGCAACCATTCCCGTCGACATCGAAACCGCCCGAATCATCGACGCCGGACTCCTCGCCACCCGCCTACCCGAGCACATCAGCCGAGCGTTACGCCCAATCATCGCCAACGTCAATGGCAGCGTTGAAGTTGCCAGCATCAAGGTTGCAAATGTCGAGGGTGCACGATGAAGCCCGCGACGTTTCATCTCGTACCCGTCGATGGCATCGTTACCGTTGCTGTTGGCCACACACCACCCAGCCACGTCCACCGGCCCGACGAAACCTACTGCGCCTATTTTTGGTTGAGTCAACTAGGGCCGACAAGCTACCTGGCTTGGAAACACCTTGTGGCATGGACCACCGACGACGAAACCGCAACCGTCGCGATCAACTCCGACGAACTCGCTCGATCCCTTGGAACATCACCCGGAAGACTCACCAAAGCGCTTCAACGGCTCGCCGGATTCCACCTCGCCTACACACTCCCAACACAGCCCGACACGCTCTACGTGAAACGACGAGCACCAACCCTCAGCCCCGGCCAACTCGCACGCCTAGCCGAACGATGCCCGACCCTCGCCGCCTGCCACGACGAACAACAACACGCCGCATAATCGTTTCCCGTCTCGCAGATCGAACCGCCGGACACCCGGCGGTTCCTTCGCGTCCCCGGTCAAAACGTCGCTGTCACACGTTGCCACCGACGTGAGATCCCCGCCGCCGTCGATTACTTTTGCGTAGTGGCCATTCACGAAATCAAATTTTCCCGGCGACGCCTGCGCCTCGCCGTGGCTAAGTAGAAGACCGTTCCGATGTTCACCGTTCATGCCACGAAGAAGCTGCTCGAACGTCTCAAAACGCCGCTCAGCCCACCCGAGCCTGCACCGACGACCCAACTCGGTAACTGGTACGCAACCGTACTGTTCTGGAAACCACAAGTCGTTCTCTTCGTCAACGAATCCACTTTGCTTCCGGTACTCGTTCCCCTCGCGCCGGCCTCGACCGTCATCAGCCGACTACCCAAAGCGATCGCCGAGGTCCTCTAAGCGCTTGGAATCCCGACGACCATGATCGATGCCGAGCTTGCTGCGATGAACGAAGTGAACGTATCGAAAACCGCGAATCGTTCAGTCGTTGGCATGCTCAACGAATTCAGCTTCCTCGGCGAACGATGGAGCAACCGAGGAACCGAAACCGACCTACTTGCTTTGTCGTTGCGCCTCGCCGAAACACCATGCGGACCGCTCTACAAATCAACCAGCTGCCCCAACAGCGAAGTACGCCTACGACTCCTCGGCGAAGTACCCAAACGCGTCCAACAGCAATGGGACCGCAAAAACCAAACCGAAACCGTCGTCTCCGACGACCCCACGCAACCATCGACGTAGCAACACCCGAGAGGCGGCATACGTTGCCACCAATCCGCAAGAAATATCTACACACTGGGAGGTTCCGCTGGAACCTCCGGCGAAAAGTGAACCAGCCTCATGAGGCCTCAGCAAGCGCCTAAGGGATTTTCGTTGTCACGGCGTTTGATCCGCTGGCTTTGCTTGGTTTTTTGGTCGACGACGAAACAACTGTCTGGGCCGCCTCGACACTGGCCGGAACAACTGATGTGGAAGGGGGGTTTGTGGCGAGCACTGAAGGCTGGGAAACAGATTGACCCTCTTTAGGTTCTTCGCTTTCCCTTCGTATAACAGCGCTCGAGGCGGAAGCGACGAGTGCAGCGACGATTACGGAGGCAAGCCCTCGACTCATCCACGCACGAGCCTGCATCAGATCTGTGAGCTTCTTTTCAGCTGTCCAATTGGAGAGTTGCCGTCCCCGTGCTTCCGATTTAATGACCGTAACGATCGAGCCGTCGTTCGCTGTTGGCCCTAGGTCGTTCAAAGACCCTTGCGCGTAGAATCCGACTCGATCAATCTCGAAGGCTTCTATCGCCGCCAAACTCAAGAAAATTACGGCAGCGATGCTCGGAACGATCAACAGGAAAAGGAGTTTTGACCCGTTCAGCGCTACGGTGCCTTGGTAGGAACCCAGAGCAACGGCGAATCCCAATAACGTCAAAGCTGTTTGGCCGGTCCGGTTCGCCTTGTTCTCCGTAACCGAAACCCTTTCCCGAGATTGATCGTTTGCTCGCCTAGCGACATCGAGAGCGAGTGCGAGCGATTCACCAGGGATTTTTTCGACCCACGACAAGTCGAGCGGAGACGGGGCGATCGCACCGTCATTGTTGGGAGCCTTTTCCTCTGTGCGGAAGTCGTAACGGAACCGCTGAATTGCAGTTGGCCATTTGCCGTCTTTGGATTTTTCGGGACTAGTCAATTGACCCGCCTAACAGATGATGGGCAAAGGCTGTAGCTACTTCGACTTCAGCCGTTTCCAAAAACATCCACGCTCCCTGAGGGTTTGCTTCAAGGAAGACAGGTCCGGCTTTCGTCTCCAGCCAGTCTTGAACACTCATGGTTAGCCCCAACGATTCCTGAACGCGCCGGGCCTGACTCGACAACTTGTCGTGCGCAACCCGGGAAAACCCTTTTCCGCTGGGGTCGACGACACGCCAATCAACGGTCGTTTCCTCTCTAATTCGTCGCCACACCCAGCTCTGTGAGCGGACGCTGACAACGCGGAAATCTGCAGAGCTGTCGACACGGTTCTGAAGGAAAACAGGTAGAACTGCGACCTGGTGGAGATCGGACTGTCCAACGGTAGTGACAAACGGAGCGATTCCGACGCCTGGAGATAAGGCCTTTGCGACCACCGTTCGACCCTTTGCGAAGGCGCTAGCTGTGTCAACCGAGTTCGTGACGGTCCAGTCCGGTGTAGCGATTCCCAGCGCCTTAGCCACCCGAAGCTGATACAGCTTCTGCTCCGCCACTTGAACGATTGCGGGGTCATCAAACCAACGCACCCCGGCCGACCTGAGCAAGCCAACCAATAAGTGCGGACCTTCATCACGCGCAAGCTGAGCGTCATCGGGGGCAAGATCAGCCGTCGGAACAGATCCGGAGCGGAACCACCAAACTGACGTCTTGGAATCGAAGATAGATGGCCTACCTGCTTGGCACAACATCACTCCATTCGGGCTCACTTCAATTACGGCCGAGCGAATATCCTGCAAATTGACCCTCCGAAAATCAGCCCCTTGAACTCGGATTTGTTTTCCCACCGCCTCTACATGCGGATCTAGATGGTTTCCCACCAAGACAACATCGCATGGTCGGCTGCCACTCAAGATGATTCGCCCCGGGTTCTCGTCTCATCCGGCGGGTCGACAGATTCCCCTCGGGTCTTCGTGAAATTCTCATCCGGTGCCGTTTGGGCGCTGGTTTCGCCTCGAACAGCCGTGATGCCCTCCGGTTGAGGCGGCGTCGGATCCGAGGATTCGGCCCGCGTGAAAGTCTCAATAGGGCCAGCTATCGGAGGCTGCCGATCCCAAATCGATCCGAGCAGTGTTCGTGGGTTGTTCATCTAGTTCCCTTTTCAGTTCGTGAGCGGAGCCGATTACAAAGCTGCCCCTGGTTAAGTATGCGACACACGTATGACAGAAACTGCGTTTCCAATCTTGGAGAGCCGAATAGGGGGAGGTGCCGATTGTTTCTGTGACGCCTCTGGGTTCTTCGGTTTCTGGGACTGGTGGGGCGATCGATCAGATCATTGACTACCTGCAGCGCGGTGCTCAACGACCGGAGCCGAATTCGTCGATCGCTGGGTACTACGCAGACACACCAACGAGCGCTGGAGTGTGGCGTGGCCGTGGTGTTGACGGGCTTCAACTCGCTGGACCGATTGCTGTCGAGCAATTCAGATCGGTACTCGGTGGGCGACATCCGCTAACAAACGAGCTGCTCGTTCAAACGGTCGGGTCCGCTAGCAG
Organism: Acidimicrobiia bacterium; assembly: GCA_031430595.1. Classification (GTDB taxonomy): domain Bacteria; phylum Actinomycetota; class Acidimicrobiia; order Acidimicrobiales; family JANYDT01; genus JANNBN01. The sequence continues at coordinate 276,603 of JANPBU010000013.1, forward strand.
AGCCGATGCTCAACGTTCGCATATTGATGTGCCGCCGAATGGACCGCCGGACGAACTGCTTTCTTCGGAACAAGTCGCTGCGCTGCTCCACACGTCAGATCGATATGTTCGAAAGGTCGCAGTCGAACAGCAGCTACCCGCAAATGCCCGTCACGCAGCCCTGCCGGGCCAGAAGAACGAGCAAGGTGACTGGATGTTCCGACGAGACGACGTCGAACGATTCGCAAGCACGCGTAGGGAGCAGAAGGTGGTTGTTGCTTACGACGTAACAGTGTCGTTTGAGAAATCGATTTCGTTGGCTTGGGCACGCTCGACGCCGGAGCATCGAAAGGTCATCGAGGCCGCGCTCGATGCTGGAACGAACGCGGCGGTTGCGTATCTTGAAGACCAGGCGCTCGCCGTGCGACGGGGCCGAGGGACAGCAAAGGCCGATGGTGTTTGGGCTGCTTCGTATCGGCACCTCACTAACCGCAACCTTGAACCGCAACTTCATGACCATGTTGTTATCGCCAACATCGGAGCTGCAAACCGGCGCACCCAAGCACTCGACTCCCGTCTCCTTCATTACCACGCCAAAACCGCTGGGTACGTTGCCGGGGCCGTTACCCGTCAACACCTCACCGAGCACCTCGGCGTTGCTTGGCAGCCCGTCGAACGAGGCCTTGCCGACATCGAAGGCGTCACACGCAAACAAGTCAACGCCTTCTCGACACGGCGGGCCGAAATCACCACCCTCACCGATGAACTCGGTCTCGAATCCGCCGCCGCCCGAACCATCGCTGCGCTCGCCACACGACAAGGAAAACAGCACCCAACCGACTGGGACGCACTCGAAAACAACTGGCACTCGTTGCTCGACGACGTTGGTCTCTCGACTGACCGTTGGCAGCAACTCCAAACCCAAACAGAGCACCGCGACCTCACCGTGGCCGATGAAACAAATGTCTTGAAATGGCTTGACTCACCCGTCGGGGTCACACGTGACAACGGGGTCTTCTCCCGAAAAGACGTCGTGCAATCCATCATCGACTGGGACGGCTTCCACGGCCCCGGCACCCGACTCGGATACGACACAATCGACCGGCTCACCGATTTCTACCTGACCGGCCAAAGCGTTGTCGCTCTGGATATGACCAGCGCGCAGATCACCCGAACCGGCGAAACAAACTGGTACACCACCACTGCCGTGCTCAACATGGAACGAGCCGTCATCGGCGCATACACAAACTCACACCAACCGGCCCCGACCACCCTGTCACACGTTGCCACCGCCATTAGCGATTGGGAACACCAAACCGGCCATACCCTTGGTGACGACCAGGCAGCGATGGTTCAAGCGATCACTACGCGTACCGATCAATTCATGGCGGTCGTCGGGCCAGCAGGTTCCGGGAAAACCGCTGCCCTTGAAGTCGCAGCCCGGGCATTCGAACAAGCCGGATACACACCCATCGGCGCGTCCGTCACGGGCACAGCCACCGAAGTTCTGGAAGCAGCAACCGGCATGCAAACACGCACCGTTGCGTCGCTACTCGCCGAGCTTGACAACAGCGGCCAACCCTTCGGTTCCAATACCGTATTGATCGTCGACGAAGCCTCCACCCTTGCCAACCGTGACCACCACCAACTCATAAAAGCAATCACCGAAGCTGGAGCGATCATGCGGACTATCGGCGACCCGGCGCAACATCGATCGGTTGAAGCTGGCGGACTTTGGGCGCATCTTGTGAACGATCTCGGCGACCGAGTACCAACCCTCGAGACGAACCGTCGACAAGCCGCGTCACACATGACCGACGTAAAACTTGCCAACGCCGACTACCGCAACGGACACATCGCCCAAGCCCTCCAACGACTCGATACCAACAACCGAATCATCACCGCGACCAGTGCACCAGAACTTTTGGATCGCCTCGCTGCTGATTGGTATGTGGACAGAACAACCGAAACACGCGAGTCACGAATGATGGCCGAATCCCACACCGTCCGACGCCAACTCAACCAACGAGCCCAAGCACTACTTATCGCCGACGGAACCCTCACCGGGGCGGGCATCGCCATTGGTGGTGAACGGTTACACGTTGGGGATCAAGTCATCACCCGAACACAAGACCGCACGCTGCGATTCAACGACGGACACTTCCTTCGTAACGCCGCAACCGGAACCATAACTGGGATCAACACTAACGACACTGGGCGTCCCGAGATCACAGTTGCCTTCGATCGACACGGCACTCTCACCATTCCTCACGACTTCCTCGTTCAACAAATACGCACCGGTGTTGAAGGTGGACTCGCGCCGGCCTACGCAATCACCACCCACGCCGCGCAAGGAGCCACCTACGCCGCCGGGCGCATGATCGCCACCGACACCTCGACACGCGAAGGCATCTATGTCGGCCTCACCCGTGGCACATCCGATGCACGCATCTATTTGGTGAGCCGAGACGATCTAGACCCAACACAGACACGATCCGACGTTGGCCTGCCCATCCTCACCGACACCCGAGAAACACTCGACAAACTCGCAACGCATCTCAACGCCCCCGAAGGAGCAACCGTGGCCGCAGCAACCGACCCCAACGCCGAAAACATCCATGTACTACGCGCGCAGAACATCAACGAACTCCGACAACAAGCCCTCACCAACCCAGCAGCGTTACGTGCCCTTCACCACGCAGCCGATAGTGCCGCACGAGATGCTCTGCATCGTCCGAGTGCTGAACTTATCGACAAGTACGGTGAACGACCACCAGCAAACTCGCCGCTACGACCAGCATGGGATGACGTCATCCGTTCGACCGTTCAACAGCAAGTAACGCAACCCTTAGTGCCGAGCGGAAAGGTAGAAGCAGCACTCGCCCGGTTCGAACAACTACGGCCGGGATCATCGTTGTCGCAGGACGCAGGTCACGATCAGGCCGAAGTTGTCACACTCGCCCAGCGACTGAAAACTGCCCGATCGATCTTGCCGCTCGATGACAAACTCATCGCAAAACTCGACAAGCAACTCGAAACCCACATCGGCCAAGCAGTCGACAAACGTTCCCGCTACCTCGCCGATGTTCTCGGCGAACGACCCGAAAGCGACGAGAAGTCGACGCAACGATGGGACAAAGCGGCCACGAGTATCGAACGCTGGAGGCACCGCCAAGGCATCACCCCCGACCATGGCGCATTCGAAGGCGACACCCCACTACGGAGGGCAACCGGGCCTACCGAAAGCAACCGGCACGAAGTAACCGCCATCACCAAAGCCGTCACCGAACACCTCGAAGGGGAGAACCGTTCAGTCCGCCGTGGACGTTCCCGTTGAGCAACACGCGATGTGCCTTGCCCGACAGACCGACCGCTACCTTGGTACTCGTGGCCAAACGACACAAGCCGACACATCTGGAGATCGAGCAATGACTTCCCGCGCAACGAACACAAAAATTGCTGAAGCAGTCGCACGGCACGCCGTTGGTGAATCACAGAAACCAGCGATATTCGGTCCTCTCGAAGTAACAAAGAACGGTCTTGTGCTCCACCTCTCAGGTGACCTGTTCGAGAAACCGGCCACGAAAACCGCTGGCAAGTAGCCGCACTCGCTCTTCGGGTAGACCGGGCGACTCCGGGTCGCAGCAACCTCTGAACAGCACGGCGGCAACGTATACCGATCCGTGCAGCAACCTTTACGGGCCGTTGGCAACCCATAAATCTGGTGGTAGCAACCAATAAATGCTTGCGTGGCAACCTTTGCAGCAACGTGTGCAGCAACGTTGACGCTTCATCGTCTGTGGCATGAACATCCTCTCTGCCATCCGATCCGACTTCCACAACACCGCCACCACCTCCAGGAACCGGCGCCTCTACCGAACCTGGACCAACACTCACCCCGTCCTCACCAACTATCCCGACGCCGCCGCAGCAATCAACGCCGCCAGCCACCGATCACCTGACTCAGACGGAATCCTCAACGCGTTCCTCACCCTCGCGGCCAAGGAGTCACTCGCCCGGTACGGGATCGTTGAAGCGTTCGCACCATGGATCGCCCGGCAACTCGCATCACACAACGTCCCGGAACGTGAACGCGATGACCACGCCGCGGTCATCGTCAATGCCTTCATCGAAGCGAGCGTTCTCCTCGCAGAAAACGCCCCGTACCCATGGCCGGTCGGGATGATCATCCACGCCGCCGAAAACCCGATCCGCATGTACTACCGGCGACTCGACCGAATCGCTCAACCAGCCGGCCTCGCCAACGACATCGAACAAACACAACTCCCACTCATCTCAATCCGACGAAACACCCTCGCCACCACCGGCGAAGAACTCGCACTCACCGCCCTGACCAACAGCGTCGCCGCGCACACCGTCAGCCTCGCCGACGCCAACCTCTTCGCCCGAGTCCTCACCGGAGCAGCCACCGCCGCCGAACAAGCACCCGGCCTGTTCATCTCCCGCCGACGAGCACAACAACGCGTCAGAGCCGTCGCCGACCACCTCGCAGCCACCGCCGCCTGATCGCCCCGACGACCATGAACACCAACCAAACCAACAACAACGGCGGCGGCGACCCGTCCGGTGCAATCCTCG
>JANPBU010000014.1:0-5153 GCA_031430595.1 Acidimicrobiia bacterium
GCCTCGCGAACCGCAAAACACGAGCCCTATTCCATATGCTCCACAACGAACAGAACTACCTCACACAACCCGAACGCCAACAACAAAAAAACAACGAAAACCTACTCAAAACCGCTTGACAAAATCATAGGAACACCCCCCACGCTCTACCGTCGTTACCAACTTCAAGATTCCCCTGAGTCACGTCATCGACGTTTAAATGCCCAGTTCCGTCAAAATCAGTCGACAACAACGATGGTGCAGCGAGTTGAACCACCACAATATTGATAAGTGCACGTTAATAGCTAGGGCATATGGGGCCAGTACGCGGTGGTGACGTGGATGTGGTCGTCGTCCCGGGCTCAGCGCACGGTGTAGCGGATGTCGGGAGCCGTGCTCACCTGAGGCGAGACGGAGTTGACAGGTGCGGAGTTCTCATCAAGCGCGCTAAGCGCTGGTCCCGGCCGGCTGTAGCCGCCGACGTCGACGATTAGATGTGTTGATGCCGATACGAACATGCACACCTTGCCGCCAACACCTACCTTCGAAATCACCATGTTCGGCACGACCACCCCACTCAGATAGTTCAGATTCGATGCCAGGGGCCGAGCCGAACCACACGGAAACACCGTGACGAAACCTGCACCGACCGGATCTGCGACAGTCACATTCAAAGCAACCGCCTCAGCCCCAGGTGCGACCCCACTACGACCACCAACCTGTACCTCCAACACAGACCCAGCAGCACGCGAACCACCTCCCGCCAACAACCCGTCAACCGTCGCAGCGCCAGCACGCGTATCCACCAAACGGCCCGGCACCAACGCTGTGGAAGTTGGAACGTCGAACGTGTACGAGATGGGTCTGATCAATGGCAGTACGGTTCCGACAAGGTCTCCGGCTATCCGTCCGACGACGACATGTTGCGGCCATCGGTGCAGGGTGACGGCCGACCCCACGCCGATTGAGCCGATTAACACTTCTTGGCATTCCGGGTTTCGGTAATAAAGAGACACTGCTTGTGCCGTCTGGTTGTGTAGGAGCATCGACTCGGGCGCAAGCAGGCTCGTCGTCCCCGTCGGGTAGGAACAGGTCCCTTGTGCTTGGACCGGGAACTGGAGCGCGAGGTAGTCGGCGTCGCAGACGTCGCCGACTCCGTCGGCATCCACGTCGACCTGGTCAGGGTTTGATGAGGTAGGGCAGTTGTCGCCCGCACCCACGGAATCGTCGTCGTAGGAAAGCCGGAGTGTTTGCCGGACGGTGGCGATTTGCGCGCCTGAGGTCAGTCGTACCGTCAGGGGAAGGTCGCCTTCCGCTAAGGGTGCGACCATGGTGCAGGTTGGGGTGGTCGAGAAGCAGTCGACAATCCCGTCGCTCCCCACGTCCCAGGTGAACGAGGGAACCGGCGGTGTGCTGAACGACGACTGGAGCGCAGTGAGAAAGACTTGTTCGCCGGGCCGGCCAGTCACTACCGGATCGACGGTCAGCCTTACTGGGAGGGGGCCGGTGGTGGAATCGCCGAGCACGCCGCTGAAATAGAAACTTTGTTGGGCCAGTAGGACCTTCTCGGCTGCGTGGCCGGCGGGATTTGGGTGATACCAGGTATCTTTCATGGCCGAGTCAGTTGGTTCCACGATCAGTCGATTCGGGTTTTTTCCGTTCGCCCAGGGCTCCCCGTTTTGGAACGCAGTTCGCACGTCTATGAAAACGGGTCGTGCGGACGGGTAGCGAGCTGCGACGCGCGCGACCATCTCAGCCTGGCGGGTTGTGGCTAGGTCCTGTAGAGCACGGACGCGGCTTCCTATCGCTGTGAAGTTGAGTGTGTAGCCAGCCTCGACCAAGTACGGGTAGCCGAGGTAGAACGCTTTCTTGCCGCGCGAGGCGATCTCATGGAGAATTGCTTCGACGTCGTAGATCGTCGACTGAAGATTTTGTTCCGCATACGCCAGATTGTTCGAGCAATCACTGAGTTTGCGGGAGATGGGAACAAAGCACTGTTTTACAATCTCGGCGAATCCAAGGTTATTGCCGCCGAACGTCAGCGTTACGTTCCCAGGACTACGTGGATTTCGAACCCACTCGACCTGCGCTGGGATATACGAGGTACAAGTCGTGTACCCCGAGTTGAAGGTCGCTGTGACCCGTTCTGTAGAGTCGGCACTGATGCGGCCACGGCAGTCAGCTTCGGTCAGCTGAGAATTGAAGCGAGCCAGCCGATTTTGGTGTTCGCTCCAGAAGTCGTTGGTGACCGCTCCGCTGCACGCACGGTTCCATACATCGGAGCGGTTGAAGTTGGTGTTAGTCGAGGCGGTCTCGAAGTCGCGTTTCAACAGTTCGACGAACTGCGCACGAGATCTCCAGCAGCCCGCCGGACCGTAGTGCTCGCCTGCTCCGTTCCCGGCGCTGTAACTGTCGCCGAGTACAAGAAAATGTCGGTACGTCACTCCGGCCGAAGAGTAAGAACCACTCTGGCCGAGAGCCACATCGTGAGGTCCCATGGTCGCCATTGCAACTGCAATTAGGCCCCCAGCAAATAACCATCGCCCGCTTTTCCGCACTGCGCCACCCTGTTCTCGTGAGGCACCGGTATACGCGCCGGTGGAGAACATATACCAGGACCGCACGGACCTGCAAGCGCGGGTCGGGCGCCTTCGATCCAGTTCTTGTGGTTCTCGGTGCTGGCGTTCACACTCAACTACAAACCTCCCTGGCTCCCTTTAATGCGCTCCGAATGACCGCTGAACCCACCGCATCGTGCCCGATATCTGCGGAATAATCGACGCTTTGGACTGCTCGATATCATGCGGTATGCCGGAGGCCTTGGGCCCGATAAAACCGTGAGGGGCCAACTTCCCGTTTCGGTTTCTTCAAGTCTTTCCGATCCGTTTCCTGCGGTCTCTCGTTTCTGGTCAGTGACCATGAGGACGATCGCTTCGAGTTGCTACTTACATCGCAAGTTCGGTCCGCAGTGTTGGGCCCGTGAGGGAAATTCAATAGTGCCTGCGAAGCAATTTTACTGGTCTTATCAGCCGGATCGCGAGCATCGCTTTGGGTGCGAGGAGCCAAGCGAGTGTCAAAATGGCTGCTGTCAGTACCGCTTCAACTACTCGAAGTATCAGCCACATCATGAAAGCGGCGAGGCGGGCCAGTTTTACAAAAGTGTTCATGGTTTACTCCAGTGCGTTGGGTCTGGAGGATGAGCTTGTTGGCCGCTCAACGAGGCATGGCTAACGATACCGCTCGACGACGACCCTTAAATCAAGAGACGCTGTGTCGTTGTAGAGCGAGTTCCTACCCAGCGTGTTTGTGTAGGCGTGCGGCGAGGCGTCGACCGTCGAGGATGCCGCTGGCTTCGAGCGGGTCGGGGGCTTGACCGTTGGCTCGAAGTTGGAGGTTGCGGACTTTCCAGTAGCGGCGGGTGTGGAGGTGGATGGGTTGTAGGGTGCCGTGGATGCAGAGGGCGTCGCCTGGCCGGATTTGGCGGAGTAGTTCTGGTGGGACGAGTGCTGTTGCGACGGCGGTGAGCGATTCGCTGTTTCGTCCGTTGCTGTGGGCTCGGTCGATTGATCGTGATCGTGTTTGGACTTCGTGGTTGCCGGTGAGTTGCGATGCGGTGGTTCCGCTGAGTCCGTCGCTGATTCCTCCGAAGAAGATTTTGGTGAGGTGGTTTGTGAACAGGGTTGGTGCTTGGTCTCGGTATCGGTGTTCGATTTGGGCGAGGGACTGCCAGAAGGTCATGAGCGTGATCCCGACTGATGCGCAGGTTGTCGAGATTTGCGGGAGCCATGAGGCGGCGGTGTTCCCGGCTTCGTCGAGTACGAGTAACAGGTTCGGTATTGCAGTATTCGTGCGGTTACGTTTCTCGTAGGCAGCATCGGTAAGCGCGCTGATGAGTCCACCGAACACGACGGCGAATCTTGCGGCGTCTTTGGGGTGTTCTGGCATGCAAACGTACAGCGTGTTTCGCCCTGTGCTGGTCCCGAGGCTGTCGGCGTAGAGCCATTCGAGATTGATGGTTGTTTCGAGTGAAGCATTCCGGGCGATGCGGGTGTCTTCCCACGGGGCGAACAGGGTTTGGGTTGATGCGTAGATACCGGAGCGGGTTTCGTCGGCGTCTTCCCAGATCCCTTCGATGATTGAGATTGCGAGTTCGCAATCATCTGTGTGCATAGGGTCGTTCATGGCGGTGTTGAGGATGTCGGTAATGGCGTCGGTGCCTGGTGTGGTGTTGTCGGGATTGTGACCGAGGCTGGTCCACAGCACAACGTCACGCATTGATCGGCGGTCAAGTGCTGCTGCGTAGAGGGTGACCCATGCGAGGCGGTGGGCGTGGTTGGCCCAGAAGTCGTTGTTCCGGACGCTTGAATCGATTGGTGCCGCGTCGAGGAGTTGTGACGCGACTTGTTGGGCGCCGACGGCGGTTCTGGCGGTGTGCAACGGTGACCATCCAACAAGTTCGGCGTCACCCCGGACATGGTCTTCGATGACTCCGAGCGGATCAAAAATTGCTACGGTTCCAAGCTGGCTTCGACGCAAGAACGTCGCTGCGAGGAGATCGGTTTTGACGGATGACGCGATCACGGGTCCCCAGTCGTGTTCGAGGATCGCACCGATTGCGATGACGGTCTTTCCTGATCGGGCCGGTCCGACGACGAGTACGCCTCCTCGGTCACCGGTACGTTCACGTATCTTTTTTGGTGTCAGTGAAGCTCGGTCTTCGGTGGCGATGAGTTTGCCGCACGCCCGACCAAGAATGGTTCGTCCGGCGGTTGGTCCTTTGATGATGAGTGGTTCGAGGTCTTTGCGGGTGGCTTCGCGTGACCATGCTGGCGCCCCGAATCGTGGTTTGCGATCCTGCCCGACATCACCTGTTGTTCGAAACGCGCGGAAGATCGCAAGTACACAGAGCAGTATCGTGATCCATGTGACGGCGGTGCACGTCCAGAAAGGGATTGGGCCGGTGAGGTTCGGTGTCCATTTTCCGGGTGGCCATGCCATGGCTGGGTTTCTGAGGTGGTGTGGGAGTTTTGACACGAATGTGAAGACGGTGTCGATTGGCATGTGGCCGAGTGGTTGATGGTGGACGATGAGTGCTGCGGCTTGTGCTCCGAGGTAGAGGCCACCGACAAGGCTCGCTGCGATTGTGAGCAAGGCGAGGATTGCACCGGACGGGT
>JANPBU010000015.1:0-3750 GCA_031430595.1 Acidimicrobiia bacterium
GTCGAGGACCGCAAACAAATACACAAAGCCTCGCGCCATCGGGAGTGGAGTGAGAGACCGGGCGTAGTCGAACTATCTCCCGGCCTCTCCTCCCCGAACCGGACTTGCACCTCTCAGCGCATCCGGCTCTCCATTCAAGCGTTGCTTAAAGCAAAAGCCACGTCAGCGTAGCGCGATTCGAGGAACGTGCGATGCTCGTCGCGAATAAGGTACGGGTTCCCTTCCGGGTTCCGCCACCTGAACTGACCTTTGCGGCTGGTGACGAGACGCCGAAGCGCCTGCTCGCCATACCACCCACGACTATTCTGTCCCTTCAGTACCCAAGTTGTGGCGCGCCCCGGTTCTGGTGCCCGGACGTGTTCGCGCATCAGGCTCGGGAATCCTCGCCGATACTTGCGCGCGAGCCAATGTCCGAGCTTCCAGAAGACGGTCCGGTCCACTCGGCTAAAGACGGTCGCCGTATAGTCGGTGTATTGATAGAAGTTCGCCCACCCCGAGAGTTTCCGGTTCAGGCTTTCCATCAGGTCCATTCTGTTCACGCTGTAATTGCCAGACAGTTCCTTGACCAGCTTGTCCGTGAAGCTCCGGTACTTCTCCCATGGAATCGTCGTGACCGGTCGCAGATGACCTCGTGGTCCCCGCTTGCGAATGATGCGGTGGCCGAGGAAGACAAAGCCGTCGTTCACGTGGGTGATATGGGTCTTCTCCATATTCAACATGAGTTTGAGCTTCCCTTCCAGAAACGTCCGGCACGCTTCGCGTATCGCCTCAGCATGCGCGTGGGTTCCTTTGACGACCACGACGAAATCATCCGCGTAGCGGCAGTAGGATACGGCTGGTTTCCACTGCCGGTTCTCTCGCGCAGCAATCGGTCGCTGTTTGAGAATTCCGAAGTTCCACGCCCATCGATCCTTGCGCACCTTCTTGCTCAGGTAGTTCGCTTCCATCCAGTCATCGAATTCATGCAACATGATGTTGGATAGCAGCGGAGAGATGACTCCCCCTTGCGGAACGCCTTCGCTCGCGGCGCAAAATAGACCCCGATCAACACAGCCTGCTTTGATAAACTTCCACAGCAGGGCAAGGAAGCGCTGATCAGCGATACGTTTGCGGACGCCTTTCAGCAGTAGGCGGTGATGGACGGTATCAAAGTAGCTGGCCAGGTCGCCCTCTATCACCCAGCGACCTGCCGTTCTTTGCTCATCACTTTCCTGCAGCTGCAATTTGACCGTTCGTATCGCATGGTGCACACTCCGGGCGGGCCTGAAACCATAGGACGCACGATGGAAATCACTCTCCCATATCGGCTCCATGGCCATCAGCATCGCTCTCTGGACCACTCGATCCCGCAGACTGGGGATACCTAAGGGCCTCAACTGGCCGTTCGCTTTCGGTATGTACACGCGCCGTGCGGGTCGCGGCTTGTAGCAGCCCGCTAACAGCTCGGCACGCATCGTCGCCAGTTCCTGGTGAAGGTTTCCCGTCATCATGGCCTTGTCGACCCCATCGACGCCCGGCGTTCTCGCACCACTGGATGCGAACGTGATGCGCGCGGCTTCGGCCAGCCAAGCGCTATCAGCAATCAGTCTCAGGAGTCGATCGAACTTGCGTTCGGTGTTCTCCGTTGACCACTTCGCCAGCTTGCTTTGCATTTCACTGATTATCAAAGGTCTTCACCTCATTGTGGTCAGTTAATCCGCCAAGCAAACCACTCAAACTGCCCCCCTTCGCCATGTGGCCAGCTTTCCCGGCCTCGGACTACTACGAGGGCTCCGTCAACGTGTACCGCATCAGGGGACACACTCCCTTGTCATCGGTACACGCCTTCCCCAGTTCACATGCTGGACTTCACACACGGGCGAGGTTGCCTATCGCAGTCTTTCTCCTTGCGTTCCGCAAGTCGTCGCGGCTGTCACGGTCTAGCTACGCGCGCTCCATGACTCCCTGCTGGCTGGCCTACATGTCCAGCCCTCATTCGCCGTCCCAGTCCATACGGAGGACTGGCTCCGATCCGCGTCCTGCCTGTTAAGCGGTGTAGGCAGGGGTGACATTTCAACCCTCAGATGCGTGTCAATAGGTTTGTGTTCCTCAACCGTCCCATGCTCAGCCTAGAGGCTCATCTTGGCGTAACCGCTTCGCCTCAAGCCCCGTTTCCCGCGGACTTCGTCACCTTGCCAGTGTCCGGCAAGTCACCGCCGCTTCGGCTCACTCCTTCTCGTAGCAGAGGGAGGGCATGCTCGTGACTGCTACAGCAACTCCATCGAGCCATGCATTCCAGACATGCTCAAGCAACTCAGCCCCAGACAGGCGGGCTTCGTTGGTTGGGCGTACTATAGGTAATATCGGCGGCCCACACGTGATTGGGACGTGCGATCTCCAGATCGCGTAGGAGATGGGAGAGACTGTGTGGGCGTGATGCCGCTAGCTCGTGTGCAGCTTGCGATACACTGTCTCACTACCCATGCGCCTCATCAGGGTCGCGACGTGCCGCCGCCCAATCGCATGGCCGTCCCTCTGCAAGAGGTCCCGCAGCATGCGGGCGCCAGCAAACGGATGGGCCAGATCCAGCGCGTCGATCCGCCGCATCAGCGCGAGCGCCGTCTCTGATACTGGTGTCGGTTGGTAATAGGCGGTCGAGCGGGCCAGTTTCAGCAGCTGGCATTGCCGCCGTACAGGCAGTTGATGGGTGCGATCAATCATGGTTTTGCGCTCCGCAAGCCCGCCTTGGTGAGCGCCCCGGCTCAACAATCATGCTCCAGGGCCAGTTGGCCAATCTTGGCGTGGAGGGTCTTGAGATCCGGCGTGTCCGTCGTCGGCTTGGTCCCACCAAAGACATCAGCGGCCCGCGCCAGCAATTGTTGTTTCCATTCGGTGATCTGGGTGGGATGGACTCGGAACTGCTCGGTCAATTCCGCCAGCGTCTTGTCGCCTTTGACCGCCGCCAGCGCGACTTGCGCCTTACACGTCGCTCTGTGATTCCGTCGTGTTCTCTTCATCGCCCGCTCCTCTAGTTCGCCACCACCTGGTGGCTTCGGTGAAGCCAGGCTACCACTTACCACACTGTCCGAATTTCAGGGGCCCCCTCTCAGGCAAGGAAAAATCATAGCGCCCGAGGAAGTTGATGTGCCGCCAGATGAGCGGAGACAGCCGAGCGAGACCGGCTTCGTCGATCGTCCAGCCCTAATGCCGCCACGCGCTACCGAGCGTCTGTTCGGCGAGCACGGCCTCCTCACCAGCATGAGCTGCACCGGTAACTGCTGGGACAACGCCTGCGTCGAAAACTTTTTCGGGACACTCAAGCGCGAGCTCGTGTCCCATCGGCATGACGCGACCCGTGAAGACGCGAAGCACGACCTCTTCGAGTATATGGAGTGTTCTTTAATCGAAGGCGCCGTCACTCGACCCTCGGCTATGACTCCTCTGCCGAGTACGAAGCGAGGACGGCGGTAGACTAACCAGGAGGTGTCCACGGAATTAGGGAACGGTTACCAAGAAGGAAGGCCCCCATCACGGATGGGCGTCGACGGCACATGCGAGTGGGGTTCGAACGCATCGGTCTCCCTCAATCCGGGTTTTCCCCATAGCCTGCTAGTGGGCGAGTCAAGGATAATTGCAGACTTCCCTCCTCGCCACATCCTCCTTAGAGAGCCCTCTCGGATGACGGATGGCCGGGCCGCTTGATTTTTCTCGGACAATCCTGTAACAGTGCCTCGCTCACTTACCGTGAACCATGCCGAGGTAGCTCAGTTG